>UBTY01000013.1:0-2500 GCA_900468535.1 Hyphomicrobiales bacterium | reverse complement strand
ACCGTGAGGGAAAGGTGAAAAGCACCCCGACAAGGGGAGTGAAATAGAACCTGAAACCGGATGCCTACAAACAGTCGGAGCCCGCAAGGGTGACGGCGTACCTTTTGTATAATGGGTCAACGACTTAGTGTAACTAGCAAGCTTAAGCCGGTAGGTGTAGGCGAAGCGAAAGCGAGTCTGAATAGGGCGATTTAGTTAGTTGCATTAGACCCGAAACCGAGTGATCTAGCCATGAGCAGGTTGAAGGTTGGGTAACACCAACTGGAGGACCGAACCCGCATCTGTTGCAATAGATTGGGATGACTTGTGGCTAGGGGTGAAAGGCCAATCAAACTCGGAAATAGCTGGTTCTCCGCGAAATCTATTTAGGTAGAGCGTCGAGCGAATACCCCGGGGGGTAGAGCACTGGATGGGCTATGGGGACTCACCGTCTTACTGATCCTAACCAAACTCCGAATACCCGGGAGTACTACTCGGCAGACACACGGCGGGTGCTAACGTCCGTCGTGAAAAGGGCAACAACCCTAACCTCCAGCTAAGGTCCCCAAGTCATGGCTAAGTGGGAAAGGATGTGAGGATCCCAAAACAACCAGGATGTTGGCTTAGAAGCAGCCATCATTTAAAGAAAGCGTAACAGCTCACTGGTCTAAATAAGGGTCTTTGCGCCGAAAATGTAACGGGGCTGAAGCCATGCACCGAAGCTGAGGATGTGCACTTGTGCACGTGGTAGCGGAGCGTTCCGTAAGCCTGTGAAGGGACAGTCGTGAGACATCCTGGAGGTATCGGAAGTGCGAATGTTGACATGAGTAACGATAAAGAGGGTGAGAGACCCTCTCGCCGAAAGACCAAGGGTTCCTGCTTAAAGTTAATCTGAGCAGGGTTAGCCGGCCCCTAAGACGAGGCGGACACGCGTAGTCGATGGGAACCACGTTAATATTCGTGGGCCTGGTGGTAGTGACGGATTGCTCAACTTGTAAGGTCTTATTGGATTGATCTTGCAGGGACGCGGTTCCAGGAAATAGCTCCACCGTATAGACCGTACCCGAAACCGACACAGGTGGTCAGGTAGAGTATACCAAGGCGCTTGAGAGAACTATGTTGAAGGAACTCGGCAAATTGCACGCGTAACTTCGGAAGAAGCGTGACCCCATTTTACGCAAGTATGATGGGGTGGCACAGACCAGGGGGTAGCGACTGTTTATCAAAAACACAGGGCTCTGCGAAGTCGCAAGACGACGTATAGGGTCTGACGCCTGCCCGGTGCTGGAAGGTTAAGAGGAGAGGTGCAAGCTTTGAATCGAAGCCCCAGTAAACGGCGGCCGTAACTATAACGGTCCTAAGGTAGCGAAATTCCTTGTCGGGTAAGTTCCGACCTGCACGAATGGCGTAACGACTTCCCCGCTGTCTCCAACATAGACTCAGTGAAATTGAATTCCCCGTGAAGATGCGGGGTTCCTGCGGTCAGACGGAAAGACCCCGTGCACCTTTACTATAGCTTTACACTGGCATTCGTGTCGGCATGTGTAGGATAGGTGGTAGGCTTTGAAGCGGGGACGCCAGTTTCCGTGGAGCCATCCTTGAAATACCACCCTTATCGTCATGGATGTCTAACCGCGGTCCGTCATCCGGATCCGGGACAGTGTATGGTGGGTAGTTTGACTGGGGCGGTCGCCTCCGAAAGAGTAACGGAGGCGCGCGATGGTGGGCTCAGACCGGTCGGAAATCGGTCGTCGAGTGCAATGGCATAAGCCCGCCTGACTGCGAGACTGACAAGTCGAGCAGAGACGAAAGTCGGTCATAGTGATCCGGTGGTCCCGTGTGGAAGGGCCATCGCTCAACGGATAAAAGGTACGCCGGGGATAACAGGCTGATGACCCCCAAGAGTCCATATCGACGGGGTTGTTTGGCACCTCGATGTCGGCTCATCGCATCCTGGGGCTGGAGCAGGTCCCAAGGGTTTGGCTGTTCGCCAATTAAAGCGGTACGTGAGCTGGGTTCAGAACGTCGTGAGACAGTTCGGTCCCTATCTGCCGTGGGTGTAGGAATATTGACAGGATCTGTCCCTAGTACGAGAGGACCGGGATGGACATATCTCTGGTGGACCTGTTGTCCTGCCAAGGGCATAGCAGGGTAGCTACATATGGAATGGATAACCGCTGAAGGCATCTAAGCGGGAAACCAACCTGAAAACGAGTATTCCCTATCAGAGCCGTGGAAGACGACCACGTTGATAGGCCGGGTGTGGAAGCGCAGCAATGTGTGAAGCTTACCGGTACTAATAGCTCGATTGGCTTGATCGTTCTCATTGATCAATGCTCATNNCACCAGCTTCTCAATTTGTTGCGCTTCGCTGACCTGGTGGTTATGGCGGGGCGGCTGCACCCGTTCCCATTCCGAACACGGCCGTGAAACGCCCCAGCGCCTATGGTACTTCGTCTTAAGACGCGGGAGAGTCGGTCGCTGCCAGGTCTGCCAAGCGCAACAACAAATCTTCTCATCA
>UBTY01000033.1 GCA_900468535.1 Hyphomicrobiales bacterium | reverse complement strand
GGTTAAGCCCTCCCCCTTGTGGGGAGGGTTGGGAGGGCCTTATCTTGTTAAAGTAGCTTTGGGAGGCATGTCATGGACACCTTGGTCAACGGCGAACCGCGCGTTACCGCAACCGACGCCGCCGTCGCGCTGATCGACGAGATCCGCCGCGATTATCCGGATATCCTGTTCCACCAATCCGGCGGATGCTGCGATGGGTCGTCACCAATGTGCTACCCCACTGACGATTTCATCGTGGGCGATCTGGATGTTAAACTCGGCGAGATATCGGGCGTCCCCGTGTACATCAGCGCCAGCCAGTTCGAGGCCTGGAAACACACGCAGTTGATCATCGATGTCGTGCCCGGACGCGGAGGAATGTTCTCGCTTGATAACGGCCGGGAGAAGCGCTTCCTGACGCGCTCTCGCCTGTTCGGCGGTGGCGAAGCCTGCCTGATTCCAAGAACAGCCACGTCGGCATAGTCGCTCAATGCTTGCGCGTCTTCCCCCCTGATATGCTCGAGATCGTCACCGAGACGGGATCGCTCGCCGGAAAGGAATCTTCGAGGCCCTCGTCGAGTTGCTCTTCCATCGCGTCCGCGTCTCCGGCCTTACGCGCACTCGGCTGCGCCATCCCCTTCGAAAGATCGCCATCCGCTTGAAAAGATGCCAACTCCTTCATGACGGCCTTGGCACGATCGAGTGCATTGCGCGAATTCAGGGTCGCATCGCTATCTTTGCGCAGCTGGACGGACACCACCTCGCCGCCCGCGCCTACGAATTCAACCGTGAAACCGCGCTTTCCACCTTGCTCCGGAATGACCTGTGTACCGACGAGCTGCATTTGATTTCTCCTTTTCAGCATCCATTTCGACAACGACTGCCTTTCGACAAAGGTCCGACAGCATTCGCTTAGGGGACGTAGGCGCACGGGCACGCAAAAAGAAGCCACCGTCGAGCGGTGGCTAAGGAGTGAGGTCAAAACCTCCAGAGGGAACAGCTGCCTCATCAATCGGGAGGAATGATCGACAAGCACGAGACAGCTGCCAGTAAATATGACGGTCTAACCCCAAGACCTCAATCAATCGCGCGCTCAATTATTTCGGGAATGGAAATCATCTTTCCGCTATCGCCTGTTCTGGCGCGAAATTCTCCCGATCGTCGCTTAGCGGGGCGATGGCGCAGCGGCGGTGGATTCGCGAAGGATCAGTTCCACCGGCCAGAGTTCGTGAATTTCCGTCAGCGAACGTCCCGCAAGCAACTGGAGCACCAGATCGGCGCAGCGCGTGCCGGCCGCGCGCATCGATGACCGTGTCGCCGATAGCGAGGGAGCCATGTTGTCAGCCGTCAGATAAGGGAACACGTCGTCATGCGCGATAACCGAAACGTCGCGCCCGACCTGCAGCCCAAGGGAGCGCGCAGCCCTGTAAACCCCAAGCGCCGTCATCATGGATCCGGCGACGATTGCGGTCGGAGGATTGGGTTGCTCCAGAAAGGAACGCGCAAACCGAAAACCTAGCTCGTCAGTGAAATTTCCGCTCGCCAGCAGTTGCGGATCGAGCTCGATGCCTCCGCTTTGCAACGCGCCGCGAAAGCCATTGTCCCGGTGGATCGCATAGGTCGCTCCGGGCCTGCCGTTGATCATCGCGATCCGCCGATGCCCGAGGTCGATGAGATGCGAGGTTGCCCTGCGGATAGCGCCTTCGTTGTCAATGTCGAGCCAGGCATGCGGCACATCGATATCCGACCGCCCGTGCACGAGAAACGGCATGCCGAGTTCGTGCAGAAGCGCAATGCGCGGATCGCTGGGCTTCGGCGAATGCACGATGATCGCGTCGACACGCCGGCTTTCGACGAGGCGGCGGTACAATTCCATCTCATCGTCCTGGTCAGGGTCGGACATCGGAATGACGAGAATGTCCGTCTCCTCGGCAACCAACCGTTCAGCCATGCCGGCCATGAACTCAGCGAAGTGAAATTCGCCAGCGCGCCCCATGACGACGCCGATCGCGCCTGCCCGTCCGGTCTTCAGCCGCACCGCATTGACATTCGGCCGATATCCGAGCCTCGCCGCCTCCTCCGTGACCCGCGCACGCGTGACCTCGCTGACCTCCGGATACCCGCTCAGCGCCCGGCTGACGGTGGTCGGCGACAAGCCCACATGTTTGGCGAAGTCTTTAAGTTTCATGTAGCTGGCGGGTCTCTTCTGATCGATTTCGGATCATCTGTTTCGACGTCACTTATGGCCCAACCGCGGCAAAGCGCAAAACAGCCAAACCGTTTTCAAATCTAAATATTGTCTGCATCTCACGCAAGGCCGTTTGCCCACAACCAAAATATCGATCATCATATTGATTTAAAACATCTAATTTCAAAGTATGGACTTGTGATGCTCTCGTATCGCATACCCGCTTGACTTGATATCGACCTTCTGACAATTTTTTCCAGCCAAACCGATTTCAATTTTTCCAGCGTTTGGTTCTTTTGGGAGGAAGATATGAACTTTCGTTTCACAGCGGTCGCCGTTGCAGCCGCATTGATCGGCGTCGCACAGCCCTCGTTTGCCGCCAACATCAGCATTTCCGCAAGCTCAACCGGCAAGAACCTCGATCTGTTCCGCAAGCAGCTCGACGAGTTCGAAAAGGCAACCGGCAACAAGGTCAGCATCGTGACCATGCCGTCGTCCTCAACCGAGCAGTTCTCGCAGTACCGCCTGTGGCTCGCCGCCGGCAACAAGGACGTCGACGTCTATCAGACAGACGTCATCTGGGCGCCGCAGCTCGCCGACCAGTTCGTCGACCTGAAGGATGCCGCAAAGGATGTCGTCGGCGATTTCTTCCCGTCGATCATCGCTTCGCAGACCGTGAACGGTCGCCTCGTCGCCATGCCGCTCTATACCGATGCGCCGGCGCTCTTCTATCGCAAGGACCTGCTCGAGAAGTACGGCAAGCAGCCCCCGAAGACCTGGGACGAAATGGCGGCAACCGCCAAGGAAATCCAGGACAAGGAACGCGCAGCCGGCCAGAAGGATCTCTGGGGCTATGTCTTCCAGGGCAACGCTTATGAAGGCCTGACCTGCAACGCGCTCGAATGGGTCAAATCATCTGGCGGCGGCCAGATCATCGAGCCGGATGGCACCATCTCCATCAACAACGAGAAGGCAGCAGCAGCGATCGACCGCGCCAAGGGCTGGGTCGGAACGATTTCGCCCGGTGGCGTGCTCGCCTATCAGGAAGAAGAGTCCCGCGGCGTCTGGCAGACCGGCAATGCCGTCTTCATGCGCAACTGGCCATACGCCTACGCTCTCGGCAACGGTGGCGACAGCGCCGTCAAAGGCAAGTTCGACGTGACGACGCTTCCGGTTGCCAAGGAAGGCGACACGCCGTCCTCGACGCTCGGCGGCTGGAACCTCGCCGTTTCGAAGTACTCCGAGAACCAGGATGCCGCGATTGCCCTCGTCAAGTTCCTGACCTCCAAGGAAAGCCAGAAGCAGCGCGCGATCGAACTCTCCAACCTGCCGACGCTGGCTGCCCTCTATGACGACAAGGACATCGCGGCCGCGGCACCCTTCATGCCGAGCTGGAAGCCGATCTTCCAGAACGCCGTTCCGCGTCCGTCGGCATCCGCCAAGGTCAAGTACAACGAGGTCTCCTCGAAGTTCTGGACCGCCGTTCACAACTCGCTTTCGGGTAACGGCACCTCCGCAGAAAACCTCGAGCTTCTCGAGGCCGACCTGACGTCGCTGAAGGGCGATAACTGGTAACCGACTGCATCGGCAGCGGCGCACCTCCGCCGCTGCCCTTCCCGGAAGCCGCCATCGTCAAATCGCCTCAAGAAGCGGGTACCTCATGACTGAAGCCGCAGTCTCTTCAAGCGTCGGATCGCGAGCACGCGCCGTCAATACCTCGTCGGACTTGCGCTCCGAGCGCATCCGTTCCGCCTGGATATTCCTGGCCCCCACCCTGTTCATCCTGGCCGTCGTTGCCGGATGGCCGCTTTTCAGAACGATCTATTTCAGCTTCACGAACGCATCGCTCACGAGCCTCGGTGACGCCCAGTTCGTCGGCTTCAAGAACTACCTCTCCTGGGTCACGCTGAAGAGTGGTCGCACGGTCTATAACGGCCTGCTCGCCGATCCCAACTGGTGGAAAGCGGTCCTGAACACGATGAAGTTCGCGCTTCTGTCGGTGACCATCGAAACCGTCCTCGGCCTCGTGGTCGCGCTGGTGCTGAACGCGAACTTCGCTGGCCGCGGCATCGTCCGCGCAGCCATTCTCATTCCCTGGGCAATCCCGACCATCGTTTCCGCCAAGATGTGGGCCTGGATGCTCAATGATCAGTTCGGCATCCTGAACGACATCCTGCTCGGCATGGGCCTGATCACCCAGAAGATTGCCTGGACCGCCAATCCGGAGACGGCGATGATCGCGGTGCTGATCGTCGACGTCTGGAAGACGACGCCCTTCATGGCGCTGCTCATCCTCGCCGGCCTGCAGATGGTTCCCGCCGATATCTACGAAGCCGCGAAGATCGATGGCATCAACCCGATCAAGGTGTTCTGGCGCCTGACCCTGCCGCTGGTCCGCCCAGCCATCATGGTCGCCGTGATCTTCCGCATGCTCGACGCTCTGCGTATCTTCGACCTGATCTACGTGCTGACGCCGAACAATGCGCAGACCAAGACCATGTCGGTCATGGCCCGCGAAAACCTGTTCGACTTCGACAAGTTCGCCTATGGAGCAACCGCCTCGACGGTACTCTTCCTGATCATCGCGACGATCACCGTGCTCTACATGTGGCTCGGTCGCGTCAAACTCGGCGGGAGCGAACGCTGATGCTGCTGACCGCTACCAAAAACACCCTCTTTTACCTGCTCGTCGCCGTCATCGTCATCATCGCGGTCTTCCCGTTCTACTATGCGATCCTGACGAGCTTCAAAGCCGGCACAGCCCTGTTCGAGGTCAACTACTGGCCGACCTCGATCTCGCTCACCAACTACACGACGGTCCTGACCACGGGCAGCTTCATCCGCAGCCTCGGCAATTCCCTGCTCGTCGCAGTCCTGGTGGTCGCGGCCTCGCTGTTGCTCGCCGTCACCGCATCCTACGCGCTTGCCCGCGTCAATTTCCGCGGCCGGGCGCTGCTGATGCTGACCATCCTGTCGGTCTCGATGTTCCCGCAGATCGCCGTGCTCGCCGGCTTGTTCGAGTTGATCCGCTGGATCGGCATCTTCAACACGCCCTTTGCGCTGATCTTCTCCTACATGATCTTTACCCTGCCCTTCACGGTCTGGGTTCTGACCACCTTCATGCGCGATCTGCCCATTGAAATCGAGGAAGCGGCGATTGTCGATGGCGCCTCGCCGTGGGTCATCATCACCCAGGTTTTCATGCCGCTGATGTGGCCGGCATTGGTCACAACCGGCCTGCTTGCCTTCATTACGGCCTGGAACGAATTCCTCTTCGCCCTAACATTCACCTCATCGGACGCTCAGCGAACGGTGCCGGTTGCCATCGCCCTGCTTTCGGGCGGCAGCCAGTTCGAAATCCCGTGGGGCAACATCATGGCAGCATCCGTCATCGTCACGGTCCCTGTCGTTGTCCTGGTCCTGATATTCCAGCGGCGCATCATTTCCGGCCTGACCGCCGGTGGCGTCAAAGGTTGAAGAAAGCACGATATGGCACAGATTCGACTCGACAATATCCGCAAGAGCTTCGGTGCACTTGAAGTCATCAAGGGCGTCTCGCTCGATATCCGCAAGGGCGAGTTCATGGTCTTCGTCGGCCCGTCCGGCTGCGGCAAGTCCACGCTGCTGCGGCTGATCTCCGGGCTGGAAGACATCAGCTCGGGTACGCTTTCCTTCGATGGCGAGGCCGTCAACCGCTACGCACCGTCGAAGCGCGGCATCGCCATGGTCTTCCAATCCTATGCGCTCTATCCGCATATGACCGTGTTCGAGAACATGGCCTTCGGCATGAAACTGTCGGGACGCACGAAGGAAGAATGCAAGGCCCGTGTCGAGCAGGCCGCCGGCATGCTGCAGCTGTCGCCCTATCTCGAGCGCCTGCCGCGCCAGTTGTCGGGCGGCCAGCGCCAGCGCGTCGCGATCGGCCGCGCCATCGTCCGCGATCCCAAGGTGTTCCTGTTTGACGAGCCGCTGTCGAACCTCGACGCGGCGCTGCGCGTCGCAACGCGTTTGGAGATCGCCAAGCTTCACCGCAGCATGCACGGCACGACGATGATCTACGTCACCCACGACCAGGTCGAGGCGATGACGCTCGCCGACCGCATCTGCGTCCTGCGGGATGGCGTCGTCGAGCAGGTCGGCACACCGCTCGAACTCTACGAGACACCAAATTCCGTATTCGTCGCCGGCTTCATCGGTTCGCCGAAAATGAACTTCCTGACTGGTGAATTCTCCGCACCCTACAATGCCCACACCATCGGCGTTCGCGCCGAGCATATGGAGATCGTTCAGCAGGACGCCGCCTGGAGCGGTACCGTCATTCATTCCGAAATTCTCGGCTCGGACAGCTTCGTCTATCTCGACATCGGCACATCGGAGCCGCTGGTCGTTCGCGAGACCGGCGTATCCAGCCATCAACCCGGCCAGAAACTGGGCGTTGCCCCGGTTCAGGGGTCGGTCCACCGTTTCGACCAATCCGGACGCGCGCTCGAAAGAGTACCCCTCAAGGGCGCGGCCTGACATCTACCCAAAACCACAGGATCCGCCTCGCCTCCCATCGAGGTCGATCCACCATCCGCATGAAGGAGCAAAGCCTTGCCTATTCGCACCATTGTCTGGGGTGAAAACATCCATGAAAACACCAACGAGATCGTTCGGGGCATCTATCCCGAAGGCATGCACACCACCATTGCCAACGCGCTGAACACCGATCCGGCGATCCAGGCGACGACGGCCACACTGCAGGAGCCCGAGCACGGCCTGACGGAAGCTCGCCTTGCCGAAACCGACGTCCTCACCTGGTGGGGCCACAAGGATCACGGCGCGGTCTCCGACGTCGTCGTCGAGCGCGTCGCCAAGCGCGTCTGGGAAGGCATGGGCCTGCTCGTCCTGCACTCCGGCCACTTCTCGAAGATCTTCAAGCGCCTGATGGGAACGCCCTGCGCGCTGAAGTGGCGCGAAGCCGGCGAGCGCGAGCGTCTGTGGACGATCAACCCGCGTCACCCGATCGCAGCCGGCCTCGACGAGAACTTCGTTCTCGAAAACGAGGAAATGTACGGCGAGCAGTTCTCCGTGCCGGAACCGCTGGAGACGGTCTTCATCTCCTGGTTCCAGGGTGGCGAAGTCTTCCGTTCGGGTCTCACCTGGCGCCGCGGCGCCGGCAACATCTTCTATTTCCGCCCTGGCCATGAAACCTACCCGACCTATCATGATGCCAACGTCCAGAAGGTACTCATCAACGGCGTGAAATGGGCATATAACCCGCAAGGCGATCTGAAGAGCATCACCGACGCCCCGAATGTTCCGGTCGAAAAGGCTCTCGAGCCGATCGTCGAACGCGGCCCGCGTCTGCATCAGGCCGGCGAAGCCGGTTACCGCTGAGGAGCACACACATGCGACTACTCGTTCTTGGCACGGGCTCGATGGCCAGAAACCAGGTTGCCAACTTCCTCGCCATCGATGGCGTGGAAGTTGTCGGCGCCGTCGATACCGATCCGGCGCGCCTTGCCGAATTTGCCGATCACTTCCATATCCAGAATCGCTTCCTCTCGCTGGAAGAAGCGATCGCATGGGGTGAATTCGACGCGGCCACCAACGTCACGCCGGATCGCATCCACCATGCGACCAGCCTTGCGCTCATCGCCGCCGGCAAGCATGTCTTCTGCGAAAAGCCGCTGGCCGAGCATTACGACCACGCGTTGGAGATGACAGAAGCCGCTGAAGCTGCCGGCGTCATCAATATGGTCAACCTCACCTATCGCAACGTCGCGCCCCTGCAGCGCGCCCGCGAAATGGTGCTGGCTGGTGAACTGGGCACCATCCGTCACGTCGAGGCCTCCTACCTGCAGAGCTGGCTGGTCTCGCGCGCCTGGGGTGACTGGCGCACGGAATCGCGCTGGCTGTGGCGTCTGTCGACCGGCCACGGCTCCAACGGTGTGCTCGGCGACGTCGGCATCCACATCCTCGACTTCGCCGCCTATGGCGCAGCGACCGATATCGACCATGTCTTCGCCCGCCTGAAGACCTTCAACAAGGCACCGGGCGGCCAGATCGGCGAATATCTGCTGGATGCCAACGACAGCTTCACCATGTCGGTCGATTTCACCAACGGTGCACTCGGCGTCATCCACGCGACCCGCTGGGCAACCGGTCATCTCAACGAGCTGAAGCTTCGCATCTATGGCGAAAAGGGCAGCCTCGAGGTCATCCATCGCCCTGACGGTTCCGAGCTGCGCGGTTGCTTTGGCGAGGACATCGAGACCGCCACCTGGCGGGACATCGAGGTCCCCGCTGTTCTGACCAATTACCAGCGCTTTGCAGAAGCCGTCAGAACCGGAAAGCAGGACGACCCGACCTTCCGCCACGCCGCAAACCTGCAGAAGGTCCTCGACCTTGCGATCGTGTCGGAGAAGGAGCGGCGGGAGCTCAATCTGCTAGAGGCCTCCGAGCAGGCTAACCCGGCGGACAAGCGGATACCGCCGCTGACGGTCGTCGTCTGATACGAGTACCCAGTCAGAAAAGAATAAGGCCCGCTAACGCGGGCCTTTATCATTTCAAAACTACCTAAGACGATCCGCCAGCAGGCTGATCGAAGCCGCGTCGGCATTGGCAAAGGCGAGCCGGAGGTAGTGCTCCTGCCCTTCTCCAAAGTAGCTTCCCGGCAGGCAGACGACACCAGCCTCCTTCGCCAGACGCTCCGCGACGGCGGCTGAGCTGAGCTCCGCGAACGGATGGCGGATGAACGCGAAATAGGCGCCAAGCGCACCGATCTCCCAGCCGGGCAACCCCGACATCACGGCCCGCAATGCATCCGCACGGCGCGCAATCTCCAGGCGATTTGCCGCCTGCCAGTCGACAAGGATCGGCATCGCCGCGGCAACGGCGACCTGGGCTGCACGCGGCGCACAGATCTGCATGTTGTCCATGACCTTGGCGATCTCGGCAACGACGTTGACTCCGGCCGTGATCGCACCAAGCCGATGGCCGGGAATGCAGAAGGATTTCGAGAAGCTGTAGAGGAGGACCAGCGTGTCTTCCCAGCCCGCAATCGTGAGTAGCGGATGCGGAGCGCCGTAGCCGTCGGGAAGGAAATCCCGATAGGTCTCGTCGACGATCAGCCAAGCCCCATGCTTGCGGCAGAGGGTGAACAGCTCAAGCAGCAACTCAGGCGGATAGACCGCGCCGGTCGGATTGTTCGGCGTCACCACCGCCAGCAGCTTGGCGCCGCCCTGCAGCGCCTTCTCGGCCGATTGAACCTCCGGCAGAAAGCCGTTCTCCGTGTCGCACTCGACCAGAACCCGCTTGATGCCGAGCATCGAAAGCGTCGTCTCCTGATTAAAATAGAACGGATTGGTCAACGCCACGGTATCGCCGGACCCGGCAAGAGCGATCGCCGCCGACATGAAGGCCTGGTTGCAGCCCGCGGTGATATGGATGTTGCCTGCGGAAACGGACGCCCCATAGACCTTGGACATATGCCCGGCATAAGCCTCTCTCAGCACGCCCTCGCCCTCGATTGGACCATAGCCCGTCGTCTTCGGCGACGATGCCGCTTCGCCAAGCAAACGCAACATTTCAGGATGCGCCGGATAGCCGGGCACTGCCTGCGAAAGATCGACCAACGGACCCTTGCCACCCTTGTATTCTCGAGCCCAGGCAAGAACCGAAGGAATTGGTGGCGGAGACAGGCGGGACACGAGCGGATTGGCGAAGGCAGACATGCAAATCTCTTATCGAATGAAAGTGAACCCTCACTCCTGCACGGAATGGCCTTCCTCGGCAACATGCATTGAAGAATGCCGCACAGGCATCATCAGGATCCGCAGCAGGCCTTGAGCTTCGAGACCTTCGGGACCTCGATATGCCGGTTGGCGACGATCGAGATCACACCATCTGCTTTCAGCTTCGACATCTGGCGGGAAACCGTTTCGATCGTCAGCCCCAAAAAGTCTGCAATGTCGGCTCGCGACAACGGCAGATCGAACCGGCGCTTTTCGCCGACGGCCTCGGGATCGAGATGCGTTGCGATCAGGAGCAGGAAGCTCGCGACCTTCTCCGCCGCCGTCTTGCGCCCAAGCGTCACCATCCAGTCGCGTGCTTCATCAAGCTCGCGTAGCGTCTGCGACATCAGCCGTTCGGCAAGCGCAGGGTTGCTTTTGACCATGCGCTCCAGCGCGGCCTTTGGGATGCGACAGAGGTTTACGTCGGAGGCCGCCTCTACGGACACTGCGTTCTCATTTGCATTCAGCCGGCCGAGAAGATCGGGCGCAAACTGCAGGCCAACGATCTGCTGGCGCCCGTCCTCCAGCGTCTTCGTAAGCTTCACGACGCCGCGGATGACGGTGGCATAGGATTCGGCCGGCATCTTCTCGCCGGCAAGCTCATCGCCGGACTCGTGATTGACCAGGCGCGTATGCGCGGAAAGCGCCAGCAACTCGTCAGAGCTGAGCGCGCCACACATGCCCTTGTGGCGAACCTCACAACTCATGCAACGTACTGGTATATTTGAATTATGTATGTCTTTGCGCATCAAATCAGCTCCGCGCAAAAGCATAGACTACAGCCACAGCGGGAGAACAGCATTTTCTTGATCGAGATCAAAGTGCCACCGTTCGGGGCCCGCTATGGCTTCCCCAAAAGGACACGCCATGAACGCCGAACTCATCGCCCGCTACGCCGCTCCCGTGCCACGCTACACCAGCTACCCCACGGCTCCGCACTTCCATGACGGCGTCGACGAAGCCGTCTATCGGGAATGGCTTGGCGAGCAGGCGGATGGATCGCTGTCGCTCTATCTGCACATCCCGTTCTGCGATCGGCTCTGCTTCTATTGCGGCTGCCATACCAAGCAGGTGCGCCGCTACGATCCGATCGCCGCCTATCTCGATGCGCTCAACAACGAGATCGAGATGGTCGCCAAAAGCCTGCCCGAACGGCGAAAGGTCAGCACGATCCATTTCGGCGGCGGTTCGCCGACGATTGTCAGCCCGAAGGATCTGCAGAAGCTGCGCGACACGCTGGATCGGCATTTCGACATCGCTCCCAACGCCGAGATCAGTGTCGAGATCGACCCGACCCATGTCGACGCCGAGCGCCTGCAGGCATGGAGATCGTTCGGCATCACGCGGGCAAGTGTCGGCGTGCAGGACTTCGAACCGATCGTACAGGCCGCCATCAACCGCCCGCAAAGCTTCGCGGAGACGGCCGACGTCGTGACCACGCTGCGCGACCTCGGCGTCGCGTCCATCAATCTCGACATTGTCTACGGCCTGCCGCACCAGGACAGGGCGATGCTGATGCGGACGATCGAACAATGCCTTTCCATGGCGCCCGACCGGATTGCCATGTTCGGCTACGCGCATGTTCCCTGGATGAAGAAACACCAGTCGCAGATCGATGCGGCAACGTTGGCTGGTCCGGCTGAACGCTTCGAGATGGCGGCCGCCGGTGCCGAAGCCCTTATGGCAGCAGACTACGTCTCTGTCGGCATCGATCATTTTGCAAAGCCAGCCGACTGCATGGCGCAGAAGCTCTCCGACGGCACGCTTCGGCGCAATTTCCAGGGTTATACCACGGATGATGCAGAGGCTCTGATCGGCTTCGGCGCCTCGTCGATCGGCCGCCTGCCGCAAGGCTATGTGCAGAACATCACGGCGACCGGCCAATATTGCCGGGCAATCTCGGACGGACACTTGCCTGTCGCCCGCGGGTTTGCGCTGTCGGAGAGCGACCGCGCCGCGGCGTCCGCCATCGAGGACCTGATGTGCCGCTATGCGTTCTCCGTCACCGACCTGCGCTCACGGTTCGGCCGCGCCGCCGACGGCGTCTGCGCCGACGCGATGCGTACGCATATCTTCAACGAGGACGAGCTGACCACCTTCGACGGCAACACCTTCACGGTCACGCCGAAAGGCCGGCCTTTCGTGCGGGCGATCGCCGCGAAGTTCGATCGCTACCTCAATCAGGGCCATGCGAAACATTCCGTCGCCGTTTGATCCAGATCAAGTTCAGCCGCAGCGAATTTTCCTATGACTCGCCGCGACACCAAATTGCCGCAGCCCTCAGTAGCCGATTGCCCACGAAGCCCACCCAGTTATAGTGATTTCAGAAATTTCTGAAATCACAGACATAACGGAAACCGAGATGAACCTTCCACCGCTTGTTCAATCCTTTGTTCTGCACTTCGGCGAAATGGGCTCTCGCTGGGGCATCAACCGTACTGTTGGTCAGATTTACGCCCTGCTCTACGTCTCGCCGTCCCCGCTCTGTGCGGAAGAGATCACCGATGCGCTCGGCATCTCGCGCTCGAATGTTTCGATGAGTCTACGCGAACTGCAGACCTGGAATCTGGTCTTGCTGAAGCACAAGCCGGACGACCGGCGCGATTTTTTCACGACGCCCGATGACGTCTGGCAAATCCTGAGGACACTGGCGGAAGAGCGCAAGAAGCGCGAGGTCGATCCCACTCTCTCGGTCCTTCGCGAAATCCTGATGCAGCGCCCCGTAAGCGAAGCCGAGCGCCATGCCCAGGAGCGGATGAGCGAGATGCATGCGCTGATCGAGCAGCTGACGCATTGGTATGAAGACGTGAAACAACTTGAAACCGAGCGCCTTGCAACGTTACTCTCTTTAGGTGCGAAAGTGACGAAGCTGCTGGAGGCCAAGGACCGGGTCATTTCGCTCGGCCGCAGCCGCCGGCCCAATCCTGCGAACAAGAGTTAGCGCTATGGGGAGTGCTTACTTAGACGCAAGTGGAAAGCAGGCTTTCGGCAAGCCGGCAAGAGCCGTGGCCAAAAATGCGAAGCTGCGAAACGCAGCCATCGTCCAGACACTGGCATCGCTCATCTGGATCCCGCAGGCAGCAATTCTCGCAACCGCGGTCGGCCGTATTGCCGATGGCGGCGGCTTCAACGACGTCTTGTGGTTCGTCGTCTATATCGCGCTCCTCGGGGTCGCGAAAAGCTGTCTCGAGGCGGCTGGCGGCCGCATGGCATTTCGCGCAGCACGCGGCGAACTGACGGCGCGGCGTGAACTTGCTGCAGCTGCCCTCGCCCGGCGCTCGCCGATCGACAGCACAAGGCCGAGCTCGGGAGAAGCCGCAAGCATCATCGGCGAACAGGCCGAGATGATCGTTCCCTACCTCTCACGCTTTCAGCCAGCGCGCTTCAAGGCGAGTGCCGTACCATCAGTCATCCTTGCCTGCGTCTTTCCGATCTCCTGGATCGCGGCTCTGATCCTGCTCTTCGCGATGCCGCTAATCCCGGTTTTCATGGCATTGATCGGCTGGCGTGCGCAGGCAGCCAGCGAAAAGCAGCTTGCCGCGACCGGCGGGCTCAATGGTTTCTTGCTCGATCGCCTGCGTGGCATGACGACGATCCGCTCGCTCGGTGCCGTCGATGCCACCGCGACCCGGCTGAGGACCGATGCCGACGAGCTGAAAACCCGCACCATGGCTGTTCTGAAGATCGCCTTCCTGTCGTCGGCCGTTCTCGAGCTTTTCGCCGCGCTCGGCGTCGCGCTGGTCGCCGTCTACATCGGCTTTTCCCTGCTTGGCGAGATCAGGTTCGGCGCCTGGACCGGCGGTCTCGACCTGACAAGCGGCCTCTTCGTGCTGCTGCTTGCCCCCGCCTTCTTCGAGCCGATGCGCGAACTCTCGGCCGTCTGGCATGACCGGGCCGCAGGCGAAGCCGCAATCAAGGCGATCGATGCCTTGAGTGCGGAAGGACTGCCGCTTCCGGTTGGGGGCGATACCCGCGCAAGCGAAAGCGCGGCCGGCGCCATCCGATTGGAGAATGTCGGCTTCCGCTACGACAGGGACGGCAATGCCGCGATCGAGGCGTTCAATCTCAGCATTCGTCCTGGCGAGCACGTCGCGCTCCTCGGCGCCAGCGGTTCGGGCAAGTCGACCCTGCTCGCATTGATCGCCGGCCACGCAGCCTGCGACACCGGCAGCGTCACCGTCGACGGACAGCCCGCCAATCCCGCCCTGCAGGCCAAAATCGCCTGGGTCGGCCAGAAGCCGCACATATTTGCGGGCACCATTGCGGGCAATATTTCCCTCGGTCGGCCTGATGTGTCCCGACAGGCGGTGGCAGGGGCACTCGATCTCGCCAAGCTTGGCCGTTTCGCCAGCCTCCACGCCCGCCGTCCGCTTGGCGACGGTGGCCTGGGAGTATCGGGCGGCGAAGCGCTGCGTCTCGCCATCGCCCGCGCCGCCTGCAATCCCGACGCCCAAATCGTACTCGCTGACGAGCCAACCGCACACCTGGATGCAGAGACCGCCGGCGACATCACCGAAAGCCTGATCGCTCTTGCCAAGGGCCGCACGCTTGTCGTCGCAACCCATGACCCACGGCTTGCGGCGCGCATGGATCGCACAATCATGCTCGATCCCGAAACTCTGCGGGAGGCCGCCGAATGAGCGCATCGCTTTCCAATCTGAAGCCGATCATCAAGCTTTTCCTGGCCGAGCGGCGCCGCGGCCTGCTCCTCGGCGCAGCACTCTCCGCGACAACAGTCTCTGCTGGCATCGCCCTGCTCGGCCTATCCGGTTGGTTCATCACCGCGACCGGCATCGCTGGACTGTCCGTGGCAACGATCGCCACTTTCGACGTCTTCATGCCGTCGGCCGGGATTCGCCTGCTTGCGCTTGGCCGCACCGCCTCGCGCTATGCCGAGCGGCTGACGACCCACGACGCGACGCTCAGCGTACTCGCTGCCCTTCGCGAACGCCTGTTTCGCGGATGGGCTGCACCCGGTGCAGTCCGTGAACTGGCACGCCGACCCGCCCGCTTGCTTTTCCGTCTGACCGGCGACATCGACGCGCTGGATTCCCTTTATCTGCGCGTACTGGTGCCGGCAGCCGTAGCGATCGCCGCGGCGCTTGCCGCGAGCATCGCGCTCGGTCTTATGAATCCGCTCTTCGGCCTTGCCGTCGGTGCCACCCTGCTGGGCGCTGGTCTCGGCATTCCGCTGCTGGCAGGGCGCCGCGCGACGAAACACGCCCGTCGCCGCACCTATGGCATCGAAGCGCTACGCGCCCGCACCATCGACCTCGTCGCCGGGCAGACCGACTTGCTGATGGCCGGACGCCTTGCTGCCCAACGCGCAGCAATCGCCGAAGCCGATCGCTACGCATCGGATGCGGACGATCGCCTGAGCCGGATAGAAACCGGTGTGACCTTCGGTTTCGGCCTCACGACGACCGCGCTTCTCACCGGTTCATTGTTATCGGTCGCTGCACTTGCGGGCAGCGGGGCAATCAGCGCACCGACCGCCACGCTCGTTGTCCTGATCGCTTTCGCATCGGTTGAACCCTTTGGCGCATTGCGGCGTGGAGCGATGGAACTCGGTCGCACGCTTCTCGCCGCACGTCGCATCGCGCCCCGGCTATCCGCCGATGACGAGATCCACGGCAACCGCGCGCCACAAAACGGGTCGGCTTTTCGCCTGAGCGGCGTCAGCGCCGGCTACGAAGCGGAAACGCCAGTGCTTCACGGCATCGATGTCGAGATGGCCGCAGGCTCGACGCTCGCACTCGTCGGCACCAGCGGCGCAGGTAAATCGACCCTGCTGTCGCTGCTCGCGGCCGAAATGCGCCAGAGCCGGGGAAGCGTCGAATGCCTCGACGCCACCCTGCTCACGCAGCGCACCGAGCTGTTTCAGGACAGCCTTCGCGGCAATCTGCAACTGGCAAACCTAGAGGCAAAGGATGCCGCCCTGAACGAGGCGCTGGCGGCCGCCGGGCTCCTTCAGGACGTCGCCGTACTGCCGCATGGGCTCGACACCTTACTTGGTGAAGGCGGCATGGGGCTCTCGGGTGGCCAGTCGCGCCGCCTCGCCCTTGCCCGTCTCTTCCTGCGCGACACGCCGCTCTGGCTCCTCGACGAGCCGACCGAGGGTCTCGATGGCGCAACCGCCCGCGACGTCATGAACCGCCTGGCGGAGAAGGCGAAGGGACGCTCGCTCGTCATCGCCACCCACATCCGCCGCGAGGCCGCAATAGCGGATGTCATCGCCGTCATGGAGGACGGGCGCATCGCAGAAGTTTCACGCCGTGGAGAGGCGGCGTTCGAAAAGGCTCTGAATCGGCTGAGACCGGACTGAGCCAACCCGCATGACCGCCCGGCAATCCGGCCCGGCGGAAACTCTTCATACCCCGTGGGGCCGTGGGAGAAAGACAATGGAACTAGACATAGTCGCGCTATCGCGCTTCCAATTTGCGCTGACCGCGCTTTACCACTTTTTATTCGTGCCATTGACGCTCGGGCTTTCCGTGCTGCTCGCCATCATGGAAACCGTTTACGTCATGACCGGCCGCCAGATCTGGCGCCAGATGACGAAATTCTGGGGCGTGCTCTTCGGCATCAATTTCGCCATCGGCGTCGCCACCGGCATCGTCATGGAATTCCAGTTCGGCATGAATTGGAGCTACTACAGCTACTACGTCGGCGACATCTTCGGCGCGCCTCTGGCGATCGAAGGACTGATGGCCTTCTTCCTCGAAGCTACCTTCGTCGGCCTGTTCTTCTTCGGTTGGGACAAGCTCTCCAAGGTTGGTCACCTGGTGGCGACATGGTGTGTCGCGCTCGGCTCCAACTTCTCGGCACTCTGGATCCTTGTTGCCAACGGCTGGATGCAGAACCCCGTGGGCTCGGCGCTGAACCCGCAGACGATGCGCATGGAGGTCACCAGCTTCTTCGACGTGGTCTTTAATCCGGTTGCCCAGGCGAAGTTCGTTCATACGGTCTCGGCCGGCTACGTCTGTGCCTCGATCTTCGTGCTCGGCGTCTCGGCCTGGTACCTCTTGAAGGGGCGCCACATCGAGATCGCCAAGCGCTCGATGACGGTTGCCGCCTCGTTCGGCCTTGCATCGGCCCTGTCGGTTGTCGTCCTCGGTGACGAAAGCGGCTACCTCGCGACAGAAAACCAGAAGATGAAGCTCGCCGCGATCGAAGCCATGTGGAAGACGGAGCCGGCGCCCGCCGCCTTCACCGCCTTCGGTTTCCCCGATCAGGAAGCCCGCGAGACCCACTTTGCGGTCCATATCCCCTGGGTCATGGGGCTGATCGGCACGCGCTCGCTGACGACAGAGATCCCAGGCATCGACAAGCTCGAACAGCAAGCCGAGGTTCGTATCCGCGACGGCATCAAGGCTTACGACGCGCTGATGCAGATCCGCGCAGCCGCGACCCCGGATGCAATCGCACCCCAGCTGCGTAGCTCCTTCGAGGAAATGGGACACGAGCTTGGTTATGCCCTTCTCCTGAAGCGCTACGTCGATGACCCGCGCCAGGCGACTGACGCGCAGATCACCCAGGCTGCCCGCGATACCATCCCGCATGTGCCGACGCTCTTCTGGTCGTTCCGCATCATGGTCGGGCTCGGCATGTTCTTCATCGTCCTGACGGCCACCTTCTTCTGGCTCTCGGCACGCCGCCACCTGGACAAATATCCGCTGTTGCTGAAGATCGCCGTCTTCGCCATCCCGCTTCCCTGGATCGCCATCGAAGCCGGCTGGATCGTTGCCGAAATTGGGCGCCAGCCGTGGGTAATCGAAGGCGTTCTGCCGACGGCCATGGCGGTCTCGAGCCTCGGCGCCAGCACCGTCCTGCTGACAATCATCGGCTTTGCCGTCCTCTACACGGCGCTGATCGTCGTCGAGATGACCTTGATGATCAAGAGCATCCAGAAGGGACCGGAACCGGACGACAAGCCGGAGGCCGAACTCATTTCCGAAACCCTCGTTCCCGCCGCGGAGTGATCGATCATGATCCTGCACGAACTCATAAGCTACGACATCCTGCGCATGATCTGGTGGCTGCTTCTCGGGGTGCTGCTGATCGCCTTTGCCGCCAGCGACGGCTTCGACCTCGGCGTCGGCACGCTGCTTCCCTTCGTCGCCAAGACGGATACGGAACGCCGTGTCGCCATCAACACCATTGGCCCCGTCTGGGAAGGAAACCAAGTCTGGCTGATCCTGGGCGGCGGCGCCATCTTCGCCGCCTGGCCTCCGCTCTATGCGGTGTCCTTCTCGGGCTTCTACCTTGCGATGTTCGCGATACTGCTCGCGCTCATCCTGCGGCCGGTCGCCTTCAAGTACCGCTCGAAGCGTGAAAGCGCCCGCTGGCGCGGCAATTGGGACATCGCGCTGTTCATCGGCGGCTTCGTGCCGTCGCTGATCTTCGGCGTCGCGGTCGGAAACGTGTTGCAGGGCGTGCCGTTCCGGTTCGATCCGGCCGACATGCGCATCTTCTACGAAGGCTCGTTCTTCGGACTGTTGAACCCCTACGCGTTGCTCTGTGGCCTGCTTTCGGTCGCCATGCTGGTCCTGCATGGATCTGCCTGGCTGGTCCTCAAGGCAAGCGGAACCGTCGCGGACCGGGCCAGAAGCTATGGAAGCCTGGCAGCGGTCGCGGTAGTCGTCCTCTTCGCGCTCGGCGGCATCTTTCTCGCTCTCGGCGTCAACGGCTACACCATCACAAGCGCGATCAACCCGACGGGTCCATCGAACCCGCTTCTCAAGACTGCAACGCATGAGGGGTCCTGGCTTGCAAACTACAGCACCTATCCGTGGATGATCATTGCCCCGATCCTGGGCTTCCTCGGAGCGGCCGCGGCGTTCCTCGCGCTGCGGGCAAGATGGGAGGTCGCAACGCTGCTCTTCAGCAAGGTTTCGATCCTCGGCATCATCTCCACGGTCGGCCTCTCGATGTTCCCGTTCATCCTGCCCTCCTCGCTCGATCCGAAGTCGAGCCTGACGGTGTGGGATGCATCGTCGAGCCATTCGACGCTGTTCACCATGCTTGTCGTCGCGGTGATCTTCCTGCCGATCATCTTCGCCTACACCGCCTGGGTCTACAAAGTGCTGTGGGGCAAGGTCGACGAGAAAGCCATCAACGACAAGAGCGGCCACGCTTACTGAAGGAGAACGACGATGTGGTATTTCGCATGGATCCTCGGCCTTCCGCTGGCCGCCGCCTTCGCGGTTCTGAACGCGATGTGGTATGAGCTGATGGACGACGAAGCCAAGAAGAAAAAGCAGTAGCGCGCAAGCTGCTGCCAAGGAAACGACATTGGGGACGGCCACTCGGCGCGTCCCCTTTTTGCTGCCTCAAAGTTGGGAATTTTCGCTGTAGTATTCCCTTAGTACCCTTTGGCTCACAGGCCTTGCTAAGCTCCTCCCGTTGTTTTTGGGAGGAAACAGATGCCAGCTTCTAAAATCCTGATGATCACCGGCGATTTCACCGAGGACTATGAAACCATGGTCCCGTTCCAGACGCTGCTCGCCTGCGGCTATACCGTGCATGCGGTGTGCCCCGGCAAGAATGCTGGTGAGACCGTCGCGACCGCCATCCATGACTTCGAGGGCGACCAGACCTATTCGGAAAAGCGCGGCCATAACTTCGCGCTCAACGCCACCTTCTCCAGCATCCGCGCCGAGGATTACGACGCACTCGTCATTCCGGGTGGCCGCGCGCCGGAATATCTGCGCCTCAACCCCGAGGTCCTTAAGGCCGTGCAGCACTTCTTCGAAGCCGGCAAGCCGGTGGCTGCGATCTGCCATGGCGCCCAGCTGCTGGCAGCCGCCGGCGTTCTCAAAGGCCGTACGTGCTCCGCCTACCCCGCCTGCCGCCCGGAGGTCGAACTTGCCGGCGGGATCTACGCCGATATCGCCATCAGCGACGCTGTCTCGGATGGCAACCTCGTGACCGCTCCGGCATGGCCCGCACACCCTTCATGGCTGCGGCAGTTCATGGCTGTGCTTGATGCCTCAGCACTGCTACAAACGAACGCCGCCTGAGGAGACGGATAGGGAGAGACGGGATGTGCGAATTGTTCATCAAGGCGGACGCGAAGCTCTGGGAGAGCACCACGCGTTCGCTGCGCATCGACGGCATGGTGACGAGCGTTCGGCTGGAGAATTTCTTCTGGTCGAAGCTCGAGGAGATCGCCCGGCGTGACCGCATGAATGTCACGCAGTTGATCACTAGGTTGCATCATGAATCAATCGATGCCGGCCATGATCTCGGAAACTTCACGTCTTTCCTGAGAGTGTGCTGCGCACGCTATCTCGACCTGCAGCTGACGGGAGATATTCCGGCAGACGTCAACCAGCCGATCGCCGGGCTGAATGCTCCGGCGATCCTCGTTCGCGAACGGGAGAAATATCACTGACGCCATAAAGGCTTAATAGCTGGCCTCGACGAAAATCCGGGCCAGCGCTTCGATGCCGGCCTGGTCGTCGGCGTCGAAACGGGCCGGGGTCGGACTGTCGAGGTCGATCACGCCAAGAATCTTGCCGTCGTGGTGAAGCGGCACGACAAGTTCGGAGCGCGAAGCGGCATCGCAGGCGATGTGTCCGGGAAACGCATGCACGTCCTCGACGAGGATCGAGGTTCCCTTCTCCACCGCTGTTCCGCAGACGCCGCGGCCAACCGCGATACGGACGCAGGCCGTTTTGCCCTGAAATGGACCGAGAACCAGCTCGTTTTCCGACTTCAGGAAGTAGAATCCGGCCCAGTTCAGATCCGGCAGCATCTCGAACATGAGGGCAGATGTGTTTGCGGCATTGGCGATCATATCCCGCTCACCGTGCAGCAGGCCCTGAAGCTGCTGCTGCAGTTCTTGGTAGAACGTGGCCTTGTCCGCATGCGTTATCTTGGAAGCCTGAAACATGGCCTGAACACTCGCTGTCATTGGGGTGCGCTCGATATAATGGGCCGATCACGCTTTGCCAATGCCGCGGTCACATCGCCGAGAGTGGGCAGGCCGCGGACTTGTCGGAATGCGACGGCACCATATCTATTATGAGTGGCGACCTTTTGGTCATCAGCGAACCGGATGCCCGCAACGATGTGCAGCGCACCGCTCGCGGTAAAGCGTTATCGTTCCGGCGAAACCGGCATGTTTTTGATGATGCGTCATAAGCGTCCACCCCGTGGCGGCGAGTGTTCGTCGTGACGATGTATTGAAGTTGTTGTTTGAAGTGGCTCCATTCATACCCGAGGCAAGACAATGACCCCCGAAGACAGACGTGTAGTCTTCAGCCACCGCGAGATCGCGGCGATCATTAAAGGAATTACGCAAGAGGACGGGACGGAAGCACCGATCACCGGAAAATCACTTGGCGAGGCGATATTGTTCGTCTCCGAAGAGGCTGCGACGAGTTCTTCGAGCGCGCACATCATCTACGGAGCGAATGAATCGTTGAGCTATACCGATTGCCTCAGCATCTACAGGGATTATGGCGCGGCTCTGCGCGCCGGATCGCATTGATGACCGGAGCATGATGAATGGCGACAAAAAGCGCCGGTCTGCTTATTCACCGCCAGCATGAAGGTCGCTTAGAGGTCTTGCTGGTTCACCCTGGCGGACCTTACTGGGCCAAGAAGGATGACGGCAGCTGGTCGATCCCGAAGGGTCTGGTCGACGAGGAAGAAGACGAACTCTCCGCCGCCAGGCGCGAGGTACGAGAAGAGATCGGTCACACTCCGGAAGGTCCGTTCACCTTTATCGGCTCCTACAAGCAGCCGAGTGGCGGGAAGACCGTCATTGCCTGGTCTGTCCCGGCTGAGATCGACATCGACAGGATCGTCAGCAACAGCTTTGCCATGGAATGGCCACCACGTTCCGGCCTCACACAGGAATTTCCGGAAGTCGACAGAGCCGCGTGGTTTTCGCTCCATGAGGCGGATGTGAAGCTGCTTGCCGGTCAGCGCCCGATCTTGCGGGATTTTGCCGCCGCTCATCCGGCAGCGTGAGCGCAGCGCACTCCTCTTCTGCTGCATGGCAGCTATTCTCATTCAGCGTTCGCTCCGCGGGTGTTTCTGGGCCATGGTAGCTTACCCTCCTCCGTCAATGATTCTGGCCACATGACAGCTCCCCATTCGCCGCTCCGCGGTGTTCTCGTAGCGTTTGCCGCTTACGCGGTTTTCGCGTTCAGCGACGCATCCATCAAAATCCTCCATGGTAGCATTCCGGCCTATCAGGTCGCCTTCATCGGCGCTCTGTTCGGAACAGCCGTTCTTCCCTTTATCAAGGGCAAGGACGACACATGGCTCGATATGGTTCGTTCATCCAACCGCTCCCTGTGGCTGTTGAGATTCGTCTGCGGCGCGGTCGGCGCCATTGCGTCGATCATCACGTTTACGAAGCTGCCGATGGCAGAAGCCTTCTGTCTGCTGTTCCTGCTTCCCTCCTTCGTCACCATTCTTTCGGTGATCTTCCTGAAGGAAGATGTGCGCTGGCAGCGCTGGGCCGCCGTCATCGTCGGCTTCCTCGGCGTGCTGGTGGTGCTTCGGCCGGGTTTCAGGGAACTCTCGGTCGGACATCTCGCCGCTGCGATCGGCGGATTGGCCGCGGCGATCTCGATCGTGGTGCTGAGAAAGATGGGCCCTGCGGAAAAGCGCCTGTCCCTCTATGGCGCGGCATTGCTCGGCACGATTATTGTCAGCGGCATCCTGATGCTGTCGCAGATGACGATGCCGACACCAGGCCAGTGGTTCTTCCTGGCGAGCTACGGCCTGCTCGGCGCCGCCGGCAACGTGATGCTGATGACCGCCGCGCGCATGGCACCGGCAAATCTTGTCGCGCCACCGCAGTATAGCCAGATGCTCTGGGCAATCGCCTTCGGCTACCTGATTTTCGACGATACGATCGATCTTCCGATGGCCGGCGGTATCCTGCTCATCATCTGCTCCGGCCTGCTGACGCTGGCGCGCGAACGCAAGCGTGGCACGCCGCTTCCGACATCGGTCGTTTCCACCGACAGCCAGGCGCCGCTCGCAACCACGAAGTCTCTAGAGACCGCCGGCGCGGATTAAATCCGCCGGTCGTTGAACGAAGCGGCGAAGACATCTTCACAAAAAGCAACACCCCTGCCGGCGGCAACGCAGGCAGGGGTGTTGAGTTTTAGGCGATCGAAACTCTATCGACGCAGAACGGGGCAGCCACGAACGTTGCCGAAGCTGATTTCATCCGGACCGCGGCGCGACCAACCCTGCACGATCACGCGGCGCGGCGTCACGTCGACGACGTGGGCGCGGCGGAAGCCGTAGTCGCGCGCGATATCTTCGGCAAGCCGAGGATCACAGCCACGAGGACGGCCATAACCCGGCGGCGGTGGCGGTGGTGGTGGCGGACGGTAATAGCCGGGAGGCGGTGGCGGACGACCGCTACCGATATAGACATCCACCTGAGCGGACGCCGGCGCCACTGCTCCGGCAAGCGTGCCGGCAGCAAGCACCGCGGCGATACCCGCCTTGGCCAGAAACTGCTTCATCAAACTCTCCATATCCTCACGGCCGAAACCGCGACTGCTCCGATTTTACTCGTCCCGGTCGGCCACGGCCGTCCCGGATACGCTTACTCATATGCGATTCGCACAAAGCCGTTCGAAAATGGCACCGCTATGGCGAATCCCAGGCCGTCAACGACGGATCAGCGGACATCCCCTAACGTTGACGAACCACATCTGTTCCCATCCGCGATAGCCCCGTCCCGAGACAGCAACCCGCTTTGGCGTCATATGCGTGACCCGCGCATTGCGAAGACCCGCCCACCGCGCCTTCTGCACGGCTTCAACAGGCGAGCAACCACGGACCGGACGATACTGGACATCGAT
Organism: Hyphomicrobiales bacterium; assembly: GCA_900468535.1. Taxonomy (GTDB): domain Bacteria; phylum Pseudomonadota; class Alphaproteobacteria; order Rhizobiales; family Rhizobiaceae; genus Rhizobium. The sequence continues at coordinate 9,182 of UBTY01000033.1, read as the reverse complement.
CACAGCGGCATGCTGCATTGAAGCCGCATCGGCGACGGAAGAGGTTGCAGGCATGGATGCAAAAGCAACGATGGCTGCAAAGGCAACGCGGGCGACGAATTGATGCATAACGAACTCTCAAATCAGTTTCATTGATCTCCCTTGCGGGATTGAGACGACCATAAGCCGCTGAAAATGAACGATGTTCGAATTGCCTATTCAGATTGGGTTCAGGCGCCGAGATGCAGCACGACTTCACGCCGATGCGGGCGATCGCGATGCTCGAAGAGATAGATGCCCTGCCAGGTGCCTAGCGCCAGCCGTCCGGAAACGACCGGAATACCGATGGAAACCTGGGTCAGAGCAGCCTTGATATGAGCTGGCATGTCATCCGGCCCCTCTGCCGTATGCACGATCCAGCGCATCGAAGGATCCGAGGAAGGCGGCACCAGCCGGGCAAAAAATGCCCGCAGATCTTGCTGCACATCCGGGTCGGCGTTCTCCTGGATGATCAGGGAACAGGACGTGTGCCGGACAAATACCGTGAGCAACCCCTCGGTGACCGCGCACGTGCGGACAAAGGCGCTGGCCTCATGGGTAAATTCATAGAGACCCTGGCCTTGTGTAGCCAGGCTGATGATCTTCTGAGGCATGATGGTGCTCCGCACAGGCTTGACGTCGCCGCAGCAGTGGCTGCGGCGCTCGCCTCATGTCAATCCTTCGCGTCAGGTCAGAGCCGCAGAAATGGCTCGAAACCGCCGAAGATCATCCGCTTCCCGTCGAAGATGGACTTCCATTCGTCGCCCTGAAGGCGCGAGTCTGCCATCACCTTCTCAACGATTTCATCGCGATCCTTGCGGGAATCATAAACGATCCAGGAAAAGACGACGACCTCGTCCTCTTTCGCCTGAACGGCGCGGGGAAACGACGTGACCTCGCCATAGGGCACATCCTCGCCGATGCACTCGACATATTCCTTTGCACCGTAAGACTTCCAGATGGCCCCGGTTGTCGCCGAAAAGGCCTTGTAGGCCTCGATATTCTGCTTCGGCACCGCAACGATAAATCCATCGACATAAGGCATGTTGTTCTCCCTTCATGGCGTCCTTCCGCAAGGACGAACGAGTTCATGAGAAACCGACATGCACATAGAGATGAGTCGCGATCGCGAATGGGCAAGCGCGGAACGATCGGGAGGTAGGCTGCGTCAGCCGTCCGTTGCCGCTTCGAAGGCTCTGGTCGGAACGCGAAAGGTCTTGAACTTGTCGACCAGAAAATCGACCAGGGCGCGAACGGCGGTCGGCAGGCCCCGCGAGGCTGTAAAGACGATATAGATGGTCGCCTGAGACATCTGATAGTCCGGCAGAAGATGAACGAGGCTGCCGTCGCGTATCCCTTCCGCGCATAGATGATCTGGCAAGAGACCGACGCCAACGCCGGCATAGATCGCCTCCAGAACCGCGGGAACGCTGCGGCAACTCATGCGCGGCCGATGCTCATGCCGGTGCATCGCCCCGTCAGGCCCCTTGAATTCCCAGACGTCGGTGTCGCGCCATTCGTTCATCGTACCCGTAAAGGAAACCGTCGGGACATCGGAAAGGCACTCGATACCCCCGCCCTGCGGCACGAGCTCGGCCAGCTGCTTGTTCGCGACGAGAATGAGGTCGACCTTGCTGAGGACACGCATAGTCAGCTCGGAATCGGTTTCGTCGGTCATTTGGGCGCGGATTGCCAAATCCAGACGGTCGTTGATGATATCGACGCGGCTGTCGGTCGCGAGAATTTGCAGCTGAACGCGGGGATAGCGCAACAGGAACTCCGGAAGGATACCCGCTAGCGACCCCTCGAGAAGACCGGTCGGCACGCTGATGCGGATCTGCCCCTGCGGCTCACCGCTCGCCTCGTTGACGGCCTTGGCCGCCCGCTCGACTTCGCGCAGCATGTTTTCGCAATATCCATAGAGCGATTGGCCGATCTCGGTAACGCGAAACCGATGAACGGTCCGCTCGATCAGCCTGACGCCAAGTCGCTCCTCCAGAGCGGATATGCGTCTGCTCAGCTTCGACTTAGGCAACCCCAGGACGCGACCCGCAGAGGAAAACCCGCCGTGCCGCACCACCGCCGCGAAGTAGGCAAAGTCATTCATATCAGGAAATGAGAAATCCGCGGCAGCCACTTGGCACCTCTCTTCAAATGCAAATTGCGCCCCCGCTCCAGTCAACTACGCCGGTTGGGCGCAGATGCCAACCGCCCAGAAATGGCGTTCGTTCCAAATTTGGAACATTGCGTTCCAAAGAGCGGCCTTCAACTCGCAGCCCGCCGATATTATCTCGCGGTCGTAATGCGCACAGCGTGATTTTGCGTCGTGCTCCTACCGCTCTCATGAGCCCTCGCAACAGATATGGAACTTATGTGCGACGCACCTGCGGCGCATCGCGGCTCTATGTTTAAGTATTTGATATTGTTGCGAAAAAACCACAAAATGCGCAAAATGGAGGTTTGAAAAGCGCATTTTGATGATGTGAGAATTGATAGATTTACTTAACGATGAAAGAGAAGGGCCAGCGGTTCGCTGATCCGCGCGCCGAAAGGCAATTACCGGAACAGCCGCCAACCGATTTTATGGTCTGGCGGTAGTCCCTTCGAAAAGGAAATGGATTTCAAATGAACATACGGATGGTTTTGTTGACCTCGGCGGCGGCTCTCGCTGCTGCGTCCTCGCCGGTTTTCGCTGCTGACGCCATCGTTGCAGCTGAGCCGGAACCGGTTGAATACGTCCGCGTCTGCGACGCGTACGGCACGGGTTACTTCTACATCCCCGGCACCGAAACCTGCCTGAAGATCGGCGGTTACCTGCGTTTTGAAGTATACGGCGGCCCAAACCAGAAGGGTACGTCTGACTGGAACGCTCGTACGCGCGCTCAGGTTCAGTTCACCGCCAAGAGCGACACTGAATACGGCCCGCTGACCGGCGTTATCGTTCTCCGTAACAACGGCGACAACGCTTCGACGACCAGCACGCTCGACTCCGCTTACATCGACATCGCCGGTATCCGCGCTGGTCTGTTCTACAGCTGGTGGGATGATGATTTGAGCGGCGAGCCGGACGTTCTGTCCAGCTACCAGACCCTGCACAACTCGTTCCGCTACCAGTACGAATCCGGCGACTTCTATGCCGGTGTCTCGGTTGACGAACTGGAAGACGGCGCCGGAGCAACCAACGGCACCAACAACGGCAACGCTATCGGTATCGCTGCTGCAATCGGTGGCAAGGCTGGCGCGTTCTCGTACCAGGTCATCGGCGGCTACGACACCGACACCGAAGAAGGCGCTGTTCGCGCAATCGTTTACGCTGACATCGGACCGGGCACCCTCGGCCTCGCTGGCGTCTACGCTTCCGGCATCAACAGCTACTACGACGAGTCCGAGTGGACCGTTGCTGCTGAATACGCTCTGAAGGCAACAGACAAGTTCACCTTCACCCCGACCGTTCAGTACTTCGGCGACTACGGCCACAATGCCACCAACACCGACTTCGCTTCTGGCGACGCTTGGAAAGTTGGCGTAACGCTCGATTACCAGATCGTAGAAAACCTCTACGCCAAGGCAACCGTAAGCTACCTCGACCCGAAGCACGACGACGACGTAACGACGGGCTTCTTCCGCCTGCAGCGCGCGTTCTAATTTTCGAAATCTCGGGGCCCCGGCATTGTCGGGGCACCAATTGTATTGCGTTTTCTGATCCGATTGACCTCCGATCAGTTACGGGGATTGGTCCGGTTTCCCTGCCGGACCATCCTTGCTAAGACAGCGGCTCCCGAAGCCTACGCCTACGCAGGAAGTACTTCGATCGAATCGACGCGATCGGGATAGAAGGCGAAATAGCCGGCGATTTCTTCCACTGCCGCATAAGGATCTTCGTAGGTCCATATCGCGTTCTTGGAACGCTCTCCCCCGGGCAGGATACTGAAATACGACGCCTCTCCCTTGTACGGGCAATAGCTGTGATGCTCCGTCCTCTCGACGAGCGAAAGATCCACGTCCTCACGGGGGATGTATTGAACAGCCGGATAGGACGCCTCTTTCAGCGTCAGAGCACGCCGGCTATCCGCAACGACGCGTCCGCCGGCCATTACCACGACGCGGCTGGAATTCGGATCGATCGTAATCGGGTGATCCGGACCCGGTATCTTCATCGGCTGTGCTGACATCGTCGGCTCCTGTTGGGTGACAACAGGCATATAGAGCTCGCGGGCGGAATTGCAGGAGCGAGGGGCGCTCCTGCAGGCCACAATCACCAGCGATCAAGCCCAAGAAGCTTGCGACCCAAGGGCGAAAGCTCGGCAGTCACCGCGTTGTGTTTTTCCCATTCGCGCGGATCGCCGGGAAAAGCATCCCGCTTCGGATAGTCCAGCTCTCTCCAAAGGCGGATACGCTCCTGCCGTTCGGCAACATTGTCGTATTCAACGGGATGCATCGAAATATACTGCGCCATCCGGACACGGCCGTCCGAGTGGTTCGGGCGCACGCCATGGGCCAGGAGCGAATTGAAGATCATCAGGTCCCCGGGCTCCATGTCGATGTTGACGACCGACAGGCCAGCCATATCCGGATGCATTGGGTCACGGTCCGCCGGTTGCGTCGCCTCCCATTGCTCGAAATGCTCGAAAAGTTCCGGCACGCATTGAAAGCCGCCAACGTCGCCGTCCTGCTTCTTCAGGCTGAGGACACCTTGGACACCGATCGGCAGCGGACGGATCGAGGTGTCGACGTCCCAGTGAATGAAACCGTTCGGGTTTCCTTTTACCTTCTTCGGCGGGTTGAGATTGGCGCGATCGATGGTCACCCAGAGATCTTCGCGATCCCATATATCGACGAAGGCGTTGTAGACCCTCGGCTCCATCCGGTTGTCCCATAGCGCCTGGTGATTGTAGATTTCCAGCATCCCGGCATTGTTGAGTTCCTTCATCTTGTGGTCGCGACGCTGTGGCGCATGCCAGGTCGATTGGTCCTCGGGATCTTTTTCGTCAAAGCGCCAGAGAACCTCGGCCAGCCGCTCGACATTGGCCGCAGGCACCGCCTGCCGGACAATCACGTATCCCCTGGTCGTCCAATGCTGCCAATCCTCCGCGGAAAGGACGCGCAGCGGCAAGGTCTTCTTTATATCCTTGAGCTGCATCGTGATCGATGACGCCGTCGGATGCGCGTCGCGTTTCAAAGCCTGCTGCATGTCTGTTCTCCATCTCTTCGATCGCTGTTTCGCCAGGCGATGGAGCAACGATAGCGAGAGGGCTAGGCAGATGTTGCGGGCTTTTGGCAAATAGTGATACGATTCTGGCTCGAGGATCATATCAAGAGCTAGATGAAGCCATTTCGTGAAAAGCTGCCCACCGAATCCGGGAGCTCCGTCAGCAGGCTCAACCGCCGGCTCGATGAAGCCATTCCGTTTCAATGGCACCACCACCCGGAATTCGAGCTGACGCTGACCTTGAATTCTCGCGGCCAGCGTTTCATCGGCGACCACGTTGGGGAATACGACCACGGCGACCTCGTACTCGTCGGACCGAACCTGCCGCACACATGGTTCTCGCATGAGAAGATCGACCGCGCAGAGCCGCACACCGCGCTCGTCATGTGGTTTCATCCCGATTGGGCCGCCCAAATGACCAGCGATTTCATCGAGTTCCGCAACATCTCGGCCATGCTGACCCGCGCGAGCGGGGGCCTTCACTTTACCGGAACGGCCGCAACAGCCGTCAGGGGCGGCTTCGAAGCTCTCTTCTCGCAACCGCCAACGGAGCGTCTGCTTGGATTGCTAGCAATTCTCGATCGACTTTCCGCCGACGGGGCGAAGACGCTTTCCGTGTCCGGCCCGCAGCAGAGCATTCCCGGCGAAAGCCGCGAACGCATCGACCGGATCCTTGCACACATACACGCCAACTACACCCGCGTGCTCCCTTTGCCTGAGTTGGCTGACATCGGCGCATTGAGCCTCTCCGGGTTGCATCGGCTATTTCTGCGACACACCGGCAAGACGATCAGCGATTATATCGTCCACATGCGGATTGGTGACGCATGCGCCCGCCTTTCCGGCACCGACCAGCCCGTCCGCCACATCGCCGACATGATCGGCTACAACTCGCTCGCAAACTTCAATCGACAATTCCGCGCGGCAAAGGGCATGACGCCCCGCGACTACCGGAAGCTCTTCGGTACGCGCTAGTTGTCTTCTCCGATCGAGGCGGGAACCAGGCCCGCTTGCTTGCGTCGAGACAATGCTTGGCTTGCGACCGCTATGAGCACACAGGCAACGCCAAGCATCTGATAGACAGAAAGCGCCTCGCCCAGCACGACGAAAGCCATGAGTACCGCCGAGACAGGCGCAACCGCGGTGAACAGCGATGCCTCGACGCCAGACACGCGCTCCGAACCGGCATACCACAGCACGAATCCTCCGACCGTTGGAACGAGCGCATAGTAGACCACCGCCGTCAGGCTCGGGATTGACACCACCCCCCAAGCACCTGCTTCGAACACCGCCGAAACCGCCGCGACAAGAAACCCGATGCCTGTCATGAGTGTGGATTGCATCAAGGCGGGGATCGGCGTGCGAAGTCTCTTGTTGAGCAGGATGAATAGGCTTTCGCAAATCACGGCACCGAGAATCAAGCTATTGCCCAAAAGCGAACCGCCACCGGCGTCCGGCGAGAAAGCGACGGCAAGAACGCCAATGGCCGACAGGGCGATCGCCGCGGTGATCGAACGGTCTGGCCGCTCCCCAAGCACCATGATCGATAGCACGGCTGCCACGATCGGCAGCGTTCCGATGATCACGCCCGCATCGACCGCTGTCGTGTACTTCAGGCCAGAGATCAGAAGCGCGGTATAACCGACACTGCCGGCACCCGCCTGGATCACCAGGATCAACCAATCATGCCAACCAAGCCGAGGCAATCGGGTCCGCGTCCATCTCGTGACAAGCAGGAAAAACGGGAACGCCACTGCGAAGCGCAACGCAGTCGCAGTGAAGGGCGGCGTCCCGCCTGCAATGATCCGGCTCGCAATAACGGTGCTCCCAACCGTGATCATGGCCAAAGCTAGATATAGGTAGCCCTGAAGGTCTCGACGCATCGCTGTTTTCTCCTGTGCAATCACAGGAAAGAACCGAAAGTCATCGGAGATCTTGAATGAAATTGCAGCGGCTATCGGACCGCCGCGGCATAGGCACCCGGAGAAACACCATACTTGTCGACAAAAATACGCGTCATATGGCTTTGATCCGCAAACCCCGCGGCGAAGGCGGCGTCCGCGAGGCGCATACCGCCGGCAATCATGGAGCGCGCAACGCTGATCCTCTTCTGGATCATGTAGGCATGCGGGGTCATCCCCGTTGCTCGCTTGAAAGCGCGCAGGAACTGGAAGCGGCTGAGAGCGCTGGCATTAGCAAGCGCGGAAAGCGAAATAGGCAGAGCCGGATCGTCGTCTATCATCTCGCGGGCAACACGAATCGAGCGCGGAACCCCTGTAGGCTGAGCTTTGATCCGCCCACCCATCACGCGTGCCATAACGGCAAGCAATCCTTCCTCGCGCAAAAGCCCCGCCGCGCCGGGATTGGTTACGGCTGCAAACAAGCCAACGAACTGCTGAGACAGTACCGCATCATCGAAAACCGGGTATGCGATCTCCCCTGACGTCCACTGGCCTTCCGTGAGATCGGCAAGAACCCGCGAAATCAGATCGGGACTGAAGTAGAGGATATGCCACGCACGCTGATCGCTGATCGGCGTACCGTCATGCACCTCGTTCGGATTGACCGTGATGATGTTCCCGGCCAAGGCTTCGACCATGCCGCGCCCACTCAACGACTTCTGCGCGCCCCGAACCATCAGACCGATTCCGAACTGGTCGTGCGTATGCTTGGAGAAGCTGTGGGCCGTCTCGGCAACAACGGCTTCCACTCCCACCATTGCCGTACGCAGCATTTGGAACTGGCTTTTCGCCATTGTGCTCATTCCGATTGCCGATGTCGCACTGTGTCAGCGAAACATCGCAAGAGCAATCGGAGTTGGGAAGGTCAGTGCCAGGTCTTGACGTCGACGTCACCTGACAGCGCGGAAAACGTGTCCTCCAGCGCGGCAACAAGAATATCGGTCAGCTCATCACCACGATTTTCGACGAACATCACCTTGGTGTCTTCGTCCTGCAGCTCGAAAAAGCGGTCAATCACATCCGACATTCATTGTCCTTTCGTTCGCCACCGACATCGGGCGATGAGACGAACTTAGGAAACCTTACTTGTGCCGAACTGGAGCGGCGGCCGATTTCAGTTCACCCTTTGGTAAGCAAGCAACCTAGAGGAATCCTCCGTTTCGTCCAGCCCTGACGCAAATCAGTAATTCGGAAAGCCACGGCTTTTCCATTGGCTCTTGGGAACGGCATCGCCGACATCGAAGGCGAAGGACACGACTTTCGTCGCGTCGGCATCGACCTCGCAGCGGAAGCTCATGTCGTACCAACGCGCACTCGCACGGAAGGCGCCGCGCTTCACCTCCAGCACCGTTCCCTGCGACAGCCGATAGGACGGCAGCAATTCCGGGCGATAGCGCTGTGGCGCATGGATGAGCTGCTCGCGTAGTTCCGTGCTGCAGAGTTGCGCTACCCGCATGCCCCGCGGCAGGCCATCGATAGCGGTCTTGGCGACGGGATCGTTCGTCATCTTCTGTGAGAAGAGCGTCTTTGCCTCCGTCAGCTGGTCCGTTCCGGCCTTGTCGGCTTCGGTCGCGCCTGAGTCCGCCTGGTTCTGCGGCCCAATCGTTGTTTTCACATCAGGGTTGTCGGCAGCAGCGGGAGCATTGTTTTCAATATGCGTTTCCGCGGTCGCAACCTCCGGCAACGCGATATCGTCGGGCACCGGTTTTGCCGGAGGCTTGTCGCTCAGCGGCGCGTCCGCTTTGGCTGCGGCCTCGGGCTTGGGCTCAGGCGGCTTGTCGGACGGCGTCGGATTGGGCTTTCCGCTCGACGCCGACGCGTTGCCGGTTTCCGTTTTCTCCGGTCCGGTGTCCTTGTCGCCAAATTGGAATACCGGCCTTAGTGGCTGCAGGGGTTGCGATCCACCGGCCTCCTTCCCTTCGGGTTTCGGCTCCTCCGCCTTCGGAGGCTCGGCGGCCGGCTTCTCCTCGGGAGGTTTTTCCTCAGGCTTCTTT
>UBTY01000092.1 GCA_900468535.1 Hyphomicrobiales bacterium | reverse complement strand
ATGGCAAAGAGTAAGTTTGAGCGCAACAAGCCGCACGTTAACATCGGCACGATCGGCCACGTTGACCACGGCAAGACGTCTCTGACGGCAGCGATCACGAAGTACTTCGGCGAGTTCAAGGCGTACGACCAGATCGACGCTGCACCGGAAGAAAAGGCACGCGGCATCACCATCTCGACGGCACACGTCGAGTACGAGACCCCGAACCGTCACTATGCTCACGTTGACTGCCCCGGCCACGCCGACTACGTCAAGAACATGATCACCGGTGCCGCACAGATGGACGGCGCGATCCTGGTTTGCTCGGCAGCTGACGGCCCGATGCCGCAGACCCGCGAGCACATCCTGCTTGCTCGTCAGGTTGGCGTTCCGGCAATCGTCGTGTTCCTCAACAAGGTCGACCAGGTTGACGACGCCGAGCTTCTCGAGCTCGTCGAGCTGGAAGTTCGCGAACTTCTGTCGTCCTACGACTTCCCGGGCGACGACATTCCGGTCATCAAGGGCTCGGCTCTTGCTGCTCTGGAAGATTCGGACAAGAAGATCGGCGAAGACGCGATCCGCGAGCTGATGGCTGCTGTTGACGCCTACATCCCGACGCCTGAGCGTCCGATCGACCAGCCGTTCCTGATGCCGATCGAAGACGTGTTCTCGATCTCGGGCCGTGGTACGGTTGTGACCGGCCGCGTTGAGCGTGGCATCGTCAAGGTTGGCGAAGAAGTCGAAATCGTCGGCATCCGCGCGACCTCGAAGACGACGGTTACCGGCGTTGAAATGTTCCGCAAGCTGCTCGATCAGGGCCAGGCTGGCGACAACATCGGTGCACTGGTTCGCGGTGTTAACCGTGACGGCGTCGAGCGTGGTCAGATCCTGTGCAAGCCGGGCTCTGTCAAGCCGCACAAGAAGTTCAAGGCAGAAGCCTACATCCTGACGAAGGAAGAAGGCGGCCGTCATACGCCGTTCTTCACGAACTACCGTCCGCAGTTCTACTTCCGCACGACGGACGTTACGGGCATCGTAACGCTTCCGGAAGGCACGGAAATGGTTATGCCTGGCGACAACGTCACGGTTGACGTCGAGCTGATCGTTCCGATCGCGATGGAAGAAAAGCTGCGCTTCGCTATCCGCGAAGGCGGCCGTACCGTCGGCGC
>UBTY01000028.1 GCA_900468535.1 Hyphomicrobiales bacterium | reverse complement strand
GGCCGAAGCCTTCACGGCGGCGCTGTAGCGGCGGGCGCGGCTGAGGTCGCTGATCTTGACGATCTGCCGTTCGCGGGCGGCGCTGCCGAATACACCGTCGCCGAAGGGAATTTCCGAGCCAACACCCGAGCGCTCGTATCCGAGGCTGCCGGCGGTGGCCAGATGGCCGATGTTTTCGTCGGCGAGGAATATGGCTGCCTGACCGCATGCGAGCGTGTCGCGCATCCATTCCAGCGTCGCGTCGAGTGCCGCGTCGACCTGCCCAGGAAGACCGGCCAGCGTCATTGCCAGGTTCGCGCTTGCTTCGAGGAGCGGTTCGCTCGCGACCGGCTCGATCGGCGCGGCCACGGGCGAGGGGTATACCGTGATATCGAGCACCCGGAAGATATCGACGCCGCGCAGCCGCATGATGCCCCCCATTCCCACTTGGGCGCTGGTCGCGTCGAGCTGGGTCGAAACGCGGCTGAAGAGCGGGCCGTCGAAGACGGTCTGCTCGTAGACGGCGCGCAGCCGGCACTGGCCGCCACGCGCACCATCGACAAGCAGGATTGCGGCTTGAGGGTTTTCGGAAAGGTTCGTCAGCGTGGTGTTGAAGAACTGGTTGGACAGGCCGACATGCTGGTCATCGACGAGCACCACGTGCGAGAGATACGACACGTTGGGAATGCCCTGCGCCGAAGAGGTGGCGATGATCGAGGGGACAATGCCCTCGAAAAAACGCTCCATGTCGCGAAGCCGAGGCGCGATCCCGGTCATGCCTGGGCTCCGACAAGCGAGCCGGCGCTGCTGCCGGGGGTCTTGATGGAGACGGCGCGGACGTCGAGCCTGGCTATCGCCAGCTCGCGGTTCGTCAGCCATACGTCGATCATCGAGGACGGGACACCCTGCTCGGCGAGTGCCGCCGTGACGCCTGCGATATAACGTTCGCAGAGCGCGAGATCGTCGGCTGTCGGCTGACGCAGGCTCGCGGACCCCTTGAGCTGAAGCGAACGGTAGTCGGAGGGGCGAACGAAGGTAAAGGCGGCTTCGCCCGTCTCGCGAATATTGGCAACGGTATCCGGCCACTGCCAACCGGAGATTAGCACCTCGATGGCTTCAGTGCCTAGAAGAACGCGGCAGCCGACACCGCGGCCGACATCCGGCTGGTTAGCGCCATCGCAGGTGCCGATGACCATCATGACCGGACCGGCAATGAACTCGGCGATTTCCTCATCAAAACGCACGCGGCCGACCCTCCAGCGTCCCCGGAGCGAGCATAGGCGAGAGGCCGGTCGGTTAGCAAACTTTTAGGGAGCGGTCGCGGGCGGTCGATTGTAGAAAATTGGCGTTACAACGGATGAGGTATGAGGAATGTTTGACTTTGACCAATATGCGAGGCGGATCGGTCTCGCGCATATCGAAACCACGCAGGCCGGGCTCGTTGCCCTGCAGCGCGCGCAACTTGCGGCCATCGCCTTCGAAAGCATCGATCCCTTTCTTGGCAAGGCACCCAGCCTGCAGCCCGGCGATATCTGGACGCAGCTGGTCGAGAAGAAGCGTGGCGGCTATTGCTTCCAGCTGAATTGGCTGTTCGGCGAGGCGCTGAAACATCTCGGCTTCGAGGCGCGCCCGATACTCGCCCGTGTTCGCATGGGCGCGCCTGTCGGCGGCGTCAGGGCGCATCTTGCCTGGATCGTCACGATCGAAGGGCAGGAGTGGCTGGCGGACGCAGGCTTCGGCGGTCCGGGGCCGCGCGATCCGGTTGCCGTTCGCGCCGGCGAACAACTGATCGGCGGCATGATCTTCCGCTTGCGGGAGGATGACGCGACGGGCGAGCTGGTGCTGGAATGGCAGGCGCCGGACGGATGGTTTCCGCTCTTCGGCTTCGATGAAAGCCGCTTTGCGCAGGCGGATCTCGAAGGCGCCAACCAGCTCTGCACATTCTGGTCGGCTCTGCCGTTCCGCGACAACCTGATGATGAGCATCCGGCTGCCGGATGGGGATGTCGCGTTGATGAACCGTGGCCTGAAACGATCGAACGCGCAGGGGACGAAGAGCCTGCAGATCGGATCGGCCGGTGAACTGGCGACGTATCTGCGTGAACTCTTCGGGCTGGATTGCGACGGGGAAACGGTGTCGCGGATCTGGGAGCGGCTTGAGGGGCCGGTGCGGGCGGCGGCCTGACAGGGTAGTCCAGCCGCCGGACTCGGTGGGTGTCAGATCAGCATGAACCGATCGACATCCACCATGCCCTTGTCGGAGATCTTCAGGTGCGGGATGACCGGGAGCGGAAGGAACGCGACCTGGAGAAACGGCTCTTCGAGAGTCGTTCCAAGGGCATAGGCGGCCTTTCTCAGGTGATGCAGCGTGTCGCGCACCGTCTCGTAGGGCTCGAGGCTCATCAGACCGGCAACGGGTAAGGCGATCTCGCCCGTGACCTTACCATCCTCGACGACAACGAAACCGCCCTTGATTTCACCAAGACGATTGGCGGCAAGCGCCATGTCGTCCTCGCTGACACCGACGACGCAGATGTTGTGGCTGTCATGGCCGACGGTGGAGGCGATCGCGCCTTTCTTCAGGCCGAATCCCTGGACGAAGCCATTGGCATGGTTGCCGTTCTTGCCGTGCCGCTCGATGACGGCGACCTTGATGATGTCGTTGCCGAGATCGACGTCGGTCTGGTTACCCTTCACAGGCAGCCGGTAGCGGCGATGTTCGGTGATGATCTTGCCGGGCATGACGCCGATCACTGACGTCTCGCCGTCGGCCACCGGCACACCGAAATGGGCGGCGTTGACGGGGCGGGCCTTGACGCTGTCGAGGCCGACTGGTTCCACTGGCTTGCGCGTGCCGAAGAGCTCCGTGGTCACCTGGCGACCCGCGGCAAAGACGAGATCCGCGCGGCAGTTTTCGAGGCTGTCGATAACCACCAGATCTGCGCGCCAGCCGGGAGCAACGAGGCCGCGATCGCGCAGGCCGAAGGCGCGGGCAGCCGAGATCGAGGCGGCGCGGTAGACGGCAAGCGGCTCCACGCCGCTCTTGATCGCGGTACGGATCATGTAGTCGAGATGCCCTTGCTCGGCGATGTCGAGCGGGTTGCGGTCGTCGGTGCAAAGGGCGATGTAGGGCGACAGGCGCTCGGTGATGATGGGCATCAGCGCCGCGAGGTCCTTCGACACGGAGCCTTCGCGCACGAGGATGTGCATGCCCTTGCGGATCTTTTCTAGCGCTTCGGCGGCACTCGTGCATTCGTGCTCGGTGCGAATGCCGGCGGCGAGATAGCCGTTGAGGTCGTTGCCCGAGAGCAGGGGCGCATGGCCGTCAATGTGCTCGCCCTGGAAGGCGTCGAGCTTCGCCATGCAGATTGGATCCTTGTGGATCACACCGGGGAAGTTCATGAACTCGGCAAGGCCGATCACCTTTGGATGATCGCGGAAGGGAAGCAACCGCTCGATCGGCAGATCGGCGCCCGACGTTTCCAGATGCGTGGCAGGCACGCAGGAGGAGAGCTGGACACGGATATCCATGATCGTTTCGAGAGACGAGTCCAAGAAGTACTGAATGCCTTCGGTGCCGAGAACATTGGCAATTTCGTGCGGATCACAGATGACGGTCGTTACGCCATAGGGCAGGACGCATCGGTCGAATTCGTGCGGCGTCACCAGCGACGACTCGATGTGGAGATGCGTATCGATGAAGCCCGGCACCACGATCTTGCCCGAGATATCGATCTCGGTGTCGCCGTCGTAGCTGCCGCACGTGCCGACGATACGATCCTGTGCGATCGCGATATCCGATGCCACGAGTTCGCCGGTCACGAGGTCGAAGAAGCGTCCGCCTTTCAGAACGATGTCGGCGGGCAGGCGGCCCGTTCCCTGGTCGATAAGGCGTTCGAGCTTGGCAGTCATGGCATCCTCGTGCTGGCGTTTTATCACTTATAGCCCATGTGCCCGACAAAGCGAGATCGGCTTGCTATCGGGTCCACAAACGAAAACCGGGCGCCCCAGAGGGACGCCCGGCGATCGAAATCGGGAGATCGAAGGCTTATTCGGCCGGAACGATCTTGCCACCTTCCCACTTGTAGAGCGCGAAGCTCTGCGAGGTCAGGTCGCCGGTTTCGCCGTAGGTCAGCTTGCCGATGGCGGTCGAGATCGGTTCGCCGCCCTTCAGCGCCTTGGCAACGGCTTCGGAGTCCTCGGCGCTGCCGGCCTTCTCGATGCCTGCCTTCAGGACTTCGACAGCTGCATAGGCGTTGAGCGTGAAGGCTTCAGCCGGGATGTTCTTGGCGGCAAGCGCGTCGGCAGCTGCCTTGGAGTCCGGGCTCTTCGTTGCGTCCATGGCGTTGGTGAAGATCGTACCGGCGGCTGCGTCGGTGCCGATGTTCCAGAATTCGCTGTTCGACAGGCCGTCGCCGCCGATGATCACAGCGTTGACGGAGAGGTCATGCAGCTGACGGGCGAGCAGACCGCCTTCCGGATGGTAGCCGCCGAAATAGACGACGTCGACCTTCTCGGCCTTCAGACGGGTGGTGAGCGCGCTGTAGTCCTTGTCGCCTGGGGTCAGCGAGTCGTCGAGCACTTCCTTGATGCCGCCTGCGTTGAGCGTCGCCTTGAAGGAGTCTGCCAGACCCTTGCCGTAAGCGCCCTTGTCGTTGATGATCGCGACGCGCTTGTCCTTGAAGTTCTTCAGAACGTAGTTGGCGGCGACTTCAGCCTGCTGGTCGTCGCGGCCGCAGGTGCGCAGCACGTTGGCGAGGCCACGCTTGGTGAGGTCAGGGGCGGTTGCCGTCGGGGTGACCATCAGCACGCCGTTTTCAGCGAGAACGTCGGAAGCCGGGATGGCAACGCCCGAAGTGACGGGGCCAACGACGAAGCGGATGCCATCGCCGACCAGCTGGTTGGCAGCGGAAACGCCCTGCTTCGGTTCGCCGGCGTCGTCGGCGTACTTGAGGATGACTTTTTCGCCGAGGATGCCGCCCTTCGCGTTGATCTCGTCGACAGCAGCCTGCGCGCCATTCTTCACCTGATCGCCATAGGCGGCAACCGGACCGGTCAGCGGCGCGATGAGGCCGATGGTGATGTCTGCATGGGCGAGCGGCGCAAAGGCAAGCGAGGCGACGAGGGCCGCCGACAAAGTCTTCAGACTCATTTTCTTTCTCCTTGGGTGGGTTCCAAACCCGCGATTTAACTACCGCCGCGGTGAGCCCGGATCGTACAACAGCCCTTGCGGGATGCGCCAAGAGACGATGAGCAGCCGCGCGGCCGAGGCATCCGCCTGCCATGTTTGGCTTCGGCGAGTGCGCAGCAAGTTTCTTAGGAATTTACCGCTGATTTCGCAAGAAGATAAAGAAATAGGGCCCGTTTTTGCCTGATCTGGTAAAAACGAGCCCTGAAACGCATCGATCAGATGTTGTTTTGCAGAATTTCGCGGAGTTTTCCGAAAAGTTCGTCGATGTGGTGCTTCTCGATGATCAGTGGCGGAGACAGCGCGATGATATCGCCGGTGGTGCGGATCAGAAGGCCCTTCTCATAGGCCTTCAGGAAGGCGGTGAAGGCCCGCTTGGTCGGTTCGCCGGCAATCGGGTCGAGCTCGATGGCGCCGATCAGGCCGGTGTTCCTGATATCGATGACATTGGGGCAATCCTTCAGGGAGTGCAGCGCGTCAGCCCAGTAGTCGGAAAGCTCGGCTGCGCGGGTCAGGAGCCCTTCTTCCTTGTAGGTGTCGAGCGTTCCGAGTGCCGCGGCGCAGGCGATCGGGTTGCCCGAATAGGTGTAGCCGTGGAAGAACTCGATCATGTGCTCCGGGCCGTTCATGAACGCGTCGTGGATCTCCGACGTCACGAAGACCGCGCCCATCGGGATGACGCCGTTGGTGAGGCCCTTTGCAGTGGTGATCATGTCAGGCTTGACGTCGTAGTACTGCGCGGCGAACGGAGCGCCGAGGCGGCCGAAACCGGTAATGACTTCGTCGAAGATCAGCAGGATGCCGTGCTTGGTGCAGATTTCGCGGAGCTTCTGCAGGTAGCCCTTCGGCGGGATCAGCACGCCAGTCGAGCCGGCGATCGGCTCGACGATGACGGCGGCGATCGTCGAGGCGTCGTGCAGCGTAACGATGCGCTCAAGCTCCGTCGCCAGATCGCCGCCATGCTCGGGCTGGCCGCGGGTGAAGGCGTTCTTGCCCGGCTGATGGGTATGCGGCATGTGGTCGACGCCGGTCAGCAGCGTGCCGAACATCTTGCGGTTGGAGACGATGCCACCGACGGAGATGCCGCCAAAGTTGACGCCGTGATAGCCACGCTCGCGGCCGATCAGACGGAAGCGCGAACCGTTGCCCTTCACGCGATGATAGGCGAGGGCAACCTTCAGCGCAGTCTCGACCGATTCAGACCCCGAGTTGGTGTAAAGAACGTGGTCCATGCCCTCGGGTGCGATGTCCACGAGGCGGTTTGCCAGTTCGAAGGCTTTCGGATGGCCGAGCTGGAAGGCCGGCGCATAGTCGAGTTCGCCTGCCTGTTCGCGGATCGCTTCGGTGATCTTCGGGCGGCAGTGGCCGGCATTGACGCACCAGAGGCCAGCGGTACCGTCGAGCACCTGGCGGCCGTCATGAGTCTGGTAATACATGTCCTTCGCGCCGACGAAGAGACGCGGCTCCTTCTTGAACTGCCGGTTCGCAGTGAAGGGCATCCAAAAGGCCCGAAGGTCATTTGGCGTGGTGTTGAGGCGATTGGACATGCTGTTCTCCATGGCCGTTTCGGAGGCCGTTCCCGTTATTTGGCTGAGGCAGTTTTTTACTGCCCGGTCAAATTATCAGGGACTGTCCGGCCGTCAAGCGGACGAAAGGGGAACTTGCCGAGCGTCCTGCAGGCACAAAAACGGCGACCGACAAATCAGATTTGCCGGTCGAAAAATATAGGAGAGGTGCTGAAAATAGAGTGCCACTCCATTCGTCGGCGGAGCGGCTTATCGGCAGACCAAAACGGCGGCCGGCGTGTGGTTACGCAGCCGACTTGGCGCGCAGCGGCGCGGCATAGATTTCGGTCAGCGTTTCGAGAATGCGGATAACCTGCTCGGAGCTGCTGGAATAGTAGATCGTCTGGGCATCGCGGCGGGTCTTCACCAGCTTCTGGGCGCGCAGCTTGGAAAGGTGCTGCGACAGAGCCGACTGGCTGAGGCCGACTTCGGTGGCAAGCGCGCCAACCGGAATTTCGCCTTTGACGAGATTGCACAGGATAAGCAGTCGCTTCGGGTTCGCCATCGCTGACAGCAATGCAGCTGCAACGTTGGCGTTCTCACTCAAATCAATTGAGTCCATAATGATCTTCCCTTTGAAACAGATTTCAAAAACGCATGCGCCGGCCCAAAATTGGGGGGACGGCGAAAACTATCAACACCCTCTCAAGATTGTATATAGCTAAATTTCAGGTATTGAGTATTTTATGTTAGATATATGTGAATAAACTGCGTCGATCGTCAGTGCGATATCGCCAAACTCCTGACGCAGCAGGGAATCTCCCGAAATAACGTCAAAACCTGCACAGTCGATTCCACATATGTACCAGTCGGTACCGTTGTGTTTTTTGAGAACGCGCGCAGTGCGTGTTGGCAACTCCGGGTCGGCGGCTATTAATTCTTGCACTATGGCGTCGGCGCGCTCGGCGAGAGCCTCATTCGCGGGGGAACGAATCGTCAGGTCGTCGGCTTGCAGGATGTAGGCGCGGCCGAACCCGCCATTGAGGCTGGCGGTTTGCGGCACGAGACGGAAAAAGCGGAAGTCGGGAAAATCGACATAGAGCTTTGCTTTCGGATGCCTGTTGAGAAAGCGCGTGCGGATGCGATCGTGCGTGGCACTGTCGCGCTCGACCGGTTCGGCGATGCATTGCGTGCTCAATCGCGCATAAGCGAGCGGATCGCCCTTGCCAGGTTCACCCGTCAACAGAGAGGCACGCTGGTCGACCTGCAAGGCGCGGGTGTGCATCGAGAGGCCCGAAACCAGAATGACTGGCACGCCGTCTATATCGGTGCCGAGGAGGACGCGGCTGGAGAAGGGGAAGCCGGTCTCGGGGTCGAGAACGGCAATGGCTGCATAACGCGCGGAACGAAGCAGAACGCGCGCAAGTTTGCGCGCGTCGTCGTCGGTGTCTCTCAAAACGGAAGCTTGATCTTTCATGTCCACTTTTCTGGCGGAAGCGGACGGAAGGATCAAGCCTGTTCTTTGCGGCGGTGCTGCGTCAGACCGTTGACGATATCCTGTGAGGAGATCGTGCCGATGATCGCGCCGTTTTCGACGACGCCGATGCTGCCGGGATTGCGCGACAATGCGTCGAGGATGTCGATGAGCGGCGTTTCCGCGCGGGCGGTACCGCTGACGCTGGCGCCGGCGGCTTCGCCGAGGCCGGGCTGCATCACGTCCTGTGCCGTCAACATGCTAATCGGGTTCATGTGCTGCACGAAGTCAGCCACGTACTGATCGGCCGGGTTCTTGACGATCTCCTGCGGCGTGCCGCACTGGATGATGCGCCCACCCTCCATGATGGCGATGCGGTTGCCGATGCGGAAGGCTTCGTCCAGGTCGTGGCTGACGAAAAGGATCGTCTTCTTCAGCCGCCGCTGGAACTCCAGCAACTCGTCCTGCAGGCGCGTGCGGATCAGCGGGTCGAGGGCCGAGAACGGCTCATCCATCAGGAGGATCGGCGCGCCGGTGGCGAATGCACGCGCCAGACCGACACGCTGCTGCATGCCGCCCGAGAGCTCGTTGACCTTGCGGTCGGCCCACTTCGTCAGGTTCACCAGTTCCAGCTGTTCGGCGACGCGCTTCTTGCGCTCCGCTTCGCCCATGCCGGCCAGCTCCAGGCCGAAGCCGACATTGTCGGCAACGGTTCGCCACGGCAGCAGCGCGAACTGCTGGAAGACCATGGAGACGGTGTGCATGCGCAGGTCGCGCAGCCCCTTGGCGGTGGTCTTGTACGGATTGCACGGGCCGCTGGCGGCCGAGACGGTGACCTCGCCGCGAACGACGGGGGCGAGCCCGTTGACGGCGCGCAACAGCGTCGATTTGCCCGAGCCAGACAGGCCCATCAGGACAAGGATCTCGCCCTCGTCGATCGAGAGGGAGGCATCGGCGACCCCGAGAACGAGGCCGGTCGCGGCGCCGATCTCGTCACGTGTCTTGCCTTGATCTGCCAGCGCCAGCGCCCCTTCCGGCTTGTCGCCGAAGACGATGCTGACATTGTCGAAACGAACAGCCGTCATGCGCCGTCTCCTTCACCCGCAGTGCGGAACATTCTGTCGAGGATGATTGCGAGGATGACGATGCAGAGACCTGCCTCGAAGCCCTTGGCGACGTTCACGGTGTTGAGTGCCCGGACGACCGGTACGCCGAGGCCGTCGGCGCCGACCAAGGCCGCGATGACCACCATCGACAGCGACAGCATGATCGTCTGGGTCACACCGGCCATGATCTGCGGCGTGGCGTAAGGGAGTTCGACCTTCCGCAGCACCTGTATCGGCGTCGCGCCGAAGGATTCGGCAGCTTCCACCAGCGAAGGCGGTGTCGAGATGATGCCGAGCCGCGTCAGGCGAATGGGGGCGGGGATGGCGAAGATGACCGTTGCGATCAGGCCCGGCACCATGCCGAGGCCGAAAAGAATAAGCGCGGGAATGAGATAAACGAATGTCGGGATGGTCTGCATCAGGTCCAGGATCGGACGCAGCAGCGAGTAGACCCAGGCGCGCCGCGCCGCGGCGATGCCGAGCGGAATGCCGACGATCATGCTGACGAACGTCGAGGCAAGCACGAGTGCCAGCGTTTCGGTCGTCTCCTTCCAGTATCCCTGGTTCATGATCAGCAGCAAGCCAAGACAGGAGAAGACCGCGACGACGAGCGACCGGCGCAGCCAGTAGGCGATCCCGCCGATGGCCAGGATCACGATCAGCGGGTGCGGCTTCTGCAGGACGAACAACAAACCGTCGATGACGTGCGACAACACGAAAGCGAGCTCGTTGAAGAACCAGTCGGCATTGGAGGTCAACCAGTCCACGAAAGCTTTCGCCCACGGGCCAATCGGAATTTTAGCGTCAGTGATCCAGTTCAAGGGCTCGCCTATCCAGAAAGAACAACAATCAGTGCGGTGACAGGACGAGCGGGGTGGCCTGAACCACCCCGCCGGTCGTCAATCAGAGCCCGAGACTTTTCTTGACGGCGGGCAGGCCTTCGCCGCTGCCGTCACGAGTCTTGACGCCTGCAAGCCACGGATCAAGCGCGGTCGGGTTGGCTTTCAGCCATTCCGTCGCAGCCTTTTCCGGCTCTTCGCCGTCGTTCAGGATCTTGCCCATGATCTGGTTTTCCATCTCGAGAGAGAAAACCATGTTCTTGAGGAGCGCGCCCACATTCGGGCAGTCGTTGAGATAGCCGGCCCGAACGTTGGTGAAGACCTTGGCGCCGCCGAAGTCGGGGCCGAAGACGTCGTCACCACCGGTGAGGTAGGTCAGCTTGAAGTTCTCGTTCATCGGATGGGGTTCCCAACCGAGGAAGACCACGGCCTTTCCTTCCTTCTCGGAACGGGCCACCTGCGCCAGCATGCCCTGTTCGGAAGACTCGACGACCTCCATGCCCTTGAGGCCGAAGGTGTTCTTGTCGATCATGTCCATGACGAGGCGGTTGCCGTCGTTGCCGGGCTCGATGCCGTAGATCTTGCCGTCGAGGTCATCCTTGTGGGCAGCGATGTCCTTGAAGTCCTTGATGCCGAGTTCGGCGCCCTTGGCGTTGGTTGCCAGCGTGTACTTGGCGCCAACAAGGTTGGGACCGAAGGACTCGACCGACTTGTCGTCGAGGAAGGGACGAACGTCCTTTTCCTGCGTTGGCATCCAGTTGCCGAGGAAGACATCCATGTCCTTGTTCTTCAGCGACTGGTAGGTCACCGGAACGGAGAGAACCTTGATATCAGGGGTATAGCCAAGTCCCTTGAGGACCACGGCGGCGGTGGCCGTCGTGGAGGTGATGTCCGTCCAGCCTACATCCGAAAAGTGGACGGTGGAGCAGCTGTCGGGATCTGCGGAAAAAGCGGCGGTTGCGACGGAGAGAGCGGCAACTGCTGTGGCGGTAATCAGTTTGAATGCGCTTGTCGTTTTCATTTATAGACTCCCAGTCTTACGTTCCCAAGCCAATCACCAATAGCCGAGTTTTACAAGCGACCACAGCGCATTTGCGCCGCATTGCAGTATCCGATTGCGACGCGTCGCTTTTTCCTCGAATGCCATGAATTGCCGGGCTTTCGAGAATTCCCCCGGGTGAATTTCCTGTGGCTAATCGAAACTCCTCACTTTTCTTCGCCGTTTCGAACTTTCAAGAAGCATGGGACGGAGACAGTGATGGCAAAACTCTATTTCAACTACTCGACCATGAACGCCGGCAAGTCGACCATGTTGCTGCAGGCGGCCTACAATTACGAAGAGCGCGGCATGCGCGTCGTCATGCTGATCGCAGCCTTCGATGAGCGGGTGGGACGTGGGATCATCGGGTCGCGGATCGGTCTTCAGGCCGAGGCGATCGCCTTCGAGCCGGACACCGATCTGTTCTCGCTCATCGACGATCTGAACGGTGGAGACGGCCCGATTGCCTGCGTTTTCGTCGACGAGGCGCACTTCATGACGCGCGAGCATATCTGGCAGCTTGCCCGCATCGTCGACCGCATGAACATCCCTGTCATGGTCTATGGTCTCCGGACGGATTTCCAGGGGCAGCTTTTCCCGGCCTCGCAGGAGCTCATGGCGATAGCCGACGAAATGCGCGAGGTGCGGACGATCTGCCATTGCGGACGCAAGGCGACCATGGTCGTGCGCCTCGACGGAAGCGGCAAGGTGGTCCGGGAAGGAGCCCAGATTGAAGTCGGCGGCAATGAGAAATATGTTTCGCTCTGCCGGCGTCACTGGGACGATGCGATCAACGGCGAGTGGATCGCCGAAGCGGTTTGATGCCGGCTGTTTTCTTTGCCTGAGCGAAAGGCTAATTTCGGCCATTCGATTCCTGGGGACGTCCGGTGCGCAAGCCTTTCTCGTTCGACAGCTTATTTGAAGCCGCTGAGGTGCTGGCCGCTGAACTGCCGGTAACGGCAGCGCTGTGCAACGAATTCGTCGGTGAGTTCGCCCGCGATCCGGCGGCAAGCGACGACGAGCGCTTTCTTGCGGAGAACACCCGCTTTCACGCCTTCATATCCGACGGCAGGGGATTGACCGACCTTCTGGCAGAACTGGTATCGAGCCTCGATGCGCTGACGGTCAGGGTATCCGCCGATCTCGACAGCTTTCGTGGTTTGACGGCCTCGGAGCGGTTCGTCGGGCGTTTTTCGCGCCAGCGGATGTGGCGCCGGCATGGTGCTCGCGTGCGCGCCGCACCGGTCGTGCAGCGGCTGCAGGATCTTCTCGTCAAGTCGAATGCGATCGCGGGGTTACTCAACACCTACCGCGGCCAGGCACAGACCTATCACAAAGCCGCGGAGCGCAATCTGGTCGATATCGTCGAACGGCGCCGGCGCCTCGTCGACGAGATCGACATCGCGCGCATCCGTATCAAGGAACTCAATGCCAAGGCGCTGACCACGCAAGGCCGCATCGGCCTCTACGGCAGCAAGGCCGAATGGGAACGGATGGAGCAGGAGCGCCGGGCCCTGAAGGACGAGGCCGAGCGGATTTCCTCGCGCGAACATGAGATGCGTGGCGACAGCGAGCGTCGCGAGCGCTTCATAGGCATCTTCCAGCTTTTCGTGGATGAGCTGAATATCCAGATCGGGCGCTGCAACGCCCTGATCCGGAAACTGACCATCGACACCGAGGAACGCCTGCTCATCTACCAGGCGCAGGTGGACACCGACATTCCGGGCTCGAAGGTGCAGATTTCCGCGGAACTGTTTCCCAACATCGCCGAAGAAATCTCGCTGTTCGAGCGAAGCATGCTCCTGCCTCACGAACTGGAGCATCGCAAGCGGGCTGCCGACGCCGCATTCGACGAGCGCTTTCCGGCATTCGGCCAGGACCACAAGGGCGAGGTGCATGCGCCGCTCATCGATACGACCAGGATCTCGTCGCGCCTGCGGTTTCGGTTCCTTCGCTCTTAACTCCCGCCGAAGAAACAAGAATATCAGCATGATATTGTGATTTGGCAGGCAACGACATATTTCAATGCTCGAAACCTCTCGCCGCATAGGAGTGGACGATGCTTGATCGGATTGCCGGCTTTTTCAGATCGATCGGACGTGTGATCGGTCGCTGGTTGCGGCTATTCGTGGCATGGGCTTTCTGGCCGTTCATGGCCGCACGCGGCTGGTATGTGCAGCGGACCTGGATGGTCAGGCTCCCGATCCTCGCGCTCGTGGTGCTGCTTGCCGGGCTCTACGGCTACTTCTTCTGGCAGACGCAATCGTGGTCGGGATTCAATCCGTCATTCGTGGACCAGTACCGCCTCTCCGAACGGACGGTTCCGGCGGGGCAGGAAATACCGCCAGCTGCCGGGGCTGCGCCGACTGCGGCGAAGACCTGCCAACGCTCGGCCATCGTCGATGTCGCGGCGGACCTGACCGACTTCAATGTCAACCAGAACGCATGGATCTCCTCCATGCTGCTCTACAGGCTCGGCTTCTTCGGAATCGACTGGGACCACACGCCCTTCCTCGATAACAAGGCGTCGTTCCAGCGCGGCATCAATCAGGCGATCCGGCGCACATCCGTCGAGCTTGTCGATACGCTTGGACGCGTGCGCGGCACATCAGGCATCAATAACGACCTGCAGAATGCACGCGGCAATCTCCAGTTCGACGAATACAGCTGGTATTTCGGTTTGAACCCCTTCGGGCCAAAGACGCCGACCCCGAGCTATTACCGCTCGGCGATCGAAAGCCTGCGCAAGTTCAACGCCGACCTTGGTGCCTGCAACGCCGTGTTCGACGGTCGTGCCGACAACCTGATCCAATTCATCGACCGTATTGCCAATGATCTCGGCAGCACGTCCGATGTGCTTGCCGAACGGTCCGCCAATCATTCGCGCGGATGGTTCGATACGCGTGCCGACGATCGCTTCTGGTTCGCCTACGGTCAGCTCTACGCCTATTACGCAATCCTCACGGCGGCGCAGTCCGACTTCTCCAGAGTGGTGGCCGAGCGCAACCTCGGCGCGATTTTTTCGGCCACGACGAAGCAGTTTCAGGCGGCGCTGCGGATCCAGCCGGCGATTATTTCGAACGGTCGTGAAGACGGCTGGATCATGCCGAGCCATCTTGCGACCATGGGATTCTATATTTTGAGGGTGCGTTCTAACCTGGTCGAGATGCGGTCGGTACTCGACCGCTGATCGGATCAGGTGATGAGCTTGAGGCGGATCGCCTTGGCAACCAGCTGGGTGCGGTTGACGCAATCGAGCTTCTTGATTGCGCTCGTCATGTAGGCATTCACGGTGTGATCGGACAGGGACAGGATCTGGCCGATCTCGATCGAGGTCTTGCCCTGTGCGGTCCAGCGCACGACCTCGCGTTCGCGTGCCGAGAGCGCGGGATAGTCGCCGCCTTTCGTCGAGCTGACCTGATTATATGCCTCGATCGCATGCAGCATGATCATCATCAGCTCGTTGACTTCCATCTGGCCGAGCGGCGCGCGGTTGCCCGCCATCCAGAAGAGAAGCCTGTTTCCATCGAGCGAACGGCACGGAATTGCGATGCCAACCTGCATGTCGAAGGCGTATTTCAGCGTCTGCAGTTCCTGCGGAAACACGCAATTTGCATCCGACAGGTTCCAGACCCGGGGCAGAACCGAATCCGAAACGCCTGCCGAAAAGAGCGGAAGTTGCATGAAGCGGGCGCGATCGAACTGATTGACATAGGCCGACGGTAGCGACGTTTCGATCAGCAGGGGCTTCAGCAGAAGGCTATCCGGCGAGGGCGCGTCCATCAGGGTAATGTGCTTGAACCCGAACGCCGAGGCAATCCGACAGAGCGTTTCGCCAAACGCCGGTTTGCTTTTGACCGCGGAAATCTCCGCAGTAAGAAGCAACTGTCTTTCCGAAGTCGCTATGTAAGACATCCACGATTCCCTGCCTGCCTGCATTTCAAATCATAAGATATACAAACTGATATATTTGCTAGCGGGAATTGACGCCGTGCACAGTGATTAAATTACACTGTCGTAATTTAATCACCACCTGATGTGCGAAAACTCGTCTTGGCGAGGTATTTTTCTCAACCTTAGCGCGATACGACTTATCGGGCACTTGGGATGCGGGTGACGACCTTGGGTAGAGTTCGCTCCGCGGAGGACGCCGAGCGAATCAGTCGCAATCAGGGCTTGGTGTCGCCTTTGGGCTTCTTCGTCAGTTGCTCGAGAAAGCCGAGCATCACCGCGGATACGACGAAAGCCAGATGCATGACCGTCAGCCACATGATCTTGCCGTCGGTGTATTGATCGGCATTGAGGAACACCTGCAGCAGGTGGATCGACGAAATCGCCACGATCGAGGAGGCGACCTTGATCTTCAGGCTGCCCGCGTCGAGCTTGCCGATGAAGGACACGTCATCCTCGCTCTCATCAAAGCGGCTGACGAAATTCTCGTAGCCCGAGATCATGACCATCACGATCAGGCTGGCGACGAGGGCTGCGTCGATGAGGCCAAGCATCGCCAGGATCATTTCGCCTTCGTCGAGCAGGAAGACATTCCCGGCGACCTTCATGAACTTGTAGCCGAAGGAGACTGCGTAAACCGCGAGCGACAGCGCCAGGCCGAGATAGAAGACAACGAGTATCCAACGGCTTGAAAGAATGATGCGCTCGACAATGAGCTCGAGTGATTTCATGGTTTCTTCTCGCAAATACGGAATCGATGTGCGCTGATAGACGGGATGACGGTGTCTTCGCAACGCCGGTGCTCTTCAAACTTACGGCATAGTTCGCTATTTCGCTTCAATAGACAGCGCATCCGGAGGGGATATGACAGAGTATAAGTCCGACATCGAGATCGCGCGCGCAGCCACAAAGAGGCCGATCTTCGAGATCGGTGAGAAGCTGGGCGTCCCGGCTGCAGATCTGGCGCCCTACGGGCACGACAAGGCCAAGATCAGCGCGGAGTTCATTGCGGCCCAGGACGGAAAGCCGGACGGGAAGCTCATTCTCGTGACAGCGATCAATCCTACGCCGGCGGGAGAGGGCAAGACGACGACGACGGTCGGTCTCGGCGATGGGCTGAACCGCATCGGCAAGAAGGCGATCGTCTGTATTCGTGAAGCCTCGCTTGGGCCGTGTTTCGGCGTGAAGGGTGGAGCGGCCGGCGGCGGCTATGCACAGGTCATCCCGATGGAAGACATCAACCTGCACTTTACCGGCGATTTCCATGCGATCACCTCCGCGCACAATCTGCTCGCGGCGATGATCGACAACCATATCTATTGGGGCAACGAGCTCGACATCGATCTGCGCCGCGTCACCTGGCGACGGGTCATGGATATGAACGACCGGGCACTGCGCGAGATGGTCTCTTCGCTCGGTGGCGTGGCCAACGGCTTCCCGCGGCAGAACGGCTTCGATATCACCGTTGCCTCCGAGGTGATGGCGATCCTGTGCCTTGCCTCTGACCTGAAGGATCTTGAACGGCGTCTCGGCAACATCATCGTCGGCTATCGCCGCGATCGGACCGCCGTCTATGCGCGCGACCTGAAGGCGGATGGGGCGATGGCCGTTCTGCTGAAAGACGCAATGCAGCCGAACCTCGTTCAGACGCTGGAAAACAATCCCGCTTTCGTTCATGGCGGCCCCTTTGCCAACATTGCGCACGGGTGCAACTCCGTCATCGCCACAAAGACGGCGCTGAAGCTCGGGGAATATGTCGTGACCGAAGCAGGCTTCGGTGCGGATCTCGGAGCGGAGAAGTTTTTCGACATCAAGTGCCGCAAGGCCGGGTTGCGGCCTGATGCCGCCGTCATCGTCGCAACCGTGCGGGCATTGAAGATGAATGGCGGTGTGAAGAAGGAGGATCTCGGTGCCGAGAACGTTGCGGCGCTGAAGAAGGGCTGCTCCAATCTCGGCCGGCATGTGGCGAATGTCCGGAAGTTCGGCGTTCCCGTCGTCGTGGCGATCAATCATTTCGTCACTGATACCGATGCGGAAGTTGCGGCAGTGAAGGATTACGTCTCGCGGCTAGGGGCGGAGGCCATCCTTTGCCGTCACTGGGCCGAGGGGTCGGCGGGTATTGAAGAGCTTGCGTACAAGGTGGTCGAGCTTGCCGAATCCGGGCAGGCGCGCTTCCAACCGCTCTATCCTGACGATGTGTCGCTGTTCGAGAAGATCGAGATCGTCGCCTCCAAGATCTATCACGCGGGCGAGGTGACCGCCGACAAGGCCGTTCGCGACCAGCTTCGCGCCTGGGAGGAGCAGGGCTACGGCAAGCTGCCGGTCTGCATGGCGAAGACGCAATATTCCTTCTCGACCGATCCGAGCCTCAGGGGAGCACCCGAAGGGCATGTCGTGCCGGTGCGCGAGGTCCGGCTGTCGGCCGGTGCCGGTTTTGTCGTCGCGATCACCGGCGAGATCATGACCATGCCCGGCCTGCCGAGATCGCCTTCCGCGGAACGGATCTATCTCAACGATCAGGGATACATCGAGGGGCTTTTCTGAGCCGGGCCATGCGCGGAGAGCTGGCACAGCCTTGTTGCCAACTTGATTCAAGTCGCTGACGGATCGATTCCGCTGCTGCCGCTAAGGTATTGGCGATCAATGACAATAGCGGTATCCGCCCTTGCGTTGCAGCACGTCGAGATGAAAATGCGTCTCATGCGCGGCATCGCTTTCGGGATCGAG
Source organism: Hyphomicrobiales bacterium (assembly GCA_900468535.1). GTDB lineage: Bacteria > Pseudomonadota > Alphaproteobacteria > Rhizobiales > Rhizobiaceae > Rhizobium. The sequence goes on along the minus strand of UBTY01000028.1, from coordinate 43,110 downwards.
CACCGTCATGAAATAAAGACAGCCGGCGGCGCTGACGGTGCGCTGGAAGGCGCCGACAAGCGTTGAATCCTCGCGGCGGGGCTGAACGGCAATGTCTTCACCCTTCTCGAAGCTGAAGCTCGCGACATCCACGGCATTGCCGCGCGCATGCTCCGATATCTTGCCGGTCTCGGCGCTGTTGCGCAGGCGGCAGATATAGGAGGAGGCCTGGTTGACCGAGACGATCGCACCCTGATCCTTCGCCGCGACGGCTGCCGCCGGAATGACGCTCTCCTTCATCCAGCGGGCGAGTGCAAGAGCGACGGGGCAACGGAAGACCCCATCCGGCTTCAGCTTGATGCCAGGCAGCACATCCGAGACCTTGATCGGCTTGTCGATGCCGCAGCCATTGCCATCATCGATACGCGAGATGTCCTTGAAGACGACTCCGAGGCTCTGCAGTTCCCTCACGCATTCGGAATGCTCGGCATCGCTCTCGGCTTCGATCGTCAGATGCTGCTCTTCCAGCGACTGCTGCGACGGCAGCTTCGGGCCCTGCTTTTCCAGTGGGGCGACCGGCTTGGCTTCGGCCTTTGGGGCATTATCCGGCTGCTTAGTGTCAGGCGTTGCCGGCTTTGGCTCGGGTTTCGGCACGGATGCAGCTGGCGGGGTTTCTGCCGTGTCGCTGGGTTTCTGCTGCGGCACGGGTGCCTGATCGGGCAAGCGCGCCGAGGTCAGAAGAGTGAGGCAGGCGAGGGAGATCGCGATTGCCAACGTTTTCCGCACGTATCCATCCTGCGTTGTCATTTCAGCAGGAAGAGAACGCACAGATGCATATTTCGTTGCAATTTCGCAACGTTGACTAATGCGGTGTAAACATGATTGATTAAATCAAGATAAGTTGGCCGCGATATATTGACAACAATAGTCATGTTTTTTATGCGGCGAAAAGAAGGCGGTTTTCTCCGCCTCAACGCCTAGCCAGCCCATCGACCGCCACGCGCGTAGACCAGCCAGCCCGGTATCATTTTTCCTTTGAGGGGTTGATTTTATGGTTATCCGGCATTGGCGCTCGGCGCTGCTGTTGAGCGCGGCATTCATTGCTCTACCCACCGCGCAGGCTTATTCGCAAAGCGCCACGACTTCCACGCAGACGACGGTCGCTGAGGACGAGAACGGCACGACACTTCAGAAGATCGTGGTCAAGGGGAAGCGGGTCAAAGTGCCTCAGGGCAGCGTAGAGGATACGCCACTTGCAACACAGACGACGGCTGAAACGCTTCGCCACGAAGAAATAAACACGCCGTCGGATATATCACGCATCGATCCCAGCGTTCAGTATTCTTCCGCCGACAAAGGGTTCGTGATCCGCGGGATGGAAGGAAATCGCGTCACGACACTCGTCGATGACATTCCCATTCCTTACCTGACGAACTCGGCCCGCTCCGGTGGACCTTCTACAACGACCAATGCGAATGGCGGGACGACGGCTTTCTCGTTCAATTCGCTTTCTGCGATCGATATCGTGAAAGGCGCCGACTCCACGCGTGCAGGTTCGGGTGCCCTAGGCGGCGCAGTGGTCTTGCAGACCCTGGAGCCCGAAGATCTGATCAAGGACGGGCGCGACTGGGGCGGTATTGCCAAGACCACCTACGACGGCGCCAATCGGAGCATCGGCGGAAATTTTGCTGTCGCAAAGCGGGTCGATGCCACCAGCGTACTTTTGCAGGGTTCCTACACGCGCGGCAACGAGACCGAGAATACCGGCTCGAAAGGGGGTATCGGTTTTGCGCGTGACGAAGCAAGTCCCGCGGACCTCAAGGAGTACAATTTGCTCTTCAAGGCTCGCCAGGAACTCGATGGTGGCCAGAAGATCGGAATCACGGCCGAGCGCTATAACCGACAACTCGATACCGATCTGCTGACGCTTGAAGGTGGTACTACGTCAAGCCGTGGATATCGGGACTTCGTCGGTTTCGAGGAAAGCACGCGTGATCGCGTTTCGCTGGACTATCAGTCCCAAGACGACGGTGGCTTCTTCGACTCCATCCGCTCTTCGCTTTATTGGCAGAACATCAAGCGCGACGCCGGAAATGACGGCTACCGTCTAGTAAATCCGATTGGCGATTGGTACCGCTCGAACCAGCTCGAAGAGCAGTCTGTCGGTATTGTCAGCACCTTTAACAAAGAGTTCGAAACCGGCCAGTTCAATCACGAGATGAACATCCGTGGTAATCTCTCGTATTTCTGGGCGCAGTCTTTCACCGCTGGGATGGATGGATGTATCGCCGGAACTTACGTTGGCGCGACTTGTAACTCCCTTCATGCCGACCAGTCCGAAATGCCTGATGTAAACGGCAGCCGGCTCGGGATCACGATCGACGACAAGATCCGCTATAATGATTCCGCCTGGTCGGTGACACCCGGTCTGGCATTCGATTGGTTCGACTATAACCCACGAGAGTCATCCGGCTTTAGTGGCAATCCCGGATATACCGGCGTTCCGGATGGCACGGACGGGCACCGTTTCTCGCCTAAAATCCTAGTCGGCTACGACGTCTCGCCGGACCTGCAGCTCTTCGGTCAGTGGTCGATGGCCTATCGCGCACCGACGGTCGATGAGCTCTACCTGCTTTACACAGGACAGGGCGGCCCCGTACAGTACGCGGTGGTCGGCAATCCGGACCTCAAGCCCGAGACTGGAATGGGCTTCGAATTAGGGGCCAACTACGACGCCGGCGACACGAAGATGCGCGTAGTCGGATATTACAACGAGTACCGGAACTTCATCGACTCGCGCGACATCGGCCCGGTCGGCACCTACACCAGCTACACCGAGTACTACAATCGGTCGCGCGTGCGTGTCGGCGGGATCGAGGTCAGCGGTTCTCACGAGTTCGGAAATGGTATCCATGTAAGCGGCTCGCTGTCTTACACGAATGCTAAGGACCAAGATACCGACGAGAAACTTCGCACCGTTGTGCCGTTCAGAGCCATAACTGGTATCGGATATAGCCAAGAGGTCTGGGGCGTCGATGTCACCGGTATCTTTGGAAGTGCAATGAGTAAGTCCAGCAGCGCGACGACCTTCAACGCGCCCGGTTATGGCATCGCCAATCTCACCGCTTGGTGGGAACCTGAGCAGGTGGAAGGGCTTCGCATCCAGGCAGGCGTCTATAACATCTTTGATAAGAGATACTGGGATGGCGTCGCGTATCGTGATCTGAGCACCACGACGCCTTCGAATTCCAATACCAACCAGCCGCTGGCTTACTACTCGGAACCTGGGCGGAATTTCAAGATTTCGCTCACCAAGACATTCTAAGTCTATCGATGCAAGACTGAAAAAGGGAGGCGCCTTTGGGCGCCTCCTTCATTTCGCGAGGGCAATATCGTTGACTTTGCGTGCTAGCCAAAACCGCCTCTTGCACTTGGTCGGATCTCACGCTAACAATTTCGCCCATGAACACGTCCTTGAACATTGCAGTTTGGTGGTGGGCTCGCTGAAGCGGCCTCGACCAATCGTGTCTAAAGACGACGAGTGAGCCGCCCGGAAAAAACCAGGCGGCTTTTTTTGTTTTAAGGCTGCCTGTCATCCGGGCCCCGATAACGGAGTGGAACAGTGGTAACGATCATCAGGGATGACGGAGCGGAAATCTACGAGACCAAGGGTGGCATCACGGTCACCCGGCAGCGCAGGGCTATCCCCTATGCCGATGCCGTCTCGTCCTATATCGACAAGCTCGATGAGCGCCGCGGTGCGGTGTTTTCGTCCAACTACGAATATCCGGGCCGTTACACGCGTTGGGATACCGCCATTGTCGACCCACCGCTCGGCATTTCCTGCAACGGCCGCCAGGTCTGGATCGAAGCCTATAACGAGCGCGGCGAGGTCATCCTCGGCTTCGTCACCGAACGCCTGAAGACGATCTCTGATCTTGAGCTTGGTGCTTCGACGGCGCGTCGCCTGGATCTGACGGTGAAAGCGCCGGAGCGCGCCTTTACCGAAGAGGAGCGCTCGAAGATCCCAACGGTCTTCACGGTGTTGCGCGCGGTCACCGAACTCTTCTATTCGCAGGCGGATGCCAGCCTCGGCCTTTACGGCGCCTTCGGCTACGACCTTGCCTTCCAGTTCGATGCGATCAACCTGAAGCTCGTGCGCCCGGCCGACCAGCGCGACATGGTGCTCTATCTGCCGGATGAGATTCTGGTCGTCGACAACTACTCGGCCAAGGCCTGGATCGACCGCTACGACTTCGAGAAGGGCGGTCTTTCGACCGAGGGGAAGGCCGGCGACATCCCGGCGGAACCCTTCCAGCGCACCGATGCCATCCCGCCGAAGAGCGACCACCGGCCCGGCGAATATGCCGACCTTGTCGTCAAGGCGAAGGAGAGCTTCCGCAAGGGCGACCTCTTCGAAGTGGTCCCCGGCCAGAAGTTCATGGAACGCTGCGACAGCAAGCCTTCGGACATTTCCAAGCGGCTGAAGGCGATCAATCCGTCCCCCTATTCCTTCTTCATCAATCTCGGGAAGCAGGAGTATCTGGTCGGCGCGTCGCCTGAGATGTTCGTGCGCGTGTCCGGCCGCCGCATCGAGACCTGCCCGATCTCGGGGACGATCAAGCGCGGGGACGATCCGATCGCAGACAGCGAGCAGATCCTGAAGCTCCTGAACTCCAAGAAGGACGAGTCCGAGCTGACCATGTGCTCGGACGTTGACCGCAACGACAAGTCGCGCGTCTGCGAGCCGGGTTCGGTGAAGGTCATCGGCCGCCGCCAGATCGAGATGTATTCGCGACTGATCCATACCGTCGATCATATCGAAGGCCGACTGCGCGACGACATGGACGCCTTCGACGGCTTCCTCAGCCACGCCTGGGCGGTCACCGTCACCGGCGCGCCAAAACTCTGGGCGATGCGTTTCATCGAAAGCCATGAGAAAAGCCCGCGTGCATGGTACGGCGGCGCGATCGGCATGGTCGGCTTCAACGGCGACATGAACACGGGCCTGACGCTGCGCACCGTGCGCATCAAGGACGGGATCGCCGAAGTCCGGGCAGGGGCGACCTTGCTCAACGATTCCGATCCGCACGAAGAAGAAGCCGAAACCGAACTGAAGGCCTCCGCCATGCTTTCCGCCATCCGCGATGCCAAGGCCGGCAACTCCGGCAAAGCCGGCCGCGACGTTGCTGCCGTCGGCAAGGGCGTCAAAATCTTGCTCGTTGATCACGAAGACAGCTTCGTCCATACGCTCGCCAACTACTTCCGCCAGACGGGCGCGACGGTTTCGACCGTGCGCACGCCGGTGCCGGAGGAGATCTTTGACCGGCTCGATCCCGATCTCGTCGTGCTTTCGCCGGGGCCGGGCAATCCGAAGGACTTCGATTGCAAGGCGACGATCAAGAAGGCGCGGGCCCGCAACCTGCCGATCTTCGGTGTCTGCCTTGGGCTGCAGGCACTGGCGGAAGCCTATGGTGGCGAACTCCGGCACCTCGCGCTGCCGATGCACGGCAAGCCGTCGCGCATCCGCGTTCTGGAGCCCGGCATCGTGTTTTCGGGGCTCGGCAAGGAAGTGACGGTCGGGCGTTATCACTCGATCTTTGCCGACCCGTCGACGCTGCCGCGTGATTTCATCATCACGGCAGAAAGCGAAGACGGCACGATCATGGGGATCGAGCACGAGAAGGAGCCGATCGCCGCGGTGCAGTTCCACCCGGAATCGATCATGACGCTCGGCGGTGATGCCGGCATGCGGATGATCGAGAACGTCGTCGCGCACCTGTCGCGCAAGGCGAGTACCAAGGCGGCCTGAGGCTATGTGCCGAGCGAGGCAGGTTTTGCCTCGTTTAGCACGTTGAGCCCGGTGCCAATGTGCACTTAGGTGGTGTTCGCCATTTCGAAGCAAATGCCGGACCATTTTTGGGTTGGCGCGGCGTATGCTGCGCCTCTCCATTGACAACGGATCACCCGAGCGAGCAAGGCTGCCGGGACTTGCGGGGGAATGGAAGCGCCAACGTCCTTGCACGTTCGGGATCGGGCGGTTGATGGGGAGTGGGAAACGTTGAAACTCAAGGTGCTTGGCTTGGCTCTGGCTGTCTCCGTGACATGGTCGTTTGCAGCCTATGGCGATGACTATACGGCCTACAGCAACACGGCGGAGAGCGTCACTGGCGATATCTCCTTCGATGATTTCGGTATCACGTTCGCCAATGGCGAAAGCCTGGCCTTTTCCGATCTTGTGGCAGATCATTTTACTGTCGATGGCAGGCGTGTCCCGGCATCGGTCTATCGCGTCGAGGAGCCCGATGATCCGGTGCTTCTCAACGGCAATGCATTGTGCGGCGCTGGCGATGTCACCTATGTGGCGTCGTGGACCGCAGGCGAGGGGCTTTCTGCCGTCGCAGTGTTCACCGGCAACCGACCTCCTCGCGGTTCCGACGAGATGTGTGCTTCCTATATCTTCCAGGATTGACGCAGCGAACTGGTCGCCGCGGCGGGCAGTGAAGAGCGGTACTGCAGACGTCGGTTGACTTCTGGCGGCAAATCAGAACATTTCCGGAACATGAAGTGAGGGATATCGCCGTGGCTGCTGAGAAGTTTATCGTACTGCCGTACCGCAAGAACCGTGGCAATCTTGTGCCGGCTGAGATGCGGCAGGCGTCCAACGCCATCAGCGCCGAGAAAATCGCAACCGCCATGGCCACGCGCTTTGTCGGCGTCGCCGCGTACGCCGTAATGGTTGACGAGGAAACGGGCGACATGTCGTCTCCGCGCCTGCTGGCGCAACACGGCGAGATCGCCGACATCAACCCGGCATAGACACGTCCAGATGGAAACCTCGCTGTATCTGCCGGTCAAAGCCTTTCTGGAGGCGGCAGGCTATGACGTCAAAGGTGAGATCGGCGGCTGTGATCTGGTGGGTATCACCGAGGGGGAAACACCCGTCGTCGTGGTGTGTGAACTGAAGCTCAGCTTTAACCTCGAACTCATTCTTCAGGCGGTCGATCGGGCCGCGATAAGCGACGAGGTCTGGATTGCTGCTCGTGTTTCGGCCAAGGGGCGAGGGCGCGAGGCTGACAAGCGCTACCGCGATCTTTGCCGCCGTATGGGCATCGGCATGCTCGGCGTTTCCGATGCGGGCGACGTGAGCATCATCGTCAGCTCGATCTCGCCGATGCCGCGCACCAATCCGAAGCGGCGCTCAAGGCTGGTGCGGGAGCATCAGCGCCGCCGTGGCGATCCTGTCACTGGCGGCAGCACGCGCGTGCCGCAGATGACGGCCTACCGGCAGCGGGCGCTGCTCTGCGCCGCAGCACTCCAGCAGGGGCTTGCGCGGCCGCGCGACATGAAAGCGCTGGCGTCCGATGCCGGTACGATCCTGCGCGGTAATGTCTATGGCTGGTTCGAGAAACTGGGCAAGGGCGTGTATGCGCTGACACCTGAAGGCGAGGCGGCTCTGCTGCGCTGGCCGCAGACCGTCAGCATCGCCGAAGGAAGCAGCGGCACGTCAGATGCCGCCAATCCCAGCCAGCCCGGGCCGGTCAACCCTGGCGCTTGATGATCTTCAGGTTCAGTTCCCAGCGCTGCTCGAAGCCGAGCGTCCTGTAGAGCGCGATGGCCCCGGTATTGATGGCATTGACGTGCAGATAGGCGGTGGCGCCTGTCGAGGCGATGTGACCGGCAACGTAGCGGAACAGCAGCTTGCCAAGGCCGCGGCCCTGATAATCGGGGTGGGTGCAGAGGCCGCTCAGTTCTCTAAAGCCGCTCTGTATCAGGCGCTGCCCCGCCATGGCGATCAGGCGTCCATTCTCCTTCACGCCCCAGAAGGTTCCGAGTTTCTGCGCCCCTAAGGTGAAAGGGCCGGGTTTCGTCAGTTGGGCAAGTGCCAGCATCTCCCCGGCGTCCGCCTCGGTGAGGGGAGCGACACGGAGATCGGTCACCGGATCACGCGGTGCCTTGGCGATCATCTGGATCAGCGTCGCTTCGCCAACAAGGTCGAAGCCATCCGGAATGGCGATTGATCCGGGCTCTACCAGGGCCATCGTTTCGCCTGGGGCAGGCAACCGTGCAAGGGCAGCCAGGCTTTCCGGCGAGGCGTCGGCCGATGCGGCAAACGGGACGATTGACGGCGGATAGCGGCGAGCGAGCAGGCCGCCTTCGGCAAGGCCTGCATGTACGGTATTCAGTGCGTTCCAGATCGGGCGGTCGAGGATATGCGTCATTTTCCGGTCTCCCTGGGCGGCGCGCGGCGGATCAGCGATGCCGTGGCCAGGCCGTCTTCCATTCTTGCTAGTTGATCGAGGAGAGGGCCGTCGAGGCTGCCACAGAGATCGGCGACCGCCACGGCGATGCGCGGCCAGACCTCCGCGCGCGAGAAATCGACAAGCCATTTTCCCTTTTCTGTCAGTGATACCAGGTGGCGGCGGCGGTCGTCCGGTGCCGGCTGCATGTCGACGAAGCCGAGTTCCTGCAATTGGCCGATGGTTCGCGTGGCGCCCGGTTGGGTGATGCCGACCGACTGTGCCAGTTCACCGATGGTCAGCGGTCCGGCGCTGTCGATCGCCGCCAGAAACGGATACTGTCCTGCCTGGATGCCAAGGCCGGCGTCTTCGATGAGTTGCTGGGTGTCGGCCTGCAGGCGCTCGCCAATACGGCGCAGGCGACTGCCGAGCGTCAGGAAACCCGATGTTCTCACTATGTCTTCGACCACTGCATGCTCCTTTGCATATCGAGTTATATAATGTGTTATGTAAAATCCGGCAACGTGAACTTTCCCCTTCGCCCTTTGACAAATCGCGCGTGTTGGACCATATGAGCCGCATTGGCCGCCTGCGCGATTTTCGCGCGGGCGGTTTTGCGTTTGAATGGGCCAGGTGCTGCAATTCATTCGCATCCGCAGAGGGGTACAAGGCGATGAACGAACAAGGCAATCTGACAGTCCGGCGGCTGGCGCTTTGGGGGATCCCGATGTCGCTCGGCGTGATGGGCCTGAAGATGGTGGCGTGGTGGGTGACCGGATCCGTCGCGCTGCTCTCTGACGGGCTGGAATCGACGGTCAACGTCGTCGCGGCCTTCATCGCTTTCTTCGTGATCCGTTACGCGCAAAAGCCCGCGGATCACGACCATCCGTTTGGTCACCACAAGGCCGAATATCTTTCGGCGGTGACGGAGGGTGTCCTGATCGTCGTGGCGGCGCTTTTGATCGTCAACGAGGCGGTCGGCCATCTCGCCGATCCCCGCATGCTCGATGCGCCGGTGCTCGGTCTGGCGATCAACTTCGTCGCCGGCGTCATCAACGCCATCTGGGCGCGGCTCCTGATCACGACGGGGCGCAAGTATCGTTCGGCGGCGCTGACGGCGGATGGCCAGCACATCATGTCAGATGTCATCACGTCGGTTGGCGTCCTGATCGGTCTGTTGCTGGCGCTCGCCACCGGCTATGCGATCTTCGACCCGCTGCTCGCCATTCTGGTTGCGCTGAACATTCTTTATCAGGGTTGGAAAGTGATCTCTCATTCGATCGGAGGCCTGATGGATCAGGCGGTCGAACCGGAGGAGGAGGAAGCGATCAAGCAGGCGATCGCGACCCATGCGTCAGGATCGATCGGGGTGCACGACCTGAAGACGCGCCGAGCAGGCGCGGTCACCTTTGTCGATTTCCATCTTGTCGTACCGGCTGCGATGTCTGTAAGGCAGGCGCACGATATCTGCGACCGCCTTGAAGATGCCATCCGTGCCGTGCATCCGGGCTCCAGCATCGCCATTCACGTCGAGCCGGAAGGGGAAAAAGCCCACGGTATCCGCGTCAAAGTCATCAAGGAGGCTTGAATGCCCAATACCGACGTTTCCAGCCTGTCCATGCTGGGAAAGCAGACCGAAGCGCCGACCTCGCCCGAGGAGGCGGTGCTGGAGAAGGTCCCGTCCAATCATGCCGGCACCGATTATGTCGTGCGGTTCACCGCGCCTGAGTTCACGTCGCTGTGCCCGATGACGGGGCAGCCCGATTTCGCGCACATCGTCATCGACTACATCCCGAACGAATGGCTGGTGGAATCGAAGGCGCTGAAGCTCTTTCTGCATTCCTTCCGCAATCACGGGGCTTTCCATGAGGATTGCTCGATCTACATCGCCAAGCGCCTGGTCGAGCTGCTCGATCCGAAGTGGCTGCGGATAGGTGCCTACTGGTATCCGCGCGGCGGCATTCCGATCGATGTCTTCTGGCAGACCGGCAAGCCGCCGGAAGGTGTGTGGCTGCCGGATCAGGGCGTTGCGACCTATCGCGGCCGTGGCTGAAGTCCGGCAGGTGCCGGAGTGACATGAGGGTCGCGTTTGGCCGCGTCACAGTAGGTCAGGATCTCTCTCCTGAACGCCGGGCATATGTCCGGCGTTTCAAGTTTTCGCTTAGACCTCAGGCGTTGAAGCTGTCGTCGCTGTTGTCGAAGTCCGGCATGTCGTCATCGCTTGGATCGTAATCAGCCTGCTGCACCCCGGCGTCGTTATTGTCGTCGTTGTTATCTTGAGTGTTGTCCGCTGCCTGCTGCTTGTCGCCATCATTGCTGAAATAGTTGTTGATGACGGTTTCCTCGGTCGGTGCGTTTCCGAAGGGGTTGTTGCCTGACAGCGGCGAGCCCCAGCCGAGTGACGACATGTGATTTCCAAAGATCCCGCTCAGCGAATTGGCGAGCAACATGCCGCCCGCGACGCCGGCGGCCGTGCCGAGAGCCCCTTGCAGAAAGCTGCCGCCGGCTGAGGGAGCTGCTGCCTGGGTGTTCCAAGGGCCGCTTGGCTGCTGCGGCATGGCGCGAGGCGCGTCAAAACCCCGATCCTGCTGGATTTGCTGGCGCGGCGCGCTTCCCCAAGGGCCTGAAGAGGACTGAGGTGTGGATGGCTGCTGCGGGGTCTGGCTGCTGCCGAAGATCGAGCTCAGGAAACCGCCACCTTGTTCGGCCTTGTGGTAATCGCTCTGGTCGGCTTCGAGCAGGCGAATACGCTCTTCCAGCTGCTTGATGTGATTGGCCGCCGCTTCGAGCCCTTTTTCCTGAACGATTACGGCCTGTGCGAGGTAATATGCGGCGTAGGGCTGCTCGCGCGTGCCCTGATCGACCAGCGCTTCGGCGTCATGGTCACGCGGCGTTGCCGATGCGGTGCGGACACGCTCGAAAAGAGCCGTCAGCAGTTGGCGTTCTTCGGGTGACATGGCCAGTCTCCTTGTTCCTTGCGATCTTTCGCTAAGAAGGACGTAGGAATGGATTTCGACTTTTCAAAGCCGCGCCAAGTTACATTTCCGTAAGTCGTAGGCGGCCTAACCATATGTTCACCCGTTCCGTGGCTTGTCTTTTTCTCGCATTGTTTTACGCATTGAGTCGCACTATGTGCGGGGAACCCGAATTCACGTGAGAGAGGTTCGAATGAACGACGAAGACCAGGACGACAAGACGAAGGAACTGCCGCTCGGCAAGGAAACGGAGGCGAACCTTTTCAAGTCGCGTTCCATCTTCATCTATGGACCGATCAATCAGGAACTGGCGCAGAAGGTCTGCTCGCAGCTCGTGGCGCTTGCCGCGGCCAGCGATGACGACATTCGCATCTACGTCAATTCGCCCGGTGGCCATGTCGAGTCCGGCGATTCGATCCATGACATGATCAAGTTCATCAAGCCGAAAGTCTGGATGATCGGAACGGGCTGGGTCGCATCGGCCGGCGCGCTGATCTATGTCGCGGCTCCGAAGGAGCAGCGCCTTTGCCTTCCGAACACGCGCTTCCTGCTGCACCAACCCTCCGGCGGCACGCGCGGCATGGCATCCGACATCGAGATCCAGGCTCGCGAGATCATCAAGATGAACGAGCGCCTGAACAAGATCATGTCGGCGGCTACCGGCCAGCCCTACGAGAAGATCGCTGCCGATACCGACCGCGATTACTGGCTGTCGGCTGAAGAAGCGAAGGCTTATGGCCTCGTTTCGCGCATCGTGACGTCGCAGTCCGACATCTGATTTCGTACCATCTGAGGCGCCCTTGCTTGCTGGATGGCAGGCGAGGGCGCTTTTTGTTTGTGGTGACCCACCCATAGCAGGGCGATTTGGAGTGGATTTGCACTTGCGCAAGACCACTTGATCCGGCTTCCATGCGGACTTTCCGCTTGCCCGAGTCCTGCCATGCTCAAAGACTTTTCCATTCAGGCCCTGTTCATGGGTATCCTCACTACCTTCGTGGGGTTTGCCAGTTCGTTCGCGGTCGTCCTCCACGGCCTGCAAAGTGTCGGCGCGACGGATGCGCAGGCGGCGTCGGGCCTCATGGCACTATCGATCGCGCTTGGATTTTGCGCGATCGTGCTCAGCACCGCGACGCGGCTGCCGATCAGCATAGCCTGGTCTACGCCGGGCGCTGCATTGCTTGCGAGCACCGGTGTTGTAGAGGGCGGGTTCAATGCAGCGGTCGGGGCGTTTCTCGTTTGCGCAGTTTTGATCGTCATTGCCGGCCTGTTCAAGCCGCTTGGTCGCGCGGTTGCGGCGATTCCTGCGCCGCTTGCCAACGCGATGCTTGCCGGCGTGCTGATCGGTTTGTGCTTTGCGCCCGTCAAGGCGATCGGGTTCAATCCGCTCCTTGGCCTGCCGATCGTGCTGGCGTGGATTGTCGTCGGCGCATTTAAACGGCTCTGGGCGGTGCCGGCAGCCCTAGCGGCATTCGTGCTGGTCGTCGCCTTCGGCGTCGATATGCCCGATGGAGCGCTCGGGTCGCTCGAGCAGGCGCTGCGGCCGCCGGTCGAGTTTGTGATGCCTGTGTTCAATCTACAGGCTTTCGTTTCCATCGCCCTGCCGCTGTTCATCGTGACGATGGCGTCGCAGAACATACCCGGCATCGCGGTCTTGAAGGTGAACGGCTACGAGCCGAAGCCCGGGCCGCTCTTCTCGGTGACCGGCCTGTTTTCGATCCTCGCGGCACCGTTCGGCGGCCATGCGGTCAATCTCGCCGCCATCACCGCGGCGATGTGTGCTGGCCAGGATGCGCATCCCGATCCGGCACGGCGCTATTGGGCGGTGCTCGTCTCAGGCATCTCCTATGTTATTTTCGGGTTGCTCGCAGGGGCAGTGACCACTTTCGTCGCTCTCGCTCCGCCGATCCTGATCCAGGCGGTGGCCGGCCTTGCGCTGGTCGGCGCTTTCTCGGGTTCGGCAATGGCTGCCTTCCAGGCGCGGGAATCGCGGGAGGCTGCGGCCATCACCTTCCTGGTGACGGCATCGGGCGTTTCCTTCGCCGGGATCTCCGGAGCCTTCTGGGGATTGCTTGCAGGCGGATTGATGCTGGCTCTGTCACGTTTTGTGCAAGCGGCGAAAAAATAGACGGAGGGATTGCCAGTTTTTTGTACCCCGGTTATACACGCTGCCATGAAGAACACGGGCATCATGATTTCTGAGCAGATTGCACGCGGGCGCATTGCCCTGCGCGACAATACGCGCGCCCTGACCTCGCTTCTTCTCCTCGGCCTTACGCGCGGTTGCCGGGTCCGTTGAGGAGCGCCCGGCGGCCGAAAGCCCGCCCAGGCCATCGCTCCTCGTGACCAATCCCGAAAACTGATCAACCGGCTGCATCAGCACCGGATTCGTCATCGCCAAGCCAGACCCGATACGCTATGACGCGGCTGGCCAGATGACGGGAAGAGGAAGAGAAGACATGGATACGAACACCCGCTCCCAAAACAAAGGCATGCCCGACGCGGCGATCAAGTATCGCGCCTATCCGCAGGTGAACATTCCCGACCGTACATGGCCGACCAAGACGCTGACCAAGGCGCCGATCTGGTGTTCGGTCGATCTGCGCGACGGCAATCAGGCGCTGGTCGACCCGATGGGCCACGACCGCAAGGCCCGAATGTTCCAGCTGCTGCTCGACATGGGTTTCAAGGAGATCGAGATCGGCTTCCCGTCCGCGTCGCAGACCGACTTCGATTTCGCGCGCTGGTGCGTCGAGCAGGGCAATGTGCCTGACGACGTCTCGCTGCAGGTGCTGGTGCAGTGCCGTCCTGAATTGATCACGCGTACGTTCGAGGCGCTGGAAGGTGCGAACCGTCCGATTGTGCACTTCTACAACTCGACCAGCGAGCTGCAGCGCCGCGTGGTGTTCGCCAAGGATGTCCAGGGCATCAAGCAGATCGCCGTCGATGCGGCGAAGATGATCTCCGACATGGCTGCGAAGGCCGGCGGTGGCTACCGCTTTGAATACTCTCCGGAAAGCTTTACTGGCACTGAACTCGACGTGGCATTGGACATCTGCAACGCCGTCATCGAGGTGATGAAGCCGACGCCTGACAACAAGCTCATCATCAACCTGCCGTCGACAGTCGAGATGGCTACGCCGAACGTCTATGCCGACCAGATCGAGTGGATGTGCCGCAATCTCGACAATCGCGAGAACCTGATCATTTCGTTGCATCCGCACAATGACCGCGGCACCGGCATCGCTGCTGCTGAACTGGCGTTGCTGGCTGGAGCGGACCGCGTCGAAGGCACTTTGTTCGGCAATGGCGAGCGTACCGGCAATGTCGACGTGGTGACGATGGCGCTCAACATGTTCACGCAGGGCGTCGATCCCGAGATCGACTGCTCCGATATCGTGCGCATGAAGGAAGTGTTCGAATATTCGAACCAGATGCCGATCGGCGAGCGTCACCCTTACGTCGGCGAGCTGGTCTATACGGCTTTCTCCGGTTCGCACCAGGATGCGATCAACAAGGGCATGAAGGCGATCAAGGTCGCCAACCACCCGGTCTGGGAAGTGCCTTACCTGCCGATCGATCCGCAGGACGTTGGCCGTACCTACGAGGCAATCATCCGCATCAATTCGCAGTCGGGCAAGGGCGGCATCGCCTATATCCTGCAGCAGGATTACGGTCTGAACCTGCCGCGCAACCTGCAGGTCGAGTTCCGCGAAGACATCCAGCGGATCACCGACGAAGAAGGCAAGGAACTTCCGTCGCGAAAGATCTACGACCGCTTCATCGAGCGCTATGTGACGCAGCCGGAAGGCCGTATCAAGTTCGTAGACCACCACACCTATGCCGATCCCGAGCGCAAGGGCCTGCGCATCGTTGCCGCCGAGATCACGGATAACGGCGAGACAAAGCGGATCGAGGGCAGGGGCAACGGTCCGGTCGACGGCTTCATCAATGCGCTCTCGCATTATCTCGGCGTCGAGATGTCGGTCGAAGACTATTCGGAGCATTCGCTGCAGCACGGTTCGAACGCTGCCGCCATCTCCTACGTCGAGACCTCTTATCCCGGTGGCAAGCTCTTTGGCGCAGGCATCAGCACCAACATCGTCGGTGCGTCGCTGGAGGCGATCGTCTCTGCGGCCAACCGCGTGCTCGAGGTGAAGGCCGGAAAGGCCTGAGGGTAGAGACGTAGGTAAGGCAGGCGCCGCAGCGGTGCCTGCCTGCTGGAGCTTTCGAAAAGCTTGAGAATTAGAGGGCCGTGGCGATCTGCATGGCTAGCTGACCGAGCGACGCCTCCGACGAGGGGCCGACCAGAACGTAAGACGTTCCGGCGTTGTGCCACGTCACGAGGCCGATTTCGTCATGGATTGTTTCCCGGAAATCCTCGGTGTCGTCAGGCTGGGAGTCCTTGCGGAAACAGATCGTCGCGATATCGCCGTCGGAACTCGTGTAGATGAGCTGACCGACAGGGCGGCCGTCTCCCAACACAACGCGTGCGCCCTGGAAGGTCCAGCCGCTGGCGACGAGATCGGGAATGCGGAACGCAACGCCAACCGTCGACGTCAGCCAGCTCGAGATTTCTTCGGCCTGAAACGCCGGAACTTCGACAAGGTGGCGAGGCTGGCGCGAGATCAGCCTCTGATAGGCGACCACGTCCGTCAGCCATTCGCTTCCCGCGCCGGGTGTTTCGGTGACCTGCTGCGTGGATGTGTTGTTGCGGCTGTTTGCCGCGAAGTAGCCAATAGCGCAGCCGGCAATTAAAAGAATGATCGCGGCAGCCAGCGACTGCCGGCCCGTCGGCGCAAGCTTCAGCGAGGGGCGAGCCGAACGCGGCGCCAGCGGTGCCTTGGGTGGCTGCACGCTCTTGATGGAACGGACCAGCGCCAGTGGAACCGGCTCCTTCAGGACGTCGTCCAGTCTATGCCGGCCGAAGTCAGCGCCGTTGCGCATCTTGTCGTAAAGTCTTCTGGCGCCCTCGTCGGCTGCGAGGCGTTCTTCCAGCTCTTGCTTCTGCTCTGGCGTCGTCTCCCCGTCGAGGAGGGCGGTCAATTGGGCGTCGAGCGGCAGTTTCTTGAAATCGAGCAAAACTCAGTACCTGTGCGGGTGTTCGTCGGCCAAGCTGGCGAAATGCAGCTTGGCAAGGGCCAGTTGCGAAACGATGATTGCGGCTGTGACGCCCATGATGTCGGCCGCCTGCTGGTAGGTGTGACCCTCGACCACGACCAGCAGAAAGGCGCTGCAAATGCCCTCGGGCATTTCGGCAATCATTCGATGAATGGCGTCAGGATCGAGCGCTGATGTCCGTTCGCGTGCCTGACGGATATCCGTGACATTCGACCGTGACGCTGAATGCGGCCGGCGGCGGCGATTTTCCTCGGTCCACTGCTGGCGCAGCAGGCCATACACCCAGCTTTCCAGCCGGCCTTCGCCATTCCATTGGTTGCTGCGCGCGACCGCCCGTTGACAGGCGCCCTGAACGAGCTCATCGGCCCATGTTGCATCACCGGCAATCGCTATAGCAAACCGGCGCAGCCTGGGAAGTAACCCTACAAGGTCACGCCTGATATCGATTGTCGTCGCGGGTTGACGCATAGTCTTTCCAAAAGATGCGCGGGCGCCTGATCGTCGCCCGGCATGAAATCGCTTTTCCGGTCTCTGTGTCCTTTATGAAACAATTCGCCGATGCTTCGCAAGCACATGGCGGCTTATCTCACGGGTTCTTAAGGCATTTCTTCATTCAGCCCGCAGGTCCGGTCAGTAGGTGCGGTAGCCGTTCAGTGACTGAAGAAGCGAGCGGTATGCCCAGCTGTTCTCGCCGCCGCGATCACGGATCTCGACGAGCTGGACGCGCGCTCCCTGTACGTCTCCCTGTTCCATCAAAGCTTGTCCCATGTATGACCGCGCCAGAATATAATTGGCATCGGCCTGCAATGCCTTGCGGTAATACGACATTCCAAGCTCCATCCGGCCGGCCTTGCGATTGGCGTAACCAAGATAGTTGAGGATGCGAGGGTCATTCTGGTCAGATGCAAGCGTCAGGACGTTGATGGCGTTCTGGTATTGGCCCGCATAGGCAAACTCGCGCGCTGCCTTGTAGAGGTCGTCGTCGTTGAAGCTGCTCTTCTTGGGGGTGACGCATTCCTTGCGCTTCTTGTCCCAGATCTTGCCGTCCGCGCACTTCGTCGTCGTTTCGGTTTTCGGCGGCGGTTTCGTCTCGTCGCTCTCTTCTCCGGCGGCAAATGCCGGGGCGGAAAACGCGACAGTGATGCAGCCTGCGAGAAGGAGACCGCGGAACCGGCGAGGCATTGAATGCATGCTGAGACTCCCTTGGAAAACTGCGTCGATTTGAGAATTGTACGCCGAGATTGAGAAATACCAAGGGGGAAGTGCGCCGGCGCTGATGCGGCCGCCGCCATCTTCACAAAATGATTCAGCTTGCGGCGAAACTGATTCCGCCAACTCTCCTAAGTATCGAGAACGACGACGCTTTCCTGCTGAACATCGTCTCCGGTGGCGTTCAAGCTGAAGCGCTCGGCCTTGAGTTTCCAGGCACCCGGCGAGCCGTCGATGCTGAAGAGGTTGTATGCGGCGGCCGGCTTGATGCCCCCAGGTCCCTGGGAGGCCGACGCGATGCCGACGACCGGAACTGGGCCGGTCTGTCCGCGCAGCCAGTGCAATGTGTTGAGGTGGGTGTGGCCGTGCAGGACGAGTTCCGCCCCACCGGTCGAAATCACAGCAGCGAAGCGACGTATGCCGATCATCCGCTTGTGAAAGGACGTTGCGCCACGGATCGGTGGATGATGGATCATCACGACACGAAACAGGCCGGCCTCGCCGGCGGCGCGCAGCATGTTGACCGTGTCGCGCGCCTGCCGACTTCCGAAGAAGCCGCTGGCGGCAAAGGGTGGGGTCGCGACTGCGGTGGAGCAGCCGACGATCGCGACCTTTCCGCGGATCCTGAGATAGGGGAAGATATGGCGATCTTCCTGCCATTCGTCGGGCGCCAGATCGCCCCGCACATAGTCGTACCAGGCGCGCATCGATTTTTCGTAGGCGCCGGGGACGTAGGCATCATGGTTGCCGGGTACGACCGAATTGTCCCTGGGGTCGCCGAGTTCCTGCAGCCAGCTTGCTGCCGCGCGTATCTCGATGCCGCTGGCGAGGTTCACGAGATCGCCGGTTACCGCGAGATGATCGACCTCCCTGGCCCTGATATCGTCCAGCAAAACATCCAGCGTACCGCCGAAAAGATGCTTGCGCCGGTTCCGATGCCAGTTCACAAAGCCGGTAATGCGTTTTGAAAAGAGTTCGCGAATGGACAGCCGAGGCAGGGGGCCGAGGTGAACATCCGATATGTGTGCAAGCTTGAACATGTGTGCACACATAGCCCAGGATGATCGCAATTCAAACACATCTGCTTGAACGGATTGATAGAATTGGAAGTCGCGTGAAAGAGATCCGCCAGTGGCAATCACGATTGTTGATGCGCTTTGTCCACGTCTATTTCGCGATGACGCGCGGAATGACCGTCGGGGTCAGGGCTGCGTGCTTCGATGCGCAGGGACGGATCTTCCTTGTTCGCCATAGCTACGTCCCCGGCTGGCATATGCCGGGCGGCGGGGTGGAGCGCAACGAAGTCGCGCAGGAGGCGCTGGTCAAGGAGCTGCGAGAAGAGGGGAATCTGCGGATCGTCGGCCGGCCGGAGCTGTTCCACGTCTATTTCAACACGTCATCCAGTCGGCGCGACCATATCCTCTTTTATCGCGCGACGGTCGAGCAGACCGCGCCGCGCCCGCCGGATCGCGAGATCGTCGAATGCGGTTTCTTTGAACTCGACAACCTTCCTGCCGGAACGACATCGGCGACCCATCGCCGGATCGCCGAGCTGACGAGCGAGCACGAGCCCGCTCATATCTGGTAATTCGCTGTCTGGTAGCCTCAGGCGGCGGCCTTCGCGCTGCGGCCATGCGGGCGACCGAGATCGAGCGCCGGTCCAACAGGCACGATTCCGGTCGGATTGATCGTCTTGTGGCTGCGGTAGTAGTGGTCCTTGATGTGACGGAAGTCCACCGTCTCCCTCACGCCGGATGTCTGGTAGAGATCGCGGAGGTATCCCGACAGGTTCGGATAGTCGTCGATCCGACGGATATTGCACTTGAAGTGGCCGACATAGACGGGGTCGAAGCGTACGAGTGTCGTGAACAGCCGCCAATCCGCTTCCGTCAGGCGGTCGCCGAACAGGTACCTGCCTTTGCTCAAGCGATCCTCCAGCATGTCGAGGGTCTGAAAGAGCGTCGCGACACTTTCGGCATACGCATCCTGCGTCGTTGCAAAGCCTGCCTTGTAGACGCCGTTGTTGACCGTGTCGTAGACGGTTGCGTTCAGATCATCGATCTCAGAGCGCAGATCGTTCGGATAGAAATCCAGCGTCGATCCGGTCAGATGATCGAAGGCGCTGTTGAACATGCGGATGATTTCGGCCGATTCGTTGTTGACGATCGTGCCTTTCTGCTTGTCCCACAAAACCGGCACGGTCACGCGACCGGAATAGTGCGGATCGGCCTTCACGTAGATCTCCCAGAGCGTCTTCGCGCCGAAGAGGCTATCGCCTGTCGCGCCGTCTCCAACCTTGAACTCCCAGCCGTTCTCCAGCATTAGCGGGTCGACGACAGAGACCGATATGAAATCTTCCAGCTTCTTCAGCTTGCGGAAGATGAGGGTCCGGTGCGCCCAGGGACAGGCGAGCGATACATAGAGATGATAGCGGCCTGCCTCTGCCTTGAAGCCGGCTTCGCCGGACGGACCGGCACTGCCGTCCGAGGTTATCCAATTGCGAAACTGGGAAGCAGCGCGCTTGAAATGCCCTTTCGTCTCCTTGGTGTCGTACCAGACGTCCTGCCATACTCCATCGACCAGCTTGCCCATCGGCTTCATCCTTCAATCTTGTGTTGAGGAATAGATATCGCAGATGCGTTTCTTTTGCAGGGCGGCAAAAATTGAACAGTGCGTCACGGCGCGCGGGTGTTCCGCGTTTTTCCATTGGACGAGCGAATTTTTTCCTGCTATCGGCCATTTCACATTTTTGGAACCGATTGATGTTTGCACCACGAAACCTGCGACGACGCTGATGCTCCCGAACGCCCAAGGGCGTGTTCGAGATCCTCTTCATTCGTCTATCCGGTTTCTGTCTCATCATGCACAAGCACGATCTGGTCTACCTCACTGAGGACGCGTCGCACGACGCTGCCATTGAACACATCAACGAAGAAGCATTTGGTCCCGGTCGGCATACGCGTGCCGCCGCGCGGATTCGCGAGCAGGGGCCCCATGATCTGGCTCTTTCCTTCATCTGCGCAGACGACGGCGAGACGATCGCCTCAGTGCGAATGACGCCTGTCGTCGCCGGTGGGGTGCAAGGACATCTGCTGGGACCGCTGGCCGTCCGTCCCTCGCACAAGAGCCGTGGTATCGGTCGCGAGCTGGTCCGGATCGCGGTCGAAGCAGCCCGGCGCAAGGGTTCGGAAGCCGTCATCCTGGTCGGAGATCCGCCCTATTACGGCCCGCTCGGCTTTGAGAAAGTTGCCTATAACGCACTGACGTTTCCAGGTCCTGTTGACCCGGCGCGCGTGCTTGTCGTGCCGCTTGCCGACGATGTTCATGCACGTCTCAAGGGAAATATCGGCTGGCGCGCATAGCAGGCTTGCGCTAGAGCGCTTCTGTGCGGTTTGTCGCGGCCCTCGGTGGCGACATGGAGGCAGTAGGCCGCTCTGGGGGAGAATATGGCTCGGATATCGATGGACGAGGCGCTGGACCGGGCAGGGACCGGCGCATTTCAATGGCGGCTTCTCGGCGTGTTCGGTCTCGTCTGGGCGGCCGATGCCATGCAGGTCCTCGCGGTCGGGTTTACTGCGGCGTCGATTGCCGCGACGTTCGGCCTGTCCGTGCCGCAAGCGCTGCAGACTGGTACGCTGTTCTTTCTCGGAATGCTGATCGGCGCGTTCGCCTTCGGCCGGATTGCCGACAGGATCGGACGCCGGAAGGTGCTGATCCTTACGGTGGCTGCGGATGCGCTGTTCGGCGCGCTCTCGATTTTCGCGCCAAGCTTCGCGGCTCTGCTCGCCCTGCGTTTCTTCACCGGAATGGCTGTCGGCGGCACCTTGCCGGTCGACTATGCGATGATGGCCGAGTTCCTGCCGGCGAAAAGCCGCGGCCGCTGGCTGGTGGCGCTGGAAGGTTTCTGGGCGATCGGTACGCTGATCGTGGCACTTGCCGCCTGGGCCGCAAGTGTCGCGGGCGTTGCCGATGCATGGCGCTATATCTTCGCGGTGACGGCGCTGCCGGCGCTCGTCGGCCTGGTTCTGCGGCTGTTCGTGCCTGAATCACCGCTCTACCTGCTGCGGACCGGCCGGACGGACGAGGCCAAGACGATTGTGAACCGGATGATGGCCTTGAACGGCAGGACGCCGCTCGGCCCACAGGACGAGATCGTCGCGGTTCACTCGGCGGCCTCTGAGGGGTTGTTTTCCCCTGCGCTTCGTCGGCGCAGCATCCTCATCCTCGCGATCTGGTTTCTGGTGTCCGTGTCCTACTACGGTGTCTTCACCTGGATGCCGGCGAAGCTTGCTGGCGGCGGCTTCGGTTTTGTGCGAGGCTACGGCTTCCTGGTTTTTGTCGCGCTTGCACAGATCCCCGGCTACGCGCTGGCCGCCTACGGCGTCGAGCGTTGGGGCCGCCGGCCGACGCTTGTGGCGTTTTCGCTGCTTTCGGCCGCCGGCTGCCTGCTGTTCGTCGCGGCTACGAGCGATCTGCTGGTCGGTACCTCGCTGCTGCTGATGAGCTTCGCGTTGCTCGGTACCTGGGGCGCGCTTTACGCCTACACGCCGGAGCTCTATCCGACCGCATCGCGGGCCACGGGGATGGGAACTGCAGGCGCGGTTGCCAGACTCGGTGGGCTCGTCGCTCCGTCCCTGATGACGCTGGTCGTTTCCGAGGGGCTCGGCATAGCGATCGGGCTTTTCGCCGGGTTCCTCGTTGCCGCGGCCATTGCTGCTCTGGCGATCGATGCCGAGACGCGGCAGGTCTCCTTGAGCTGAGTGCCTACGAGAAGCGTTTCTTGAGCCAGGTCAAGGAGTGGCCGCCTGTCATCTCTTCCAGAGATCCGACTGGCTCGTAACCTTGGCGCTTGTAAACGCCGAGCGCGACCGGGCTCATGGTGTCGATATAGGCGCCAACGCAGCCGCGGCGCCGCGCTTCGTCTTCGGCCATCTGCAGGAGACGTCCGGCGAGCCCCTGTCCGCGCATCTCTTCCGGCACGAACAGCATTTCCACGTATAGCCATCCGCGGGCAGTGTAGCCGACCAGTCCGCCCGAAATTACGCCTGCATCGTCGCGCAACCGGATTGCCAGCTTCTGACGATCGCTTTCTCCGAAATGCTCGATATTGTAGGCGATCAGCCTGTCGGCAATCTGCTTCCTGTCCTTCTTGGACAGGACCTTGGTGACCTTGAGCTTTGGCGAAGGCATGAGAGAACGTCCGGGCGATGTCGTGATGCGTGATTCAATAAGACAGACCGTCCTTACAGACGCACGGCGCTCTGGCGGATATCAGAGTCCTCAGCGATGCGCAAAACCGTCAACGTCCTTCCCGCCACCACATGGCGCCGAATGCGAGGAGCAGGATGCCGACACCGGCAAAGCCGGCAAAGAGCGGCAAGGTGTTGATGCCCTTCAGCACGGTCTCGTTGGTCAGGCGGATCTGTATGCGCTCGTCGTCGCCGGTGCGAACCTGGCCGCGAACGGGCAGGATTGGCGGAATGGTGATCCCGTCCTTGCCGTCCGACACGCGTGCCACCAGTCCCTTGCTCTTGTCGGCAATTGGCTTCAGGAGCGTGCCGGTCGAGATCATCGCCTTGAACTCGGGGGCATCGACGGCACCCACATGGACGAGTGTCGTGAGATCGCCGTTGCGGATCTCGAAGAGACCGATTTCGTCCATCTTCTTGTCGGCCTTGAAGAGACCGGGTTCCGATTGCGTGAGCGGAAGTGTGTCGGTGCGGCCGGACGGATAGCGAACCGTCGCGCTTCCCGGATTGTCGCCGATCGTCTGGCGGGTGATCTCGAGCGTGCGGCCTGAGGCGCGCGCAGTCAGCGCTTCTTCTTCAAGCGCTGGCTCCTTCATCAGCCAGTGGGCGATCCGGCGGTAGAGCGAGACGTGGGGACCTCCGCCTTCGAAGCCACGGGCCCAGAGCCAGCCCTGATCGGACAGCAGCATGGCAACGCGGCCCTGGCCGGCGCGGTTGAGCACGAGCAGGGGATGATTGTCGGCGCCGACCATCACGGTCTGTCCCTGCGGCGGCTCGACATCGACACTGCGGAACCAGCGTCCCCAATGCGGCGGCTCGTCGCCGGAGCCGTCGAGGCCGCGTGTGACCGGATGTTTCTTGCCCTCGTCCGAGAGGCGGGGATAGAAGGCCTTCTCGATCATCTGGCCCGTGGGGGCTGCCGGCAGGACAGATGACAGCGGCGTCAATGCAATGGAGTCCTGTCCGGCATGCTCGGGGCCTGCCGCGATCAGAAGAGCGCCGCCGTTTTCGACGTATTGGGCGATGTAGTCGTAGTAGAGGATCGGCAGCACGCCGCGGTGTTGATAGCGATCGAAGATGATGAGGTCGAAATCCTTGATCTTGTCGACGAACAGTTCGCGCGTCGGGAATGCGATCAGCGACAGCTCATTGATCGGCGTGCCATCCTGCTTTTCCGGCGGGCGCAGGATCGTGAAGTGCACGAGGTCGACTGCGGCGTCCGATTTCAGGAGATTGCGCCAGGCCCGCTCGCCGGCGTGCGGTTCGCCGGAGACGAGAAGAACGCGGAGGTTTTCGCGGATGCCGTCGATGACGTGGACAGCGCGGTTGTTTGCGTCCGTCACTTCTCCCGGAAGCGGTGCCACTGCAAATTCGAGCACATTGCTGCCGCCACGCTCGACCTTGAACGAGAAGGGCGTGTCGCGCCCGGGCGTCGCCTGCAACGTCGCGATCTCGTCGCCGTTCAGCTTGACGGTGACATTGGCCGTTCCGCCGGGGCTGGGGCCGTCATCGAACACCCGCAGGATCAGCTGCTGTTCCTCGTTGACGATCCCGAAGCGTGGCGCCTTGATGACTTCGATGCGGCGATCAAACTCGTTGGCCTTGCCGGTGATCAGCCCGTGGATGGGAGCGTCGAAGCCGAGTGCCTGGTTGACGCCGGGAACGTCATGGACTTCGCCATCGGTCAGCATGATCGCGCCGCCGATACGCGCCGGCGGCACGTCGGCGACGGCGGCCGAAAGCGCGTTGAACAGGCGGGTGGACGGAGCGTCGGACTCTTCCGGCTCCGTCGCATCGACATAACGTGGCTCGATGTTCGGGAAGCGGGCCAATCGATCCTTGAGCTGCGCCAGCGCGTCGTTGGTCATCTTGACGCGCTCCGGCGTCTGCTGGCTCTGGCTGCGGTCGACGATGACAGGCACGACGGTCGACAGCTGTTCGCGATCCTCCTGCAGCAGCAGTGGATTTGCAAGGGCGGCCAGGAGCGCCAGCGCGGCAATGCTGCGGATCCAGGCGCCGCGAACGGACCGCCAGATCGCGAAGGCCGCGAAAGCCAGCACGACAACTGCAATCACCGAAAGGATCGGCCAGGGAACGAAGGGCGAAAAATCGACTGTCATGAAGCTACTGCCCCAGTCTTTCCAACAGGGCAGGCACGTGGACCTGATCCGTCTTGTAGTTGCCGGTCAGCATGTACATCATGATGTTGACGCCGGTTCGATAGGCATATTCGCGCTGTGTCTCATCCGGCGGCACTGTCGGCAGCAGCGGCGCGCCATTGTCGTCCACCGCCCAGGCTCCGGCGAAATCGTTGCCGGTAATCAGGATCGGGGAGACACCGTCGGCCGTCGCGGCGGACTTGGCGTTTGCAGAACGGTTATCCTGGCGCGCTTCGATCCAGAGGGGGCTTCCGGCATAGCGTCCCGGGAAACTCGACAGGAGATAGAACGATTTAGTCAGCACGTGATCCGAAGGGACCGGCTCCAGCGGGGGGATATCAAGCCCGGCCAGAATCTGTTGCAGGCGCTCGCCATTGGCGCTGCTCGCGCCGGCGTTGCTGTCGAGCGCGCTGAACTGATCCTTGGTATCGAACAGCACGGTTCCGCCCGAGCGCATGTAGGCGTCGATCTTGTTGATCGCCGCAGCTGACGGCATCGGAGCGGTCGCCGACACCGGCCAGTAGATGATCGGGTAGAATGCAAGCTCGTCCTTGACCAGATCGAGGCCGACAGGCGGCGCCGGTTCGAGCGTCGTGCGATAGGTCAGGAAATCGGTAAGACCTTCGAGCCCACGCTCCGAAATCCGGTCGATCTCGGCTTCACCGGTCACGACATAGGCGAGGTGGGTGTTATCGAGACGCTGCAGGATCTGCTCGTCGCCGGGCTTGGAATCGTCGGCCCAGGAAGAGGACGGATGTACGAGCGCAAGTGCGCCGAACGCAACGGCCAGCATGGCAGCGGCGCGGCTGGCGCCACGAACGCGCGAAAAGGCGCCGCCCATGAACATCACGATCAGGCTGTCCAAGACCAGCAGCAGCAGGGCGATCAGGAACAAGGCGGGTTTCGCAGACCACGTCTCGCCACCTATCAGGCCCTCGCGGACCAGCGTGACCCCTGACGTATCGAGTGGCTTCAGTTCGGCGTTTGCCGGCAGCACGTTCAACGCGGTGAAGCCTTCTTCCGACCCGTAGAGGCCGGGCGGATTGTCGAAGCTGGCGAGTGGCGTGGTCCTGGCGTTCGGGATCAATGGGCGGGCGGCGCCGGTTTCCGTCGTCAGGGCGCCCTTGGCTGTCAGAAGGCGGAACGGCGAGAGTGCTTCGGCGGTGCTCGCAGCACCTGTCTCGGAAGTCACGCCACCGGATCTTGACAGCTGCACGATCCGCCGCAGCATCTCGACGAAGTTCCCTGAGATCGGAAGGTCGGACCAGGTGGCTTCGGCGCTGACGTGGAAGAGAACGATACGTCCGGCGTTGATCGGCTTCGTGGTCACGAGCGGCGTGCCATCGGCAAGGCTTGCCCAGGTGCGTTCGGCCAGATCCGGCGTCGGCTCCGCGAGCACCTGCCGCTTGACCGTCACATCGGTCGGCTTTGCCATGCCCGCGAAGGGGCCGAAATTCGGGAAGTCGGCGAGCGGCTGCGGTTCGGCCCAGGAGAGAGCGCCGCCGAGCGCACGTTCGCCCTGGCGCAGTGTGACGGGAACGAGCGGATCATCGGAAGGGGCCGCAGCCAGACGCGGTCCGGCGAAGCGGATAAGCGTGCCGCCATTGGCGATCCAGCGCTGCAACGGCTCGTAGGTCTCCTGCGGCAGGCGGCCGATATCGGCCATGATGATGACCGAGGGGTTCTGCGAGAGCAAATCCGGGATCGCAGTCGCAAGATCAGGCGAGTTCGGCTCGATCAGATCGGCGTAGGGCTGAAGCGCGCGCTGGATGTAGTAGAGCGGCGATAGCAGCGGCTGGAAATCGTCGCGCGCTTCGCCTGAGAGCAGCACGACGCGACGGCGCTTGAAGCCATCGTCGAGCAGATGCACGGCTCCTGCCGTCGCATGATTGTCGATGCTGACGCGGGCGAAGTCGTTGCGCATTTCGAAGGGGGCGGCGATGGAGCCTGTCGCGACCGACTGGCCGGGTTGAAAATCAACCGTTCCAGCCGCGATCGGCCGGCCCTGGGCGTCCTGCGCCGTCAACGGCAGGGACGCGGCCAGCGCGCTGTCGAGGCGCGTTGCCGTCACACTCATCGAATCTGCCGCGTTGCCTGCTGCCGTGATGGCGACCGTGTCTTTTTCGTCGCCGGTCACCAGACGCAGCTGGCCGGGTTGGAGGTCGGAGAGCTGCTTCACCGTCGCATCCGCGTCTTTCGAGGCGGCGCCATCAGTCAGAAATGCGAGGGTGCCAGGGTGAACACCATTCAATGCCGCACGCAGGGCTTCGAATGCACGCTGACGATCCGGCACGAGAGGTTTCGGCTCCGCAGCGCGCAGCTTGTCCCTTGCAACAGCTGCGGTTCCGGCCACGGCATCGTTGGTCGGATCGGCGGTGAAGGCGATCGAAACCGGGATTCCGGCGGATTCCGCATCGTCGATCAGCGCATCTGCGGTCTTCACGCGACGTTCCCAGTCCGGAGCGGTCGCCCAGCCGTTATCGACAAACAGCACGAGCGGGCCGCCCGAGGCGAGGGAACTGGTGCGCGGGTTGAAGACGGGGTCGGCGATCGCAAGGATCACGGCCGCCGCCATCAGCATGCGCAGCAATGTCAGCCACCACGGGCTTTGTGCCGGGGTTTCCTCCCGCTTGAGCACGGTCGCCAGGATCTTGAGGGGCGGGAAGACTTCGCTCTGGGGACGCGGGGGCGTCAGGCGGAGCAGCCACCAGATGATCGGCAGCGCGATCAGGGCGCCGAGAATGGCCGGATAGGCGAAGGCGAAGGGAAGCGCGCTCATAGTTGCCCTCCGTGAGTTGCCTTGGCCGGCATTCCGGAAAGGTACATGTGCACGGCAACCAGCGCCTCGGACGCAAGATGGTCCGTGCGATGGCTGACAAAGGTCCAGCCAAGATGGCGAAGCGCCTCGCCAAGACCGGCGCGTCGCGAAAGATATGCGTTCGTGTAAGCTTCGCGCAGGCTCTCGGCTCTGCCCGAGGTGAGCTTCGATCCGGTCTCGGGATCGGTGAACTCGGTGCGACCGCTATAGGGAAACACTTCCTCGGCGGGATCGGCAATCTCGATGACATGGCCTCGGAGGCCACGGCGTGCCAACGGGCCGATGCGCGCCATCACGGCCTGCGCTTCGTCCAGGAAGTCGCCGATCAAAACGAGATCGCTCCAGCCACGGATCATCGCTGTATCGGGCAGACCACCAGCGAGCGGCGCGTGCATCAGGGCTGTGGCGAGACGTTCTGCGGCGTTGCGGGCGGACACGGGCTCCATCACACCCGGGCAGCCGACGCGCTCACCCGAGCGGGCGAGGATTTCGGCAAGGGCGAGCATGATGACGAGCGCACGGCTTTCCTTCGACACATTGCCGAAGCTCGATTTGTACATCATGGACGGTGACATGTCGGCCCATAGCCAGATGGTATGGGCAGCCTCCCATTCGCGGTCGCGGATGTAGGTGTGATCGTCCCGGGCGGAACGCCGCCAGTCGATCCGCGAAAGGCTTTCGCCATCGGTATAGGGGCGGAACTGCCAGAAATTCTCACCGATTCCGCGCTTGCGGCGACCATGCCATCCGGCAATGACGGTATTTGCAATGCGCTTGGCTTCCACCAGGCAATCAGGCACCAGACTCGCACGCTGGCGCGCGCGGGCAAGCGCATCGTTGCCTGGGGTCGGATTGACGATTTGTCCGATAGGTGCCACGCGTCAGGCTTCCTTATCCCTTGGCTTGCTTGACGAGGTCGGCGATGACGTCGCGAACGGACATTCCCTCTGCGCGAGCCGCAAAGGTCAATGCCATGCGATGCTGAAGGATAGGTTCGGCCAAGGCGTAGACGTCATCGAGGGACGGGGCGAGGCGACCTTCGTAAAGGGCTCGGGCTCGGGCGCAGAGCATCATCGCCTGGCCGGCGCGCGGGCCGGGACCCCATGCGACGTTCTTGTCCGTCGATTGATTGCCCTGGCCGGGGCGGGCGGAGCGCACCAGTGCGAGGATGGCGTCGACCACCCGGTCGCTGACCGGCATCTGACGGATCAGCGTCTGAATCTCGATGAGACGCTCTGCGTTCAGGACGGATTGCGGCTTGGTCTCGCTGAGGCCGGTTGTTTCCAGCAGGATCTGACGTTCCGCAGCCAGCTCGGGATAGTGGACGTCGACCTGCAGCAGGAAGCGGTCGAGTTGAGCCTCGGGGAGGGGGTAGGTGCCTTCCTGCTCCAGCGGGTTCTGCGTGGCGAGCACGTGGAAGGGCGCGGGCAGGTCGTAGCGCTGGCCCGCAACGGTGATGTGGTACTCCTGCATCGACTGCAGCAAGGCGGACTGCGTGCGTGGCGACGCGCGGTTGATTTCGTCGGCCATCAGCAGCTGGGCAAAGACCGGCCCCTTGACGAAGCGGAATGACCGGCGACCGCTGTCGTCCTGATCCATCACTTCGGAACCGAGAATATCTGACGGCATGAGGTCGGGGGTGAACTGAATTCGGTTGGCGCCGAGCCCGAGCACCTCGCCGAGCGTGGTCACTAGCTTGGTCTTGGCAAGGCCCGGCACGCCGACGAGCAGAGCATGGCCGCCCGAAAGGAGGGCAAGCAGCGTGTTCTCGACGACGCTCTCCTGGCCGAAGATGACCTTCGAGACTTCTGCACGGACGGCGGCGATATCGGCAAGTGCTTTTTCGGCCGCAGCGACGATCGCCTTCTCATCAAGCGGGGCTTCGGTCTTTATCATACCCATCAGGCATCTCCAGCGGCTGAAATCACTCGTCGCGAATCGACGGACTTACACGTCTCACCCATACCCGATAGAGTTATGAAGATGTTGCGGGCTGACAAGTTCGTTTCGAATGACTATCTCGTGACGATACTTGAGTTAAGAGTAAACCGGGACGGAAGAATGGCAGCCGGAGAGATCAGCGAAAAGACGGATGCGGCCGGTCTGGCTGCCCTGATTGCACGCGCTGCCGGCGACGGCGGCGAGGAAAAACGCGGGCTTCCGCCGGTGGATCGCTGGAATCCGCCCTTCTGCGGCGACATCGATATGGAAATTCGCGCCGATGGAACCTGGTTCTACATGGGGACGCCGATCGGCCGCGCGCCGCTGGTTCGGCTTTTCTCGACGGTGCTGCGCAAGGATGACGACGGCAAGACATACCTGGTAACTCCTGTGGAAAAAGTAGGGATTAGGGTCGCCGATGCGCCATTCGTTGCCGTCGAGATGAACCTGTCCGAACGCGATGGAGAGCCGCTGCTGACCTTCCGCACGAATGTCGGCGATGTCGTGGAGGCTGGCGAACAGCATCCGCTTCGCTTCGTGATCGAGGGGGAGCACGATGAGCTCAAGCCCTATCTGTTGGTCCGCGGGCGTTTGGAAGCGCTCGTTTCTCGGGCCGTGATGTATGAACTGGTCGAGCTGGGCGAGGTTTGCGACTTGGACGGGGTGGAGATGTTCTGCGTTCGCTCCGGCGGCCGACGCTTTGCTGTCATGCCGGCCGAGGAACTGGGTGCCCTTTCACGATGACCGACCGTCCTTCCCTTTACACAGCTGCGGAATTTCGCCGCCGCGCGCTTCATCAGAACGGCGGACCGATTGAATCGTCCTGGCGCGACCATGGCGATCACATCCTCAATCCTGATATCGTGGAACAGGTCGCGACCTTCAAGCTGCGCGATGCCGCCGTGCTGGTGCCGGTGATTGATGACGGCGATCAGGCGAGCGTGATCTTTACGCAGAGGACAGCAACGCTGCGCAAGCATTCGGGGCAGATCGCCTTTCCGGGCGGCAAGATCGACGAGATCGATCGCTCGCCAGAGCAGGCGGCAATCCGTGAGACCAGGGAAGAGATCGGTCTGGACGGTACATTCGTTGAGACCGTCGGACGGCTGCCGAACTATCTGGCCTCGACGGGATTTCGCATAACGCCCGTGCTTGCAATCGTCCAACGTGGTTTCGAGCTTCATCTCAATCCGAGCGAGGTCGACGATGTGTTCGAAGTGCCGCTGTCCTTCCTGATGGATCCCGCCAATCACACCAGGGACAAGCGGATGATTGACGGGCTCGACCGGCACTTCTACCGCATGCCCTATGAAACACGGATGATTTGGGGCATTACCGCCGGCATTGTCCGCACGCTCTACGAAAGGCTCTACGCATGACCAACCTTGCTGACGAGGCATGGTTCAAGGATCCCTCGCTGAAGCGAGCTTTCGACCTGCTCAATGCGGACGGAGGCGAGGGCCGCGTGGTAGGCGGGGCGGTGCGCAACAGCCTCATGGGCTTGCCAGTCAGCGATATCGACATGGCAACGACGCTGACGCCCGATGTTGTGATGAAACGTGCCGAGGCGGCGGCGATCAAGGCTGTTCCGACGGGCCTTGCCCATGGAACGGTCACGCTTGTCATCTCCGGCAAGCCGTTTGAAGTCACCACGCTTCGTGCGGATGTCGAGACGGACGGGCGACGTGCGAAGGTTGCGTTCAGCAATGATTGGCGGACCGATGCCGAGCGGCGGGATCTGACGATCAACGCGCTTTACGTGGATGCGGAAGGCGAGGTGATCGACCTCGTCGGCGGTCTTGCGGATATCGAGAAGCGCAATATCCGCTTTATCGGCGATGCGCCGACCCGGATCGCCGAGGACTATCTGCGGGTCCTCAGGTTCTTCCGCTTTTTTGCCTATTACGGCTCGGGACGGCCGGACGCCGACGGGTTGAGGGCGTCCGCAGGCGCTCGCGCCAAATTGAAGACGCTGTCGGCCGAGCGGGTCTGGTCGGAGTTGCGAAAACTCCTTTCGGCACCCGATCCCGGCCGCGCCCTGCTCTGGATGCGCCAGATGGGCGTTCTGACCGAGATTGTGCCCGAAAGCGAGAAGTGGGGCATCGATGCAATCCCGGCGCTGGTTACGACGGAGTCGGCGCTTGATTGGGCGCCGGATCCGCTGCTTCGGCTTGCCGCAATCGTGCCGCCCGACGCCGACAGAATGGAGAAGATGGCGGCAAGGCTGCGGCTGTCGAACGCAGATACCAACATCCTGAAGACGTGGGCAACGACGCAACCCGTCGATGACGAACTGTCGTCTGCGGCCTTCGATCGCTTGCTTTACCGCGATGGAAAGTCGGGGATCGTCATGCGCCTCAAGCTCGCGCTTGCTGTCGCGCGCGGTAAAGCTGAGGGCGATCTCAAGGAGATGGCACGCTCAGCAAGACTCGGAAAACTGCTGGATCACGCCCAGCTTTGGCAGAAGCCCGGTTTTCCTCTCACCGGCGGCGATATCCTCGCTGCCGGGATCGCGCCCGGAAAGGCTGTCGGCGAGAAGCTCTTGATGCTCGAAAAGGAATGGATCGATGGCAATTTCACACAGGACCGGGCGGCATTGCTCGCCCGGTTGAATGATGTGGTGAAGGACAACTAGCTCACGCGGCCGTCGCTTCGTTGCGGATACGGGCTTTGATGTTGTCCACCATGTTTTCACGGATGATGGTTTCGCCGTGCGCTGTCCGCATATGCTCGACAACCCGGCGAACGACTTCCGCATCGTCGTTTGCCCGGGTATGCCAATCGCACCCCGGCACAAGCGTTCCACATTCGAAAAGTCTCATTCCGTCCTCCTGTCTTGGGTCGACCTGACGTCACGCGGGTGACGGTTCAGGTCAATGCTCGAAGGGCAAGAAGGTTCCGGCCGGTTTGCTGCGCCGGCCGGCAACTGGATGCTATTCGGGCATAGCCCAGGCGCGGTAGCATTCCGTGTTCACCTGATTGTCCTGGCCCTTGGCCCGATTGGACAGTTCTTCAGGAGAACGGCCGCTGGCTAGCTGTAGTTTGACTTGCTCGACATAGCAGGAAAGGGGCAGGTCCGAGCCGCTCTTCGCTCGCATCTCTTCCGCAATTCTATGAAGGAACTCCGGCGCGTCGAGAATGCGCGGGCTCTGCTGAATCCCCGCCGCCGACGGTGATTCACTTTGTATCGTCATGACAATCCTCCTCCGATTGTTACGTACGAACGTTTGCTAGGTTACTACTCAACCCTCCGAATTGAAAGCATTCCGAGTGCCTCGATCAAAGCTCTCCCCGATTACGGCCAGCGCACCATGGGGGGCAGCGACGAAAGAATGGACTCGACATTTCCTCCTGTCTTCAGGCCGAAGATCGTTCCACGATCATAGAGGAGATTGAACTCCACATAGCGTCCTCGGCGAATCAATTGTTCTTCACGATCCTGTTCTGTCCACTGTTTATTGAAGTTGGCGCGAACAATCCGTGGATAAACCATGGAAAACGCGCGGCCGACGTCGCGCGTGAAAGCGAAATCTGCATCCCAGCCGCCGATCTCCTCGGCCGAATGCAGCCAGTCGTAAAAGATGCCGCCAATACCGCGATGTTCGTTTCGGTGCTTCAGAAAGAAATAGTCGTCGCACCATTGCTTGTATGCCGCATAGTCGGCGACAGCAGAATGGCTGCGACAGGCAATCTCCATCGCCTTGTGGAAGAGGCGGCTGTCTTCGTCTTCCTGGTCGCGCCGGCGATCGAGCACGGGGGTCAGGTCTGCTCCACCGCCGAACCAGCGGCTGGAGGTGACGACCATGCGTGTGTTCATGTGGACGGCCGGAACGTTCGGATTGACCGGATGGGCGATCAGCGAAATGCCTGACGCCCAGAACCGGGGATCCTCTTTGGCGCCCGGCATCTGCGCGCGCAGGTCCGGCGCGAATTCGCCGTAGACGGTGGAGGTGTGGACGCCGACCTTCTCGAAAACGCGGCCGTGCATCATCGACATCCGCCCGCCGCCACCGGCACCGTTCTCTCGCTCCCAGTCCTTAGCCACGAAGCGGCCAGGATCGCGATCGGAGAGCGGACCTGTCAACTCGTCCTCGATGGCCTCGAAGGAGGCGCAGATCGCATCGCGCAGCCCTTCGAACCACGTGCGGGCGGCCGCCTTCTTGTCCTCGATGTCCTCAGGCAAGCCGATCGGCAGGTCTGGTCGTTCCATAGTCGTCGTCTCCGGTGAGCCTGCATCCCCGATGCGACTCGTCGTCTGTCACTGTTGCTTCTGATAGCAGTTGCATTCCGCGCTCGCCAGCAGCGGGAGCCGCACCGTGAGGCGGGCTCAGATTCGACTCGCAAAAAGCGATTTTCAATACTACCTTTTCTCTCAGAGGTAGACTTATGACGAAAATCCCTGGACCGCCGTCCTTCGACGGGTTGAAGCGACGGATTGCTACCCACCGGGCGGAAGGTACCCCCCGGAAGAACGACCGTTTCGTGCGACAGACCTATTGCCTCAATCTGCTTGAGGCGCGGGCAAAGGCCCGTGAGTGGTTCGACGAATATCCCAAGGCGGCTTATTGGACCGAAGTGGAAAGCTGGCGTCAGGTTGAAGGCGACCGCATAGAATTCACCATGCGACGGCTGCCGTCCGCCGATTGAGCATTCTTCACTCTGCCGGATTACGCAGACGACTTTCGATCAGAAGGCCGCTTTCATCGAGGATCGGATGCGCGACGGAAACGATGTGGGCGTTGATGCGCTTCAGGTCGCGCAGCATGTCCAGATGCAGTGAACTCGTCTGCAGGCTGTCGGTGCGGCCATCCCTCAATCGTTCCAGATGGCGCTCGGAGGATTGCTTCTCCATATGCCGCACCTCCACCTTCACCTCCATCAATTGCTTGGCGAGGTTGAAGTCGCGCGTGACGAAGATCGTCTGGGCGATGCGCAGGTTGTCGATCGTCAGGTGGAAAAGCTTCGTCAGCTCGGCATAGCCGTCTTCGGAGAACTTGAGGCCGAGGGAGACTTTCTTGGTGATCTGCGGCAGCAGTCCCTTCTCGATGATGTCGCCGATATGCTCGAGGTTGATGGCGTAGTCGATAATGACGATCGAGCGGCGGCCATCTTCCTCGCTAAGACCGGCGCGGCCGAGTTTCGACAGGTAGATCTTGACCTCCTGCTGAAGCTTGTCGACGCGCCGTTCCAACGATGGAATTTCGCCTAGCTTTTTCAGATCGTTTCGTTCGAAGGAGGCAGACGTCCGCAACAGCATGCGCTCGATCATGTCGCCGACGCCGAGCACTTCCCGCGTCGCGCTGGCGAGTGCCACCACCGGCGTCGCCAGTTCGTGCTCGTCGAGGTATCGCGGCGCGTCGTCGGGTTGCGCATCGTCAGAAACGAGCTTCTGCATCAGTTTAGACAGCAACGGCGCGAACGGCCAGGCGAGGGCGGCCAGAAGGACGTTGAAGCACAAATGGATGTCCACCGGCAGCTTGGCGGGCGCCAGCGGCAGCATTTCCAATGCTTCGGCAGCGTAGCCGGCAATCGGAAGCATCAGAAGGCAGCCGATGGCGCGGACGATGAGGTTGCCGATCGTCACCCGTCGTGATGCCGCGGAGCCGGCAAGAGAGGCGATCACCGGTGGAATGGCGCCGCCGAGGTTCGCGCCGAGCACAAGCACGACGATCAACCCGGCGGACAAGATCCCGGTCGAAGCCAGCGACAGGATAAGGACAACGGCGGCGAGGCTGGAAGAAGAGATGAAAGCGATGCCTGCCGAAAAGGCCAATGCCACCGGCCAGGCATTGTCGAGCAGGCCGATGAAGGCCGCCAGCGCAGGTGATTGGCGCATCGGTTCGGTGGCGCTGCTGAGCAGATGCAGGGAAAGAAGCATGAGGCCAATGCCGATCAGCGCCGTGCCTGCGCCCTGCCGCGAGGACGAGCCGCTTCTGTAGAGAACGATGCCGGCAAGAATGACGAGTGGCGACAACCATTCAATGCCAGTTGCCACAATCCATGCCGTGACCGCCGTGCCGACATTGGCGCCGAGCAGCACGATCTGCGCCATGCGGGGCCTGACCAGCTCGCGCTCGACGAAGGACGAGACCATCAGGGCCGTGGCGGTCGAGCTCTGCAGGGCGATCGTGGCAAGGAAGCCTGACAGGAAGGAGCGGGCGCCGCTGCGCGTTCCAGATGCGAGGCCTGTCCTC
Source organism: Hyphomicrobiales bacterium (assembly GCA_900468535.1). Classification (GTDB taxonomy): domain Bacteria; phylum Pseudomonadota; class Alphaproteobacteria; order Rhizobiales; family Rhizobiaceae; genus Rhizobium. Next base: position 7,228 of record UBTY01000028.1, on the reverse strand, counting down.
AGCTTGGCGCCGAACGCGCGCGACACGCCATCCTTCACCTGCGCCAGGCCGAACAGCAGCAAGGCCACGGCGCCGAACAGGTTGATCATGACGATAGTGGATTCCATGCCGGCGCGTCTTTTTCTTTCCTTCGGCATGATCAAGGCGGCTCACTGCGTCGAGCGCGGATGTGCTCAAAGCACTGAAATCACAGCGATTCACATGCGTCTTTTGTTGTCCGGCTAACAACTATACGCGCCTTTGACGGATTCACAATGCCGTCTGCGACATATTCTGGGACGGTACCGGCGCTGGCCTGCCGCAGCTTCTCAGGACCAGGCTGTCTGTCGCATCGCCTCGCCGACGATCATCGCAGCCGACACGGCGACGTTGATCGATCTCTGTCCTTCCACCATCGGAATGAGGATCCGCGCGTCCGACCGATCATGCACATTATCAGGAACGCCCGCGCTTTCGCGGCCGAAAAGCAGGATGTCATCAGGGCGAAAGGCGAAGTCGGTATAGCGGCCGGATGCTTTGGTCGAGGCAAGAACCAGACGGCGGTTCGTGGTCTGCCGCCACGTGTCGAAATGGCCCCAGGTTACGTGACGGGTCAGCGCTGCGCTGGCAATATAGTCCATACCCGCGCGCTTCAGGTTCCGGTCCGAGATGTCGAAGCCCGCAGGCTCGATGATATCGACAGCAAAACCGAGGCATGCGGCAAGCCGGAGGATCGTCCCCGTATTGCCGGCGATATCAGGTTGGTAGAGTGCTATCCGGAGATCTGTCATATCGCTGCTGCCATGTTGTCCTGCGAAAATCTACCTATTGCAGCAGTGCCGCAGGCGCAACAGCCCTCGTATTGGTGGCTATTTGCCCGTTTTTCGGCAAATAGGGGCTGGAATTTTTGGCGAATTCGCGTTATCGGTGCACATCTTTTAATCGCCAGAAGGGAGCGCCAAGATGGAAGTATTGCCGCGTATGCGCTCTCGATGCGTGAATCCACGACTGGCGACCTGGCACGCCTAGTGCCATTTCCTTCCTGAATCCCCATTTTTGATCCATTGCGCGGCCGGAACGGCCTCGCCCTTTGAACGTCCGGTTCCCGATTTGTGCCTTCGCGCGGCGTTTTGCGCGGGCAGGGCGGCCGGAACGCTGAAGTTTCGGAGCATTTTCAATGTTTGGCTGGTTTGAACAGCGTCTCGATCCCTTCCCCGCAGAGGAGCCCAGCGTTCCCCCGAGGGGACTCTTTGCCTTCTGCTGGCACTACACCAAGCCGGCGGCGCCGTGGCTCGGCATGATGGCCGTGCTGACGGCTTTCATCGCCATCGGTGAAGTGGCTCTCTTCCAGTTCCTCGGCGATGTCGTCGATTGGCTGACCAAGGCTGACAGGGCTACGTTCCTGCAGACCGAATGGCCGCGCCTTGCGTGGATGGGTGGCTTGATCCTGATCGGTCTGCCGCTGGCGGCCGGCCTGGACTCACTCATTATGCACCAGGTGCTTCTCGGCAACTATCCGATGATCGCACGCTGGCAGATGCACCGCTTCCTGCTGCGCCACAGCATGACCTTTTTCGCCAACGAGTTCGCCGGACGCGTCGCGACGAAGGTGATGCAGACGTCGCTCGCCGTGCGCGAGACCGTGATGAAGATCCTCGATGTCTTCGTCTATGTGGTCACGTACTTCCTGACGATGATCATCGTCATCGCTGCTGCGGACTGGCGATTGATGATCCCGATCCTCGTCTGGCTTGCCGTCTACATCGGCATCGTTTCCTATTTCGTGCCGCGCCTTCGCAAGATCGCGGCACAGCAGGCCGATGCGCGCTCGATGATGACCGGACGCGTGGTCGACAGCTACACGAACATCGCCACGGTGAAGCTGTTTTCGCATGCGGGCCGGGAAGAGTCCTATGCCCGCAGCGGCATGGAAGAGTTCCTCGGAACGGTCCATGCACAGATGCGCCGCGTGACGCTGTTTCACATCTCCGTCTACATGAACAACTGCGTTGCGCTGTTCGTGATCTCGGGTCTGTCCATCTGGTTCTGGCTGAATGGCCAGATCTCCGTCGGCGCCATCGCGATTGCCATCGGCCTTGCGATGCGCGTCAACGGCATGTCGCAGTGGATCATGTGGGAAGTCTCGGCGCTGTTCGAGAACATCGGCACGGTCTATGACGGCATGGAGATGATGACGAAGCAGCACGACATCATCGACAAGCCCGGTGCGCCGCAGCTTGCCGCGAAGAAGGGTGCGATCCACTACGATCACATCCGCTTCCACTACGGCAAGGGCAAGGGCGTCATCGACAACCTCTCGCTGGATATCAAGCCCGGCGAGAAGGTGGGTCTGGTCGGCCGTTCGGGCGCGGGCAAGACGACGCTGATGAACCTGCTACTCCGCTTCTACGATCTGGAGGCAGGCCGCATCACGATCGACGGGCAGGACATCGCCGGCGTTTCGCAGGAGAGCCTGCGCGAGTTGATCGGTGTCGTCACGCAGGATACCTCCCTGCTGCATCGCTCGATCCGCGACAACATCGCCTACGGTCGCCCCGACGCCTCGGATGCCGACGTCATACAGGCGGCAAAACGCGCCAATGCCTGGGACTTCATCGAGGGGCTGGTCGACATGCAGGGCCGTACGGGGCTCGACGCGCAGGTCGGCGAGCGTGGCGTGAAACTGTCAGGTGGTCAGCGCCAGCGGATCGCGATCGCCCGTGTGTTCCTGAAGGATGCGCCGATCCTCGTGCTTGACGAGGCGACGTCGGCACTCGACTCGGAGGTCGAAGCAGCGATCCAGGAGAACCTGTTCGCGTTGATGGAGGGCAAGACGGTTATCGCCATTGCCCACCGGCTCTCGACGCTGACGGAAATGGATCGCCTGATCGTGCTCGACAACGGCAGGATCATCGAGGCTGGAACGCATCTGGGTCTGGTTCAGCAGGGCGGGGTCTATGCCGATCTGTGGAACCGGCAATCGGGCGGCTTCATAGCCGATCATTCGGAAGACGCCGAAGCGGCGGCAGAATAAGGAAAGCCCTCCCTGATGCGCTCAGGGAGGGCTTTTTCGATTCATGGATATCAGTGGCTGTCGCCTGACAGGCTGTCGGCCCAATCGATGACGCGATGCCCTTCCACTGCCATGCTGTTGGCGGAGGCAAGGGCGCGCAAGGCGGCCAGACGCCGTTCCTCCTCGCGTTCGATCCAGGCGGAAATCGCCTCCGTCACGATCTGATCGTAGGGTATCTCGAACTGTTCGATAATCGCATCGAGCCTCTCCGCCAAGGGCAGGGGAATACTCGACGTAAACGTCTTCGTCTGCATTGCGGCCGTCTCCCGTGAAATGCTACCCTACGCCGAGATTGTGGCGAGTTATGCTTCATGCAACGGCGATGCCGTTGATGTTACCGAAAATTACAAAAATATAAGGTTTGTCCGGCGGGCGTTTTTCTTCCCCGGGCCGACTTATAAGCCTATATCGCAAATATGATCCTGAATCGACTCTTTAGTATCTTCGAAAATTGGATTGAGCCCTTTGCTCCGCGCGACAATATTCAGCCGCCGAGATCAACCCTGGGGTTCATTTCGTTCTACATCGGCCAGGCGAAAACCCCGTTCATCGCCATGCTCGTGCTCGGGGGACTATCAGCCGCGATCGAAGCGGCGTTGTTCTGGTTCGTCGGTCGCGTCGTCGATATTCTCGCGACCATTACTCCTGCTGCAGGGTGGAGCGGACTTCTCGCCGCGCATGGTGCCGAACTGTTCGGCATGCTCATCCTGATCGGCATCGTCCGTTTCGTTGTGGCTCTCCTGATCGCGCTTGTCGATCAGCAGGCGATCACGCCGGGCTTCTACAATCTCGCCCGCTGGCAGTCCTACCTGCACGTTTCCCGCCAGTCGCTGTCGTTCTTCCAGAGCGACTTTTCCGGCCGCGTCGTCAACAAGGTCTGGTCGGCGGGGCAGGCCGTCGGCGACCTCGTCACGTCGCTGATGGAGAGCGTCTGGTTCGTCGGAATCTATGCGGTCACGACGCTGGTTCTGGTCGCGCGCCTGGATTTTACGCTAGCCGCCGTGGTGCTGGCCTGGCTTTGCGCCTTCGGCCTGCTCGCGCGATACTTCGTGCCGCGTATCCGCTTTCATTCCCGCGAGACCGCGGAGGCGGCCTCGATGCTCAACGGGCGCATGGTGGACGCCTACAGCAATATTCAGACGCTGAAACTCTTTGCCCGTGACGAGGAGAGCGACCGCTATATGCGGCAGGGTTTCGATTTCTACCAGGAAACCGTGTTGCGCTTCACCCGCTTCATCACCGGTGTTCGCGCGTCGATGGCGCTGGTCTCCGGCATCATGATCGTGAGCATGGCGGCGCTCAGCGTTCATCTCTGGCTTCAGGGGCTGATCAGCGCCGGCGCCGTGGCATTTTCGCTGGCGCTTGTGCTGCGGCTCAACTTTCTGCTCGGGCGCCTGATGACCCAGTTCAACGGTATCATGCGCAATCTCGGGACGATCCAGAATTCCGCGGAGCTGATCTCGCAGCCGCTGGGGCTGGTGGACCGGCCGAATGCGCCCGACCTGGCTATCAAGGAGCCCGGCATCCGCTTCGAGCATGTCTCGTTTCACTATGGCAGAGGCAAGGGTGTCATCGACGATTTCTCGTTGACGGTTCGCCCCGGTGAGAAGGTCGGCATCGTGGGGCGGTCGGGAGCCGGAAAGTCGACTCTCGTGAACCTTCTGCTCAGGCTCTACGACCTTGAAGGCGGACGGATCCTGGTCGATGGCCAGGACATCGCCGCAGTCCGGCAGGAGTCGCTTCGGATGCAGATTGGCGTCGTCAGCCAGGATACGTCGCTGCTGCATCGATCCGTGCGCGACAATATTCTGTTTGGCCGACCTGACGCGGGCGAGGGGCGGTTGATCGAGGCCGCCCGGCGGGCCGAGGCGCTCGGCTTTATCGAGCGCCTGCAGGATCAGCAGGGTCGCAAGGGTTTCGATGCGCATGTGGGAGAGCGCGGCGTCAAACTATCAGGTGGTCAGCGACAGCGCATCGCGATCGCCCGCGTGATGCTGAAGGACGCGCCGATCCTTGTGCTCGACGAGGCTACGTCGGCACTCGATTCCGAGGTCGAGGAGGCGATCCAGTCGAACCTCAACCGGATCATGGACGGAAAGACGGTAATCGCCATCGCGCACCGGCTGTCGACCATCGCGGCGCTCGATCGTCTCATCGTCATCGATGGCGGAAAGATCATCGAGGAGGGGACGCACGAAGCACTTCTGCAGAAGCGCGGGCTCTATGCCGAATTGTGGGCGCGGCAGTCGGGCGGGTTCCTTGCGGCCGACCTGCCGGAGGATGCGGCTCGCGGCTCCGGCGAGGAGATCAAGGTCCTCTGAGCGAGCCTCGCCGCTAATTCTGGCGTCCTCGCGCGTTGCTGCGTTCGCGAGCAGAAATGTCGCGGTCACCACGCCCGGGCAAGCAAACCTTGCTGTTCGCGCAGCAGCGGAGCGACATTCGGCATTATAGACTTGCAAGCAATGGCAGCCCGGAAGCTATAAGCGGAGCCGGGCGGCCAGTATTATATTTCGCTCTGGAAGGATATTGCTGGCTGCGACCAAGAGACACGCACAGAATAAAGTCTCTTTCGTGGAGCTGCGCCGATAGTCTAGCGCCAGTATTTCCGCGCGCCGCCGCGCCGTAGTGTTTTGTGCGTCGCAGCAATGTTGCAAGCATGTGATTGTCTTTAAAAATCGACCTGAAATTACCGCGACATTGTGCCCGGATGGCCTTGCCAAGGCTGGACATAATTTGCGATCAAGCATAGAACGCGCCGGATTGGTGGGGAATCTATGGTCGAATTGTGTCATCACAGATTCGCCGCTGTGAGGGGCAAGGCGGAGTTCCGCAAAACTTTGCGTAGAGGATGGTTTAAGCCGTGAGCGAACACGAAACGACAAGCGAGGTCACGGGCGAGCCCACTCGCCGTGATTTCCTTTATCTCACCACTGGTATGGCGGGCGCCGTCGGCGCCGTTTCGGTCGCATGGCCGTTTATCGATCAGATGCGTCCGGATGCCTCGACATTGGCTCTGGCATCCATCGAAGTCGATGTTTCCAGCCTTGAGCCCGGTATGTCGCTGACCGCCAAGTGGCGCGGCAAGCCGATTTTCATTCGCAACCGTACACCTGAGGAAGTGAAGGCTGCGGACGAGGTTCCGTTGGCGGAGCTCAAGGATCCGATCGCGCGCAACGCCAATCTCGCGGCTGACGCGCAGGCAACGGGTATCGACCGTTCTGCCGGCAAGGACAAGGAAAACTGGATCGTCATGATCGGTTCCTGCACCCATCTCGGCTGTGTGCCGCTCGGCCAGGCCGGCGAATACAACGGATGGTTCTGTCCCTGCCATGGCTCGGTCTATGATACGGCCGGCCGCATCCGAAAAGGCCCGGCGCCGCAGAACCTTGCGATTCCGACCTATTCGTTCGTTTCCGATAAAGTAATCAAGATCGGTTGAGGGGGACTGATTTATGAGTGGCCATTCCAGCTACGAGCCATCAACCGGCCTCGAGAAGTGGATCGATGCGCGCCTTCCGCTGCCGCGTCTCGTCTACGACAGCTTCGTTGCATATCCGGTTCCGCGTAACCTGAACTATGCCTATACCTTCGGCGCCATGCTGTCGGTCATGCTGATCGTTCAGATCCTGACGGGTGTCGTGCTCGCAATGCACTACGCCGCCGAAACGACGGTTGCGTTCAACTCGGTCGAAAAGATCATGCGCGATGTCAACCACGGTTGGCTGCTGCGCTACATGCATGCCAACGGCGCGTCCTTCTTCTTCGTTGCCGTCTATCTCCACATTGCCCGCGGCCTTTACTACGGTTCCTACAAGGCGCCGCGCGAAATCCTCTGGATCCTAGGCGTTCTCATCTATCTCCTGATGATGGCGACCGGCTTCATGGGCTACGTTCTGCCCTGGGGTCAGATGTCCTTCTGGGGCGCGACTGTCATCACCGGCTTCTTCTCGGCATTCCCGCTGATCGGTGAATGGCTTCAGCAGTTCCTGCTCGGTGGCTTCGCGGTCGAAAACCCGACGCTCAACCGCTTCTTCTCGCTGCATTACCTGCTGCCGTTCGTCATTGCCGGCGTCGTCGTCCTGCACATCTGGGCGCTGCATGTCACGGGCCAGACGAACCCGACGGGCGTCGAAGTCAAGACGAAGACGGACACGGTTCGTTTCACGCCTTACGCAA
>UBTY01000007.1 GCA_900468535.1 Hyphomicrobiales bacterium | reverse complement strand
GGAGGTCGTGGCAAGGCTCCGGGCCGACGCACGCATCCGCGCCGGCGAAACCGCACGCCTCGCCTTCAATCTCGACAAGGCCGTCTTCTTCGATCCCGAGACCAAGGTTCGGATAGCTTGAGGCTGGATTTGCAAATGAGCGTCACTCCCGACATCGTCATCATCGGTTCAGGCATCGGCGGTTCAACCGTCGCTGCCGGGCTGGCTGCGACCGGCGCTGATATCCTGATCCTGGAGGCTGGCGACCATATCGCCGACCGCCCAGAGAACAGGGATCAACGGGCGATTTTCCAGCGCGGCCACTTTCGCCCAAAGGAGACCTGGTACGAGGCCGGTGGTGCGGGATTCAATCCCGGCAACTATTACAATGTCGGCGGCAACTCGAAGTTCTTCGGAGCGGTCCTGTCACGATATCGCCGGGAAGATTTTGACGAGATGGTGCATCAGGAAGGTGTTTCGCCAGCCTGGCCATTCCCCTATGAAGTGCTCGAGCCGTGGTACAGCAAGGCCGAGGCGCTCTATCAGGTTCGCGGTGCGATCGGCGACGATCCGACCGAACCTCACCATTCCGGCGGATACGACTACCCACCGGTTCCCGACGAGCCACCCATCGCGGATTTGCGCGCTCGCCTCAAAAGAAAGGGATTGCACCCGTTCTCGCTGCCGCTCGGTATCGATATCGATCGGTGGCTCGCCAAGGCGAAGACGCCATGGGATGCGCATCCAAACTCACAAGACGGGAAGATGGACGCGGAGACCGCAGCCCTTGCCGTTGCCCTGAAATACCCCAACGTCCGGCTCCAGACGAATGCGCGCGTGATTGCGCTCAAGACGGGCAAAGGCGATATCATCGAGTCTGTCGTCTATGTCGCCGAAGGCAGGACGCAGACGGTGACGCCGCGGATCGTCATCCTCGCAGCCGGGGCCGTGCAGTCTTCCGCCCTGCTGTTGCGCTCGGCAAACGACCGCTTCAGAACCGGTCTGGCCAACTCGTCGGACCAGGTTGGCCGCAACTTCATGAACCACAATTCGTCGGCGGTCATCGGCGTATCGCCGACATTCAAGAACACGTCCATCTATCAGAAAACATTGGCGTTCAACGACTTCTATCTATCTGACGGCAAGGGCGGACCGCCGCTCGGCAACGTCCAGCTGCTCGGCCGTGTTTCTGGCAAGATCCTCAAGGGATCACTGCCGCGGGTCCCGGAGTGGATGCTGGATCAACTCACGAAACACACGGTCGATTTCTATGCGATGAGCGAGGATGTGCCCAATCCAGAAAGCCGGGTGATGGTCGATGGCGACCGGATCGTCCTGCAGTGGCAGCGGACAAACTGGGCGGCCCATCTCGCTCTTGTCGCCAAGCTGAAGGACATCCTGAGATCAATCGGCTTTCCGATTGTTTTATCGAGAGCTTTTGACAAGCGGACGCCATCGCATCAATGCGGAACCGTGCGCATCGGCAATGATCCGGCCTCGGCCCCCCTCGACGCCTTCTGCAGGGCATACGAACACCAAAATCTCTTCGTCGTCGACGCGAGCTGCCTGCCGACATCCGCAGCGGTGAACCCGGCGCTGACGATCGCCAGCCAGGCGCTTCGGGTTGCCGATCATATCGCTTCAAAGGATCTGGCAGCCGACACGTCTTTGGCTGTGCCGACAGGTCCTGCCGAGCAATCGTTTTAGCATTCAACAGGGCAAGAAGATGCGTTTCGATTATATCATTACAGGCGCCGGTCCTGCCGGTTGTGTGCTCGCAAACCGACTGAGCGAAGACCCTGACGTCAACGTACTTCTCCTCGAAGCGGGCGGCGGCGACTGGAATCCGCTCTTCCATATGCCCGCGGGCTTTGCGAAGATGACGAAGGGCGTGGCCAGCTGGGGCTGGGAGACTGTGCCGCAGAAGCACATGAAGGGCCGGGTGCTGCGCTATACGCAGGCCAAGGTAATCGGTGGCGGCTCTTCGATCAATGCCCAGCTCTACACACGCGGCAATGCGGCAGACTACGACATGTGGGCAGGCGAAGACGGCTGCGAGGGCTGGGACTATCGCTCGATATTGCCGTATTTCAAGCGGGCGGAAGACAACCAGCGCTTCGCCGACGACTATCACTCCTATGGTGGCCCGCTGGGCGTTTCCATGCCGGTTTCGCCCTTGCCGATCTGCGACGCCTACATCCGGGCCGGCCAGGAGCTTGGCATTCCCTACAATCACGATTTCAACGGTCGCCAGCAGGCAGGCGTCGGCTTCTACCAACTGACGCAACGCAACCGGCGCCGCTCCTCGGCATCGCTTGCCTACCTCTCTCCGATCAAGGATCGCAAGAACCTGACCATCCGGCTTGGATCACGGGTGTCGCGGATCGTCATCGAGAAGACGCGGGCGGTGGGTGTGGAAGTCGTCGGTCGGAACGGCGTTGAAATTCTTAGAGCAGAGCGTGAGGTACTAGTCTCCTCCGGTGCGATCGGCTCGCCGAAGCTGCTTCTTCAATCAGGCATCGGTCCCGCCGATCACCTGCGATCGGTCGGTGTCAACATCGCGCACGATCTGCCGGGCGTCGGGGGGAACCTGCAGGATCATCTCGACCTCTTCGTGATATCGGAATGCACGGGCGATCATACCTACGACGGCGTTGCAAAGCTCCACCGAACGCTGTGGGCCGGTATCCAATATGCGCTGTTTCGCACTGGGCCGGTCGCCTCGTCGCTGTTTGAGACGGGGGGCTTCTGGTATGCGGATCCCAACGCACGCTCTCCCGATATCCAATTCCATCTCGGTCTGGGCTCGGGCATCGAGGCCGGTGTCGAACGGCTGAAGAATGCCGGGGTGACGCTCAACTCCGCCTATCTGCACCCTAGGTCGCGCGGCACCGTGCGGTTGTCGGCCGCCGATCCCGCAGCAGCACCCCTGATCGATCCGAACTATTGGTCGGAACCGCACGACCGTGAGATGTCTCTCGAAGGCCTGAAGGTCGCGCGTGAGATCATGCAGCAGGCAGCTCTCAAATCCTACGTGCTCGCGGAGCGTCTGCCAGGGCCGAAGGTCGTGACCGACGAACAGTTGTTCGACTACGGCTGCGCCAACGCCAAGACCGACCACCATCCCGTCGGCACTTGCAAGATGGGAACGGGCGCAGATGCTGTCGTCGGCCTCGACCTCAAGGTGCATGGGCTGGAGGGGCTGCGTGTCTGCGACTCCTCGGTGATGCCGCGCGTTCCCTCGTGCAACACCAATGCGCCGACGATCATGGTCGGCGAAAAGGGCTCCGACATCATACGCGGACTGCCGGCGCTTCCTGCGGTGATCTTTGCCGACGAGCGCAACGAAACCCGCCCTCGGGCGCGCGCCAGCGTTCGGTAGGCAGGCAGAAGCGGGGGGATGGAACGGCCATGAGCATCGATGTCGCACAGGATATCCTAGACGCCCTCACGGATGTCGACATGCCTCGGCTGAAGCCAGAGCGCGAGCCTTTCGAGACCAAGAATCTGGCTGGCATCGCGGTGCCCGTCTATCGTGCCGGCTGCGTGGTCGTCGGTTCGGGTGCCGCCGGTCTTCGCGCAGCAGTCGAACTGAAGCGTCGCGGCGATGATGTTGTCATCCTTAGTCAGAGCGCCTGGGGCGGCACATCGGCGTGCTCCGGCTCCGACAAGCAAACGCTGCACACAGCCAACACCGCCGATCAGGGTGACAATTACAAGGCGATGGCGCGAGCCATCCGCGCCGGCGGCGCGATGGATGAGGACACGGCTTACGTAGAGGCGGTCGGCTCTGGCCGCATGATGGCGTCGCTTCAATATCTCGGCCTGCCATTGCCGCAGGATCCCTTGGGCGGCACGCTGCGATATCAGACCGACCATGACGAGGTCGGCCGCGCGACAAGCTGCGGACCAAGAACGTCTCGCCTCATGGTAAAGGTTCTGGCGGAAGAAGCTATTCGGCTCGATGTTCCGTTCTACAACCATACGACCGCCGTACAGATCCTGACGGAGGGTGCGCAGGAGGCGCGGCGAGTCGTGGGCGTTGTCGCCATCCGCGCGCATGACAGGACGGAAGCAAATCCTCTCGGTATAGCTTTGTTTACAAGCGAGGTGATCGTGCTCGCCGCCGGTGGGCCTGGAGAGCTTTATCGCGACAGCGTCTATCCGAACGGCTGCTTCGGATCGCTCGGGCTCGCACTCGAGGCGGGCATCGAACTGGTCAATCTGACTGAAAGCCAGTTTGGCATCGGAACAAGGCGCGAGGGGTTTCCGTGGAACCTCTCCGGCACCTACGTCCAGGCGATGCCTCATATCTATTCCGTCGATACCGAGGGAAAGGAGCATAACTTCCTCGCGGACTACTACCGCAGCACGCAGGAATTGGCCTCGAACGTTTTCCGTAAGGGCTACCAATGGCCGTTTCATTCGACACGGATGTTGGATTTCGGCTCAAGCCTTGTTGATCTGGCGATCTACCGGGAAACGGCAGCAGGTCGCCGGGTGTTCATGGACTTCAATCGGAACCCGCTACCAGTTTCCGGTGACCAGCCGTTCGATCTTGGGCGCCTCGATGACGACGTCACGGCTTACCTGAGCAATGCAGGGGCGGGGCAAACGCTGCCGATCGACAGGCTGCGTCATATGAACCCGCTGGCGATCGAGCTTTACCGGCGATACAAGATCGATATCGCCACCGCTCCACTGGAGTTTGCGGTCAACAACCAACACATGAACGGTGGTATCAGCGTCGACACCTGGGGACGCAGCAGCCTGGCGGGTTGCTATGCAGTTGGGGAGGCGGCCGGAACCCATGGTGTGACAAGACCCGGAGGTGCGGCCCTCAATGCGGGCCAGGTGTTTGGAACTCGGGCTGCGGAACATATCAGCGCGAGCGGTCGAGCACGAACGGCAGCCGCCGGAGGCATTGCCGAGATTGGAGAGGCCGGTGTTCGCGGCATTCTCTCCGTTCTCAAGGACGATAGCCCCTTCAACGCCAAGACCGTCCGTCTGGATGTGCAGGCGCGCATGAGCGACAAGGCGGGGCTGATCTGCGATGGCGAAAATGTCCGAGACGCCCTGAGCCAGGCCCGGAATCTCAACGCGGAGATCAGGCGAAATGGGATTGCCTGTGAACGCGCGGCGGAAGCGGCACGTGCTTTGCAATGGCGTCAGATGGCCTTGGCTTCGGAAGCCGTGCTTTCAGCGCTGGACAGCTACATATCGAACGCCGGCGGCAGCCGCGGGGCGCGCGCGATATGCGATCGTGCGGGAATGGCTTTGCCGTTGGGCCGCGCAGGCCCATTGGAAGAGTTTCGTTTTCGCGAGGAGAACGCTTCCGACCGCCAACAGCAGATCGTGGTACGATGGGATGGAGAAGCGTTGCAGATATCGACGCGTCCCAACCGGACTTTCGACGAGGCCAGCAGATCGTTCTTCGAACGCGATTGGCCAGCATGGTTGACCGGCAGGATTTATGATCTCGACGGTCGGTCGGGCTCTTAGCCTACAAGCTCTCTCCAAAAGTGGAGCAACTAAGCGGCGACGACCCGGCACGGACATGGCGCCATCGACGCTCAAGATTTCTATCGGGAAACTCCCATGTTATAGTTCTTACGAAAACGACATGCGCCGCAGCCTTGCTGCAGAGAGTGGTCCGATGAGCGAATTTGACGTGCTTTTTGCTGCGTTGAGGCAAGTGGGCGACCCGCAAACCGTCGAGTGCCTCGAGAATGTGGTCAAGCACGGGTCCGATCGGGACCTTAATCGCATCAATGCGATAGCATTCGCCGATGCGTACAATCTCGACGAAGGTAAAACCATCGCGGCTCTTCTCCACGCGGCCCGCATAGGGGCGTTCGAGATGACCTGGAACGTGCTTTGTCCTGGATGTGGCGGTGTCCTCGACAGTGGCGCGACCTTGAAAACCGTAGACCAGGACAGCTACCATTGTGCGCTGTGTGCTGCCGGATACGAGCCCACCCTCGACGAGATGGTCGAGGTGACGTTCACGGTCAGCCCGAGAGTGCGCAAGATCGCTGCGCACGATCCGGATCAACTGCCTCCGCTCGAATATTATCGCCAAATCTTCTTCAGTTCCGGTGTCGATCTGCCCGAGGACTTCGAAGACAAATTTACACGCATCCTTTTGGAGATCATCGAACTCAGCCCCGGTGAGAAGGCTTTTGTCTCGCTGCAACTGCCGGCGCAATTCGTCATCATTTTCGACGCGGTGACCCATGCGGCGCAATTCATCGATGTGCAGGGCGAGCCCACAAATGAGCGGCAGAATCTCTCCATGGTTATCAACAAGGGGCATGCACAGAACGAAACGCTTGCGCTGCGCCCCGGCTTGCTTCGGCTCATCCTTGAGAACCACACCGATCGTAGAGTGGTTCCGAACGTCTGCGTCGCCGGAGACGAGTTGCACGATATATTGAGCCGCAGGCGTCCTTTCTTGACTGCCAAGCGTTTGCTGACGCATCAAAGCTTTCGCGACATCTACCGGACCGACACGCTTGATGTCGATCAGCGCCTCAAGATTACAAGCCTGACGTTTCTCTTCACCGACCTGAGGGGCTCTACGGCTCTCTACGAGCGCGTCGGAGATCTTGCCGCCTTCGATCTCGTGCGAACGCATTTCCGCGTTCTTGAAGAAATCGTCGCCGCTGAGGCGGGAGCGGTCGTCAAGACAATAGGCGACGCCGTGATGGCGACCTTCCCAACGCCGGATCGCGCCGTGGCAGCCGCGCTGCGAATGCGCGATGCGATGATGCGGTTGAATGCTGAGCGCGGCAGCGAGGATCTCCTGCTGAAAATCGGCATCCATGAAGGGCCATGTCTTGCGGTCAACCTCAACGACCGACAGGACTACTTCGGCCAGACCGTCAATATCGCATCGCGCGTACAGGGGCTTGCCGATCCCAACGTGATCCTGACTACCGAGGCGATCGTCGGCAATACGCAGGTATCGGAGATCCTGCGAGATAACGGCATCGCATCGGTTTCCCGGATGGAGGAGCTGCATGGCATCGCGCGGGAGGTCAGGATTTTCGCGCTGCCTTGAGCCTGTTGGCACAGTGTATGGATTACGGGGGCAGCAACGACACACCACCGGTGGCGACGTCGTAGCGAGCAGCAGCGACCTTGAGCTTTCCCTCCTTGGCGGCCGTGGAAATGATTGTGGAGGTCCTGCTGAGCAGCGTTGCCTGCATCCTCGCATTAGCATTGATCGCGGCATCGAGGTCGCCGCCCGCCGCGTTCACGGCAGGCCAGATCGGCGCATAGAGCGCCCCGATCTGGCCCGGGACCGCCTTGCCTTCGATCGTCGCCTTGACCGCACCGCAATTGCTGTGCCCGAGAACCAACAGCAGCTTGGCGCCAAGGACCGCGATACCGTATTCCAGGCTGGCGGTTATCTCCGGCGTGGCGACATTCCCCGCAACACGTACGACGAACAGGTGTCCGATGCTCTGATCGAACACAAGCTCGACCGGGACACGTGAATCCGCACATGAGAGCACGGCGGCGAACGGCTCCTGTTTTTCCGCCGTCTTCGCCTTCAATATCGACAGATCCTCGTTGAAAGACTTGAGCTGTCCGCCGAGATAGCGCTTGTTTCCGTCCATCAAAGTCTCAAGCGCCTGATCAGGCGTCAGAGCGGTTTGGGCCGCTGCCGGCGCGCTGATCATGCTTGCGCCAGCCAACGCCGCGGCGGTTGCCGCTGTGCTACATAGAAAATCACGACGTGAAAGACCGGCATCGCCCGTCACTTTGCTTTCCAAGCAACCAAGACATCCACAACGCATTCCAGAATATTGCATGAAACCAGTCATCATCGCCTCCCGCTGATAACGTCGAAGCAAGCGAGCCGGTCTTGCGCGGACAACGCTTGAGCTCGCTGCTAAAATACCGAAATCGACAGGGAAACGGAACCATTGTTGAGCGTGAGGTTTCGCTCGAGCGAAGATCGGTGCCAACAGAAGCCCGTAAAAGATGGATTAAGTTTTCGCCACGGAAGAAGGGCGAGATATTAATACATGGCCGTTATTCATCGCGCGTGTTTCCCGAGGATACTCCGATGAATAAAACGATTGCCTTTGCATTGCTTGCCTTCGCTTTTCCAGGTCTCGCTTACGGCGCCACACTGAAGTTTCCAAGTGAGGCGCCCATCGCAAGTATCACCATCCCCGACAGCTGGGGACCGAGTGAAACGGAGAGCGGCGTCGAAGCAACATCGGCCGACTCGGCCGTCTATCTTTCCGCGGATGTTGCAGATGACAACTCCATGCAAAAAGTTGTCTCGGACGCCATCGACTTTCTGACGAAGAACGGCGTGTCCATCGATCCGTCGACGCAGAAGGATACGCCGGTTACCGAGGTGAACGGCATGCAGATGACGACGATCGAGTGGGACGGCAAGGACGAGGACGGTGCCGTAAGCGTCGGCCTGCTCTTTGTCCAGACTGCTCAGAACAAGGCGCTTGTTGTCACCTATTGGGGAAACAAGGGCGAAGAGGACAAGCACGATGCCGAAGTCAAGGCAATCGTGGCGTCCATCAAGCCGGTCAATTAGGCGTCGGCGACGTTTCCACTCCTCTGGGAGGAGCGGATCCGTCCGCTTCTATCCTGAGACGGCCAGTCTAGCAGATCTATTTCGGTGCGGTGTTGGCATTCATCTCTTGCATGCGCACGGCCGTCGCTACAGCGGCGGCCCCGTCGGCCCTCTCATCACCACCGACCTGAACCCTCGGTTGGGCGAAGGAAATTCCGTTGGCAAGGAAGGCTTCCCGGAGCTTCGCATAGGCCTTCCGCCGGATGTACGTCTGCATGCCCGGCACGGTGGTCATCCCGAAGCTGAGAGCGATCCCATAGTCTCCGAACTCTTCGACACCTTTCATTTTCAGAGGCTCGATGAAGAGCGGTCCCAGTTCGGCGTCGGCCTTCAGTTCGGCTCCGACCTTCTTGGTGAGCTTGCGTGCGGTCTCTATGTCGGTCTCATAGCCAACCGAGATTCGGAACTTGTCGATCACCCAGTCGCGGCTCATGTTCTCGACAGCACCCAACTCGCCAAAGGGAACCGTGAACACCGGCCCTCGGTGATGCCGTAGCCGCACTGAACGCAGGCTGAAACCTTCGACCGTTCCCTTATAGTTCTTCGCCTGGATATATTCCCCGACCCGAAAAGCATCGTCGAGCATATAGAACACCCCACTGATGATATCCTTCACCAGCGTCTGCGATCCGAAGCCGATCGCGACGCCGAAAATGCCAGCGCCTGCCAGCAGCGGCGCGATCTGGACCCCGAGCTGCGAGAGTACGATCAGGCCGGCGATAACAAGAACGAGCACCGCAATCGCATTTCGGAAGATAGGCAGCAGCGTGCGAAAGCGCGCTACGCGGGCGGCCTCGGCGTGAGAGAGGGCGGTGGTGTCCGAGGCGGTACGCAGTGTACGGTCGATCCAATGCCTCGCCAAGTGCCATAGGAGGTCGGCAAGGAGGAGCACGACGACGCTCTTCACGCCGCCGTAAACCAGCGCTGCGATCCAGGGATCCTGTCGTCCGGGCGCATCCGGATTGAGGTGCCAGACGAGCGCTAGCCATCCCACCGCGGCGGCCACGACCGCGGCCCTTATGGCATGAGTGAAAATCAGATGTCGCAGTGTGGCTGCGTCGGGGGAGAGAGCCGCAGTCACGCGGGTGGTTTCTCTCAGGATACGCGGCAGGAAGATCGCAAAGATGCCGAGCCAGAACAGGCCTCTCATGTCAAGCGACCACACAATCCATAGCAATACCGCGATTGCTGCACCGGCGGCCTTCCATGATGTGGAAAGCGCCGTCGTCGACCAGATGGCTTCAAGGCTCAAGGCAAGGAGCGCTACCGAAAAGCAGACCGAAATCGCAGCCGCAGTTTTAGCATCGATGCCTAACGGTCCGGCGATTGCTGAGGTCGCGACGCCGACGGTGGCGATCCCGAAGATGATGGACAGGCGGCGACGTCGATCGGATGGAATGGCCGTCAAGGGCAGCAACGCGATCACCAGACGGATTACGATGAGCGCTGAGATGTAGGCAAGCAACGTCAGCCGGGCGAGGGGCGGCCACTCGAACGCGAAGAAGATAACGGTCATCGCGGCGGTGAATATGCCGATGGATCCAAGTCTGACGAGTGGCGTGTCAAGGCGGACAAACAGCCGGCGCCAGATCATTTCGGCGACGATTCCGATAGCGACGAGACACATGAAGATGACGAAGACGGGTGCATATCCCTTGGCGGCGGCTTCTTCGCGGGCTCTCCCCGCGGCCAGGTGCACTTCCTGCGGAACACGCGGCAGCGCCGTCAGGACGTCATTGATGCGGTCTCGGATCGATGCTTCCCATATCGCAAAGCCAAGCCGGCTCGACGTCGCGTCTTGCGTCGGCGGTTGAGACTTTCGGCTTTCAAGCCAAGCCTTAACATCGGGGTCCTGAAGAAGTTGAACAAGTTGGTCTATCTTCGGGTTCGCTGTCGGCGGCGCGGGCGATTGTGCCGATGCAGTGGAGCCAATGAGGACAGCGAGCCAGACGATCATCCATTTCATCAAGAAACCCCTTGGTTCGCGCGTGCGGCCTTTGATCCGCGGACGTCACTGCGCAAAAAAATGCGGCGGCGAAAGCTAATCTCGAGAAGCGAAAGTGTTCAAAGCGTTGGCGACATCTGAAGCATTGCGATGTGGCGTCTGAAAGGACTGGAATTGGACTGTAACGCATGTGCGCCTCCTCCACCATTCCTGTCACGGGGGATGCCGCCGCCAATCACAATGCCGCCGGCGGAAGCAGGAAAAGCGTGAGGCGGAAAGTGGTCTAAGCCGCCAAGGCCACGACGCCATTGGACAATAATATCGCCGCCATCGTTGCGATCGGCATCATTTTACACATCCGGGTCAAGGGGAGGATTTTGCGTAGCTTCGGATGTGTGCCGGCGGTTCCAACCGATGGCGCTATTTCGTCGCTTGGCGCGCATCCCTGAAAGGATGTTGGCTTCAAGCATGCCTGATTGCTTGCCTTGTGCATTTGACTGCGATCACGCGCAGGCATCCTCGCGCTGATTTCGCTCGATGCTTGAAGTCGTTCGACCGACAGTTTGGGAATCGTGGAAGGTCAGCGCTGTGGCGATGGCCGTCTCGACACTGACGCAATGGTTACAGTGCCTCATGCCTCGTCGCCTTGTGCTGGTTTCCGACAAGGCCGCTCGAATCTCCGATCCGATAGGCCGCCCCGTCTAGCCGTGACGGTTCATGTCACTTACCACCCAGCGAAAGAATATGAATGCGCTTACGGCAATCCAGAATAGCGGCGAAATATTATCGAGCATCATGCTCATCTCCTATCGAAAATCCGACACTGTCCAGAAAGCAGACAAGGCTTTTCCGTGTAGTTAAAGCGAGCGTCCGGTCTGTCTCGAATCAAGAAAGACGATAAATGACAGGTTAAGAGCAAGCCTCTACCGATCGGCATGGTTCATCCTGTCTCGGTTACTTTATTCTGCTCGAGAAATCCGAAAACTGTGCTGGCGTTGCCGGCGACAGGACGTGGCAACCTCAAGCCGTATTGACAACATGATCTGAAGCAGAGTAATTGGGTAATCGATAACCCAAGGGAGGAACCAAGTGGCGGCATCGCTGTCGGATATCGCGGAAAGGGCGGGGGTCTCGATCAAGACCGTCTCCGGCGCGCTCCATGGCGGCTCCGCGCGGATGTCCGACGAGACGCGTGCGAAGATCAAGGAAATCGCAGACGAGCTCGGTTATGTCACCAATCTCGCAGCCCGTGGCGTGCGTCAAGGGTGGCTGCCGCTTATCGGCGTGGTCGCCGATGAGCTCATCACCTCTCCCTTCGCAACGGAGATCATTCGTGGTCTTGATGGCGCCGCCCGAAGCGCTGAGCTTGCGGTCTTCGTCATGAACCTTGGCGGAAACCGGGACGTCGGTTCCGTTCTTGAAGAGGTTCGCCGGTTTCGCCCGCGTGCGACTGCGTTTGCCGCCATGTACCACAAGACCGTGGCGCTGCCGCCGGAACTCGCCAAAAACGTCGGCGTCATGATCAACTGCCGCGAGGTGGATGGTCGCGTGATCTCGCTGGTGCCGGACGAAGAGGCGGCCGCCGCGGAGATGACCCGTCACCTGCTTGCCGCCGGCCGGCGTCGCGTTGCCTTCATCAATCTTCCAGGCCTCCTGGCGGGCGACTTGCGCGAGCAGGGCTTCCGGAGTGCCTTGGCCGAAGCTGGCCTTGCACCTGCTGCCGTGTTGCCAGCGGTCCGGCGTGCGATCTACAGCGACCGCGCGCCCAGCCTCGTCCTGTCGCATGTTACGGCGCTGATGCAGGCCGCCGACCGACCCGACGCCATTCTTTGTGGCAATGATCGCGTCGCCATGGAGGTCTATGCCGCGCTACGTCGGGTCGGGGCCTCGATCCCCGATGACGTCGCCGTCGCGAGCTTCGACAATCAGATCGAGATCGCCTCGCGTCTCGATCCGCCTTTGACGACCATGGCGCTGCCGCACCGCGCCATGGGCCGTCTTGCCGCCGAGATCCTGCTGGCCGAGGAAGCCGGCGGGCCCATGCTGCGAAAGCTGCCGTTCCAGCTCGTGGAGCGGTCTTCCGTTTAAACATCGACGCATGCCTATCAATGGAGGAGAATATAAATGGGTAAACGTTTACTTCAAGCTCTGCTTCTGTCTTCGGCCTCGCTGGTGGCGACCGCCGGCTTTGCCGATGCAAAGACCGTCATCCACATGATGCACCAGGGCGATCCGGGTTGGGTCAAGGCCTATGCCGATGTCGCAAAACGCTTCGAGGCGGCTAATCCAGACGTCGACATCGAGTTCATCTATGCGCCCCACGACGCCTACAATGAAAAGTTCAGCGCCGCTGTCATGTCCAAGCAGCTGCCTGATATCATGGAGATCGATGCACCGTTCCTCGCCAACTATGCCTGGTCAGGCTATTTGCAGCCGATCAAGTCGCTGATCGACAAGGACGTCATCGATGACATGACGTCCTCGAACGTGTCGCAGGGAACCTACCCCATCGACAAGGAACTCTACGCCGTCGGCCTCACTGACTCGTCGGTCGTACTCTACGGCAACAAGAAATACCTGGAAGCCATCGGCGCACGCATTCCGAAATCGGTCGACGACGCCTGGACCAAGGAAGAGTTCGAAGGCTATCTCGAGAAACTCTCCAAGCTTGATGGCGTGAAATGGCCGATCGATACGTTCCGTGGCTACGGCATCAAGACCGAATGGATCACCTATGCCTATGGTCCGCTGCTTGAGAGTGCCGGTTGCGACCTGATCGATCGGACGACCTGGAAGGCGACCGGAACCCTCGACAGCGAGGCTTGCGTCAGCGCGCTGACGATGATGCAGGGATGGGTGAAGAACGGCTGGGTTGTTCCTGGATCATCAGGCACCAACCAGTTCTATGCGGAGGGCCATCCAGCGGCGCTGGCGCTCGGCGGCCACTGGTTCTACGCGGAAGCTGCGGCAGCAATGAAGGACGATATCGTCGTGATGCCGCTGCCGAAGCTTGGCGACAAGGGCGTCAGCCCCAACGGCACCTGGATCTGGGGGATCACCAAGACGTCAGAGCACCCTGATGTCGCCGGAAAGTTCCTGAGCTTTCTGCTGAAGGACAAGGACTATCGCGAATACGCCAAGCACGAGTCGGCCTTCCCCGGCCTGAAGAGCTTCGCGGAATCCTCCCCGCTCTACGCTCCGGGCGGTGCAATGGCAGTGGCATTCGAGCAGGCCTCGAAGACTGCGGTCGCGCGTCCGCCGCATCCAGCCTATCCGGCGATCACGTCCGCCTTCATGCAGGCCGTCGACAAGGCCTTCAACGGTGGCGATGTGAAACAGGCCCTGTCTGAAGCCGCCCAAAAGATCGACGAGGATATCGAGGACAATGACGGTTATCCGCCGTTCGATGCACAGCAATAAGCGTTGAGCGCCGGGGCCGGAAGGTCCGGCCCCGGAAGCGCCCGTCATGACAGAACAGACTGCGAGGAGGAGACGATGACACTGCAACAATCACCCGCCGCTGCCCGACCGCGCGTCGGCAGACGCCGGGATCCCGGCCGGCTCATGCAGGAAATGCTGATGATTGCACCGGCAGTCGTCCTGCTCGCATGCTTCCTGATTGCGCCGTTCCTGTTGTCGTTCTGGACGTCGATGACGAACCAGCCGCTGGTGCCGCGCCCGACGCCGGTGCGCTTCATCGGCCTGCAGAATTTCGTGCGCATCTTCAACGACCCGCTGTTCTGGACCTCGTTGTGGAATGTGACGCGTTTCACCATCTGGGTGCTGCCCGTCCAGTGCGGCATGGCGTTCGCCACGGCACTGTTGCTCCACCAGAAGATCCCTGGTCGCAATCTGCTTCGCGGCATGTTCTTTCTGCCTGCCATCACTTCGATGGTTGTCGTCTGCGTCATCTGGGGCACGCTTTTCCAGTATCCGAGCGGCCCGCTGAACCAGATCGTCAGTTTTCTCTCCGCCGGCCACATCCAGCCGATCGACTGGCTTGGTGATCCCAAATGGGCAATGTTCTCCATCGTCCTTCTATCGGCTTGGCAGGCCTACGGTTTCCAGATGATCGTCTATCTTGCCGGTCTTCAGGGCATTCCGGATGAGCTCTACGATGCCTCAAGGATTGATGGAGCCAACGTCTTCCAGCGTTTCTGGCACGTCACGATGCCGGGCCTGCGTCCGACCCACGTCTTCGTGCTTGTGATCACGACGATCCAGGCCTTCAAGCTCTACACTCAGGTTTCCATCCTGACCCAGGGTGGACCGAGCGGAAGCACGGAAACGGTCGTTCATTACATGGTGAGGACAGGTTTCGAGCAGCAGAAGCTCGGCTACGCCTCCGCCGTATCGGTGATCCTCTTCGTCATCGTCCTCGTAATCGCGCTGCTTCAGCGCCAACTGCTGAGACGCTTCGATGTCTGATATCGCTCTCCCTCGTGTCGTGCCCGCCGAACGCTCCGGCAAAATCTCGCTTCGCATCGTTCAGACGGTCGCAATCTTCATCATCGCGCTTGTCGTGATTTCGCCGCTCTTCATGCTCCTGATCGCCAGCCTGAAGGATGACCGCTTTCAGATTCTGGCGGATATGGGTAGCTTCCGCGCCTTCTGGGTCTCGAATCCGACGCTCTCCAACTTCAACGAGATCGCGCATTTTTCCGGCGAACTCGCCTACGGCCGCTATCTCTTCAATTCGCTGGTGATCCTGGCTGTTACCGTGGCGTCCGGCCTTGTCGTCAATTCGATGGCGGGCTTCATCCTGGCTTGGGGCTCATTGCGCGGCAAGGCCGTACTTCTGTCGCTCGTCGTTGCACTCTACGTGATCCCGCAGGAAAGCATCATCATGCCGCTGGTGGTGATGATGTCGCGCGCCGGGTTGACGGACACCTTCGCCGTCCAGATCCTGCCCTGGGTCGCAAGCCCGCTCTACATCTTCCTTTTCTACCAGTTCTTCGCCCAGCTTCCGAAGGAGCTCTATGAGGCGGCTGAGATCGACGGAGCGTCGATCTTCAGGATCTACCGTTCGATCTACCTGCCGCTCAGTCTTCCGGCTCTGGCAACCGTATCGATCCTCATGGGCATCGAAAGCTGGAACCAGTATCTCTGGCCGACCCTGGTGACGCAGACCGATTATGCCCGGCCGATCTCCGTCGCGATTGCCACTTTCTTTGGTCAGGACAGCATTTATTGGGACCGCGCCATGGCAGCCTCGGTCCTGATGATGATCCCCATTCTCGCCCTCTATCTCGCGTTCCAGCGCTGGTTCGTGAGCTCGTTCGTCGGCTCCGCCGTGAAAGGTTGATTGATGACTTACCAGGCAACGACCATCCCGTCCGTCCGCCAAACTGTGCGTGCCGAACTCGACGCTGGAACGGTCATCCACCTCTGGCTCAAGTCGCGCCGACCAGGCAAGGTCGCGACGATGACTGTCGAGTTAGACGATACCGAGCTTCAACAGGTGACCACCGCCCGGACGGAAGAGTTTGAATTCCGCAAGCTTATGCTAGCGCGTGGGGGCAGTCTCGAATTGTCTTATGACGCAAATGCAACGGACGTCTCGGTCATCTATGCTTTCCTGCCCACGCGCGTGCAGAGCGAGGGGATCCGCGTCCTCCAACACAGCGCCGAAAACGCGTCTCCTTCCCTTTCGGATGGCTACCATTTTCGGCCGCCGTTCGGCTGGATGAACGACCCGAACGGCTTTGGCCGTTTTGGCGGGCAGGTGCATCTCTTTTACCAGCACTATCCCCACAGCCTTCGCTGGAACACCATGCATTGGGGACATGCAGTGTCCAGCGACTATGTCCACTGGCGACATCTGCCGGTCTTCCTGTTTCCGTCCGATGACCTGTCACAACGCAATGACGGACGCGGCGGGGCCTTTTCCGGTTCGGCCATAGCGATGGACGACCGGGGCAGGGAAGATATTCGCGTCTTCTACACCGAGCAGGTGCGCGATCGAAAACCGGAAGAGCAGATCCAGCTGTCGGCCACTAGCCGCGACGGGCTTGCTGCGGAGCCGTCCACCGTGATCCTTCCGGAACGACCGGGCGGGTTGGACCTGACGCTCGACTTCCGTGATCCCTACGTCTTCAAAGGCCCGGACGGGCGCTGGAAGATGTTGCTCGGCAGCCGCGACAAGGCCGGCGGCGTCGTCCTCCTTTATGAGACGCCTGATCCAGCGGGTGCGGATGGCTGGACCTTCCTCGGCACGCTGCACCGGGAAAATCGCTACGGTATGACGGCTGCGGAATGCCCGTGCATGGTACCGCTTGGCGATGCCGGGGCTTCTGAAAAGCGCTGGGCGTTGATCTTCGGACTTCTGACCAGCCGAGACCAGAGGGGGCGCCGGAATATGACGAGCGTCACGGTCGGGCGTTTCGATGGCCAAGTCTTCACGCCAGAGCTGGAGCAGGAGCTGGATTTCGGGTCAGACGCCTATGCCTTCCAAGCCTTCGTCGACGATGGCCGGCCAGTCGGAATTGCCTGGCTTGCGAACTGGACTGATGTCTCCAAGAAGGAGGACTTTCCAACGGCGATGACCTTGCCGCGTCGGGTTCTGTGGGACGGGACGGCGGTTTCGACGCCGCCGGTCGAAGGCGTTGACGCACTGCGGCATGCGGAGCTCGATGGCACGGGGCGTCTCGCTGCGGGCGAACGACTGCCGTTGGAGAACGGTGCCGTCGAGATCGAGTTGGATCTTACAAGCCCAGGTGCGGCCTTCGAACTGCGCTTCGACCATCCTGACATCGACCTCGCGCTTCGCCTGAATGCTGAAGGCTTGGAGATTCTCTTCGGCGATCGGAGCGGCAAGGCTTCGCCCCGCTACCTCGCGGCAGATGCGCGACCATCTACGGTACGGATCTTCCTGGATGCCGGATCGATCGAGGTCTTTGCCGATAACGGTCGGTGGACCGGAACCAAGCGCCTGCCGACCTTCACGGGCGTCAAGGCGGCACAGCTATCTCAAGGAAATGGTTCGATCGCCGGCGCCCGCGTCTGGCAACTCAAGCTCTAATTTTGGTGGGAGGATATCATGGCATCGGTCGCAATCGACGAAGTCAAGAAGCAATATGGCGCGGCATCCGTGATCCACGGCGTCTCGGTGGACATAGCGGACGGTGAGTTCGTCACACTCGTTGGTCCGTCAGGCTGCGGCAAGTCTACCTTGCTGCGCATGCTGGCTGGTCTCGAGGACATCAGCGGCGGCGAAATCCGCATCGGCGGGCGCGTCGTCAACGAGGTGCCCCCAAAGGAACGCGACATCGCCATGGTGTTTCAGAGCTACGCGCTTTATCCGCACATGACGGTCGAGGAGAACATGGGATTTGCCCTGAAGCTTCAGGGTCAGGACAAGACGGCAATCTCAAAGCGCGTGCGCGAGGCGGCTGGGATACTGGCGCTTGAGCCGCTTCTCGACAGGCTACCGAAGCAACTGAGCGGTGGCCAGCGTCAGCGCGTCGCGATGGGACGCGCGATTGTGAGGCACCCCAAGGTGTTTCTCTTTGACGAGCCACTGTCCAATCTCGACGCGAAATTGCGGGTTACGATGCGCGCCGAGATCAAGGAACTGCATCAGCGCCTGAAGACGACGACCGTCTATGTCACGCACGACCAGATCGAAGCCATGACCATGGCCGACAAGATCGTGGTCATGCGCGCCGGCCGTATCGAACAGGTCGGAAAACCGCTCGATCTCTATGACCGTCCTGTAAATACTTTCGTCGCGACTTTCATCGGCTCTCCCGCCATGAACCTGTTCGACGGGAAGAATGTCGAAGGTCGTTTTGTGCTGAATGGCGGCCCGGCTTTGCCCTTGCCCGACGATCGAGGCGCCGCGGAGATTGCCCAGTATGGCATCAGGCCTGAGCACATTGCCCTCTCAGCAGATGACACTGGTGTCCCCGCCCAGATCATCCTGGTTGAGCCGACTGGCCCGGAAACGATGCTCATTGTGAGGATCGGCAACCAGACGGCGACGGTGATGCTTCGTGATCGTGTCGACGTTCAGCCGGGAGAGAGTGTGAAGCTCAGCATCGATCTGGCGAAGCTTCACCTTTTCGATGTGGACGGAAATCGCGTGCCGTAATCACGGAATTTCGGAACGATCGCCGGTTCTCGCAAAAAGCATCGGGTTCCCTGAAAGCCAGCCCATGCAACTTCAGTGGGAGTGCGGCGCTGCTTCCACTTTCATCCAGGCTCGTCGCTTCACTGCCCCCAGATCACTGCCTCCTCGTGGCGCTTGATCAGATGACGCAGCGTTTGGAAGCCGGAGCGGATATGGTTGGCAAACTGCTCTACAGCCGGTGCGCGCGGCGCGTCGATCCTCTTCAGGATCGCAAGCGCTCGCTCCGGATGCGGGATATTGATCGGGAGAGCCGTAATCGACCGTTCCTTCCGCTGCGCAAACACGACGCTATGCGGCATAACCGTTAGCGCCTCGGAGGCCTTCAGATAATTGATCACGCCCATCAGCGAGCCGCCTGAGTAGCGCACCTTTATCTCCGTGCCGCCGAACGAGAGAAGCAGCGCGCGAAGGTCGGCAAGGAGCGGGCTACCCGGAGGAGGAGCGACCCAGGGATAGCTCAGGAGTTGGCTGGGCTGTGGCTTCCTCTTGAGGAGAAGCGGATGTGTGACACTGCACGCGATCACGTTTCTGCCAGGGAGGATTTGCTGGAATTCCAGACCGGAGCCCTCATCGAGGATGTCGATCGGGCAGATTGCAATGTCGATCTGGTCCGCCTTGAGGCCCGCACGCAAATCCGGAAAATAGCCGTAACTCTGATCGATGCGCACATCGGGATGCGTTGCCTGGAACTCCGCGCAAAGGCCGGCGATCAGCGAGTCCATGAAAAACGGTGTACCGCCCACGCGCACGACGCCGCTATTGCCGATGCGGAAGCTCTCCACGAGGTCTGAGGCCTTGCGGGACGCGGCAAGCATGACAAAGCCATGTTCGGCGAGTGACAGGCCGAAGGCTGTCGGCTGCAGAGGGCGTCTTCCCTTTATGAACAGCGGTTCGCCGACGCGCTTCTCCAGCATGGAAAGCGTTCTCGAGACGGCAGACTGTGCCAGTCCGAGCAATGCCGCGCCTTCGGTAACGCCGCCGGTCTTCACCACCGCGGCAAGCTGGATAAGGTGTCGCTCATCGATCTTCATAACAATCCGTTATATTGTGGCATAACAAAATCATCAACGCCCCTCGGGCTCGCTGCTAAGGTCTCTTCGTCTGCTAGGGAATGGGAGGAGAAGAACAGTGGGCCGTCTTCCGACGCTGACCTTCAGCGAGGCAACCTCTTCTGATGTATTCGCGGAACGTCTAGCCGGGCGGCAGGATACCGATGTGGCGCAACTCCTCGCAGCCGCCGTCGCGCATATCCACGACCTTATCAAGCAGTTCCGGCCGACACAGGACGATTGGCGGAAAGTGATCGCTTTCCTGACCGAAGTCGGACACGCCTCGGATGAGAGGCGACAGGAATGGGTGCTGCTTTCTGATCTGACGGGCGCGTCGGCTCTCGTTGAGGAGATCAATTCCCGCAGGCCGAAGGGCGCAACGCCCAATACGATCCGCGGTCCGTTTTTTCGAGAGGATGCCCCCGAACGCAAGCACGGCGCGTCCATCTCTCTCGACGGCGTTGGCGAGCCCTTGGCGGTATCGGTCAGTGTGCGGGACCTTGACGGTTTACCTGTCCCGGGTGCGGAACTCGTGACCTGGCAGGCCAATGCGCAAGGCTATTACGAGAACCAGCAGCCAGACCTGCAACCCGAGCACAATCTGCGCGGCCTGTTTCGAACCGACGGCGCCGGACGTGTCGAATATCGCTCCATCGTACCGTCAGGTTACGGTGTTCCCGGCGACGGTCCTGTCGGTCGGCTTCTGGCTGCTGCGGGCGTTCCGCTTCATCGCCCCGCGAATTTGCATTTCGTGATCCGCGCTGATGGTTTCGAGACGATAACCACACATATCTATGATGCCGGCGATCCGCTTCTGGCGGAAGATGCGCTTTTTGGCGTTCGACCGGAGCTCGTTCACACTTTCGAGCCGGCCGACGTCGCTGGTCAACGTGGGAGGGCTGTTGCTCTAACCTTCGTCATGGTTCGTTCAAAACCAAGGAGGGCGGTATGAGCATCGCATTTTCCTACGCCGGTAGTCCGGCCCAGATCGTCTTTGGAGATGGCGCCAGCAAGATGGTGTCTGAATGGATCGCCAAGTCGGGCGCCAAGCGCGCACTTGTGCTCTCCACACCGCATCAGAAAGCCGATGCCGAGGCGCTCGCCAAAGAGGTCGGCGAACTGGCTTGCGGCGTGTTTGCGGGTGCTGTCATGCACACGCCCGTCGACGTGACCGAGACCGCAATGAAAGTGGTTGCCGAAACGAAGGCGGACTGCCTGATCGCCCTTGGCGGCGGCTCGACGACTGGGCTCGGCAAGGCGCTTGCCTATCGGACTGACCTGCTTCAGATCGTTGTTCCGACGACGTATGCGGGGTCGGAGGTCACGCCCATTCTCGGCCAGACCGAGGGGGGTCGGAAGACGACCGTGAAGGATGCGAAGATCCTGCCCGAAATCGTGATATACGATCCGCTGCTCACCCATGGACTGCCTGTTCAGATGAGCGTGACGAGCGGCCTCAATGCGATGGCGCATGCCGTCGAAGGTCTCTACGCACGTGACCGCAATCCGATCTCGACGCTGATGGCAATCGAGGGATTGCGCGCCTTCGCGCGCAGCCTTCCCAAGATCGTTCAAGCGCCTGATAGTGCGGAGGCTCGCAGCGACGCACTTTACGGCGCCTGGCTCTGCGGCACCGTGCTCGGGGCCGTCGGAATGGCGTTGCATCACAAGATTTGCCACACGCTCGGCGGTTCCTTCGATACCCCGCACGCCGAAACCCATGCAGTCATGCTGCCCCACACCGCAGGCTTCAACGCAACGGCGGCATCAAGCGAGCTTGCGTCGGTTGCTGAGATCTTCGGCGGCTCGGTCGGTGGCGGTCTCTGGGATTTTGCCAAAGCCATAGGCGCGCCAATGTCGCTGCGCGATTTCGGACTGACGGAAACCGACCTGGACCGTGCGTCGTCGATTGCCGTCGAGAACCCTTACTGGAATCCGCAACCGATCGACGGTCAAGCGATCCGTCAGCTTTTGCAAAATGCCTGGGAAGGACGTCGGCCAACGGATTGAGTTCTGGTGCACTGTCGAGTGCGCTCTTTGGGAGGAGAGAGGACAATGGGAGGAAACATGTTCACGAGACGCGATTTTCTGAAGACCACCGCTGCCGGCGGCGCAATTATCGCTACGTCTGGTCTGGCTGCGCCCGCAGTTGCGAAGGATGTGGCGATCAAGCTTGGCTATGTCAGTCCGCAGACCGGACCGCTCGCCGCATTCGGAGAGGCCGACAAGTTTGTCGTCGACGCGTTCCTGGAAACGACGAAGAAGCTCGGGCTGAATTATGAGGTTGTCGTCAAGGACAGTCAGTCCAATCCGAACCGGGCTGCGGAAGTGGCGAAGGAACTGATTGTCACGGACGAGATCAACCTGATGCTCGTGTCATCAACGCCGGAAACGACCAATCCGGTCTCGACCACCTGCGAAGGCGAACAGATGCCTTGCATCTCGACGGTCGCACCCTGGCAACCCTGGTTCATCGGCCAGCAAGGAAATCCGGGCGATCCGGCTTCGTGGAAGCCGTTCGACTATGCCTACCATTTCTTCTGGGGTCTCGAGGACATCATCGCCGTCTTCACCGGAATGTGGGGACAGATCGAGACGAACAAGAAGATTGGCGGCCTCTTCCCCAATGATGGCGATGGCAACGCCTGGGGTGACAAGGTCGTCGGCTTTCCGCCTGTTCTCGAAAAGCTTGGTTACGGCCTCACCGACACCGGCCGCTACCAGAACCTCACCGACGATTTTTCCGCGCAGATCAACGCCTTCAAGCAGGCCGGGACCGACATTCTGACGGGCGTGATGATCCCGCCTGACTTGACGACATTCTGGAACCAGGCAAAGCAGCAGGGACTGAAGCCGAAGATCGCGTCGATAGGCAAGGCGTTGCTCTTCCCGCAGACGGTCGAAGCGTTGGGCAACGCTGGTCACAACCTCTCGACGGAGGTCTGGTGGACACCGAGCCATCCGTTCAAGTCGTCGCTGACGGGAGATACGGCGGCCACTGTTGCAGATGCCTTCACCAAGGCGACAGGGCGCCCGTGGACGCAGCCGATCGGCTTCGCGCATGCACTGTTCGAACTCGCCGTCGATGTCATGAAGCGAACCGAGGATGCCTCCGACGGCAAGGCTGTCGCCAAGGCGATTGGCGAAACCAAGCTGGACACCATTGTTGGACCGGTCGCCTGGGGCAGCGACAAGCTGCCGCCCTTTGCCCAAAAGAACGTCGCCAAGACGCCGCTTGTCGGTGGTCAGTGGCGTCTCAAGTCGGGTGGCGGCTACGAGCTCGTGATCGTCGAAAACAGCCTTGCGCCAAATGTGCCGCTCGGTGGCAAGCTCGAGGCGCTGGCCTGAGAGACGCGGTCCGCCCGGCTCATGGGCCGGGTGGACTCCGTGTGGAGATTGATCGATGCCCCTACTGGAACTGAACGGTGTCTCGAAGTCCTTCGGCGCGCTTGTCGTTGCTGAAGACATCAGCTTTGCCGTCGAAACGGGCGAGGCGCTCGGTGTGATCGGACCGAATGGTGCCGGCAAGTCGACATTGTTCAACCTGATCAACGGCAATCTCGCTGTTGCCGGCGGATCGGTGACTTTCGACGGGAAGGACGTAACAGCAGTT
The DNA here is from genome assembly GCA_900468535.1 of Hyphomicrobiales bacterium. GTDB lineage: Bacteria > Pseudomonadota > Alphaproteobacteria > Rhizobiales > Rhizobiaceae > Rhizobium. The sequence continues at coordinate 118,398 of UBTY01000007.1, read as the reverse complement.
CCGCCGATGCAGCGTTGTCTGGCGGGAATGGGTCGCACCTTTCAGATACCACAGCCTTTCGAGCGGCTGACCGTCTATGAAAACCTGCTCGTTGCCGGCGCCTTTGGGTCACGCGCGAGCGAGAACGACGTCGCAGGCTTTTGCGCCGATATCCTTGTCGAAACCGGCCTGATCACCAAAGCGAACGTGGCTGCTGCCTCGCTCACGCTTCTCGAGCGCAAGAGGCTGGAACTCGCCCGTGCGCTTGCGACAAAACCGAAGCTTTTGTTGCTCGATGAGATTGCCGGCGGGCTGACCGAAGGAGAATGCAAACAACTGGTCGCGACCATCAAGCGGGTTCATTCCCGGGGTGTGACAATCATCTGGATTGAGCATGTTCTGAACGCCCTGACCGCGGTTGCCGAACGCTTGCTGGTACTCAATTTCGGTCGGATGATCGGCATCGGTGCCCCTGACGAAATCATGGCCTCGCGTGCAGTGCGCGAGATCTATCTAGGAATGGAGGTCTGATGCCGAACCTTCTCGAAACCCGCGGACTGACCGCATTCTATGGCGACTTCCAGGCAATCTTCGGCGTGGACATGCAGCTTCAAGCCGGCGAGACAATTGCGGTGATCGGCGCCAACGGGGCTGGCAAGTCGACGCTGATGCGATCCATCGCCGGCGTGATCGCCAACCGTTCCGACATGATCCTTTATCGTGGCGAGCCGATCGGGTCGATCGACGCCGCGGATGTCGTCAGGCGTGGCATCGCCCTCGTGCCCGAAGGCCGTCGGCTCTTTCCGTCGCTGACGGTCGAGGAAAATCTCCAGATCGGCAGCTATGGAAAAAGGGACGCCGGCTATTGGTCGCTAAACACTGTCTATGAGCTGTTTCCCGTCTTGAGGGAGCGACGTCGCAATCCGGCGACGGCGCTGTCAGGAGGCCAGCAGCAAATGGTGGCGATCGGCAGGGCGTTGATGTCCAACCCGGAAGTTCTTCTTTGCGACGAACTCAGCCTTGGGCTCGCGCCGGTCGTGATCAAGGATATCTACGGCGCCTTTGCAAAGATCCGGATCGCAGGTGCTGCGATCGTGATTGTCGAACAGGACATCGCGCAGGCGTTGAAAGTCGCGGACCGGGTCTACTGCATGATGGAAGGCAAGATCACCCTGACGGGCGGTCCGGCGGAGCTCGATCGGGCTGATATCCACGCCGCCTACTTTGGAGCGAGCACCGATGAACTGGCTTGATACGCTTCTGCAAGGCGTGCTGCTCGGAGGGCTTTATGCGCTCTTCGCGGCCGGATTGAGCCTCGTCTTCGGCATCATGCGCTTGGTCAACCTCGCGCATGGCGATCTGATCGTGCTTGCGGCCTTCCTGATCCTGTTGGTCGTTTCGACCCTTGGCTTGAACCCTTTCCTGTCAGCCTTGGTCGCCGCTCCCATCATGTTCGGGCTGGGATGGATGCTGCAGTATCATCTTCTGAACCGCACGCTCGGCAAAGACATCCTGCCGCCGCTGCTCGTCACGTTCGGCCTTTCGATCGTCATCCAGAACGGGCTGCTGGAGACATTTACGGCCGACAGCAAGCGGATCTCGGCGGGCTACCTCGAGACTGCGTCCGTCCAGATCGCAGGGATAAACGCCGGCGTGATGCCGCTTCTGACGTTTGCCTCGGCGATTGCCGTCATCGTCGCGCTGAACCAACTAATCTACCGCACCGCACTGGGGCGGGCTTTCCGGGCAACCTCGGACGATGTGGTCACCGCTCGCCTGATGGGAATTCGGCCGAACTCAATCTTTGCGATCGCCACCGGTCTAGCGATGATGATCGTCACCATCGCCGCCCTCTATCTTGGCACGCGGGCGAACTTCGATCCGACCTCTGGTCCCGCTCGGCTCATCTATGCCTTCGAGGCCGTGATCATCGGCGGACTTGGCTCCCTATGGGGCACCCTTGCAGGTGGCGTCATTCTCGGGGTTGCGCAGACCGTCGGGGCTTCGGTCAATCCGGAGTGGCAGGTCTTGTCCGGCCACATCGCTTTTCTCCTCGTACTGCTCTTCCGGCCGCGAGGTCTCTTCCCCCGAGCTGTGGATTGAGTGCCATGACGACAGGTTTTGACACGATGACGAATGAGATCGATACGCCCCTGGGCTGGAGGATCGAGACGCGGACGAAACTTTCCGGCGCTTTCTCGGTCGCCGCTATCGTGGCTGTGGCGGCGATGGCTGCAGCGCCGTTTGCGGTTTCGCGCGGCATCGTGCAGGATCTCTTCTTCATCCTGACGATGTTGACACTTGCCCAATGCTGGAACCTGCTTGCCGGCTACGCCGGGTTGATTTCCGTCGGCCAGCAGTTGTTTGTCGGATGCGGGGCTTACGCGCTGTTCGGGCTTGTCATCCTCGCAGGATTGGATCCGCTGATCGCGATCCCGCTCGCCGGGCTGTTTGCCGTGCTGGTCGCTATTCCAACGGCATTCTTCGCCTTCCGACTCTATGGTCCCTACTTCGCGATCGGCACCTGGGTCATTGCGGAAGTGGGGCGGCTTGTCCTTGCTCAGTGGAAGGCGCTCGGCGGCGGCACGGGGACGTCTCTGCCACGAGAAGCCACCCGCGAGATGCTCGGGATATCGGCACTCAGCGACTGGTTCGGTATGCGGCCAGCCGCTGCGGCAGACGCGCTGGCTTACTGGTTGGCGCTCGCACTGGCGGTCGCGACCATCGGATTTATCTACAAGCTGCTGCGCAGCAAGCACGGTCTCGGCCTCGCTGCCGTACGCGACAACGAGACCGCCGCCCGGGCGCTCGGTGTCGATGCCCGAAAGCTGAAATCGGCGATCTACTTGCTGACCGCGTTCGTGACCGGGGTGGTCGGCGCGCTGATCTATCTTCAGAAGGCGCGTATTTCGCCCGATGCGGCGTTCTCGCTCACCGACTGGACGGCCTACGTCGTCTTCATCGTTGTGATCGGCGGCATTGGAACCATCGAGGGGCCGATCCTCGGTGTCCTCATTTTCTTTCTGCTGCAGAATGCCTTTGCGAGTTACGGTTCCTGGTATCTTCTGGCGCTTGGCGCACTGGCCATCGTGACCATGTTGTTTGCGCCCCAGGGGCTCTGGGGACTGTTTTCCCATCGCACGGGTTGGGAGCTTTTTCCGGTCCGCCGGCTCTTGCGGGGCGGATTGACATCACTTGATAAAAGGGGAGGGCCGAATGGCTGATATCACCACAGACGTCTTGATCATTGGAACGGGACCGGCGGGATCCGCGACAGCGGCGCTGCTTGCGACCTACGGCATCGAGCCGCTGGTGATCAATCGCTACCGATGGCTGGCGACCACGCCACGTGCGCACATTACCAATCAGCGTACGATGGAGGTGTTGCGTGATCTCGGCAGGGATGTCGAGGACGAAGCCTATCTCTTCGCGACCGAGCAGGACCTGATGGGGCAGAATGTATTCTGCACGGCTGTCGCCGGCGAGGAGATCGGCCGCATGCAGAGTTGGGGCAACCACCCGCTGTCCAAGGCCGAACATATACTGACATCGCCGGGGCGGATGAACGACCTTCCGCAAACCTATATGGAACCGCTGCTCTTCAAGACGGCATGTTCGCGCGGGGCCCAGTCGCGCATGTCGACCGAATACGTTAGCCACGAACAGGATGGGGAGGGCGTGACGACGACCTGCCTTGATCGACTGACCGGCAAACAGGTGACGATCCGGTCTAAGTTCCTGATTGGCGCGGACGGCGGAAACTCAAAGGTTGCTGAGCATGCCGGATTGACTTTCGAGGGCAAGATGGGGGTCGCCGGCTCGATGAACATTCTGTTCGAGGCCGATCTGTCTCGCTATGTCGCGCACCGGCCCTCGGTTCTCTACTGGGTGTTGCAGCCGGGCGCCGACGTGGGGGGCATTGGCATGGGTCTCGTGCGCATGGTTCGTCCGTGGAACGAGTGGCTGATCGTCTGGGGCTACGACATCAATCAACCTGCCCCTCAGGTCGACAATGCATTCGCCACGAAAGTTGTCCGGGAACTCGTTGGCGTTCCCGACCTCGAGCCCAAGATCAAGTCCGTCTCGACGTGGACGGTCAACAACATGTACGCGACTACCCTGTCGAACGGCCGGGTCTTCTGCATGGGCGACGCTGTCCATCGGCATCCGCCGTCCAATGGGCTGGGGTCGAACACCTCGATCCAGGATGGCTTTAATCTCGCCTGGAAGCTTGCCATGGTGCTCAGGGGACAAGCAGGCGCCGGGTTGCTGGAGAGCTACCAGGCGGAGCGGGCTCCGATCGCCAAGCAGATCGTGACACGGGCAAACAAGTCGATTGAGGAGTTCGGCCCAATCTTCAAGTCGCTTGGCCTACTGGACTCTGTCGATCCGGTGAAGATGCAGCAAAACATGGATGCGCGGTGCAACGACACCGATGATGCTGAACGGCAGCGCAAGGCAATCCGCGAGGCGATCGCCTACAAGGTCTATGAATTCGATGCGCATGGCGTGGAGATGAACCATCGCTACGCCTCAAGCGCGGTCGTCAAGGATGATCAACCGGAACCGACGTTCGAAAGGGACGCGGAACTTCACTTCCAGCCGACGTCCTGGCCCGGCGCCCGATTGCCGCATGTCTGGCTGTTTGGTCAGAACGGCGAGAAGGTATCCAGCCTCGACCTGACCGGCCACGGGGTCTTTACGATCATTACGGGCATCGGCGGCGATGCGTGGATTGCGGCAGCCAAAGCCGTTTCGAAAGAGCTTGGAATCCAGCTCAATGTCCACAAGATCGGGCCAAGACAGGCTTGGCAGGATCTGACGGGCGACTGGGCTCGTGCGCGGGAAACGCGGGATTCCGGCGCCTTGCTGGTGCGTCCGGATCACCATGTGGCATGGCGCGCGGACAGCGTGGTGTCAGATGCGGAAGGCGAGCTGCGCCGCGTTCTCAAATCCGTCCTGGATCGTTGAGGTAACCATGAGCATGGAAGAAAAAGGCTACTTTACCGAAGAGAGCTCGGTCGATGTCGTGACGAGCCGCAACGTCAACGCCAAGGACGAGCGGCTGAAGCAGGTGATGGAAGTCGTCACGCGAAAGCTTCACGAGGCGGTCAAGGAATTGGAGCCGACGCAGGACGAGTGGATGGAGGCGATTATGTTCCTCACACGCACCGGCCACACCTGCACCGACTGGCGCCAGGAGTTTATCCTGTTGTCCGATATACTCGGTGTCTCGATGCTGGTGGACGCCATCAACAATCGGAAGCCCTCAGGCGCTTCCGAAAGCACGGTGCTCGGACCGTTCCATGTGGCCGATGCGCCCGAGCTGCCGATGGGTGCAAATATCTGCCTCGACCACAAGGGCGAGGACATGGTGATCAGCGGTCGTATCCTCGACACCGATGGAAAGCCGATTGAGAACGCGGTTATCGATGTCTGGCAGGCGAACGACGAAGGCTTCTATGATGTCCAGCAAAAGGGCATCCAGCCGGACTTCAATCTCCGCGGCGTCTTCCGCACTGGAGCGAACGGGCATTACTGGTTTCGTGCGGTGAAGCCGAAATTCTATCCGATCCCCGATGATGGGCCGGTCGGTCAGCTGCTCGGTCAACTCGGCCGCCATCCCTATCGTCCCGCACATCTGCATTACATCATCAAGGCCGGCGGCTTTGAGACGCTGACGACGCACATATTCGATCCTGACGACCCCTACATCCATTCCGACGCGGTGTTCGGGGTGAAGGAAAGCCTGCTGGCGAAATTTGAACTCGCGGAGGATCGCGCCCGAGCAACAGAGCTTGGTTTCGCTGATAAGTTCTGGGAAGTCCGGCACGACTTCGTGCTCGCCCGGGAAACCGATGCGAGGAGCGCATGACGGGAAGGCGGCGGCGCGGCCAGATCCCAGCGCTCGACCGAGCGGCCGCGCCTACCGACTGAGGTAAGCGCGTCGCCCCGGTCGTTTAGTTCGTCATCATGGTCTTCGACTGCGATGTGGCGGCGATATCGCCGGGCTTCCTGCATGCCGCGAAGACATCCAACGATGGATTGTATGCCGTGGTCGAGACGTCCATCAATCCGAGGACGCTGTGGAAGAAATTGTCATGCGAGACCGGCACGGACGCACTCTTGCTCATGCAGCTGAGATCGAAGCCATTCGACTTCTGAACATCGGGCGCAATCCAGGCAAGGAACGGAACGTGGGTCTGCTGGGACGGCGCCACAAGATAAGGCGCGCCATGCAGGTATAGGCCGTTTTCGCCGAGAGACTCGCCGTGGTCAGAGACGTAAATGACGGACGCCGCGATCGACGACTCCCGGGCCTTGAGCTTGTCGATCACCTGCGAGACCACGAAGTCGGTGTAGAGGACGGTATTGTCATAGGCATTCCGGATTTCCTGTTCGGAGCACTTGCCGAAGTCTTCTGCACGGCAGTCCGGGACAAAGCGGCGGAACGCGTCTGGGTATCGGGCGAAATATGCCGGTCCGTGGCTGCCGAGCTGATGAAGTACCAGCACGCTGTCGCCATGAATCTTGTCGAGCCACTGGTCCATCCTGTCGAGGAGGATTTCATCATGGCATTCGCCTCCACTGCAGAAGCGTGGATCGGCCGACGGGGGCAGGAAATCATACGACACTCTGTCAGTGACGTTGTAGCTGCCTGTGTCGTTGTCCAGCCAGGACACCGATACATTGGCATGCTTCAGGACATCGAGCAGGTTCTCCGTGGACAGGGCTTTGTCATGCGAATAGCCCTTCCTGGTGTAGTTGGAGAACATGCAAGGGATCGACACGGCTGTCGACGTTCCGCAACTCGTCGTGTTGGGATAGTAGACGACGTCTCTCTTTTTGAGCTCGGGATTGGTATCCACTGTGTAGCCGCCGAGCGAGAAGTCTTCTGCTCGCGCGGTTTCTCCCGCGACGATGACTGTAACCCGTGGCTTGCCGCCGGCGGTTCGGTGCGCGTCGGCGCCAAGTGGTTTGGGCGCGCCGCGCGGTCCCTTCATGACGTCCAGACCGTAGCGGACGGCACTCGTCATCGGAAAGAAGGGCGTCAATGGCTCCATGATATCAGGGTGAGCACGTCCGACGCCGGCGATGGTCTTGTAGTCGCTGATCGCGGAGCCCGCCAGAACCAGCATGCAGCCCGCGATGATGGCGCTGTTGTGAAGCAGTTTTGCGACGATCGGGCGATGGACGATCCGCACCCATAGGATCAGTGCGACGGGAAGAACCCCGGTCAGAAGCAGGTGGATGACGAAACGCAAGGTGATGAGGTGGCCGGTTTCGGCACTCGTGGAATCCATCATGTTCCGGATCATCTCGCGATCGACGATCACTCCGAATTGATCGGTGAACCAAGAGGCGGCCGAGGCCGTCAGAACAAAGAAGATCAGGAATGCCTTCGTCACGTATTTGGCGGAGACCAGCGTCAACAGGGCGAGAGCCCCAGCGGATATGCCAGTGACGAAAAGGAACAGGGCGAAACGATCGTTTCGGAAATAGTCCGCAGCGTGTGTCCAGAAGGTTTGGTTGGCGATCAGCAGAATATATGCCGTTGTGATCGCGCATATCGTAAAGCTGCCGACGCTCGGCCGGGATTTCCAGAAAGCTTGCTTCATTACCAATAGGACTCTCGCGATGTCGGTCTAAGATCGTCTGGATACCGCGAAATTTGGCGCGGGCTCTCGGAATCGCATGAGCAAAATCGAGCCAGTTCAACCCGCATCGCTGATGAACCTGACAGCTACCTGAATGGCCTCCGGCGCCCAGCTTCGCCGCACGCCGTGAGATTCCGATCATCAATCAATTTTCGGGCAATTCCAATCCACCCGGGCTTCGCGGCCTGACAGAACTTCTAGCGATGACCCGTTCAGGCCCCTGTCAGGGAAGCCCGGAATAAGGCTCCCTGAACTCTTCATAGAAAGTACAGCGATGGCCACGTTTCACGCGGTTTCTCCCCAAAAGACCTACGCCGACCGGTTCTTCATTCTCGCCGCATTATGGGGGCTGTTGCTGTCGATATTCCACGCATGGCCGATGATCGACGTCCGCCTGTCCGAATACTTCTTCAGCGGTCCTTTGTGCCTGGGCTCACCAACGACGATTTCGTGCGGGTCCTTTCACCTTGGCATGGATCGACCGATCATAGCGCTTCGTTGGTTCCTGTACGCCTTGCCCTACGTCGCCGTTTGCCTGATCGTGGCGAGCCTCGTCCTTGCTCGCGCCTCGCGGCGATTTCGGAATCAATTTCCTATTCAGCGCCTGTGGTTATCGCTGGGTAGCCTCGTCCTTGGGACGGGGCTGATCACCAACCTTATTCTGAAGGCGCATTCAGGCAGGCCACGGCCGAGCCAGACCGACCTTTTCGGTGGCAGCCTGCAGTTCATGCCGGCCGGATCGTTCCACGGTGCGTGCCAGAGCAATTGCTCCTTCATATCGGGCGAGGCTTCGGGAGCGGGCTGGCTGGTCTGCATCCTCATCTTGCTTCCGCCGCGATACAGAGCGTGGATCGCTCCGCCGGTCATGCTGGCGTCGCTTGCAACGTTGTTCTTTCGTGTCGCGGTAGGAGCCCATTACACCTCGGACGTGATCCTCGGCTGGCTCTTCTCCATCGTCATCTTCACGGGCCTGCTTGCGCTCGAAGAGCATTTCGCGGCGCGCTAGACGGACAAGCCGAGTGCATCCCTTGGAATGCGAATAGCAAGGCCACCCCCTGATGGGGATGGCCCAATGTGGCAGGCGAGCGTAGCTCGCCAAGTGACAGCTTTACTTAGAGACAGCAGCGAGTTGCTGCGGGCTGAGGCGCAGAGCCGCTGCTCGACGGTGACCCTCGAGTTTCTCGGTCGCGCTCTGGCGAACGGCCGCTGGGGCAACGGTTGCGACGCCGCGCTCGTCGAGCCATTGGTGTGTGGCGATCTTGACGTAGGAGCCGACCCAGAGTCCGCCCGTATAGCGGCCGGCTGCCATCGTCGGCAGGGTGTGGTTCGTGCCGCTGCACTTGTCCGAATAGACGACGCTTGCCAGTTCACCGATAAACAGCGAGCCGTAATTGCGCAGCTTCTTGGCGGTTGCCTGAGGATCGCGCGTGTGAACCTGGAGATGCTCGGTGGCGATATAGTCCGAATAGGCGATCATCGAAGCTTCATCTTCGACAACGGTGATTTCGCCGTAGTCTTTCCAGGCGACGCCCGCGACGTTTGCCGTCGGCAGATCCAGCAACTGCTGTTCGACCGCGACCAGAACCGCGTCCGCAAGCTTGCGGTCCGTCGTTACGAGACCGACACGGGTGCGAACGTCGTGCTCGGCCTGCGCGAGCAGGTCGGTCGCGATCATCTCGGCATTGCCGGTTTCGTCCGCAACGATGAAGATTTCGCTCGGACCTGCGAGCTGGTCGATGCCGACCTGGCCGAACACCTGGCGCTTCGCTTCGTTGACGAAGGCATTGCCCGGGCCGACGATCTTGTCGACGGCCGGAATCGTCTCGGTGCCGTAGGCCATGGCAGCGATTGCCTGTGCGCCGCCGACACGGAAGATGCGGTCAGCACCGGCGAGGTGGCAACCAGCGATCATCGCCGGATGGGCATTCGGCGGCAGGCAGGCGATCACCTGGTCGCAGCCGGCGACCTTCGCCGGTACGATCGTCATGACGGGAGCTGAAAGTAGCGGATAGCGACCGCCGGGAACGTAGCAGCCGACAACTTCGATCGGAATGACGCGATGGCCGAGGTGAACGCCGGGCAAGGTCTCAACCTCGAGCGGCAGGATCGTCTTCAGCTGGGCTTCGGCAAACTTGCGGACATTGGCGATTGCAAATTCAGTGTCTTCGCGAGTCTGCGGGTCGAGATCTGCGACGGCCCTCAGCTTCTCTTCTTCGGTGACCTCGAACTTGTCGAGCTCGGCCTTGTCAAATTGAAGGGAGTACTCGCGGACAGCCGCGTCGCCGCGCTCGCGGACCTGGGCAATGATGTCCTTGACCGTCTTTTCCACTGGCGCCGTGTCGGAGACTGCGTCCCGCGTCGGTTCCTTGATCTGAATGAATTTGCCTTTGAGAGCATCGAGCCGCGATGTCATGAAAGTCTCCTGTGTGCGTGCTGGATAAAGCATCACGCACTCCAGACAGTCCGACAATTACCCACTGGACAGCTGTTCAGTATTTTCACCAGTCCCCGAGGCGGCTACTAACTGCCGGTAGGCGATCGCATCGGACGATGCGATGTTGCGCGAGTGTTTGACTTTGAACAGGGGGCACTTATGCCGAAGATTGGAAGTAAGCTCAGGGAGCTCAGGCGTCGCCGTGACCTCGGCGTTCGGGAGCTAGCCGCGCGGTCCGGGATATCTCATTCGACGATCTCGCTGATCGAGCGCGATCGGATGAGCCCATCCATCGACACGCTGGGCGCCGTCCTCGATGCATTGGGGACGACGCTGCCGGGCTTCTTTTCCGATCTGCAGTCGAGCCTGCCCTATACGCCTTTCTACACCGCGCAGGATCTGGTGGAGATCGGAAAGGTCGACACCATCTCATACCGCGTCATCGGCCTCGATCATCCAAATCGCCAGCTGCTGATGCTGCACGAACGATATGCTGTCGGCGCAGATTCTGGCGAAGCTTTCACCCATGCTGCGCAGGAGGCTGGAATGGTCCTGTCGGGCGCGGTGGAGATCACTGTCGGCGGACAGCAGAAAGTTCTCGGGCCAGGTGACGGCTACTATTTCGACAGCCGCCTGCCGCACCGATTTCGAAATGTCCACGACGGCGAGAGTGAAATTCTGAGTGCGATTACACCTCCCACCTATTGAGCACATCTATGCCCCTAACCGGCGGTGAGAATAGTCACCACAGCGCTCCGGCCGCCTTCCAAAACGATTAAAACGTGGTTTCCTAATCCATGTTCAATTCCAAAAAGGGGAACGTTCGATGAAACTCCTTCGAGTATCACTTATTGCGACAACGGTATTGGCATGCGGCGTTCTCGCTGCACAGGCTCGCGATCTGACAGTTGTGTCCTGGGGCGGCAACTTCCAAGATGCGCAGCGCAAGATTTTCTTTGAAACCTACGCGAAAGAAGCCGGCAAGCCGGTTCTCGACGAGAGCTGGGAAGGTGGCTACGGCGTTCTTCAGGCCAAGGTCAAGGCGGGTACGCCGACCTGGGACGTCGTCGAAGTCGAGTCCGAAGAACTGGCCCTCGGATGCGCCGATGGCATCTACGAAAAGATCGATTGGCAAAAAATGGGCGGCAAGGAAGCCTTCCTTCCGGCCGCCGTCAGCGATTGTGGCGTCGGCAACATCGTCTGGTCCACGGGTCTTTCCTATGATGCCGACAAGCTGAAGGAAGCGCCGCAGAGCTGGGCCGACTTCTGGGATACCAAGAAGTTTCCGGGCAAGCGCGGTCTCCGCAAGGGGCCGAAGTATGCCCTCGAATTCGCCCTGATGGCCGACGGCGTGCGGGCTGACCAGGTCTACAAGGTCCTCAGCGCCGAAGGCGGTGTCGATCGCGCCTTCAAGAAGCTTGATGAGCTGAAGAGCGACATCGTCTGGTGGGATGCCGGCGCGCAGCCGCTGCAGCTTCTGTCGTCCGGTCAGGTCGTCATGACGGCGGCCTACAACGGCCGTATCACCGGCATCAACCGTTCGGAAGGCAAGCATTTCGGCTTCGTGTTCCCGGGAAGCGTCTATGCTATCGACAGCTGGGTCATTCTGAAGGACGCCCCGAACAAGGATGCGGGCATGGACTTCATCGCCTATGCGAGCAAGGCTGAAAATCAGGCCAAGCTTCCTGAATACATTGCCTATGGCCTGCCCAATCTCGGTGCAGCCAAGCTGGTCCCTGAGAAGTACCAGAAGGAATCTCCGACCTCGGAAGAGAACCTGAAGGGGGCAATCCCCCTGGATGTTGACTTCTGGACGGATAATTCTGAAGAGCTGACTCAGCGTTTCAACGCTTGGCTTGGTCAATAATATTGTGGTTCGGGGCCTCGAAAGGGGCCCCTTGTCGGGCTGCTCGGACCGGGCAGCGCGAATGGGAGAGAGTGGGCATTGATGACCGACGCCTTTATTCAATTTGACAAAGTCTGCAAGTCGTTCGGGCTCATGACCGTGGTCGACGATCTCGATCTTTCCATCGGCAAGGGCGAGTTCGTCAGCATGCTCGGGCCTTCTGGATCCGGCAAGACAACCCTGCTGATGATGCTGGCGGGCTTCGAGAAGCCGACAAGCGGAGAGATCTCCGTTGGCGGCAAAAGGATCGACGGGCTCCCGCCTTACAAGCGCAATATGGGCGTCGTGTTTCAGAACTACGCGCTCTTTCCCCATATGACTGTCGCGGAAAACGTGGCGTTTCCGCTGAAGATGCGAGGCATTTCCCGCTCGCAGATCGCCGAGCGCGTCAGGAAGGCGCTCGACATGGTTCAACTCGGCGCTTTCCAGGGCCGCAAGCCGATCCAGCTGTCTGGTGGCCAGCAGCAGCGTGTGGCGCTCGCGCGTGCGCTTGTCTTCGAGCCCGAGGTCGTGCTGATGGACGAGCCGCTCGGTGCTCTCGACAAGAAGCTGCGCGAGCAGATGCAGCTCGACATCCGTGACATCCACCGGCGGCTCGGGCTGACGATCGTTTTCGTGACGCACGATCAGACGGAAGCGCTGACGATGTCCGATCGGATAGCGATCTTCAACCACGGGAAGATCGAGCAGATCGGCACACCTGGACAAATTTACGATAGCCCGCGAACGCAGTTTGTCGCGGAGTTCATCGGCGAGACCAACCTTCTGACAGGCAAAGTTCAGAGCACAAGGGAAGGTGTCCTTGGCGTTTCGCTTGAGAGCGGCGCGAGCATCGAGGTCAACGCTCCTCTGCCCGCAAAGGTCGGAGATGAGGTGAAGGTTTCGGTCCGGCCTGAACGAATCGAGATCAACTCGGACGCAACCGGTGGCAACCGCCTGAAAGCCACCGTCGCAGACATTGTCTACCACGGCGACCATCTGCAGGTGCGGGTTCAGAGCCAGGGAAAAGACCTGATGATCAAGGCGCACCGCAAATCATCGCCCCTCAACATCGGGGACGAAGTTGTAGCGTCCTTCTCTCCTGATCATTGCTGGATGGTGTCATGAGGGATAGCTGGATCTGGAAACAGGCTACATCGTTCCTGCTGGTAGCGCCGCTGGCACTGTTCCTGGTACTTTTCTTCGTCGCGCCATTGGCGACAATGATGAAATCGGCCGTATCAGATCCCGTTGCGTCCCGCGCCCTGCCGACGGTCGCATCGGCCTTGAAGGGGTGGGATCGGGCAAGCGCGCCGCCGGTTGACGCGCAGAAGGCGTTTGCCGCTGACATCAGGGGCATCCAGGATGATGAACTTTTTGGCGATCTCGTTCGGCGGCTGAACAGCGCCAAATCGGGTTTTCGGACGCTGATGACCAAAACCAGGTCGGCGGTAACCGCGGACGAGAGCGTTAGTGACCTGACAGCGATCGATAGCCGTTGGAGCGATCCGGCTTTCTGGATTGCCATTCAGGATGCAGCGGGCTCGCCGATAACGGATAGAAACCTGCTTGCGGCCGTCGATCTGACCCGCGATGCCAGTGGATCGATCACAAATGCCCCCGAGGGCACGTCCGCGAACCGCGACACGCTGATACGTACGCTCACGACGGCCGCGACCGTCACCATCTGCTGCATATTGCTCGGTCTACCTTTTGCGATGGTGGCAGCGTCGGTCACCGGTTGGGTGCGACAGCTTCTTTTGGGCGCCGTTCTGCTTCCTTTGTGGACATCTCTTCTCGTTCGTACCGCAGCCTGGTTCATTCTTCTGCAGGATAACGGCCTGATCAACGCGTCGCTGCAAGCGATTGGTTTAACCAGCAGTCCCATTCCATTGATATTCAACAGGGTAGGCGTCGTTATTGCGATGACGCACGTTCTCCTGCCGTTTATGGTTCTGCCGATATTCAGCGTTCTGATCGGTATTCCGAAGAACCTGATGCCCGCGGCGGCTTCGCTTGGAGCAAATCCTATCCGCGCCTTCAGCCGCGTGCTGCTGCCACTTTCGCTGCGTGGGGTGGTCTCGGGTTCTCTTCTCGTCTTCATGAGCGCGCTTGGCTACTACATCACCCCGGCACTGATCGGCGGCGCCAAGGACCAGATGATCAGTTCGGTGATCGCATACTACGCCACCGGTGCGGCGAACTGGGGGATGGCTGGTGCTCTCGGCTTGGTGCTGCTTCTGGCAACCATTCTACTCTACGTCGTCTATCTGCGGCTCTCGTCTGAGGAGGCTCGGGCATGAAGCCGCTGACACTCGCAAAGATCTTCTTCGGAACCCTGGTCGTCTTCTTCCTGATGGCGCCATTGATCGCGATCCTGCCGCTGGCATTCACCAACAGCGTCTTTCTCAACTATCCGATCCCCAGCTTTTCACTACGTTGGTTTAATGAGCTGTTCACTGCGGACGCTTGGCGCCGGTCGATTTTCAACAGCCTGATCATCGGCGCCGGGACGACCCTGCTGGCCACCGTGCTCGGCACGATCGGCTCGCTCGGCCTGCGCGGGAAAAGGGTCTCGCTGCTGTTCGGGTTCATCCGCACGGTCTTCCTGTTGCCGATGGTCGTGCCGGCCGTCGTGCTCGGCGTCGGGATGCAGCTGATGTTCGCTCAGTACGGGCTCGCCAATACCTACCTCGGCGTCATCATCGCTCATACCGTACTCGCCGTCCCGTTCGTGGTGGTCAACGTGACCGCCTCGCTCCAGGGTATCGACCGTCGCCTCGAGCATGCGGCTGCGAGCATGGGGGCGGCACCGCATGTCGTTCTTCGAACGGTTACACTTCCGCTGGCGATGCCAGGGATCATCTCGGGGGCGGTTTTCGCCTTCGCGACATCCTTGGACGAGGTGGTGCTGACATTGTTCGTCGCGGGGCCGAACCAGCGTACGCTGGCGCGTCAGATGTTCTCGACCATCAGAGAGAATATCAGCCCGGCGATCGCGGCGGCTGCGTTCGTGTTCATCGTCGGCACTGTTCTCATTGCATTGCTGGTAAACGTTGGAAAGAAAACGGCACAGGCGCAATGATCGCGGATCGCGCCGCCGGACGTGCCAGCGCTCAGCCGAAAGTCTGGTCCTAAATCCCCGACCCGTCGAGTTCCTGCATGTCGTCGCCTTCCCAAGGCTGTGGCATCGAGGACCGACTGAGATTGGCCGATGGCATCGGCATCCAACACTTCAGTTCCGGTTCGGCATATTCGATGATGCGACCGGGCGATGAATCGGAAGCGCGCCAGCCTTCCACACCGAAGCGATCGCCATGCGCCCAGTATGCGAGATCGACTTCCGCCGCTCCCTGCTCGGACGGATGGATCGTGACAAGGATCCGGCTCCCGTCCTTGGGCGCGCTTGCCATGTGGCGCCAGCGATCTGGCTCGAGCATCCTTGTTCCTCCCGCCTTGCTGTTATTCTTAAGTGTCGCCTTGCTCTCGAAAACGGTCAACCTAAACTTTGTACGCTCCGCACTTGAAGCAGCGTCAGTACTGCGTGAAGTCGCCGGTTTCCGACTGCAGCAGCGTCAGCGGGTAGCGCGCGGGGTGATGCACGAGCGCCGTCATGTTGACCGGTCGGTTTCGGTCGTCGAAGGCGATCTGGTCGACGGTGAGGACGGCTGCCGGCGGCGACAGTTGCAGGAGGGCGGCCTCATTCTCATCCGCAAGCCGCGCGCTCAGCGTCGTTTGCCCGCGCTTGGGAAAGATGCCGTAGCGTTCGCGCAACTCTTCGTAGAGCGAGCGGTTTGCGATTCCCCAGTCGAGGTCGAGTATGCCAGGAACGCGCGCGGCCGGAATCCAGTCGGTCTGGATGACGGCCGGTATATTGTCGAGCAGACGCAATCTCGACAGCACCACGACCTCGGCGCCGGGCGCCAGAAACAGCGGACGGCTGATTTCGAGTGGTGCGCGCACGAGGCTCGCCTCGATCAATTGATGGCCGGGATTGTGACCATTGGCCAGCGCGATGCTGGTGAAACTCTTGAGGACCTGCAGTTCAAAGCCGCCGCCGCCACGCTCGGCGACATAGAGCCCTTTTCCCGGCTGACTATGCACCACGCCCTGCTGAATCAATTCGCGAATCGCGTGACGAATGGTGATGCGGCTGACGGCGTAGAGATCGACAAGTTCTCGCTCGGAAGGAAGCTTGCCGCGCAGCGGCAGTCTGCCATCGCTGATCGCCGCCAGCAGCGCCGCATAGACCTGCTTGTGCAGTGGACGTGGGTCGTCGCGATCAATCACGTCTTGTTTGGCAACCAATGTGTCTTCAGTCTCGAGCGTCTTCAAATTCGGTTGTCCTCTGGTCCGCCTGCCGGCCTCACTATCCTCAACGCAATTCTTTAAAAAGTCCATATTGACATAACTGGTCATAACCAGTCCTATTGTCGCAAGGGACCGAAGAGTTCCGATGATGCCGAGCTCTATAACAATCAAGGGAACTATTATGCTTAAGAAGAGCCTTGCTGCCCTCGCATTCTCTGCCGCCCTCTGGAGCGGAACGGCCAGCGCCGAGACGATTTCCGTCTTCTGCGCACCGACGGAGTTTGAACTCTGCACGAACGTCGCCAACGCCTGGAAGGAGAAGACGGGCAACGAGGCGAAGATCAACAAGATGCCCGCGTTGCTCGACGACGCGATCCCGATCTACCAGCAGCTGCTTGCGGCGAAGTCGACCGACATCGATGTCCTGTTCCTCGACGTTATCTGGCTCGGCATGTTCAAGAACGGTCTGCTCGACCTGAAGACGGTGATCCCACAGGCGGATCAGGACAAGCATTTTGCCTCCACGCTTAACGCCGCCAAGCTTGATGGCCATCTGATCGCCATGCCTGCCTACATGGACGTCGGGCTGATGTTCTATCGCAAGGATCTGCTGGAAAAGTACGGCAAGCAGCCGCCGAAGACCTGGGATGAGCTGGCGACTGCCGCGAAGGAAATCCAGGACAAGGAACGCGCAGCCGGCAATGCTGAGATGTGGGGTTACGCCTGGCAGGCGAAGAGCTACGAAGGTCTCACCTGCGATGCAATCGAACTGATCGCGTCGAACGGCGGCGGCACGATCATCGCCGACGACGGCAAGGTGACGATCGATAATCCGAAAGCCGCCGAAGCAATCGAAAAGGCCAAGGGCTGGATCGGCTCGATCAGCCCCGAGGGAACCCTGAACTACGACGAGGAAGCCTCGCGCGCTGTCTTCGAATCCGGAAATGCAGTCTTCCATCGCAATTGGCCTTACGTCTGGGGCACGTCGCACAAGGAAGGCAGCGCCATCGTCGACAAGGTCGGCGTAATGCCCTTGCCCGTCGGCGCGGAAGGCCAGAAGTCGAGTGGCTGCCTCGGCCCGATGTACTATGGCGTCTCGAAGTACAGCTCCAAGCCTGATGTTGCTGCCGACTTCGTGAACTTCATCACCGGCCCTGACATGCAGAAGAAGCGGGCGCTGCAGGATGCGGTGAACCCGTCGATCCCGGCGCTCTACAGCGATCCCGACGTTCTGGCGAAGATTCCATTCCTGAAGGATAACCAGCAGGCCTTCGCAGACAGCGCCGTGCGTCCGTCTGGCTATACCGGCACCAGCTACAACCGCGTATCGCAGGCCTTCTATCGCACGGTCCACGATATGCTCTCCGGCAGCGGCGACATCAAAGCCGGACTGACGTCGCTGGCAGGGCGGTTGGAAAAGCTTAAGGAAAGCCGTTGAGCGCAGTCTGAACGCGGGGAGGGCGGGTCTTGATGACCTGGCCTCCCGACGCGCGCCGTCAATCGCCGCTGACAAGGGGCGAGCCTTCCATTGTGATAAGTCCGGGTGAAAAATGGCTTCGGTTTCTCTTGAATCCGTATCGAAGAACTATGGTACGCATACAGTCATTCAAGGCGTCGATCTCCAGATCAACGACGGCGAATTCGTTGTCTTCGTCGGCCCGTCGGGCTGCGGCAAGTCGACACTTCTACGCATTGTTGCCGGCCTGGTCGCCGCCTCGAAGGGGGCAGTGACGATCGGCGGAGAGGATGTGACCGATGTCCCTGCGTCAAAGCGAGGCGTCGCGTTCGTTTTTCAGTCCTATGCGCTTTATCCTCATATGAGTGTCGCCCGGAATATCGGTTTCGCCCTGGAAACGATGGGTGTGGCCAAGGATGCGATCAAGCAGAAGGTTTCAGCCGTAGCGCGAATGCTCAAGGTTGATCACCTTATGGAGCGCAGGCCACGCGAGTTGTCCGGCGGCCAGCGGCAGCGCGTGGCGATCGGGCGCGCGCTGGTGCGCCAGCCGGAGATATTCCTGTTCGACGAGCCGCTCTCCAACCTCGATTCCGACCTTCGGATGGAGATGCGCATGGAGATCGCCAAGCTTCATGACAATCTGAAGACCACGATGATCTACGTCACGCACGATCAGTCGGAAGCGATGACGCTCGCGGACCGGATCGTCGTCCTCAACCACGGCCGTATCGAGCAGGTGGGAACGCCGCAGCAACTCTACCATACGCCGGACAACAGGTTCGTGGCTGGCTTTATCGGCAGTCCGCGGATGAATTTTCTGGCCGTTTCGGCGCAGACGGGAGCCAATGCCGGATCGATCGTCGGTCCGGGCAATCTGTCCCTCTCGCTGACCGCACAAAATCCGGCGGGACCGATCGCGGAAATCGGCGTTCGTCCGGAAGCCCTGCGCCTTGTGACGGAGGGGGATGGCCGCATTGCCTGCACGCTGGAGCGTGTCGAGGACCTCGGCCATGAACACTTCGGCTATTGCCGGATCACGGATGAGACTGTCTGGGTGGTCCGGCTTCCGACCGCACCTTCGGCGGACAAGATCGGTACTCGCGTCGGGCTTGATTTCGCCGACTCCGCCATTTTCGCATTTGCTGCCGATGGCAAGCGCGTGCTTTTGAGCGGCACATCGGCCGCCGGGCAGGGGCGTGAAGCATGAGCGCCAAACTTGCCCGCCGTGATCACCGGGCCGCGTGGCTCTTCCTTATCCCTGTCACCGCAGTCATTCTTCTCGTCGCCGTCTGGCCCTTGAGCCGAACCTTCTTCTTCTCGTTCACCGATGCCTACCTCGATGATCCTTCCGTCTATTCCATGGTCGGCCTGGATAATTTCATCGAAGTCATTAACGATCACAGCTGGTGGGTTGCCGTCAAAAACACACTTGTTTTCACGGTAGTCTCGGTCGCCATAGAGACCGTACTCGGCCTCGCGATCGCGCTTCTCCTCAATGAGGTCATTCCCGGCCGAGGTTTGGCGCGCGCCGCCATTCTGGTGCCGTGGGCCATTCCTGTGGTCGTTGCCACGAAGATCTGGGAGTGGATGCTGAACGACCAGTTCGGCGTCATCAACAAGATCCTGACGGGGCTCGGGCTGGTCGATCACGGCATTGCCTGGACAGCCAGCAGCTCGCTGATCATGAGCGTCGTGATCTTCATCGACGTATGGATGACGACACCCTTCATGGTCCTGTTGATCCTCGCCGGCCTCCAGCTGATCTCGCCGGAGATCTTCGAAGCCGCTGAGGTCGATGGCATCCCGGCGTGGAAGCGCTTCTGGTCAATCACTCTGCCGATGCTGCGACCAGCCATTGGGGTGGCGGTTCTGTTTCGCGTTCTCGATGCCTTGCGCATGTTCGACCTTGCCTACGTTCTAGCGGCCAGCAACGAGAACGTCATGACGGTATCGATCTACGCGCGAGACCGGTTGATCAGTTTCCAGGAACTCGGCGTCGGCTCCGCTGCATCGACATGGGTCTTCCTGCTCGTTGCGCTGGTCGCGATCATCATCATCGGGGCACTTCGCCTCGACCGGGCGGCGGGGACATGAACATGGCAAATGCAATCGCCCAAAGATCCACGCGCAAGCCGGCGTCCTATTACAGAATGAGACGGCGTGTTGTCAGAGGACTGCAAATCTTCGCACTCCTTCTGGTCCTCATCTACACGTTGTTTCCTTACTATTGGGCATTCGTCTCGTCGACGAAGCAGGGCGCGGCGCTCTATCGCTCGGCACTGCTGCCGGCGCTCGATTTCACCTACTATCGGCAGCTGATCGACAATCCGGTCTTTATGAGTTCTCTTGTGAACTCGGCATATGTCGCGGTGTCTACCACCTTGCTGTCGCTGATCATCGGCCTTTCAGCGGCCTATGCGCTCGGCAGGATCGAATTCCCCCAGCGCCGCGCCGTGCTGATGGTTATCCTGATGATCTCGATCTTCCCGCAGGTCGTGGTCCTCTCGGGCATGTTCGAGCTGATCAACTGGTTGGGGCTGTTCAATCGCCCGAGTGCACTGATTCTCACCTATCTCCTGTCAACCGTGCCATTCACAACGTGGATCCTGACGACGTTCATCCGGGAGTTTCCTCGCGAACTGGAGGAAGCTGCCATCATCGACGGCTGCTCGCATTTCCGTATCCTCATGAAGATCCTGCTGCCGCTGATGGGGCCGTCGCTCGCCAGCACCGGCATTCTTGCCTTCATTCTGGCCTGGAACGAGTTTCTGTTCGCGCTGACCTTCACGCTCACCGATGAAAACCGCACGGTGCCTGTCGCTATCGGCCTGATTGCCGGCACTAGCCGCTACGAATATCCCTTCGGACAGATCATGGCGGCATCTGTCACGGTCACGCTTCCCCTTATCGCCGTGGTGCTTGTCTTCCAGAGGCGCATCGTTGCCGGCCTGACCGCTGGCGCGGTCAAGGGCTGACATAGAAAGGAAAAAACATGGACATGCTGGTCAAGCTCTACGAGCTGAAACGTGATCCGGCACTGGATAGCCGCATGGTAAGCCAAGGCGTTGTGATCAGGCGCGTGCTGCCGCCGGAACTGCCGGCGCTGACGTCGTGGATCGAGCCGCGTTTCGGGGCAGGGTGGGCGGCTGAGGCGACTGCCGCCACAATGCGCCAGCCGACAACGTGTTTCATTGCGATCAAGGACGAGCGGCTGATCGGCTTTGCCTGCCATGACGCCACCGCGAAGGGCTTCTTCGGCCCGACCGGCGTCGATGAGGCGGCACGGGGGAAGGGCGTCGGCCATGCCCTGCTGCTGGAAACGCTCCTGGACATGTATGCGCAGGGATACCCGTATGGCGTCATCGGCGGAGCGGGACCAATGGAATTCTACCGCCGAAGCGTCGGCGCCATCCCGATCGAAGGGTCGGTTCCGGGCATCTACCGCGGTATGTTGCCCCAGGCGCATCCGAATGAGGTTTCGGACTGAGCGGCGAGGGCGCTCAGGCTAGGCACCGTGCGAGAACGACGGAAGCGCGTTGAACGTCCGATCCTGGATCATGGTTTGAGCTGTGAGGCTGCTAGCCACTCCAGCGCGCCCGAGCCATTCCGGCGCGTACTCAAACCTTTCATGCGCGACCGTCTCGCAGGACCCACCGGCGTGTCTCGGTGTGGTCGGCTTCGACGATCTGGCGCATAACTTCGAAAGCAACTTGCTTAGCTGTAGCGCTTCTCCCGCGTCCTTGGGCCGGAGCTCGCCTTCGAGCCGTTGCATCCGCCGGCCTTTTGCCTGACTACTGGAGAGCGTCAGGTCCTCCCGAGGGACGACGCCATGAAGTCCGATTGCCACCCACCGATAATACCAGTATATGTCCAACGGATTTTTTTGAATGGACGTTGGCGAACTTTATGGCTCAGAACCAGGTGATCGATGCGATCGAGAAATCACTTGATCAGATCCCGGGGAATATACCCCTGTACAAGCGGTTGAAGCTCGCCATAGAGAAAGCGATCCAGACGCAGACGTTCCAGTCGGGCAATGTGTTGCCGGGTGAGCGAGTGATTGCGTCTTCCCTTTCCCTGTCGCGCGTCACCGTCCGCAAGGCCCTGTCGTTGCTGGAGGAAGAAGGGTTGCTCAGCCGTCGCCACGGCTTCAAGACCGAGATTGGCTCGCGCGTTGAAAAGTCCCTGGCGACCCTCACCAGCTTCTCGGAGGATATCCGTGCCCGAGGCCAAGTACCTGGGTGTATTTGGATATCGAGGCAGATTACGCGCGCCTCATCCACTGAAATGATGGCACTTGGGATTGCCGGAGACGCAAATGTCGTCAGGATCAAGCGCATCCGGACTGCCAATTCGCTCCCGATTGCGGTGGAAACCTCGGTGGTTCCGGTCCGCTTCCTGCCGTCGCCGCACCTGATCGACCAATCGCTTTACGAGGCGCTGCAGGCCCGTGGCTTCTTGCCCGAGCGGGCGGTTCAGCGCATGCGTTCGCGGCCGGCAACAGCAGACGATGCGACCCATCTTCACTGCGAAGCCGGGGCACCGCTTCTTGTGACCGAACGCCGCTGCTTCCTCGGAGATGGGCAGATCGTCGAGTTGTGCGAAACGCGATACAAGGGCGACGTCTTCGATTTCGTCTTCGAACTCCGTCGCTAATACCAGTCATAAACTGGTTGCCATCTGGTATTTTCCAATTATCGTGATGCCCGAAATGGAGCATCCCGTGACGCACGAAGACCTGAAGAACGCCCTCATCGTTTCCTGCCAGCCGGTGCCCGATGGTCCGATGGATGATGCCGCGTTCGTCATTGGCTTTGCAAACGCGGCCGCTGCAGCAGGTGCCGCAGCGGTGAGGATCGAATCCGTCGCATATGTGAAGGCGGCCCGCCCGCATGTGGCCGTTCCGATCATCGGGATCGTCAAGCGCGATCTGGATGACAGCCCGGTTCGCATCACGCCCTTCATCGCCGATGTCGAGGATCTTGCCGATGCGGGTGCCGATATCATCGCCTTCGACGCCACCGATCGCGTCCGCCCGGTAGCCTTCAGCGCGCTTGTCGCTGCGGCAAAAGCCAAGGGCAAGCTGACGATGGCCGACTGCTCCTCGCTTGATGACGCCAAGCGGGCGCTGGCGGAAGGTGTCGATTTCGTCGGAACCACGCTGTCCGGCTATGTCGGTGGGCCGGAGCCCGTCGACCCGGATATCGCCCTGATTGCGGCAATGCGGACGCTGACACCCCACGTTATCGCCGAAGGCCGCATCCGCACGCCGGAGCAGGCAGCCGAAGCGGCGGCCGCCGGCGCCTTCGCCATTGTCGTCGGCTCGGCGATTACACGCACCGAACACGCGACGACGTGGTTTCACGAGGCCGTCAGTGCCGCGTTCTTGCAGCGTGAGGACGCCGGCAAGCCCGTACTCGCCATCGATATCGGCGGCACGAAGACGATGGTGGCGCTGGTCCAGGGTGACAAGGTCATCGACGAGCGCATCGTGCGAACGCAGCGCGAGGAAGGACCGGACGCCTGGCTGGATGCCATCGCAGCGGAGATCACCAGCTGGAGCGACCAGTTCGCTCGCGCCGGCATCGCCGTCACCGGTTTCGTCGAAAATGGCTGCTGGTCCGCGCTCAATCCGGCGACGCTTGGCATTCCCGACAATTATCCGCTGATCGAGCGCGCAACCGCGCGCCTTGGCGCACCAGCCTTCGCGGTCAACGACGCACAGGCGGCCGCCTGGGGTGAATACCGGTTCGGCGCTGGCCGCCGGGAGGACATCGTCTTCTTGACGATCTCGACCGGGATTGGTGGCGGTATCGTCATCAACGGCAAGCTTGCATCCGGTCTCGCCGGCCATTTCGGCCTGACCCGAAGCGCCTCGCATGGCGCGGCCCCGCTCGAGGACCTGACCTCGGGTCTCTGGATAGCACAGCAGGCAAGAGACGCCGGCCACGCTGTCGACGCGGTCATGGTCTTTGCCGCAGCGGCGGCCGGGTCGGCATGGGCAAAAGCCATCGTCGAACAGTCGGCGGCGCAAGTCGCGCTCCTTTGCCGCGACATCAAGCTGATGCTCGATCCCCAACGCATCGTCATCGGCGGCGGCATCGGCCTCGCGCCGGGCTATCTCGACCTCGTGCGTGGGAAGATCGGCGACCTCAGCGCCCGGATCACTCCTCACCTCGTCGCGGCGGAACTCGGCAGCCGCGCAGGCATCATCGGCGCTGCGGATCTGGCGCGGCAGTATCGTTAGAAATCCATCAGAAAAGCAACCAAAGAAAGAAAGGGAACATTGATGAAACTGCAAAAGATAATCGCTCCGGCTCTCGCCGCGCTTCTTTCGAGCGCGGCTCTGCCGGGCCTCGCCAATGCAACCGTCACCGTGCTGGGCTGGCCGGGCGGATCGGAAGAGACCGCCCTTCGCGCGACCGTCGAAGCCTATAACAAGTCCGCGTCCGACGCCGACAAGGTCGAACTTCTGTTCTTCAACCGCGACGGCTTCTACGACAAGCTGCAGGCCGACATGGCGGCCGGATCGGACGCGTTCGACATCAATCTCGTCGCGACCTACACCATCGGCCGCTACGCGCCGTACATGGAGCCGGTGGATCTTGGGCCGGACGCCGCGAAGGTTTTCGGCGATTCCGTCCTGAAGACCATGCAATTCGACGGCAAGCAGTATGGCGTGCCGACGGATCTGTCGCTGCATTTCATGTATTACCGCAAGGACCTCATCGACGCCCTGCTGAAGAACGATGCGGCGAAGAAGACCTATGCCGAGCTTGCCAAGAAGGTGCTCGGCAAGGACCTGCAGCCGAAGGATCCCGACAGCTGGACCTGGGACGACTGGGCCGCGACCGCGCTCTATTTCTCCAAGCAGGCCAATCCGGATAGCCCGGTTCGCTACGGCACCGTGCTGCAGATGAAGAACCTGCTGTTCAACATGATGGTATTCCAGTCGCTGCCCCGCTCCTATGGCGCAAACTGGATGGATGACAGCGGCAACGTCACCGTCGATTCAGACGCCTACAAGACCGGCTTGCAGCTCTACAAGACCCTCTACGATGCCGGTGCCTCGCCAAAGGATTCGCTGAGCTACGAATATCCTGAAACCAATGCCGCCTTCGCCGCCGGCCAGGCTGCTACAGCTCTGCAGTGGAATGCGGCAGCCGCCGATCTCACCAGTGCCGACAAGTCGCCGGCCGTGGCCGATGTAACAGGCATCGTCGCACCGCCGGCAGGTCCGAACGGTCGCGCCGACCACATCCATGGCCTTGGTCTCGGCCTCAACAAGAATGCCAAGAACAAGGAAGGGGCCATCAAGTTCCTGAAATGGCTGGCAACCGAGGATGCCGCTTTGACCTATGCGCGTGGCGGCGGATCGCCGGCCCTGATGCCCGATGTCGTGGCAAAGGTCGCGTCTGAACGCCCCGATCTCGTCAAGCTTGGCGAATTTGCGAGCAAGTATGGCTACGTCATGAACGGCGCAACGTCAGCCAATGCGCTCTCGGTCTACGAGTTGCAGGCCAAGGAGTTCACCGGCTACTGGTCGGGCCAGCAGAGCCTTGAGGACGCCCTTGCTCATACCAAGACCGGTATGCAGGATCTCCTCAAGAAGTAACCTCGATCCGGATGCCGGGCCAAGCCCGGCATCCCTCCATCCGGCGGACCGAAATGGCTATCGTATCACGTGCAGAAGGCAGGGCTTATCTGGTGCCGCTCATCGGCTTCCTGCTGCTCTTCCTGGGCTTTCCGGCCCTCGTCAACCTGATCTATTCGATCTCGACCGTCGGTTTCCAGAACCTGCGCAGCCCGACGATCACCGGCCTCGGCAACTATCTCGCGGTGCTGCAGGATCGCGCCTTCTGGCAGGCGACATCCTTCTCGTTCACGTTCGGCTTGCTCACAGCTATCGCGGAATGCGCTATCGGGCTGTTTCTGGCGGTCTTCCTGGCGCCGCTGCTTGCAAAGCGCTCGGCGCTGATGGCGCCGCTGATGCTGCCCCTGATGGTCGCGCCGGCGATGATCGGTCTGATGTACCGGCTTGTGCTGCACGAGTTCGCCGGCCCCGTTCCCTATTATCTTTTCCTCTGGTTCGGCGACAGTCCGGCCTTCCTCGACGTCAACAACGCCTTCAAGACACTTCTCGTCGTCGAAACGTTGCAGTGGACCCCGTTCGCCTTCCTGCTCTTCTACGTCGCCTATTCGGCAATTCCCCTCGATGTCCGTGAGGCGGCCTCGCTCGACGGCGCCTCGGCCTGGCGCATCCTGTGGCTGATAGACTTGCCGCTGATGACGCCCACGCTGGTCATTGCCTTCTTCATCCGCTTCATTGACGGCTTCCGTGTGTTCGACAACGTCTATGCCCTGACCGGTAGCGGCGCGGGTGGCTCGACGACCTCGCTGTCCATCTACATCTATCAGGCCTTC
This sequence comes from Hyphomicrobiales bacterium, assembly GCA_900468535.1. GTDB lineage: Bacteria > Pseudomonadota > Alphaproteobacteria > Rhizobiales > Rhizobiaceae > Rhizobium. Next base: position 92,251 of record UBTY01000007.1, on the reverse strand, counting down.
TTCAAGGACGGGTTGATCGGCAAGGCGGTTGCGGCCTCGGTCGTGCTGTTCGGCGCCTCCCTTGCGGTGCTCTACGGGTTGAACTGGTTGGCGGGTCGCAGGAGGAAGGCAGCATGATCAACGCGCTCCGTTGGATCGTCTTTGCGATTGCTGCAATTGCGATGAACTTTCCGATCATCGTCACGCTCGTCACCTCGTTCAAAAGCGCGCGGGAGCTGTCCAGCAACGCCGGCCTGTGGATCAACCAGCCGACACTTGCAAACTATGCGCGCGTGCTGACCCAGACGGACCGGTTCAATATCTACTCCTACCTGCTGAACAGCACGATTGCGGCTGTTCTCGGCACCGGGCTTGCAATCCTGCTCTGCCTCCCGGCAGCCTACGCCATCGCACGAAGCGATGTCGGCCGACGGGTGATGTTGCCGCTTGTCATCAATCTGCGCGCCGTACCGCTCATCATCTTCGCGATCCCGCTCTACATGATGTATCAATGGCTCGGGCTGCTCGACACGCAGGTCGGCCTGGGACTGATCCTGACGATCGTCAATATCCCGCTCGCGCTCGTCATGCTGGTCAACGCCATCAACGACGTGCCGCTCGAGCTCGACGAGGCGGCGCGGATCGACGGTGCATCGTCGTTTCAGGCGATGGTTCGCGTCATCACACCCGTTATCCGCCCGGCGCTTATCACGGCATTCATCTTCGGCTTCATCACCGCATGGAACGAGTTTCTGTTCGGATTGATGCTGACCACCAACAAGGCAGTGCCCATGACAGTCGGCGCCTCCTTTTTCTTCGCCGCCAGCGGCGGCGGCGTGCAGTGGGGTGTCGCTTCCGCAGTGATGGCGCTCGGCGCGCTTCCTCCCGCCCTGCTCGGGCTTCTGATGTACCGGCAAATCTCCGGCTCGATGACCGCCGGCGCGGTCAAGGGCTAGCGAGGCCGCCATTCCGTGGATCCAATGGCGGCTTTGCAAAATCAGCCGTTGCCGATGAGCTTGCTCGCCATGATCACCTCATTCTTGTTCCAATGAGTGGACTGGCATGCAGGTGGTTTCTCGCCCAGCAAGGCGGACGTCCGGCATTTGATCATGGCTGCCAATGGCATGGTCTGGTCGGAACGAGCACTTTTCTGGCGTGACGCGCCTCCGGAACCCGAGGATGAACCGGAAACCGAGGCAACGGTCGGGGCACCGGGCGTAATCACCTTGGGGACCTTTCCGGCAGCTGCCAGAGAACCGTTCCCAATGATTTTTGAAGCAAGGACAATGATCTTTTTTGCGGCTGCGATGTCGTCTGGCGTCGGTTTGCTGATGCCGGACTTTTCGACGCTAATGGGCTGAGCCAGGCAGGCAATTCCCTGTCCCAACTCCGAGTTTCGGCTGACGCTGTCAGGGTTTAGCAACTCCGCGGAGAGACTGGCTGAGCAGTCTTCTGCATTTGCGGAGCCATAGTATCCCACGAAAATTGCTGTTGCCGCCATAGCGGCAAGATATAGCTTTCGCATCTCCATCCCCCCTTAGATAGCGTATATTAGTAATATCGCATATAGGTGGCAGAGAGTCACGCCATCAAACGCGCCGATGCGCATATTCAATCTCCGGATGAGCCAGCGGAACGATGATCAGCATAGCACCCTCACCAAGGGCGCGGGTTAGGTGAGGTGGCGGTTCAATGAGACGGACAGCCCCTCAATAGGGCACATGCTCCATGATGATCTTCGTATGGAGCATTGGGGCTTCCGCTTGGAAGTAGGTCTCCAGCAGCGGCAAGAAATCATCAGACAGATAAAAGTCCGTCAGGACACGATCCGCCAGTAGACGGAAATCCGCGTCGTCGCGACGTAGCGCGATCGCATATGGTTCATGCGTAAACAGGCGATCGCCGATTTCGAGCGAAGAAGCGTCGTGCGCTCGCGTCACGAGGCTGATGAGCAGCGCCTGATCGGCGATATAGGCATCGATCTTGTGCGCTTCCAAGGCGGCAAGCCCGTCTTCGTGACTGCTGAAATCTGCCAGCTTGGTCTTGGAAACCTGGGTGGCCAATGCTTCGCGCAGCGCTTCTCCAGTGGTGGTATTGGCACGCACGCCAATCACCCGCGTGGACTGGACGTGCTGGCTAACGGCACGAATAGCAGGCTTGTCGAGAAATAAAGTCTGCAGATAGTCCGGTGAGTCCTTGCGGAGCAGCGCCGTCGCCCCTGTCAGAAAGATTGGCTGGGTGAAGTCAACGATCTCACGGCGCTTCAGATTGACCGTGGTCGCGCCGCAAAGCAGATCGATCTTGCCGTCCTTCACCGCATCGAAGCCGTTGGCAAGGCTCATCTCGATGTATTCCCGTTTCAGCTGCGGGACCTGATGCTCTATTTCGTCCGCGATCTTGCCACAGAGGTCGATCGCATAGCCTTCGGGATCAGCGCCCGCCTTGCTCGACGAAAAGGGCGCTTCGTCGGCGATATAGCCGATACGCACGCTGCCGCGCTCAGTGATCGTGTCGAGCGTCGCAGCGCTCGTCGCGAATGCGGAAAGGCAAAAAACAAGATTCACCAATGAAAGCCGTCTCATGCACTTTTTCATGGGCATGATGATGATCTCCGAAGACCGGCAGCGGTATCAAAAGTGCTTGCAGATTATGAGTTGTCCGTCGCTTGTCAACTGCACACGCTCGGGTTGGTCAGGCAAGGTCGAACAAATGATATCACTGGCATCCGCCCGGAATTGCCGCGAGACTGCGAAAGCGGGTGGTGCCTCAGAGCAATCTGATTGCTCGCGACGACCATCTGTCAGGAGGTGCCGCAGCTTTTCGAGAGAGTTCGAGCTTGCTGGCGGCTCTCTATTTCCCAGCAGAGACGCCAGGGCCGTTGCCCTAAGATGAGCCTCGCCTCATGCAGGCGGCAGCCGTCGTCGCGCGATAGCCGCGTGGAAGTTGACGCCATGCACGAGCCCGTCATCGTTGAAATCATAACGTGGATTGTGCAGCGGCGCCGTGTCTCCATTCCCGAAAAACACAAACACTCCCGGTACGTGCTTCAGGAAATGCGCGAAGTCTTCGCTACCAGTCATCGGTTCCTGCGCAGTTCGTATATTGTCTTCCGAAAGAAAGGTGCGTGCCGCTGCGAATGCTTCCTCGACCAATTCGGGATCGTTGAGAAGCGGCACAAATTCTCGGGTGTACTTCACGTCAACAGAGACGTTGTAGGCGAGGGCAGTGCCCTCCGCGATGATACGCATCTGTTTTTCAATCTCGGCGCTGACCTTCGGCCGAAAGCTGCGGGCGTCGCCCAAGATCCTGGCGCTGCCGGGCAAGGCATTGCGGGTGCCATCAGCGACGAGTTCCGTCACCGACACGACGGATGTATCAGCGGGGCTGAGACGACGGCTCACGATCGTCTGAAGGTTCATTACCAGCGCACAGGCAGCAACGAGCACCTCAGTGCCGGCGTGTGGCCGCGCCGCGTGCCCGCCCACTCCCGTCAACGTGATCTCGAAGTTGTCCTCGGCCGACATGATTGCACCGGGCCGAGACTCAAAGACACCGACCGCAAGACCGGGGATGTTGTGGATGCCATAGATCTCGTCGAACGGAAAACGTTCCATAAGGCCGTCGTCGAGCATCGACAGCGCGCCTCGTCCCCATTCCTCGGCAGGCTGGAAGATGAAACGGATGGCTCCATCGAAGCCTCCATCCTGGGCAAGTTGTTTGGCGGCGCCGAGAAGCATGGTGGTGTGGCCGTCGTGCCCACAGGCGTGCATCACGCCGGGGTTCGTCGACTTGTAAGGTAGATCGCCCTGTTCGGGGATACGCAGCGCGTCCATGTCCGCCCGCAATGCAATCGATCGGTTACCTGAGCCTCGTTTGAGCGTTCCGACAACCCCGGTTCCACCGACACCTTCGGCGACTTCGTCCAGTCCGAATTCCCGCAGCTTTTGCGCGACGAACGCGGAAGTCCGTTTTTCCTCGAAGCCGAATTCGGGATTGGCGTGAAGATCATGCCTCCAGCCTTTCATCTCGTCGATCAGAGTCTCGCTATTAAAGGACATTACAGTTCCTCTGTCATCGTTGGCGCAGCTGGCGCCAATCTTGTCACATGGTGGCTGGTTGAGCATTCTTTGCCGTGACCTGCTCCGGCGTCTCGCCAACCAGGCTCTGGTAGAGCTTCGGATCGGTCGCGCCTTCCGTATTGATAAGAAAGACGCGGGACTGAGCACCGAGGCCGATCTGCGCGCGCAGGCTAGCGCTCGAGGCGATCTTCGCCAATGCGGCCAGGCCCACGCCTCCGCTTTCGCCGGCTACGACAGCCGGATCGGATCCCTTTGGGTCGGCAAGCTGCCTCATCGCATTTACTGCATCGCCATCCTCGACCGTCATGAAGGCGTCAGCTGTGTGGGACAGGATGCGCCAGGCAACCAGAGAGGGCTCGTAGCATTCCAGCATTGCCATGACGGTGCTTTCGCCATGCTCTACCGTCACCGGATGCCCTGCACGCGCGCTTTCGAAGAGGCACGCCGCGCGGGACGGATCGACCACGACAAAATAGGGGCGATCGTCGCCGAACAGAACGGAGAAGTGGCCGGCCACCGTCGCCGCAATGCCGCCGACCCCAGCCTGCACGAACACATGCGTCGGCCGTTCAGGCATCTGGCGCAGGGCTTCCGTCAGTAGAGCGGTATAACCCTGCATGACGAGAGCCGGAATGCGCTCGTATCCCGGCCATGAGGTGTCGGAGACGGTGATCCAGCTCTTCTCCTCCGCCACTCGCGCAGCCTCCCGTACGGAGTCGTCATAGGTACCGTCGACGCGGATCATGTCGGCGCCGTAGCGGGCAATCGCTGCGATGCGCTCCTCGCTCACCCCCGAGTGCACGAAGATCGAGGATCTCGCACCGACGAGCTGCGCGCCCATCGCGACCGAACGGCCGTGATTGCCATCAGTGGCGCATGCGACTGTCATAGTGGCGGCTATCTGTCTGACGTCCTCGTTGTGCAATTCGGCAATGTCGATCGTCCGACCCAGACGCTTCGTGGCTTCATCGAGTACGAGCCGGATGACGGCGTATGAGCCGCCGAGCGCCTTGAAACTCCCGAGCCCCAATCGCAAACCTTCATCCTTTATGGAAATCGAGGCGATGCCGAGATGCCTGGAAAGTTCGGGCAGCGAGACCAGAGGTGTTGGCTTGTAGCCCTCACGGTGATGCAGGAAATGCTCCACCATCCTGGCGGCAGCGACGCCCAGAACCTCGGCGTCGGCGGCCTCCAGCGGTTTGCGATAAGCGGCGTGCTCGTTGAGAATGAACATCGGCAGATCCGTGTGAGATTGGCTATGCCGCAATAATTACTTCATTGCCTTCGATAAATGCGCTGTTTTTTGAGGCTGTTTTTGCAATAATCGCTCGTTGTTTACACGGATTTGGCCCGTTTTGATGGTTCGAGGTGGCCGGGGAACAGATGAAATGACTGACGGAATCTCGGCGGATAGGCTGGAATTGGACCGTTTCGACCTGGCGATCCTTCAAATCCTGCAACGGGACAACAAGACGCCACAAAGATTGATCGCCGAGACCATCGGCCTGTCGGCCCCGGCTGTCCAGCGGCGCATCAAGCGGATGGAAGAGATCGGAACGATCGCGGCAAACGTGGCGGTTGTCGAGCCGTCGCACGTCAGGCACGAGATCACGGTCTTCGTGGAAGTGGAGATGCACAGCGAATTCGCGACCACGCACGACGCGACCAAGAAGTCGTTCGCTGAAGCCCCGGAAGTCCAGCAATGCTATTACGTCACTGGCGAGGTCGACTTCATCCTCCTCGTTGTTGTCCGGACGATGGCCGACTACGAGGCCATGACCAGACGACTGTTCTTCGCGAACAAGAACGTGAAGCGGTTTCGCAGCTTCGTCGCCATGGACAGGGTCAAGGTCGGCCTCGATGTTTCAATCGATCCCAAGCGCGACCGAAGCTAGCAATTCCCGAGAGGCGATGGGGTATGACGGCCTTCACCGCATATGATCTCCTCTTAGGTTGATAGGTACTTCGTATGCTTGACAGTCCGCACCTATCCTCACGCTTTCACCTTGCTGCTTGACCATCTGTGAATTTCCTTCTCATATCCTGCGAACTTCCACCGGCTACCGCCGTTGCCGTCTGCATTCTATCTCTTCTTTCAACAGGGACCGGCCCTGGTCACGTCGCCGGCAAGAAAGGATAAGATAATGACTCTGAAGGACATTCTGCCGAGAAAGCTCGGTTTCGGTGCAGCTCCGCTCGGCAACATGTTTCGCGACATTCCGGAACCGGAAGCGATCGAAACAGTCGAGGCTGCATGGAAGGACGGCATCCGCTATTACGACAATGCGCCCTTCTATGGCGCCGGTCTCGCCGAGATCCGCATGGGCGATGCGCTTGCGGACAAGCCCCGCGATCAATATGTCATCAGCACCAAAGTCGGTCGGGTCATCCTCGATGAGATCGAGGACGTCAGCGCACGCGATCTCGGCGAAAAAGGCGATGTCTTCAAATACGGTCGCCCCAACAAGATCGTCAACGACTACTCGGAAGATGCCACCCTGCGCTCGATCGAGGACAGCCTGAAGCGGCTGAAGACGGACCGTATCGAGATCGCCTGGGTTCATGACGTAGCCCAGGACTTTTATGGCGACGAGTGGCTCAGCGTATTCGAAAGCGCGCGCAAGGGTGCGTTCAAGGCACTGGACCGATTGCGTGACGAAGGCGTCATCAAGGCCTGGGGCCTCGGTGTCAATCGCGTCGAGCCGATCGAGCTGCTGCTTGCGCTTGAAGGTCCTCGTCCGGATGGTTTCCTGCTTGCGGGGCGTTATACGCTGCTCGATCATGATCGTGCGCTTCAACGCCTTATGCCTCAGGTGGCGGAACGTGGTCTCGGTATCGTCGTTGGTGGTCCGTACAGCTCAGGTGCGCTTGTTGGCGGCCCGAACTTCGAATATGCGCCGGCGACACCAGCGATTCTCGACAGGGTGGCACGGATCAAGGCGATCGCTGATCGTTATGGTATCAGCATGAAGGCAGCGGGCCTGCAATTCTCGCTGGCGCATCCGGCGGTCGCGGCAGTCATCCCCGGCGCCAGCAAGCCTGGCCGCATTGCCGAGGATCGGGCGGCTCTGGACGAGGTTGTTCCCGCGGATTTCTGGCGCGAGATTCGGCAGGCCGGCCTCGTCAACCCGGATGCGCCTCTGCCTATTCTGGGCTGATAGTACTCTGATCGATGCAAGCCTCGTTCACCTTGGGGTGGGCGAGGCTTAGACCGTGGGATCTTTCGCCAGGAATGCCTGCATGCGCGGGACGGTGAAGTCGAGGAAGGCGCGCACGCGGGCCGGCATCAGTTGCGTGCCGCGATAGAGCGCATGGATGTCGTCGAATTCGACGACGGAGCTATCCGCCAGCACCTCCACCAGTTCGCCCCGCGCGATCGGACCGCGAACATGGTAGTCGGCGATGCGCCCGATCCCAACGCCCGCGATTGCCATCCGGCGGATGGTCTCGCCGTTGTTGGCAAGCAACGAACCGCTCAGCATGCGCTCTACGATACGGCCGCCCTCGCGCATCGGCCAGACGGGGTTGGCGCGGCGGAAGTTGAAGCCAATGCAATTATGTTTGAGCAGATCTTCAGGCACTTGCGGCACGCCCCATTTCTCGAGATAGGCCGGTGAGGCGACGATGCGCCGTTGGGTGGTGCCGATCTTGCGGGCGATGAGATTGGAGTCAGGAAGCTTGCCCACCCGGATCGCGACGTCGGTCCGATCGAGGTAAAGATCTATGGTATCGTCCGACAGGGAGAGGTCGATGATGATCCCCGGATAGGCTTCCCAGAAGGCAGGCAGGATAGGCTCCAGCGCCGCGACACCGAAGGTCACCGAAGAGCTGACGCGGATGACGCCTTCCGGCTCCGCTCCGCCATGCGCAATCTGTTGTTCCGTTTCGTCGAGCTCGGCGAGAAGCTTCTGGCTGCGCTCATAATAGAACTCCCCCTCCTTGGTCAGCACCAGCCGTCGGGTCGAGCGTTCGACGAGCCGGATGCCAAGTCGGCTCTCGAGCCGCGCAACCAGTTTGGAGACGGTTGAGGGCGTCATCAGCAGCAGTCTTGCCGCTTCGGAGAAGCTGCCGGCCTCCACGACCTGCACAAAGACCATCATCTCACCCGCACGGTTATCCATGGCGCATCCCCGATTTCAATTCACAAGAACACCCGGGATCTTAGAGGCAGATCTCCGATGCAGGAAGTCCATCTGTGAATTTATTTCTCAAATGATGGGAAGCTCGGCCGTCTACTGGTCCGCGATCCGATGTGAGATCTAATCATCAGAGCAGTACGCAGGACTTGAACTCCTCGAAACGACTGTTCCGCCGCTCTGTTTTAAGAAGGATCATCATCATGGCAACTGTCTCGGAAGCCCAAGTCTACGTTCCCGCACCGGCCGCTGGTACCCGCTCTCAGAAGTTGACGTTGCTCGCGCTGGCGCTCGGCAGCTTTTCGATCGGAACGTCGGAATTCGCCAGCATGGGTATCATTCAGCTCTTCTCGGATAGCCTCGGCATCAGTGTGCCGGAAGCGACCAATGCGATCACCGCTTACGCCTTCGGCGTTGTCATCGGCGCCCCGCTGGTCACACTCGCCGCCGCTCGCCTCAATCGCCGTACACTTCTCCTTCTTCTTATGGGCCTCTTTGTCGTCGGCAACGTGCTATCGGCCGTCGCTTCCAACCTCGGCTTTCTGATGCTGGCGCGCTTTATCAGCGGTTTGCCGCAAGGGGCTTATTTCGGCGCAGGCGCCGTAGTTGCATCCTACATTGTCGGGCCGGGTCAGGCCGGCAAGGCGTTCGCCATCGTGATGACAGGCCTGACGGTAGCAACCATTGTCGGTTCGCCGCTTGCCACCTTCCTCGGTCAGACCATCGGCTGGCGCGAAACCTATCTCGCCGTCGCGGCATTCTCGATGCTTGCATTCGGCGCCATCTGGCAATGGGTGCCGCGCACCACGGCGCTTGATGGTGTCCCTGTCATTCAGGAAATCTCCGCTCTGCGCAAGGGACAGGTTTGGGGCGTCATGCTCGTCGCTTCCCTCGGTGTTGCCAGCATCTTCGCGGTCTATACGTTCATCGCACCTGTTGTCACCGATGTCGTCAAGCTCGCCCCCGAGATGATCCCCGTCGCTCTTGCTCTGTTCGGCCTCGGCATGACTGCCGGCAACATCTACGGCGGCAGGCTTGCGGATCTCTATCCGGCTCGTGGCATCGTCATCGGCTTCGGCACCGCGCTCGTTATTCTCGCAGCCCTTGCCGTCGGTGGGAACAACTCTTGGGTCTTCTTCCCGGCCATGTTCGGCGTCGGAGCTTCCATGATGGCTGCAATCCCGACGATCCAGGTGCGCCTGACCCGGGTTGCTCCGGAAGCTCCAAGCCTGATGGGAGCCATGAACCTCGCATCGCTGAACGTCGCAAATGCGGTCGGCGCCTGGGCAGGCAGCGTAACGATTGCTGCCGGTTACGGTTTTCTCTCCGCCGCCTGGGCTGGCTTCGCCGTCACCTCAGCCGGACTGGTGATCTTCGGCCTGACTCTGCTAAGACGCCGGTGAGATGGCCCAATCGCGATTTGCGTGGCGGCTGATCTCGAAGGATGGACACCATCCTTCGAGATCGGCTTTTCGGCTACACCGGGGGATTGAAGGCGACGTCCGTCCCGGCTTGTCGCAATCGGGACGCAAATTACATAAAGGGCCGCTGCAAGCATCCAGACCAGACCCGGAAATACACCCGCGATGCGAAGTAGACTGTGCTGATTGCCAGTGGACCGACGATCGAAGCGTGGCTCGTCATGCTTGCCAGCAGGCCTTGCGTGCGGCCTTGAGATGATCGTCGCAGGCGCGGCCACGCAGCTGTCAAATGTGGACTCGTAGAAGCCATCCGCTGAATACTGTGGGTCCGGCGCGAATAGCGGCCGGTCTTGTAATAGACACGATCGCCTCCTATCTCTGCACCATCACCCAGATAATCACACACGACCACGGCGATCGTCCTCGGGACGTATCCTAGCGCGTTTGGCGCCGGATAATCATATGACGCCGCAGTCGTCCAAGGAATTTGATTGAAGAAAACAAGCATTGCTGCCGCTCCGGCGGCGTTGAAGCCGCGCAAGCACGGCGAGGCCGTCAAGCGGCCGACCAAGGAATGGAAGCCATATCCCTGCCTGCTCACGCGCGCCGAAATTCAGACCATCATTGCCGAGCAACTCGGCTAGCTATCGCCAACAGAACAGGAGACGACCATGCAAGTCATCGTCAGAGACAACAATGTCGAGCAAGCAATCCGCGCCCTGAAGAAGAAGCTGCAGCGGGAGGGTGTGTTTCGGGAAATGAGAGAACGCCGGTCCTATGAAAAGCCGTCGGAACGCCGCGTTCGTGAAAGGGCGCAGGCGATCGCGCGACAGCGAAAGGCGGCCCGCAAACAGATGCAGCGTGAGGGGCTTTTGCCCTCCACGAAGCGCCGGGCAACGGCGCGCTAGTTTTCGCTAATCCCGTCGGTAGGTGACTTGAGCACCAGCCGACCCACCGAAGGGCCGAAGAATGGAAGAATTGCATAGCGCCACCGTCTCGGACGAGCGCCTTGAAGACTGCCGCGACGTCGTGGAGCCCGATCTCCAGGACCTGATCCGCGCGACCATGGCCGCCGGCTTCTCGGCTGAAGAAGTGCTGATCGCGATCAGTGAACTGGTTGCCGAGGACTTCGCTGTCGTCGCCAAGGTGCCGAGCGTTCACTAGATGCGTCGTCCGAGGAGGCAACTCCTCGGACACGATCTCAGGGCAGTGACCAGCCCGCGAAGGCTCAACATTTCACTGTCATGTCCCCTCCCGCCATTCTATAAGCATCACATGGTTCAACGTGCTGGCAGCGCCGACCTTCCGCTTCATGGCGGCCGCGTTCCCCGGTGGCTCGGTGAGCGCATGACACGGCTTGGCGCGGTCATCACCGAAGCGATCGTCATTCATTATGGACGCGACGAATTGTTGAGCCGCCTGGCGCACCCTTTCTGGTTCCAGTCCTTCGGGGCCGTGATGGGAATGGACTGGCACTCCTCCGGCATTACCACCAGCGTCATCGGCGCCTTGAAGCGCGGGCTGGCCCCGATGTCGGGCGAACTCGGGATCCATGTTTGCGGCGGCCGGGGTAGAAACTCGAGACAGACGCCGGACGAACTCGTCGCGATCGGAAATCGCGTCGGAATCGATGGGATTGGCCTTGCCAGAACGAGCAGGCTTGTCGCCAAGGTCGACAGCGCAGCAGTTCAGGACGGTTTTGATCTCTACTTGCATGGGTTCATCGTCACGGATGACGGCAAGTGGGTCGTCGTCCAACAGGGGATGAACGGCGATAAACGACAGGCCCGGCGCTACCACTGGCAATCGCAGGATCTCAAAAGCTTCCTCGATTCACCGCATGCGGCGATCGAGGGACGCAAGCAGGGCGAGATCGTCAATCTCGCCGATCACCGGGCTGATGCCTCACGAAAGGGGCAGCTCGATCTGCTTGCCGATTTCGGGCCGGATCGCATTGTCCGGGAGATCATAGCGATCGACCCGCCGCGTGCGAAGAAAGAGCCCGCGCAGCCCATGCTGCCGCATCTTATCATGCCCGTACACCACGACGTCCGCGAAGAGGACGTGAACATGAAGCGGCTACACGGCACGCTGGCTGCCGCCGCCGATCGTGGTCCGAAGGATTTCGAGGAACTTCTCCTGACGCCAGGTGTCGGCGCTCGAACAGTCAGCGCGCTCGCCATGGTGGCTGAAGTCGTCCATGGGGCGCCGTGCCGCTTCTCCGATCCCGCCCGTTTCTCGCTCGCGCACGGCGGCAAGGACCGGCATCCATTTCCAGTTCCGATCCGGGTCTATGACGAAACCATCAACGTCATGAAGTCGGCCGTTGGTCGGGCGAAGCTCGGGCGTGATGAGGAGTTGCAGGCGCTGAAGCGGCTGGACGATCAGGCGCGGCGCCTGGAGCAATACGTGACCGGGCCGGACCTCAAGGAAATCGTTGCCGGCGAATTCTCGCGCTCGCATGAATGGGGCGGCCGCAGCGTCTTCGGATGGGAACCTCCACAGGACGAGCTCGCCGATGCGAAGGGCACGAAGGATCGAACCGGGTAAGGCGATCTAAACCGAATGCGCCTATCGAATATGATAATCGCTGTAATATCAAAAATTTGATCTTATAGTTTGAAGTCACCTGCGAAGGCGTTCAGCCACTTCTCGAATCGTTTTCCGCCTGATTGAGTTTTTCCGCCAAAGGCTTCGCTTCGCCTGCGAGCCGCGCGGCAAGAAAGTCTATGAACGCCCTGACGCGAGCGGCCAGATGCTCATGCCCGGCATAAACGGCGTGGATCACTTCCATATCACCCGGATTGAAGTCTTCCAGAACAGGAACGAGAAGACCGGCTTCAATGTCTCGCTGAACGTGAAACCGCCCCACGCGACCGAGGCCGGTACCCGACAGGCAGAGTTGCTTCATGACGAGGCCGCTGTTGACCGAGGTGTTGCCGGTGACCGGCAGGCGGTAGACTTCGCTCGACCCAACCGCTTGAAATGGCCATTCGTTGAGACGTCGCTGGAAGTTGAACGTCAGGCAGTTGTGACGCGCCAACTCGCCTGGGTTTCGCGGCATGCCATGCGCCTCCACATAGGACGGCGAGGCAATGATGACGCGACGGCTTTCCAGGAGCTTACGTGCTTTCAGCGCGGAGTCGTTCATGGCACCGGAGCGGATGGCGATATCGGTGCGCTCCTCGATGAGTGCGATCACGCCATCAGTGAGCGAGATGTCCAGTTCGACCTCCGGATAGAGGGACAGGAAATCAGGCACGAGAGGCAATAGATAGCGCTCGCCGAAGCCCAGCGAAGCATTGATGCGCAGGGGCCCGCGAGGAACAACCTTCCCACCGCTCGATATGAGCTGCTCAATGTCCGTGATCTCGGAAAGCACGCGCTTGGCCCGGGCGAGGTAGATCTCGCCCTCCGGCGTTGGGGTGACGATCCGGGTCGAACGAACCAAAAGGCGCGTTCCGAGCCGATCTTCGATCCGGGTTATGAGCTTGCTGACGGCAGACGGCGACAGACCCAGCCGCCGTCCGGCGGCAGAGAAGCTCTGCAGTTCGGCGGCAGCCACGAAGACTTCCATTTCGCCGGCGCGGTTGTCCATCTTCGCCTTCTCTGTGAATTGAATTCAAAAGCATTTATCCAATGCGCTCGATTATCATGCAAGTCTTCACCCCTCATATTGCCGGCAACCATTCAACCGCGGCTCAGCCGCTTTGAAAATGCCCCGCTGGACATGCGGGCATAGAGGAACTTGCCATGCCCTTAGCCATCCTTGCCTTGACGATCGCGGCCTATGCGATCGGCACCACGGAGTTTGTCATCGTCGGACTTCTGCCGACCGTTGCCAACGATCTACACATCAGCCTTCCACTCGCCGGCCTCATCGTCAGCGTTTACGCCCTTGGCGTGACCTTCGGCGCGCCAATCTTGACCGCTCTCACCGGTAAGATCGAGCGAAAGCCATTACTGCTCGGCCTCATGGCGCTGTTCGTCGTAGGCAACACCGCAGCGGCGCTTGCCTCCAGCTACGAGATATTGCTCGTCGCCCGCGTGCTGGCAGCCTTTGCTCACGGTGTCTTCTTCTCGGTGGGCTCCACCATCGCGGCTGACCTTGTGCCGGAAAACCGCCGGGCCTCGGCCATTGCCATGATGTTCATGGGATTGACCGTCGCCATCGTCACCGGTGTTCCGATGGGAACCTATATCGGCCAGATTCTCGGTTGGCGGGCCACCTTCTGGGCAGTCGCCGCTCTCGGCATCGTTGCCTTTCTCGCGATCGCAATCCTCCTGCCGAGGAATCTGAAGAAGGCACCGCCTGCCAGGCTGATCGACCAGGTTCGCGTTCTGGGCTCCGGTCGCCTGCTCATCGTCTTTGCGATGACCGCGCTTGGATACGGCGGCACATTCGTGGCCTTCACGTTTCTCGCGCCGATCCTGCAGGAAATCACCGGTTTCTCCGAACGCAGCGTAAGCCTCGTTCTGGTGCTCTACGGCCTTGCAATCGCGGTCGGCAACATCGCGGGCGGCAGGATTGCCAACAACGATCCGGTAAAGGCTCTGATCGGCCTCTTCATAATGCAGGCGATCGTGCTGATTGTCCTGACCTTCACCGTGACATCGCCAGTACTGACGATCGTAACGCTTGCGGCCCTTGGCTTCCTCCAGTTCGGAAATGTCCCCGGCCTGCAGCTCTATGTCGTGCAGCTCGCCAAGGAACATCGCCCCGGCGCGGTCGACGTTGCCTCAGCACTCAACATCGCAGCCTTCAATCTCGGCATCGCGATCGGCGCCTGGCTCGGCGGCATGGTGGTCGAGTCCCCGCTGGGACTAGGTGCCACGCCATGGGTCGGAGCCATTCTGGTCGTAGGAGCCCTGCTGCTTACGATCTGGAGCGGCGCACTCGATCGGCGCGGTGTCGCAGCACTGAAAGCAGCCTGATGTGCCTGGGGGCAAACACCCCCCATACCGATCCGCAGGACTTCCTGACGATTTTGACCCTTAACCCAACGCTCAAATCGAGCGCTCGTTTACACCCCAGGAGACAACCAATGCATACTGTAACCGCCAATGGTGCAACCATCCCCGCTCTCGGCTTCGGCACGTTCCGAATCCCCGGCAACGACGTTCTCAGGATCGTGCCGCATGCGTTGAAGCTTGGTTTCCGGCATGTCGATACCGCGCAGATCTACGGAAACGAGGCCGAAGTCGGCGAGGCGATCATCACCTCAGGCATCCAGCGCCGCGACATATTCCTGACCACGAAGGTGTGGGTCGAGAATTACAAGCGCGACGCTTTCCTCAGATCGGTAGACGAGAGCCTTGCAAAGCTCAAGACCGACTATGTCGACCTGCTCTTGCTGCACTGGCCGAATGACGCCGTCTCTCTCGCCGAGCAGATCTCGGCGCTCAACGAGGTGAGGGAGGCGGGCAAAGTTCGTCATATCGGCGTCTCCAACTTTACGACTGCGCTCATGGCGGAAGCGTGCGCCCTTTCCAAGGCGCCGCTCGTCACCAATCAGATCGAGTACCATCCCTATATCAATCAGGACGTCGTCATTGCCGCAGCAAAGGCAGCCGGCATGTCCGTGACTGGCTATTTCGGTATGGCCGACGGCAAGGTCTTCTCGGATACGGTCCTGAAAGACATTGGCGCAAGGCATGGCAAGACGGTCGCGCAGGTGGTGTTGCGCTGGCTTGTCCAACAGGATGGCATCATTGCGCTCTCCAAGACCGTCAGCGAGGCTCGTGTTGCTGAAAATCTGGCGATCTTCGATTTCAACCTATCGCCCGACGAGATGGCTGCGATCCACGCGCTGGCCAACGCCGACGGGAGGATCGTGTCGCCTGACGGTCTCGCTCCTAGCTGGGACAAGGCTGCTTGAGCCAGTGAGGTGAGCAAACCTTCGGACGTCATTCGTCCGAAGGTGTCAGGCGATCGCCTTACGGCTCCCCGTGTTGCAGTTTGACCGGCAAAATTCTGTGCTAGTCTGCGGCTAGCTTGGCCGTGTCGGGGCGACGCATGGACGGAACACATCTCTTCGAACTGGTGATCGCGATGTTCCTTGCGATCATCGCCCTTCATTACCTCGCGCGAAGGCTTGGGCTGCCACCATCAGTGGCATTACTCGCCGGCGGTGCGACGCTTGCCTTCGTTCCCGGCTTGCCGGCGATCACGGTCGATCCGGAACTGGTGCTCGTCATATTCCTTCCTCCGCTGCTTCTGGATGGTGCCTGGTCGATCGCAGTTGGCAGGTTGCGGCGGCACATGGTGGGCATCGCTTCACTCGCAATCGGCGCGGTCTTTTTCACGACCGTGATGATCGCAGTCGTGGCTCACCTTCTCATGCCGGCGCTTCCCTGGGCTGCATGCGCTGCTCTTGGTGCGATCGTATCACCTCCAGACGCCGTGTCCGCCCGGGCAGTGCTTGAACGTGTGAAGCTGCCACGCCGGCTGCAGATCCTTCTCGAAGGCGAGAGCTTGCTGAATGACGCCAGCGGCTTGGTGCTTTTCAGGTTCGCGGTCGCCGCGGCGGCGACGGGAACCTTCAGCGCCACCGGTGCCGTCGGTAATTTCTTCCTGCTCGCCATTGGAGGCGCGCTGGTCGGCGCTGTCGTCGGAACCGTGTGGGTGAAATTCGTCCGCCGTCTCGGCGACGAATACCTCATTATCGCAGCGACAACGCTGCTCGCATGGATCTCCTACCTGCTTGGCGAGTTTCTGCATGTCTCCGGCGTGATAGCCACCGTGACCACGGGGCTGGTCGCGACCTGGCACCAGCATACCGTTCTAACCGCCGCCACACGCATGCGCGGAACGTCGTTCTGGGAAGTTTTCGTCTTCCTCATGGAAGCCTCCGTATTCATCCTGATTGGCCTGTCGCTCCGGGATGTGGTCGAGCGTGGTGGAGGGTTCGGCCAGCTGGCCGAAACGATGGCGCTGCCAGCGCTGGCAATCCTGCTCGCTCTCGTCGTCGCGCGTTTTGCATGGATATTCGGATCCGAGCTTGTCATTCGGGTGTGCAACGGTCTCGGCCTCGCGAAGACGACACCAATAGGTGGGGGAGGGGTCGTGGTTCTGGGATGGGCCGGTGTCCGTGGAGTTGTGACCCTGGCTCTTGCACTGAGCCTGCCGCAGGATTTCCCCGACCGCGACTTTATTCTCGTCATGGCCTTTGCCGTGATTGTCGGGACGGTCCTTGTGCAAGGTACGACGCTCGGTCGAGTGATCAGCTGGGCCGGCCTCACCGAGCCGGAATCCGAAAAAGCTCGGATGACAATGAGCGAGGCCGAAGCGGCGATGGCGCAGGTACAGTTCGCATCGGTGCGCAATCTCGCTTACGACGGCGACGGGAAACTCATCCATCCTCAACTGCTTGAACGCTACCAGCGCAGGGCGACCGCGATCATCGACTATGCCGCCCGTACCGAGGATTACAAACCGGTGCTTCATGCCCATTTCGACGTTGTGCTGGAAGCCGTCGCCGTCGGGCGAAAGGAGCTTATTCGGCTCCACCGGGCAGGTGAGATCGACGACGAGACCCTACAGGAGCTCGAGAGAGATCTTGATCTGGAAGAACTGAGCGCGATTTCGGCGAAGGCCTGAACAGGACTCACGCGGCCTTGCGCATCATGGCAGCCGCCATCGAATAACCGCCATCCATGCCGTCGAGGAAGTGACGGTGCGCATGGGGGCTGGACGATGGCACGAAGCAGGTCATGATCGCATGCGATTGGCAATGAAGGCCGTAGGTAACTTCGCCACGTAGCTCTGCAGCCTGAAGCATCGAACGCACGGTTTCGACCTGCGCGAGCGAGCAGTCCACGGTGAGGCGGAGCGCATCGTCGTACTTGCGGAAGTCGGAATTCTGAGCGGCGGTGGTCCAGATCTCAGCGTTGATCCTGCCGCTCTTTGGATCCTGCGCCGGGCGTTCTTGCGGAAGCGGTATGGAATTGCGAGGATCGCAATCAAACACCTCGATGATGCGCTTTGCGAGGTGGGTGAAAGCGGCGCTCTCTTCGGTGCGCGGCGCGACAAGTAGCGACAGGATTGTCCCGTTGGTGTTGGCAAACGGGGCCCAGTCGCAGGAAAGACCGGTCAGGTCAGGAGCATCGGCACTTCCTTCGCCGTCCCAGGGAGATTGGATTCGTCCGAGCTTCAACTGCTCCTCCATCCAGCGGATGCCTCCGCCGGAGAACATGGTGTAGGTCACATTGCGTGATGCGGCGTAGGGCGCGATCCGGACATCGTGGCCGTTGGCACGGATCTCGCGCAAACTCATCAAACCGGCGCGCATCTCAAGTCCAAGCTCCCGTTCCGCGTAAGCAGCAACTTGGCGAAGTGCCATCTCTGCCATGTCCCGGGCCGCCGCCTGCACCGCGAAAGCTGCGCCGTCTCCGCCGAATGTGAACGGAAAATCGAAAGTGCCCAAGGCGTTGCCGAGAGCGGCGATGATGGCAACACCCGCGAGGTTTACATCGCGGTAGCGGCCCTGTCCGATCACTTCGGTGGAGTGGACAATATCGGTCATTCCGATCAGCCAGTCTTCAGGAAGCGGTTCGTAGGCGGACTGGTCGAGCACGCTTGCGAACTCGCTGTAGGCACGCTCCCTGTTTGTCAACGATGCGATCATGATCTGGCTCCGGAGGCAGGTGTTTCGAGCCGCAGTTGCGCGGCGGTTTCGATGGCCACCTAAATCAGAGGCAGTTGTCCGGCATATATCCGGATCGGCCGCCTTTTATATTGAAGCGTAAGTTCAGACCGGTCTGAAACATTAGAATACAAATCTCTTCCGTTGAACCCGGCGCATCTCGCTTGGTTCCCAGCTTAACGGCCAGCAAGCGTTTCCTCACGGTAACCTATTGTAGCTTTGGCCGGGCCGAACACCTCCGCATACAATTCCGCACCATTGGACACACAACCGGGACACATCCGCAACGCAGAAACAGGCGGCAAACAACAAGCCTTCCAGGTCAAATGGAGATTTCAGATGTCGCCTTTTTCTTTCTCGATGAATCGTCGCACCTTTGTGACAGCAGCGGCCGTCGCCGGGGCGACGGCGATGATGAGGCCGGTCATGTCTTTTGCGGCCTCTCCCGAGGATATCCGGCCATTCAAGGTCAACATACCTGATAGTGCCATCGCCGAACTCAAGCAGAGGCTCGCCATGACGCGGTGGCCTTTGAAGCAGAACGTGAGTGATGACTCGCAGGGCGTCCAGCTCGAACGCCTCCAGGATCTGGTCGGTTATTGGGCTGACGGATACGATTGGCGAAAGGTAGAGCAAAGGCTCAATGCTTTGCCGATGTTCATCACCGAAATCGACGGGCTCGACATTCATTTCATTCATGTGCGCTCGCCACATGAAAACGCGATGCCGTTGATCATGACCCACGGCTGGCCGGGCTCGGTCCTTGAAATGCTCAAGGTGATCGATCCGCTGACAAATCCCATGGCCCATGGCGGCAAGGCGGAGGATGCATTTCACCTTGTCGTACCATCCATCCCGGGCTTTGGATTCTCCGGCAAACCCACTGTCGCTGGATGGGGGTCTGACCATATCGGTCGCGCGTGGGGCACGCTGATGAACCGGCTCGGCTACAGCAAGTTCGTTTCTCAAGGCGGCGATTGCGGATCGGTTATCTCGCAGCGCATGGCGTTGCAGAACGTGCCGGGCCTGCTGGGCATCCACCTCAACATGCCGGGAATCGTTCCAAAGGATATTGCCCACATACTGGCAGCCGGCGATCCAGCGCCTGCAGATCTGAGCGAGAAGGAACGGGCTTGCTTCGATAAGCTCGCAACGTTCTATCGTGACAGCGCCGGCTATGCGAACATGATGGTCACCCGACCGCAGACGATCGGCTACTCGCTGGTCGACTCGCCGGTGGGGCTGGCAGCCTGGATCTACGACAAGTTCGCCACCTGGACCTACAGCGACAAGCATCCGGAGAAGGTCCTGAGCCGCGATGAGATGTTGGACGACATTTCACTCTACTGGTTTACGGAAACCGGAACCTCCGCGGCTCAGATCTATTGGGAAGATCACTCCAATAACTTCAACGCCATTAGCATCCCAAGCCTGCCGGTTGCGGTGAGCGTGTTCCCCGGAGAAATCTATCAGGCGCCGAAAAGCTGGACCGAGCGGTGCTATGGAAACCTGATCTATTTCAACGAGACCGACAACGGAGGCCATTTCGCGGCCTGGGAGCAGCCCGCGATCTTCACCAACGAGGTGCGCGCTGCCTTCCGTTCCTTGCGCTAGTTCACGGCTCCGGCTTCGCAGGGGTGAACCTGCGGAGCCGGCCCAAATGTTGAATTCCCGTATGTCCGTGGCGGTCTGATTTACGACGCGAGCGCTATGACGCTGCTACCGCGGCTTGGCTTGTTTGGGATGAGCGCTGGCCAGCGCCCTATTTGGGCTATGGGTATCCAGCAACTCGCGAAGCTTTTGCTCCTTGATCGGCGAAATTCCGAACTTATTGCCATGCCCGGCAACGTTGTAGTCCTTCACTCCAGGAATGCGGACCTGGCGATTGTCTCTCTGATGGGTCATCTGCGCTTCTCTTGGACAGGAACGCCCTTAGGGAAACGCGCGGTAGCGACGGATGTTCAACGACAGGAGAAGATCGCAAGACGGCAATGCTGTGGACGTTTTACGAGATTGCTGCTCTCGCGGACTCGCCAAGTGAAGGATTGCAATCATTCCCAAATTCAGAATAAAAGGCTGCATCATTCTTGATTTGAGATCGACATGGATCTGTCATCGCTTGAAATCTTTCTGACCGTTGCGGAAGAGGGAAGTGTCGCACGCGCCGCCAAACGGTTGATGCGCGCACCCTCGAACGTCACAACCCGTGTCCAGCAACTGGAGGAACAGCTCGAGGTTCCGTTGTTCAGCCGCGGTGGCAAGAAGATGGCATTGACCGTGGAAGGACGTTCTCTTCTGTCTTACGCCAGGAAGCTGATGGCGCTCGCCGAAGAGGCGAGGTTGGCGGTGAAATCGGCCGGACGTCAAATGGTCCTGCGCGTCGGTACGATGGAGAGTGCCGCTGCCAGTCGGCTTCCGCCGGTTCTTGCTCGGTTCAACGAGGAGAACCCGACAATATCACTGCGCCTCACGCTCGGTGCCACGCGGGAGCTCACCAAGGCGGTTCTGGCAGGTGAGCTTGATTGTGCCGTGATTGCGACGCCACAGGACGAACCGGATTGGCTATCTTCCACCGGAGGGAATGTCGGCGACCTACATTCAGCAAGGGTTCACCGCGAAGATCTACTTCTTGTCCTTCCTCCAGGCCACGCGCCCGTTGCTGCCCCCCAGGATATTCGTCTTCCGGCCTTGGCCGCATTGGAAGCTGGCTGCACCTACCGCCAGGTTGCAGAGCGCTGGATCCGCACCGGCACGAATATGCCGACCGTGGAATTGTCGTCCTACCATGCAATTCTCGCACATGTTGTCGCCGGGAACGCGGTCGGCGTCATGCCGCGTTCCGTGCTAGACATGTTGCCCTGGAACCAAGACATCAATGCCCATCGGCTCGGCTCCGTCGATACGCTGCTGATCTCCAGAAGAAAAGCGCGTTCGGACCCGCTTCTGGCCTTTGAAGAGATCATGCTGACATCCTCCACAGCCGTTCAATAGCAACATCTGCCCCATCGTTTTCTTAAGAGTGCACCCATGCGACCGTCGAACCCTAACGAAGCGCCCCGGCGAGGACCCCTGTCACGCTGGTTCCATCCCATTCTGGCGGGCGCGACACTGCCGGATCGGCTGCTCGCCTGTGTCGGTGCTCTAGTCGCCATCGCACTGACGGGCTTGCTCTGTGGCACCCTCTTTGGCGAAGGATCGCACCTGCCGCTAATCGTCGCGCCGATGGGCGCGTCCGCGGTACTGCTCTTTGCCGTTCCGGCGAGTCCACTTGCGCAGCCATGGTCGATCATCGGGGGAAATACGATTTCGGCCATCATGGGCGTCATTGCGGCAAGTTTGATCCACGATCCGATCATCGCGACGGGTGTCGGGGTGTCGCTGGCAATCGCCGCCATGTCCTTCACTCGTTGCCTGCATCCACCGGGCGGCGCAGCGGCCCTTACCGCAGTCCTTGGGGGGCCGGTCGTTGCGAGTTGGGGAATGCTCTTTCCATTCGTGCCCGTGGCCTTGAACTCATGCCTTCTCGTCGTGATCGGCCTGCTCTTTCACAAGCTGTCGCGTCACAATTACCCTCACGTTGCAGCGCCGCCCGCGAATACGCATCTGACGGCGGACCCGCCGCCCGGCCAACGCGTTGGCTTCCGCGACGAGGATATCGATGCCGCACTTGCAGGTTTCAACGAGACATTCGACATCGAACGCGCGGACCTCGCACGTATCCTCAGACAGGTCGAGCTTGAGGCAATCGCCCGCTCCAATGCGGAGATCCGTTGTGCCGACATCATGTCACGCGATGTTGTTGCCGTCGATGCCGATGCGACGGTCGAGCAAGCCCGCTGGCTGCTTCTCAACCATAATGTCCGTACATTGCCGGTCCGCGACGAGAACCGGCGGCTGGTCGGAACGGTCGGCCTCAGGGAGCTGGCAGTGGCCTCCGGTCCTGTCGCACCGCTTGTTTCCGAAGCCATGACGGCACGAGCCGGGGACGTTGCGTTGGGACTGCTTTCCGTCCTGACAAACGGTCGGGCGCACGCAGTGATCATTGTTGACGATGACCGCCGCATTCTTGGCCTGATCTCGCAGACGGATTTGCTGAGTGCCGTTGCGAGGGTGCTGCCCAAGGGTGGAGAGCCCTCGGAAACGGCAGCCTAGCTCGCTAGCGGATCGCGAGATAGGTGAGCAGGCAGGCGGCGGAAATAGTGACGACTAGCTTGGGCTTTCTGTCGTCAAACAGGGAGGCGAGCAGCATCCCGATGACCAGTGTCGCGGTCGCGCTCCAAAAGCCCTTGTCCGAACATGCTAAAGCCAGCGCCGCAAGGAACACCGCGCTCGCGATCATGTTCACCGGCGGCGGCCTGCATAGCATTCTGCTCCCCCATGTAGGGCAGTAGGAAACGCCGCAGACTAAGCGCAAGGGCAGCGCCAAGCAGAAGGCTGGTCAACACAGGGTTCAGCATAGCTCACCAATCGATCCTCGTCGATCAAGCGACGCAAGCGTCGTGCCAGACGGGCGCCGGGCCTAACGCAATGGTGATACGAGTTTTGACGGATACGGGTGCCGCCATATCGCGGCGCGTTTGCACAATTAACGTAATGCGGACGACCAAAATGAAGTCACCTGGCAAGGGGCGAGGAGGGATCACACTGCCCGTTGACCGCTGCGGATTATTGAGCCACTTGCGCAAGCTCCGCATCCAGGCGCTTGCGAGCCAAATTCGGCGCCTTTTCAACCTTGTATCTGGCGATCAAACTTTGGATCAGCGTCCTCGCAAGCGAGGGCAGCGTTGTCCGTTTGCAGCATTTGGTCGTTACTACATTGCTCAATCCAAAGGCGATTATCATCGCTCTCACGATGATCGTTCTAACCGACGGCGCATTCTCCCTGATTGGAGCGATCGCCACTTTTTCGGCCGTCGTCGTCGTGACGTCCACGATCTGGCTGGCCGGAAGGCTGATCCTTGGTGGCGGAGAGCGGGCGTCGATCATTGCGCAACGATGCCGGTCTGTGGTGCTGTTGGCGTTCTCCGCGCTATCGACGATCAGCGCGTTCCAATAGCCTTAAGCCAGCCGCGTCTCCGCTAGTGCTTTAAGGGATCGTAGCGCCTTCCGTTCCCAAGTGGTTGCGCCTTGTCTTCGTGCGAAGTCGAGTGCCCTGCGCAAAAAATCCTCGGCGCCACTCCTGTTGCCAATGCGAAGTTCAACCTCGCCCCGCAACCTGAGGAGTTCGGCGGTGTAATAGTTCTCGCCGGTCTGTTCCACGAGCGCGAAAGCATCGTTCAGAGTGGATGCCGCGGCGTCGACACTACCGGTTCGCAGGTAGCTGCCGGCAAGCAGGCCGAGATAGCAGGATTTGTCGATTTCCTGTTCTCCGAGATTTGCGCAGGTCTCCTCCATCTTCACGATGCCCGGCGAATAGTCTTCGCTGTGCGCAGTAATCCAGCCCTGAAAAAACGAGGCAACGTTCCCCCACATGCGAAAGCCGTTGACGCTGGCGAGCATCGCCAGTTCGTCAAGCTTATCCTGAAGCGGGCGAAAATCGTCGCGCAGCCCATAGAGGATGCAGCAGTTGCCAAGGCAGGCGGCCAGCCGGTACGCGGAATGGCCGCGGGCGTCAGCTTCCGCCGCGGTGTAGAGTTCGATCGCGCTTGTCTCCTCACCCATCAGCTGCAACGTCCATGACAGATACAGCATGGTCATGCTCGGAAAGTCGCTGCCGATCTCGTTGGCTCGGTCCACATGGATGAGGGCCTGCTCGAGATAGTCTCGGGCTTGCTCCAGGTGTCCCTGTGAAAACAGGCACATGCCTCTGAATTGCAGGCCGAGCACAAGCGCCCTGATGCTGTCGTGTGACTTGCCGATCAACAGGAGTTCGTTGCCAGCCCATTCTGCGTCCGAGAAGCGTCCTGAGTTGAGCGCGGTGCCGAAAAGGCCGTCCAGGGCATGGATGGGAGCCTCCACGTCACCCAGCCTCTCACTCAGTCGAATGACATTCCGATAGGCGGCACTGCTATCCGCCGTGACGTAGCCGAACGTGGCGTAGAGGACATCACCGCGTTCGAGCTCAAGGCGAAGCTCCATCCGATCCCGCTCGATCGATGGGGCGCACTTCGAGAGGCAGGCAAGGCCATTGGCAAACATGTTGGCGGCTTCTACCTTGGCCCAGGTTCGTCCGGTATTCAGTCCGGCCGCGAGCCATCGGGTGGCGGCTTCCTCAAATAGACCTGCCTCGGCAAAATGCTGGGCGAGAACCTCCGGGTGCTCTTCCGACAGTTTGGGATTGACGTCGGCGATGGTACGAGCAACCTCGCCGTGCAGTTCGCGCCGCCGCTCCTTGAGAAGGCTGTCGCGTGCCGCCTCCTGGAGGAGCGCATGCGTGAAAGCGTAGTTAGGCGCTCCGCCGGCGACCTGTCGCATGACCAGCCCGGCCTCAACCAACCGCTGCAACGTCGGCTCCACCATGGCAGGCGGGAGACCGCATACCTGTGCGACAACCGGAAGCTCGAATTCACGACCGATGACCGCTGCAACCTGCGCGATCACCTTTCCGGGGCCGATCTTATCAAGCCGTGAGAGCAATGAGGACTGGATGGAACCTGGCAATCCGATGACGGATTGGTGGGGACTCTGGCTGGGTTCGTCGAACGAGAGGCCGCTTTCCAGAACAGCTCGCGCCAATTCTTCCACGTAGAGCGGTACCCCCTCGCTTTTCTCCAGCAACAGGGTACCCGTTTCATCCGCGAAGTCCTGGCCAGCGACCAGATTTCGCAGAAGGACACCTGCATCGTCCTCGGACAGCCGATCAAGCGCGATATGACGCAGGGTTGGCTCTTCTTGCTGCCAGGGCTCACGAGACGTGATCAGGAGCAGGATGGGAAACGGTCCGGCCTCCGCAATCAATGCCTCAAGCACATCTCTCGACGACGGATCGATCCACTGCTGATCCTCGATCGACAGCAGCAAGGGTTCGATCTGCGCGAGATGGTGCAACCAGTCGATCAGAATCCGATGCGATAGTTCGCGCTGTTGCGCGGGCGAGCGCCCGCCGCCCGGCCTTTGAGAACGACCGATCGCCAGGAGCTCCGAAAACACAGGCAATGAGTCTGCGATCGGAACGCTGCTCAGGGAGAGAACCGCTTCAAGCTTGCTTAGGGCCGTATCGGCTGCCTCGCTGGCGCTGATGCCTGCGTAGCGCTTCAGCAGCCCCAGAAAAGGAAAGAGTGCGCTGTTCGAATATGTGCTGGAGCACTGCAGGGTGAGGCAGGTGCCTCTGGGAATGCGGCGCTGCACCTCGAACAGCAGCCGGGATTTGCCGATGCCAGGTTCGCCGATGATCATGGCTGCCTGGCTGCGTTTTCGTCCGGTGACCTCTTTCCAGAGGGCGAGCAGATCGGCGATCTCCGCCTGGCGCCCGACAAGTTCGGTCAGCTCTCGGCGCTTGGCGAAACGATTTTCAAGCACCTTCGGTCCGTCGGCTCTCCAGACATTCACCTCGTGGGGAAAACCCTTCAGTGATTGCAAACCGAAGTCGGTGAATTCGAACGCACCTGCAGTCGCTTCATAGGTGCGTTGATCCGTGATGATCGTCTGAGGTTCGGCGATCGTCTGGAGGCGTTGTGCGAGGTTTGGGATCGACCCGAGAGCCACGGTCGAAACGCCAGCCGGTGCGCCGACAAAATCGCCGACGACCACGAGACCGCTGGCGATCCCGATGCGAACGCGCAATGGCGGGCCGCCGGACATCTTGATCTCCGGGATCAGCTCAAGGATGTCGAAGGCGAGCTCCAGCGCGCGTTCGGCATCATCTTCCTCCGCGATCGGGTAGCCGAACAGCGCCTGAAACGCGTCGCCGATATAGTTGGCCGCAATGCCGTTGTGCTTTCGTACGGCAGCGGTGCATTCCGCCAGATAGGCAGTTGTTAGCCGCGTGAAGTCCTCTGGATCCATCCGGGTCGCGTAGCCGGTCGAGTCGACCAGATCGCAGAACAATATCGTCAGCTGCCGTCGTTCGGCGGAGTTTGCAAACGTCTTGGCTGCCTCGTCGGCATTCAGCGATCTGATGGCTGCGGCGATTTTCTTTCGCGGCCCAAGGGGAATCTCCATTTCGCGCAAGTCTTCTTCCGAGAGCATGCGAAGACTGGCGCCATCGATCTGCGATTGCGCGAACACGCCAACAAGGTGTTCAAGCCCCAAGCTCTGCAGCCATTTCCTGACATCTTCCATCGAAGCTCCGGGCAAACTGGTTACACAATCGCTCGCTCCCTGGCATGCTCACGCTACGATAGCATCTCTCCCGTCGACCTATAAGCAACACTAGGCAAAAGAGAATGGCGAGCGCAACTAATGCGAGCAGTCGATCTTGTGCCGATTTTTTGAGTCTGGGGCTATCGAATGTTCAGTTGCACATGATGTCCTTGAACATCAGCTCGCCGTGTTCGGCGTATCGAATGCCAGTTTGGTCGAAACAGAAGCGCTTCGGCAGGATGCGCACGAGGTAACGTCTGTTGCACATCGCCGGGACGTTGGCCCGGTATTCGCGCGGCGCCGTGGACGGGGTCGGCTCAGTAAAGCGGGCGTGCCCAAGATAGGACAGGTTCAGCACGGCCATTGCCGAACCTGATGTGCCGACGTCACCAGCGATGGCGTTGAAGCTATCGTCGCGTGCTTCGCTGGGTGTCGGAAAGTCAGTTTCCGGCGGAGGCTTTCCCGATTGAGGGATCGGAGTCGATCTGATCGCGATGTTGAAGCGGACGTCGTCGCGTTGCGGGACGTCGCCATATCCATTGAGGTATTGCCAGTTCAGGCGAAGAATGCGACCGCCTGCGACTTCTCCGGCTGGGATGGGCAGTACGGCAGCCTGCAGATCGGTGGGGCCGGAACCGTCGCCACCCGGCTGCGTGCCCGGGGGAGGGCAGGGCGTAAACAGTGGGCGGTAATTACACTCGTCGCCGCCTGCCTCCCAGATGCAATCGCTTAATTGTTGCCAGTCCTGTTCATCGATCTGCTGCCCGCCCGCGGCAACCTTGCTGCCATCCCGTGGCACCATCCAGGGATGGATCTTGCCTTCGCCGGACCTGCGAGCCCAGTCCGTCCGATGCGCGTCGATCTCGCGGAGCTTTTGCAATTCTGCCCGAACGCTGACGACCTGCGACCAGGTCGCGTTTGTCACGACCGGGTCCCGGCCGGCGGCATCCGCGGCAAGCCGTTGTCCGGTCATTTGTGTCGTCAGCGTGTGGCACTCCGTGCAGTTTCCTGAGGGATCCTGCAGGGTTCGGGCGCGGGCGATGTCGGTCGCATAGGTGGCTGTGTAGGCCGAGCCGATGACACGCAACGGCAGGCGCTCATCGTGCGGCATCTTCGGAATGTAGTTTCCAAGGCTGAAGGCCTGAGCCTCTTTGCTGTCCGCACCGCCTTTGTATCCGATCCGCGCCTGGCTCATATGCGGACTGATAACATAAGGGCTCTTATTGTCGTGGCAGGCTGAGCATTGGATCTGAAATGTTGGATCATAGAGCCTCGCAGCTTCTGCGCGACCGTTCTCGTCACCATATGAGTGACCGCCCGGAGGGATGAATGGCCGCGACCAATCGAAGTGTTCTCGATCCTTGCTGCCGTCGAAAAAGATGATTTCACCGCTCTTCCGGTTGAACCCGATGATGCCGAGCCGGGCGAAGGTCGGATTATTTTTCTGCCAATACGGTAGCGGATCGATCTCGAGGTGCGGACTGGATTTTCGGCAAAGCGCGATCCATTCCACGCTGCCGGACACCTTGCGGCTTACGCGCGAGTTCATGCCGCAGTAGGTGACGTTGCCGGCCAAGGAAGGTTTGTCGCAACTGGCAATCTGAGTGCTCCATTTGACGATCTGACCGGCACTATTGCGATGCTCGAATTGCAACGGATGTCCGGCGACATCTGGGTTTGGCTTCAGGTCTACGATATTGCCGTCGATCTGCAGAGGGATGACCTTTGCAGCGTCCTCGCCGCAATCGATATCAGGTATGGGACCAAAGACAGAGCGTGCTTCGTCGCCAGATCGCGTGACGATGTCAGTACTGGCCGAAGCCGGTGCCCAAAGGAACTCACCGTTCCAACGGTTCATGAGTTCAGCGAAGGAGAATGCCTCGTCACTTGTCCCGACCGTTCGGATGACCTGCGGCGTTGCGCGGGGCTCGGCAAGTTCGGCCAGCCGCCGGCAGCGCTGAAAAGCCTTGAGAGCGCTAGCGTAACGCCGATGCGCGTCGTCATCGGGAAGTGCTTCCGCCAGCGGGCTGAGTGGCCGGATGGGCGCGATACAGCCAGTCGGTATGTCGCAGCGGTCATTGTCCTGACATACGACCGCGTTTGGCGATCGCGTGCCAGGATTTACAGGGATCGGGATACGCCGGAATTGCAACGGACCCGCCGCAACCCATGCGGATACGACCAACCCTGCTGCCAAGCCAGCGCACCCGAGGAGCAATCCGAAAGCAAGAGACCGCATCGGCCGGACCGCGTTCAACGCGCCCTAAGAGCGACTTTCGGGCCGTCGGGGACCAAGAGGATCATCGCGAATTTCCAG
Source organism: Hyphomicrobiales bacterium (assembly GCA_900468535.1). Taxonomy (GTDB): domain Bacteria; phylum Pseudomonadota; class Alphaproteobacteria; order Rhizobiales; family Rhizobiaceae; genus Rhizobium. The sequence continues at coordinate 63,433 of UBTY01000007.1, read as the reverse complement.
GTGCCCGCGTCCCTCTTGAACATCGTGACCATCGTTGCCGTATAGTCGAGCACGGGTGTCTCGATCTCCGTGAACTGAATCGTTACGGCGATCGTGGATTTTCCTTCCACTGTGTCCTTGTCGACGAGGTTGAGAAGGGTGTTGCTTTCGATATGGCGCCTTCGACCACGATCTCCCATCAGGGAGTTGATCTGCTTGAGATGCTCAATCACCTGAACCTTGCCGGTTTTCTTTTCCAGCTGATTTCGTCCCGCACAGGTCTCGTACGTCGCATTGTCGAGCAGCATGGCGTCGACGCCTTGATCGCTTGCGTCGTCCTGTGCCCAATTGTAGCGGTGCAGCAGGTCCATAATCTCCTGTCGATCGGAGAGCGACGGATTTTGGACGGTTCGGAGATAATCCGGCCGAAGTACGAAGGTGCACTGCGCCGTTTGCGCTTCGGCGGAGTCCGCGAGAAGGAGTCCTGCACCTGCGGCAAGCGCCACTGCAGCCAGTTGCGAATGAACAGAATGCCTTTTCCTCATGGATGCCATGCTCTGCCCCCATCGGTTAAGAATGACACGTTTGAATGCGATGCGCGTAGCTGGGAATGGATAGCGAGAGTTCGGGCGGTCTGCCGTCTGTCGTAACCGACATCTTTGGCAATCCGCCAACTGCCTGCGACATAAGCTGAATTCGAGGTCGCTTTCTCGGTCAGCCCATATAACCACATATTAGGCTACGCTTATTGTCGCGCTGTGACAATTCACCGATTGCAACGGCGCAATCGCGGCGTCAATTTAAGCGGGTGCCGCATTGTCAGACGATAGCGGGAGCGATGATCTTCCTTCGGACGAACACGTTCTGGAATATCGCCTGGACGGCCGGACCACGACGTGGACCGGGGCCAGCACTCGCCGTCACCATGGCTGCTGCAACCGCCGCATAAAAGTTCTGCCCGAACGGCGCGTCGTCCAGAGCCTCCATCAGGATGTCACGCATATCGCAGCCAACCTGCTGCAAATCCTGAGCTTTGGCGGCCTGGTTTCCCACCTTCAAGGCGAGAACACCGGCGAGGATTTCGAAGAAGGCGCCGGTGAAAACCCTGGAAAATGAATGCGGGTTAGCAGCAACCTCGTCCGCCGGGGCGGTATTGTTCAGTCCGGCCGGATCCGCATAGAAATGGTCATTCCATGCGTTGCGTAGGCAATCGGTATCGGCCTGTTCCGGATCCTCCATCCGCAAAGCCGCGCCGAACTGCTCTGCCACCCGCGAAAGGCTTGAATTGCTCCAGAAATTCCGGCCGGCAGTTTCCTGAAGCACGGCAGTGCAGAAGGTCGGAAGCTGCGTCGCACACAGGAGGGCGCTTATGTCGCCAAAAGATTCATGGAATGCGTCGGTCTCCAGCAGTCCCCGGTCGAACAGGTCAGGGCGTATTGCGTCCAGTACGGCGTGGCCGAGTTCATGGCAGAGCAGGTCAGGGCTTGCCCCCGAGTAAACGACGATCTCAGGATGTCCGACCGGCGAGCCGTGATAGAAGCTGAGCGACTGTCCATCATACTTGGATTGCAGCGCCACATCGCGATCGAGATAGACATCGAGAACCGCCGTCCCGTTCCATTCCGCTGGCGGCCTGCTGCTTGCAGCCCAGAAATCGGCCGCTCTCCGCAGCGTCGACGCGGCATTCCAATATCGGAAATCTTCGGTGCTCTTGTCACTGCTATAAGGCCGGGCGGCAGGAAAGTTAAAGGCCAACGGCAGCTTTGCGACATCAGGTATCGGCGCAGTGGTAAACCTGCCGACCAAAGCGGGGTCTTTTTCCCAAACGGTAACTGTCCCAGGCATAAGCGCCTCCCTCTTTGACCGTTTCAAAGACAATGATGTTCATTCCCAGAGCTTTGCAGTCATGCGCATCAAACGGCGGACAACCCGCCGAGAAACTTGGAGGCTTCGGACTTCCTGTACCGATGCTGAGCGGCGTCACCGCGGCGTACTAGAGGCCTATGGTCTCAACAACCTTGAAGGTTGGATGGCCCCTTCTGCGCGCATATTTTAGGACGACATCCCTGGGCTGTCCACCCGTCTTTTGTCGCCGACGAGACGTGTGCAGAAAGACATGATTCTGTCATATTTTATCTTGACCAATAAAATCATGTTTTATATCTCGGCGTTGCGCAACGTCAGATAAGGCGCATCCGCAGCCAGCAAGTTCGTCATCTCCCGACGATAGCCAGCCATTGCCCCCAAACCAAGTTCTCCGTGAGTCCGCCGCTGTGGCAGGCTCGCGCGCTATGCCGTGAGTTTTCGAAATTGCTGTCCATGCCTCACATCCGGCGTTCGCACGCCGTCGGTGTTTCTCTTGCCGTGCTCGCTTTCGTGCACAACACCAATCCCGCACTCGCCCAGACATCACAACAGGGCGAGGAGACCTCTCTCAAGCCATTGATCGTCTATATCTGGGACTATCTCAGCGGCGGCGTCACCGCCGACACGGGAACGACGAACATATCTGACGGCCAGTTCCGCGCCCGGACAAATGGCACCGGCGATGCGAACAGTTTCCTCCGGGGCCTGCCGAACGTCCAGTATCAGAACGACACCGAGGATGATGCCGGCATAGACGGGCAAAGGGAAATCAACCTGCGTCCCACGCTGTATTCGATCTCCGGCGGGCGGACCTACGAAAACAACTTCATTCTCGATGGTATGGGGATCAACACTGTCACCGGCACCGAGGAACGATATGGAGACGGTGAACTGAAAAGTAATGAGAACACGCCGAACGCCGATCGTGTTTATGGTCTTCACCCACAGACCGTCTTTGTCCCTTCCGACTTTGTCGAGTCGGCAACTGTGATCGACAGCAATGCATCGGCTGAATATGGCTCATTCATGGGCGGCGTCGTTTCCTACAAGCTCGCCGCACCCAGAAAAGACCGTTGGCACTTCACCACATCCGCGGATTATCAGTCGGACGACATGATGCACTACCGGCTTGGGACAGCCGATGGCCTCAACCCGCTGGACCGGGCACATCCGGAATTCGTCAAGAAGAAAATGTCCTACTCGGCAACGGGGCCGCTGACGGACAACATTTCGATCATTGGGCAGTACAGCGTCCAGGACGCATGGACGACCAAGCAGAAGAACTACACGCTCGGAAGCGGCACGATCAAGGAAAAGTCCAAGAACGAATTCTACCGCCTGCAGGCGAATGCCGATACCGATTACGGCGACTTCGTGCTCGAGGGCGCCTACACCAAATACAAGCAGGACTTTGAGAGCGCCGAGTGGCGTGATCTCGAACTCGACACCGGATCCCGCAGCTTCATCGGCAAGCTCGAGAATACTTACGACGCGGGCTCGTTCAGCCTGGGCGGTATTAGTTTGGAGAATGTCCATCTGAAGTCGCGTGCCAAGTTCTCCCGCAGCAACACGCTGAACACGTCCAACAGCGATGTTGGGTACGCGTTCACACAAAGCGAGGTCTTGAGCAGGGCCGTGGCTTGGGAGTCGTCTGAAATGACAGATTGGTGTGTCACGGATCCGACCAGGCTCACCGCGTCAACGATCTGCCGGGAAGGCGGTTACGGCGAGAAGGAGCAAGGCCAAACCCAGTTCGGTTTTTCGCAGAATGCAACAGGTGACGTTGGAGCCGGCACCTTCAACATCGGTTATGAATACACCCACACCGAGGTCAACCGCACGCGTCCGAGAGACTATACCTACTATACCGCTACCACGACCATCTGGGATGCTCGGTCGCTGGGTCTTGCTGGATTTAACTGCCTCTCCAATGAAGTCTGCAGTGCAGAACAATACGCGTCGGTCAAATCGATCTGGAAGGCGTTCGATATCGAGGCGACCGTCAATGCTGCGAATACCTACGCGGAGTTCGATCAGACGTGGGAGTGGCTCAACGTGCGCGCCGGCATCCGGGCGGACTTCGACGACTATCAGAAGAATCTCAATCTGGCTCCGCGTATCGTCGCGACTGTTACGCCAGTCGAAGCGATCTCGTTAACGGGTGGCTACAATCGCTATTATGACGGGTTGAGCCTTGCTTACGCGGTTCGCGAAACGCAGCCCCGCGGCCAGTCCTACCGCCGCACGCATGCCTCTGATGGGAGCGTTGACGGGTGGACGATGCTCGCGGCGACCGGAAACTACGTCAACAGCGCCGCCGGCCTGGATACGCCTTATGTCGACGAATTTACGGCCGGCATTAGAATTCGCGACAGTTTGACGGATGGCGAATGGCGGTTCCGCTTCATGAACCGGCAGTCACGCGACCAGTATGCGACGGAGGATATGGGCAAGAACGTCTATATGCTGACAAACAGCGGCTCCGGCGCCTATCAGTCGGCAACGGCGGAATACGCAAAGGAATGGGCGGTCACGGGCATCTCGAACCTGGAGTCGGTATCGCTGACCACCTCGCTGACTTGGTCGAAGGAGCGAGTTTCAGCGAATTCGTACTTTACCGACGAAGACGATCTTCTCGATCGTATCTACTACAAGGGCCAGTCCTACACGCTTGGTGGCTTCTCGGTCGTGACAGGCAACATGGATATTCCATTGCGTGCGCAGATCGCCTTTGACAGCACCTGGATGGATGGCCGGCTGAACCTCGGTCTCGCGATGAACTACAATTTCGCCTATAAGGGCGCCGCCGATACAGACGAGGACATCATCATTGACGGCATCAATCATGATATTTGGGAAGATCACAGCTTCAAGCCGGTTCTGACGGTCGATTTCGGCGGTAGCTATACGGTCGCGAAGAAGGGCGACTCATCGCTTGCGGTCAACTTCAAGGTCGACAATGTCTTCGACGAAATCGGAAATGCGACAGCCAGCACCAGCCGGCCCTGGATTCGCGGTCGCAGTTTCTGGTTCGGTGCGTCGGCGACCTTCTGATGTCACTTCTCCGTTTCTTTCTCGCCGTCTGGGCGGTCGGGCTTGCTGTGCTCGTGCTGGGACCACTTCTTACTTCGGAAACAGCAATCTCCTGGAGAGACAGGAAGGTCGCTAGCGATTTTCCTTCCGATCCTGATGCGGGAGACCTGGCAACTTTGCGGCGGGTCTACATATCGGGGCAGGCAAATTGGCCGGCTCCCGAAATTGAAGAAGGCGTCGAGTTCGTCGAGCTCGGAGCGTTACGTCTGCATCCAAATCCCGAGGGGAGGGAGCTTCAGAAGCTGCGTCTGGGCCAGAAGCTGTTTGAAGACCCCATCCTTTCGGCATCCGGGCAGATAGCCTGCCAGTCCTGCCACAATAGAGAGCTTGGGTGGGGAGACGCGCTGCGCGTCTCCTTCGGCCACGCACGAAAAAGCGGTACCCGCAACGCGCCGTCGCTATTTACTGCGGGATATCGTTCGTCGTTCTTCTGGGATGGCAGGGCGACGAGCCTTGCAGAGCAGGCGAACGGACCGCTCTTCAATCCGATCGAGATGGCGAATGCCGTGGAGGAGGATGTCGTTGCCCGCCTTAATGGCGACGCTGAATACAGCAAGGCGTTCAGCATCATCTACGGCGGCGATGGGATCGTTCTCACCCAGGTCACTGATGCGCTGTCGGTCTTCCAGAAGTACCTCGAACGCCCCACACAGTTCGATGCCTTTGCCAATGGTAGCGAAGACCGCCTAAGCGACGAGCAGATTTGGGGGCTGCATCTCTTTCGCGGCAAGGCAGGCTGCGCGAACTGTCATTACGGACCTTTATTGAGCGACGAAAAGCGCCATAATATCGGGCTGACCTTTTTCCTTCGCCGCTTTGAGGATCTCGGACTCTATGAGGCGACAAGGCAACTGGATGACGTCGGCAAATTCCGCACGCCGTCGCTGCGACATCTCGCCAGCACCGCGCCTTACATGCACAACGGCGTGATGCCGCGGCTCAGAAATGTCATCGCCTTCTACGAGCAGGGTGGGGGACGTATTCGTCCACGCAACGAAGCCGAAGCTGCAAACCCGCTGTGGCCTTACGCCGCGCATACATCACCGTTTTTGCACGCTCTCGATTTGACTGCGCGCGAGCGTGACGCTCTGCTGGCGTTCCTGGATGCGCTTTAGCCGCTTCCGAGTGCGTCAGGCCGATCCTCGTACAAAAAGCCTGCAAGGCAGTCGCTCGATTCCCGGCTCCAGCTTCTCGCCGCGGGAAAGGCCGAGGATTGCCAGGCCTGCGCGGTGGCCAAGCTCCTTGAGCTCCATGTCGATCGTCGTCAGTGGGGGGCGCGTCTGCTTGGAGACGACTTCCCAGTTGTCGAACCCGACGACTGCGACGTCTTCGGGGATCGAGATCCCTCGATCGCGAAGCGCATCGATGACGCCGCGCGCGATCTCGTCGCTGCCACAGAAAATCGCGTCAGGCTTCGGGCCTGATTGGGAGTAGACCTCATCAATCGCGGAGTGTCCCCATTCTTCGGACCACTCGCCGAACATCACTCGGCCGGAAGGTCCTGCAAGTTCCCGATAGGCATCCGCACGGATGCGGGCGGCGAGATAGTTCTGCTCGCCGGTGATGTGCAGGATACGTGACCTGCCGAGGGCCTGGAGATGTTGCACGGCGATGCGTGCGCCTTGGGCATCATCGGGGTGGAAGCTAACGCTGTCTGCGGGTCCCTGTGCGAATGCGTAGATGACAGGAATCCTGAGTTTCAGGAGTTCGGGCGGCGGCTCGAGATCGATCCGCGTGGCGGTGAAGATGATTCCGTCGACCTGACGGTCCAGCAGCGCATCGAGATGGAGCTTGGCGAGCCGCGGGTCATTGTTGGTCGCGCAGAGGAAGAGCGAGACGCCATGGTCGACGAGGATTTCGGACACGCCCGCCGCCATTGGCAGCGTTAGTCGACCATAGGTATCGTTTGTCAGCATCCCGATGGCATGGCTGCGCTTGGTCAGCAACCCACGCGCGAGCGCATTCGGCCGAAAACCAAGTTCGTCGGCAATCCGCTTGACCTTTTCACGCGTCTCGGCGTTCGTTCGCCCCGTTCCATTCAGAGCGTTCGAGGCGGTCGAAATACTGACACCCGCAGCTTTCGCCACGTCGCGAATTGTCCGGCGCCCATGCTCTGAATCGTTCAAATTCGCTCACTCCTAGTCTGCTTGCTAAAACCTTTTAACAGAAAAAATATAGGAGATAAAAGGTTTTATCAAAAAGTCACTCGGTTTGCGCTGGGGTCATGTCGACATGGAATATTTTCTCAACTAACGTTGCCTTCGCCTTGAGGTCCTGGAGCCTCGCATAAGAGAAGGGGAACCCGCATGTACCGTTTAAAAACTACGATTGCAGCTGTTGCACTGTTGGCGAGCACCTCTCTCGCCAGTGCTGAAGAAATCACGCTATGGGTGCGTACGTCATCGGGGGCAGTGCTCCAGGGGCTTGCTGAAAAATACAACGCTGCCCATTCCGACAAGGTCAACGTAACCCAGATCACCGCTGAACAGATGGTGCCGAAGCTCGGTGCCGCTATTGCCGGTGGCGCAGCGCCAGATGGCGCGGTCCTCGACCTCATCTATCTCCCGACCTTTGCCGCGAACGACAGCCTCGAAGACATCAGCGATTTCGTAAAGGGCCTTCCATACGCTGACGCGCTGAGCCCTTCGCATATTCGTCTCGCGACCTATGATGGCAAGGTGTACGGCGTGCCCGCTTTGCCTGATGCCTCGATCATTGCCTACAACACGGACCTCTTCAAGAAGGCGGGCCTCGACCCGGACAAGGCACCGGCTTCCCTCGACGAGATCGCCGCCGACGCCAAGAAGATCCATGCACTCGACAAGGAAACCTACGGCTTCTATTTCGTCGCCAACTCCGGCAGCTGGCTGATCTACGATTTCCTGCCGCATCTCTGGGCTGCTAGCGCCGACGTGCTGAGCGACGATGGCCGCACCGCAACCGTCGATACGCCGGCGTTGCGCGATACCGTTGCAGCTTATCGCGATATGTGGAAGGCCGGCGCCATTCACCCGACCTCGCGCTCGGGCAACGGCAACAATGCCGTTGAAGCCTTTGCATCGGGCAAGGTCGGCATCCTCATGACCGGCTCCTACATCGTCAACTTGCTCACTAGCAAGTATCCGGATGTGAAGTTCGCGGTTGCTCCGATCCCCGGCCCGAAGGGTGGCGCGTCGAGCTTTGCCGGCGGTGATACGCTGGCGCTCATCAAGGGTCTCAGCGAGGAAAAGAAGAAGGTCGCCCTCGATTTCGTGAAATTCTACATGGAGCCGGAACAGCAGGTCTACATCACGCAGGAATCCGGGATGCCGTCGCGCACGGATCTCGCCAAGGAAGCCTACGCGAAGTTCGACCAGCGCAACCTCATTGCCTATGACATCCTCGCGAAGGCCCGCACGCCTTACACGTTTTCGTCGGATGAGCTTTTCGTCAGCCGCACTGGCCCGTTCCTCAACCTGATCCAGGGCACGATCTTCGGCGATGACGTCGATGGATCGATCAAGAAGGCGCAGGACGACTTCACCAAGATTCTCGACCGCACCAATCCGTAACGGCTGCGTGCGGGGCGGTCCTCCGCCCCGCACCTGTCCAATCGCTGATGCGCATTTTCGAGTTCTTCGAGGAATGATAGTGGTCGATACCCCGACAAAGGATATGAAGCAGCCGATCTCCGGGGAACCGGAGCCACAGGGCTGGCTCGGACTGGCATTCATCCTGCCCGGCTTCCTGTTCATCCTGGTGCTGTTTCTAGTTCCGCTCGCCATGACGATATGGATGAGCTTCTACAATTGGCCCTTGCTCGGCCGGAAGAAATTCATCGGTTTTGCCAATTACGGTGAACTGCTTGGCGATATGCAGCTCTGGCACTCGTTGGGCTTCACCATGCTCTACACGGTGTTGGTCACGGCCGCGATCTTTGCCGTAGCCTTCCCCTTGGCGCTGCTTGTCGATCGCCCGCTGCGATCCGCCGGCGTCTTCCGGACGATCTTCTTCATGCCCGTTGTCATTGGCTTCGGCGCGGCATCGACGCTCTGGATGTGGCTGCTCAACCCCGATAGCGGCGTCTTTGCCCAGGTCCTGCGCGGCATCGGCCTTATCAGCGCCGCACCCCGACCGCTTGAAAGCTTCTGGCCAGCGCTCGCCGTGATCATCCTGATGGTCGTCTGGAAGACCGCCGGTTTCACCATGGTCATTCTGCTGACCGGTCTGCAGGGCATTTCCAACGACGTCATCGAGGCTGCCAAGATCGACGGTGCCAGCGTCTTCAGTCGCTTTCGCCGTATCACGCTGCCATTGATGCGCAATTCCCTTGTACTGGCCCTGGTTCTCAACGTCACCTCGTCGATGCTCGCCTTCGACCAGTTCTTTATCATCACGCAAGGCGGCCCGGAAAACAGCACGATCTCGGCGGTTTTCTCGATTTACCTCGCATCTTTCTCGTCTTACCGGCTCGGTTACGGCTCTGCGCTTTCCTTTGCGCTGCTGATCGTTCTGGTTGCCATTAGTGCCATTCAATTCGTGCTGTTGCGCGAACGCGCGGAGGAAGGCTGATGACCTCCACCCAATCCAATCCGAGCAGCAACCCGCGCGGCGGCCAGGCCGGCTACCTGCTCTTCCTGCTCGCATCGGTCCTGTTTGCGATCTTCTTCATCATGCCGATCGTCTGGTCGCTGGCGAATTCGTTCAAGCCAGCCGCCGAAGCGCTCGCCAATCCGGCGGCGCTGTTCTCGAAGACGTTCTCGCTGGAAAACTATCGCCGCCTCGAGAATGTCGGTGCCGGATGGTACGTCTATGCCGGTAACTCAGTGCTGATTGCGGTCGGCACAGTGCTGTTGACCGTCATCGTTTCGGTGCCCGCCGGCTATGGCTTCTCCAAGTTCAAGTTCCCCGGCCAGTCGATGCTGTTCGTCCTGATCATGGCGACGATGATGATCCCGTTTCAGTCGATCCTGACGCCGCTGTTCCTCATCCTGAAGATGCTCAGCCTGCAGAACAGCCTGTTCGGCCTCGTCCTGATCTACGTGACGTTCCAGCTGCCGTTTTCCGTCTTCATGATGCGCAATGCCTTTGATGCCGTGCCCAAGGCGCTGATCGAGGCTGCGCGCATCGACGGCGCTTCGCAGGCGACAATCCTGCGGCGGATCATGTTGCCGATCGCCTTGCCTGGCGTAGCGACGGTCGCAATGTTCGCCTTCCTGAATTCGTGGAACGAGTTCCTGGCCGCGCTCATCTTCCTGTCGGACCAGAACAAGTTCACCCTGCCGATCATGCTGGTGAATGTGTCGTCGGGCCTCTACGGCATCATCGATTGGGGCGCATTGCAGGCCGGCATCGCCGTCACGATGATCCCATGCATCATCCTCTTCCTTCTTCTGCAACGCTACTATGTGCGCGGCCTGACGGCCGGCGCCGTGAAATGAGAAGCGGCCTGTCCGCTCAAGGAGTCTTCATGTCTAATGCCCAGAAAGCACAGCCGCGGTTGCCGATCGACCGCTACGTTCCGGCCGACCACGCCCGCGTCACCTTCGACGGCGGTTTCTGGAAGAGCTGGACGGACACCGTCCGTGACGTCACCATTTCGACCCAGCACATGCGGCTGGACGAGGAAGGCTTCCTGGAAGTTCTAGACTTCGACAAGCCTGCCGGTCCGCTCGCCCGCCCGATCCAGCCGAGCGGCCTGTCGATGCAGCACTTCTTCGATTCCGATTTCGGCAAGTGGATCGAAGCGGCCAGCTACACGCTGAAGAACAACCCCAATCCCGATGTCGAGGCGAAGATCGATGCGATCGTCGAGAAACTCGAACACGGCCAGATGGCGGATGGCTATCTGAACAGCTGGTTCATCCGTCGCGAACCGGAGAACCGTTGGACCAACCTGCGCGACCTTCATGAGATGTACTCGATGGGCCATCTCCTGGAAGGAGCCGTCGCCTATTTTGAAGCGACAGGAAAGCGTCGCTTCCTCGACGTGATGATCCGTGCCGTAGATCATATCATCGATACTTTCGGACGCGAGCCCGGCAAGCTTCGCGGCTACGACGCGCACGAGGAGATCGAGCTCGCACTCGTTAAGCTCTACCGCGTGACCAGAGATCCGCGCCACCTGAAGCTGGCGACCTACTTTGTCGACGAGCGCGGCCAGATGCCGTCCTACTACGACGAGGAAGCGCGCAAGCGCGGCGAGGATCCAGCGACCTACGTTTTCCAGACCTACGCCTACAGTCAGGCCCACATGCCGGTGCGCGAACAGACCCAGGTTGTCGGCCATGCCGTGCGCGCGATGTACCTGTTCTCCGCCATGGCGGATCTCGCCTTCGAAAACGACGATGAAAGCCTGAAGAGCGCCTGCGACCGGCTGTTCGACAATCTGGTCGGGCGTCAGCTTTATGTCACCGGCGGCCTTGGTCCATCGGCTTCCAACGAAGGCTTCACGCGCGAATACGATCTGCCGAACGAGACCGCCTATGCCGAGACCTGTGCGGCGGTTGCGCTCGGCTTCTTCAGCCACCGCATGGCCCAGATCGAGCTCGACAGTAAATTCACCGACAAGCTCGAGACGGTGCTCTACAACGGCGCCCTTTCCGGCATCTCGCGCGATGGCGAACATTACTTCTACGAGAACGTTCTGGAGAGCCACGGGCAGAACCGCCGCTGGAAGTGGCATTACTGCCCTTGCTGCCCGACCAACATCGCCCGTTTTATCACCTCGCTTGGCCAGTACTTCTATTCCACGAAAGCCGATGAGGTGGCGATTCACCTCTACGGTGAGAACACGGCCGAACTCTCCGTGGGGAACGCCTTCCTGCGCCTGCAGCAGAAGAGCCAGTACCCATGGAACGGTGACGTCGCCATCTCGCTTGGCCTTGATCAGGCAAAGCGTTTCACCTTACGGCTTCGCATTCCCGGTTGGTGCCGCGACGCGCATATCTTCGTCAATGGCGAGGCCGTCAAGCTCGATGTCACCAGGGGCTACGCCGCGATCGAACGGGAGTGGAAGGACGGCGATTCAGTCAGGCTGGCCTTCGACATGCCGGTCGACCGCCTCTACGCTCATCCCGCGGCGACCGAAGACAATGGCCGCTTTGCACTTCGGCGCGGCCCGGTGATCTTCTGCGTTGAGGAAGCCGATCTTGGCACCGAACCACAGCGGCTGAGGCTGCCGGCGCAGGGCGAGATCGCTGTAAGCTTCGATGAGACGCTTCTTGGCGGGGCGACAGTTCTTAAAGGTGATGCGCTCGAAGCGGATGCCTCCGATTGGCAGGAAACGCTCTATCGCACGCAACCGCCGGCGTTGAAGCCGACGCGCTTCAAGGCGATCCCGTACCACCTCTGGGCAAACCGAGAGCCGGGCGCGATGGCCGTCTGGCTGCACGAGAAGTAGGGGAATACCATGGCTCGCCTTGAACTTCGCAACGTGGTCAAATCCTACGGCATCTACGAAGCCGTGCGCGGCATCAACCTTACGATCGAGGATAACGAGTTTGTCGTCTTCGTCGGCCCGTCCGGCTGCGGCAAGTCGACGACGCTGCGCATGATCGCCGGTCTGGAACATATCACCGGTGGCGACATCGTCATCGGCGATCAGGTCGTCAATCGGCTGGGGCCCGGCAAGCGCGATATCGCCATGGTCTTCCAGAACTATGCGCTTTATCCGCATATGAGCGTCAGGGAGAACATCTCATTCTGCCTGGAGCAGCAGAAGCTGCCGAAAGCGCAGATCGACGAGCGGATCACCCGCGCCGCCGAGACGTTGCATATCACCGAACTCCTGTCGCGGCGCCCCGGCCAGCTTTCGGGCGGGCAGCGTCAGCGTGTCGCCATGGGGCGTGCCATTGTACGCAACCCGAAGGTCTTCCTGTTCGACGAACCGCTTTCCAATCTCGACGCAAAGCTGCGCGTCCAGATGCGCACCGAGATCAAGCGCCTGCATCAACTGCTTCCGACCACGACTGTTTATGTCACCCATGACCAGGTCGAGGCGATGACCATGGCCGACCGTGTCGTCGTCATGAACGGCGGCATCATCGAACAGGCGGGGCCGCCGCAGGAGCTATACCATCGTCCGGTCAGTCAGTTCGTCGCGGGCTTCATCGGCTCGCCGTCGATGAACTTTCTGAACGCAAAACTTGAGAGTGCTGGAGATGGGTTGGTTGTCGTTCTCGACGATGGCAGCCGGCTAGCCGTTCCCGCATCCCGGACCGCCGAATACAGGCAGCATGCCGGCAAGCCGGTCGTTTTCGGTATCCGGCCTGAATCGATATCGAGTCTGATGCCGAAACCCGGCTTTGAAACGATCGAGGCGAACATCGACCTCGTGGAACCGCTCGGGCCGGAAACGATGATCTATTTCAATATCGGGCCGGTCAGCCTTTGCGCCAATGTCGATCCGGAAAGTGAGCCACGGCCGGGGTCGCGCATGCCGCTTTCCTTCAACATGAACCGTATGCACCTTTTCGATCCGGCCGGGGGCCGTTCACTCTCGTCCTGATGGCGTCAGGAATGCACAGGTAGAAGCGTTCTGGCCGGAACGGTCGCCGACCAGAACTCCCATTTTGGCTGCTAGCCCAAGGGACCGCCACGCTCGCGCACCATCTGGCGGAGGCGCGAGAAGACCGACGAGGACTGGCGGACGCCGTCATGCTCGAACTCGTTGGTCACCCAAGTCTGGACATTGCCGACATCTCTCGCAGTTTCCAGCGACAGTTCGGCATCGACATACATGTCGTCGAAGTAAACGGCGGCGGCCACGGGGATCTCGCTTGAGGCCAGCCTTGCGTGATCGTAGAGCGGCTCGAACTGGTCGTAGCGAGCAAGTGCCTCGACGGCGCCCCGGAACGGTCGTAGCGAGCGGATTTCCTCGAACATCCACGGGTACATCATCTCGCCGGTCACGAGCAGCGGTCGGCTTCCCTCGCCAAATTCCGAGAATTCGGGCCTTACCCGTTCGGCGGCCCAGCCGGTCGCGCCCAAGCCTTGGCCGTAGATGCTTTCCTGTAGGGCGGCAAACATCGGGTTGCCGTCGTACGATGTGAGTGACATGACCGATGCCAGGAAAGCGTCGGAGAAGCGTGTTTCCTCATGATCGGAGAAAGCCTCGTCGATCAGCCAGTGAATATTCTCATATCCCGGTGCCATGCCGAAATCGATGCCGACGGTTTGCAACCTGCGGATCGTCAACAGGTCGCCATCAGGAAGGCGGATATCCTCCGCCGCAATCTTGTCCGCGATACGGCCAATGCGGTCGCGATCGCCAGGGTATCGCGTGTAATATTCACGGTTTTTGGCTGCGACACGCGGATAGGTGCGTCTGTAAACATCGTCCGCGCTCGCTGAAAGTCCCGCAAGGCCACCCGTCACATAGCAGGCCGCCAACCCCTCGGGAGCCCGCGACAGATAGGTCAGGGTGAGGAAGCCACCATAGCTCTGGCCGAGCGTCTCCCAACGCACGCCGCCAAAAACGGTCTTCCTGATATGCTCGCAATCGGCAACGATGCTGTCGGCGCGGAAATGACTGAGATAGCGAGCTCCAGCATTTCCATCGGCAAATGCCGCCATTGTGGCGCTCTCGATACGGGTGCTTCTGCCCGTGCCGCGCTGGTCGAGTAGAACAACACGGTAATTCTTGAGCGCTTCGCCGAGCCACGACGGACCTCCGCCCACGGGGCGTGGCGACTTGCCGCCTGGGCCACCCTGGAGGAACAGCAGCACGGGCAGCGGTTCCTTCTTGCGGGCGGGGTCGCAGACCTCGCGCGCAAACACCTTGATCGTTGGGCTGTCCGGTTTCTTCCAGTCGAGCGGCACGTCGACGAGATGGTCACGGACGTGTACGCCGGGGATCGTATATTCGCTGACGAGCATTATGAAATCCTGGAGATTGTTGTGTCCTTAACTGGGCTACAACTGAGGTCCGCAGGTATCAAGTCCCGAATGGCGCTGCGTCAGAGAATGTTGCGAATCTCAACATCAATATCGAATAGTTGCGGTATTATTCAATAATTTAAAGAACGTTTTTAAGGTAATTAGTGCGTTGCCGTCAGATGGCGCCTATCTCCCTGCCCTGACGGAGTGATGAGTCATAACAATACACAAAATTGCATCGTAATATCAGGTATATACGAATTGTTTCGAAAGTGATTCCGTAGGTATTAGGCAGGCGCCAGAACGGTTCATATAGCGTCTCCAAGCGAAGCTCCGCAGCGTGGTCGACCTCAATCGCCAACAGGTTCTCGCGCGAGTGGCGGATCAGCAAACGTCGGTAAGTATGCCGATTATGCCGAGCAGAACACTGGACAAGCTCAGCACGGCACAAATCACGGCCCAGAAAATCGCCTTCCTACGGGGTTCCGATGCCCGCTCGCTGTAACTCAGCGTGGCGCCCATCCAGCCGGCTTCCGCCAGAACCGGGTCCGCCGGTTCAAAGGACGCCACGCCCTCCGACCATCGGGGGCCAGCGCCCTCGCGAAGTGCTTCCCATCCGCAATGGGCAGACAGGCAGCTGGTGAAAAAAGCACATAGAGCGAGCAATACGGAAACCGTCGGCATTACATCCCCCACTGCCTGATGAACAACACACTTAAGGCCCGTCGCGGACGTCTACGCGGCGGGCCGGCCAGGTTGGTTGTGATGTTGACGCCACGGCGCCACCCCGGCATGTGCGTATGATAACATGCCGCTGACGCGTGATCTCATCCTTAATTTGGTTGATGCTAATATACCCCGTGTCCATGAGCGGACGTGCCCCCTTCTTTCGCTCATCAGGCAGAGGCCAAACGCTGTTCACAGGCAGTTGCCGCGAATGGAATGAATCTGCTGCGTGTCGCCGCGCAGTAAACCTCGCGTCAATGAAATCGTGCAACGCTCGCGATGATGAGATGTCGGGATGGAGGAACATGATGGTGCTGTCGTCCCTGATAGAAAAATTTGCGCGCCGCAGGGCTCCTTCTGGCCTCGGAACGATGGACCGTTCCGGAGACGTCAAACATCTGCAAAAGGTGTTCGATCACTGCTCACGGGCGGCCCGGATCGGCGTCTGGGAGTGCACGCTCGCCGACGAAAAGCTCTACTGGACCGACATGGTCTACGAAATTTTCGACCTGCCGCCTAACACGCCATTAGTGCGCGACGAGATCGTGGCGCTCTATTCGCCTGAAGCCATGAGTGAACTTCATCGGCTTCGCACCAACGCGATCGAACAGCGCGGCGGTTTCTCGCTCGATGCCGAGATCGTCACCCGGAAAGGCAATCGCCGCTGGGTGAGGATCACAGCATCAGTCGAATGCGAGAACGGTGCGCCGGTTCGCATCTTCGGCCTCAAGCAGGACGTGACGGCAGAGATGATCATGCTGCGCGAAATCCGCCGCAGGGCCGAATTCGACCACCTGACCGGACTGCACAACAGATTCAAGTTCCATGAGCGGCTTGACCAGTTGAGTGACCTGGGATCCGAAACAGCTCTTCTGCTGGTGGATCTGGATGGCTTCAAGAACGTCAACGACACGCTCGGCCACAAGCAGGGTGACCTTTGCCTGATCGATGCAGCGGCTCGCCTCAGCAGCGCCGCCGAAGGCGCCGATCTCGTGGCCAGAATCGGGGGCGACGAGTTCGCAGTGATCTATAGCGGCAGCGCGGCGAAACACATCGAACAGATCGCTGGCCGGATGGTCAGTGCGCTCAGTTGGCAGTTGGGCGAGGGGGTATCCATCGGCGCATCCATCGGAGTGGCCCATAGTGTACCCGGGACCACATCTGGTGCGCTCTACGAGGAGGCCGACAAGGCCATGTACGAGGCGAAGACGCAAGGGCGGAATCGGTTTGTCCTGCTCCACCCTCAAGCGAACACTCTGAGCGCCGCCTAGTGTCGCAATTTCTGCGAGAAGCTGAATGCACAGCTGTGCAATTCTTTTCTGAAGCATCCCGATTGTCATGAGTCTGTTACGCATGGGGGATAGCACGGCTTTCTACATCCGAGCCAATGGAGAAGGCTATGAACAGACGCGATTTCCTCGTCACCACCACTGCCGCAGCAGGTATGCTGATGCTTCCGCGCCTTGCATCCGCCGCGACAGCGACGATCGATCTCTATAGCGGATCGGACGCGAACATCATCGACTTCTGGAACAACACTGTCCGTCCGGCCTTCGAGAAGGCTCATCCGGATCTCGCCGTGAAGATCACCGACGCAGGCGACAACACCGGTTTGCGCGCGATTGCAGACCGTGCCCTGGCTGCGTTGAAGACGAACACAAATCCGCAGGCTGATATCTTCGAGCATTTCGATCCTCGCCTCCCGCCGGCAGGCGCGGAAGCCGGCCTGTGGGTCGAATTCTCGGCGCAGAACATTGAAGGATTCGACCACGTCAATCCGCTGGCGGTCGATAGCAAGTACTCGCTTCCCTATCGCGGATCGCAGGTTCTGCTGGCCTACGACAAGACCAAGCTGGATCCGAAGGACGCTCCCAAGAGCTGGGAACAGCTGACGGCCTGGATCAAGGCCAATCCGGGCCAGTTCATTTACAACCGTCCGGACAAGGGCGGTTCGGGTGGCAACTTCGTTCGCCGCGCCATTCACGAAGCCAATGGTCGCGATCCGAAGAAATTCACGATCGACAATTTCACGGCTGATTATGCCAATCAGGCGCTTACACCGGCCTGGGCACTGCTTAACGACCTTGCACCGTCACTCTACGAAAAGGGCGCCTATACGGCCGGAAATACGCAGTCGATCCAGCTTCTCGCGCAGGGCGTCGTGACCATGACGCCCGTCTGGTCCGACCAGGTCTTGCAGGCGATCTCGCAGGGTGTTCTTCCGGAAACCACAGGCCTCATCCAGCTCGGCGACCTGGCGCTCTGCGGCGGCTTCTCGCGCATGACCGTGTTTTCGAACGGCGCCAACAAGGATGCGGCGATGAAGCTCGCGGCCTTCCTGCTGACGCAGGAGATGCAGGAAGCAATCATCACGGAAATCGGCGGCTTCCCCGGCATCTCGTGGGATCACATTTCCAATGAGCTGCGCCAGAAGTATGCCGATGTCATCCCGGCCACGATCCCGACCTTCCCGGGCGGCGATTGGGAAACCACGATCAACGACGGTTGGTACCGTAACGTCGCTCCGGGCATCAGCCGCACCTGATGCGCAGGGCAATGACACTTCCGCTGCCGGTGCGGCATTCCGCGCCGGCTAGCAACAAGGGTTGGGTAGGGCTTCCGTTGGTTGCCCTGCCTGTTCTGCTGCTGGCCTGGCTGATCATCTATCCAATCTTCTCGGCGGTCGCGAGTACGGTCTTCATCGCCCAGCCGGACGGCACCTCGGCGCTATCCTTTGCCTCCTATCACTTCTTCTTCAGTGACCAATACAGCCGCACCAATCTCTGGATCACGCTCTGGACGACGTTGGTCTGCGGCGTGCTGCTTCTGGCAACCGGGCTTCCAATCGCTCTCTATCTTCGATTTTCACGCGGCCCGTTATCAGCCTATGTGCAAGGGTTGGCGATCTTCCCGATGTTCGTGCCGTCGATCATCCTGTCTTACGCGCTGATCCGCACCATCGGTCCGAACGGTGCGGTGGACGTGCTGCTGAACGCCGTTGGTCTGCCGAAGCTGCCATCGCCCTACCTGACCCCATGGGGACCGGTCATTGGCCTCGTCTGGGACAACCTGCCTCTGACCGTCCTGATGCTGACGGCCGGATTGGGAAGCATTCCGAAGAGCTCCATCGAAGCCGCGCGCGATGTGGGTGCCTCGCCGCTGCGCGTCTTCCTGTCTATCATTCTGCCGCGCATGGGAAACTCCTTGCTGGTGACGACGTCCTTCGCGATCCTCGGCATCTTCTCGTCATTCACCTTGCCCTACCTGCTCGGACCGGCCTCGCCGAAAATGATGGGACCCTTCATGCAGCGTACCTTCTCCGACATGAACGATCCCACCAATGCCTTGACGCAGGCGGTCATCGCCTTCGGCTTCTGCCTCGTGTTCGGGATCTTCTATGTTCGCTCCATAGCTCGAAACAGGGGAGGCAAATGATGAAGCCTCTGAACGTGGCCGTCGCCGAGGCGGATTGGATCGGCGTCCTGCTGGCACTGCTGTTGACGCTTTTCATCGCCCTGCCGCTTGTCGTCGTCGGTACCTGGGCCTTCAGTGAGGTCTGGCGCTACCCCGCCGTGATCCCGCAGCAGTTCGGACTCCGCTACTGGTCGCTCACGCTGTCGCGGAAAGATGTCTGGGACGCGCTCTTCCTCAGTCTGCGCCTCGCGACCACAGTGACTGTTCTTTCGGCGGTCATTTGTCTTCCGGCCGCCTACGCCTTCGCGCGCATGAAGTTTCCGGGCAGGAACGTTCTCTTTCTGTCGTTCCTTGCCTCCCACGCTTTCCCGAAGTTCGGTCTGCTCGTCGCTATCGCCGGCATTTTCCTACAGATCGGATTGATCAGCACGTTCTGGGGCGTGGTCCTCATTCAGCTGGTCGGCACGCTGATGCTGATGATCTGGATTCCTGTCGCAGCCTTCCAGAATGTCGATCGGCGGATGGAAGAAGCGGCGCGTGACGCGGGCGCGTCTCCGTTGCGCGTCTTCTGGTCGATTACCCTGCCGCAGGCGGCGCCGACGATCGTTGCCGCCGTGCTGCTGACCTTTGTCGGCACCTTCTATGAAACGGAAGGGGCGTGGCTGATCGGAGCGCCTGAGATCCGCACGATGCCCGTCCTGATGGTCACGTTCATCAACAACCAGATCGTCGTTCAATACGGCGCAGTGCTTTCCGTCATGCTTTGGGTGCCGTCTTTCGCCGCACTCATGTTCGCTCGCAGAGTGGTCGGAACCGGAACCTTCGCGAAGGGGCTGGGAGCATGATGTTCAATACGGCGAATGACGCCAGGAAGGGTTCCACATGGCGCGCTTGACCATAAAAAATATCTCGAAGAGTTTCGGCTCTTCCCACGCGGTTCGTGATGTCTCGCTCGATGTCGAGGATGGAGAACTGGTTTGCCTGCTCGGCCCTTCCGGCTCGGGCAAGTCGACGCTGCTTCGCATGATCGGCGGCTTCGAAGCACCGACCGCTGGAAGTATCCTGATCGATGCAAAGGATGTGACGTCGTTGCCGCCGGAAAAGCGCCCGACGGGGATGGTGTTCCAGAGTCATGCGCTGTGGACCCACATGGATGTCTTCAACAACATCGCGTTCGGCCTGAAACTGCGCCGTCTTCCCAAAGCGGAGATCCGCGAACGCGCCGAGCAGGCTCTGGCGCTCGTTGGCCTCGCCGACTACGGAAAGCGAATGACGACGCAGCTTTCAGGTGGACAGCAGCAGCGTGTGGCTCTTGCCCGCTCGCTCGTGCTCGAGCCAAAAATCCTCTTGCTCGACGAACCCTTCGCAAGCCTCGACCAGCATCTGCGCGAGCGGCTGCGTGAAGAGGTGCGCGATATCCAGCAGCGGCTGGGCATCACGACGCTTTTCGTCACGCACGGGCAGGACGAGGCGCTGGCGCTGGCCGACCGGATCGTCGTCATGCGCGACGGCTGCACCGAGCAGATCGGGCCGCCGGACCGCATCTATCGAGAGCCGGAGACGGAATTCGTTGCCGGCTTCATCGGTTCGATGAACTTCATTCGCACGACGGTCAAAGCTGGAATGAGCGAGCATGCTGCCTTCGCGCTCCCGGTCCCCGTCGCGGATGGCGACGTCGTACTCGCCGTTCGCCCTGAGGCCTTGTCAATTGCTACGGCCAAGGGGGCGGACGCCGGCGTCGTTCATCGGAGTATTGACTTCGGGACCCACAAAGTAGTCGACGTCGATCTTGCCGACGCGACACGGGTGAAAATAATGACATCAAGCGAAAGCAACTGGACGAAAGGTATGCCGGTGGATCTTACGGCCACTGCCTTCAGAGTTTTCCGCGACAATCGTCTGGTGCACGAGTTCGCCGCGACGGAGTCGCGCCAGAATGATCGGGTGTTTGGACATGCTTGACGGACGCGGGATTGCAATCGAACGGGCCGGGCATCGTACCTGGCTGAAATGGCATCGGGGACACCGCTTCGCCGGCGACATCTCGTTTACCGGCGAGCGCATCGTCGAGGGAATGGAACTCGGAGCCAGCGTGGAGATCGACCTCGTGCGCTTCGGCGGTGATGGTTTCGCGGTCCTGCATGACGAAACACTCGATGCAGCGACGACGGGGACCGGTCCCGTTCGGGAGGCAACGGAGAGCTATCTGCGCGGTCTCCATCTGCGCGATCCCTTTGGGGCGCCAAGTACGCACAAGGTCATGATGCTCGAGGATCTTGCGCGCCTGCTGGCCGGGATCGACCGCGACCCCAGAGCTGGTCTGCAGCTTGACCTCAAGGAGAATTCGAACACCATTCGAGACGCCGACATTGCCGCATTCGCCGCGGCTATTGCTCCAGTGGCGGACTCCGTCATTCTTTCAGGCGGCGACTCTCTTGCTGTCGAGCGGCTCTCGAAGGCCGTGCCCGACATGGCAATCGGTTACGATCCATGTCACGACGGCGCCATCGAACGGCTTATGGAAACCCGCGATTTTGAAGGCTTCGTAGCGGGTGCAGTACACGCGGCGCCCCGCGCGCGAATGGTCTATCTCAATCACCGCCTCGTTCTCTTCGCCGATCAGGCAGGCTTCGATATGATCGCGGCCTTCCACGATACTGGCCGGGTGATTGACGCCTATACGATCAATTCGGCCGTACCGTCAGCTCTGCCAACGGTCAGACGGCTGCTCGAGCTGAAAGCCGACCAGATCACGACCGACGATCCGGTTGGTCTGGAACGGCTTCTGATGGAAGATCAGGCCTGAAAGCCTTCGACGAGCCAAGGGTGAAGAGACCGGTTTCCGGCCAGGATATCGCCGTTCGCGGTGACCGGACCGCCAGTGAAGGCGGTGACCACGCCACCTGCCTCGCGCACGAGCAGGGCAGACGCACCGTAGTCGTGCAAGGATAGGCCATCCTCAAAGAAGCCGTCGAGACGTCCGCAAGCAACATAGGCGATCGACAGCGCTGCCGAACCCAGCCTCCGCACGCCGGCGGTGGTTGCCATCAGGCGCTTCAGTGCGTCGAAATACACGCTCTCCGAAACGGCCTTCAGCTGGCCGGGAACCGGCAAGCCGGCACCAACGAGCACATCTTCCGTTCCCTTGGAGCCTACACACTCGATCCGCTGCCCATCGAGATAAGCTCCGCCACCAAGCTCGGCACTGAACAGCTCGTCCAGCATCGCGTCGTAGACGACACCGGCCACGAGCTCACCGTTTTCGACGATCGAAATGGTCATCCCGAAGTGGGGGATGCCCCAGGCGAAGTTCGTCGTCCCGTCGATCGGATCGATATAGATTATCGGCGCGCCGTCCGCGGCGTTGCGGTTACCGACCGCCTCTTCGCCCTTGATGGCATAGGTCGGAAAGGACTTGTTCAACTCATCGATGATGATCCGTTCGACGGCAACGTCGATTTCGGTCTGGTAGTCCCTGGGCGCTTTGGCCAAGAGTTCGCCATCCATGCGGCGGCGCAGCGACGAGCGCGCCTTGATCCCACCGACAAGCACGGCGTCAGCAAGCGCCGCTAGGCGCGGAGAGGCGTCGGGGGAGATACGGGAGGACACTTTGGCGGCTTCGGAGGGATTTGGATTCGACATCATTCGAAATCTCATGGCAGAGCCATATGAACCTTTGATGACGTATTTGTGGGTTGTCGGGCCGAAGTGGCTGTTGCGAAATGATGTTTCTGTTCAGATGCTTGTGTTGATTCGCGATACGATGCCATGTCGCTATACCGAGGGGATATTCATTCCACCTTGGCCTTTGACAGAGCGGACCAACGAACAACACACAGTCTGTGCCGAAGGATAGCTTGATAAACACGACTACGACATCAGATTGTAGCTCATGCTGGCAATTGCGACGTGCAGGAGACGAGACTTGATGCGGCCCGACAACTAAAAAACCATAATTCTTCCATTTACATCCTACAAAGAGACTTCGAACTCAGAACTGGATCACAACTTAATGCGCTTAAAACACGTCACCCTTGCGGTATTCTTGGCATTTGCATCCTCGGCATTTGCATTGGAAGCCGCATCGCCGCCTGTCTTGGCACCATTGAAGCCGCAGGCGGATGCCGCACAGATGAGTGCGAAATTTCTGACGCGTTTCAGCTACAGGTCGGTTCCGCTCGATGATGCCTTGTCGGCAAGGATCATGAAGCACTTTATCGAGTCGCTTGATCCGGATCGCATGATCTTCCTGCAGGCGGATGTCGATAAGTTCATGGGCGACAGCGACAAGATCGACGACGCCATTCAGCAGAAAGATCTCCGGATCCCGTTCTCGATCTTCAACATTTACGAGCAGCGCGTGGTCGATCGCATGACCTACGCACGCAATCTGCTCAAGAAGAATTTCGACTTCACCGTTCAGGAAGACTATTCCCTGCTCCGGGACAAGGCCCCTTGGCCGCAATCCGAAGCTGAGAGCAATGAACTTTGGCGCAAGCGCGTGAAAGGCGATTGGCTGCGGTTGAAACTGGGCGGCAAAGCTGATGCGGCCATTCGCGACACGCTCGACAAGCGCTATCAGAACGCACTCCAGCGTGCCTACAAATACAAGAGCGACGACGTGTTCCAGTCGTTCATGGACGCCTATACGACCTCCATCGACCCGCACACCGACTATTTCGGCGCAGTTGCTTCGGCCGACTTCGACATTTCGATGAAGCTTTCGCTGGTTGGCATCGGCGCAGTGCTGCAGGAGCGGGATGACTACACGACGATCCGGGAACTCGTGCCCGGCGGACCGGCACAGCTGTCAGGCAAGCTGGCGGTAGGCGACCGCATTGTCGGCGTCGGCCAGGGCCAGGATGGTCCGATGAAGGAAGTGGTCGGAACGCGCCTCGATGAGGTTGTGCAGATGATACGAGGAAAGAAGGACTCCGTCGTTCGCCTCGATATCCTGCCTGCCGATGCGGGACCAGAGGGCATCCACCGTACCGTCAGCCTGGTGCGCGATAAGATCAGCCTTGAAAAGCAGGCCGCCAAGAAAACTGTTCTGCCCGTGAAGGATGGTGACACGACGCGCAAGATCGGTGTCATCACGCTGCCAGCGTTCTATGAGGATTTCGAAGCGCGTCGAAAGGGCGACAAGGACTACCGAAGCGCGAGCCGCGACGTTGCCAAGCTTCTTGCCGAGCTGAAGCAGGAAAACGTCGACGGCGTGCTGATCGATCTGCGTAACAATGGTGGCGGCTCGCTGTCCGAGGCGATCGACATGACGGGCCTTTTCGTCGGCAAGGGGCCGGTGGTTCAGCAGCGCTATGCCGATGGCAAGGTCAAGGTTGAGAGCGATGACTTTCCTGCGCCGGTCTGGACAGGTCCGGTCGGCGTGTTGATCAACCGCGGTTCGGCGTCGGCGTCGGAGATCTTTGCTGCAGCCATTCAGGACTATGGCAGAGGTGTGATTATCGGTGAACCCAGCTTTGGCAAGGGCACCGTACAGACAGTCGTCAATCTTGACGAGGAAGCGCAAAACACCAAGCCCAAGTTCGGCGAGCTGAAGTTGACCGTTGCTCAGTTTTTCCGTGTCAACGGCGGCACAACGCAGCTTGTCGGCGTGACGCCGGATATCAGTCTGCCCGGTCTTTCGGATCCGAAGACCTTCGGCGAAGCGAGCTATGACAACGCTTTGCCGTGGGCACAGATCAAGCCCGCGAACTATACGCCTGCCGGCAATTTGGGCGCTCTGCTGCCGAAGCTGCAGAAGCTCCACGATGAACGCGTGAAGGCCGATCCGGACTTCCAGCGCTTCCTGGAGGACGTCGCCGACCTCAAGGCCCAGCGCGAGAAGGGCGTTGTCTCGCTCAACGAGGCTGAACGCCGTAAGGAACTGAAAGCACGGACGGATCGCCTCAAATCGCGCGCGCAAAGCGACGGTGGCGTCGATTCCGCTGAGGACGACGGGCTGCAATCGAACGAGCGTAGCCTCAGCGCTGACATCGCCATCGAAAACGCCCGCAAGAATGCAAAGGATGTGCTGTTGAATGAAGCCACTGCAATTGTCGCTGATCAAGCGGACCTGCAGGGGGACGGTTTGAAGAAGCAATCTGGAAACTAGTCGTTCCGGACGGACAAACTTCGGCGCGGGCGGCCATCAATTATTTGGTCGCCTGAGTCCATATAGCTGCGCTGCACGCGCTACGCGGAACGAGAGAATTGCGCGACTTGGCGCTCAGTGGCAGTCGATCCGGTAAAAGCCGCTGCAGAACTCCATTTGGTTCGTGGCGTCATAGCACGACAGTTCGCGAAGGGCAGAAACCCGCCGATCTGATCGGCGGGTCTCGTCAAAGACTGTCTGGCGGTGCTAGCGGAAGTGTCAAACAGCAAACCGGTCCGGCTTTCCGTCAGCGAGCATATTCCTTCGAGTACAGCCACTTCTGGAGCGGACGACGCTTGTCTTTGCTGGCAAGTGCTGCCGCGTCGGTCGCGCTCGCCTTCGCTGAGACTTGGACAGTCTGGACGATCCGCTTGCTCTTCTTGGGCTGTGCGGTGCTGAACTCTTTCAGTCCCGGGAACTCGTCGCCATATTGCTGTTTCAGGGCTGCGACTTGCGCGTAGTTCTTCAGGCGGCTGGCGACAACGGCAAGACCGGTGATCCCGCCTTCCGTTGGTCCCCATTCGGCCGATTGGGCAAAGAGCGGACGGGCTTCAGCCGGTCCTTTATCCTCAAGAACACTCCATCCCAGCGCCTGGGCGCCGAGGGCCGACTTCGCCGCATATACGTAGGTCTTGAACGTGCCCAGATCCTCCTCGCTGACCTTCAAGGTCGAAGCTTTGTCGGTCAGGGAAGCCGAGACGAGTTCGATGTACTCCTTGCGGATATCGTCGGACTGAGGCGCAAATCGGCCGGCCAGCGCATAGGCATCGTCCAGCTTGCCGAGGTTGCGCAATGACAGGATCACACCCTCGATGTTCTTGATGTCATTGCCGTATTGAGTGGCGGCGGCAAACCAGGCATGAGCCGGTTCCCATTGCTTCTGGCTGTAATAGTACCAGCCGAAGAGGCCGGCGTCGGTAGCCGACTGGGAGGTCTCCACATAGGCGGCAAAGGCCTCGAGATCGGCGCCCGAGATCGGTCGTGCCATCGGATCGCCTTCGCTCAGGGCACCCATCTGTTTGCGGATTGCATCATAGGTAAAGCTCGCAAATTCCGACGTGCCGTCGGGCATTGTCCGGCCGAGCGCCATTAGCGAAGTGATGCCTGCGGCTGGTAGCAGCGCACTGGCCTTTTGCATGGTGGCCAGCCGTTCGGCAGGCTCATCGCAATTGGTCAGGACGTATTTGTAGAGGTCGAAGGCGCGGGCCATGTCCTTGGTCTTCGCAAGCGCTTCGCCGACTTGCCACAGCGCATTCATCTCGCTGCAGACGAGCAGTTGCGGCTGTTGCTGGGCTGTCGAGATGACCTGTGCCCAGGCGGCGCGGGCATAGGCTCGTTCGATCAGCTTGCGGGTTTCGGCCATCTGAAGCTTCTCCATGAGATCCGATGACGGCTTCCATTCGGGATTGCTGCTGGCGATACGCGCAAGTTCGGCACGAAGACGAGGAAGGTCTCCCGCCGCGTAAATGTCCCAAAGAGGCTGTTCGTCGATGGCGGTCGATTGATTGAACAAGTCCTCCGAGGCTTCCCAGCCCGGATAGAGTGCTTTCAGTCGACGCAGTTCGGCGCCAAGGCGTTTGAGATCACGGGTCTTGGCATAGTAGCGCAACGCCGTTTCATCCACCTTGCTTGGCGCAGCCGCCTTTGCGGTGCCGGCTTTGTCCGTTGCGGAAGACCCGAAGGGATTGGCTGCCGGTGCAATCGTGGAAGGAACGACCGAGGCCGCTGCCGGCTTCGGCGCCGATGGCGCAAACGGGTTCTCGCCGGGTGCTACCTCACGATAAGCAGGCTCGGCGGCTTGAGGCGTCTGAGCGGCACCAGGCAAGATTGATGCCTGTGGAAGAACGGGCGCCGCCGTTGTGCCAAGGTCCGGCGCGATTGCCGCCGGTTGCGTCGGCATCACGGCAAGGGCGGCCATGCCGGTCGCGGGCACGACTGCACCCACAGCCGGGCGGCCTGTGAGATCGGCAGCGACCGATGAGGTGACCGTGGTGAGCGACGGCGTAAAGACGATTGCGCAACTGCAAAGCAGGAGTGCTGTCACTGTGTATCGGGAAGACATGCTGGATACCTTTCTGCAATTGCAATGAGACTGAGGAGGTGGAGCGTCGACGGATAGTAGTCGGTGGTTTCGAAGTTGGCGGCTGTAGGGGCCACCGGCTGGCGGCCGAGGCTGCAGCCGACGAGTTCGGTCACGGCGCGGTATCCCGGCTCAGGCATCGGCGCGAGCGGCTGCGCCGTTTCGAGATCGATGACCGCCGCACCCTGGCCGTCGCGCCATACATCGTCGAACGGTGAGACGAGGTCGGCATGGTCACGCGAATACCAGGCAAGGTAAAGCGGAACGCGAATTGCATCGTGGCCGAACTGCGCCGGATAGGCCTTCGCCGGACCCGGCTTTCCGTCTTTCAGCGATATCCAATTCGCGGGCAGTTTCGCCGGACCGAAGCGTGCCGTCCGGGTCAACGAGAGCCCGGTCTTCATCAACTCGTCTGCCGGGAAACGCGACGATGCCTCGCCAAGTTCAGCTATCGCCGGATACACCCAATAGGACAGATTGACGACCGGCCCATCGGCCTGATCGGTTGCTCCAAAGCCGACAGCGCCTGGAAGCAAAGCCTTGCCGAGTGGCGTATCGATGACCGTCTTGTCCGTGATTGCCTCCGCGATCTGTCCGGCATCGAGAGCATACTGCGGCTTGTTCCACGCCTTCGCCGCCTTCGACAGCGCCCAACCGATCAGAAGATCGCCATCGGTGGCATTGTTCTGATCGGTGACGTGCGGCGTGGTCGATGGATCCCACCGCCAGGCCGCGAGACTGTCGCCTCTGACGTAGAGGTTTGCTTTTGTCCACTCCCATATGCGGTCAAAGGCGCGCCGGTCGTCCGCGAGGACCGCGATCAGCATGCCGTATCCCTGACCTTCGCTATGGCTGATGCCATTCGCCCGCGTGTCCACAACGCGACCCTCTGGCGTGACATAGTCGTGACGATAGAGGATCCATGAACCCGCAACGTAGTCTGCGGGTTGCACCTTGTTCTCAGCGGTCGCCGTGGTGACGATGGATGCAGCGACTGATCCTGCGAGCAGCATTGTCTTGAGCGTTGCAGAGCTCCTGATCATCTACGGCGCCCCAGCCTGAGGAGCAGGAAGGTCGATGCACCAAGCACGATAGCCGCGCCCGCCTGCGACAGTGTGTATTCCATCGCATGGTTGGAGAACCAGCCGGCGATGATGAGGCGAACGTTGCCGATCGACAGAGGCTGCGTCTGGAACAACGAGACGTCGCGTGGCGATACCTGTCCCAAGACCTGGCCCGTCGTCGAGAAGGATTGGATCGAGCCATTGAGCCGCGTCCAGGTCGACCGCTCCATGACCGCATCTATTGTCGTCGACAGCGTTTCCTCCGAGGGAGACGAAACCACCGTCCAGACGCCGCCCGAAGGCATTTCTTTCTGGGCGATCAGCAAGCCCGTCTTGTCATCCGGGCGGAAGGCACTCGAGCTGTTCTTGGTGTCGCCGGCGGGCGTCAGGCGCAATTCGGCCAGGAGTGACTGGGCAGGTGCCTTGACCGCTTCGATAAGATCGGTTGCCGGCGCGAAGATCTTCGACATCTCGGAGGGTGCTTCCGAAGCCGGAGCAGCCTCCTTCGAAGAAGCTCCACCGAAGGAGAGCGAGGCTACAGCCTGCCCACGGTTAGATTTCTCGACTGCCGCAGAGAGACCGTCTGGCGCCGAGGACAGGTCCAGACCGGTCTCGTTCTGGATTTCCTGCGGAACCTTGGTGAAGCTGCCGAACGCCATGATCCGGCGCTGGCCAGCGTCCGGAACCGTCGTAGTCACATCCACGGGCAGGACGTGTCCCGAGGAATAAGCCATCTTCGCCAGGAAGGACCCGGCAGCATCGAGAGACGGAGTATTGAGACCCGCCACATAGATCGATGTGGTATCGGATGCCTGGTGATCGCTGAAGGACGCGCCGGAGACGAGCGCGGCAATGTCCGGATATCTGCCAACCCGTGCAAAGGACGGAATTTCCAGGAAGCTGGATCCGCTGACAGACAATCGTGCGCGGTCTTCGTTGGTGCCTGCCAACGGATCGCAAACGGCATCAGCCGCGGTCGGCAGGCGCGCCTCGAACTCGATGGTATTCTCGCCAGGCCGCAGTTTGCTCAGGGGAATTGGCAACCGCTGATCGTCGATCACGCCGGTGCGGCTGGCACCGAGAGTGATGTCGGCAACGGTTTCTCCGTTGGCGCGCAATACCAGTTCCGCGTCCCGCGAGAGATTGGCCGCATACTGCGCGCTGAGGTGAAGGACCATCGAGCCATAGTCACCCGGATAGAAATCCGAGGGCATGGAGAAGTTGACGCGTTCCTTGTAGAGCCGCCCGGAGAACGGCTGTGCGATGAAGCCGAGGTTCTGCAGCGGTACCAGCGAATTCGGCGTCAGGGAACGACCCTTGGCATTGGCCAGGGCGCGCAGGCCCTGCGGCGTGCCGTCATTCTGCTGCTGCTCGCCAAGCCGCTGGAAGTCCTCGACCGCGGCATCGACGTCGCCCGTTGTCTTGCCGGTGATAACAAGAACCTTTCTCTGGTTGGCCTCGTCGCTGAGGACACTGACGCCATCCTTCAGACCTGCAGCTCTATCCGCTCCAATGGCTTCGGCGACCGTGCTCCGCGTTCCGACGACCACGTCAATGCCGGGCCCCTGACCTCGTTCCGCTCCAATGGTCACAGCGGGACGATCGAAACTGCCGGCGATGGCAAGCGATTGGATAACGGCAAGGATCCGATTGTATTCGGCGCTGGAGGCACCCGAAGCAACCTGCCCATGGATTGGGGTCCGGCCGTCGGTGATGCCGCCGAGGGCGATCAGGTCGGGGACCGAATTGCCGCCTGCCTTTGCATTTCCGCTGAAGACAAAGCCGCTATGCTCGGGATCGACCTGCGTCCAGAGTTCATAGGTGGCATCGACAGAGCAGTCGACGCGATGCTTCTGGTCGACGAGGATCGATACCGCATTGTAACCTGGCTGAACGAGACCATTCGGCACCTTCAGTTCAACTTGGTAGGGGTCGCCAGCTGCCAGTTTGATCGTGCCGATCTCTTGGTCGTTGACGAAAACACGCATGGACGAGCTTTCCGGTGCCGTCGAGATCGACGTCTGCAGCGACAGGAGAAGCTTTGTCGTTCCGGCGATTTCCGCGGGAAGGACGTAGAATGCATATTCTTTGCTGGCGCTTTCGCCGTTGAAGAACAGCGCGGTGCGGTTTGCTCCGATGCGACGCAGGTTGACGTCGGCAGAGGTCGCTCCCGTCGATACAGCAGCCGTGCTCTTGCCGACCTCGCCAAGAGAGAAGGCGGACGTGGACTGAGCAAGAGCGCCGTTGATGGCGGCGACCGACAACGTCGTGGCGGCCAATGCGAGCTTATAGCGGTACAGGATGCCCATTATGCACCTTCCTTTGCGTTGGCCTCGGAGAATGTCTTGGCCGTGTTGCTGTTTGCTGGCAGGCGTGCCGTTTGCGCGCGTCTGGCGGATGCGGTCGAGCCGGTGAGAAGCAAGCCGAGTGCCTTGATCGGGCTGTTGATCGCCCAGCGCATCAGGGTAGCTGTCGCAACGATCATGTGTCGGCGTTTCTGGCGAGCGCTGCGCGCTGCGCGGACACCACTCATGTCACGCAGGATCATCTCGGAGACCACCGGGTAGTGCTGCGCTTCAATATCGAACCGAAGCGAAAGTGTCGGCTGCTCCGGGCTCGGATGTGCTGCGACGGTCACCGGAAGCGAGTTCACGATCAGATCGACCGAGGGATTGGCAAGCGACAAGCGCCCATAGTCCGCCTTGCGAAGCGCCTTCATGGCGGCCTGCGGCAGCTGGACCGTCGCGCCTGAAGCGGAAGCTCGGAGAACCGAAGCTCTCCAGGTCTTGCCACCAAAAGCGAGTTCGACCGGGGTATTGGTATCGAGTTCGATGCCCTCGACGATGTTGCGGCGCTCCGTGATAACGCCGAGGCCGGCACCTGCAATCAACAGGTTCAGGACATTCCAGGCCCCGACGATCAGCAGCAGTCCGCTGATTTCCGGCTCGGTGCTGTAGCGATAGACCGAGACGCCGAGCGTGAAGGCAAGAATGGCGAAGATCACGAAGTAGGGCAGGGAGAGTTCCGACAGGCGATCGCCCGACGTACTCTGGCCTTTCGCCGTGACGTTGAAGGTCGGGCGGCGGGGCTGGAGGATAACGCTGATGATGGCGCGGAACAGGTAGACCGACTGGACGTATTCATAGACTTCCGAAATCCAGGGCCAGCGGACTGAGCCGTAGAGATAGTTTCGGATGAGTTCGCCGACGATCAGGTAGGTTACGGTGTGCGCCAGGAAGTCTTCCGACGAGGCCACGAAGATCTTCATGTTGAACAGGATGAAGAGGAGCGGGGCAAAGACGAAGACCGCGCGGACGAAGGGGAAGAACCAGAACAGCGAGCTGGAGAGGTAGCAAAGGCGCTGCGCGAAAGTCAGGCCGCCCTTCAGAAGCGGGTTCTTGAGCAGCAGGATCTGCATCATGCCGCGGCACCACCGTGAACGCTGGCCGATGAAGCTGGCAACCGTCTCCGGCTGCAGACCGGCGATCATCGGCTTATCGACATAAACGCTGTTCCAGCCGCGGGAGTGAAGTTCGAGCGCGGTTTCGCAGTCCTCCGTGATGGTGATGCCCGAGAAGCCGCCGACTTCCTCAAGCGCTTCGCGCCGGAGCACCGCCGCAGAGCCGCAGAAGAAAGACGCGTTCCAGCGATCCAGGCCTTTCTGGATCTTGCCGTAGAACATCTCGTTCTCGGACGGCATGGTGGTGAACGTGTCGAGGTTGTGCTCGATCGGATCCGCATTCGAGAAGAAGTGCGGCGTCTGAACGAGGAAGAGGTTCGGATCTTCGGCGAAGTAGCCGACCGTCGCCTGCAGGAAGCCCCGTTCCGGGGCGTGATCGGCATCGAACACAACAACCAGATCGCCGTTGGTGCGGGCGAGGCCGCTGTTGAGATTGCCGGCCTTGGCGTGCACGTTTTCGGCGCGGGTGAGGTAGGTTACGCCCAATTCGGCGCAGAGATCCTTTAGGACGACCGCACGGTTGTTGGCCGCATCGGCAACTGCGAGATCTTCGGAAAACCGCTTCTGGTCGGTGCCGCCGTCATCCAGAAGATAGACGTTGAGCTTGCCGCGGGGGTACTCCATCGCCCTGGCGGCGGACAAGGTCATCGCCAGGATTTCCTTGTTCTCGTTGTAGGTCGGCACGAACACGTCGACGCTTGGCGCATCGTCATCCTGCGGGCGAGGGGCAGGAGCGCGTTCACGGGGATCGGCGACAACGAACAGGCTGATTGCCAGCATCACGATGCAGTACATCTCGGCGGCGTAAAGGATAATCCCGGGTACGAACGAATAGAGATCGTCGACCGGAGGCAGCGTGCTTGTCGTTCGCCAGTAGGCGTAACGAAGGACGACGACTGAACCCAGGGCCAGGAACACGTGCCGCCAGACGCCGTCGAGCCGCAGTACCGTGATGATGGCCAGCATAGCGATCACGGAGATCGAAAGCGCCATCTGGACGGAGTTGCCGACAGGTTGAGTTACCAAAAAAATCGCAGCGGCCGCACTGAGCGTCCATAGGAGGAATGTACACGCCTTGGTCATCGATCAGCCTCATAGCGTTAACGGAGCGTTAAGATGACCGAGATATTAGGAATGCGTAATTTTCGCGCAACAAGTATAATTTATGTAAAAATTTAGATTAAATTTACTTTTATCGCGCGCTGGTTGCAGTGCAACTTGATCTATCGCTAATTTATGCTGATTTAATGTGCATACTGATGGACCGGTAAGCAGCTATGTGAGGTGTTTACTAAGTAATTTTACAATTATGACGTCATTTGCAACTTAGATATACTTTGTTTGTAGTTAATTTCGTGTCGAAATCTCAACTTATTATTACTTTATACGGGTCCTACGCATCCTGCGATTGCTCTGCCATCCAGGCTTCGTTTTCCAGCGAAGCCGAGCAAATGGACGGTAGGCGGCCGCGCCGCAGGCGCTCTGGTTTCTAGATCTGCCATCTTTCCGTATTTCTGCACTCCATTATCTTCCTTCACGACGCACACGATCGAGGACGGCGGATGATCTATGACGTTGTAGTGGTTGGCGCTGGCTTTTCGTCAATCGCGACAGTTTGCAATCTCCTCGATCAGCTGACGCCGTCGGCGACAGTTGCCGTGATAGGCGACGATCCGGGCTATGGTCGTGGGACGGCCTACCGAACTGAGCTATACTTGCATCGGCTCAACGTTCCCGCCGGACGCATGAGCATGTTCGTGGACCGACCGGATGCTTTCGTTGAGTGGCTTCGTGATCACAAGCGCCCGCTTGCACAGGGAGACTATGCCTCACGTCAGGACTACGGACTTTACGTCCGCGATACGCTTGCCGGTCTGCTCCGCAGCAAGCGCGATCACTGCAGGGTCGACTTCGTTAAGGCCAAGGCCACTGGTTGCGTTGAGCGCTACGACAGCGTGCTGGGCTTCCTGCTCGATAACGGCGACGAGATCGCCGGACGCAACGTCGTGCTCTGCCTGGGCGTGGGCAGCGCACAGCTTCCTGCTGATCTTGCCGACTTATCATCGTCCGCGAAACGGCATGTGATCGAGAATCCATGGCGCCTATCGTGGCTGCATCGCGTTGAGCCGCAGGACAGGGTGTGTATCCTCGGCTCTGGATTGACGATGATCGACCAGGTGTTGGCACTCCAGGCCCGAGGCTTCAGGGGGCATATCGATGTCCTGTCACGACGCGGGCTGGCCCCCCTCGGTCATAAGCGGAAGCCGATGCCACCGGCAGCGGTCGATGTTGGGGCGCTACCTAAATCCATCGCCGGAATACTCCACGCCTTGCGCGCAATTGCGCGACATGAGGAGGATTGGCGAAATGTTATGGACGGCCTTCGCCCGCAAACGCAGGCCCTTTGGCAGGGGCTGTCCCAAGCCGAACGCAGGCGATTCCTGCGCCATGCTCTGCCGTGGTGGAATATTCATCGGCACCGTGTCGCGCCCGACGTCTTCGAGCGCTTTCGGGGGCTGGTTCGAGCCGGGCAAGTCGAATTTCATGCAGGGTTTCTGAAAACCGTGAGGGAGGCTCCGGCAATGTCACTGTGCTACCGGGTCCGGGGATCGGGCGAGACCCGGACCTTGCAGGCGGACTGGATCGTCAACTGCACGGGAATGGAACGGTCCGGTATTTCACACTCCCCGTTGCTGCGGGAAATGGAGCGTCAGAAACTCATCCGTCCGGATCCTCTGCGGTTGGGGATCGATGTGGATGCGCGATCGCGAAGTCAGGCTCGGCCGGAGCTTCGCACGCCGATCTATGTCGTCGGCGCTCTTTCCGCGGGACAGTTCTGGGAAATCACCGCCGTCCCCGATATTCGCCTCCAGGCCCGAGCCGTCGCCGAGGCAATTGCGACCGCCGGTCCGGACTGATCGAAGCGCGCTCGTTCGTCGGTCGCTGTCACGGCTTGAGTAATCTTTTGCGCATAGCGGGCCTTTGTGGCGTCAATGGCAGGCCGGCCTCGCAACTGCGAGCGATCAATGTCTCGGTGACCGATCCGTCCGCATAGGTCTCCTGCATCCGGATATAGACCGCTGACAAGCCTGGATCGAGGGAAAGCGCTTGTCGGACAAGAAGCTCCGCCCTCACGGCGTTTCCGGAAGCCATGTTTGCGGCCGCTTGATAGAGAGACGTTCGTCTGGTCTGGAATGGCAGCGTCAGCGCAACGCGGTTCAGCTCCTCGAAGCGGCCAAGAGCGTAAAGGGCCGCCACCCGTTCCTCGGTGATCCAGACAGGCAGGAACGGATCCAACGCTTCGGCGCGATCAAGCATCTCCAACCCGCGCTCGGGTTCTCCGCAATAGATGTAGAAAGCGGCACTACGGCCGAGAATATAGGCGTCGTTCGGCGCAAGTTCGTGAGCGCGGCTGTGATGATATCGTGCGGAGCCGAAGTCGCCCGATTTCATCTTGATCGCGCCCATGATGCGGTGGGCTTCCGGATCGGTGGGATCGAGGGCAAGCGCGTGTGCGACCTGCTGTTCCGCCCGCGAAAGATCGAAGCTGGGCAGATTGCTCCACGAGCAGACGTGCATGGCGAAAGGGCGGCCAAAGCTCGGATCGGCGGCCATGGAGCGCTCGAACCAAGTCATGGCTTCATGAATGTGGCTGTCGGACACGCCCGTCAGCCGGTGATGATCAAGTCCACGCAGATAATACTCATAGGCAGTCATGTTCTCCGGACGTTTCAGTCGTGCCGCCGCGAGCTCGGACTGCTCGATGCGCCCGGACACGGTTGCTGCAACACGCGCGATGATTTCGTCCATGACATCCAGCACTTCGCCAAATGGCCGCCTGATTCGATCAGACCAGATGACGAGACCTTCGCAGGTCTCAGTCAGCGAGATGTTGATGCGCAAATCATCTCCCGCCTGCCGGATCGAGCCGCTGATGACGTAGCCCACCCCAAGCAGACGACCGATCTCGACCGGGTCCTTGGTCGCGAGCGCGGTCGCTGCCGTGCGGGAACTGACAAACAATCCTTTCAGCCGACTGAGTTCGAGCGTCAGGTCGTCGGTGATCCCCTCCACCAGAAAATACTGGTCGGCAACGGCGCCAGGAGCGATGTCGAACCGCGCCACTGCGATCGAGTTTGTTCTGGGAGACTGGGTCACGGTCGGCGCAGAACGTGTGGGAGCGAACTGATAGATGTGACGGTCCACCAGTTCCGTCACCCGATAGATCCGGATCGGTTCCAGTATGCCTTTCAATTGACGCTCGCCGACATCCTCGAAACCGCAAGGCGAAACCCGCCGGACCTGATCGTAGAGCAGTCCCGAAACGTCGATTGCTCCGGGCGGTGCGGACGCTTCGATCCGCGCGGCTATATTCACCCCGTCGCCGCGTAAGTCCGAGCCAACGACAACGACGTCGGCAACATGGAGGCCGAACCGCATGTCGCCGCCACTCGCGCCTGGAAGCGACGTGATCTCGGCACGAGCCTCGATCGCCGACCGCAGTGCATTGACGGGACTGCTGAACTCGGCGAGCAGCGCGTCGCCGGCGGTACCGAAGACACGGCCATCGTGGCGTTGAACGACGCCGCGAACCGTGTCGAGGACGGCGTCGATCCGGGCAATCGCGCCTTCTTCATCCGTTTCCATCGCGGGAGTGGAGCCGACGAAATCCCCAACCATGATCGTCGCTAGCTTGCGCTGCATTGTCGATCCTTCCGGCCTCAGAAGCGCGTGGTGACGCAATGTAGCACATCGGAAGCAGGTTGTTGTTCGATTGGCGTCGGAAATACGACGGCGAGAAGCCGGCTGTCATGCCGTGGCACTGTCTAACAGTGACGGGATCCGCCAAGACTGGCGCTCTAGAGCTTTTGTGGCTGGGTAACGACGGACTGGACCGTTACAGTGTGGTCTCTTGTACGATCCACCAGATCGGCAGAAATGCGAGAGCAACAGCGGCTATCCACACGGTGGCGAACTTGAGCAAGTACTGCCGCCGTTCTCTAGCTTCATCCCACTCTTGATACATGACGCAAACTCCCGCGTGACAGTCTCAGTGGAACACCGAGCCGTGAAAGAGTCGAGTGCCGAACTGCAACAGTTCTCGGCTTCCGTGCATCCTCGTCAGGCGCGCGCTGGTCCTTGCGCATCAACGCCGTGGCCTTTTCTAGGGAGGTAGATCTAAAGCCGGATCTGCAACTCCGAATGGGCGCGATCAAACGATACGGGATGAGGGTGCAATAATTACGACTTGCTAATGTATTGTTTACTCATTTCCAAGACGCTGTAGTGGCGGAATAGCCAAGGGGTCTTCAGTGTTTGTTGTGTCGGTCTTTGATGACGGCGACGAGAGAAACTTCGTTGCTAAAGATATACGTGTAACCTACGATGATATAGTCATCGAAACCGGCGGGGCACGTTACCTTTTCAAGCTTGTCGATGTCATAGACATCATTCCGGTAGGAACTTTGGCGTCCACGGTTTCCAGAAGCCCGTCGTTTCGCAGTCGGCGCGCGAGCTAACCGCCCACGACCGATCGCCCACGCATCTGCCAGTCATTAAAAGCCCGCCGTGATTTTGCTTCACGGCGGGCCAATGCAGGATCGGCATTACCCGTGTTGACGTCGTGCGGTAAGCCAATCCGCACGATCGACGTTAGCGGCGGCCTGGACTGCTGTTTCTACCTCTAAAGGATAGGATGCCATTCTGTTCCCGGAATGTGCGTAACATGTTCGCAACGCCCCCAGATAAGGTGCCGGTCCTGTGGACGCGGCAAGGCGCGACAGCAGGGATCGAAGCGATGGGAGGCCTTTAGGTATCTTTGTCTCGTTAGCCGACGAGCGGCCAAGCTGTCAGCTATCTGTCGCGGCTTCCGACCAGTGCAAGAAGCCCCAGCGCGACTGTGAATAGAACGGTGGTCGCAAACCGGTCGGGGTATTGAAGGAAATCTGGAATGCTGTCCGGGTCCGGGCCGTCGAAAGAGATATAGTGACCATAAGCGAGCACCAGCAGGGCAATTGCCGTTGAAAATCCGGCCACTTTGATAAGTTTCACCATACCGTTTCTCCGTCACGAGACGCTACGTGCCATCCGATCAAGGCACGCACTCATTAGAGCAAGCAATTGGGTCGAATATGGGAAAGGTCCGTCTGTTCGACCGACTGTTCTCGGTCAGGGTGACGTGACGTATTTCGGCCGTCAGTTCTTCTGCGGTATCGATCCGGTCGTCAGCGGTGCTGCGACATGATTGCCGAACGGATTGATTGCCACAAGGACCGCAAGCACAAGTGCTGCTGACCAGAGCTGGACTAAAGACACTTTCATAGATGCCCCCAAGCGCACGGAACGCACTACCAATCCGCGCCGGCATGTCATGACAAGAAATGGTGAATGAAGGGTTGAATGGCGGCGGGAATAGTTGCGACACCTCATCCGATTGACATGCAGAGATTGGATTTTCGGCACCGCGACCCCGAGTTGTGTGAAATATATTTCTTTTCATGAATTATATTGACTGAGCCGTTCTCTTGCTCTCTATTGCCCTCATCGAGCTTCGAGGAGGAAGTTCGGTTTCAACGCGATCAGCGGCGTCGGTTCGACGCCCTCGGGCTTTTGGGAGGGGCTTCGGCCTCGAGGAGGAATCTTGCGCAAATTTATTGGCTCGACCGCCATGGCGGTCCTTGCAACCACTTTTCTGGCGGGCACAGCGGCGGCCGCTACGGACAATCCGTTCCGTTGCAAACCGGGCGAAAAATACGTGATGAACGTGATGGTCTCGGGCGTGGAATATTGGTTCCCCGTCTACGAGATGTTCAAGCAGGCCGGCCAGCAGTTCGGTTGCGAGACCGAATACACCGGTACGCCTGAATACGACGTCAACAAGCAGATCGCCAGCTTCGATCAAGCATTGGCCCAGAATCCGGCCGGTATCCTCGTTCATCCGATGAACTCCGATCCGTTCATCGAGCCGATCAACCGCGCCATCGACCAGGGCACGGCGGTTGTCACTTTCGCGGCAGACTCGCCGCTCTCGAAGCGGGTTTCCTTCATCACCTCGGACAATACCCGCGAAGGCATTTATGCCGCCGACGCGATTGCCGAGAAGATGGGCGGCAAGGGCGAATATGCGGTGCTCGAAAATCCGGGCCAAGACAACCACGACAAGCGCATCGCTGCCTTTATCGGCCGCATGGAAGCAAAGTGGCCGGACATGAAGCTCGTCGGCCGCGCTGCCTCCAACCAGGACCCGACGAAGGCCTATCAGGGGCTTTCGAGCATCATCCAGGCCAATCCGAACCTTGGCGCCGTCTTTATGCCGGAGGCGAATTCGGCCATCGGTGCGTCGCAGGCCAGCAAGGAAAACGGCGGCAAGGTGCTCGTCATGTGCGCTGACGTCAACGCCAACATTCTTGACATGATCAAGGCCGGCGAAGTTTTCGGCTCGATCAATCCGAACCAGGGCATGCAGGGCTACATGGGCTTCATGCTGCTCTGGCTGGCAAAGCACCCCGAACTCATCGACCCGATGAATGACGCCAAGCGTTCGGGCTTCAACCCGATGAGCATTCCGGTCGTTGATAACGGGCTTTCGATCGTGACTGCCGCGAACGCCGACGACTTCTATTGGGATAAATACCTGAAGCGCCGCGGCACCAAGGGTATCGAGGAGTAACCTCCTGGGCAAGCACCATCCGCGTCATGCGGCGCGGATGGTGTTCCAAGGGGAAGGAGGACGAAGATGGCTGAAGCGGTTCTGTCAATCCACGGCGTTAGCAAGCAATTCGGGGCTATCCAGGCGCTTGCGGATGTCGATTTCACCCTCGAGAAGGGGGAGGTCCATGCGTTGTGCGGCGAAAACGGCGCGGGCAAATCGACGCTCATGAACATCATTGCCGGCGTGGTACAGCCGACAGAGGGAGAGATCCGCGTCGACGGCAAAGCTGTGCGCATCCCCACACCAGCCGCCGCGCAATCGCTTGGCATCGGGCTCGTGCACCAGGAAATCGCGCTCTGCCCGGATGCGACGGTCGCCGAAAATATGTTCATGGCGGCCACCAATCGCCGCCGCTCACCCTTCATGAATTACCGGGCGCTGGAACGGGATGCGCAGGCTGTGATGAACCGGCTTGCCGGCATCGACGTCCGCCGCAAAGTCGCCGAACTGCCCATTTCCAGCCAGCAGCTCGTCGAGATCGCCAAGGCGCTGACACTCGATTGCCGCGTGCTGATCCTGGACGAGCCGACCGCGGCCCTGACGGAAACCGAGGCGCAGCAGCTTTTCTCGATCATCCGCGATCTCAAGGCGAACGGCATCTCGATCATCTACATCAGTCACCGCATGGCCGAGATCTTCAGTCTCTGTGACCGGGTTACGGTCTTTCGCGACGGTCGTTATGTCTGCACTGATCGGATCGCTGATGTGACTCCGGATGATGTGGTCCGCCGCATGGTTGGCCGCGAGATCACCCAGCTCTATCCCGACAAACTTGGCCCCGGCGATGTCGCGGGCGAGACGATCCTGGACGTTGACGGCTTGAGTGACGGCGAGCGGTTCCATGATGTGCGCCTTGACCTGCGCAAGGGCGAAATTCTTGGCATCGGCGGGCTTATCGGCTCCGGCCGCACTGAGATTGCCGAAGGCATTTGCGGGCTTCGGCCGCGCACAGCGGGCGCCATCCGCCTGCATGGCAAGGTTCAGGCGATCAACACTTACGCGGATGCGGTCAAGGCCGGCATCGTCTATCTCTCGGAGGACCGAAAGGGTTCCGGCGTGTTCCTGGAGATGTCGATCGCACAGAATATTTCGGTGCTGAACCTCCAGGCCTTCACCAATCGCGCCGGTTTGCTTAACGGCCGTGCCGAGGCTGAATTTGCACGAGACTTCGCGCGGCGGCTTGCCGTGCGCATGGGCGGTGTCGAGGCGCCGGTCAAATCGCTTTCGGGGGGCAACCAGCAGAAGGTTGCAATCGCCAAGCAGCTCGCGGTGAAACCGAAGGTGATCCTTATGGACGAACCGACCCGCGGCATTGATGTCGGTGCCAAGACCGAGATCCATCGCCTGTTGAGGGAACTTGCCAGCTCCGGCATCGGCATCGTTGTCATCTCGTCGGAGATGCCGGAGTTGCTCGGGCTTTGCGACCGGGTGCTGGTTGTCAGGGAGGGGCGTATCGCCGGCGAACTCAGTGCAGAGAACATGACGGAAGAGGCCGTAATCCGCCTGGCATCAGGTATCGGCGCAGCAAGGACGGCAGATCATGCCGCGTGAAGATGGAAGGGGAGAAACAGGCATGGCAATCGACACGATGACGGCCGAGATGCAGAGGACGGGAGCCTGGAAACGCATTGGAACGATGCGGGAGGCGGGATTGATCGTGATCATCCTTGCTCTCTGCGGCGCCATGAGCTTCGCCTCGCCGCACTTTCTGACACTCGGTAATTTCCGCGCCATGCTGATGAGCTTCTCAGTAGAAGGCATCGTCGTCGTCGGCATGACGATCCTTTTGATCGTCGGCGGCATCGATCTGGCCGTCGGCTCGGTCGTCTGCTTTGCCATGGTGCTTTCCGGCTCGCTGTTTCTCGCCGGGCTCGACCCGTGGACCGCATCGTTGATCGGCATCATCGCCAGCGGCGCTATCGGCGCAATCATGGGCTTCTTCGTGACCGTGGTTGGGCTCAATCACTTCATCACGTCGCTTGCGGGCATGGTGATTGTGCGTGGCCTCTGCCTCATCATCACCAAGGGCACGCCGCTTTCGCTCTTTACGCTTCCGGCTGGCTTCAAGGCCGTCGGCCAGGGTACGTTCTACGGCGTGCCGTATGTCATCCTGATCTTCATTGCCGTGGTCGTCCTGTTCGATTTCCTGCTGCGCCGTGCAACGGCGTTCCGCAAGGTGTTTTACACGGGCAGCAACGAGAAGGCCGCGCTCTATTCCGGCATCAAGACCAACCAGGTCAAGTTCTGGGTCACGGTGCTGTGCTCCACGCTAGCGGGTGTTGCCGGCGTGATTTACATGTCCCGCTTCGGCGCAGCGACCCCGACCTTCGGTGTCGGCATGGAGCTCAACATCATCGCAGCCGCGGTGATCGGTGGTGCCTCGCTCAACGGTGGTTCCGGCACCATCCTCGGCGCCATCCTCGGCATCGCACTGCTCTCGGTCGTCACCTCGTCATTGATCCTGCTGAACGTCTCCGTCTATTGGCAGGACATGATCAAGGGGTGCATTCTGCTCGCCGCCGTTTCCATCGATCATTTCCTGCACAAGCGGAAGGCCGTCTGATATGCCGATCGCCAGACTGAAACCAAAGACCACAGCGCCGCGCGAGGAAATCGTCATCGCGCGCCAGATGCACCAGGCGCTCGTGCTGCATTTTCTTGAAGGCCTGACCCAGGCGCAGATCGCTGACCAACTCGGCATCTCGCATGCGACAGTCAACCGACTGATCAAGCGCGGTCGCCAGCTCGGCCTCGTCGAGATCAAGATCAAGTCGCCGGTCGAGCCGCTGGTGGATATGGAAGAGCGGCTACTCGCACTTGGCGGCATCAGCCGCGCCGTCGTCGTGCCGACCGTTTCCGACAACCCGCAGACAGCACTTCAGGCGGTAGGGGAGGCGGCAGCCCGGCTTTTGATCGAAGAAATCGCCGATGGCGACACGATCTGCATCACCGGCGGCAAGGGTGTCAGCGCCGTCGTCGCGGGCCTGCAGCCGGGCCGCCGCTTCGATGTCGAAGTCATTCCCGCGACCGGCTGCGTTCAAGGCAAGCACTATACCGACGTCAACCATGTCTCGACGCTGATGGCCGAGCGGCTTGGTGGCCGGTCGTACCAGATCCACGCGCCGCTCTTTGCCGACAATGCCGAGCAGCGCGCGATGCTGATGGCCATGCGCTCCGTCGCCGATGTCTTCCAGCGGGCGCGCGAGGCGAAGGTTGCCGTCGTGGGCATCGGCTCGATCCTGAGCAGCGACTCGACCTATTACGACCTGCATCCCTCATCGAGCACCGATCGCATGGCGATTGAACACGCCGGCGCGAGCTCAGAGCTGCTGGCACATCTTCTCGATGGTGAGGGCCAGCTTTGCGACTACAGCCTTAACCGATCGCTGGTCTCGCTGACGCTGCAGGAGTTTGCCTCCATCCCGACGAAAATCGGTGTCGCCAGCGGGTTGAACAAGGCCGGCTCCATCCTCAGCGTTCTCAGGGGCAATCATCTCGACACGCTGATCACCGACGAGGCGACCGGGGCGCGCATTCTGGAAATAGCATCCGAGGAAGGACATTCAGCATGAGTGGCGAGCAGTTGACCCGCGAAATCGGGCGCTCTGGCGTCAAAGCCTCGGCTGTCGGGCTTGGAACATGGGCTATCGGCGGCTGGATGTGGGGTGGAACCGATGAAGCGGAATCCATTGCCGCCATTCAGGCCTCCCTGGATGCCGGTGTGACGCTCATCGACACGGCGCCTGCTTATGGGCTTGGCCGCGCTGAGGAAATCGTCGGCAAGGCGCTTGCCGGACGCCGCGACCAGGCCGTGATCGCGACGAAGTGCGGTCTCGTATGGCACACGCAGAAGGGCCGCCATTTCTTCGATCAGGACGGCAAGCCGGTTCACCGCTATCTCGGCCGGGACGCGATCGTCCACGAGGTGGAGCAAAGCCTGCGCCGGCTCGGCACGGATCATATCGATCTCTACATCACCCACTGGCAGGATGCCACGACACCCATAGAGGAGACTGTCAGGGCGCTGGAAGAGTTGAAGACGGCGGGCAAGATCCGCGCGATCGGCGCCAGCAACGTCGATCGGTCCGAGCTTCAGCGCTACATCGAAACCGGGTCGCTCGATGCGATCCAGGAGCGGTTCAGCATGATCGATCGGGAGATCGAGGCGGACCTGCTGCCGCTCACGGTTGAAAGCGGCATGTCGACGCTCAGCTATTCCTCGCTGGCGCTCGGGTTGCTCTCCGGCACGGTCGGGCCGGACCGCATCTTCTCCGGCGACGACCAGCGCAAGGACAACCCGCGCTTCTCTGTTGCCAATCGACAAAGGGCGAAGGATTTCTCCGATGCCATTCAGCCGGTCGCGGCGCGACATGATGCGAGCATTGCCCAGGTGGTGATCGCCTGGACGTTGGCGCAGCCGGGGATCACCTTTGCGCTCTGTGGCGCCCGCAACCCGGCGCAGGCGCTCGACAATGCAAGGGCCGGCACGCTTCGGCTTTCGGTCGACGATCTCAAGGCTATCGACGCGGCGCTCTCGGCGAAGCTCGCCCATATGGACGGATAACGGACCAGCATCATGAACCGTAAAGAGACATTGGACGGGCTTCGCAAAAGCCCGAAGGTGGACGTGTGCGTCCTCGGCGGCGGGATCAACGGGCTCAGCGTCTTTCGCGAGCTGGCGTTGCAGGGCGTCAACGTGCTGCTTGTCGAACAGGCGGATTATTGCTCCGGTGCCAGTGCCGCGCTTTCCCGCATGGTGCATGGTGGGCTGCGTTATCTCGAAAACGGCGAATTCAGCCTCGTGCAGGAATCCTTGGCCGAACGGGACCGGTTGCTGCGCAATGCGCCGCACTATGTCGCGCCGCTGGCGACAACGGTTCCGATCTTCGACGTGTTTTCCGGCTTCGCCAATGGCATCGTGCGATTCCTCGGGCTGAGTCGTCGTCCGAGCCGCCGCGGCGCCGTGGTCATCAAGGCGGGGCTCAGCATCTACGATTTCCTCACGCGAAAG
Source organism: Hyphomicrobiales bacterium (assembly GCA_900468535.1). GTDB lineage: Bacteria > Pseudomonadota > Alphaproteobacteria > Rhizobiales > Rhizobiaceae > Rhizobium. The sequence continues at coordinate 19,020 of UBTY01000007.1, read as the reverse complement.
CGCGCGCTGATGCCACGCCACCAGTTTCGCGGGCGCAGGAGCACGCTCGCCAAATGGCCGGCACTCAATCCGGCGATCAGAAATTCCGCCACTTACTACGATGCCTGGGTAAGCCACCCGGAACGGATTGGCATGGAATTGTTGGTCGATGGCCTTACGTCGAGTGTGAATGCCGCCGCTCTGAACTATGCATCCGTCGATCAGGGTGCGGGCGGAGAATTCCTGCTGCGCGACAGTCTCTCGGGCGAAACGCTGCCGATCAAACCAGCATTGATCATCAACGCGACGGGTGGCTGGATCGATATCGCCAACGGCGCGCTCTTTCCCGAGAAGGCGCGCCCCGCGCCGTTGATGGGGGGCACCAAGGGCTCGCACCTGATCATAGACAATGCCGGCCTGCGCGAGATGCTTGATGGCCACATGATCTACTATGAAAACGAGGACGGGCGCATCTGCATCCTTTTCCCCTATCTCGGCAAGGTGCTGGTCGGCTCTACGGACATACGGGTCGACGACCCCGGCACGGTGCGCTGTGAAGCGGACGAGCGCAATTACATTCTGCAGTCGCTGGCCTTCGTATTGCCCGGCGTCGTGATCCGGCCGGAAGAGATCGTTTTCGAGTTCGCCGGCGTGCGGCCGCTGCCCGCCAGCAAGGACAACTTTACCGGCCGCATCCCGCGCGACCATTTCTGCACGGTAATTGAAGGCAGCAACGGCGGGCCGCCGGTGCTTTGCATGATCGGCGGGAAGTGGACCACCTTCCGCTCCTTCGGCGAACTGGCCGCTGACATGACGCTGGAGCGGCTTGGCCGAAAACGTCGCGTCGGTACGGCGGAACGCACCTTCGGTGGCGGTCGCGAATTTCCCAGCGATCAAGGCGATTGGCTGCGACGGCTCGCCGCGACCACCGGCCTTGCCGGGGATCGCGCCGCGACGCTCTTTGCACGCTATGGCACCGATGCCGCTGAGGTCGCCCGTTTCATTGCGGCGGCGCCCGATCGCATGTTGCCTCATGCCGGCTACAGCGCTCGCGAACTCATCTTCCTCATTCGCGGCGAAGCGGTGGAGCATCTGGACGACATTCTGCTCCGGCGTACGACGCTTGCCATCACCGGCGAACTCTCGCTCGAGATGGCGGATGCCGTTCTCGACATTCTCGCCGCCGAAAAAGGCTGGACGCCTCAGCGTACCGCCGAGGAGCGCACCCGTTTTCTGACCCTCATGCGCGAGCGCCACGGCGTCAGCGAAGAAACCCTTTCCGCAAGGAACGAACAAAGGAGTGAAGCATGCGAGACAACCGCAAAGTCCGGATGAACCGGCTGTTCGGCAACGGGCGTTGCCTTGATGTGGCGATCGACCACGGCGTCTGCAACGAGCCGTCTTTCCTCGATGGCCTGGAGAACATGCCTGCTGTCGTGAGGGCGTTGGTCGATGCGAAGCCTGATGCGATCCAGATGAACTATGGTCAGGCCGACTTGCTGCAGGACTTGCCGGGCAAGGACAAGCCTGCGCTCGTCATGCGTCTCGACATGGGTAACCCCTATAACCGCATCCGCCATCGTGACATGTGGGCCGTGCTGCAGAACGAGGCCGAGCCTTTGGTTGGCGCGCTGCAGATGGATGCAGCCTGCGTCGTCGTGAACCTCTTCATGCTGCCTGACGAGCCGGATCTCTTTCGCCAGTGCGTCCAGAACATTTCTCGCGTGCGTGCCGACTGCGAGAAATACGGCATGCCGCTGATGATCGAGCCGCTGGTCATGCAGCCAGTGACCGAGCGTGGCGGCTACATGGTCGACGGCGATGCCGACAAGATCGTCACGCTCACACGCCTTGCCCGGGAGATGGGCGCCGATATCGTCAAGGCGGATCCGACGACGAACGCTGATGATTTCCACCGCGTGGTGGAGGCGGCGCGTTGCCCGGTGCTCGTTCGAGGCGGTGGAAAGGAAGACCTCGGAGCCGTGTTTGACAAGTCCGCGGCCTTGATGCGACAGGGCGCAATGGGCATGGTCTACGGGCGTAACATCTACCAGCACGCCAATCCGAATGCGGTCGTGCGCGGTCTGATGGCGATCATTCACGAGGATGCGAGCGGCGAGGAGGCTTTCGCACTTTACCAGCGCGGCTAAATTCAGGAAGCGGAGAGCGACCTGCCGTCGAGCCGTTCCAAGTACGGTCTCTAGTGCGGGACAGGCGAGACGCTCTCGCTGCACCGTCTTAGGCTGAATACTGGGCTTCCGCTCCGGAGCGGAAAAAGATGTCAGAACCTTGGGAGGGGTTCGAATGGGAAGATATTTGTTGGGGATCGATGCCGGAAACACCGTCATCAAAGCGGTGATTTTCGATCTTGCTGGTCGGGAGATGGCGCATGCGGGAGAGGAAGGTCATAGCCGGATGCCGTGCCCCGGCCATGTCGAACGGGACCTCGGAGAGCTCTGGGCAAATGCCAAGCGTGTAATCCGCACCTGCCTCGACAGGGCGGGAATTGCCGCGAGCGACATTGCGGCGATTGGCTGCGCGGGCCATGGCAATGGGCTTTATGCACTCGACCGAGAGGGTGAACCTCTTCTAGGCATCCAGTCGCTCGATACCCGGGCAACCGATCTCGTCGAGCAATGGGCGTTAGAGAGCGTTGGCGACCGCACGGCCCCGATCGCCCGCCAGCGCCCCTGGCCCTCCCAGACGCCGACTTTGCTGGCTTGGCTGAAACGTCATCGACCGGAACTGTTCCAGCGCATCGGCACGGTATTTTTCTCGAAGGATTTCGTTGTCAACAGGCTGACCGGGCGTCGCGTCAGCGAGGTCTCCGATATGTCGGGCGCCGGCTTGCTCGATCTGGCCGCTCGCCGCTACGACGAAACCCTGATGGCGGCCTATGGGCTTGCAGACAGCATGCATATGCTGCCGCCGCTCTTGGAAAGCGCCGATATCGCCGGCTGGGTGATGGAGGAAGTTGCCTTGGAAACCGGCCTTAAAGCAGGTACTCCTGTTGTCGGCGGCCTCTTTGACGTTGTCGCTTCGGCGCTCGGATCGGGCGTGTCGCGTTCCGGGAGTGCTTCGATCATCGCAGGCACCTGGAGCATCAACCAGGTTGTCATTGACGGCCCGGATCTCGACGGTCCGGTCTTCATGTCCTCCACCTTTGACCGTCGCCGCTATATGGCGATGGAAAACAGCGCTACATCGGCCGCAAACCTCGAATGGCTTGTTCGCGAGTTCTTCGAAAGCGAACATGACGACGGCGTCTCGCCGTTCGATGCGGCGTGTGCGCTTGCGTCCGCGGTTGTGCCGTCGGACGACGATCCGCTCTATCACCCGTATCTCTATGGCTCGCAGCAGGATGGCCACGCGCGCGCCGGCTTCTATGGCATGGCCGGTTGGCACACCAAGGGTCACCTGATCCGGGCGCTGCTGGAGGGCGTGGCCTTTGGTCACCGCCAGCATATCGAAACGATCCGCAAGGCCGGCGCCGTCTTCGAGGAGGCCGTGCTGTCCGGCGGCGGCTCGCGCAGTCTGCTCTGGCCACAGATCTTTGCCGATGTCTTGGGCGTGCCGGTAACCATTGCCGTCTCGCGGGAGACAGGAGCGCTTGGAGCGGCGATCGCTGCCGGAACGGGCGTCGGGCTGTTTGCCGATTTCACCGCAGGCGCCAATGCAATGGTGCGAACGGACCGACATTATCAGCCGAATCAGGCGCTTAGCGCGCACTACAATCGCCGCTATCAGCTTTATCAGGACATTGCCGAAGCAATGACGCCACTCTGGCGGCGGCTCTCAACAAGCGGTGACCTTGGCAAAGGAGTCGACGCGTGAAAATGCCCATGACAGATACGCTTGTCGATGAAGGCAACTACGACTTCATCATCGTCGGCGCCGGCTCGGCCGGCTGCGTACTGGCAAACCGGCTATCGGCTGATCCGAGAAACCGGGTGCTGCTGCTCGAGGCAGGCGGCTCTGATCGCTATCATTGGGTGCACGTTCCGATCGGCTATCTCTATTGCATGGGAAATCCACGCACCGACTGGATGATGAAGACGGCAGCTGAGCCTGGCCTGAACGGCCGTGCGCTCAACTATCCTCGCGGAAAGGTGCTCGGGGGCTGCTCGTCCATCAACGGCATGATCTACATGCGCGGTCAGGCGGCCGACTATGACGGCTGGCGACAGGCAGGCAACAGCGGCTGGGGATGGGAAGACGTGCTCCCATACTTCCTCAAGTCGGAAGACAACTATCGCGGCGGATCCGCGCTACACGGGGCAGGGGGCGAATGGCGCGTCGAGCGGCAGCGGTTGTCCTGGCCAATTCTGGACGCCTTCCGCGAGGCGGCGCAAGAGCTGGGCATTCGCAAGACGGATGATTTCAACGATGGCGATAACGAGGGATCAGGCTATTTCGAGGTCAACCAGAAAGGCGGCCTGCGGTGGAACACGACCAAGGCTTTCCTGCGGCCAGCAATGAAGCGGAAGAACCTCCGCGTGTTGACCGGCGCCGAAACAGAGCAGCTGGAGTTCGACGGTAAAACGGTGACGGGCGTTCGCTTCCGCCTGAACGGGCGGCTTTGCGTCGCGCGGGCCGGCCGCGAAGTCGTGCTCTCGGCCGGCGCGATCAACTCGCCGAAAATTCTGGAGCTTTCGGGCGTCGGTCGGCGGGATGTACTCTCCGCGCTCGACATCCCCATCCGCCACGAACTTCAGGGCGTCGGCGAAAACTTGCAGGATCACCTGCAAATCCGCACCGTCTTCCGGATCGAAGGCGCGCGCACGCTGAACCAGCTCTATCACAACATTTTCAGTCGTGCCGGGATGGGTCTGCAATATGCGATAAGCCGCTCCGGCCCGCTCTCCATGGCGCCGAGCCAACTCGGCATATTCGCCAAAAGCGACCCGGCTGTCGCGACGGCTGATCTCGAATATCACGTCCAGCCGCTCAGTACCGATCGGCTTGGCGAACCGTTGCACCGCTTCCCGGCTGTCACGGTTTCCGTGTGCAATCTCAGGCCAGAAAGCCGTGGCTCGGTACACGTGACGACCCGTGAGGCGGCGACGGCCGCTGAGATCCGGCCGAACTACCTGTCGACGCCGGGCGATCGGATTCTGGCGGCGAGATCTATTCGCCATGCCCGCAGGCTGATGATGACGAAGGCGATCGCGCGTTTCCATCCGCAGGAAATGCTGCCGGGCCGGGAGTATCAGAGCGACGACGAGTTGATCCACCGCGCCGGCGACATCGCCACCACGATTTTCCATCCTGTCGGCACCTGCAAGATGGGGAGCGACCCGATGGCCGTGGTGGATGCTGATCTTCGTGTTCACGGGGTGGGGAGGCTGCGCGTGGTCGATGCATCGATCATGCCGACGATTGTTTCGGGCAACACCAATTCGCCGGTCATCATGATTGCCGAGAAGGCAGCGGAGGCCATCCTGCGCGCATAATAATTACGCCAATTACCGATCCTCTTACCGAAGGAACCGGCGGAAGCGTCGAAGTGCCAGGTAGAACAACACCGCAGCGATCACCAGCAATGCCAGAAGCTGCGGCCAGACCACATCGAGCCCGGCACCACGAAACAGCACTGCCTGGGCCAGTATGACGAAGTGCGTATTCGGCGCGAGGAGCATGATGTACTGGATGATATCGGGCATGCTTTCGCGCGGCGTCATCGCTCCCGAGAGCACCTGCAGCGGCAGGAGCACGAGGATCAGCAGAAGGCCGAACTGCGGCATGGAGCCGGCGACCGTCGCCAAGAAGATACCCATGGAGGTGGTCGCGAAAAGGAACAACGCCGTTCCGATCAGGAAGATCGCGGGCGATCCTTCGATTGGCACGCCCAACAATCCCTTCACCACAACGAACAGGGCAAAACCTGCCGCCACAAGCACAACGAGACCCATCGACCAGATCTTGCTGATCATGATCTCCGTGGGTGTCACCGGCATTACCAGGAGATGCTCGACAGTACCATGCTCACGCTCGCGGATAAGCGCCGCGCCCGTCAGGATGATCGAAAGCATGGTGATCGACGTGATGATGTTATTGATCGAGCCGAACCAGGATTTGTTGAGCGACGGATTGAAGCGTGCCCTCAGCGTCAGTTCGACGGGCACACGACTGCCGCCGCGATAGCGGTCCATGAATTCGTTGACTTCACTGGTCACGATCGACTGGACATAACCGCTACCGCTGAAAGCCTGACTCATGCGCGTCGCGTCGACATTGAGCTGGATCGCCGGCTTCTGGTTGGCCAGGACGTCGCGCTGAAAGTCGGGCGGTATGTTCAGTGCGAAGGTATCGAGTCCCGCATCCATTCGCTTATCCATCTCTGCGATGGAGATCTGTTTCGGCGGCACGAAATATGGAGGGGTGAAGGCCGTGCTTATGCGGCCGGAAAGCGGCGATTGATCCTCGTCGACGATCGCAATCGCGGCATTGTTCAGCGTCTCCGGCAATGCGCTAGAACCGGTATAGATCTGCAGGCTGAAAGCATAGACGATCAGCAGCACGAGCATCGGATCACGCACGAGGCCGCGCAATTCCTTGAGGCCGAGCTGAACGATGTTGGACGAAAACATGATCAGCTCTCCTGCTTCTTGAGAAGCACCGCGCCGAGCGCGGCGAGGATCGGGATGGGAATCAGCAGGGGTACGAACGAGCCGGCAAGTCCGGCAAAATCGAGGGCTTTCGAGAAGGTGCCGCGCGAGATCGTCATGAAGTAGGTCGTCGGATAGATTTGCCCGACCAGCGCACCCGCTCCCTGAAGGGAGGACACCGGGTCGGTCATACCGGAATACTGGGTCGCCGGAATGAGCGTCAGCAGGGCAGTGCCGAAGATCGCGGCAATCTGGCTCGACATGAAGGTCGACATGAAGATGCCGATGGATGTTGCGATGATCACATAGAGCAGGGCAGCGGTCGCATAAGTGAGGAAGCTTCCTGTGAACGGCACCCTGAACACCAGCGTCGCGAAGGCGACCAGCAGCAGGAAATTCAGGATGCCCAGGACGACGTAGGGTATCTGCTTGCCGAATAGGAACTCCAGCCGTGTGACCGGCGTCACGTAGAGATTGATGATCGATCCGAGTTCCTTTTCCCTGACGACGCTGAGCGCCGCGAGCATGGCCGGGATGAGCATCAGCAGGAGCGGGATAACGGCCGGCACCATGGCAACGAGGCTCTTGACGTCGGGATTGTAACGGAAGCGGGTCTCTATCGAAAACGTGCCCTGTGTTGCCGCCGTGCCGTAGGTCTCTCGAGCCTTGCGGTTGAGCCAGTTGGCATGCATGCCCTGCACGTAGCCGCTGATCGTTTCGGCGCGTTGCGGCATTGCGCCGTCGATCCAGGCACCGACCTCGACGGAATCGCCTCGCAAGACGCTCCGACCGAAGCCAGGCGGAATCTCGATCGCCAGGCTGATCTCACCATCACGCATCCGCTTGTCCATGTCGGCATAGTCGCGGATCGGGTCCTTCTCGATAAAATAGCGCGATCCGGCAATGTCGAGCACGTAGTCTCGACTGATGGTGGAATCGTCGCGATCGAGCACAGCAAATGTGAGGTCTTCAACATCCATGTTGATCCCGTAGCCGATGACGAACATCAGGATCACGCTTCCAAGTATGGCAAGCGTGGCTCGAATGGGATCACGCTGAAGTTCCAGCGCCTCACGCCTCGTATAGCTGAACATCCGGCGGAAATCGAAGAGGCGCTTCTTCGTCTTGGTCTGGGCATGACCTGAGCCGACCAGCTTGGCGGTCGCGGCCGGAGCAATGTCCTCCTTGGAGGTCTTCTGTGTGGGACTTACGCCTGAGGCTTCCTCGAGATAGGCTATGAAAGCATCTTCAAGGGTCGCCGAGTTACGGCTCTTCGCGATCGCCTCCGGGGTGTCGCTGATCAGCACCTTGCCGGCGTGCATAAGCGAGATGCGGTCGCAGCGTTCCGCTTCGTTCATGAAATGCGTCGAGATGAAGATCGTGACGTTATCCTTGCGGGAAAGGTCCGCGAGGATCTGCCAGAATGCGTCGCGAGCCACCGGGTCAACGCCTGATGTCGGCTCGTCGAGGATCAGCACGTCGGGCGAATGGATCATGGCGACGGCCAACGACAGGCGCTGGCGAATGCCGAGCGGCAAGCCGTCGGGCAAGGCGTCCATCACTTCTTCCAAGCCGAAGCGGCGGGCCATCTCATCAATACGCGCGGCGATGGAGTTTTCCGGTAGCTTGAACAGGCGCGCATGCAGGTCAAGGTTCTGGCGGACCGTCAACTCGGTATAAAGCGAAAAGGCCTGGCTCATATAGCCGACACGACGGCGCACCGCCATGTCGCGGGCATCCACCGTTCGTCCGAAGAGCTTGGCTTCGCCCTCGCTTGCGGCAAGCAGGCCAGTCAGCATCTTCATCGTGGTCGACTTGCCGCAGCCGTTTGATCCCAGAAAGCCGAAGATCTCGCCGCGTGGTATCTGAAAGCTGACATTATCGACTGCAGTAAAGTCGCCAAAGCGCATGCTGAGGTGGCTGGCTTCGATCGCGTATTCTTCGTTCTCCGTGATCTTACGGGACGGTATGACCACATCAACGTGGCTGCGCCGTTCCGCTTCGGGCAGCATCGCGATGAATGCGGCATCGAGGTTGGGAGCGCCGGTGCGATCAAGCAGTTCGGCCGGCGTTCCGGTATCGAGCACCTTGCCGGCGTTCATGGCAACCAGCCAATCGAAGCCGGCGGCCTCCTCCATATAGGCTGTGGCAACGATGACGCTCATGCCCGGCCGACCGGCGCGGATTGCGTCGATCAATTCCCAGAACTGGCGGCGAGAGAGGGGGTCGACGCCAGTCGTCGGCTCGTCGAGGATCAGGAGGTCCGGATCATGGATGAGCGCGCAGCAGAGGCCGAGCTTTTGCTTCATGCCGCCTGAAAGTTTCGCGGCCGGGCGATCGGCGAAAGGACCGAGCCCCGTGCTCTCCAGCAACTCATGAATGCGGGTTTCGCGTTCCTGCCTGTCGTGGCCGAACAGACGGCCGAAAAAATCGACATTCTCAAAGACCGATAGCGTAGGGTAGAGGTTCTTGCCCAGCCCCTGCGGCATGTAGGCAATTCTCGGGCAGGTGTCTTCGCGGTGCTTGGCGTCGGAGATGTCGCCGCCAAGCACATGCACCTGTCCTTTTTGAACCGCCCGCGCGCCTGACACGAGCGACAGCAGGCTCGATTTTCCCACCCCATCAGGGCCGATCAGCCCGACCATGCAGCCCGATGGAATATCGAGCGAAACGTCACCCAATGCGACGGTCTTCTTGTAGGTGAGCGTCACCTGCTGCAGCCGGACAACGGCGTCGCGGCCGCCACCTGAAAGATCGGAGGCGTTGGTCGAAACGGCCTCGTTCGCTTGAGCACCACTCATCGCGGCGCCGTCACTTCACGACATTGCGTTCGAGGTCTTCAGGCCATTCGGCTTGTGGATCGAGCCGCACGTAGGCCATGCCGGGAAGGCCCGTCTTGACGTACTCGACGTATTTCTTGAGCAACTCCTGCGGAATTTGAGCGCGAACCCGGAATGTCAGCTTCTGGCGTTCCTCTTCAGTCTCGACCGTTTTCGGCGTGAACTGCGCGACATCAGCAACGAAGGAGACCTTGGCGGGAATCGTGAATTGCGGCGCAGCGTCGAGCCGCAGGCGCACGTCCGAGCCGATCGATGTTCGGCCCGCCTGGTCGGTCGGCAGGAAGAAGGTCATGTAAACGTCGCCGAGATCGACGAGGTTGAGGACCCGTCCGCCCGCGGAGAGGACCTCTCCCGGTTGGGCAACCCGATACTGGATCCGACCATCGCGCGGGGCAACCAGAGTGCTGTCGGCGATATCCGTCTCGACACTCTCGATCTGTGCCTTTGCGGCATCGACCGCAGCTTCGGCGTCAACGACCTGGGCCTTTGCGGCATTGATCGCAGCGTCTGCGGCAGCGAGGGAGGCTTCGGCTGAGGCAAGTGTTGCGCGCGCGGCCTGCTCTGCGGCTTCGCTGTCGTCCACTACCTGCTGTGAAACGGTACTGCTGCTCAGCAGCTGTCGCGAGCGCGCGTTGGTCTTCATGGCGGAGTCGAGCTGCGCCTTGCGTTGTTCGATCACGGCGAGCGCCGACTTCCGCTCCGCCTCGCGCTGGGCAACGAGGCTGTGCGCGGTATCGACGCCGATCTCTGCCCTGCGGAGCTGTGCCTCGGCCTGGCGCTTGCTGGCTTCAAGCTGCGCGGTATCCATCTGCGCAAGGACCTGACCTTGCTTGACGAAGTCGCCCTCGCGAACCATCAGCTCCTTCAGGCGGCCCGCGGTCTTCGTGGAAATGTCGATCTCCACGGCTTCAATTCGACCATTGCTGGAAGCAAATCCGGCAGGCAGGCCGTTATTGTGGAGAACCGTCCATGCGTAGTAGCCAACGCCGATCGCCACCACGGCCACGACGCCCCAGATCCATCCTCTTGCGGACTTAATCATCGCATCACCCCGGAAATTCATTCAACAGTAAAGTCTAAACCTGTGGCCACGGCGCCATGAAAGCGTATCTGAAATTCAACTTGCCGGTGATTTAGATGCTATTTGTCGCCGGTAGGTCAACCGGCCAACGTGAAAGATGCACGTTCAGGATGCCGCAGCCATATATCCATAGCGACATCGGCCGATGTGCAAAAAATAATGTACCGCAAAGTTCTTTAAATGTGGTGCGTATTTGGGTACGCTTTGTTCGGATCGTGCGGGCAAAGTCCCCCCGGCAGCCGAGGCTAAGGCCTCGGCGTCCCGCGCGGTCCGCTCTTACCGTAGATCACCCGGCGACGGCGCGCCTGTACACTTCCGGATCAGGAATGGGTACGGCACCGATGAGGTTCCGCGTATATTCATTTCGCTGCTCTTCGAAGACCTCTCGGCGGGTTCCCATCTCGACCAATTCCCCGCCGCGCATTACGGCGACGGAATGGGCCATCTTCTCAATAACAGCCATGTCGTGGGAAATGAAGAGATAGGCGAGGCCCATCTGCTCCTGCAATTCCAGCATCAGATCCAGCACCCGCGCACGCACCGAGACATCCAGAGCCGCAACGCTCTCGTCGGCGATGATCAATTTGGGCTCGAGGGCGAGGGCGCGCGCGATGCAGATACGCTGGCGCTGACCGCCCGAAAATTCGTGCGGGTAACGCTCTGCTGCATCAGGCGTCAGGCCGACACGCTTCAGCAGCGCGGCGACACGATCACGCCGTTCGGAGCTGTTGCCGATGTTGTGAATGACCAACGGCTCGGCGACCGCCGCGCCGACACTCATGCGAGGATCCAACGAAGCATATGGATCCTGAAAGATCATCTGAGCCGTGCGGCGCACGGATCGCATTGCGCTGGCGGTGAGACTGGAAATCTCCTGCCCGTCGATGCGGACGCTGCCCTTGAACGGGATGAGGCCGAGCACAGCCTTGCCCGTGGTCGATTTTCCTGAGCCGCTTTCACCGACGAGGCCGAGGGTCTGGCCAGCTTCCAGCCGGAAGGTGATGCCTCTTACCGTCGGCGTTGCTTCCACTCCCCGACCCAACCAGCCACTCTTGCCGCCATATGTGACTGTGAGTTCGGAGACCTCAAGAATAGGTTTTGGAAAGTGTGGGCGCTCAGGCGCTGCCGAGATCCGGGGTGGTTGGTCCGTTCCGGCATAGGTGCCGAGCCTGGGAGCGGCGGCCAGCAATTCACGGGTATAGTCGGCCGTGGGCCGACGGAAGATATCCACCACGTCGCCTTGCTCGACGGTTCGGCCATTCTGCATGATCACGACCCGATCCGCCATCTCGGCCACGACACCCATGTCGTGGGTAATCATGACGATCGACGTGCCGAATTCATGCTTCAGCTCGCGCATCAGTTTCAGGATTTGCGCCTGTACTGTCACGTCGAGCGCTGTGGTGGGCTCGTCGGCGATCAGGACCTTGGGCCGGCAGGAAAGTGCCATGGCGATCATCACGCGCTGGCGCATCCCGCCGGAAAGCTCATGCGGGTACTGCTTCATGCGCCGGGCGGCATCGTTGATATGCACGGCGTCCAGCATGCTTTTCGCCACGGCTTCAGCGTTGGCCGTCTCCTGGTGCTCGCGAATTGCTTCGACGAGTTGAGTGCCAACTGTCATGACCGGATTTAGCGAGGTCATCGGCTCCTGGAAGATCATCGCGACATCGCCACCACGGACCTCCCGCATCGCCCGCTCAGACAGGCTGAGGAGATTGGTATCACCGAGTCTGATTTCGCCGGATGCGACACGAAGCGAAGCCTTGGGCAAAAGGCCCATGATGGCAAGCGAGGTCACGGACTTGCCGGACCCCGACTCTCCCGCGAGGCAGAGCGTCTCTCCAGCAACAAGATCGAAATTGATGCCATCGAGGATGCGTTTCAGGCCGCTAGGCGTCCGCGCGTCGATCGAAAGATCGCGCACGGAAAGGACAGGGGTCGGATTGGACGCGGTACCGTTCATGCGAAGACAATTCTCGGGAAGTAGAAGGAAACGACCCAGTTCGGCATGTCGACGATCTCGCTGATCCTCAGGTCGCCGCAAACCGAGCAGAGCATATAGGCATCGACCGGATTGAGCCCATGTTCGCTGGACAGCAGATCGACCATGCGCATGACCGCCTCGCGGGCGCCAGTCATCAGGTCTGGGCCAATGCCGGTCGTCACTTCATATCCGGCGCCATCGAGATGGCGGGTAACAGGCTCCGTGGTGGTGAAGCGAGGCGACTGGAGATTGGCGCCCTTCACGAGGTCGAGTGTCAGCTCCACATTCATCTGGCTCTCGATAGCGGTGCCGCAGACCTCGCCATCGCCCTGAGCAGCGTGGGTATCACCGACCGAAAACAGCGCGCCTTCCACTTCGACAGGAAGGTAGAGGGTCACACCCGCCGTGAGGTCGCGAATATCCATATTGCCGCCAACGCGCCGGGGCGGAACGACGGAGTGCAGGCCGGCTTCGGCGGGGGCGACACCAATCGTGCCTGTAAAGGGCTTCAACGGCACTCGGCCACCTGGTCCAAAGGCGGATGGCGCCATGGAAGCCGTGTCGTATTTCCAGACGTGCAGCGCGGGATCCTTGAACTGATCCGCCAGCAGGCCGAAGCCCGGAATATTCGCTGTCCAGCCGTAGCCGCAGGGGTGAAACTTGCGGATCGTCACCTTCAGTGCATCGCCCGGTGCAGCGCCCTCAACATAGACGGGGCCAGACACCGGGTTGATCTTGCCAAAATCGAGATTGGCCAGCGTATCGAGGGTCGCATCCGGCCCGAGCTGCCCGCCCGAAGAATCGAGGCATTCGAACAGGATCGTTTCGCCCGGCTTTGCAGCCAGAGCAGGCGGGAAATCACGGTTCCAGCCGAAATTGTGTTGGGCGCGGTGGATGGTGTGGTTGCAAGCGACACACATGGCAATGCCTCGATATTTCTTGGTGTTTCCTCTATGGCGGCTTCCCCCGCGTTGGCGGGGGAAGCTTGGGCTTATTGCTTTACGAAGATCGCGTCGTAATTGATGACCCGGGTCGGATCGATGTAGATGTTGTCCGGGCCGCCCATGCGCATCGACTTCGCGACAACACGGCGTTCATTGATGACGGGAATCCATGGTGCGTCGGCCATGATATCGGTGAAGATCTTGCCCCAGACAGCCTGGCGCTCTTCAGCCTTCGCCGGATCCGACATTGAATCCGCTTCGATCGCACGCTTGTCGAGCGCCTCGTTGCAATACCACGACCAGTTCCAGCCGCCCTGAACCGCCCCCGCGCAGCCGAGGATCGGACCGTAGAAGTTGGACGGATCCGGGAAGTCGGCGATCCACGCCATGCCACCCGACCAGATCATCGGCGCTTCGCCTTCGGTGCCGCCCGCGGCAATCACGTTGCCTTGCGCCAGCGCACGAACTTCAGCCTTGACGCCGATGGCAGCGAGATCCTGCTGGATCGCCTGAGCGATGCGCGGCTGCGGATCGGTATTGGTCGAATAGAGTACCGTTGTGAAGCCATCGGGATAGCCAGCTTCCGCAAGCAGGGCCTTGGCCTTCTCGACATTGTAAGCATAGCCCGTAAAGCCCTTGTCATAGCCCGGCATCAGCGGCGGCAGCGGCTGGGTGGCAGGCGTGGCGCGACCATTCAGGATACGGGTGACGCGCTCCTTGTTGACCGCCATGTTGACGGCCTGACGGACCTTCACGTTGTCGAAAGGCTTTACCTTGGTGTTGAGCGTGACGTATCCGGTATGCAGCTGCTCGCCGTCAACGATCATCTGCGCGCCATCCGGAGAGTTCTTGATCTCGAGGAACTTTGCCGGCGGGATGCCGTCACCGGCGATGTCGACTTCACCCTTTTGCAGGCGAAGAAGCGCTACCAGCGGCTCCTGGCCAACTTCGACCTTGAAGCTGTCGATATGCGGCATGCCCTTGACGAAGTAGTCCTTGTTGCGCTCGAAAACCAGCTGCTGACCGATCGTCCATTCCTTGAGAATGAACGTACCCGAGCCGATCGGCTTCTTGCCGAAGTCGCCGGCAGCGGCCTCGACAGCTTCCTTCGGCACGATCGATGCGAAGTTGATCGCCAGTACATGCAGGAAGGTCGCATCCGGGCGGGAGAGCTTGAAGACGACGGTGCCATCGTCCGGCGTCTCGATACCGGAGAGAGTTTCGGACTTGCCGCCGGTCAGCGCGTCAAAACCGGCAATCGCACCGAAGAAGCCGGCGCCCGGCCCTTGAGTCTTCGGATTGACGGCGCGTTCGATCGAGTATTTCACGTCGGATGCCACGACTTCGCGACCGTTCGAGAACTTGACGCCCTTGCGCAGCTTGAATTCATAAGTGAGGCCATCCGGCGACACGGTGAAGCTTTCGGCAAGCGACGGAACGATCTTCGCCGTACCCGGCTCGTAATCGACGAGGCGGGAGAAGAGGCTCTTGATCATCGACCAGTTTACCCAGTCGTAGCCGATCGCCGGATCGAGTGTTGTGATGTCGTCCTTGTAGGTCACGACGATATCGCCACCCTGAGCGGGCGCGTCCTGTGCGATGGCCGCTAACGGCGTCAGCGCGAGAAATGCCGCCGTGGTGGTGCTGAGAAGCATGCGTCTAAACATATTGGTTCCCCTTTTTTGATCGCTGGGCTTCAGTTGGAACGGATGCGCGGGTCGATGGCCGGCGCGAGGAAATCGGCGATGAGGTTGCCGATGATGATGGCAAGTGCGGAGGTAAGCGTGACACCCATGATGATCGGAATATCGACCTGCTGGATCGCCTGCCAGGCAAGCTGCCCGATGCCAGGCCAGCCGTAGACGGCTTCCACTACGACCACGCCTCCCATGAACTGGCCGATATCGATGCCGATCATCGCGATAACGGGCAGCACGGCATTGGGCAGCACGTGACGGAGGATGATGCGCCGCTGAGACAGGCCCTTGGCGCGCGCCGTGCGGACGTAATCCTGGTTCAGGACGTCGACGACAGCGGAGCGGACCATACGTGCATACCAACCGGCGCCAAGCAGGCCGAGGGTCGCCGCGGGCAGGACGACATGGGCGGGCGAACCGTAGCCGGACATCGGAAACCAGCCGAGCGTTGCTGCGAAAACATAGAGTAGCAGCAGCGCGACCACGAATTGCGGCGCCGAGACGCCGACGAAAGCGGTGGTCATGACCGCACGGTCGATGAAACGGCCACGGTTAAGCGCAGCCAGCGTGCCCAACGCAACGCCGATCAGAACTTCGACAAAAATGCCGGCAGCCATCAGCGTCAGGGTGGCGGGGAGGCGGGCGGCGATCAGCGTCGCGACCTGTGTCTTCTGCGCGTAGGATCGGCCAAGATCGCCGTGTATCAGGCCGCCGATATAGTGCGTGAACTGTACAAGCAACGGCTGGTCGAGGCCGAGTTCGTGGCGGATGTTGGCGACCGTCTGAGCAGTCGCGCTGCGGCCCGCGATCATCCGCGCCGGATCAGCCGGCAAGGCGTAAAGCAGGACGAACGTGATAGCGGACACGCCGAGCAGGATAAGCGCGGACTGAAGGAGGCGCTTCGCAAAAACGGATAGCATCAACCCCTCCCACGCTGGGTCGGGTCAAGAATGTCGCGCAGCGCATCCCCGACGAGGTTGAAGGCAAGAGCGGTTAAGAGAATGACGGCACCGGGAAAGAACACGAGCCACGGCGCTGCCTGGAAATAACTCTGGCTTTCAAAGATGATGTTGCCCCAGGATGGATCCGGCGGCTGTACGCCAATGCCAAGGAAGGAGAGGGTGGCTTCGAGCAATACCGTCGTTGCGATGCCGAGCGTGCCCCAGACGATGGCCGTCGGGACGAGATGGGGCAGGATGTGCAGCGCGAGGATACGACCATGACCGGCGCCGAGAGACCGTTCCGCGAGAATGAAATCTCGCTCAACGATACCGCGCGTTTCCGTATAGACGATGCGCGCGACCTGGACCCAGTTGACCAGCGCGATCACCATGGCGACGATCCACAGGCTCGGCTTCAGCAGGGCGGCCAGCACAATGGCCAGAAGCAGGGCCGGGAAGGCCATCATCAGGTCGGTAAAGCGCATCAAGAGATTTCCCGCCCAGCCGCGCAGGTAGCCGGCGGTGATGCCGACGCAGAGACCGATGCCGACTGCGATACCGTTTGCGACAAGGCCGATCACGAGCGATGTGCGAGCCCCGAAGAGCATGCGTGAGAATAAGTCACGACCGAGTGTGTCCGTGCCCAGCAGGAACTGCCCACCGGGGGGTATGGGAGCCCCTTCAAGGGTCAGTCCGTCGAACATCTGTTCATCCGGACTGAACGGCGCAATAAGAGGAGCAGCAATTGCCATCGCTATGACGATGACGACGACAGCAAGGCCGAAGAGAGCGGTCGGCTGCCGGCAGATTTCCTTGATAACACGCATTAGCCGACGTCCTTTAAAGCCTTGGAATCACCGAGAAACAAAGCGGCCAGCTGCTCCATCGGCATGCGCTGCTGCATTGCGCACTGCCGCAGCAGACTGTAGGCACCTTCGTCGTCCAGCTGCCGTTCCGTTTTCAGCCGGCTGATCGCGGCAAAGACCACCGGGCGCAACCGCAGCCGCTCCTCCAGCTTCGCCGTGCGGGCCTCCGCTTCCATGCGTTGTTGATGCGAGGCAACGGCGAGGACCAGGGCCGGATAGACTGTCGATGCTGAAACTGGCTTCGGAATGAACGCCGACGCACCGCAGCCGATCGCCCACGCAATGCGTCCGGGCGCTTCAGAGCCGAGCAGCGCGGCAACCGGACGGGCCGGCTTCCCCTCTGGCCACGGCAGCAATTCGTCCCAGCCGCGGTCGGCGTCAACGATCACCAGATCCGGTAGGTCGACGGAAGAGAGCGGAAGCCACTGTAGCGCGCAGGAAACGCCGAGCAGGGTAAGTTGGCGGCGCAGTTTGTCGATGTTCCCGTCGTCTTCGGCTAGAATGACCGCCCGCCAGCCCGCAAAGTTTGGCGTGTTGATCATGACACCACCCTGAGCGACGGAGCGGAGCGCGGACGCTCGCCCGTCAGGTAAGGATCAGCAGCGATGGCAGGTCGTGAGGCAATCACATCAAAGCCGCCGTCTGCATTGATCCGGCCCAGATGGAACGGCAGCGCCGAATGGTTGGTGGCCGGGTCGATAACGAGGTCGCCGATTACGGAGGGCCAGGGCCGGGACGCTATCTCCTTGCGGATCGCCACAGGGTCATCGCTGCCGCAGGATTTGATCGCGGCAATGCAGAGTGTCACGGTTGCATAGGCGCTGGCGAAGATGCTTGAGATATGCGTGATTTCTGGCCGCCAGGCCTCGACGCGTGCCTTGAATGCACGATTGCCGGCGGTATCCAGACTGTCAAAATACGGAAGTGCGCAAAGCTGGCCGACGGCCGCGCCCCTTTCGATGTCTGATAGCTCGCACTCCGTCAGGTCGCAGCTCGCGACCGGGCAGTTCTCCGGAAGGAACGCGGGATCGTGTTCACCGAGACGCCGGAGGGCGGCAAGGAAAGCATAGCTCGAAGGGCCGATAAGATTGTTGAGGATGAAGCTCGGCCGCTTCTCCGCGATATCGGCGATGACACGCTCGACAGCGGTTTCCTCCAGCGGCAGATAGCGCTCACCGAGGATCTGTCCCCCAGCCTTGGTGATCAGCTCGCGGGCGAGCCGGTTCATTTCCCAGCCCCAGACATAGTTCGCGCCGAGCAGATACGGCCGATTGCCGTGACGCGGCACGAGATGATCGAGCAGGGGAATGAGATGCTGGTTCGGGCAGCCGGCAACGTAGATGACGTTCTCGTTGGCTTCGAAACCCTCATAGGGGCACATATACCAGAGCAGCCCGTCATGCTTTTCGACGAGCGGAATAACTTCCTTGCGTGCCGACGAGGTGATGGTTCCGACGATATTGCGGCAGCCGTGGTCCCGAATGAGGCCGCGTGCTCCGTCCAGATAGGCTGGGAGGTCGGCATGTGCGTCGAAGAAGACCAGCTCCACGCCTTCGCCGCCGGCCGCGCGCCAGTCGTGCAGCGCGAATTCGGCGCCGGCCCAGCCGTCCCGGCCCAAGGCGCCGTACGGACCTGTGGTCGAGTAGAGGACGCCTATTTTTGCGGTAGTCTGCATCGTTTTCCCAAACACAAAAAAACCCACAACGCGGATCCCGTTTCCGGGGCGTTGTGGGGCGATGTTGCCCTTCGACGAACGAAGTCATGTTGCAGGCATCTCAGGAATGCCTAATCTTCAGGCATGGATAAAATACAGGCATGCTCGATTTGTCAAGGCGCTTGTTCGGCCGTTTCGCGTTTATCGGACTGCGCCATCCTGCGAGTGTGGCTGGACCTGAATGACTGCCTAGATCTCGACCGGAATGCCTCGTGCAACGATCCACCGCGCGCTACGGTTCGAGCATGCATCCTGGGTTCGCCAAGTGCCTTGACAAAGAGGTGGTTCAAAAATCCCTCGATCACGAGGGATGCTCAGGAGAGTCGGTCGAATTTCGGAGCTTGATGTGGCGGGAGAGTTGGA
>UBTY01000073.1 GCA_900468535.1 Hyphomicrobiales bacterium | reverse complement strand
ACGACGGATATGCTTGTCGATCCGGATGTGGACTGGCAGGCAACCGTCACCCTGGCATGGCAAACCATCGAGCGGGCCTCCAAGGCCGACATCATCCACATGCCTTTCATCAAGGTCGGATCGACGCTGGACCAGTTGATTCAGCGCAGGCACAGCGTCGAGCGCGATGCAGACATCGCTCCCTTTGCCAATCTGCAAGACCAGACCGACTGGGCCACCTACGAGAAGATCATCGGCGCAAACTCCAGGCAGCAGCTGAATCGAAAGCGCAAGCGCCTCTCCGAGCTCGGAGAGTTCGCGTTCGTCGAGGTCGATCCCGTTGCAGACCCGCAGTATGCCCTGCAGCTGATCGAATGGATGTTTGCGCATAAGCAGGTCTGGGCCGACCGGGTCGGGAAGCACGGGGATTGGATCACCTCGCAGGGCTACCGAAACTTCCTGTATCGCTGGATCACCGACCCCCGGAATATCCAACGCATGCGCCTCTACACGATCCAGATCGACAAGATGCCGATTGCGATGAAAGTCGCTGCATATGGCGTCTCGCACTTGGATCTGATCATCGCGGGCTTCCACTCGGATCCGCAATACGCGAAATATTCTCCGGGATTTGTCCTCGACGAGTTCTGGATGAAGATCGTTTTCGAGAAACACCTGAACGTCGATTTCGGGGCGGGCAACGAGCCCTACAAACTGTTCTGGTCGCGAAACTTCAAGAACGATCTGGCGAATTACCATATTCCGCATACGATCGCGGGAACAACGGCGACCCACCTGTGGCGGTTGAAACGGCGTGTGGCGACGCATCTGGCGGAGCGCAGGAAGCGACACGCCGCGCCGGTGCCGGCATAGCCGTTCACGAGTCCCTCGGGTCAATTCTGAAGCGGTGCACTTGTCTGGACAGGGATACCAGCTGCCCGCAATCCCGCAAAGAACCGCGCCTGATCCTGCTTCCTGGCCAGCCGCTTCTCAACCTCCGGCCCGATATTCGAGATCACCGCCGGCGCTTTCGATTTGAGCCAATCGATCTGTTCCCGCGCCTCATCGCCTTTGCCGAGCGCGCCAAGGATGGACAGCAGGACCAGACGATGCATCGGATTGTAGTCAAGATCCGACATCCGCGACCAAAGCTCCGCCGCCTGGGTATCGCCCCGCATGAAGGCACAAAGCGCCATGCCGACCTCGTAGTATCCACGCGGCCCGGCATTCTTGCTGACTGCCGTCGAGACGAGCTCGCAACCCTTGTCCCAGTCTCCCGACATGGATAGCCGCAACCCGTATTCGCCGGCCACCTCCGTATCATTTGGATTGCTGGCGTAGGCCGCAGCGCCCGCCCGCAACGCCTCGGGCATGTCGTTGCTGAAGAAATTCGCGAGCATCAGCGCCTGCAGAGCACGGGCATTGGTCGGATCGAGCTGCACCGCATGTTCGGCGAGGCCCTTGGCAGTCTCCAGCGTCGCGGCAGTCGGCTTCGTGTTCAGCTGGAACGCGAACCGGAATTCATCGAGATGCGTCAGCGACAGAAGTGCTGTGACGTTGGAATCTCCCGGCATCTTCTCGGCCGCCCGCTGCAGGCAGGATTGGGCGGCATCGTGGGCCGCCGTGGTCATCTCGTTGCGGTAGCTGTAGTAGGACAACACACAGGCGTAGGCGTCGTCACTGCCGGCGATCGTCTCGGTATCGGCCCGGAACATCACGCCGAAGGGGCGCGCAACCGCCGTCGCGATGTTCTGGGCGACACTCGTCTGCGTCTTGAGGACGCCCTGTACCTGCATGTCCGCATCGTAGTTGTTGGCCCAGATGACGGCGCCGTCAGCACGGCGAACCAGCCGTGCCGTCGAGCGCAGCGTGTTGCCCTCGAGCCTGACGCTACCCTGCAAAACATAGGATGGCTGAGCGCCCGCCGCCTTGTCCGTGCTCGGCGAAACAGCAGTGACGACGCCGATCTCATTGAACGGCACGAGTTTTTCGATGATGTCGTCGGTAATTCCGCGGGAAATGTCCGACGCAAGTGTTCCGTCCGTTACACTCTCGAAACCCTCGACGAGGATGGTCGGACGATCCCTGGCGCCGACGACAGGCGCGTTTGCCGCATCCGGCGTTCGCATATGTTGCAGGGCGGCAGTTGCCGCGACAAGGACGATCGCCACGCTTCCCGCGATCACCCAATATCGGTACCTCGGCCCACCGACCTTGCCACGGGCAACGCTCAAGCCGACTTGTGGCCCATTACCCACCGGCTGGTCGGATGGCCGCACCTCCTGGCCGTCCGGAGTTTCCCCGGTCCGCCTGACCTCGAAAGACGGCGCGTAGCCACCCTTCGGGATCGTAACGACGATTTTGTCGGCAGCGCCGGCCGTCAGGTAGTAATGCTCCAGCTCTCGTCGCAGACGGCCTGCCTCGATGCGGACGCAGGGGTCCTGCTGGGCATCGAAATTCGCATCCCGGCCGAAGACCGCTTGTGCGATCGTGAAAGCCTTCAAATACTCGCGACGGCCGCCGAGGGTCTCGTCAATCACAAATTCGAGGAATCGTCTGGCGCGCTCGGGAAGCCGAAACTCCGAGCTGGACAGGATGCGATCGAGCTGTTGTCGCACGTCTTCCGATGAAGGGAGGCCTCTGTTGGACCCTTCCACGCCTGCACCGATCATCGCCGCCCCCGACTATGATTGAGAACAACCTGCAGTTCCCAAAGGATAGTCCTGAACGCGAATAACGGCAACGCCGTTCATCCAAACACCGTCATTAGGGCTAGGCAATCGACAGGCATCGCGCAGCTCCACCGACGGCAACGTAGAATCCCGTATGCTACTCGGCCCGACATGTATTTTACTGCCTTCGTCGCTTCGGCGGCTCTATCATCATTGCAGATCCTTGGAGGGAAGCGGCGATGGCATCACCTGACACGTCCACATCCATGACGAGCGCGGAAGAACTGCGCAAGCGCGCACTCGAGCTGCAACTGGCCGAGATGGAGCGCGATCAGCGGATAAAGGACCGCGAAGCAAAAAAGCACGCGGAGTTCCTCGAAGACTTCTTCCAGAAGCACGTCGGCGAAACCGAGCGCGCGGTCATCAAGCGGCTGGTCATGAAGGCCGCCGCCGACGGGAAGTATGAAGCGCTGATCTTCAGTTTCCCATCTAGCCTGTGCTCCGACAGCGGTCGCGCCATCAACAACAACCTGCCCGGCTGGCAGAACACCCTGCAGGGCAAGGCAAAGGAACTGCACTCGCTGTTCGAGGAAGTCGCCAAGCCACAGGGCTATGGGCTGAAGGCCGCGATCATCAATTTCCCCGACGGTATGCCCGGCGATGTCGGATTTTTCCTGACATGGGAGCCGCCCGTCGACTGACCGGCTGGGAGAAGGTCCATCGACTTGAAAGCGATCGAGATCGAACGCAAGTTTCTGGTTCGTGACGACAGCTGGCGCAATTCCGCCAGCTGTCCCCGCTTCCTGCAGCAGGCCTATCTCTACGGGCGGGATCAAGGATCCGTACGGGTCCGTCTGGTCGATGGATGCTCGGCGCGCCTGACCATCAAATTCCGCACCACGCCGCTGACAAAGGAAGAATACGAATACGAGATTCCGGTCGAGGAAGCGCGCGGGCTGCTGCTTCACGCAGCCGGCCATATCCTCGAAAAGACGCGATACAGCGTCGCCTATGATGGCCGGAACTGGGACGTCGACGTCTTCGCCGGCGCGCATGATGGGTTGACGCTTGCCGAGATCGAGATGACAAGCGAAGAGGAAGCGTTCAGCCGCCCGCCATGGCTCGGTCGCGAGGTAACGGGCAACAAGCGCTATTCCAATCGTTCGATGGCTGACGCCCTTCGCCTTTCACCGGTGGCGTAGGGCGTGGCCGGAAGCGCTATTCGTTTACAACGGTCCAGTTGGAGTCCGGATTGAACTCCTTGATCGCGGCGGCGCGCTCTTCGGTCTGCGGGCCGAGATCGCGCTGGTAGATCACGCTCACGCCGTTGACGATGAATGTCTGCACGCCGGTAACGCGATACTTGACCGGCCAGGCAATCAGGGCAAAGCCGCCGGTCATGTAACCGTTGACGAGATAGCTCTGCTTGCCGCCGACCACGTTGGCGCCCTGCCCGGTCAGGATGCGATAGCGGTATCCGTAGTAGCCGTCACCACGTTTTGCCTTGCCGAAGGCCGCCGTTTCGACGAGAGAGCTGGCGGGGCTCGGCTCGGCATAAGCACCCGGCTCCCAATACAGCCCGTCCGTCTTGCCCGGGCTGCTGATCAGCTTCTGCGCGAACTCGTAGACGCCGTCGCCATCGCGGTCCTCGGCGGCGTATTGGTATTGCGCCGTGACGTATTGGTGCATCGTATCAATGGTCGCGAGCTCGTTCTCGCCGATGCGACGGTTGATGATCTCCTGAAGACCGCGTTGCGTGTCGAAAGCCCACTTGCCATCCTTGGCCTGGGTCAGCGGGAATGGAAACGGCCACAGGCGGTCGCCGATCGCAACGATCTTCACACCCTCGGAGTCCTTCAGGACCAGCTGCCGCGCGGCACCCTCGCGGATGATGCCGTAGGCGACCATCGCCTCGTTGCTCGCGCGCAGCTTTTCAGCGTTGAGCCCGAGCAACCCGGCAAGGTCATCGATATTGTTCGACGCGAGCACCGATTTCAGCCGCTCGAGCGCCATTTCGGCGCTGTCGAACTGCGGTGCCGGAGTGCCGGCACTGAAGTCCGACAGCTCGGTCTGCATCCTTGGAAAGGCTGCGGTCGCTGACATCGTGCAGAAGGCTGCCGCGAACATGAGCGAAACTACGGTCGATCGACGTCTCATCATCTAACTCCGTAAGCTGAAACTGGGTCCGTAAGCTGGTCTGCCGGTATCAGGTATTATCGGCGTCCGCCGCCGCGGCCACCGCCGCCACCGCGACCACCACCGCCGCCGCGGTGGGCGGATGGAGGTGGCCGGTGATGGGCCCGTGCGGCAGGGCGCTGCCCGCCCATGCTCTGTCCGCCTCGCCTGGAGGCGACGGCGTCCCGGCGGCCGGATTGCGGATTGCCGAGCGCACTTGGCTGGCGCGGGCGATTGTCGGGCCTCGATGCCATTTGCGGCTTGTTCGGTCTGTTGGCGGCCTTCTGCACCGGCTTGTTCGGTCGGTTGCCCGCCGATGGCTTGGCCGGCCGCGTGTCTGGACGGGCTCCCGCATTCGGACGATTGGCTGCGGCGTTGCCCGGTGAGTTGTTCTTCAGTCCCTGTACGGTATTCTTCCGGATGTCATCGGCCCGGGCGGCCGTGCCGCGATTGCCCGGCCGGTCTTTGGTGTTGATTTCGGAGGCCCTGTTGCGCAGCTGGTTTCGATTGTCGGCCTGCAGGCCCGACCGGATCTCGGATCGATCAAGCTTGGCGAGCTGATCCTTGCCGATGCTCAGCTTGCTGCGGTCGACCTTCGACCAGTCGACATCGTTCCACTTCATCTTTCCGTTGAAATTGCGGTCGTTCATGCAGTTGTTGCAATCGATGTCGATATCGCCGCCATTCCAGCGGCCGCCCCATACGCCCCAATCGTCCCAATTGACGATCGCCGCCCAGGCGACCCCGGTGATCGCGCCGGCGAAGAAGGCGGCGCCCGGATAATAATAGCTTTCGTAGGAATCGTGATAGTAGGAGATGGGAGCCGCGGCGTAGCTTGGCTCATAAAGCATCTCCGGCGGATATTGCGGGATATAGATCTTTTCCGGATTGGTCGGCTTGATGACGATATTGTCGTTTTCGTTGACGATCGTGACCTTGTCATCCGTCTTGATGATGTTCTTCTCAACCGCCTCGTCACGAAGCTGCTGGATGGCGATCAGGACGTCCTTCTGCTGATTGGTCAGCGCATCGGCAAGCTGCTGGGTCCAGTCGAGATCGTCGCTCATCATCTTGACGATGTCAGGGTAGTTCAGCAGCGAAATCACACTGCCATCCCAGTCGCTCTTCGGCTTGAGGTCGGCGTTCTTCTTCTTCGCCTCAAGGAAGCGGGACGCTTCTATGATCTGCACCGGAAACAGCGAGGCAGACGAGATCGCGGCCACCAGTTCGTCGGGATAGAGCGCAATGCGCGCCACCAGCACTTCCATCTGGTCGTCGGAAAGAAGCGTCGCTGCGGGTTGCTCCGCGCCTGCCTGCGCGGGCGGCGCGGCCGGCGCCGTGGCCTGGGCGTGCAAGGGAAGTGTCGGCTGGAGCGCAATAATCGCAAGAGCTGACAATCCGGCAAGCAGTTTGCGGGAAATTGCTTTCATCGCGCATGAACCTCCGTTGGATCAAACCAGTCGAATGATGCTTCCCCTCACGGCAGTTTCTGTGTGAGGCCGGACGAGCGCCTCAGCCTCACGATCTTGGATTGGGCCAGCGCCTCGCCAATCTCCGTCAACAAAGCGTCGACCAGACCCGCATATTCCTGCTGCCGGTCTTCGCGTACCGCCTCAGGCAGGTGCTCGATGCGTGCCAGCGTCTGTGCCGCGTCCTTGAGATCTTCACACATGCTGCGAAAGGCTTCATTTGCGTGGAATAACCGCTGCACCAGCGCCGTCTGGTCAGGGAAGTATTTCTCTGCCGTCCCAAGGGCGGACATGTATCTCGAACCACGCTCTCCCGACGCCATTTCCGCCCCCGCCGAACTGCGCTAGCAGACATAAAAACTATATATAACAGGCGAGCGGGGCTGCAGACGTATAATACACGAACCTACTGTAGCCGGCTTCCGAAGCGCCCGATCAGCTTGACGCGCAGAGGATCCGGCGCCATTCGGCCGGTCATTTTTCCTCCGCTTCAGCATCTCCGCAACATAGCCCTCAAGGCGCGGCTGCACGCCTGCATCTCGATAGATGTTACGCGATGCTACGGGCGTTCGAGCGGTCGCGGGGCTACTATCCGGGGCATCGATCGCGATCAAAATGGCTCGGCTGGAGCAAGCCGGAAGGGGGATTCGTGTTTCTCGACTATTTTGCACTGGGCGTGCTTTTCTTCGTCGTGATCACGCTGTTCTACGCGGTGATCGCCATCCACGACATTCCCCACCTGATAGCGAAAGCCAGGAACCATCCGCATCAGGATGCAATCCACGTCGCCGGTTGGGTCAGCCTGTTTACGCTGCACGCCATTTGGCCGTTCCTTTTCATCTGGGCGACGCTCTACCGCGAGGATCGCGGCTGGGGCATCCGCACCGATGGCAAGCTATCGCCGGCTGCAGAAGCCAACGCTGAAATCGCCCGCCTGCATGGCCGCATCGCCGAGCTTGAGGGACAGGCTTCTGGGAAGGAACCCGCCTGATGGATCTGCTTCTCATCCTCACCTATGCCGCGCTCTGCTACGCGATCTTCAAGATCTTCCGCATCCCCGTGAACCAGTGGACGCTGGCGACCGCCGTGCTCGGCGGCATCTTCCTCATCGGGACGCTGCTGCTGCTCATGAGCTACAATCATCCCTACACCAGCGATGCGCGGGTCTACTTTACCTCGGCCCCCGTGATTCCGACCGTTGGCGGCCAGGTAATCGAGGTGCCGGTGACGCCCAATGCGCCGCTGAAGAAAGGCGACGAGCTGTTCCGGATCGATCCGCGCCCCTACCAGTTCGCGGTCGATCAGAAGACGGCGGCGCTCGCCGAGGCGAAACAGAGCGTGCTGCAGCTGAAAGCCGCGCTTGATGCCGCCAATGCTGCCGTCGTCGGCGCGGAAGCATCACGGGACCGTTCGCAGCAGGCCTTCGAGAAATTCCAGTCCTCCAACGAGAGCGCGAAGTCGAGCGGCAAGGGTGCCATCTACTCCGAACTCGAAGTCGAAAACCGCCGCGGCATCTACCTGACAGCGGAAGCTGCCGTCGAGACGGCGCGCGCGCAGGCCACACAGGCAAAGCTGGCCTATGAGTCCGAAATAAACGGGACGAACCCAACCGTCGCCCGTCTTCAGGCCGAACTGAACAACGCAGAATACGAGCTTGAACAGACGACGGTGCGCGCGCCCAGCGACGGCTACGTCACGCAGGTCTTCCTGCGCCCGGGGATGATGGCAAACCCGCTTCCATTGCGGCCGGTCATGGTCTTCATCAACAGCGAAGACCGGATGCTGGGCGCCGCCTTCATCCAAAACTCGCTGCAGCGCGTTAATGTCGGCGACGATGCGGAGGTGGCCTTCAAGGCGGTTCCCGGCAAGATTTTCAAGGCCCGCGTGAAGCAAATCATCGATGTGATGGCGCAGGGCCAGTTGCAGCCCTCCGGCGCTCTGATCGATCCGCAATCGCCCGAGCGCGCCGCTCCCGGACAGACGATCGCCAACATCGAGATCCTGGAAAGCACGGCGGACTATCAATTGCCGGGCGGCGTCGTCGCCGAGGTGGCCGTCTACACGCACCACTGGCACCACGTCGCGGTTCTCCGCAAGGTGCTTCTGCGGATGAGCAGCTGGATGAACTACGTGTTCCTCGAACACTGACAAAGGAGACCGACCCCGTCCGCTCGGTCGGGACCCTGGAACACAAAAGGATATCAATGGCAGAGCGATAAGGAGCCCGCGGTGATAGGCAGTCTTCCGATGTTGCGAGGCTTGAGCGGCTTCAGCAAGGATTGGCTCCGGAGCGATATCCCGGCCGGCCTGTCGATTGCAGCCGTGGGCCTGCCGAGCGCCATCGCCTATCCCGCCATCGCCGGTCTGCCGCCGGAGACCGGCATCTATGCCAGCATCGTCGCGCCGATCGCCTACGCGATTTTCGGACCCTCACGGCTCCTTGTCGTCGGCCCGGATGCGGCCACCATGACCGTGCTCGCGGCGGCAATGGGGACGATCGTTGCCGCCTACCCTGTTGGGACGCCGGTCGACCGGGTCGCCATCGCAGCAGCGCTCGCGCTTGGCGTCGGCATATGCTGCATCGCCGCCAAACTGCTACGCCTCGGCGTTCTCGCAAGCTTCCTGTCGCGCCCCATCCTCGTCGGCTTTTTCGCCGGCGTGTCGCTGTCGATCCTCGTCGGCCAGATCAGCCGTTTTACCGGGGTGAAGATCGAATCCGACGGCCTGGTGCCGCCGCTCGTCGAAATCGCCGGGAAGAGCGGCCTGATCCATTGGCCCTCGCTGCTTCTCGGCCTTGCGATGTTCGCATTGCTGTGGCTCGTCCGGACCTTCCAACCTAAGATTCCAGGACCGGTCGTCGTCGTCGTGCTGTCGGTCGTGCTCTCGGCCCTTTTCGATTTCCAAGGACGCGGCATCGCCGTCGTCGGCGACATCCCGAGCGGGCTGCCGAGCTTCTCGCTGCCGGCCCTGCATCAGATGCCACTCGACAAGATCGTGCTCGGCTCGGCCGCGATCTTCCTCGTCAGCTTCGGGGCCGGGATCGTGGCGGCACGCAGCTTCGGTTCGCGAACCGGCGAAGAGGTCGACGCCAATCAGGAGCTCATCGGACTTGGCGCCGCCAACATCGCTCCGGGCCTATTCGGCTCGTTCCCGATCAGCGTTTCGGACTCGCGCACGGCGATCAACCTTTCAACGGGAGGCGTATCGCAGGCGGCCGGCCTCGTCTCGGCGGCGACGCTGATCGCGGCGCTCGTTTTCCTGCATAGCGCGCTCAGGATCCTTCCCATTCCGGCCCTCGCCGCGATCCTCGCGATGGCGGCAATCAGCCTCATCGACGTCCATGAACTGCGGAAGATCTGGCGCATCAGCCGGATGGAGTTCATCTTCGCATTGATCGCAATGTGGGGCGCCATCAGCTTCGGCGTGCTCAACGGAGTCATCGTCGCGGTCGCCGCAACACTGGTCTACCTGCTGCGCCAGACGATGTTTCCGCGCGATGGCCTGCTCGGCCGGATCGAAGGCCGGCACGGTTTCTTCGACCTTGCCCGGCATCCAGACGCACGCCCCGTCAATGGCGCCGCCGTCTTCGCCATTCAGGGAAACATCCTGTTCTACAACGCCGACTACGTTCGCACGCGACTAAGCTCGGTCATGAAAGACCTCCCCGCAGACACCCGGTGCTTCGTTCTCGATGCCAGCGCGATCACGCAGATCGACAGCACGGGTGCCGCCGCGCTTGATGCCGTGGCTGAGCTTCTTGCCAAACGCAACATCACATTCGCGATTGCGGACCTCAGCGAAGAAAGCCGCGGCATTCTCACCCGTGCCGGGGTCATCAAGGCGGTCGGCGCCCAGAACCTGTTCAACGGCAGGGAAGAGGCACTGCGAGCGCTGATCGGAGACTTCGACCAGACCGGCAATGCATCGGCAGCCAGCGCAGTCTAGCAGCACGGAGGGAGAACCATGGACGAGAATTACGAACCCAGGCAAATCAATGGCGACGCAGGCCGTAGCGGCAAGGACAAGAAAAAGAAGAAGTGGGACTACGAGAAGGAAATCCTCCGGCTGCAGGTGGAACTAGCGCATCTGCAGGCATGGATGAAGAAATCCGGCGCAAGGGTCGTGATCATCTTCGAGGGACGCGATGCCGCCGGCAAGGGTGGCATGATCAAGCGGATCACCGAGCGGGTAAGCCCGCGCGTCTTTCGCGTCGTGGCCTTGCCGGCGCCGACCGACCGCGAGAAATCGCAGATCTACATGCAGCGCTATATCGCCCACCTGCCAGCCGCCGGCGAGGCGGTCATCTTCGATCGCAGCTGGTACAACCGTGCTGGCGTCGATCGCGTCATGGGATTCTGCAGCGACAAGAAGGCCCAGCGCTTTCTCGAACTGGCGCCGCGCTTTGAAGCGGCGATTGTCGAAAGCGGCGTGATCCTGCTCAAATACTTCCTGACGGTCAGTGAAGAGGAACAGGAACGGCGTTTCCGTCGTCGCATCGACGACCCGATGCGACAATGGAAACTGAGCCCGATGGACGTCGAATCCTACCAGCGCTGGTGGGACTATACGCGGGCCTACGACGAGATGCTGCGGATGACCGACAGCAACCATGCGCCATGGTGGCTCGTGCCGTCGGACGACAAGAAGCGCGCCCGCGTCAACTGCATCTCGCACATCCTGCAATCCATCCCCTACGAGCGCGTGAAATTTGTAGCGCCCGATCTCGGGAAACGTCAGAAGCGGCCGTCGGATTACCTTGAAGACGACAGCCTCCGCCACGTCGTGCCCGACACGACATCGTAAATCGGTGGGAGGAACGATGGAGCAGACGAGCGACAAGGCGGCGCCCTCGACCGGGAGCGGGCAAATCTCGATCGAGGCGAGGGTCAGCGATCTCGTTCGCCTGGGCATCATCGGACTGTTCGCCTATTGGACGATCGTCCTCGTCGCTCCGTTTGCTCTGATCGTGATCTGGTCCGCCATTCTCGCCGTGGCACTGTTTCCGCTGTTCGAGGCGATCTCGAGGTTGTTCGGAAACAGGCCTGTGATCGCGGCGATCCTGATCGTTGCCGGCTGCCTCGTGCTGATCATCGCGCCGCTTGCATTGGTCGCCGTCAACTTCGCCGATGCTCTCCAGGGCTTGGTCGGCAAACTGTGGGCCGAACATTTTACGCTGCCCGCAGCGCCGGAGGCCATTCGCGAATGGCCCGTTGTCGGGCAGAAAGTCTATGATAGCTGGAACCGGATCGCTGGAGACCTCGCCTCCACGGTCGTCAAGTTCCAGGCGCCCATTCGCGAAGTGATGGGTGTCGTCCTTGCAAAGCTCGCCTCGATAGGCGGCGGCGTGCTGAGCTTTGTCGTATCGATCATCCTCGCCGGCATATTTCTGACGCGAGCAGCTCGTCTTGCGGATGCCGTACAGCATCTGGCGGCCCGGATCGGCGGCGACAAGGGCGTGGGATTCGCGAAGCTTGCCGGAGCGACAGTGCGCAACGTATCGCGTGGCGTTATCGGCGTCGCCTTCCTGCAAACGCTGCTCTGCGGATTGTGCTTCGCCTTGTTCGATATTCCGGCGCGCGGCGTCCTCACCTTCGTGATCTTCATCCTTTGCGTCATGCAGCTCGGTCCCGGACTTCTGCTGCTGCCGATCGTGATCTGGGTCTGGTTTTCGTGGCCGCCCGGCATCGCGCTTGCCTTCACCATCGTCGCCGTGCCCATCACTGTGGTCGACAACATCTTGAAACCGATCCTGATGTCCCGGGGTCTTACGACGCCGATGCCTGTCATCCTCATCGGGGTGATCGGGGGAACGCTTTCAAACGGCCTTCTCGGCCTGTTCCTGGGACCTGTTGTCCTCAGTGTCTTCTACGAATTGCTGAAAGCGTGGGCCTGGCCATCGCCGAGCGCACTTGAAACCACCCCGTCGGCCGGCGCCGAACCGGACAGCGTGCAGTCGCTTTGAGTGGTCCACAACTGCTGTTTCAGCGGCCCGTGCAGTAGACGACCACTTCCTGCTCTATCTCCTCGCAGAGCTGCTCGTACTCCGTTATCAGGCGCTCTTCCTGCGGGGTTTGGACCCGGAACCGATCGAGTGCATCGACTGCCAGATCATAGGCTTCAAACATTTCTCCCAGCGGTTCACTGGCGATGTTTCCCAGAATATGCCTGATGTCTGGAAGTCTCAGCATCAGTTTTCTGCGGCCGCGCTCTCGGCTCATGATCAGCTCCGCATTAAACTCATTCCTGCAAGTCATACGAAATCGCTAAGGGAACGGATCGTTCCGGGCCGGGTAAAATGATCATCGCCTTGAGAAACGAGCCTTCTGCACCCAGGTCATACGCCGTGTGATCGGCACGCCCGCACTTCGAACCCTTGCACCGGAATTCCGACACGTAGGGTCGCACAGGTTCACACGACGGAGCCAATAGAGCTTACGCGATGCTACGGCGTTCCCCCTCCACAAGCACTCGAAGTTGGTTTCTGTGGGGATCGACGGACTTCATGGGAGTGGAGGGTGTTTCATGCTTAAAGAAAGAGAGGCTGCCGATATCGCCATGCGCGCTTCTTGCTCCAGCGTCGAAGGAAGTGCCTGTCCGGCAACTCTGGATGCGTCCCGCGGTAGGCTGGGGTCGACGGCGCGGCACGACAGCTCACGATCCATTCCGTTACACGTCCCGTTGCGGAGAAGCCCTTCCCCAGCGAATGATCTCACAATTCACATTGTCGACGACGAGGACATGTCCCGGCGCTCCGTGGCGTTTGCGCTGGTGTCGGCGGGCTTCACCGTTCGTGCGCACCGTTGCGCCACCTCGTTTCTGGATCTACTCCCCGTTTCGGAGAGTATTTGCCTCATCACCGACCTTCGAACACACGATATGGACGCTATCGAGTTGCTGGAGCGGCTCCGGCAAGCGGGTTTCGATGTTCCGACTATCGTGATCAGCGGCCATGGTAACATTGCCGCTGCCGTGCAGACGATGAAAGCAGGCGCTGCCGATTTTCTTGAGAAGCCGTTGAAAAAGGAGAGGCTGCTGACAGCTGTCAATCAGCTCCTGGCTCGCAGACGGCAGAGCCCGGCGGCCCCCAATTTCGAGAGGATTGCCGCCAGGCTACGTCAGTTGACCGGCCGCGAGCGACAGGTGCTGGCGGGCGTGCTTGACGGTTTGCAAAACAAGATGATCGCCCATCGCCTGGGCATCAGTTCGCGGACAGTCGAAGTCCACCGCGCAAACGCGATGGCTAAGATGGAAGCGCGCAACCTTGCTCAACTCATGCGCATGGCACTCATGATCGAGGCACTCATGATCGAGGCACTCGATGCAAGCCCGGCCCACCTATGATCGCTACGTGGAAAATGTGCTTGCAACCAGAAGCTTATGAGCTATTGTTATTTAGAACATACTGAAATAATTGCGTGATCCTGTCAGGGGCGGTCATGAGAAGCGCAGTCAATGTTTCAGACGGCCTTGGTCCGACAGCCGAGGAAATCGGCCGGCAGCTCGAGCGGATTCTCTCCAGCAACGAGTTTCATGCTCCGAAGCGCGGGCGGAGTTTTCTGGCGTTTGTCGTCAACGAGACGCTCGCCGGGCGATCGGAGTTTCTCAAGGCGTTCACCATCGCGAATGTCGTCTTTGGCCGCGACGCGTCGTTCGACCCGCAGAATGATCCCGTCGTGCGGATCGAGGCCGGCCGCATTCGAAGAGCCCTCGAGCGCTATTATCTGGTTGCGGGAACGGATGACGAGGTTGTCCTCACCGTGCCCAAGGGCGGATACGTGCCGCGTTTCGAGTATGCCCATGGCGGGCCGGTCGAGGTCGCGCTTGCGGATGAGCCGCAGAAGCCACCGGTTAAAGAGCCGGAGCCGGTAGCGTTTGCGCCAACGGAAAAACGACGCGGTGGATCACTGCTTGTTCTCGGACTGGCCGTCGCCATTGCTCTTCTCTTCATCTTCGCGGCCGTCTTGCCGGCGACATGGGCGCCTCCGGCCCGCTCGCCCGCGCCCAACGTAGCAAAGCCAAGGGTTGTCGTCGAATTCTTCACGGAAAGCGGACCGGATGACGCCAGCTCGGATATCGCACGCGGCCTCAGGGACGACATCATCGGTCAGCTCGCTCAATTCCGCGACATCGTGGTGGTCGCGGACCCGGTGAAAAACCATCGCACCGGCGGCGCCGATTATGCGCTGCAGGGCAATGTCCAGCTCGACGGCAGCCGATTGCGGTCGGTTGCCCGGCTGGTGCGCCCATCCGACGGGGCGGTGATATGGGCCAACAACTACGATGCCGATCTTCATGCGCAGAACAAGCTCGTCATCCAGAGCGATATCGCCCGGCAGGTCGCCAGCGCCATAGCCCAGCCCTACGGCGTGCTCTTCCAGACCGAAAGCAGCGCGATCGCAAAGCCCCAGATGGAGACCCAGGACGCCTACGCCTGCACGCTGGCCTACAACCGCTATCGACAGACCATGAACACGCAAAGCCATGCGGCGGCGCGCGATTGCCTGCAGCAGGCGACGCAGCGCTTCCCCGATAACGCCGCCTCTTGGGCGCTTCTGGCACTGGTCTACCTCGACGAGATGCGGTTTCGCTACAAGCTCGGCATGTCGCCGTTCTCGGCACAGCCGCTTGAACTCGCAATCGCCGCTGTGAACCGGGCCGCATCGCTGGAGCCCGAAAATCCGCGCGTGCTGCAAGCCCTGATGCTTGTCAATTTCTTCCGTGGGAACATCGACAAGGCGCTGGAGGCCGGCACGGCGGCCTATGCGGCCAACCCGGGTGACGTGGACGTTGCCGGCGAATACGGGATGCGACTGGCGCTGTCAGGCAAATGGCAATCGGGCTGCGAGCTGCTGTCCGTCGCCCTGAACAAGAGCGGCCGCCCCCGCGGCTACTACGAAGCCGGCATGGCGCTCTGCGGGCTGATGCGCAACGATATGGCAGCGGCGGAGGAATGGGCCAGGATGTCCGACCTCAGCTCCAATCCCATGCATCATCTCGTCCTGCTCGCCGTGCTCGGGACGGCGGGCAAGACTGCAGATGCGAAGGTGGAGAAGGATTGGCTGGACGGCCACGCGCCGGTGCTGATGGCCAATATTCGCCAGGAAATCTCCCTGCGCCTGCCGCGACAGCAGGATCAGGAACGGTTCTTCGACGGACTGCGCGCGGCCGGGGTGAACGTCGCTTCGACGCAGCCGTAGGGCCGCTTCCAGTGCTAGGGCGTTGCCGCCCGGCGGGCAGTCTCGAGGTTTTTTGAGACCTCCGTTGCGATCTGCCCGGCTATCTCGTCTTCAACATCGATAATGGTTTGTCCCTTCAGGTCGCGGTCGTATCGCGTTGCCCAGACGACGGCACCATCGGTTCCATTGATCAGGCGGGCATGCACATGCAACACGGCGTCCTCGACAAGGACACTTCCCTGTAGGTTCAGCGATGCGCCGGCTGCTTCCTCGCCCGAGCGGCCCGGCGCCAGCACGACGACGCCATCCACCTTCATCAGCTTGGCAATCATCTGGTCGGCGAGGCCGTTGGCAAAATCGGCGCTTTCGCGCGTGCCGCCAAGTGCTGCGAAGGGTTCGACCGCAATCACGGTCTTGCTGTTCAGCGCCGATGTCGCCGCGGCGGGCGAGGTCTGTGGCCAGAAGTAGGATTCGAGCGGCCGAACAAGCGCCAGGATTGCGATCGCGCCGAATATCGCGGGAACGCCGATCGGCAGAATGAGATCGCGATAGCTGGTCGAAGCGCCCCGGATCGCGGGAGGCTTCCTCTCCTCGCGCGTCTGTTCGACCGCAGGACGTGTGTCGGCTACGATCAGAAACTGCGGCGCATAGCCGCCTTTGGGAATGGTGATCCTGACGAGATCATTGTTTCCGGAGACCAGATAATAGCGCTCGAGCGCACGCCGGATGCGCCCGGCGTCGATCCGCACAACCGGATCGTTCTGCGCATCGAAGGAGGCATCGCGACCGAAAACCGCCTGCGCGATCGTATAGGCCTTCAACTGTTCCCGGCGCCCTTCGAGCGCCTCCTCGACGATATAACGCAGGAAACGACGACCGCGCTCGGAGGCCAGAAATTCCGGACTGGCGAGGATGATCGCCAACTGTTCGCGCACTCTTGCAGGATCCGGATCTGCCTGCCCGTAGCCACCCTCTTTCGACGCCACCAAGACCTCCTGCGATACCATCGCATCGCTCTCATCAAGGGCGACAGCGTTATACACTGATGGCTGTCAGCCCGCTTCCGTAGCAGTACGTAAGGGGTACTTCGAATATCGGCCTTCGCGGTGATCTCCTATGCTGCTGTCCTGATCAGGGCGGTGCACATGGTTCGAAGCGGGGCAGAACCAATTCGCTGCCTCCGGAGGGCAGTTCGCCGGCTCGACCGAGAGGCGCTCGTTGCCCTGACCATCCAGAGGAAACTAAACCTGCAAAGGCTACAACGGAGTGGATTGAACGATGCCGAGAAAGTCGCGCCTTACGCCCGCATCCGCCAAATTTGTCAGCGCCGTTGCGCTGCTCTCGTTCACCCACGGGGCTGTCGCTGTCGCGGAAGACGATCTCTTCGCGCAGTTCCCGCTGGTCATCCACTGCCAATCCAACAAGACGCAGCACGCCTTCTACATCTCCCGCGTCTCCGAGGACGGGGTCGCGACCTATGTGGCATCGGACCGGATCGCCGGCACCATCTCGCTCGACGGGCACGCCAAGGCGATCGGCAGCGAGGGCGGAGGCACCTGCGTCGGCAAGACGCTCGCGGAACTTCGCGCAGCCGGTCAGGCATACGACCTGAAACACTGAGGATTGTGGATTTGAGCCGAACCCGCAGGTGTGGATCGGAGACTGCTTAGGGAGATCGGGAGAACTAAGCTGGTCGGAGTGGCAAGATTCGAACTTGCGACCCCCACGTCCCGAATATTATTGCCTACCCCCGCTATGCAGCCTTTTTCCTTTGTTTCTGGGAGTTTACCGACATTTTGATCCGACTTGGTTTTGGCTGATCTGACGTGTTTCTCCCGGTATCTCTCGGTGTTTTTTCGTCGTAGCTGAACACCTCTCCGCCGTCATCACGCTTCTTCGTTTTACCGATCCCACCCGCAGTGATTGCGTCATCGATGTCGGCTTGGTGGCCGGTACGGTGGTGTCCATAGACCCGGTCGAGCATTTCCATCGACATCCCGAGAAAGCCAGCGATGTCATGAATAGAAAGCTCCGAGCGTTTCATGAGCCAGGTCGCTGCGGTGTGCCTGAACGAGTGAGGAACGACGTCTTTGTCAGGCACGCATTCTTTGATCAGCTTGCCCAATGCTTTGCTCCGCGTGATCGGCTCGCCTCTGTACTCGATAGGATATCGACGGCCGAGCCTGTACCATCGACGCATGTGACGAAGCAGTCGCAATGGGATGCGGATACTTGGCGCTTGCTTATTTTTCGCAACATCTTCGCCAGGTGCAGATCGATGATAAACGCCTTCTTCGAGATCAATCCAAGGCCTGCCCTTTTGTCGCACGAAAGATGCTGTAAACATTCGATTCGAGCGTGTCCCGGTATACATCGCCATGATGATGTAAGGCATGAGGTGTCGTCGAGGACGATGTGTCGTTCGCACCTGCTTTCCGGCCAACCCGGTATTTTTCGATTTTTCTGCGTTGTGAGTGTAGGTGCCGAAGGCAAGGCAGGCCCAAAGCATTTTTGCGATATCTTTTCGTTCAAAGAAATCTGATCGCGGCTCAGGTTTCGTTGGCAGAAACACTTTCGGAATCGCCGTGATGATCCCGTCTTCAAGCGCCAAGGTGAGTGCCCGCCGAAGATATTCCAGACGATTTCGAGAGGCGTTCAACGAAAACACCCTCCAATATTTCTCGCAATTCGCACGGTTTACATCTGCAACGGCTTTGTCACCCCACCATTCAATGAGGTCCATCACATATTTCAGCACCTCATGAGGCCGTGAATATGCCTTCTTGCCGTCACCCGGCTGGGTCGTCAGTTTCACGTCAACGAAGTGAGACAGGACATCGGCTATTGGCACCTCGTTGTTCTTGCGGTCCCTCTGGATCGGCTCTTCCGAAACATGCTCGGTCAACCACTGCGCAAAGTATTTCTGAGCTTCTGCGCTTTCGCTAGCGCCAAAGCCTGTGCGCTTTGTTTTCTGTCTTCTAGCTCCCTCGTCAAAATATTTGATTGCCCAGACTGGCTTCTCGACGGAGCCGTTCTTGTTACGATATTCGGGGAGTAGCACGAGTGTTGATTTGCGCTGAGAGTTGACCCGGGATTTGCACTGAGAAGTGACCGCCTTTTAGCTATCGTTCGTGTCGGTCTTGATGGTCAAGCTCTTGCGTTTCTCCTTTGCTGTTTTGGGCTCATGTGCGGAACTGTTTTTGAAGCGGAAGCTGTCGTTGCCAGTTTCGAGGATGTGGCAATGATGGGTGAGGCGGTCGAGC
Source organism: Hyphomicrobiales bacterium (assembly GCA_900468535.1). Taxonomy (GTDB): domain Bacteria; phylum Pseudomonadota; class Alphaproteobacteria; order Rhizobiales; family Rhizobiaceae; genus Rhizobium. The sequence goes on along the minus strand of UBTY01000073.1, from coordinate 2,353 downwards.
AGCGCGGTTGTCATCTTTGCATCGCCGAACACGCTGGCCCATTCGCTGAAGCTGAGATTGGTGGTGATGATGACGCTGGTGCGCTCGTAGAGTTTGCTCAGCAGATGGAAGAGCAGCGCACCACCTGACGCGCTGAATGGCAGGTATCCCAGCTCGTCGAGAATGACGAGATCGGAATGGACAAGGCGATTAGCGATCTGCCCGGAGCGACCTTGTGCCTTTTCCTGTTCCAGTGCGTTGACCAGTTCGACGGTCGAGAAGAACCGAACCCGTTTGTGGTGATGCTCGATGGCCTGGACACCGATCGCCGTGGCAATGTGCGTCTTGCCCGTGCCGGGGCCGCCAACCAGGACAATGTTATTGGCGTCATCGAGGAATTCGCAGCGGTGGAGCTGTTGCACGAGCGCCTCGTTGATCTCGCTGCTGGCGAAGTCGAAGCCGTTCAGATCGCGGTATGCAGGAAAGCGTGCGATCTTGAGCTGGTAGGCCGTCGATCGCACCTCTCGTTCAGCCGTTTCCGCTTTCAGAAGCTGTGACAGGATCGGAATGGCAGCTTCAAACGCCGGCGCTCCCTGTTCTGTCAGCTCTCCGACGGCTTGAGCCATGCCGTGCATCTTCAATTGCCGTAGCATGATGACAACCGCACCGCTTGCGGGGTTATGACGCATGACGAACCTCCGTCTTTCTCAAGGTGTCGTAGCGTTCGACATTGGCCTTAGGCTCATTGGTGAGCACCAGTGCCTGGGGTGCGTCGAGCGTCGGCGGCGTGAAGGATTTGCCATCGACAAGGCGATGCAGCAGATTCAACACGTGCGTCTTGGTCGGAACCCCGGACTTCAGCGCCATGTCGACGGCTGACAGGACTGCTTGCTCATCGTGCTGAAGAACAAGCGCCAGGATATCGACCATCTCCCTGTCTCCACCCGGCTTCTTGAGCAGGTATTGCTGCAGGTTCTTGAATGCGTCCGGTAGCTCGGCGAACGGGGCACCATTGCGAAGAGCGCCGGGTTTGCGCTGTACGACAGCCAGATAGTGCCGCCAGTCGTAGATGGTCTGTCCCGGGCGGTCATGGGAACGATCGATGACGCGGTGATGCTCGCAGACGATCTGACCTTCCGCTGCGATAACGACACGATCCGGATAGACCCGAAGGCTTACCGGGCGATTGGCGAAAGAGGCCGGGACGCTGTAGCGGGTTGCGCTCAAGATGCACGAGGCAGGTCGGCGTGACACGCTTTGTATATTCGACAAAGCCATCGAACGGCCTGGAAACAGGCATGAGAGCCAGAGCCTCCTCAGCCCAGATGTCGGCAATGGTGCCGCGTACCTGACCATGCGGTGTCTTTGCCCAGAACTCCTGGCACCGAAGCTCAAGCCAATCATTCAAGGCTTCCAATGATGGAAAGCGCGGGATCGGTTGAAAGAAGCGATGACGCGCATCCTGAACGTTCTTCTCGACCTGCCCCTTCTCCCAACCTGAAGCCGGATTGCAGAACTCGGGCTCGAACAGGTAGTGGCTGGCCATCGCCATGAAGCGGACGTTGACGTCACGCTCTTTTCCACGGCCAACCTTGTCGATCGCTGTGCGCATGTTGTCGTAGATGCCACGGCCAGGAATTCCACCGAAGACGCGGAACGCATGATTGTGCGCGTCGAACAGCATCTCGTGGGTCTGCAGAAGGTAGGCCCGGACGATAAAGGCACGGCTGTAGCTCAGCTTTGTATGTGCCACCTGCAGCTTGGTGCGTTCATTACCAATGATGGCCCAATCCTCAGACCAGTCGAACTGGAACGCCTCACCCGGTTCAAATGCCAGCGGGACAAACGTGCCACGTCCTGTCGTCTGGAGTTCTCTCTGTCGGTCCGATCTCCATTCTCGAGCAAAGGCTGCAACGCGGCAGTAGGAACCATCATAGCCGAGGCTCACCAAATCAGAATATAACTGCTTCATCGTCCGCTTCTGCTTGCGGCTCTTCTTGGATTCGGTCTTCAGCCAAGCGGATAGCCGATCCGCGAATGGATCAAGCTTGCTCGGCCGCTCCGGAACATTGAACTTCGGTTCAACGCCGCCGGCACGCAGATATTTGCGGATTGTATTCCGGGATAATCCCGTCCTGCGGCATATCTCCCGGATCGATAGCTGATCCCGAAAATGCCAGCGTCGGATTACGCTCAGTAACGCCATGTCGATCACTCCAGAGCCCCCGCTGAAACCACAGGGGATGATTGAAACATGGGTCAATTCTCAGTGATATTTTCCCGCAGTCCCGGGTCAGCTCTCAGCGCAAATCAACAGCGACGCCACCAAAGTTATCGCGACAATGGCGTATCAGACGTAAGCGACAAGCTGGGG
>UBTY01000086.1 GCA_900468535.1 Hyphomicrobiales bacterium | reverse complement strand
TATTGGTATACCAATAGCCGTTTTCGCCCGAGGGGCGAGTCGCCTCAGAGGCGGAGCAAGGGTTTCCCGGTCTTTCATTTTTCAGACGTAACAAGGCCGTGGGGGAGAGAGGTCGGGTCGGCAGAATGGGAGGCTCCGGAGCGGACTCTTTGGGCAGACAGCCTTCGGCCGCCGTGAAATGCAGCGGCATCTCGGCGGTCAGGCGTTTTCGCTCATCAGCGAATGCGCGAATCCGCTGATAGGTGGTTCGCCGATTGAACGGGCCTGCGAATGTGCGAATAGGCGACTCCGCGTATACGCAAATAGGTGCGTCGCCGTATGAGCGTATCGGTTGGTCGGCGAATGAGTGAAGCAGTGATTGGGCCTTTAGGTGAAACGGCAGATCTGCAATTAAGCAAATCCGCGAACCGGGCGAAACACCGATCTAGCGAATGGGAGTTCAGGCGATCCCCTCAATCGGTGTATTGGTGATTGCGCCGATCGCCGAACAGGTGGTTGCGTGCACGCGCGATTGGGCGGATCAGCGAACAGGTCATTCCGGGAACGGGCTATTGAGCGATCCGGCGCATCGGTGAATGAGTGATGCACCCGTTTGCCAAAACGGTGAAAGCGTGACCAGGCGGCCTCCGCATTTGCGGATAAGCCCTTAATTGGCAATTTGTGATCGCAGTCTTGGTCGCTGCGGTTATCGCAGCAAACAAGACTGCGACAAAGGCTCTATCACAATCGTTCGCGTCAGCGGAGCAGCGTGATCACCTGATCCGACGCCCGGCTCCCTCGTCTTTCTCCCGCTTGAGCAAGCCAATTGCTGCTGATAAATTATACCAGGGTATAAGTTGGTAATTTGGTCTAGGCTGCGGGCCGGGCCGGTACTCCGTCTTTCAAGAATAAGGCTTGACTCTGATACACAATCGATCCCTCCTGACGAAGGAATGGTACATGGTGCCGTTCACTGCGGACTGCCCTGACTGTGGTGCACAGACACGGTCCGCAGCTGTTGTCGTTGGCCCTTCAAGCCTGGTGGGGGACGCCGGGTCTGAGCCGGAAAGCGATATACTCGCGAAACCGCGCAGAAGACTTGATGGGTTCGCATTCGTTGAGGCGCTGGGCGGTCAGACCGAACATGTCGAGCGATCCGTCGTCAACCGCTTCCATAGCACCTTCGCTTTCCTGGACGGCCAACTGACATCGATCTGCGAACACTGCGCGGAAAATCTTCCACCCGCAGCAATCCGCTCCGCCGTCATGAACGCCTTTGTTCGGCTTGGGAGGAAGCGCCTTCTGTTGAACGAGCGCTTGATGCTCTTTGCCTCTGAGGTGGTGCTGACGGAATTTCGTGGGGACACCTCTATAGAGGAAAGCGCGATGCNNATGTGGCACAGCATCGCGCGTGACGACTACGCGATCGTTGTCAAAGGCCACGGTGGCCGCGAGATGTTGCGGGACGCGTTCAACAGAGACTTGAAGGACGTCGTTGCTACCATTTCCGATCTCGGATTGGTGCTTACCCAGCTTCACCTGGCTCAGGCATCATCAGCCTATTGCGCGCTCGCCCGCGATCTCTTTCTCGAAGCCCTCGAACATGCCGGTTATCGGCAGGCAAGCTAGAAGGTATTACCATGCGGACTTTTGCAAAACTCTTCGGATCTCTGCCAGCAATGTTGGCGCTGGCAGGATGTGGTCATCAGGTTCAGCAGCCGCGCCGACAGCCGCCGGCACCATTTGCGTATCTGAGTCTTGCAGCCTGCAAAGCCTATTCCAGCACCGTCGTCGAATGCCAGCTTGACTATGGAACCCACTTCGGACGCCACCGTCTTGGTCCCGTCCAAAACAGGGGTTTGTCGATCGGACTTGATGGTGGGCGCTACCAGGTCGAGTCCTGTTATCCGGTGGACAGGATACAAAGAGAGTTGCCGAATTTCGTGTGCCGAATCTCTGTCGCGACTTCGGGCACCGACGCCGGTTCGGTACTGATAAAGGGCGGGACCGCCGTCCGGCTTGCTCGCATTTTGGGAGACCGCGAACAGCTTCAGTATTGGTGGACCCCGGATAAATGGTCACGGCTAAGGGATTGAGTTTCTTTCGGGTTCTCTCCTTCGGACGCAGTGCGGCGAGACATTAATTATACTCCAGTTAAAGTTTAGGGTTGATTTCCACGGCTGAATGCGGTTCAAAATCTTATACCGCAGTATAACTTCGCATTGGTTCAGCCATGGATAGCGTTCCGCTTTTGCCTGCGAACAGACAGCACAAGATATCCTCGCGGAGCGTGCTTTGGCTCGCCGGCACGTCAGCTTTTCTGCTCACCGGTTTTGCCTCCGGCCCCGATGACAGCAGCGATAATATCGTCTCGGGAAAGTCGACGCACGTCGCGCACAATGCCAACCGGATGGAGCTCAAGGCTGACGAGGTGGCAGCCGTCCTGCCAAGTCCGGAGACTTCCGCCGCTGCTTCGACACGGGATGTTCCAATCATCGATTCCGCGAGCTTCAACGAGCGGTTTAGCGGGCCGGTCACTGATGCGCTTCGGGTCAGCGCTCGCCCGGCGGAGTTCATCGGCGGGTTTAGTGACAGTGCTGGGCCATCATCAGGATCAGCGGCTGGGAGCGCGAATGACCGGCGGGAACGCGCGGNNGCATTCGCTGGTCAGCGTCTATTCGTTTGAGGCAACAGCCGTTCCCGAGGCCGCCGAGCCGGCAGCCGCGCCTCACGTCAATGTCAGCGAGCCGCCAACACAGGCCCGACCGGATTTGTTATCCGGCGTCCCCAAGGACTATGCCAGCCTTGCATTGAAGGCTGCCGGGAAGGAGGAGGTGGATCCGAACTGGGTGCTTTCGGTCATGCGGGCCGAGAATGCCGGGTTTGATCCAGATCTGGTGAGCTCTGCCGGCGCCATCGGTTTGATGCAAGTCATGCCACGGATCGGCGAAGCCTTCGGTGCAACCGATCTGACTGATCCCGAACAGAACATCCGCGCCGGCACGCGATTTCTTCGTGTCTTGATCGCCAAATACAAAAATCCTGTGTTGGTCGCCGCCGCCTATAATGCTGGCGAGCCGAATGTCGACCTTCGCCATTCCCTGCCATTGATCCGAGAGACCGCCGACTACGTCACCCGTGTCGTTGGATACTATACCGGCACGGCGGCCCCACCGGTCCTATCGGCCGCGGGTCGGACGTCCGCCCCCCGCAGCACCGGGCGCGCCGCCCGGGCCAAATCCCCCATGCTTGTGTTCTCAGTTGCAGCCCCGGCGCCACCAGATGTCCGTCCCGCTCGTGATGAGGCTCGGAATCATGCTGGCGGGCCGGTCAAAATTGTCAAGGAAGAGGTGTCTCAATGAATCCCATCGCATTGGCAGTCCAGACGGCCGTTCTCTATGGCAGCGTTGCCTGGTCCTCGATGGTCAGGCGGAAATGGGTTGGCAACGCCGCGATCGTGCTTGCGGCGAGTCTGATCCTGCTCGTCAGCCAGTACGAGCCGGCGGCGGCGCAGAACCTCGACGCGCTGCAAAATGCCGCCGACCGCCTCGTGCAATTCTTTACAGGCCCGTTCGGTCGATCCGTAGGAGCGATCGCCTTCATCGGTATGTTTCTAGCCGCCGCATTTGGCTATTGGTCCTGGGGAGCGCTGCTTCGGGTCGGGGGGAGCCTTGCCGGCATGTTTGCCGCCGCCGAACTCGTCGACTTCCTCGCTGGCAGCGGGTCTTAAGCCATGGCGGGAGCAGGGAACACCGCCGACGGTGGCGACGAATATCTCGAATCCCATCCCGTCATATTGGCTCTCACACGACCGCCGACGGTGATGGGAATTCCGTACACCTACTTCCTGGCGGAATGTTTTGTTTCGCTGATGGTGTTCATGATCCTGGGATCCATTCTCTGGTTTCCCGCCTCATTCATCGTCCTCCACAGCATCCTCTACGTGCTCACCGTCAAGCTCGATCTCTGGTTTTTCGAGATCGTCGGGCGCCTCAGCATGTGCGGTATCAACCCTCTTGGCCGGAAGCTCGGTGGCGGCGTCAGAACCTACGGAGTGTAAGCGATGAACACGATGGCGAGATCGCTGAGAGGCAGTCTGTCGAAGGGTTGGGAGATCTTTGCAGACCGCAATGTCGCGACGCATGTTCCTTTCTACGTCCCGATCGAAAACGGCATCATCCGCCTGAAGAACGACTGCCTCGTCTCAACCCTGAAGCTCACCGGCTTTTCCTTTGAGACGGCGGATATCGAAACGATCAATATGCTGCAGCGGCAGCGCAATGCCGCCTTCCGTGCGATCTCCTCGATCGGCAGCTTCGCACTTTATACTCACGTGATCAGACGCAAGGTTGCGCCGTCGTTGCCGTCAGCCTTCGCCGATCCCTTTATGGAGCGCCTCGATCACGTCTATCAGTCGAGCATCTCGAAAAACGAGATGTTCGTGAACGACACTTATGTCTCGCTGGTCGTGCGCCCCATGTTCCGGAAGGGATCGGCGCTGTCCCGCCTCATGGGTGCTGGCGGCACGATCGTGCGCAAGGAACAGTTCCGCGCGATGCGCGNNGCGACGTGCAACGCGTCCAAGCTGACCTCGGCGAGAACAGAAAAGTCTTCCGCGATGTCTCTGAAGATATGGTCGTTGACGAAGCCGCGCGGAAAATTTGGTTCTCCGAGCAATGCGAGTTCTTCTATACGCTACTGAACGGTGGACGCGTTCGGCCGATCCGGCTGGGCAACATTCCGATCGACGAGATGCTGCCGGCCCGCCGAACGTCGATCGGCAACCGCATCATTCACCTGCAAGGCGACATACCGGACGATGACCGCTATGCGGCGATGGTCTCCTTGAAGGAATATCCACCGGAGACGGGCGCCGGCATGCTTGACTATATCCTCAAGCTGCCATTCGAGCTGGTGTTGACCCAGTCGATGTCCTTTGTTGACGACATGGCGGCGCGTAGCCGGATCGAACGGCTGGACCGGCAGATGTCGAAGGCCGACGAAGGCGGATCGAGTGTCCAGGCCAATCTCGATATTGCCCGGGACGAACTGGCTCGCAAGCTGGTTGCCTTCACGGAGCACCATCTCACGGTGATGCCGGTCGCCAAAACCATCGCCCAGCTTGACGATGCCGTGGCACTGATCGGCAACGAACTTGGCGCGCTCGGCGCCTCCTATGTCCGCGAAGACCTGAATGCGGAGCCGGCCTACTGGGCGCAACTGCCCGGCAATCAGGCCTATATCGCCCGGCGAGCGCTGATCTCCACGCTGAACTGCGCGGGTTTGAGCAGCTTTCACGCCTATCCCTATGGCAAACCTGACGGCAACCATTGGGGGCCGGCGATTACGATCTTCGAGACGACGTCAGGCACGCCCTTCTTCTTCAACTTCCACCAGGGCGATGTCGGGCACACGACGGTCTTCGGCCCGACCGGCTCAGGCAAGACCGTCATCATGGCCTTCCTGATCCTGCAAGCCTACCGCGTCAGCCCGCGGCTGAAGACGATCGTCTTCGACAAGGACCGTGGTCTCGACATCATGGTACGGGCAGCGGGCGGAACCTATATGTCGCTGGAGCCCGGCCAACCGTCGGGATGGAATCCACTACTGCTTGATGACACTGAGGAGAACCGCGTTTTCCTCTATGGGCTCCTGAGCTTCATGCTGAAGCCTCCCAAGGACGGCGAAAGCCTGACCCCGCAGGAAGAAGCGATCATCCGCAACGCGATCAAGTCCGTCCTCAAGACGAAGGACAGGTCTTATCGCCGTCTTTCGTCGCTGCGGGCGCTGCTCGCCGGCAGTGAGCGGACCGAAGGCAGCCTGATCGCCCGGCTCGACAAATGGGTCGACAAGGGACCCTACGCCTGGCTCTTCGACAACGCGGCCGACGATCTCGATATCTCGCGGCCGATGATCGGCTTCGACATGACGTCGATCCTAGATGATCCGACGGTGCGCACGGCAGCCCTTCTCTACATGTTCCACCGGCTGGACGCGATCTACGACGGCAAGGCGCCGATCATCAACCTGATGGACGAAGCCTGGAAGCTGCTCGATGACGACGAGTTCAAGCGCACCATGAAGGACTATTTCAAGACCATCCGAAAAAGGAATGGTCTCGTCATCTTCGGGACGCAGTCGGCCGACGATGTGGTGCGTTCGAGCGTCAGCCGCACGATCATCGAACAGACGTCGACCAACATCTTCTTTGCCAATCCGAAGGCTGACGAAAACTCCTACATGGAGCATTTCGGTCTGTCGCGAGCGGAATTCGATTGGGTCAAGAACGGCGATCCGAGTTCGCGCTTCATGCTGATCAAGCAGGCAAAAAGCAGCGTGATCGCTCGCGTCGACATGTCCCACATGCCGGAGTTCATCAAGGTGCTCTCGGGCCGCGAAGAGACGGTGCGCGAGGTCGAGATGTTGCTCGACGAGTACGGCGACGATCCGAAGAACTGGCTCTCGAAATTCTGCGACTGGGATGGGGGGACGGTCGATGAAGCACGCAAAGCACCTTGAGGGGGCAGCGGCCGGCGTCTTGGCCTTAGCTCTCGTCCTTCCCGTCGGCACAAGCCATGCCCAGGTGCCGGTCATCGACCAGGCGCGCCAGAAGATCCAGCAGGCGACCGAGAACTGGTATCAGTCCTATCAGGCCGATACGCGCAAGGTCAAAGGCGCCTCGGGCGGAACGACCGATAGCGTCGCACCTGGTCAGGGCTCGGGCGCGCCGGCCGATTGCTCGGCCGACGGCATGGGGGAAGACACTGCGCCCGCAGCGCCATCGTCCCGGACGCCGAGCCAGCAGGAAGTCGCCAGCATGGTGCAACAGGAGGCAATCCGGCAGGGCGTCGATCCGAACTTCGCGATGGCGATCGCCGAGCAGGAGTCGCGCTTCCGCCAGTCCGCGCGCTCGGCGGTCGGCGCCACCGGTGTCATGCAGCTGATGCCGGGCACCGCTGCGCAGCTCGGCGTCAACCCCTACGACACGCGCGACAATATTCGCGGCGGCGTCAAATACATCAAGCAGCTCCAGGGGATGTTCGGAGACCGCTATGATCTGATCGCCGCCGGCTACAATGCCGGTCCGTATCGGCAGTCGCTGCAGAACGGTCAGATTCCCAACATTCCGGAGACGCAGGACTACGTCAAAAAGGTCTCGGCCTACTATGCCCGTAACAAGGCCCAGAACGGTGATAACACACCGGCGGAGGGTACAGCCGAGCCGGAAACTGCGAGCTACGGAAACGGCTGCGGCGAGCAGCTGAAGAAGGCGGTCGACCGAAACACTCAAGCGCAGATCGAACGCGGTTCGGTTTGGAACGAGCTGCTTGGAAAGTCGCTCGCTGCGAACCAGCAATACCTTCAACGTCTGCAGGCCGGCCTGCAATCGTCATCGGCAAGCCTTCGTGGCAGTGGTGGCGGAAATTCGAAAGACCATGACGGCTCACTTGTCATGGCCGAGATCCGGTGCCCAACCAATATCATCGACACCGGCGGCACGCGTTGCTTCGCCGTCCCGCCCAACGCCACCACCGAACAGATACAGCACTGGCTGTCCGATCTGCAGGATGAGGCACGTGCAAATGGCGCGGTCGCGACGTTCACGGCGTTGCAGGATCCAGCACTCGGCCTCGTCACAGTCGTCGATTCCAGGCCGACGTCAAACTGAGAACAAGAGAGGTTAGACACATGAAGACAGCAGTGATCGCAGCGGCGCTCGCCATCGTTTCCGTGCCTCAGGCCTATGCACAAGTACCCGTCAAGGACTCGGAAAACATCTCGATCAGCGAAGAGATCAAACGGCTTTCGTCAGAGATCCAGCAGGACACGTCAGTCGTCAAGGACAACACCACGAAGACCCTGGCGGCGATCACTGGCGACCGAACGCAGGATGCGAGCCAGTTTGCCAAGCTCGCGACCGGCAATGGCTTCACCATGGGACAGGCGCCGGATTTCAGCACGGTTTTGTCGAGCAACGCAGCCGTGTTCGGCGGCATTGGTGGTCAGTTCCAGAATACCGCCGCTAAGCTGATCAATGGCCTCAACCTCGTGAAGATGGTGGTCGATACCGTGAAGGGCGGTGAGCTCTCCGGCGCCAACCAGGCCTATTCCCAAGGGATCAACGCGCTGACGACGCTAACTGCGCTGACCGACGCGATGAACAGTGCCACCAAGGACCGGCAGAATTCGTTCATGCAGGCCACCCAGCAAATTGGAACGGCTCAGGATCTGAAGGGGGCGCTCGAGCAAAATACCCAGATGGTGCTGCAGGGAAATCAGACCGCCAACGAAGCCGTCGGCTCGCTCAACAACCAGGTCATGCTGCTGAACCAGCAGTATAAGGCCGCCCTAGCAACCTCGTCGCAAAACCTCAAGACCTTCGCGCCGCTTCCCGACAGTGTCATGCGTGACGGCGGTACTCAGCCGCAGGGTACGTCTGTTCGCGATCAGCTGAAGGCATTCGAGGATCAGAGCCAGTGAGGGCGGTTCTGGCCTTGGGGCTGAGCGCGGCAGTGCTTGCCGGTTGCGCGGGAAAATATGAGCAGCTTGCCAAATGCTCGGCCGACGACAATCCAGTCCCGGCCCTCGGCTTCGTATCCGAGCCCACGACCACCGCCGCTGTGAATGCGCTCGCGGGCGCCGTCAAAGACGATTGCGGTCCGATGCGACCGGTCAATAATTTTCAGGATGAGACATGGATCCCGTCAGCTACGCGATAAACTTCTATGGCGACGCGCTTCGATATTTCGACAAGATCAACGAGGCGTCGCTGGAACGGGCCTGGGGGCTGTTTGCCGAAAACAGAAACCTTGTTTCCGCCATCCTGGCGATCTTCCTGACCCTTTACTTCCTTTGGGGCGCGCTCGGGCTATCGAGCGTTTCCCTTCAAGACATGGCGATCACCGCCTTCAAGATCACGCTCGCCTATACTCTCATCATGTCCTGGGCGCTGTTCTACGACAATGTCGGACAGTTCGTGCTGTCGGCGCCGCAGGATCTCGGATCGGCCATATCCTCGGCGATGGGCGGTCAATCGGCTGGCGCGGATATCGCCCAGCAAGTCGCAAGCATGGCGCGAAAGGTCTACGACTTTGCCATGCAGCTCTTCAATTCCTATGAATCCGGATGGCTGCCGAATGTGACCGGCGCCGTCGTTGTCTTCATCGTGCTGGTCTTCGGCCTCCTGCCGATGCTGCTGATCCTCACCGGCGTCACGCTCTTTGCCAAGATGATCACCGCCGTCATGCTGGCCATCGGTCCGATCGCCATCCTCTGCTATTTCTTTGGCATCAGCCGCTTTGTCTTCGACGCCTGGGTGAGGGGCGTTGCCTACGGGATGTTCATGCTGCTCTTCACCTATATCATGGCCGGCCTGTCGTTCGGCTTTCTGATCGGCATGATGGACACGATCAACGGTGACATGGCCACCAAGGAGAACGCACTGGCGATCGTGCTCGCCATGGTGCTCTATCTCGCGCTGATCTCCTATTTCATCTTCCAGGTGCCGGATTTCGCGCGGAGCTTTGCCTACGGGGCAGCCTTCTCTGGCGTTCCGGGCGGGGGTGGCGTGGATACCGCCTACAATACCGCACGCCGGCGGCTCTCCTCCAGTGATTCCCGTGCGGGCCAGGCCGCAGCGATAGCGCTCGGCACACTTGCCGGACCGAGGGGCGCCGTCACGGCTGCGGCACTTGCTGGCCGCGGCAGTGTCGCTGGCGTCGGCGCGCTGGGTCGAATGCTCACCAATCGCCGCCGCAACAGCGAATAATGCGGAGGCGGCAAGGATCAGCGATTTTAATCATTGCGACTTCGAGGTTTGAAACTTGGCATTGTTCAAAAGGCAATTGAAAGCGGCGCCAGCCGATCGTGCGCCGGGACCACAAGAGATCTACGATCAGCACCTCTCCTGGGGCGAGAAGAACCGCTCGCTGCGCACTCTGGTCGGTCTCATCCTGCTGGTCTTTGCAGTGGCGGGTTGGATCGTCGCCGGCGTTCTGTCCTTTTCTGTCGCGCAGCTCTTTCCACTGGTGCGCACCGAGGTCGTGCCGCTCATTGTCGACAGGAACACCGGCTACATGGAGACGGTGACGACACTCGACAAGGACCGGTCGAACGTTTCGGAAATCCAGGCTGTCCGCGCCTCGTTCGTCGGCAATTATGTCATCCGCCGCGAGACCTATGATCCCCGCTATCTGTCGGAAAACTTCGACATGATTGCTCTCTGGTCGGACCCCGATTCACCAGCCTTCAAGGACTATTCGGAGTGGATGAATCCCTCCAATCCGAGAGGTCCGGTCAAGACCATGGGAACCACGGGGGAGATTCGACCCGAAATCCTGTCCGTCAATCCGCTCAACACCACCACAATGTCGGTGCGCTTCGAGACCCGGGAAAGGCGCCGCGGCGGCGATGTTGTGAACCGCTGGTCGGCGACGATCCGCTACCGCCAGATCAATCTGCCCGCCAGCAACCGGGTCCGGCTTTATAACCCCCTCGGCTTTGTCGTCACCGAATACGTCAAGGTTCCCGAGACAATGCCTTCGGGGCTCATCCCATGAGGCGGGTCAGGATCGGAATAATGTTGTCACTGCTGCTGACGGCATCTTCGGTTCATGCGGAATTGACCGCCCGGCCGGGCAGGCTCGATCCGCGCGTGCGGACCTTGCCCTATTCTGCCGAACAGGTCTTCGTCGTCACCGGGACCTACGGGATGGTAACGACCATCCTCTTCGGTGCGGACGAAGAGGTTACCCAGGTGGTCGCGGGGGACACGGTTTCCTGGCAGATCTTGACTTCGGCCGACCGGCGCTCGCTCACCCTGAAGCCGATGGAAAAAGACGCGCCGACAAACCTCTCCGTGGTGACGACGAAACGAACCTACTCGTTTGATCTTGAGGTCAATGACAGCAAGTCCATTCAGAACCAGACCTTCAAGCTGCGCTTCATTTATCCGGAAGACGCCGGGCTGAAAGGCACGGCCGAAATGTGGAAACAGGCGCAGGATGCAGAGCGCAATCCCAACATCAAAAATATCCGCCGCGACAAGGTCAATTATGACTATGGCTTCAAGGGCAGCGATGCCGCCAAGCCCTTGTGGGTGTTCGATGACGGTTTGAAGACCTTCATGAAGTTCACCGGCGACGTGCCGGCGATCTTCATTGTCGATAACAAGCGGCGAGAGAGCCTCGTCAATTACCGCCGTGAGGCCGACTACATCGTCATCGACACGGTCTCGCGACAGTGGACGCTTCGTTACGGTACCGAGAACGAGACCTGCCTATTCAATCTCAGGACCGCGCCCGCCGATGTGCCGGCGCCGATCGAGGGTGCCGTGGCGCCGAAGCGGCTCGGCTCGTCAGATGCTGGCTCACCATCAAAATCACGATAGGGAGGCACGATGTCTGATCCGAACTATCATTCGATAGACAACGACACCGCGATCGGCGGTCAGGTAACGCGCTCCGGGGTTGGGTTGATGCGGCCAATCGCCGTGGTGGCGGCAATCGCCGGCGTTGCTGTGGTCCTCTATTTCCTTCTATCTGGCGGCGAGCGGGAACCGGCGATCGACAATACGCCACATGAAGAATTCCGCCCGGTGCAGGCGCCTAGAAACGAAGTGTTCAATCCGCCAGCGCCGCCGCCTTTGCCGACGGTGCAGG
>UBTY01000001.1 GCA_900468535.1 Hyphomicrobiales bacterium | reverse complement strand
ACTTGCACGATGGGAGGATTTGCATGTTGAAGTTGATGAGTTCGACGGCGATTGCGGGAATGCTTTTGCTTGGGGCAGGTATTGCGCATGCTGCTGACGTGAAGGAAGTGCAGATGCTGCACTGGTGGACGTCAGGCGGCGAGGCTGCTGCGCTGAACGTGCTGAAGGGCGATCTTTCGAAAGAGGGATATGCGTGGAAGGACGTTCCGGTTGCCGGCGGCGGCGGTGACGCGGCGATGACGGCGCTGAAGGCGATGGTTGCGGCCGGCAACTATCCGACGGCATCGCAGATGCTGGGCTACACGGTCCTCGATTATGCCCAGGCGGGCGTGATGGGCGACCTGACGGAGACGGCGAAGAAGGAAGGCTGGGACAAGTCGGTTCCGGCAGCCCTGCAGAAGTTCTCGGTCTATGACGGCAAGTGGGTCGCAGCCCCGGTCAACGTGCACTCGGTCAACTGGCTGTGGATCAACAAGGCTGTGATGGACAAGATCGGCGGCACCGAGCCGAAGACCTTCGACGACCTGATCGCACTTCTCGACAAGGCGAAGGCGGCCGGTGTCGTGCCGCTGGCGCTCGGCGGCCAGAACTGGCAGGAAGCGACGATGTTCGATTCCATCGTGCTGTCGACCGGTGGGCCGGAGTTCTACAAGAAGGCTTTCAACGACCTCGACGAGGAATCGCTGAAGTCGGACACGATGAAGAAGTCGTTCGACAATCTTCAGAAGATCGTCACCTACGTCGACCCGAACTTCTCCGGCCGTGACTGGAACCTTGCGACCGCCATGGTCATCAAGGGCGATGCGCTGGTACAGGTGATGGGCGACTGGGCCAAGGGTGAGTTCGTGGCGGCCAAGAAGACGCCGGGCAGCGACTTCCTGTGCTACCGCTTCCCGGGCACCGACGGCAGCGTGATCTACAACTCCGACATGTTCGGCATGTTCAACGTTCCCGAAGACCGCAAGGCGGCCCAGGTGGCGCTGGCGACGGCAACGCTGTCGAAGAGCTTCCAGTCGGCCTTCAACGTCGTCAAGGGCTCGGTGCCGGCACGGACCGACGTTCCCGATACCGACTTCGATGCCTGCGGCAAGAAGGGGATCGCGGATCTGAAGGCTGCAAACGACGGCGGCACGCTGTTCGGCTCGCTGGCCCAGGGCTATGGCGCGCCTCCGGCAATCGCCAATGCCTACAAGGACGTGGTGTCGAAGTTCGTGCACGGCCAGATCAAGAGCTCCGACGAGGCTGTGAAGCAGCTCGTCCAGGCGATCGACGACGCCAAGTAAGCCGGGCCCAGTAAGTCGGGCCAAGTAGTCACGCCGGGTCAGTTCCCGGCGTCAATGACGAGCCCTTCTCCGGCCATGGTCGGGGAAGGTGCGCTCGCCAGTATCTTTCTGAAGCCAGTACCTTCTGAAGCCAGTACCTTCTGAAGCCAGTACCTTCTGAAGAACGTGCCTTTCTGGAGAATGCCAATGAGTTCTGTTGCGACAACAGAACCCGCCATTGCGCGCGGGACAAGAGCTTCCATTCGAGGGCGGATGCAGGACGCGCTGCCGAAGATCGTGCTTGCGCCGAGCTTCGCGATCACCGTCATCTTCGTCTACGGCTTCATCCTCTGGACGATCTATCTGTCCTTTACCAATTCCAAGACCTTTCCGTCCTACGCGATCACAGGGGCGCGCTCCTACCAGCGCCTGTGGCGGTGGACCTTCGAGAGCGATCCGCCGTCCAGCTGGTACACCTCGATCACCAACATGGGGATCTTCGGCGTCCTCTATATCGGCATCTGCCTGGCGCTCGGCCTGTTTCTGGCGATCCTGCTCGACCAGAAGATCCGCGGCGAGGGCATCCTGCGGCCGATCTTCCTCTATCCGATGGCGCTGTCCTTCATCGTCACCGGCGTTGCCTGGAAGTGGTTCCTCGATCCCGGCCTCGGGCTCGAGCAGACGCTGCACCAGTTCGGCTGGACGAGCTTCCACTTCGACTGGATCAAGAACAAGGACTTCGTCATCTACACCGTGGTCATCGCCGGCGTCTGGCAGGCGTCGGGCTTCGTGATGGCGATGTTCCTGGCGGGGCTGCGCGGCATCGACGGCGAGATCATGAAGGCGGCCCAGATCGACGGGGCAACGACGGTACAGCTTTACCGCCGCATCATCATCCCGCTGCTCAGACCGATCTTCCTGTCGGCCTTCATCGTGCTCGCCCACATGGCGATCAAGTCCTACGATCTGGTGGTGGCGCTGACCTCTGGCGGGCCCGGCGGCTCGGCCTGGCTGCCCTCTAACTTCATGTATGAATACACCTTCAAGCGCAACGAGATGGCGGTCGGTTCCGCAAGTGCTGTGATCATGCTGATGACGATCTCGGCGATCATCGTTCCCTACCTCTATTCCGAACTGAAGGAGAAGGGCCGATGAGCGCGCTCTCCACGCCGCTGGCGCCTTCGCGCAGCACCGCAAGCAGCCGCTGGATCAGCCGGGTCGTCATCTACGGACTGCTGGTCGGCTTTGCCCTGTTCTACCTGACGCCGCTGTTCGTCATGCTGGTCACCTCGTTCAAGACCATGGACGAGATCCAGAACGGAAACATGCTGGCGCTGCCGCAATCGCCGACGATCGAGCCGTGGTTCAAGGCCTGGGGCGAGGCCTGCGTCGGGCTCACCTGCGCCGGCATCAAGGGCTACTTCTGGAACTCGATCAAGATGGTGGTGCCGGCGGTGGCGATCTCCACCCTGGTCGGGGCGCTGAACGGCTATGTCCTGACGAAGTGGCGCTTCCCCGGCCATACGCTGGTGTTCGGGCTGATGCTGTTTGCCTGCTTCATTCCCTTCCAGTCGGTGCTGTTGCCGATGGCGACCATCTTGGGCAGCCTCGGGCGCTTCGGCGTCACCCTGCAGAACCTGACCGGCTTCTCCTTCGGGCTTGGCAATTCCACCGTCAACCTGGTGTTCGTCCATGTCGTCTACGGGCTGGGCTTCACGACGCTGTTCTTCCGCAACTATTACGAGGCCTTCCCGAGCGAGCTGGTGAAGGCGGCGCAGGTCGACGGCGCCGGCTTCTTCCAGATCTTTTACCGCATCATGCTGCCGAACTCGCTGCCGATCATCGTCGTCACCGTCATCTACCAGTTCACCAACATCTGGAACGACTTCCTGTTTGCCTCCGCCTATGCCGGCACCGGGGATGTCATGCCGATGACGGTGGCGCTGAACAACGTCGTCAACACCTCGACCGGGGTGGTCGAATACAACGTCAACATGGCGGCGGCGATGATTGCTGCGCTGCCCACGCTCCTCGTCTACATTCTCGCCGGCCGCTACTTCGTGCGCGGACTGATGGCGGGCGCCGTCAAAGGATAAACCATGACCTTTCTCAAGATCACCGGCCTCAGAAAGCGCTTCGGCGCCCTCGAAATCCTCAAGGGGATCGATCTGGAACTGGAAAAGGGCGGCTTCCTCGTTCTGGTCGGCCCGTCCGGCTGCGGCAAGTCGACGTTGCTGAACACGATTGCCGGGCTGGAGACGATCACCGAGGGCGACATCCGGGTCGAGGAGCGCAGCATCGCCGACCTGCATCCTTCCAAGCGCGATATCGCCATGGTGTTCCAGAGCTATGCGCTCTATCCGAACATGACGGTGGCGGGCAACATCGCCTTCGGCATGGAGATGCGCGGCGTGCCGGCCGCCGAGCGCAAGCAGGCGATCGACAAGGTCGCCAAGGTGCTGCAGATCGGCCATCTGCTCGAGCGCAAGCCGAGCCAGCTGTCGGGCGGCCAGCGCCAGCGCGTCGCCATGGGCCGGGCCCTGGTGCGCGATCCGAAGCTGTTCCTGTTTGACGAACCGCTGTCGAACCTCGACGCCAAGCTGCGCGTCGACATGCGCACCGAGATCAAGCGCCTGCACCAGACGACGGGCAAGACCATCGTCTACGTCACTCACGACCAGATCGAGGCGATGACGCTCGCCACCAAGATCGCCGTCATGCGCGACGGCGAGGTCCAGCAGTTCGGCACGCCAGCCGAGATCTACAACAACCCCGCAAACCTCTTCGTCGCCGACTTCATGGGATCACCCGCCATGAACCTCCTCGCGGGAACAATCGTCAAGGAACAGAATGGACTGGCTGTGTCGCTCGAACGGCCAAGTGGCGAGGCGATGAAGCTTCCGGTCTCGCCGGCGATGATGTCGCTGTCGACCTATGCGAACCGCAACGTGATCTTCGGCATTCGCCCGGAAGCGCTGACCGACCCTGAAGGGGCTGACCGGAACGCGCGGTTCGTCAGCGAAAACGACTGCCTGATCGATGTCGTCGAGCCCGCCGGATCCGACACCTTCGCCGTCACCAAGCTCGGCGGCAAGGAGGTCGTGGCAAGGCTC
>UBTY01000019.1 GCA_900468535.1 Hyphomicrobiales bacterium | reverse complement strand
CCCCAGCTTGTCGCTTACGCCTAAACTATTGCGCGGTGGCTTGGAGCCGTCCAGAGGTCATCCTTCCGACTACACAGGGGTCACGTATCTGAGAGGCTAGCTAGGAGGAGCTGAAACGACCATTCCCCCCGGTACCCCGCCATGGGACCCTATACAGACAAAAAGGCCAATCCTCGCCGGTCAGGTCAAAGGTGTGGCGGCAATGCCCAGGTGGTTGACCTGGCTCAGAAGAACAACAGCCGCGACGCCGACCATCATGAAGATAATCCTGCGAGTGAATGCCAAAGGTGGCGCAAGACCAACGACGATTAAACCACATAGGATAGCGCATACTGCTGCTATTGTGGTCGATGCCGTCTCCGACACGTTCGGCTCCATGAGACTGCCGGACGAGTACGCGAAGATGAAGCTGAGGCCGAGCATACTGATTGCCACTACGACGGCGGTCCACACTGGCCAGCCTCTCAGCCCAACTACAATGGCGGCACAGTAGAGAAACAGGCAGACCCCGATATACGCCGAGGGGTACGCAAGATATGTGCTCGCCGCCACATACAAGAACGCGGGAAGGCTGAGGATAACCACATCTGCGGTATAGAGCACTAGAGCTAGAAGCACCCGGCGATTGAAGATATTGGACCAAACGACGGGGTGCACTTCGCGCTTCTCGACCTTGAACTCATTCTCAACTCGGGCTCCAACTGCGATAAAGCTGACGAAGAGCGCCATGGCTATCATTGAGTTGGCCTCCGCGCTCACCCTAATGTCGAATGTCTCTGTGAGCGATTGAACGGCAGACGCCGCAACGGTCGCCCACTTGCTCACGAGGTAGTCCGCCCACTTGGCCAGATCGAGAACGCCTTGCAAGTTGGACAGCAAGGTCAAAGCTCCGCCCAAAATACCCAACCATGTCAGCATACAATGCTTAAGCCACTGAAACATAAACCATCCCGCGCCTGCCTCCGCCTTTCATACTAAGGTGCCGCCGCTTCGAAAAGGTGCACATCAAGCGAATCGCCCTGGAGCTGCCCCAAGGCCACTTCGATAAATAAGATTGACAACTTAAAGCGAAGTATGAGATATCGAAGTATGCAAAACGAAGTGAGGAGCTTTCCGCATGTTTATCCGAGCATACCTTCGAGCCTCCACCAGGGAACAAGACGCCAGCCGCGCAAAGGCAGACCTCCAGCGCTTCGTTGATGAGCGGGGTCTCAAGATCGCAGCCACCTACATCGAGAACGAGAGCGGGGCCTCCCTGAAGCGTCCCGAGCTGTTCCGGCTCCTTGCCGACTGCCAACCAGGTGATGTCTTGTTGGTGGAGCAGGTAGACCGCCTAAGCCGCCTCAATGCCGAAGACTGGGCAACCCTCAAGTCAGAGATTGCCGCGAAGCGTATCCGTGTGGTGGCGCTAGACCTTCCAACCTCTCACCAACTGGCCCAGATGGAGGGCGATGAGTTCTCGGCCCGAATGTTGGACGCGATCAATGGCATGATGTTGGATATGTTGGCTGCGATAGCCCGCAAAGACTACGAAGACAGACGCAGACGGCAGGCTCAAGGCATCGCTAAGGCCAAAGCTGAAGGAGCCTTCAAGGGACGTCCTGAGGACGAGAAGCGCAATGCTGCCCTCATTGGCATGCTGAAGGGTGGGCAAACCTGGGCAAGCATCGTTGCTGCTACGGGGGTCTCTACCTCTACACTCTCTCGCCTAGCCAAGCGTATAAGGGAAACTGAAGCTCTCCAGTAAAGGCGATTTCAAGGCTCAGTTCGGGCGACGGCTGCTTTCTGCCCCCAAGGCGAACAAGTGGCCGCTTGAGTGAAGCTAAGCCTGCAAAACGATAAGTCGCCCGTGCGGGTATCAAATCGCATGACACCTCTAGCCGTGCTTTGAGCATGGTAGCGTCCGTCCCCGAGGCCACCAAGCATTGTCCCTGCCATAAGGCCAAGAGCAAGACCCACGACTAGCAGAAGGATGGGTTTCGCGTGGGCTGCATACATCACGGAGATGCATCCCCATGCGCAGCAACACTGCCCTTGCTCTCGCCAACCTGTCCGAAGAAGACCACCTGCACACAGTCCCCGACATAGCTGACGTAGCCAATGAGGTTGGCATTCAGAAGAGCGACGGTGTGCTTCAGGTTCCTCTCTAGGACGCTGCTTATCAGAGAGGTCGCCAGGAAGATCAACGAGCCTGGCATTGAGGCGAGCACCAAGGCACGCACTGCCGGGGTTGCCCTTTTGCCGTAGTTGATGGCCTGATCATAGCCGTCATTTCTCTGGGCGAACCAGAAGAGGCGAACACTGAGCGCAAGGAAGATAAGGAGGAAAAGGGTCATTGTACTGTGCTCTCTTCGGTATCTGGGCAGGCCGTGTCAATTTCAGCAATGGTGGGGTCTTCTTTGTCGAATACCGCCATGCACGTAGCTAGCTCGCTTTCCGCTTTCGCAGCTTGGCGGTTGGCTCCACGCTTGCAGCGATCAAACATCCAGCCGTTCTCGTAGTCTTTGACACATGCGTTCTTGTAAGTGATCTCGCGGGAAGCGGCGGCTTTCGCCTCCCATCCATCGGTGACGCTGTGGCCAATGAGAGTCATAACCACACCCACTCCCGCCCCGAAGAGCAACGAACTAAATTCCATCGTGAAATCCCCGAGAGGCATCGCCTGCGGTTCGCCCCCGCAAGCCTAGCCTCCATGACCCTGATCGGGGAGCTAGATAACAGAGCTTAGCCTGTCCCTGGGGCCTTTAGTTCGGTGAACCTGGACATACGCCACAGGCTCCCCGACCTACAAAGGTCAAGGATCGGTGCCCCTTCCGGTGGGGAACCATACCGCTAAGCTCAGGCTTTCTAGGACCCGGAGCGCCGCGTCTGCGCTCAACGTCTTGTGTGACGGAACGAGCTGAAATTTGCAAGCATTTCGAGCGCAGTCACTGCGTGCATTTTTCCACCTCTGGTAATTACCCGCCATAGTGAAAGAGGAGCGCCAAAACATTACCCTCCGTAACGAGATGGAGCGCTCAAAAATAGTTACCCTGCGTTACGAAAGAGCACGCCCGAAAAGTCAGGTGGCATAACGAGAAAGAGACGGGAGATTTCTTGCGTCAATGGACACCTGATGGCCCCTTCGCGAAAGTTGTGTCCCGTAGCGAAAGAGCGTGGCCAAGAATAGGCGTCATAACGAGAGAGACTGGCCAATTTCCTGCATGAAGAGAAAAGCCGGACGCTTCGTCTCCAATTCTCAAATAACTTCCTGCATGCCCAAGCAGCAACTCGAAGCCGTCGCCGCTCAGACCACATCAATCATATGCTCACTTGGTCACCCCGGTCTAAGGGGCACGGAGACAACCACGCGGTTCTGACAACCAGGTCAACCGCACGGCTTGCCCATGGGTCCAAACACACCTTCGCACGTCATGCGACCACGGTGATCCCACCCTTAAAACCAAAACGATTCACTCAGAAAGGAGTCCTTGAATGGACAACTTGAACGACACCTCTGCGCCTACCTCCTTGTTGCTCGCAGTCGCCGTAAATGGGACAAATGCCAAGCCTTACCCACAGCACACCTATGCTTGGTGCATCGCGGCCACGGGGCGTAAGGCTAGCTGGTCTAACTTCAGGACCGGCCCCAAGAACATTTGGGGGCACAACGACAAGATATTTTACCGTGCCCTGCTGGAGGCTCTGAAGGGGAGCGGGCTCGCATTAAGCACGGGTGGAGCCCCCAGTGTCCTCCTAACAATCATTGCTCCTAATGGGTCGGAACTCCATCGAGTTTTCCAGCAACCACTAGAGGAACGACGAAAGTCCCACTATTGCAAGGCCGATGGGGAGCCGTGGGGGAACGTTGAGCTGATCAAGCTTGTAGATGCGGAGACTGAAGCTCTCGGTGTAGTCCTCAGTGCTCGCCCCCCGGAATCCGACGAAGAACGCAACTTCCTCTCGGAAGTCCAAAAGGAATCTGGCGAGCGCTGGAAGGCCTTGCGCCGGGCGATCAAGCAAGACCGCTCGTAGGCCGTCCTTATCGCGCTATCGGAAATCGACGTGCTATGAAAGACACCGACAGTACAAAGCCCAGCGACCAGCATCTGCTCTACCTCGATCCCTGGCTAACAGCGACCGGGGTGGCTCTCGTCAAAGCTTGCGCTGAAATCTCCGCCGCTCTCCCTGCCCCACAGATCACACCTGGACGGAAACCTAGAGCAGACGCCACGCAGAGGCGGAAGGTTTGCCTACAGAGCCTCGTGGCCAACCTAGTGGCGCTACTCCTATCGCCAGAGCCTCACGGTGCCCTCGCAGTGCCGCTGAGCGCCGAAAAGCGATCCCGATACGATTGCACCAACTATAGCTCGAAGCTGCTCTCTGGGGTCCTCAGGGGTCTGCAAAAAGCCGATATGGTGACACTACTGCCGGGCAAGGCAAAGCGCCGTCGCACCTATGTTGTACCGACAACTCGCTTCACTGGCTTGGTGGCTCGGCATGGGATCTCGCTCCAAGATGTCGGGCGGCTCCATGGAGGAGAAACCGTTCTGCTCCGCTCCAAGAATCTCGATGACACTAGCGTGACCCTGCTAGAATATTCGGATTCAACGGAGACCATAGCCATGCGTCGGGAGATGGAAACTCTCAACGAGGCGATCAATGCGGCGGACGTTCGCCTGGGTGGAAAGCCGGTCCCGCCTACCCATCTAGTTCGCATGTTCCAGGGCGACTTCCAGCACCATGGGCGACTGTATCGCGGCTTCTGGCAATCACTTCCCAAGCGTAACCGGCACCTTCTCAGCATCAACGGTGAGGCAGTCGCGGACCTCGATTTCAGCGCAATGTTTCTCCAGCTTGCATACCAGCGGGAGGGGGCAGCAATGCCGTGTGGTGATCCATACGCAATCCCTGGGCTAAGCGGGTGCAGGGGAGCGGTTAAAAAGCTGATTTCCTCTCTCCTCGCTCGCCATGGCGGAGCATTACGGTTGCCTCAAGGTATCAAGGAGCAGCTACCGAAAGGTTGGACAATGAAGCGGTTTGAACAAGCCGCAGGTCACAAGCATCCTGCAATCGCGGGGCTCTTCGGCAAGGGGCTAAGCCTGGAGTTCATGTTCACGGAGAGCTGCATCCTCGTTGCCGTTTTGCTTGGGCTCGGCGCGAGGGGCATTGTGGGTTTGCCAATGCACGACGGTCTAATGGTCGCTGTCAGCCACAAGGGGACGGCTATCGACATGATGCAGAAGGTCAGCTTCGAGATGCTTGGCAGGGCGCTGCCGGTCGCAGAGAAAACAATCAGTTAGATGGCTCTCTGAAATAACTGCCCGTATATGGCCTATATGTGATCCTCTAGGTTCCAAAGCTGGAAGCGATTTAGACCCCTATCATCACCCATTCCTTGGAGCTGTCCCTGTAAGGCGTTCTGGTGGGCCGCTTTAAGGGCTAGCCTTTAAGTGTCCAACTGAGGGCACAAACCAGCTCCAACGCCAGGGACGAAGATGATGGGGGTCTAAGAACATGCTGATGAATGCCAGCTTGCAGACTCAACTTACGTCAGTCACCATTCCTACCAGCTCAACTCGAACGCCACCACGGTAACAGCTTGATTGATCCTGGCTTCTCCCTTGAAGAAATCCACGAGATGTTGGACGCGATTGAACAGAGCCTAAGCAGGCTTAAGGCCGCAAACCTCTACGATAAGGTAATGCCCATGTCGTACATCCCGGAGGCGGCGGCAGTGTTCATCGACATGGACATGAACGGGACGTTACATAGCTTGGGGATCAACCCATCTGTAGCGAACAAGCTGAAGACCTTCGACGCCAGGCTTCGAGCCCCCGTTATGATTGCCGCACTGTCGCGTACTCGCAGCTACCTTCGAACCTTGGAGAGTGAGCACGGCGGTGACGAACCGGGAGCAGAACCGGAGGCGGACCCGGATGTTCGCACGCAAGACATCGCAACGGCGCATCCCCCTCAGCCCATTCAGGTGTGGGCGGAGCAATGGGTCTATGTGAAGCGTGGATCACGCGCCAAGGACATAATTGCAGCTGTATCTGAGCTACTTGACGAAGCAGTGCTCCTAGCGAAGACCACAAACCTGCCAGAAGATCAGGCTGCGTTGACTGACATCGAACGGGCACAGCTCATCGCCATCTTGGAGACTACACTTGCGGTGCTGAAGGCTCCGATGGTTGAGCCTGGCATATTGAAGAAAACGGCCCGGCTGGCCAAAGAGGTTGCCGAAAGAACGGCGAAAAAGAAAGCAGAAGAGGCCCTGGGGAGTGGCCTCGACGTTGCCGCGAACAGAATTCTGGAGCTTATCGCCAGTCTGTTCTAATCCTCACCATCCAGCGCAGGGAGCTTCACAGCCTCGACACATGCCCTTGCCTGCTCCAGCAGCGGACCACCAGAGTAGACACCGAAGGTCATCCCCGTACGCTTGTGCCCAACGACCGTTGCGATGGTGCTCTCAGGCTGGCCCGCCTGTTCTGCCTTAGTGATGAACCAGCGGCGGAAGCTGTGGAAGTTTACGAGACCCCTGCGCCTACCCGCTATGTCATCCTCAACCCCGACGCTTCGGCGGTAGGCGGTAAACTCGTTGGATGTCTTGAAGGATCGCTCCCGAAGCGACTTGGGGTTCTTCGGCCCAGGCCACTCGGGAAACACTGGATCCTCTGGAGACTTGTCAGCCGTCCGACGCTCAACGATCTCCTTTAGGGCCGGATGGATTGGGCATTTCCTTGGCCCCGGCTCTTTCTTCTGCGGCTTGAAAGTGAAAGCGCCGCCCTCACAGTCCTTCACCCTAAGGCACACGATTGCGTCCAGGCGGGCACCTGTCAGAGCCCCAATCCGCATAACGTCGTGCATCTGCTGTGTGGCTTCGCCCTTGAGCAAGGCTTTCACTTCATCGTCGGTGAAGGGACGCTCCTTTTCATCAGTGGTCTTGGGACGCTCTTTCAACCTTCGCCCCTTCCATACGTTGCCCTCCACCTCATGACGGTTCTCCAGCCAGGACCAGTAAACCGAAAGGCGGCTAACGTACTTGTTGAGGGTAGTCGGGGTCAGTCCCTTCTTCACAGTCGGAAGCGCATCGCAGAACCGCACGGCCTCCCGTTTGGTAACGGCCTGGAGGTACGCTGGAATGCCTTCCTGTTTCAGCCACTCTTTCAGCGCTGCCATTGCACGCTCGTCGTCGGCCCTTGTACGAGCCTTGACGCCAGAAGTAGACATGAAGAGATCATGGTGCTCATCAATGTGGGTCTGTTCTCCTCGGGCCACGCGGGCAAACTCTAAGGCGAGCACTTCCTTTCCGGGAGCGTAGATCACCTGACCATATTCATCTTCACCAGTCGGCCTTCCCGCGATCTGTTCAGCTCTGTGGCCAATTTCGTCATTGAGGCTTTCTCGGTCATTCGCAGCTAGCGTAGAGTTCCGCTGCCGCCTAAGCGCCACCGCCTCGTTGAGCAAACGCTTCTTCAAGCCATCGCCCGGCGCATCCTCGCTGGCTCGCTCAATGATTCCTTTGAGTTCAGCAACGACATCCCACTTCCGCCGATTGGCCTCGCTGAGGCTATCCGTATCAAGGGGACGTTTGAGCTTTGTGCCAAGCTTGGCGTGAAGCTTCTTTGGGACGGCAACAACCACGCGCCACTTGCTTCCGTGCAGCTCTAGAAATCGAGGATCGGTAGAGGAAGAGGCTGGCATATGGCGTCCTGATAACGGAGTGAGTACCCACGAAAGTACCCATCGTTAGATCCATTAACGTCTGAAAATCAACAACAATTTGAAATAATTGAGCGGTTTTCGTTGAGACGTTACGCCCCGCTTAGCTCCACCAAATTTTCCCTTGGACAATAGTCTGCGATAGTTTCTCCTCGCTTTCCGTACTTTCATCGCGGAAGTTAGCCAGCTTGCTTGCGCCTTTCCGTCGAACGCTTTGCGAATTCTTTAGCAAGGCAGGCTATGCCGGTAGCAGGGCCGGGTTGTCCGGTGGATCGGGTTCTCGCCCATGACACGACAAAGACGACGACGCATCATTCGGACGCGCAGAACCGCGGCGGGGCTCGTGCTTGCCGCCGCCATCTCATTTCTGGCGGGTATGACTGATGCCACGGGGCTTGCACTAACGGGCGACTTCGTTTCCTTCATGACAGGCAATACCACCCGCGCGGCCCTGTCGCTTGGAGATGGCAACCTCTCGCATGCTGCCATTCTGCTCTCGGCGATCGTGGTTTTCGTGCTCGGCAATGCTGCGGGGATCGTGATCGCGCACTTTTCCGAGCGGCGCACTTTCGTCGTCCTCTCATGCGTCAGCATCGTGCTCGTGGCGGCATCCCTGATGACGACCGAGAGCTTGGCAATGCCGCGCTTCTATCTGGTCATCGTATCGATGGGCATGGTGAATGCCGCGGTCGAGCAAATCGAGGGGCTTCCGATCGGGCTGACTTATGTGACAGGCGCGCTTTCACGCTTCGGAAGAGGCATCGGGCGCTGGATCGTCGGTGACAGGCGGCTGGACTGGACGATCCAAATCGTGCCCTGGGCCGGGATGTTTGCCGGCGCCGTTACCGGAACCTGGCTGACGCGGACCGCCGGTTCGGCGTCATTCTGGCTGATCGCGGTTTTTGCCATGATGATCGCGTTCGCCGTCCTACTCATCCCGAAGCGCGTCCAGCGCCGGTTTGGCAATAGCCAGCGCTCGACGCCTTCCCCCAATCGGCTATCACAATAAAGCCCTATCGAATCAGATAGAGGGCCCGGCGCAATCGTCGAAAGGACGTGTTCTTGTTTCTCTTCTCAAAACTCGTCTGGGTGTTCGGGCAGCCCCTGTCCCTCGTCTTCCTCTTCGTCGCGCTTGCCTTGATCACCGGCCTTTTCCGCTGGCGCGCAACCAGCCTTGCCGCTTCGGCCGTTGCCGCCCTGATCTTGTTCGTGACGCTCTACACGACCGTCGGCAACTATCTGCTGCAGAACCTGGAGGATCGCTTTCCGAAACCGCCGGACCCGGACAGTCTGCAATGCATGATCGTGCTCGGCGGTGCTTTCGAGAACGAGGTGAACACGGCACGCCACGGGATCGAGCTCAATGCCGGCGCCGATCGTTTCGTGGAGGCGCTTCGCCTGGCGCAGAAATATCCGCAGGCGCAGATCCTGATTTCCGGCGGCGACGGCTCCATGTCGGGCATTTACGAAGGCGATGCTGTCATTTCGGCCCGCTTCTTCCCGCTTTTCGGCGTGCCGAAGGAACGGCTGCTGGAAGAAAAGACATCGCGCACGACATTCGAGAACGCCGTCAACACCAAGGACCTTCTCGCAAGCCACGGCCTATCGAACTGCTTGCTGATCACGTCGGGCTATCACATGCCGCGTTCAGTCGGCATCTTCCGCAAGCAGGCGATCAACGTGGTGCCCTGGCCGACAGACTACCGCACGGACGGGCATGAAGGGCTGGGCATCGACTTTACGCAGCCGAGCCGCAACGCCCAGAACCTTGCGACCGCCATTCGAGAATGGTTCGGTCTCGTCGGCTACTATTTTGCCGGTCGGACCTCGGAGCTCTATCCCGGCTGACCTACTACTTCTTGGAGATCGTCACGAACTTGGTGCCGCGCACCCGCGCCGTGACGATGCAAGGCTCCTTGTCCTTGTCGGCATCCGGGCGATCGCAGAAGCGCGGATGCATCTTCATCGCGAGCACCATGTTTCCGAAGCGCTTCTGGAAATCGTAGCCGTATATTTGCGCGGTGGCGATCATGAAGTAGCCGCCCTCGGCGACCTGAAGATAGAAATTGTAGGTGCAGCCGTCCTCGTTGCACTGCGGGCCTTTTTCGCCATCGCAGGTGAGTTCGCCCTCGTTGACGACGGCGTCGATCAGGCCATCATTGTTGATGTCCTGGCGCGTGACGAAGCTGTCTGAGAACTCAGCCTTGGTGCACTGTTCCTGGAAATGCTTCTTCTCGTACATCTCCGGATCGGGGATCAGATCCTGCTGGGCGAAGGCCGCAACCGGGACGCAGAGCAACGCGGCAATGTTCAGGGCAATCAGGAGCGTTTTCACGGGGCTTCTCTTTTGGTCGGATAAGGACGCTGTTGGCCGCGCAGTTTGCACGATCCGCCTTGCGCCGCCCTTGCCGCCGTGATTCATTTCGAAGAGATACGCGTCGCCCCTGGAGCACTGCATGCCGCTGTTCGTCTACCTGGATTATGCCGGCGTCGCGCTATTCGCGGCGACAGGCGGGCTTGCGGCGTCGCGCAAGCAGCTCGACCTGATCGGTTTCCTCTTCTTTGCGTTCGTCACCGGGACGGGCGGCGGCACGGTGCGGGACATCATCCTTGGCCGCGTGCCGGTATTCTGGGTTTTGAACCCCAGTTATGTCCTTATCTGCTGCATCGTCGGCATCGTCGTGTTTTTCACCGCGCACCTTGTCGAGTCGCGCTATCGCTGGCTGATCTGGCTGGATGCAGTCGGGCTTTCGGCCTACTGCGTCATGGGCGCAGCGAAAGGCCTTGCCGCCACGGGCTCGCCAACGATCGGCATTGTCACCGGCACACTGACGGCCACCTTCGGCGGCATCCTGCGCGATCTCTTGGCAAACGAGCCTTCCGTGCTATTGCGGCCGGAAATCTATATTAGCGCCGCGCTCGTAGGAGGCGGCCTATTCACGGCCGCAAATGCACTCGATCTGCCGCTCTATGCAGCTTCCACGATCGGCGTGTTGGCAGCGTTCTCGGTGCGTGGCGGCGCGCTCTATTTCGGCTGGACCTTTCCAACCTACAAGGCAAAGCCCGGCAGACACCCTGACGATGTGATGTGAAATCAGCGCCGCTTCGGGCGGAGGCGGATCACCACGTCGACATGGGCGATTTCCATGCCTTCCGGCGGTTCCGGCAGATTGCCGATGGTCAGGTTGCTGACTGGAATATCGAGCACGTCGTTCTGGCCTTCGACGAAGAAATGATGGTGGTCGGAGACGTTGGTGTCGAAATAGGTCTTGGCGCTTTCGACGGCGAGAACGCGGATCATCCCGGCTTCGGTGAACTGATGCAGCGTGTTGTAGACGGTTGCCAGCGACACCGGTACGCCTGCGTGCACGGCCTCTTCGTGGAGTTCTTCGACCGTCAGGTGTCGATCGCCTTTGGCGAAAAGGAGGTCGCCAAGCGCTACGCGCTGGCGCGTCGGACGAAGGCCGGCGTGTCTCAGCCGTGCCTCAATGGTAAGCGGGGCCTCTGCCACCATCCAACGAACTCCGGGTTAATCTAGCGTCAAGCAATCAGGTTTCATTAGCCATATAACTTTTGCGCAAAAGCGTTTCAATAGTTTCAATGGGGACAAAGAGAGTGAAAGGGCCGCAAAATCGGGCTTTTGGCGCAATTAGTGCTGGTCGGGGGCTTGGCCTTCCTGTATGCGACCACCAAATAAGGCGCGCAGCCGGTCCTCCGAAGGTGGGTGAAGCTCAGTCATGCTTATGCTTCATTTTCCGCTGAACTTGGACTAAACGTTCACATCCATCGGCTTAGTTGCGGGGGGAAATAGAGTTTTCATGGCGACGAAACAATCCAGCTTCAACTATGAGGAAATTCTGGCCTGCGGCCGCGGCGAACTGTTCGGCCCCGGTAACGCACAGCTTCCCCTCCCGCCGATGTTGATGGTTCATCGCATTACCGACATTTCCGAAACCGGTGGCGCCTTCGACAAGGGCTATATCCGCGCCGAATACGACGTGAAGCCTGACGACTGGTATTTCCCCTGCCACTTCCAGGGTAACCCGATCATGCCCGGCTGCCTCGGCCTCGACGGCATGTGGCAGCTGACCGGCTTCTTCCTCGGCTGGCTGGGCGAACCCGGTCGCGGTATGGCGTTGTCGACAGGCGAAGTGAAGTTCAAGGGCATGATCCGCCCGACCACGAAGCTGCTCGAATACGGCATCGATTTCAAGCGCGTCATGCGCGGCCGCCTGGTGCTCGGCACTGCCGACGGCTGGCTGAAGGCTGACGGCGAAACCATCTATCAGGCAACCGACCTGCGCGTCGGCCTGTCCAAGGACAAAGAAGCCTGAGTGCACCGGGCACACCTGCCCGGTTTCCAAGTTAGAAAAAACGAAAAGGTCGAAACACATGAGACGGGTAGTTGTTACGGGTCTGGGTGTTGTCTCCTCGATCGGCAATGATGCCGCCGAGGTCACTGCGTCGCTGCGCGATGCCAAGTCCGGCATTTCCTTCTCCAACGATTTTGCTGAACATGGCTTCAAGTGCCAGGTATGGGGCAGCCCGACGCTCGATCCGACCGATCTGGTCGATCGCCGCGCCATGCGCTTCCTGTCGCAGGGCGGCGCCTGGAACCATGTTGCGATGAAGCAGGCGATCGCCGATTCCGGCCTCGAAGAGAGCGACATCAGCAACAACGAGCGCACCGGCATCATCATGGGTTCCGGCGGTCCTTCGACCCGCACCCTAATCGAAGCCGCCGAGATCACCATCAAGAACAACAGCCCGAAGCGCATCGGCCCGTTCGCCGTGCCGAAGGCGATGTCGTCGACGGCGTCCGCTACGCTCGCCACCTGGTTCAAGATCCATGGCGTCAACTACTCGATCTCCTCGGCCTGCTCGACCTCGGCGCACTGCATTGGCAACGCTGCCGAAATGATCCAGTGGGGCAAGCAGGACATCATGTTCGCCGGCGGCCACGAGGATCTCGACTGGACGATGTCGAACCTCTTCGACGCCATGGGCGCCATGTCCTCCAAGTACAACGATACGCCCGCAACCGCATCGCGCGCCTATGACGCCACCCGCGACGGCTTCGTGATTGCCGGCGGCGCAGGCGTTCTGGTTCTCGAAGAGCTGGAGCATGCCAAGGCCCGCGGCGCCAAGATCTACGCCGAAATCGTCGGCTATGGCGCCACCTCCGACGGCTACGACATGGTCGCTCCGTCGGGCGAAGGCGCGATCCGCTGCATGCGCCAGGCGCTGTCGACCGTGAAGGGCGACGTCGATTACGTCAACACCCACGGCACCTCGACGCCAGTTGGCGACAGCAAGGAAATCGGTGCGATCCGCGAAGTCTTCGGCAACAAGATCCCGCACATCCAGTCGACCAAGTCGCTGACCGGCCACTCGCTGGGTGCGGCAGGCGTGCAGGAATCCATTTACTCGCTGCTCATGATGCAGGCCGGGTTCATCGGCGAAAGCGCTCATATCACCGAGCTCGACCCCGAATTCGACGGCGTTCCGATCGTGCGCAAGCGCATCGACAACGCCCAGATCGATATCGCGCTTTCCAACTCCTTCGGCTTCGGCGGCACCAACGCCACGCTCGTCTTCCAGCGCTACAACGGATAACAATATGACGGGAATCATGCAGGGTAAGCGCGGGCTTATCATGGGCGTTGCGAACAACCATTCGATCGCCTGGGGAATTTCCAAGGCGCTGGCAGCACAGGGCGCCGAACTTGCCTTCACTTTCCAGGGCGACGCTCTGGGCAAGCGCGTCAAGCCGCTGGCGGCCGAGGTCAGATCCGACTTCGTGCTGCCATGCGACGTCGAGGACATCGCCTCCGTCGATGCCACGGTCGAGGCGATCAAGGAACGCTGGGGCACGCTCGATTTCGTCGTGCACGCCATCGGCTTCTCCGACAAGAACGAGCTGAAGGGCCTTTACGCCGACACCACGCGCGAAAACTTCAGCCGCACGATGGTGATCTCCTGTTTCTCCTTCACCGAAATCGCCAAGCGCCTTGCGCCGCTGATGACCGACGGTGGCTCGATGCTGACGCTGACCTATAACGGCTCGACACGCGTCATCCCGAACTACAACGTCATGGGCGTCGCCAAGGCCGCTCTCGAGGCCTCCGTGCGCTATCTGGCCGCCGATTACGGCCCGCGTGGCATTCGCGTCAACGCGATTTCCGCAGGCCCGATCCGCACGCTTGCCGGCGCCGGCATTTCCGATGCTCGCGCCATCCTGTCGTGGAACCAGCAAAACTCGCCGCTGCGCAAGACCGTGACCATTGATCACGTCGGCAATTCGGCCCTCTACCTGCTCTCCGACATGGCCGCAGGCGTGACCGGCGAAATCCACTTCGTCGATGCCGGGTTCAACATCACCTCAATGCCGGCGCTTGAGGCGCTGCGCAAGGCGGACGTGGAATAAGACAAAAAGCCGGGCTCCAAGCCCGGCTTTTTCTTTTAGGCGCATCCGCTACTGATGCATGACCTGCCGCAGGATCGCCGCCGAGTCCCGAGCGCCCCAGCGGGTTGCTATCTTACCGTCTTCGATGACAAACCATTCCATTGCGGTGACGTCGTAGCTTTTACCGGTCGGCTCATGACCGACGAGACCGCGAAAGAAGCCGGAATAGCGACCCGTTTCCCGGTAGCGAGCGACGACATTCTGCCCTTCGGCGACAATATCGAGGATCTCGAGGTTTATGTTCATGCCGTCGTGAAGTTCGCGCCAGATAGGCTCGACATCATCGAGGCCACCATATCCGA
Organism: Hyphomicrobiales bacterium; assembly: GCA_900468535.1. Taxonomy (GTDB): domain Bacteria; phylum Pseudomonadota; class Alphaproteobacteria; order Rhizobiales; family Rhizobiaceae; genus Rhizobium. The sequence continues at coordinate 40,527 of UBTY01000019.1, read as the reverse complement.
GAACGCCGTAGATCCGCGCGTCCGCGGTAAACAAGTCGCGCAACGCCGGTATGTCGAAGCGATTGAACGCCTCGACATATGCTCTGACGGTGTCCTTGTTGGCTTGCGTTTCCATGGCTTCCCCCTCCCGCTGGTAAGCTCGTTGGGGCAAGTCTAGCAGATCCGTAGCGGGTGCCTATCCGAAGGGCTACTTCTTCGCCCAGAGGACCTTGAAACGGGCGTTGCGGCAGGTCTCGCCGCTTTCCTTGAAGTTCCCAGCCAGCACCGGCTCGTAAGGCAAGCCGCGATTGGCAACCAGTAGCAGGCGACCACCGCCACGCAGCGCCGAGGCGGCCGTCTTGATCATTGCCTGACCAAGCGAGGGTTCTGCCGCATGACCTTCGTGGAAGGGCGGGTTCATGATGATGAGATCGTACTTGTCCTTGACCGGTTCGCCGGCCAGATCGTGCCAGAAGAAGCGCGCGGGTACGTCAGGGCAGTTCTCCTCCAGATTGGCCTTTGCCGCTTCCAGAGCAGCGTGGTTGGCCTCGTAGAGGTCAAGACGGCTGACGCCGGGGGACCGCTCTGCCAGTTCGATGGAGAGATATCCCCAACCGGCGCCGAAATCGGCGACGTCGCCGGTGAAATCGGCAGGAAGGCGTGAAGCAAGCAGCTCGGAACCATCGTCGATACGGTCGTGAGAGAACATGCCGGCCGCAGCCAGGAAGCGGCCATCGACGCGCACGGGCGGCTTGGCAAACTTGCTGACGATCTCGCTGACATCGGTCGGACGAGCGAACCACAGCGCGACACCGTGATACTTCGGCATGTGCTCGATATCGAGGCCAAAGCCTTCCATGCGCTTGCGAAGCGACTGGATGCCATCCTCCTTGCCGCCGGCGATGACGATCAGGCCGCCCGCCTTCACGCGCTGAAGCGCCGCGGCGATGTTGGCCTCGTTCTCGCCCTTGTGCTTGTTGCAGAGGATCAGCGCGGCATCATAGTCCTCGCCTTCGATCTCTGGTGTCGTTTCGATGCGCTGGGCGAGCAGCTGCCGGTACAGCGATCGGAAGCCCTGTACAGCGCTCAGGGAGGCGAGGAAGCCGTCCGGCAGGGCGAAGCCAGCCTCGGCGCCGAGAAAGAGCACGCGTTCGCCCTCGCCGGGTGCGTCGACGGTACCGCTCGCAAAGGGATGGAACAGGGTCTTCAGGGTTTCGCGGCTCATGGATCTATCTCGTCCTCGAATACAAAAAGGGCGCGGAAATTATCCCGCGCCCATGACGTCTTGGGAAGGCGCAGCTTACTCGGCTGCAGCTTCTTCCTTCTTCTTGTCGGCAGGGATTTCCTGGCCGGTTGCCTGGTCGACGACCTTCATCGACAGGCGGACCTTGCCGCGCTCGTCGAAGCCGAGGAGCTTGACCCAGACCTTCTGGCCTTCCTTGACGACGTCCTGCGTCTTGGCAACGCGCTCGGAAGCGAGCTGCGAGATGTGGACGAGACCGTCGCGGGCGCCGAAGAAGTTGACGAAGGCGCCGAAGTCGGCGGTCTTCACAACGGTACCTTCGTAGATGACGCCGATTTCAGGCTCGGCAACGATCGAGTGGATCCACTTGCGGGCCGCTTCGATTTCCTTGCCCGAGGACGAGGCGATCTTGACGGTGCCGTCGTCTTCGATGTTGATCTTGGCGCCGGTCTTTTCGACGATTTCGCGGATGACCTTGCCGCCGGAGCCGATGACTTCACGGATCTTGTCGACCGGGATGTTCATGACTTCGATGCGCGGGGCGAATTCGCCGAGCTGGCCACGGCTCTCGGTGATGGCGTTGGCCATTTCGCCGAGGATGTGGTTGCGGCCGCCCTTTGCCTGGCTGAGCGCGACCTTCATGATCTCTTCGGTAATACCGGCGATCTTGATGTCCATCTGCAGCGAGGTGATGCCGTCGGCAGTACCCGCTACCTTGAAGTCCATGTCGCCGAGGTGGTCTTCGTCGCCGAGGATGTCGGAGAGAACGGCGAAGCGGTCACCTTCGAGGATCAGGCCCATGGCGATACCGGCAACCGGCTTTGCGAGCGGAACGCCGGCGTCCATCAGAGCGAGCGAGGTGCCGCAGACGGTTGCCATCGAGGACGAGCCGTTGGACTCGGTGATTTCGGAGACGACGCGCAGCGTGTAGGGGAACTGCTCGGCCGAAGGCAGCATCGGACGGATAGCGCGCCATGCGAGCTTGCCGTGACCAATTTCGCGACGGCCCGGGGAACCCATGCGGCCGGTTTCGCCAACCGAGTAGGGAGGGAAGTTGTAGTGGAGCAGGAAGCGCTCCTTGTACATGCCCGTGAGGCTATCGACATACTGTTCGTCTTCGCCGGTGCCGAGCGTGGCAACGACGATCGCCTGCGTTTCACCGCGGGTGAACAGCGCCGAACCGTGGGTGCGCGGCAGCAGGCCGACTTCGGATACGATCGGGCGAACGGTCTCGAGGTCGCGGCCGTCGATGCGGCTCTGGGTGTCGAGGATGTTCCAGCGAACGATCTTGGCCTGCAGGTGCTTGAAGATCGCGCCGACTTCTTCCGCCGTGTACTTGGCTTCGCCTTCTTCCGGCAGGAAGTGCGCCTTGACCTTGGCCTTCACGGCGTCGACGGCGGCGTAACGCTCAGCCTTCTGCGTGTTCTTGTAAGCGGTGCGAAGCTCGGCTTCGAAGTGCTTCAGCATTTCGGCTTCGAGTTCGGAGAAATCTTCCGGCTGGAAGTCGCGCGGCTCCTTGGCGGCCACTTCGGCGAGCTTGATGATCGCGTCGAGAACCGGCTGGAAACCACGATGGCCGAACATGACGGCACCGAGCATGATTTCTTCGTTGAGTTCCTTGGCTTCGGATTCAACCATCAGAACGGCGTCGTGCGTACCGGCGACGACGAGGTCGAGGATCGACTCGTCCATCTCGTCGAGATGCGGGTTCAGAACGTATTCACCGTTGATGTAGCCGACGCGTGCGCCGCCGACCGGGCCCATGAAGGGAACGCCAGAGAGCGTCAGAGCAGCCGAAGCGGCAACCATCGACAGGATATCAGGGTTGTTTTCGAGGTCATGCTGGATGACGGTGACGACGACCTGCGTGTCGTTCTTGTAGCCTTCCGGGAAGAGCGGGCGGATCGGGCGGTCGATCAGGCGCGAAACCAGCGTTTCGTTTTCCGACGGACGACCTTCGCGCTTGAAGTAGCCACCGGGAATCTTGCCGGCTGCGTAGGTCTTTTCCTGGTAGTTGACGGTCAGCGGGAAGAAGTCCTGGCCCGGCTTCGGCGCCTTGGCGGAAACGACGGTGGCGAGAACCACGGTTTCGCCGTAGGTCGCGAGAACGGCGCCGTCAGCCTGGCGGGCGATCTTGCCGGTTTCCAGCTTCAGCGGGCGGCCTGCCCACTCGATTTCCACACTATGAGTATCGAACATATGTCTTGTCCTTCAATGCGGGAGCATACACCTCGCCTCCAAGGCACGGCGCACGGTCAACCGCAATCGGTGTGACGTATCATGGGCAAGACAACGGGAGGCTTTGCATTACCGGTCTCTTCGAGGAGACCGGGCCAAAGCTTGTAAGGCTCTGGCCGAAAGCATCCGGCAATCCTGCCCCATGACAGGTCAACGGTTGGTTTGGCAGAACCGGCCCATCCGGGTCTGCCGGGCAATCCGCCACGGGTGGCGGGTGGGGAAGTCTCCCCGGAAAAAATCCGGCGGGCGTCCAAGGAGGAGCGCCCGCCGAGAAGTCTTAGCGACGGATACCCAGGCTGGTGATCAGCTTGGTGTAACGTGCTTCGTTCTTCTTCTTGAGGTAGTCAAGAAGCGAGCGGCGGCTCGAAACCATCGTCAGCAGGCCACGGCGGGAATGGTTATCCTTCTTGTGGCCCTTGAAGTGTTCCGTGAGGTTGTTGATGCGCTCGGTCAGGATGGCAACCTGGACTTCCGGAGAGCCGGTGTCGCCTTCGAACGTTGCGTATTCCTTGATGAGAGCCGTCTTGCGCTCAGCAGTAATCGACATCGGATATTCCTTTCTATGAGAGGAGATTAGGTCGCCAAAAGCCGGGATGTCGTCCAGCTTTGGCCGCGAATGCATCCGGACGTAGCCCGATTGCTGGCGCTGCGTATAAACCAAATGCACTGCAATGGAAAGAGGCATGGCGGCACATGGCCGATTCGTCACTTTCCAGCCATGGCATCGCGGATCATGGTGTCGTACCCGTCGGGGTCCTGCAACATGGCGAAATGGCTCGCATCCTTGAGGATCACCAGCTTGGCGCCCGGAATCTGCTTTGCCATCATCTCTGTGTGGTCAAGCTTGACGGCCTCGTCGTGGTCGCCAATCGCCAGGGTGACGGGGACCTTGATCTTGCCGAGGTCGTCGGCTGTCCAGGCGGGCTGGCTTGCCCACATGGCAGAGATCTGGGTGACAAAGGCATCATACTCGTTCGGCGTCGGCGACAGCTTCTTGTAGGTCTCGCCCGCCGCGTTGATGTAGTCGCTGAAGGTCTTGTTGTTCATAACGTCGGCCTTGACGCCGTCGGTCGTCACGTTCGCTGCCTGCGCGATCACGCGCGTCAGTTTTTCCGGGTTCTTCATCGCCATGTCGATGCCGATGATGCCGCCATCGGACCAGCCAACCAGCGTGACCTTGTCGAGCTTCAGATAGTCGAGCAAGGCAACGTAGTCGGAGGTCATCAGATCATAGCCGAACGGCTGCTGGCTGCGCGTCGAGCGGCCATGTCCGCGGCTGTCGGCGACGATCACCCGATGATCCTTGGCGAACTCCGCCACCTGGTAGCCCCAGACGTCGGCGCTGCCGAGCCCGCCGTGGATGAACAGGATCGGCTCACCCTCACCATACTCGGCGTAGTACATCTTGATGTCGTTGACGGGAGCCATACCACTTGTCGTGGGGGCCGGCATCGGCGGGAAGGCTGGCAACGTCGCCCAGCGCTCTCCTGAGTAGGCGCTCGCGGCCATAAAGACCGCCGAGAAGAACATGAGGATGCCGGCTGCAAGTCTGCGCATGACTATCTCCCTGATCCAGAGGGCTTTGCGCCCGGATCAGGGAAACATATCTCAATGGCAAGGGCTGACAACTGCCATCTATGGTTTGCTCGGCCCTGCATCGAACCGAAACCAGAGGTTTATCGTAGATCAGCCGAAGACGCGCTTCGGACGGAACTCGCCCTGCCCGATTTCGCCGATCGCAACCAGCTTGCCGCGGGACGTGGCATAGGCTTCGCTTTCGGCAACCGGGGCATCGCGACCGCGCACGAGGATCGGATTGCCCATCTTCAGCCTGTGCGCCTGATCGTCGTTGACGACGAGATGCGGCAGCGAGGACAAGGCTTCGCTGGTGTCGATCAACAGGGCATCCAGAGCTGCAAGCCGTTCGTCGGCGTCTTCGACCGCCTCAAGCGCGATGAGATCGGCGAGCGGTATCATGGTCTCCTCGGCGAACGGAGCGACAAAGCTGCGACGGAGGCCGGAGATGTGGCCATAGCAGCCGAGTTCTCGACCGAAATCGCGGGCAAGCGCCCGCACATAGGTGCCCTTGCCGCATTCGACTTCGAAATGTGCGGTATTGGCGTCCTGGCATTCCAGCAGCGTCAAGCGAAAGATCTCGACTTCACGAGAGGGAATCTCGACCGTTTCACCTTCGCGGGCAAGATCGTAGGCGCGTTCGCCCGATATCTTGATTGCGGAGAACTGTGGCGGGATCTGATTGATGACGCCGGTGTAGCTTGGCAGGAGGTCGCGGATCTGCTGCTCGGTCGGGCGCTTGTCCGAACTCTGCGTTACATCGCCTTCGAGATCGTCGGTTGCGCGCTCCTCGCCCCAGGTCACGGTGAATTCGTAGATCTTGCGGCCATCCATCACGTAAGGAACGGTCTTTGTCGCATCGCCAAGCGCGATCGGCAGCATGCCCGAGGCCAAGGGATCGAGCGTGCCCGCGTGGCCGCACTTCTGCGCCTTGAACAGCCACTTGATCTTGGAAACGGCTTCGGTGGAGCCGAAATCGACCGGCTTATCAAGGATCAGCCAACCCGAAATCGGGCGGCCCTTCGGTTTACGTGGTTTGGACATCAGTCTCTTCTACTATTCTTCTTCGGAATCGCCGTGGTCGAGGTCGCGCTGAACCTCGGGCGAGCGCAGCAACTCATCGATCTTCTTGTAATTGTCGAAGCTCGTATCGTCGCGGAAGCGGATATCCGGCATGTACTTCATCTGCCGAAGCTGCGGGCCCAAACGGCCGCGGATGTATTTGGCATTGCGGTTCAGCGCAGCAATCACCGCATCATGGTCGCTCACGCCGAGCGGCGTCACATAGGCGGTCGCGATCTTCAGATCGGGCGACATGCGGACTTCGGAGATCGAAATGACGGTCTTCTCGATCACGTCATCGCGCACTTCGCCGCGCTGCAGAACCTGCGTGATCGCGGCGCGAACCTGCTCGCCGACGCGCAGCATGCGCTGCGAAGGTGCGGAGGTTGTTGGTCTTGTTGCCATTGTTCTTTGCCTCAAAAGGTTCGGGCGCCGGCCCATATGATCCGGCGCCCGTCCACAACTCTAGTCTCGTACGATCAGAGCGTACGGGTGATATGCTCGACGCGGAAGCACTCGATGATATCGCCCGCGCGGATGTCTTCGTAGTTCTCGAAGGCCATACCGCATTCCTGACCGACAGGAACTTCCGATACTTCGTCCTTGAAGCGCTTGAGCGTCTTGAGCTTGCCTTCGTGGATGACAACGTTGTCGCGGATGAGGCGGACGCCCGCACCACGCTCGACCTTGCCTTCCGTGACGCGGCAACCGGCGACCTTGCCAACCTTCGTGATGTTGAACACCTCGAGGATCTCGGCATTGCCGAGGAAGGTTTCGCGACGCTCCGGCGAGAGGAGACCCGACATCGCCTGCTTCACGTCATCCACCAGATCGTAGATGATGTTGTAGTAGCGGATCTCGATGCCTTCACGCTCGGCAGCCGTACGGGCCTGTGCGTTCGCACGAACGTTGAAGCCGATGATCGCCGCGTTGGATGCCTCGGCGAGCGAGATATCCGATTCCGTGATGGCGCCGGCACCCGAATGCACGATGCGGGCACGCACTTCGTCGTTGCCAAGCTTTTCGAGCGCGCCGGCAATGGCTTCGATCGAACCCTGCACGTCACCCTTGATGACCAGCGGGAATTCCTTGAAGCCGGTATCCTGCAGCTTGCTCATCATCTGCTCGAGCGAACCGCGCTGACCGGACTGGCGGGCAGCCGCCTTGTCGCGTGCGAGACGCTGGCGGTATTCCGAGATCTCGCGAGCACGGCTTTCGTTTTCGACGACAGCGAACTTGTCGCCGGCCGCCGGCGTGCCGGACAGGCCGAGCACTTCGACCGGGGTCGCCGGGCCGGCTTCCTTGACATGATCGCCCTTGTCGGTGACGAGCGCGCGCACGCGGCCCCACTGATCGCCGGCAACGATGATCTGACCGGGCTTCAGCGTGCCCTTCTGGACGAGAACGGTCGCAACCGCGCCACGACCACGATCGAGCTGGGCTTCGATGACGGTACCTTCGGCGGTGCGGGTCGGATCGGCCTTGAGGTCAAGAATTTCGGCCTGCAGCAGGACGGCTTCGAGCAGCTTATCGAGGTTCGTCTTGTTCTTGGCCGAAACTTCGACGTCGAGCACTTCACCGCCGAGCGATTCAACGAAGACTTCGTGCTGCAGCAGCTGCTGGCGGACCTTGTCCGGCTTGGCTTCGTGCTTGTCGATCTTGTTGATCGCCACGATGATCGGAACACCAGCCGCCTTGGCGTGGTTGATGGATTCGATCGTCTGCGGCATGACGCTGTCGTCGGCCGCGACCACCAGGATCGCAATGTCGGTCGCCTGCGCACCACGAGCACGCATCGCCGTGAAGGCGGCGTGGCCGGGGGTGTCGATGAAGGTGATCTTCTGGCCGTTCTGCTCGACCTGATAGGCACCGATGTGCTGGGTGATGCCACCGGCTTCGCCCGAGACGACGTTTGCCTGACGGATGGCGTCGAGCAGCGAGGTCTTGCCGTGGTCGACGTGACCCATGATGGTGACGACAGGCGGACGCGACACCATTTCACCGGCATCGTCGGCCTTGTTGAAGATACCTTCTTCAACATCGGATTCCGAAACGCGCTTGACGGTGTGGCCGAATTCGCTGGCAATGAGTTCGGCGAGGTCGGCGTCGATGACGTCGCCCGGCTTCATCATCTGGCCTTCCTTCATCAGGTACTTGATGACGTCGACGGCGCGTTCGGACATGCGCTGCGACAGTTCCTGAATGGTGATGGTCTCAGGCAGGGTGACTTCGCGAACAACCTTTTCGCGGGTCTCCTGCATCTGGCTGCGGCGGAACTTTTCCTGGCGGCGGCGCATGGCGGCCATCGAGCGGCCACGTGCGTTGCCGTCGTCGTCGGTGCTCGCAGCCGTGATCGTCAGCTTGCCTTGGCGGCGACCGTCGTCGCCCTTCGGACGCGCGGTGACGGGCTTTGCTGGTTCCGGACGCACGACGCGGCCACGCGCCGGGGCGCCGCCACGCGGAGCGCCGCGATCATCGTCATCATTCTCACGGCGACCACGACCGGCCGGTCCAGGTGCAGCGGCGCCCGGTGCAGGACGCGCCTGGGCCGGCGACGGTGCGCCATCGGGACGGCGTGCCGCAGGAGCCGACGGCTGAACGCGTGGAGCTTCGGCGCGAGGCGCGGCGGCAGGCGCTGCAACTTCAGCCGGAGCAGCCGCCGCGGCAGCAGCTTCCGCCACACGAGCAGCAGCTTCCTCTACAGCGCGGCGCTTGGCTTCTTCAGCCTCGGCAGCCTGGCGCGCAGCTTCTTCAGCGGCACGACGCTTTTCTTCTTCGGCGCGGCGAACCGCATCCTCGGCATCGCGAACCTGCGCCATTGCGAGCGCGCGGCGGCGTGCATCCATTTCCTCCGGCGATAGGTGGTTCAGGACCACCGGACGAGGACGATCCTGCTGGCGCGGAGGCTGAGAGGACGGCTGCTGCGGACGCGACTGCTGGCCGCCGGTCGGCTGAATGCGCGGCTGCGGTGCCTGCGGCGCGCGAGGCTGATGCACGCTCGGAGCGGCTTCGGTGCGTACCGGGGCAGCGGTAGAGGCTACGGGCGTGATCGGGCGCTCGTCTTCCGGACGCATCGGACGCCGCTTGCGGGTCTCGACAACGACCGCCTTGGTGCGGCCGCGGCCCATATCCTGGCGCACGGTGCCCTGGCTTATTCCCGACGGCTTCAGGCTCAGAGTCTTCTTGCCCGGTCCGTTCAGTGTCTTGTCGTCATTGCTATCGGTCATTCGTTCCCGTTCCTTCGGACAGGGAGCGATGACGTCATCAAACCCTGTCGTTCAAATAGTGTCGATCAATGATGTAGCAGCCGGACAATGCCGGTGACCGTATCATTGTTTTTGCCGGCCAGCGCCGCCCGGTGCCCGGGACTGACCGCCACTACGGTACTGTTCGAGCATCTTTGCGCGCTTCACTACACCCTCACCCGCCTGCCCTGCAAGCACTGCAGCATGGATAAAAGTGTTCTGGCCCATCACCCCTTCCATTTCGTCCTCCGAGAAGAGACGGAAGGAAGGTATTTCTTCCTCGGTTTCCATTCCGAGATGCCAGGCCTTGCGAGCCTGGTCTATTTTTCTCACGCCATCTTCGGCGGCATTCGTGGCGTGGAACACCGCGATTGCGGCTCCACTTCTAACGGCGGCATCCACTTTCGCGGAGCCGGTAACGAACTGGCCTGCCTTGCGAGCCATGTTCATCATCTGCATCAGTTGCTGCGACAGCAGCTTCTCAACGACCTCGCCGAGATCGGCGGATACCTTCACATCGGCCTTCAAGGCGCGGGCGAAGGACTTCTTCGCCACGGCCTTCTCGACCAGCGAGCGGTCGATCTTGACCCAGCAGCCGCGTCCCGGAAGCTGTCGCTTCAGGTCAGCTACCACTGTCCCATCGGGAGCAGCGACGAAGCGGATCAGCTCATCCGGCGATCCGCTTTCGCGCGTCACGATGCACATGCGACCGTTCCCGTCATATCCTGCAAGATCATCATCTTCAGGCGAAACGGCCGGCTCATGCGCGGACATCACACTTCCTGCTCGACCTCGGAAGCTTCTTCAGCTTCCGCGTCCTTCGCGAGATCCTCTTCGGTGATCCAGCCAGCAGCAAGGCGGGCCTGAACGATCATCTGCTCAGCTTCGACGCGCGATACGTCGAACTTCGAGAACAGACCCTCGAACTTCTTCGTCTCGCCATTCTTGCGCTCGCTCCAGCCAACGAGATCGTCTGCTGCGCAGCCTGCGAAATCCTCGACTGACTTGATGCCGTCTTCGCCGAGAGCGACCATCATCTGAGCCGTCATGCCGTCGATGCCGCGCAGCTCGTCGGCAACGCCGAGCGCCTTGCGCTTCTCGTCCATCTCGGCTTCGAGCTTTTCGAGATATTCGCGGGCACGGGTCTGGATTTCCTGTGCCGTGTCTTCGTCGAAGCCGTCGATCGAGGCGATTTCGTCGAGATCGACGTAAGCCAGTTCCTCAACAGCAGCAAAGCCTTCCGACGCCAGAACCTGGCCGACCATCTCGTCGACGTCGAGCGAGTCCATGAACAGGTTCGTACGCTCGTTGAATTCCTTCTGACGGCGTTCCGATTCCTCGGCTTCCGTCATGATGTCGATATCCCAGCCGGTCAGCTGCGATGCCAAGCGGACGTTCTGGCCGCGGCGACCAATGGCCAGCGACAGCTGCTCATCGGGAACCACGACTTCGATGCGTTCGGCATCCTCATCGAGAACCACCTTGGCGACTTCGGCCGGCTGCAGGGCGTTGACGACGAAGGTTGCCGGATCCTGCGACCACGGAATGATGTCGATCTTTTCGCCCTGAAGCTCGCCGACAACGGCCTGAACGCGCGAACCACGCATACCGACGCAGGCGCCGACCGGATCGATCGACGAGTCGTTCGAGATCACGGCGATCTTGGCGCGCGAACCCGGATCGCGGGCAACCGACTTCACCTGGATGATACCGTCGTAGATTTCAGGCACTTCCATGGTGAAAAGCTTGACCATGAACTGCGGATGCGTGCGCGACAGGAAGATCTGCGGGCCGCGCTGCTCACGACGAACATCATATACGTATGCGCGGACGCGATCGCCATAGCGGACGTTTTCGCGCGGGATCATTTCGTCGCGGCGGATGATGCCTTCGCCACGGCCGAGGTCGACGATGACGTTTCCGTATTCGACGCGCTTGACGGTGCCGTTGACGATCTCGCCGACGCGATCCTTGAACTCGTCGAACTGGCGGTCACGCTCGGCTTCACGAACCTTCTGGACGATGACCTGCTTTGCGGACTGGGCAGCGATACGGCCGAAATCCATCGGCGGCAGCGGATCGGCGATGAAATCGCCAAGGGCTGCGTCCGGGTTGCGGTCGCGGGCCAGTTCGAGCGGGATCTGGGTCGAATAATCTTCGGCCTTGTCGACAACTTCGAGCAGACGCTGAAGACGGATTTCGCCGGTCTTCGGGTTGATGTCGGCGCGGATGTTGGACTCTGTACCGTAGCGGGAGCGCGCTGCCTTCTGGATCGCATCCGCCATCGCGGCAAGTACGATCTCGCGGTCGATGACCTTTTCGCGCGCCACTGCATCTGCGATCTGCAGAAGTTCGAGCCGGTTCGCACTGACTGCCATTGTCTTTTTTCTCCGTCTAGGCTTGCCGGGTTCCCGTCCCTAGCGCCACAAGTTGATCGGTTATTCTTCGTTTTCAGCGTCGTTCTGGTTCGCGGCCTCTGCCTTCGCCAGCTTGTCGGCGCGCAGTGCATCACGGATCAGATCGTCGGTCAGAATGAGTTTCGCATCGGCAAGCGCCGTGAATGGGATGACGATCGTCTTCTCCTCGCCGGCCGGAACCTCGTCACGCTCAAGCGTGAAGCCATCGACGTCGCTAGAGAGGATCTTCCCGCGGAAGCGCTTGCGGCCGCCGACCAGGATCGACGTTTCACACTTCAGGAGATGTCCCTGCCAGCGCACGAAATCCGACTTGCGCACCATTGGGCGGTCGATGCCGGGCGACGACACTTCCAGATGATACTCTCTATCGATCGGATCTTCCACATCGAGAACCGGAGAAACGGCGACGGAGACCTCTTCGCAGCCTTCCACGTCCATCGTTCCATCGTTGCGCTCGGCCATGATCTGCATGGTCGCACCGTTCTGGTTGAGCATGCGGACACGCACCAGACGGTAGCCGAGGTCGACAAGCACAGGCTCGATGATGTCCGCAAGGCGCTGATCGAGACCGGTCTCGGTGATAAGCCGTGGCTCAAGTTCATTGTTGGCGTTCGTCGGATCCGACAAGCGATGCGCTCCTAGCAATTTCATGCATGTTGGGTGATCGCGGTAATAAAAAAGAGCGGGTCCTTGCGGCCCACTCTTCATCAAGACGATCAAGATTTGAGAGCCATATAGGCCCGTTCTTCCGAAAATGCAAGCTCCGTCGCCGAGACACGGGCCGCACCCCGGCGCTAGCCAGAGGCATCTTTCGGCATATATTGGCTTTGAGGGACCGACATCGGGAGGGATCGTGCCTAACACTTCGTCGACACTGGCGCCGTTGCGGCACGAGACCTACCGGACCATCTGGTTCGCAAGCATCGCCTCGAACTTCGGAGGGCTTATCCAGGCCGTTGGCGCCGCTTGGATGATGACGACCATCACCTCCTCGGAGAATATGGTCGCACTCGTGCAGACTTCGACAGCGCTGCCAATCATGCTCTTCTCTCTGGTTTCAGGGGCGTTCGCCGACAGCTTCGATCGGCGCCGGGTGATGCTGATCGCGCAATACTTCATGCTCGGCGTCTCAGCGTTGCTCAGCGTTTCAGCCTACTTCGGCTGGCTCTCGCCGTGGCTGCTGCTTTTCTTCACGTTTCTGATCGGCTGCGGCACGGCATTGAACAACCCGTCATGGCAGGCGTCCGTCGGCGACATGGTCCCACGTGCCGATCTGCCTGCAGCCGTCACGCTGAATAGCGTCGGCTTCAACATCACCCGCAGTGTCGGCCCGGCGATCGGCGGCGTCATCGTGGCGGCCGCCGGCGCGGCGGCGGCCTTCGCCGTCAATACAGTGAGCTACTTTGCGCTGATCTACGCGCTGGTGCGCTGGAAGCCGAACCTGCCGGTTTCCACTCTGCCGCGCGAGACGCTTGGCAGTGCGGTCTTTGCGGGCCTCCGCTACGTGTCGATGTCGCCCAATCTTCAGAAGGTGCTGCTGCGCGGTCTCATCTTCGGGATCAGCGCCAGCTCCATCCTGGCGCTGCTGCCGATCGTGGCGATCGACCTCGTTGTCGGTGGTCCACTGACCTACGGTCTAATGCTCGGCTCCTTCGGCATCGGGGCGATCGGCGGCGCGATGTTGAATGACCGGCTGCGCGAGCGCTTCTCGAGCGAGACGATCGTGCGCATGTCCTTCACCGGCTTCGCCGTCAGCGCCACGATCGCGGCCTTCAGCCCGATCGCCGCGTTGACCTGCGCCGGACTGGTGATCTCGGGCGCCTGCTGGGTTCTGGCGCTGTCGTTATTCAATACAATCGTGCAGCTGTCGACGCCGCGCTGGGTCGTCGGTCGCGCTCTGTCACTCTATCAGACGGTGACCTTCGGCGGCATTGCCGGCGGCAGCTGGATCTGGGGCGTCGCCGCCGACACCTATGGTGTTTCCGATGCCCTGCTGATCTCCGCCTTTGTGATGCTGTTCGGCATCGTGATTGGCCTGCGCTTTTCGATGCCGGCCTTTGCCTCGCTCAACCTCGATCCGCTGAACCGCTTCACCGAACCGGCGCTCGGCCTCGATATCACACCGCGCAGTGGCCCCATCGTCGTCCAGATCGACTATGAGATCGCGGATGCCGACGTGCCGGAATTTCTGGCGCTGATGGGCGAGCGGCGGCGCATCCGTATTCGCGATGGCGCCCGCAACTGGGCGCTGATGCGCGACCTAGAGAAGCCGGGACGGTGGGCGGAGACCTACCACACCCCGACCTGGGTGGAATATATTAGGCACAATCAACGACGCACGCAGGCAGACGCCGAGAACATCGAACGGCTGCGCGACCTGCACCGCGGCGAAGACCTGCCGCAGGTGCACCGACTGATCGAGCGCCAGGCAATCCCACCCAATGACGACGTCTTCTACAAGGCGCCGATCGACCTCCACCATTGAGACAGACCATGCTGGGGTTTATTGCGAGCCATGAAGGTCTAAGCGCAGTCTGTAGGTCTACTTGAGCTTGCCGATCATCGACGCCTCGGGGTAGCAGGTCGGCTTGATGCCGTTCTTTTCCTGCCACTGGCCGATCGACCTGCGTGTCTTGTAGCCGGGCAACCCGTCCGAGCCGCCGACGTCGTAGCCCTTTTTCTCGAGCGCCTTCTGCATCGTTGCAACGTCGGATCTGAGCATCTTGCCGACATCGCCCCACGGCCCCTGGAAAGAGCCGGAACCATAGGCGATCCGATCCGCGAGGTTGCCGATGTAAAGCGCGTAGAGATCGGAGTTGTTGTATTCCTTGATCACGTAGAAATTCGGCGTGACAATGAATTCCGGCCCGTCACGACCAGCCGGGACGAGCATCATCCCGGATGCCTTGCCTTCATCTGAAGGGAAAGCCTTGCCCGAGATGCGGGTAATGCCGAGCGATGCCCAGTGCGACACCGGCTTGGCGAGATCCGGCCCTTCCTGTGCGCAGGATACCTGCGCCGGGATCGTTACCTCGTAGCCCCAGCCTCGGCCGCGTTGCCAGCCCTTTTGCGCGAGGAAGTTGGCAATCGAGGCGAGGGTATCGGGGACCGACGTCCAGATATTCGGATGGCCGTCGCCATCGAAATCGACAGCATATTTCAGATAGCTGGTCGGCATGAATTGCGGCTGGCCGAGTGCACCAGCAGACGAGCCCTTGAACTCCGCCGGTGTCGCATCGCCGCGATCGATGATGTGCAGGGCGGCAAGAAGTTCGGTACGGAACATCTCCTTGCGCGTCGACATGAAAGCCTTGGTCGCCAGCACCTCGATGGCAGAGTTCGGGATCTTGGCGGCACCGAAGCCGGTTTCACGGCCCCAGACAGCCAGCACGATCGACCCGGGAACCCCGTAAGTTTTCTCGATCTTCTTCAGCGCGGAGGCATATTGCGAAGCAAAGCCGCGGCCGGTGGCAGCCAACCGCTTCAGCCGATCATCATTGAAATAGGGTGCCGGAGAGGAAAATTCGGCCTGCGTCTGCTTCTGCTCCTTCGGCGGCGGAAAGCCAGGAGGGGCGAGATCCGTCAGGGTCCAATTGAGTTCGACGCCGGCGAACGACGCGCGGAACGCCCGTTCCGAAATGCCGTTCCTCTGCGCTTCCGGCCAGAGATCGTTCTGCACCCATTTCTCGAACTGCGCCTCGACATCGGCCTTCGACGCGGACAGCACCGGCGTGCATGACAGCGCCAGAAGCGCCGCCGTCGCGGTCAAAAGGCGGCCGAAAATGCGCTTGTTCATGCTTCCCCCTAGATTGCCGTGCGTGCCCTGAGCGCCGCCTGAAGCGTTCCTTCGTCGAGATAGTCGAGCTCGCCGCCGACGGGGACGCCGTGGGCAAGTCGCGTGATCTTGACGTCCAGGCCAGTCAGCTGGTCGGTTATATAGTGTGCTGTCGTTTGCCCCTCGACCGTTGCATTGACGGCGATGATGAGCTCGCGAATGCCGCCCGCCGTGACGCGCTCGATCAGGCCCCGAATGTTGAGATCATCAGGCCCGACGCCGTCCAACGGCGACAGGGTGCCGCCAAGAACATGATAGGCCGCATTCAGCGCAGCGGCACGTTCCAGCGCCCAGAGGTCGGAAACATCCTCGACAACGATGATGACGGACTGGTCGCGTCGGTCATCCGTGCAGACTGTGCAGGGATCGACCGTATCGACGTTGCCGCAACGCGAGCAGATCTTCACCTTGTCGTAAGCCTCGCCCATCGCATTCGACAAAGGTCCAAGCAGCTGGTCCTTCTTCTTGATCAGATGCAAGGCAGCGCGGCGCGCGGAGCGTGGGCCAAGGCCCGGCACCTTCGCCAGAAGCTGGATCAGTTTTTCGATTTCGGGGCCGGTGACTCGCTTTGCCATGAGCGGTTATTAGCCCATATGCTGTAAAAACGGAAACAGGTTGGAAGAGCCGAGCGAATGAAAATCCTCGCCGTCTGCATCGGCAATGCCGAGCGACTGCCCGGCAAGAGCTACAAGACGGGCATCTACAAGCATCCGATCGGCGGCAGCGTGCTTGTCGATGCCGAGGGATTGGTTGGTGACGCCATCTGCAACCGGAAACACCATGGTGGCGTCGACCAGGCAGTCTATCTCGAGGGATCGCTGACACTCGACTGGTGGTCGGCAGAACTGGGGCGACCGATCGAGCCCGGCACATTCGGGGAGAACATGGTAATCGCAGGCCTCGACAACCGCATCGTTTGCGTCGGAGATCGATTCATCGCCGACGATCTTGTTTTGGAGGTTACCAGCGCGCGCATCCCTTGCGCGACGTTCGCCGCGCGCATGGGTGACCCGGGCTTCGTCAAGCGCTACACCAAGGCGGCGCGACCGGGCATCTATTGCCGTGTGCTCAACGGCGGAGCGATTGCCGCCGGAATGCCGGTCGAGCATCTCCGCTATGGCGGTGAAAAGGTGACCATGCCGGAAATGATCGCCACTTTCGGCAAGGTTCTCGCGCCGCAGGATCGCGACCGCTATCTCGCGGCCCCGATCCACTACAAGCTTCGCGATATACTGAACGCACAGGCTGGCTAGGCGAGTATCGCTTCGAACGCGGCGACCATCTGCCTACCCTCAGGCCAATCGCCCAGCCCGCTATTGCCGTTCAGATGCCCGCGCGCGCCTACCTCGGCAAACGCGCTGCCCCAGATAGTCGCCAATGCACGGGCGTAGATGAGAGAACCGTAGGCATCATTGGTGCTCGCTATGACGAGCGACGGAAAGGACAAAGCGCGCTGCGGCGTGGAAGCGAAGCCTGATGCTTCGGCGGGGAAGACGGCTTCCGCTGGATCCGGCGGTGCGACGAACACCGCACCTGCCGCCTGACGGGTTGTTCCGGCCGCCCAATGGGCCACGAGAAGGCACCCGAGACTGTGCGCGACAAGCAGCGGCGGGCCACCCGATTGCCCGACCTCGCCCTCCAGTGCAGCGATCCAATCGTCCAATTCCGGCTGCTCCCAGCTCGACGGAGCAATGCGCCGTATCCTTCGATCCGACACCTGCCATCGCGATTGCCAATGCTCACCGTCCGAGCCTCCGATTCCCGGCACCATGACTATGTCTCTCATCCAATTTTCCTTCTCGCTGCCAATCACGAGACTGACACGCGAAGGCGCATGCTTGACATACGAATGTATCGGGAAAGACTTATCGTAACCGATGAATCATAGGTGACTAGGCCATGAATGAGCCAATCGACCGACAACTGGACCCGACCGACTTTTCAATCATCGAGATCATGCAGCAGGACGGCCGGATCTCCGTTTCCGAACTTGGCCGGAAAATCGGCCTGTCACAGCCCGCGACATCGGAGCGGCTGAAACGGTTGGAGGAGCGCGGGATCATCGAAGGTTATGGGGCCCGTATCAATGCGGCCGCTGTGGGATTGGGGATGATGGCGATCGTCCGACTGCGCACGACGCATGAGCATATCCGTCCCTGCCTCAAGCTGTTTTCCGAGATGCCGCAGGTGATCGAGGTGCTACGGCTGACCGGCGAGGACTGCTTCATCCTGAAGGTGCTTGTTCCGACGCCGTCCGATCTCGAGACGATCGTTGATACCGTTGCGCGCCATGGGTCGGTGACGACATCGCTGGTCCTGAGGAGCGAGCCGGCAAAGCCGATCGGCCGTGATCTCATCCGGCAAACGAGGAACGGGCGCTAGGCCCGAATGCGCTCGCCCTTGCTGTGATGGGCTCCTCGCCTAAATGTCTCCGAACGGAATGCCAATCGAAGGAGGCTCGCATGTCCGTTCTCAAAATCACCGTTGCCATATTTGGTGTTGCTATCGCCGGAGTGGGCATGTCCGCGACGCCGGCGGCGGCGGCAACACGCGTGCAGGCCGGCTCCCTGACCTGCGATATTTCGGAGGGTTTTGGTCTCATCGTCGGATCTAAACGAGACATCAATTGCGTGTTCACGCCATCGCAACCCGGTCCGGTGGAGCACTATAAGGGAACGATCACCAAGATCGGCGTCGATATCGGCGTGCTGAAGGGCGGCTCACTTATCTGGTACGTCTATGCCCCGACAAACCACGCGGACGGCATTTTGCAAGGCAGCTACTCCGGAGTCGCGGCCAATGCGACGATCGGGCTTGGGCTCGGAACGAACGTGCTCGCCGGCGGCCTCGACGGCTCGGTTGCCCTGCAGCCGCTATCGGTCGAGGGAACGTCGGGCCTCAATGTCGCGGCAGGTATCGCCAACATGAAGCTGACCTACGAGCCGCCGCCGCCAAAAGCGAAACCCGCGAAGCACCACACTCAAAAGCATACGAAGTGATCAACGCATCGCAATCGCAACAGCTGCGCCGGCCATGGTGCCGGCGCTCGCCCGATTTGCCATGCGGACCGCCCTGCGGCTCTTCAGAAAGCCCCTGGCCTTGGCCGCAAGCAGCGTCCAGCTGATATCGATGACGATCAGCACCAGGAACATTGTCGCGACAAGCTCGGCCCAGCCGACGATGGTTACGGCGCGAACATCAATGATGGACGGCAGCAGCGCCATGTAGAACATCATGATCTTCGGGTTGCCGAGCGTCACGGTCATTCCGGCGAAGAACAGCTTCAGGGGTGATTGGGTCTCCGGCAGCGCCTCGCCTTCCCCATCGGGTGAGGCGAACCACATCTTCCATGCAAGATAGAACAGATAGCAGACGCCAAGCCATTTGATGGTGACGAAGGCGTAGTGGAAGGTTTCCGCAATCGCGGCCAAGCCGGCGACAGCACAGGTCAGCCAGATTGCTTCACCGACCCACATGGCTACCAGAAAAGGAAGAACATCGCGCGCGCCCTTGGAAATGACACGCGCAACAAGTGCCGCGACACTCGGCCCGGGAGAGCTGGCCGCCACAAAGAGCGCACAGGCAAAAACGAACAGGCTGGTCAGGGTCATTTCAACCTTCTACGGCACGGCGAACTACTCCGCCGGCCAGCATCGCCCAGGCGTTTGGCGGCAGATCAGAACGGCATCTTGAAGCCAGGAGGGATCGGCAGGCCTGCCGTCAGCGCCTTCGTCTTCTCGGCAGCTGCGGCCTCCGCCTTGTCCTTGGCATCCTTGTGGGCGGCAACGATCAGGTCCTCGAGGATCTCGACATCGTCTTCCTTGAAGAGCGACGGGTCGATCTTCAGGCTCTGCATTTCGCCCTTGCCATTGAGGATCACGGTCACGAGGCCACCACCCGATTTGCCTTCGGCATGGAGTTCGGCGATTTCCGCCTGCATCTTCTCCATCTTGGCCTGCATTTCCTTGACTTTGCCCATCATGCCCATGATGTCGCGCATCGTCTTGCTCCTTCTCGATAACTCAGAAAATTACATCGTCGCCCGGCAGGATATCGCCTTCGTCGGATTCGGCCGCGGCAGGCGCCGTGGCCTCCTCTTCCTCCTCCGCTTCCGGTGCCCGCACGCGCACGTCAATGATCTTGGCGCCCGGAA
The DNA here is from genome assembly GCA_900468535.1 of Hyphomicrobiales bacterium. Taxonomy (GTDB): domain Bacteria; phylum Pseudomonadota; class Alphaproteobacteria; order Rhizobiales; family Rhizobiaceae; genus Rhizobium. Next base: position 20,780 of record UBTY01000019.1, on the reverse strand, counting down.
ACTGGGCCAGAATTGCCGCGACGTCAGGATCCTGGCGCGCGTCGCTGACTTGCTGTGCCTTGGTGTTGGCTTCCGCCTCGACCATCGTCGGCTGACCCGGCTCACGGCTGAGGCTGACGATCCAATGGATGCCAGTCCATTCCTTGAGCTTGACCGCCAACTCGTTCAGCAGCGTGCCCGGAGCGCCTTCGGTCAGATTGACGTCGAGGCGGCCGGGCTCGATCCGAACAGGTCGGACGAAATTGCGCACCAGCGCCTTGACCTTCACGTCGCGCTTGTCGCCAGCCAGATTGGCGATATCGGCGATCGAGTTGACCGATACCAGCGGCTTCGGTGCCTCGGCAGGCTTCGTTTCGCTTCGACCAACCGGTATGTTCTGCGGATCGGGGTTCGGCACGGCGCGCAGCATGGCGGTCGGGCCTGCGGGCTGCGGCCGCGGAATAGACTCTGTCGATCGTGCGGCCAGGTTGCCCTGATAGTTGACCGTTGCACCACCGCCGCCATTGCCTGACGGCGCTGACGGTCGACCGCCACCATTCGTCTCGGAGAATTCCGCGAGACGACGGGCGGCATCCTCGGGTGCCGGCAGATGAGCCGCATGCGCCAAGCGGATCAAAACCATCTCTGCAGCACCCGCCGGGCGAGAGGAGCCTTCCGCTTCCGGAATGCCCTTCAGCAGCATCTGCCATATGCGCGACAAGGCCGTGACCGCAACGCCCTGGGCGAATTCCGCAGCCTTGGTGCGTTCGATCTCGCTGAGTGAAGGGTCGTTCGCAGCGTCAGGCACGTATTTCAGGCGCGTGACGAGATGTGTGAAATCGGCAAGGTCGGTGAGTACGGCAACGGGATTGGCGCCTGCCTCATACTGGCTTTCAAACTCGCGGAGTGCCGCTGCGACATCGCCTTTGATGATGTGATGAAAGAGATCGACAATGCGGGCGCGGTCGGCGAGGCCGAGCATGCCGCGCACGGCTTCGGTCAACACTGCGCCGCCGCCATGGGCGATTGCCTGATCGAGCAGCGAGAGACCGTCGCGCGCCGAGCCTTCCGCCGCGCGCGCGATCATTGCCAGCGCGTCGGGCTCTGCCTCGATGCCTTCCTTCGACGCGATCGTGGTGAACAGGCCAACGAGATCGGAGGCACTGATGCGACGCAGATCGAAACGCTGACAGCGGGACAGCACCGTGATCGGCACCTTGCGGATTTCGGTCGTCGCGAAGATGAACTTCACATGCTCCGGCGGCTCTTCGAGCGTCTTCAGCAGGCCGTTGAAGGCCTGCGTCGAGAGCATGTGCACTTCGTCGATGATGTAGACCTTGTAGCGCGCCGACACCGGACGGTAACGCACCTGCTCGATGATCTCGCGGATATCGTCGATACCGGTATGCGAGGCGGCGTCCATCTCGATAACATCGACATGGCGGCCTTCCATGATCGCCTGACAATGCTCACCGGGGATCCGCAGATCGATCGTCGGCTTGTCGATCTCGGCAGTCTTGTAGTTCAGCGCACGCGCCAGAATGCGGGCCGTCGTCGTCTTGCCGACCCCGCGAACGCCGGTCAGCATGTAGGCTTGCGCGATGCGGCCGGTCTCGAAGGCGTTGGTCAGGGTCTGGACCATCGGCTCCTGGCCGACCATCAGATCCGTAAAATCCTTGGGGCGGTATTTGCGTGCCAGCACCCGGTATCCGGTGCCTGTCGAGGCGGCATCTTGTGATTGTCGCTCGGTGTCGCTCATCGCCCTGCTTAGCGCCCGGACTGCCCGGGCAAGAATGGAGAGAAGGGTGGGAGGCTGGCACGATGACCCGTGCCGGGCTCGTTAGGGCTGCTTCCTTCCGGACCTGACCCGGTTGGCGAGTGGCTCGTCCACCACCAACCTCCCGAAGGCACATATCGGCAATATCGCGATCAAAAGCAAGCCAAGCTCAAAAAAAACTGCTAGCCTGAGGAAAACTCTGGAGGAATGCCCGTTGGACGATTTCAAGCTCGACCGCCGGTTGGAAAGCGACAGCGACGCCGTGATGCGCACGGGGCTGTGTGAACTGCGGTTGTCGAAGGATGCCCGCTGGCCGTGGCTGATCCTCGTGCCGCGACGCGCCGACATTACGGAAATCTTTGAATTGACGCCGCTCGATCAGGTGATGCTGACATTCGAGACCGATATGGTTGCCTCGGCGTTGAAGAAGATTACCGGCGCGACAAAAATCAATATCGGGGCTCTTGGCAATATCGTCCGCCAGCTTCATGTTCACGTCATTGCCCGCTTCGACGGCGATGCCAATTGGCCGAACCCGGTTTGGGGATTCGGCAAGGCGGAACCCTATGTGGCGGATAAAAGAGATGCATTCATAGAGACGTTGCGGGAAGCCCTTTCATCATGAGCCGTTCGCTTTTCGATTCGGATGTTCCGCATCCGGAACCCAGCAGCCTGACTGCCTTCGCCGCCAACGACCTCATGCGCGATTCCGAACATCGCGACGAGACATCCGTTGACAAGGCGCTCGCAAAGGAAGGGACGCACATCTTCGCCTTCGCCGGAGACAAGCTGGTCCTGAAGCACGATGGACAGGTGCTCGATCCGCTGTTTGCACGATATGAGCTGAAGGACCTGCGTCCGAATTGGGATGAGACGGTGCTGCTCGGCTACCGAAAGAGCGGCGAACCACGGCTTGCGGTTCCGGTCGGCGTGCCGGAGGAAGAGCTTACCAGCCAGTACAAGCCAGCGGACGGGCGTTCGCTGTTTCGCGAGATGCTGATCGACGACGTGTTGCTTGGCGAATTCGCTCAAGGTGCCAGCCTCATTCGCTGGAACCGGGACAACAAGTTTTGTGGCCGCTGCGGTTCAGGCATGGAAACGCACATCGGCGGGTACAAGCGCGTGTGTTCGGCCTGCGGGCACGAGATCTTTCCGCGCACCGATCCCGTCGTCATCATGCTTGTTGTCGACGAGGCACGCGATCTTTGCCTTCTCGGCCGCAGCCCGCATTTCGCGCCAGGCATGTATTCCTGTCTCGCCGGCTTCGTCGAGCCCGGCGAAACGATCGAAAACGCGGTACGGCGCGAGACTCTGGAAGAGTCTGCAATCCACACCGGGCGTATCCGTTATCATGCCTCGCAGCCCTGGCCGATGCCGCATTCGCTGATGATCGGCTGCTATGCCGAGGCAAAATCGCAGGCCATCAAGTTCGACGGGCAGGAGCTGGAAGACTGCCGCTGGTTTACACGTGAAGAAACCCTCGAGATGCTCGAACGCCCGGGCACATCAGGCAAGGCACCGCCGCCAAAGGGCGCGATCGCCCATCGGCTGATGCGCGACTGGATCGAGTGGAAGAAGTCCTAAGCGCCACCAGAGGCACGTGACATGGCACGTTCCGAACGCCTTCTGACTTTGCTGCAGACGCTGCGGCGCTATCGCCGCCCCGTCAGCGGTGCCGTTTTGGCAACGGAGACGGGCGTCAGCATCCGTACGCTCTATCGCGACATAGCCAGCCTGCAAGCGCAGGGCGCCCTTATCGAGGGAGAGCCCGGGCTTGGTTACGTGCTCAAGCCGGGCTTCATGCTGCCGCCGATGATGTTTTCCCAGGATGAAATCGAAGCGCTCGTTCTCGGCTCCCGATGGGTTGCCCGGATCGCCGATCCACGCCTGGCCGCCGCCGGCGCCGATGCTCTCGCCAAGATCGCCGACGTTCTGCCGCGTGAGATGCGCGACGATCTCGAGACCTCGACGCTTCTGGTGCACATGCGGCCGCCAATCGCAGACAAAGCCGATCTTGATGCCATCCGCAAAGCAATCCGCAGCGAACGGATTCTCAAACTAACCTATTCGGACGAAAGCGGAGCCGTCTCTGTCCGCAGCGTCTGGCCCTTCGCGCTGAGCTATTTCGAGCACGTGCGCGTCATCGTGGCGTGGTGCGAATTACGCCAGGATTACAGGCACTTCCGTACTGACCGCATCATCGAAATGAGCCCGCAGGAAGGGCGTTATCCGCGCCGCCGCGCCGTGCTCCTGAAAGAATGGCGGGACCAGCAGGACATCGCTCCATGAGGACGCTTGCTACTGCCATAAACTGACAGTGGTCAGCGCTATTATCGGTACCAATCCAAACAGGAGCACCGATGATGACGAACCTGCACTTCACCCAATCGACACACGAGAATCGCGCTGACGAGCATGAAGCAGCCGGCTATCCGCATTCGCCGCTCTTGCGGATGATGCTGAATGCATCGCGCCGGATGGCAGAAAACAGATATCCGCGCCTCGATCCGGAAGCCATGTCAGAGACGATGAAACGGGATCTTGGTTTCGTCGACTGGGGCCGCCGCCCCTGCCAGGAAGGCTAGCGGCAACCGATAACCACACATCTCCCAAGAGAACGGCACAGCACGCCGCTGCAATCGCAGCGGCGCTTTGCCCGAACCCGACACATGAATGCGAGGGACATCCGATGAACAGCCCAAATCTTATCATCCTCTACGTCAAGAACCCCGCCGAGAGCGCCGCCTTCTACCGATCTCTTCTTGGTCGCGATCCGGTCGCCGAAGCGCCCAACTTCGTGGCGTTCGCGCTTGATGGCGGTTTCACGCTCGGTCTCTGGCGACTGAGCAAGGTTGCGCCGCAGCCATCCGCCACCGGCAGCAGGGCGGAGATCGCCTTCATGGTTCCCGGCGAGAATGGCGTCTCGACGCTCTATCAGGACTGGCAAAAGCGACAGCTGCCGATCGCTCAGGAACTGACGGATCTGGATTTCGGTCCAACTTTCGTCGTCCTGGACCCCGACGGCCATCGATTGCGCGTCTGTGAGCCGGATAAATAAGCTTGCAACAAGAAGGGCGCCTTAGGCGTCCTTTCTCATTTCTGCAGCTGCAACTGGCCGCGCATCGGGTGGCCCTTGTAGACGCCGAGAATACGGACCTTCTCCGAGAAGAAGCGCAGTTCTTCAAGCGCACGGCGAACGTTGGGATCGTTCGGATGCCCTTCGATATCGGCATAGAACTGCGTCGCGACGAATTTACCGCCGAGCTGATAGCTTTCGAGCTTCGTCATGTTGATATTATTGGTCGCGAAGCCGCCGAGCGCCTTGTAGAGGGCTGCCGGAATGTTGCGGACGTTGAAAACAAACGTCGTCACGAGCTTTTCTTCCGCAGAGCTACGATGCGCCCATTCCTCGTCCCTGGAAAGGATGACGAAGCGGGTGACGTTGTCCTCGGTGTCTTCGACGTTTTCAGCAACGATATCCAGACCATAGAGATCCGCGGCCAAACGCGGCGCAAGTGCCGCCATGGAGCGATCGCCGGTTTCCTGAACGAGCTTGGCCGCACCGGCAGTGTCGCCGGCGATGACAGGCTTCCAGCCGTGCGAACGGACGATCTTGCGGCACTGACCGAGCGCGTGAATGTGGCTATGAACAGTGCGGATCTCGTCCTTCGTGACGCCGGGGAGCACCATGAGCTGGAAGCGGATCGGCATGAAATACTCGCCGATGATATGCAGCCGCGATTCCGGCAACAGGTGATGGATATCGGCGACGCGGCCGGCGATGGTGTTCTCGATCGGAATCATGCCGATGTCGGCATCGCCGTTTTCGATCGCCACGAACGCGTCTTCAAACGTCTGGCACGGCAACGGCTCCATGGTCGGAAACATGTCGCGGCACGCCATGTCGGAGTTCGCGCCGAACTCGCCCTGGAAGGCGATCCTGTTGGTCTTGATATTCATGGAAGATCCGTCACTTCGTTCTTGCGGAGAGAATGCGCCGCGCCTTTTCTAGGTCGGCGGGAGTATCGACACCGAGCGGAACCGTGTCAACGATCTCGACATCGATGCGCATGCCGGCTTCGAGCGCCCGAAGCTGCTCGAGCGACTCGCGTTTTTCCAACACCGAGGGCCCGAGCGTCACGAAACGCTCCAGGGCCGAACGGCGGTACGCGTAAAGACCGATATGGTGATAGAGCGGACCGTCGCCGTAGGGTGCCGTCGCGCGCGTGAAGTAGAGCGCCTTGAGACGGCTCTCGGAAAGAGGCGATCCAACGATCTTGACGATATGCGGTGCCGTCTTGTCCGCCTCGTCGTCGATCTCGATCGTCAGCGTGCCGATATCGACTGCCGGATCCTCCAGCGGCCGCAAGGCGGCCCGAACGGTCTCCGGCTCGATCGTCGGCAAATCGCCCTGTACGTTGACGATGAATTTCGCCCGTCCCTCGGGGTCTACCTTCATCAGCGCTTCGTAGATGCGGTCTGAACCGGACTGGTGGTCCTTGCTTGTCATGATGACTTCGAAGCCAGCGGCTGCGACCACGTCGAACACCTCCTGGTCGTCGACGGCGACGACGACGCGTCCGATCTCGGCTTCCTTAGCCCGCAATGCCACCTGCACGATCATCGGCAGTCCGCAAATATCGGCCAGCGGTTTGCCGGGAAGGCGGGTCGATGCCATGCGCGCAGGTATCAGAACGAGCACGTCATCTAAATTTGGACTTGTCATTGTTCGGGCCTTCTAATCCGGGCGGAAAAGTGTCAAAAAGTCTCACGCAGCAGCCGATTAACACTGTTGCAACGGATAGCCAAAAGACATAGGTTCCGCGCGATTTCAAGATGGTCCGGTGTTATGTCTGCCGGCTGCAAGGGGAGCATTGCAGATGAATTCTTACGTGAATACGGCGGTGGGGGCGCTGCTCGGGACGGTGTTCGTCCTGATGTCCGTCTCTATCGCATCGGAGGGGATCTTTCACTCGGAGAATCCGGAGAAGGAAGGCTTTGCAATCGTAGCCGAAGAGGCATCCGCCTCGGGCGGCGGCGAAGCAGCGCCCGCGGCAGCCGTTCCGATCGCGCAATTGCTTGCCAAGGCCGACGCGAAAGCCGGCGAAGTTGTCTTCAAGAAGTGTCAGGCCTGTCATGACGCGACCAAGGGGGGGCCGAACAAAGTCGGTCCGAACCTCTATGGTCTCGTCGATCGTCCAATCGCGACGCATGAAGGCTTTGCCTATTCGTCGGCTATAAAGGATTTCTCCAAGGGCGGCAGTGAAAAGTGGACGTTCGACCACCTGAGCCATTTCCTGACGGCACCGAAGAAGTATATCGCGGGCACGGCCATGGGCTTTGCCGGTCTTCCGAAAGATACGGATCGCGCCAACGTCATCCTCTATCTTCACACGCTGGCTGACTCTCCGGTTGCGCTTCCGGATCCGAACGCACCAGACAGCGCCACGCAGTGAACGTTGTTTACATCTGAGAAAGATCACCAAAGCCCGGCTCACGCCGGGCTTTTTGTTATGCGCCTAACAGATAGGCCCAGAAAGACACCGAGATCGCACCGAGCGCCGTGGTCAGCGTGATGGTCGACGCTGCCAGACTGTGACCGACACCGAAGCGGTTGGCGATCAGCCAGGCATTGACGCCGGTCGGTACCGCGGAAATCAGGACGAGCGCCGCCGTCCAATCGCTTTCCAGCCCGAGCAGGTTGCTTGCCGTCCAGACGCAAGCCGGCAGCAACAATAGCTTGAAGGCCGAGGTGACGCTGGCAATGCCGGCATTGCCGGAGATTCCGTATTTCTCAAGCGCCATGCCGAGCGAGATAAGCGCGACCGGACCGGCGACGCCGGCAATCTGATCGACGATCAGCTGAACCGGACCGGGAATTTGAAGCCCAAGAAGATGCATGGCAGCGCCGGCAGCCAAACCGATCACCAGCGGATTTTTTACGAGGTTCTGCGCGATCTGGCTGACCACCTTGGCAACGCTGCGCTCCTGCTTTCCGCCGATCTTGTGTTCGGCGCGCTCCATCATGATCGTTCCGATAATCATCATGACCGGCAGATGCACAGCAATCAGGATCGAGAGCGGCACCAACCCCTTATCGCCGACCGTTCGCTGGACAAGCGGCAGGCCGATGAAGATGGTGTTGGCGAAGGCGGAGGAAACGCCGGCGAGGACCCCGATGCGGTCGTCGCGTCCGAAAAACCGCGTCGCCGCTATATGCGCGGCGATCCATGTCACCGCCACGCCGGAGAAATAGGCGATCCAAAGACGGAAGGGCGATGCTCCGTGAAAATCGGCGGCGGCGATTGTCCGAAACAGCAGCAGCGGCACCGCAATCTTGAACACGAACTCGCTGAGGGCATCGCCGATTTCCGCCTTCATCAGCTTCGCCTTGACCGTCAGCCAGCCGATCAGGATCATGATGAAGATGGGGAGGACGTCGAAGATTATGGCTGACATTCAGAACGGCTGCCTTGCGAGAGATCGCTATGCGTAACAGCAAACCGCCTTCGATGACAAACCGACATCCGACAAAAACAAAAAAAGCGGGGCTCGCCCGCTTTTCCGCATCCGGCTCTACCGGATAGTCCGGTCTGCAAGGCTGCCAGTTCATCCGTGGTCAGCATCGCTTCCGGTTTCGTCGAAGGGCGTCATTCCCTTCTGGATTGGCTACGACCCGCAAGCCGTTCCTGCCAATTTCGTTGACAGGAGATATAGAGGCCGCTGATGACGGCCAGATGACGCGGAGACGGCATTTTTGCGACGATGCCGGGAGTTGCAAAAAACACTCGGATATCGGAAGCTTGGTTGTGCGCGCCGCACGCCATGTCGACCGAAATGGATTTGAGCCGCATGACCACAGTTTCCGCTACTGTAACAGGCAACCAACGAACCACGTCCATCTGCCGTGGCTGCTGGGACCAGATGCATATGCCAATCCCGATCCGCGGTCTTCTCGCGCTTCCCTTTCGGGCGTTCGGTATCACCCGCAGCAAGATGAACCCCAATATCTGCACGATCTGCGAGCGTTCCTTTCGCTACGTGAAGAAGCAGCGTCACGTCACCGTGCAGGCGACGATCCTGTTCGCCGACATCAGAGGGTATACGGCGCTGTCCGAGCGGATCGAACCGGTCAGACTGAGCGAGATCGTCAGCCTGTTTCAGGACCGGTGTGCGCAGGCAATCTGGGCCCATGACGGCATCGTCAACAAGCAGATGGGCGATGGCTTGATGGCGATCTTCAATTTTCCGATCACTCGGAAAGATCATGCCAGTGCGGCTGTCAGGGCGGCGCTCGATATACAGCGATATTGCAGGACTGCGCTGAGCGGCCTCGCTGCTGATGCCGGCGTCCGAGGCGGCAAGATCGGCGTTGGTGTCGGAATCCACAGCGGGGATGTTGAGATCGGGGAGTTCTCGAGCTTTCGCAGCGATTTCACAGCGATCGGTGGTGCCGTCAATCTGGCGGCTCGCCTAGAGTCGCAGGCCGACGCCGGCGAGATACTGGTGTCGACAGAGGCAGCTGCTCGCACTGAGGCGCTTCTGTCGGACGCCGAAACCCGCCTCCTCACTCTCAAGGGGATAGAGCAAGCCGTGCAGGCACGCGTGCTTGCAGAACGCTAACTGGCAATAGCGGCTGCCAAGCAGCCGCTTCCCGTACTGATTGGCGCTGTCAGCACACCGAGGACGCTATTTTAGCGGCGACTGCGGCGTCTCGGTGCCATTTCCACTTCCCATACTGCGAAAATCCGCTAAGACCAGACACCGGCTATCACCAAAACCGGGACCTTCCCTTTCATGACCAAATTCGATGTTCTGACTGTCGGCAACGCCATCGTCGATATCATCGCGCGTTGCGACGACCAGTTCCTCATTGACAACAAGATCACAAAGGCGGCGATGAACCTCATCGATGCCGAGCGCGCCGAGCTTCTTTACGCACGCATGGGACCGGCAGTCGAAGCCTCCGGCGGCAGCGCCGGCAACACGGCAGCAGGCGTCGCGAGCTTCGGCGGCAAGGCCGCCTACTTCGGCAAGGTAGCGGAAGACCAGCTGGGCGAGATCTTTGCTCATGACATCCGCGCACAGGGCGTTCACTACCAGACGCAGCCGAAGGGCAAGTTCCCGCCCACGGCACGCTCGATGATCTTCGTTACCGATGATGGCGAGCGCTCGATGAATACCTATCTCGGCGCCTGCGTAGAGCTCGGGCCAGAGGATGTCGAGGCCGATGTGGTCGCGCAGTCCAAGGTCACCTATTTCGAAGGTTATCTCTGGGATCCACCGCGCGCCAAGGAAGCGATCCGCGAATGCGCCCGCATTGCCCACGAGAACGGCCGTGAAATGTCGATGACGCTGTCCGACAGTTTCTGCGTCGACCGCTATCGCGGTGAATTCCTCGACCTGATGCGTTCCGGCACCGTCGACATCGTCTTCGCCAATCGCCAGGAGGCGCTGGCGCTCTATGAGACCGACGACTTCGAAGTGGCATTGAACAGTATTGCCAAGGACTGCAAGATCGCCGCCGTGACGATGAGCGAGAACGGTGCTGTGATCCTCAAGGGCACTGAACGTTTCTACGTGGATGCGATCACGATCAAGGAACTGGTCGATACAACGGGTGCGGGCGATCTTTTCGCCGCCGGCTTCCTCTACGGCTACACACAGGGCCGTACGCTTGAAGACTGCGGCAAGCTCGGCTGCCTCGCTGCCGGTATCGTGATCCAGCAGATCGGTCCACGGCCGATGAAATCACTTGCCGACGCCGGCAAGCAGGCGAAGCTTACTTAAAGGCTTCGCCCGGGTAAGCACCCCAGATTTCCGACTGCGCCACCCAACCCTCGGCGCCGTCGCTTTTGGCGAAACACCAGTCGCCATTGCATTCGCCGATGCTCATCATGGCGCCGGGCTCCAGCTTGGCAACCACGGTTGCCGATGGCAGGGCGTCTCGGCGCATGTTGACATAGACGGCCTTGCCCTTGCCCTTCATCCAGGGGGCGGCAATGGCCGCACGCGTGCCCGACAGCAACGATTGGTTGACCCAGCCCTCGGTGCCGTCGGCATCGCGGATCTGGCGCCAGTTGTCGTATTCCTGAATGATTTCGACCGGCAGGCCCGCCTTGAGATACATCCATGAGGCCGCATAATCCGTACCGGGACCGATGCGCAGATTGACGCGCTTGGACTTGAGCGTCACGAAACGCGGTAGCGGCAGGCCGCTCGGTCCCTTGGCCGCCTGTGCGGCGGCCATCTCAGCCGTTCCCGCAGAAAGCACGAAACCGATCGCAAGGGCGAGGCAAGATTTCAGGACTTTGCTATGCATGGGACTTCCGTTTTGCTCAGAGTAGGGCAGGACTGCTGCCTGACGCCGGGAACTCGACATTCCTGCGCACGCTGAACGAGTTTTGTTTGTCTTCGCGCGCGGGTCTGGTAGAAATTGCCCGGAACGGGGAAATTATCCCGCGTCTTGGTTAAAGACCTCTTTACAAGTTAGCGCCGGCGCACATGACGACGAAGAAAAAACCGAAGGTCTACATTACGCGGAAGCTGCCCGATGCGGTCGAGACACGCATGCGCGAGCTCTTCGATGCAGAACTCAATATCGATGATACCCCGCGCTCCAAGGCTGAGCTGGTTGCGGCCGTAAAGAGTGCCGATGTTCTGGTTCCGACCGTCACCGACAGGATCGACGCCGACGTGATCGAGCAGGCGGGCCCGCAGCTGAAGCTGATTGCAAGTTTCTCGAACGGTACCGACCACATCGATGTCGAGGCTGCTGCCCGCAAGGGAATTACGGTCACGAACACGCCGAACGTGCTGACTGAAGACACGGCCGACATGACGATGGCGCTCATTCTCGCGGTGCCGCGCCGGCTGGGTGAAGGTGCGCGAATATTGACGGACGAGCCCGGCGAATGGGCCGGCTGGTCGCCGACCTGGATGCTTGGGCGACGCATTCACGGCAAACGCATCGGGATCGTCGGGATGGGGCGGATCGGCACTGCGGTTGCGCGCCGCGCCAAGGCATTTGGCCTCTCGATCCACTATCACAACCGCAAGCGCGTCAACCCGGCGACGGAGGACGAGTTGGAGGCGACCTATTGGGAAAGCCTCGATCAGATGCTTGCCCGCGTCGATATCGTTTCGGTGAATTGCCCCTCGACTCCGGCAACGTTCCACCTGTTATCAGCGCGTCGCCTGGCCCTGTTGCAGCCGACGGCCTATCTGGTCAATACCGCGCGCGGCGACGTGATCGACGAAGCGGCACTGATCAAGAGTCTGCGCGAGGGAAAGCTGGCGGGAGCGGGTCTGGATGTCTTCGAGAACGAACCGGCGGTCAACCCGAAGCTGATCAAGCTTGCCAACGAGGGCAAGGTCGTGCTGCTGCCGCACATGAGTTCGGCAACGATCGAAGGTCGGATCGACATGGGCGACAAGGTGATCATCAACATCCGTGCCTTCATCGACGGCCATCGCCCGCCAAATCGGGTGCTGCCTGGCCGCTAAGCCGAGACCGGCTTGCGCATCTCGATCGACGTTACCCTGGTGAAGCCGGGATGCGCGTTTTCGGCGGTCTTCTCGAATCCCCAGCGTGCGAAGACGTCATGATTTTCGACGAGCTCTATGCGGGTCTCCAGCCGTAGGAACGGCAGGGCGCGGTCTCGTGCCACTTGTTCGGCGAGGGCCAACAGCTGGCGGCCTATGCCTCGGCCTTGCACAGTTGGCGCCACGGCGAGCTTGCCGACATACAGGCAACCCTCCTCCGGGCGCAGGAAGATGCAACCACAGAGAATATCGCCGTCCGTCGCGACGAAGGCGATTTCAGCGCGCGCCTTTTCCGCCAGCGTCGCCGGCGTGAGCTTCAAGGCGGATGACGGCGGATCGATGCGATCGTTCATATAAGCGAAGGACGATAGTATCAGCGCCAGCAGCTCGTCCCAGCGCCGAAAATCCTCATCGATACGCACGATGTTCATGATGCCTGGCTTTGCCTTGCGCGGCGGCGCTTGTAACGGATCGTGTCGAAGCGGGCGGCGAGCGCATCGTAGAGCAATAGCCGGCGGACCAATGGTTCGCCGGTGCCGGTGACAAGCTTGATTGCTTCCATCGCCATCAGCGTGCCGATCACCCCGGTCAACGCACCGATGACGCCGGTCTCAGCACAGGCAGGGATCAATCCCGCTGGCGGCTTCTCTGGGAAGAGATCGCGATAGGTCGGGTTTGGCGTTCCGTCTTCAGCGGTCGCATAAGGCTTCAGAACTGTGACGGAACCATCGAAGCGGCCGACAGCGCCCGTCACCAACGGGATTTGCGCGGCCTCGGCAGCGTCAGCCGCCGTATAGCGGGTATCGAAATTATCCGACCCGTCTATCAGCAGATCGAAGCCCGACAGATGACGGCGCGCCGAATCCGGAGAGAAGCGTTCTTCGAAACGGATCACGTTGACGTGCGGGTTCAGGCGGGCGATCGCGAAGGCAGCGCTTTCGGTCTTCAGTTCGCCGATCGTTCCGGAATCGTGGATCACCTGCCGCTGCAGATTGGAGAGTGAAACCCGGTCATCATCCGCAATGCCGAGCGTGCCAATGCCTGCCGCGGCCAGATATTGCAGGACCGGCGCGCCCAGCCCGCCGGCACCGATAACGAGCACTCGGGCAGCTTTCAGTTTCTGCTGGCCGGCGCCGCCGATCTCGGGAAGCAGGATATGGCGCTGATATCGCGCGATTTCTTCCGGGCTGAGGGGTTCCATGGGCGCAATGCTAGCACGGCCTTTGGTTGAGGGGGAAGCGGCATCGGTCATTCGAAAACCTTTCCATCGGCAACGGTCAAGAATTGCGCGCGCTCGCCGAGAGCCGAGAACATGGCACGATCTGTACCGGTCATGAAAGCCTGGCCGCCGAGTGCGTCGATAAGGTCGAAGAGCGCGGCGCGTCTGCCTTCGTCGAGATGCGCAGCGATCTCATCGAGCAAGAGGACCGGCGCATAGCCGGTAAGATTGGCGACCAGACGGGCGTGGGCCAGGATCAATCCGACAAGGAGAGCCTTCTGTTCGCCAGTGGAGCAGCGGGCGGCTTCCATCTGCTTCTGCCGGTGGCGGACAAGCAGGTCGGCGCGATGAGGACCCTCAAGCGTTCGACCGGCTGCGGCGTCGCGATAGCGGCTATCAGCGAGCATTGCGGCATACTCGTCCTCGAGGTCGACGGCCGGGCGCGAGAACTGGCCATCCATGAACCCTGCAAGCTCCAGCGCGGCAGCTGGAAATGGCGAGCTCTCGTGCGTGTCGTCAATCAGACGGGCGAGCAGGTCAAGCATCTCCTGGCGCGCCATCGCCATCGCGATACCGAGGCTCGCCATCTGCTGTTCGATACCAGAAAGCCAGGCGGGATCGAAACGGCGTTCGTCGAGCAGCTTGTTGCGGCTGCGCATGGCGCGCTCGAAATCACTGGCACGACGGCCGTGGGCCGGATCGAGCGAGAGTACGAGCCGATCGAGAAAACGCCGGCGTTCGGACGATCCGCCGGTAAACAGGCCATCCATCGAGGGTGTCAACCACAGTAGACGCAGATGATCGGTCAGTTCATCGGCCGATTTCGCCGGCGTGCCGTTGATACGCAGTCGGCGGGAGGCGCTGTCATCGGTGGTGTCGACACCGGTGCCGATCTCCACCTCGCCATCCATGCCGTCGAGTTCCGCAAAGATCGAAAAGCCTGCCGTCGCGCCAACGCGGGTGACATCACTATAGGTAGCGCGGCGCAGCCCTCGCCCCGGCGAAAGGAAGGAGACGGCTTCCATCAGATTGGTCTTGCCCGCGCCGTTGTCCCCCGTCAGCACCACGTGCCTGTCGTCGAGCGACAACGAGACAGACGCATAATTGCGAAAGTCGGTCAGCTTGAGACGGGAAAGAGAGACCTTTTGCGGCATTCGACATCCGGATTCGTGATGCCCGAGAGCTAAGCGCTGCGAGCCCCAATGGCAAGGGTGCTGAATACGGTAAGACTTCCGATGACAGGCCGGAACAAACAGCCGGACGCGACATCGCAGCGATGAAAGTCGATGTTGGCGCTCTTTGCCCCGACACCGTAGAATAGATCGAGATCAGGGTGGCGCGCGATGGCACGGTTGCGGAGAATACGGACAACAATTGGCGGCGCGGCGGTGCTGCTGGTTGCATATCTGCTTGCCGCTTATTTTCTGATCCCGGAAATATGGATCCACCGCGACGCCGGTCGTATCGCCGAATTCGGGCCGATGGTCACGACCACCGAGCAAGACATCCCCGGAGACCCCATCAATGTCGGCCTTGTCGGCTCCAAGGAGGAGGTGCTGCACGCCTTCGCATCTGCCGGATGGGATCCCGCCGACAAGATCACGCTGCGGACCTCGGCCGAGATCGGTTTGAGCGTCGTGCTTGACCGACCTGATCTCGACGCGCCGGTCAGTCCCTTGCTATTCGAGGGCCGCAAACAAGATCTGGCGTTTGAGAAGGCCGTCGGCAAGAGCGCCGACGAGCGTCACCACGTCCGCTTTTGGGAAACCGGCAGCACTGGTGCAGATGGTCGTCCGTTGTGGCTTGGCTCGGCGAGCTTCGACCGTGGCGTCGGCTTCAGCCACGACACCGGCCAGATCACCCATCATATTGCGCCGGATGTCGATGCCGAGCGGGATCTTGTTATCGGCGACCTGGAGACGGTCGGGCAATTGTCCTCCACCTATGAGATCCCGGGCATCGGGGCTACCAAGACCGGCCGCAACGGTGGTGGCGACCCATATTTCACCGATGGCAAAGCGCTGATCGGCGTGCTGCGTCGCCCGGCCACGCCCTAGCCGCTTCCATGTCGCGTCAAATCGGCTGAAGATGGGCCCCGAATCACACGAGGTCCGCTCATGAAGATTGCCGTTGCGCAGACGCTGGTTTCTTCCGATATCGCGGCAAACGGCAACTCAATCCGAAGCATGATCACGGCTGCTGCCGCGTGCGGCACGCGTGTCATCAATTTCTGCGAGGGCGCGCTTTCTGGATACGCCAAGTTCCAGATCATGCATCCCGACGACTGGAGAGGTTTCGACTGGAAAAAGCAGGAGGCAGAGCTTCAAGCAATCGCGGATCTCTGCAGAGAGCTCCGTATTTTTGCGGTTGTCGGCGGGGCACATCGGCTGACGGAAAGCTATCCGCCCCACAACAGTCTCTACATTTTCTCCGCGAAAGGCGCGCTTCTCACGCGCTACGACAAGAGGTTCCTGTCGAACAGCGAGCTCGGCGGCTGGTACTCACCAGGCGTGGAACCCATCACCTTCGAAGTCGATAGTTATCGTTTCGGCTGTGCCATCTGCATCGAATCTCAATTTCAGGAGGTATTTCAGGAATATGAAGCACTCGGCGTCGATGCCGTGCTGTTCTCCTCCTATGGCATTGCCGAATACTTCCAGATTGCGCTTCGCGCTCATGCGGGACTGAACTGCATCTGGATCGGCGCAGCGACACCGGTGCAGAAAGCCGCCAAAGGCCCGGCCGGCGTCATCGGGCCGGATGGACAATGGGTGACGCAATGCCCCGCTACCCCTGAACCGCACCTCGTGACTGCCGTGCTCGATCGCGAAGACCCTCTCTACGACATTCCACTGCAGAAAGCTCGACCTTGGCGGCGGAAGGCACGTGAGGGCGAGATCTATCGCGAGAAGATGGTCGACAATCCCAGGACCAAAGACAGAAGCGCTTATTGAAGCGCAATGCTGCCTTGCGCCGCAGCGCCTTCATCTCACAGCATGAACTGCCTATATAAAAGTGGTCGCGGGTTGCGACACGCCGGAGTTCATCATGGATACCGAAATACAGGGACGTGCAGCGCATGTTGCCGCGATTCGTGAGCGCGCGGAAGCCGACATGAAGGCGATGGGCATCGATGAAGCGTTCGTCGATCGCTTGGTTGATACCTTTTATGGGCGCGTGCTCCAGCATCCAACGCTTGGGCCGGTATTCGATGCCCGCCTTTCCGGTCGCTGGCCTGAACATATGCAGAAGATGAAGAGCTTCTGGTCATCGGTCGCTTTTCGGAGCGGCGCCTATGGCGGCAAGCCAGTGCAGGCGCATACGGGTGTCGCGAACATGTCGCCCGATCTCTTCCCGCAGTGGCTGGCGCTGTTTTCCGAGACGCTTGACGATATCGCTCCGAACCCCAAGGCGAAAGCCTGGTTCATGGCGACCGCAGAGCGGATCGCCAGGAGCCTGACGCTATCGCTGTTCTACAATCCGGCGCTTGACGATCCGCAGCGGAAGCCAGCTTGAACCAATCTCAGGCGACACGCTTGTAGAAAAGCGTCGTGGCACAAAGGCCGCCTTCCGGCCATAGCGCGTAATCGGGAATAACACCGACCCGCTCCCAGCCAAGCCGCGGGTAGATTGCCTCCGCGTCGCTTCCGGTTGCCGTGTCGAGCACCAGGAGTGTTATGCCGCGCGCGGCGGCTTCGCGTTCGGCAGCGTCCATCAGCAAGCGCGCCAGCCCTTTGCCGCGGGCATCACGATGCACGAGCAGCTTCTTCAGATCGCCGCGGTGTGGCTGGTTCGGCATCTGTGCCGCGCCAACCTGCACGGTGCCGACGATCCGGCCTTCGATCTCGGCCACCAAGAGCAGCGTTGCGCCCGCTGCAACGGCGTCGGCAACGCCACGCCAATATGGCTCGGCATCGGCACTGGTATAGGGCTGCATGAACCCGACTGAAGCGCCGCCGTTGACGCAATCAGTCAGCACCTCGCAGAGGTCTGATATCGCCGCGCGGGCTTCGGCTGCGCCAAGAAGACGGATCGTTGCGGTCATTACTTTTCTCCTAAAATGAGCTAGCGGCCGCGTCGATCAAGCACGACGCAATAGCGGGCCGGAATGTTGCCGGGGTTATGAAAAACGTGGCCTTCGCCGACCGGCATGAAGATACAGTCGCCAGGCAGCAGGCGATGCACCTGATCGCCCGTGGTCATTTCCATCTCGCCGTCGAACAGCCAGACATGCTGGGTCATGCCGCTGCTTGCTGCATGCGGCGGGAAACTGACGCGAGCGCCAGGCGGGAACTCGACGTCAACAATGTCGACGTCGGACGCGGTGCCGGGCGGCGAGACGGAGCGCCTGACATATCCCGTCTCCGGATCACGCCAGACCTGCTGATCCTGCCGGCGCGACAGAGGCGAGACGTCGCCCTCTTCAGC
This sequence comes from Hyphomicrobiales bacterium, assembly GCA_900468535.1. Lineage (GTDB taxonomy): Bacteria > Pseudomonadota > Alphaproteobacteria > Rhizobiales > Rhizobiaceae > Rhizobium. The sequence goes on along the minus strand of UBTY01000019.1, from coordinate 2,832 downwards.
AAAGAAAGCCGAAAGCGACAAACCGAGCGCCGCGCACACCCGCGCAAGCAGCGATGCCGTCGGACTCGCCTCGCCGCGCTCGATTCGCGAGATCATCGCACGGCTAACACCCGACGCATTGGCGAGGTCATCCAGCGTCAAATTCTTCTGCATTCGGAGTTTGCGAATGCGACTGGCGATCGCCTTTTCCAGTTCCTGTTCCATAATCGGATCTCATTTTCTACTATCGTAGAAATGCATAGTCCAATAATGGAATCAAGACCTATCTTACGATCCCGAAAACCGCCACTTATCGTAAACGAACTCCTGCTTTTCCGCTTTGCGGCAAGGGGCAGCACTGCTATATGGCGCGCATGAGCACCAATCCGACCACTCCGCTTTCCCATATCCGCAACTTCTCGATCGTGGCCCACATCGACCACGGCAAATCGACGCTTGCAGACCGCCTGATCCAATCGACCGGCGGCCTGGCCGAGCGCGAGATGTCCGAGCAGGTGCTTGATAACATGGATATCGAGCGCGAGCGCGGTATCACCATCAAGGCCCAGACGGTGCGCCTGCACTACAAGGCTAAGGATGGCGACACCTACATCCTGAACCTGATCGACACGCCCGGCCACGTCGACTTTGCTTATGAAGTCTCGCGTTCGCTGTCTGCCTGCGAAGGTTCTCTGCTGGTCGTCGATGCATCGCAGGGCGTGGAAGCGCAGACGCTTGCCAACGTCTATCAGGCGATCGACAACAACCACGAGCTGGTCACCGTTCTCAACAAGATCGACCTGCCTGCAGCCGAGCCCGACCGTATCAAGGAACAGATCGAGGAAGTGATCGGCATCGATGCCTCCGAAGCGGTGCTGATCTCGGCAAAGACCGGTCTTGGCATCCCCGATGTTCTCGAAGCTATCGTCCAGAAGCTGCCGGCGCCGAAGAGTGAGGGTGGCGAGAAAGCACCGCTGAAGGCGCTTCTCGTCGACAGCTGGTACGACACCTATCTCGGCGTGATGGTTCTCGTCCGCGTCATTGACGGCGTGCTGACCAAGGGCCAAACGGTCCGAATGATGGGTACCGATGCCAAGTATCAGGTTGAACGCGTCGGCGTGCTGACGCCGAAGATGGTCAATGTCGACAGTCTCGGACCGGGTGAGATCGGCTTCATCACCGCCTCGATCAAGGAAGTCGCGGACACGCGCGTTGGTGACACCATCACCGAAGACAAGCGCCCGACGGCGCGGGCCTTGCCGGGCTTCAAGCCGGCGCAGCCTGTCGTGTTCTGCGGCCTGTTCCCTGTCGATGCCGCGGATTTCGAAGATCTGCGCGCGGCGATGGGCAAGCTTCGCCTCAACGACGCATCCTTCTCCTTCGAGATGGAATCCTCCGCTGCACTCGGCTTCGGCTTCCGCTGCGGCTTCCTGGGGCTGCTGCACCTCGAAATCATCCAGGAACGCCTGGAACGTGAATTCAATCTCGATCTGATCGCCACGGCACCCTCTGTGGTCTATCAGCTGACGATGACCGATGGCAGCGAACGCGAGCTGCACAATCCGGCCGACATGCCCGATGTCGTCAAGATCGATGAAATCCGCGAGCCGTGGATCAAGGCGACGATCATGACGCCCGACGATTATCTCGGCGGCATCCTCAAGCTCTGCCAGGATCGTCGTGGGATCCAGACCGAACTCACCTATGTCGGCACGCGCGCCATGGTGACCTACGAGCTGCCGCTCAATGAAGTCGTCTTCGATTTCTACGACCGGCTGAAGTCGATTTCGAAGGGCTATGCTTCGTTCGACTATCACCTCGAAGGCTACCGCGAAGGTAATCTCGTGAAGCTGTCCATCCTCGTCAACGGCGAGCCGGTCGATGCGCTTTCCATGCTCGTCCACCGTGCGTCCGCCGAAAAGCGTGGCCGCGACATGTGCGAACGGCTGAAGGATCTGATTCCGAAGCACATGTTCAAGATCCCGATCCAGGCCGCGATCGGCGGCAATGTCATTGCCCGCGAGACGATCTCGGCCCTCCGCAAGGACGTGACGGCGAAGTGCTACGGCGGCGACGCCACCCGCAAGCGCAAACTTCTGGAAAAGCAGAAGGAAGGCAAGAAGCGCATGCGCCAGTTCGGCAAGGTCGAGATTCCGCAGGAAGCCTTCATCGCCGCGCTCAAGATGGGCGACGAGTAAAGAGCGATCCAGCCCGGCCGGTGCAACGCATCGCCGGGCTGCTACAAGCCTCAGCTGCAGGCCATATATTCCCTCACCAATCCTTCATAGGCGTCCATCTCGGGTAGCGCCTCATAGCTGTGAACCGCGCCAGTTTCGGCGAAGGGCAGCTTTTCGCGTGTCCAGGTCTCGATAAACGGCTTGAACCAGCGCGGGTCGTCCAGCATCGTCGGACGAACGTTGACGAACCACTCCATCCCTTCCGATCGCGTGAACATCCAGGTCATGCAGTGGCCGCAAAAATAGTGGTGCGCCTCGGCCCCGTGCAGGCCACCAATGACAGGCTCGCCCTCGGTGATTGCGAAGCCCTCCGCCGGAATGGCGGCGCTCAGCGAATAGGCGCTCGACGACATTTTCTGGCAGCCCGTGCAGTGGCATGCCATGGTCAAAAGCGGCTTGGCGCTGATCTTCAGCCGAACGCTCCCGCACCGGCACCCACCCGTCCAGGAATGTTGATCGTTCACCAGCCGAGTCCTTTTCTAGATTGCTCCAATCTAGCGAGGGCTGTGGCGCTGTCAAATTTCGGCGCGCACCTTCTAGCCTTGAGACGCAGACTACCGTCGTGCAGCTACCCGCCCAGGCTCCAGCTTCCCTGTCGCCTCGTTAGGCTGTGCTT
>UBTY01000095.1 GCA_900468535.1 Hyphomicrobiales bacterium | reverse complement strand
CGGCCGCCGTGCGCGCCGCCGCGTACAAAAGAAGCCTCGCTGGTCAGGCGAGGCTTCGGAGTTCCAGAGTGATGGTTGGTCGGATCCTGAGATCCGTTCCTCGAACGTCGACTTGAACGAATTGTTCCAGTACCGCGCTATTTCCTGCGATTGGAACCGCGGCATCAGATAGCCGGTCAGATTTGCGAACGGAATTGATCACCATTAGCGAGCGACAAATTTTGAATTGGACTTTGCCAATAGTGCTGTCAGGTTCCCGGCACGATGGAAAAATGCGATATATTCAGGTGAACGGACTCCCGAGTCTCGCCTATTAACTTACGGCCTATCCGGTTCACGTGGGTCGAGCCGACGGACCTAGGCGGTCTCCCCGAAAGCCTTCATGACGTCATCAAGCTTTTCGCGCGCTAAAGAAGGTTAGCCATGCTGCGGGGAGAAGGGTGAAAGGCGCCCTGCCACGGGAGAGCGACGGGGCAGGGCGATGCGGGAGGAGCGCTCTGGAACTGACGTTTCGAAAGGCACCGAGCGCCCATCGGAAGGGTCAGGGCCGTCCGGTCGACGCAGAAACTTGCCAATCGGTTCAGCGCCAATGCGAGATTTATTGCGGCGAGTGGCGCTAGTCGACGAGGCCCTACTGCCGTTTTGGGGTGTAGCAGCAGGGTCCCATGGTTGGCTCTCTGCGAAAGCCGCGACTTATCTAGCACAATAATCTAATGCCGAAAGTTGTAAAAGCCGTTTTGTGCTCGTTCGTTCATTGCCGTACATTGAGGCCAATGCTGATGTCGCAAAAAGCCCCGCGGGAGAGGCGGACTATAGTTTTCTGGAAGTAATACGCCAGGCGCCACTCCCGGGCGAAGCCCTCTATCAGGCCGGGGATCACAAAGGTATGACAGCACCGCCATCTATGGGATGGGATGAGCATTTGGTAACAGAATGGGCTCACCAAAGCGAACCCTTTTCTTCTACAACGTTCCTCTAGGAGGAGATCGTACCGATGGATCACACCACGCATTGCGGGTGGCGGCGTCGTCGCCACTCCGCGACCGTAACGCTGTTAACGTGATAGCACATTGGCAACCGGAACCGACGGTCTATTTCCTCAAGACCTAACCTCGGCTCCCTTGGCCCTACAGGTGACTTCCGATCGTCAGGCCATAGCCCAAGCCGGCGAGTGCGCATGAAGCCAGCACCATTAGCAGGCCGACCTTGAAGCGAAATACCGCAACGACCGCAGCGAGCGTCAAGACAAGCGACGGCAGGTTGACGGAACTTAGGACTGGCACGTCGAGTGTAACGCCGAAGCCGCTCACCCTGCGCACGTCGGCAAACAGGACGTGAAGGGCGAACCACACAGCGAGATTCAAGATGATGCCAACGACTGCCGCGGTGATGGCAGCCAACGCCGCAGAAAGGGCCTTGTTTCGGCGCAGAGTCTCCATGAAAGGCGCACCCAGAAGGATCCAGAGAAAGCATGGGACGAAGGTGACCCAAGTTGTCAGCAGCCCCCCGAGTGTCCCGGCAAGCATTGGGGGTAGTCCGCCAGGCGCACGGTAAGCGCCCATAAAGCCGACAAACTGCGTGACCATGATCAGCGGGCCGGGCGTGGTCTCAGCAAGGCCGAGACCGTCCAGCATTTCGCCGGGTTTCAGCCAGCCGTAGTGGTTCACCGCCTCCTGTGCCACGTAGGACAGCACCGCATAGGCCCCGCCGAATGTGACCATGGCCATCTTCGAGAAGAACACGGCAATGTCGGAGAAGACGTTATGTTGTCCGAGGAGCCAAAACAGCAGGAGGATCGGCCCGAACCAAGCGATCGCGCCGACCACCGCGACCTTGAGGAGCCAGGCCGGGTTCGGCCGGGTGTGCGCGGGCACGCCCTCGCCGAGTAGGCTGTCGANNTCGGCGACCTGCTTGCCTCCAATCCTTCCATGGCCGCCATTTGCCGAGAAGGCCGCCCAGCCCGCCTTGGCGCCAACAAACCCGATCACCCCGGCGACGACCACCACCAGCGGGAACGGTGCCTGGAAGAGCCAGAGAGCAACGAAGGCGGCCGCCGCCAAGCCAATCATGACCTTGTTCTTCAACGATCGGCTGCCAATCCGAAGAACAGCACCGAGGACGATGGCGAGAACAGCCGATTTCAGGCCAAAGAACAGGGCCTGCACCGCGCCGACGTTGCCAAAGATCGCATAGATCCAGCTCAGCCCCATGATGGCGACCGCTCCGGGTAGTACGAACAGCGTTCCGGCGACGAGACCGCCCTTGGTCTTGTGCAGAAGCCAGCCGATGTAGATTGCCAGTTGCTGGGCCTCGGGGCCGGGCAGAAGCGTGCAGTAGTTCAGGGCGTGCAGGAACCGCTCCTCGCCGAT
>UBTY01000011.1 GCA_900468535.1 Hyphomicrobiales bacterium | reverse complement strand
GCATCGACGTTCGGCAGCGGAGAAGAGCCGACCTCCGCACCCGGGTTGACGGTTCCGCCGACCTGATTTCCGCTCTGGTCGAAATCGATCGAACCGAGTTGCTTCGGTGGCTGGCCGAGACCGGTGTTTTCAGGGACATCCGTCGAGGGAGCCGTCTCGGCTCCCCGGTTTGCCTGGATGGTGCGGGCGACGTCGTCGCCACCCTGCGCCGTCTGGTTCGAAGAGGGTAGATCGGCCTCGCTCTTCTTCATCGGCTTGCTGCTGCCGCCGGCCGCGCTGCCGCCACCCTTTTCCAATTCCTGGAAGCGGAATTCGTTGTCTTCCTGCGCCTTGCGGATGGTTTCCTGCATCTGCAGCAGCTGGAAGCTCATCTCCTCGATGCGGCCGTTCAGCTGACGAAGCTGCTCTTCGAGCTGTTGGATGCGGACTTCCGCGCCCCCCGCGGCCTGCACGTTGACGATGGGCGCGTTCTGCTGACGGTCCGCGGGCTTGCCGCCGACATTCCAGCCGAATAGCGACGTCGCATTCGCCGACTGGCCCGCCCCGGCCACCGTTGCGAGGCAAAGCATGCCCGCCACGACAAATTTCTTCATATGGTTCGTCCTGTCCCAGTGATTCTTCGCGCCTCGATGGCACGAACAGGAGATTTTTCCAATTGCTTTCAAAAAGCAACGGAGTTCGGCCAAAGTGTGTTCAAAAAGAAAAGGCGGCCCGCGATGGAGCCGCCTTTCCAATTTGTAATAGAACCCGGCATTTTGCTGCCGGAAAGGCAATTACATGCCTGCGCCACCGAGAACGGTAACGGCGCGGCGNNCTGAGCCGGAACGCCGCGCGAAGCGAGGTAGTCCTTGGCGGCAGCCGCACGGCGAGCGCCGAGAGCGAGGTTGTATTCGCGCGTACCGCGTTCGTCGGCATGGCCTTCGACGGTGATCGCGTACTTCGGATAACGAGCGAGCCACTGAGCCTGACGGTCGAGCGTCTGGGCGGCGTCTGCACGGATCGAGGTGGAGTCGGTGTCGAAGAAGATACGGTCGCCGACATTGACGGTGAAGTCCTGCGCGGAGCCCGGCGTTGCGGCGCCGGCGCCAAGGCCGAGATCGCCGGCGCTGTTGGCCATGTTCTTCTTGTTTGCGCAACCAGCCAGAGCAAGACCGGCAACGAGCGCGATCATGACGGGGTTACGGGCGAAGCTCTGCATGCGGCTCATTGCCGGGGCGTGAATTCGGCTCATGGCCGGTCTCCTTGCGACTTGATTAAGGTTGCCGGACTGTAACCGTTCTCGGTTAATCGGCTTTCAAGAATTATGGTTAACGAATGGTTGATTTGTCCCTCTGTCGCCCCAATCCAGGATTTTTGCGGCGACAAGAAGGCACATCCACAGTCTTTCCTACTCCAGAAGCGGCGACCAGGCCGGGTCGGAAGCGTATGCCGGGGTCTTGATCATCTGTTCGTTGTAACCGGTCAGATCGATCGAATAGAGTTGCGGACCACCCGCACCAGCCGCCTGGCGGAAGAACATGATGACACGGCCGTTCGGCGCCCAGGTCGGGCCTTCGTTGTGGAAGCCGGTGGTCAGGATGCGCTCGCCCGAACCATCAGGCTTCATCACGCCGATCGAAAACTTGCCGCCCGACTGCTTGGTGAAGGCGATCAGATCGCCACGCGGAGACCAGACCGGCGTCGAATAGTTGCCGTCGCCGAAGGAAATACGCGTCTGGCCGGAACCGTCGGCATTCATGACGTAGATCTGCTGGTGGCCGCCACGGTCGCTTTCGAAGACGATCCGGCCGCCGTCAGGCGAATAGGAGGGAGATGTATCGATCGCAGCTGTCGAGGTCAGGCGCGTCGTGGTGCGCGAACGCAGGTCCATCGTGTAGATGTTAGCATTGCCTTCCTGCTGAAGGCTCATGACGACCTTCTGTCCATCCGGCGAGAAGCGCGGCGAGAAGGTCATGCCCGGGAAGTTGCCGACAACTTCGCGCTGTCCAGTTTCCAGCTGCAGCAGGTAAACGCGCGGCTGCTGGTTGGCGAACGACATGTAGGTGACTTCCTGCCGGTTCGGCGAGAAGCGCGGCGTCAGAACCAGGTCGCTACCGTTGGTCAGCATGCGAACGTTGAAGCCGTCCTGGTCCATGATGGCCAGCTGGCGCTTGCGCTCCTGCTTCGTCCCGGATTCGGACACGAAGACGACGCGCGTATCGAAGTAGCCTTCTTCGCCGGTGATCTGCTTGTAGATCGCATCGGCGATGATGTGCGCCACGCGGCGCCAGTTCTCAGGCTGCGTGTAGAACTGCTGGCCGGTCATCTGCGTGCCGGCAAAGGTGTCCCACAGTCGGAATTCTGCGCGCAGACGGCCATCGGCTTCCTGCGTCACGCGACCCGTTACGAGTGCCTGGGCATTGATGACCTTCCAGTCCTCGAAGCGCGGCGCGGCATCCGGATTGGAAATCTTCTCGATGAAGGCGTTCTTGTTGATCGGCGCGAAGAGACCGGAGCGCTGAAGGTCGGCTGCCACGACCTGCGACACCTGCGCGCCCATGTCGCCCTGCAGGAAGTCGGTGATCGCGATCGGCAACGGCTCGACGTTACCCTTGTTGATGTTGATTTCGACAAGCGCATTCGCTGGCGTCGCGACAACGGCCGTCGCGACCATGCCGACGGCGACCATCAGGGCGCGGAAAAGAGAACACTTGGTCATAGAGCACAAGCCTTTCAGCATTTTAAAGGGCTAGATCGCTGGGATCGAAATTGACGATGACTTCGCCCCAGGCGTCGTATTTGTCTTTCGGAAGGTTCGTGAACGGCGACGACTTCATGACGGCGCGCTTGGCACCGCTCGCCAACGCCATCCGCGTTGCCTCGTTGGTGCCGCCGATGGCTTCAACTTCGGGCGAGCCGATGATGTTGCCATCCGGGTCAAGCTTCATATGGACCTTGATGCGAACGTCGCTCGCACCTTCCATGCCTGGAATAACCGACCAGTTGCCGGCAATCGCGCTACGCAACGCGTCCATCTCGCTCATCGACAGCTTGGAGCCACCGGTCGCCTTCTTGGCGCCGAGCGAGGCAACTTCGGTCGACCTCTTGGCGCCGCCATTCGACGGATCCTGCTTGTTCAGCAGCGCCGCGATATCGTCAGCGTTGAAGTCGCTGTCCTTCGCGGACGAGGCCTTGGCCTTTTCCTGCTTCTTGTCGGCCAGCTTCTTGTCCGTCGGCTTGTCGTCGGATTTTGCCTTATCGTCGGTCTTCTTCTCAGGCGGCTTTTCGGCCGGCTTCTGTTCCGGCGGCTTCGGCGGCGTCGGCTTCACGACCGGGGTCGGCACCTTGTCAGGCAGGGCTTCGGCATCCGGCTTCGGAGGCTCGGCCTGTTCCTGCGGCTTCTCTTCGGGCTTTTCAGGCGTCGGGGTGGGCGGCGCGATATCCGGCTTCGGCGGCGTAATGGACGCGACCTGTTTCGGCTCGACGTCCGTCTCTTCCTTCATGATGTCCTTCACCTCGTTCGGGACAGGATCATTTTGAGGAAGAGGCTTTTCGGATGCCTTCGGAGACGCCTGGCTGACATTGTTGTTCGGCTTGGCGTTCGGGATCGGCGGAGTCTTGATGTCGACCTTGTTGTCGCCCATGTTCTCGGCGTTCGGGACATCGGCAGGCTTGGTCGTCGGCTTCGGCGCCGGCTTTTCGCTCGGCTTGGCCGTCTTGTCGCCCTGCTGCATCTGCGTCATTTCTTCGACGGGAACGAGGTCGACGGGCATCGCCTCGAAATCCTCGACCTTGAACTGCTCCGGGGAGCCGATCGAAATCAGCGCCCAGGCGAGCAGTGCACAGTGCAGAGCAGCAGATGAGACGATACTGGCCTTCATAGCGTTTACTACGGGCCCTTCTTCTCTTGGGTGACGAGGCCGATGTTCTTGTAGCCTGCACCCTGAATGCGGGCCATAACGTCGGCGATCACGCCATAGGGCGCGGTCGCATCGCCGCGAACGAAGATGCGCTCATTGTAGCCGGTCGTTGCGATCGCCTCGAGCTTCGCGGCAATCTCTTCGGCCGGGATCGGCGTTTCCTGCAGGAACACCTGACCGTCGTTCTTGACCGAGATAGTGATCGGCTGCGTTTCGGAATTCAGCGCCTTGGCCTGTGTTTCCGGCAGGTCGACCGGCACGCCGACCGTCATCATCGGTGCGGCGACCATGAAGATGATCAGCAGCACGAGCATGACGTCGACCAGCGGCGTCACGTTGATTTCGGAGATGGCACCGCCTCTGTGGCCACCGCGACGACGACCACCGCGGCCACCGCCGCCTCCGCCACCGCTTGGAGCACCCATACCCATATCGTTAACTCCGTTCCCGTCGATTACTGAGCGGCCTGGCGCGGCTGCAGCTTCTCGTCGATTTGTCGCGAAAGGATGGCGGAGAATTCATCCGCGAAGCCTTCCATGCGGCCCGAGAGCTTGCCGGCATCGGCGGAGAACTTGTTGTAGGCGATAACCGCCGGGATAGCGGCAACGAGGCCGATCGCAGTCGCCAGAAGCGCTTCAGCGATACCCGGTGCCACGACCGCGAGGTTGGTCGACTTCGAGCCGGCGATTGCCTGGAACGAGGTCATGATACCGACGACCGTACCGAACAGACCGATGAACGGACCGGCAGAACCGATCGTCGCCAGCGAGCCGAGACGGGCGGAGAGAAATTCGGACTCTCGAGCGAGCGTGACGTCCATGGCGCGATCGATACGCATCTGCAGGCCGATCGGCGAGCGCGCACCGCGTTCGAACGACTTCTTCCACTCGCGCATGGCGGCGACGAAGATCGATGCGAGGCCAGTATTGTTACGCTCCGACAGCGTCCGGTAAAGTTCTTCCAGCGACTGGCCGGACCAGAACACCTGTTCGAACTTGTCGAACTGGCGCCGTGCGCGGCCGTAAGCCAGATATTTGTCGATGACGATCGCCCAGGTCCAGACCGAGGCTGCGATGAGCCCGAGCATGACCAGCTTGACGACGAGACCTGCCTGCATAAACAGCGACCAGAGGCTGACGTCGGCCGTTGCTGCTGCCAATCCTACTTGTTCCATTGATCCAAAATCCCCGAATCCAAACGCCCGGCGCTTGACCGGGCGGCACAAAGTGATCTCGCAAGAAGTGTCTGGCGGCCGCCGCCCAAAGCCCTGGTCAAGCTTCCAAGCTCTTATCCGTCTTCCTTGCCGTCAAATTTGGTCAAAGGAAGGCGTGCACCGCACAAACTCTGACTTTCCGAGTAAGACACTATTATGGTTAATAGTTCGTTAGCGCCGGACTATGACAGCGGATTATCGGCGAAGATTTGTCCCTTGGATTACTTAGCCAGTTCTATTTTAGACGGCCGAAACAGCGCTCATCTTGCAACGCGCGAATTCCTTCACACAAAAGTCAAGATTTTACAAGCGCTGTCTTCCTCATTGCCGCCATGCGTCATTCGCAGATCAGAACTCGTCCCAACCGTCCTGATAAGCAGGGCCGTTTGCCACGCGCTTCATCTGCGAAGCGGCTGGACGAGCCCGCACCGGAGATGGCGCGGCCATGGTGGCGGCGACGTTGCGCAGCGCGCTGGACTGCTCCGCCCCGAGCACCTTGAACTGCGAGATCAGCTCCCGCAACCTGCTGGCTTCCTTGGCCAGGGTCGCGCTTGCGGCGTTGGTCTCCTCGACCATCGCGGCATTCTGCTGCGTCACTTGGTCCATCTGATTGACGGCCGTGTTGACCTCGGCGAGGCCGATCGACTGCTCCCGGGAAGCGGTTGCGATCGCGTCCATGTGCTGGTTGATCGAAGCCACGTACTCGCCGATCTGATGGAGGGCATCGCCCGTTTCGCGCACCAGCTTGACGCCGCTCTGCACCTCGTCGCTGGAGTTGCGGATGAGATCCTTGATCTCCTTGGCGGCAAGCGCCGAGCGTTGTGCAAGCTCGCGGACTTCCTGCGCGACGACGGCAAAACCCTTGCCTGCTTCGCCTGCACGGGCCGCTTCGACGCCTGCGTTGAGCGCAAGAAGGTTGGTCTGGAAGGCGATCTCGTCGATGACGCCGATGATGTTGGAAATCTGCAGCGAGGACTGTTCGATCCGCTGCATGGCATCAATCGCGTTGCCGACGATCTTGCCGGAATGAACCGCGCTGCCATTCGCACGCTCGGCGACCGAACGCGCTTCATCGGCGCGTCGCGACGAGTTCGAGACGTTCGCGGTAATCTCGTCGAGGGCCGCGGCGGTCTCCTCGAGCGATGCCGCCTGCTGTTCCGTACGCCTCGAGAGATCGTCGGCACTCTGGCTGATCTCGCTGCTGCCACCGTCGATGGAATGGGCGGCACCGGTGACTTCAGCCAATGTCTGGCCGAGCTGCTGAACGGCCTGATTGAGATCGTGGCGCAACTGTTCGAAGTCGGGCGCAAAGGGGTCGTCCAACCGAAACGAGAGGTCGCCTGCGGCAAGACGCCGCAAACCGTCCGCAAGACCTGATGTCGCCTGGCGAAGACGCAGCTGGGCGGACGCTTCGGCTTCCTCCTGCATCCTGACGCGCTCGGCTTCCGCATGCGCGCGGGCTGCTGTCGCTTCCTCTTCCAGGCGCCGGTTTGCGATCGCTGCCTGCTTGAACACATCAAGGGCCGTCGCCATCTGGCCGATCTCGTCGCGGCGGCCAAGGCCGGGCACGGTAATTCCCGTATTGCCGCCGGCGAGCGTGCGCATGGCGTCGGTCACAGAGACGATCGGGCGCGCAATCGAGCGTCCGATCAGGAATACGGCGGAGATCAGAATGATGACGGTCGCGGCAAGGGCCGCTGCAACGAATGCCATCGCGCGGCTGGCAGCCGCATCGTTGGCCTTCTGCGTCGCGGCCTTCGCGGAGGCATAATCCTGCTTCCAGGCGTCGATCATCGGCTCGACGACGGCATAGCTTTCCGATGTAGCCTTACGGGCATCGGCCTCTTCGAGCGCAACGGCGGCGTATTTCTGGAACGCGGCGCCGTAGACGTTCAGGGCCTTCATGATCGGATCGCGGACCTCGGACGCCTTCAGGTCGCGTCCGGCAAGCGCCGTGAAGGTTTTGATCTCCTCGGCATGCTGGGCGACATACTTCGCATCGCGGCGGATGATGAAATCCTTTTCGTGCCGACGCAGCATCAGCATGCTGACCATCAGATCGCTGTCCTTGACGGAGCCAAGCTGATCCTCGATCGAATGCACGGCCTCGCGCATTGCGCCTTCGAGACCCTTTGAAGGATCGAGGCCGAGTGTTGCATTCTTCTCTGCCAGCGAGCTGAAGTTGGCGGCGTAGGCGTCGTATTGCTTTCCGATCGCGTCCAGCTCGTCGAGCATCTGCGTGTCCACGTCGGCGCGCAGCTCCGCGAGAATCTGTTTCGCATCCGTCGTGGATTGCTCGAAGCTCTTGACCGAAGCATCGTCCTTGCGGAGCAGGAAATCCTTCTCGTGCCGGCGGTTCTGCAGGATGGTCATCGCAAGCTTCGAGACCTCGGACTCGGCAGTCGCAAGACGGTCGGCAGCGGCCCGATAGCCGGCCTCGACATTCCGCTGGAACAGGAAGATAGCCGAGATCGCGCCGATACCGACGAGTGCGACGACAGCGAGCATAAGTACCCGCTGACCGATTTTGAGATTGGACAGGAAGCCAGACATTTCAGACCTTCGCGCAAGGAAACTTTAGCTGGGTCTGAATGAGTTCAATTAAATATAATTTAAAATTCGATCTATGATTTTGTATGTGATGTTATGAAAATTTCGCAGTTTTTCAATACTTTAAACCAGAACGCGAACGGACCATGACACCATCGCTTTCTGGGAGAAATTAATGCTCAATCGACTAAAGCTCGATCAGCATTTGCTTGGCGAGCCCGTCCGGCAGCCGCCGCGGACGCCCCTTGGCATTGATGACCGCGATGATGACCTTAGCGGCGATCAGCACCACCTCGTCCCTGCGGATCTCCTGGCTCAGCACCATCTTGGCGCCGCCTGCCTTTTCCGTTCGCGTCAGAACGGTCAGAATGTCATCCATCCTTGCCGGCTGCTTGAAGTCGATCTCCATCCGGTGGACGACGAAAACAAGCCCCTCTTCGTCCGCATTGATCAGTTCTCGCTGCTCGACGCCGAGGCAACGCAGGTAGTCCGTTCGGCCGCGCTCGAGGAAATGGAGATAGCGGGCATGGTAGACGAGGCCGGAAAAATCCGTGTCTTCATAGTACACGCGCTGCAGAAGCCGGTGACCTTCTTCCGCGAGTTCGCCCGAAATGGAAAAGCCCTTGTCAGCCATCATTCTCTCCAGATTTCCGAGCCTTCTTTGACCGAAGAGTTTCCAGCTTGCAAGCATTGAACAATTGTCACGCTTCCTAAGTAATTCTCGATAAGGGCGCACAGACAGGAGACGACGCGATGAAGATTGCAGTGATGGGCGGGGACGGATTCATCGGCTGGCCAACATCATTGCATCTCTCGGACGTGGGCCATGACGTCCATATCCTCGACAACCTTTCCCGGCGATGGATCGACACTGAACTCGGCGTCCAGTCGCTGACGCCGATGGACTCGATCCAGGAGCGCACGCGCATCTGGCACGCCGAAACCGGCCGGCGCATCCACTTCAACCTGATCGATCTCGCCAAGGATTACGAACTCTTGAAGAAGTGGCTCGGCGAAAACCGTCCGGATGCCATCATTCATTTCGCCGAGCAGCGCGCCGCACCCTATTCGATGAAAAGTGACCGCCACAAGAACTACACAGTCAACAACAACGTCAACGGCACGCATAATCTCCTGAATGCGCTTGTCGAGCTTCAGCTTGACGCGCATCTGATCCATCTCGGCACCATGGGCGTCTATGGCTATTCCACGGTCGGAGCCGCGATCCCCGAAGGTTATCTTCCGGTCGGGGTCGAGATCGCAAACGGCGAGACTGTCAGCCAGGAGATCCTCTACCCCTCCAATCCGGGCTCGATCTATCACATGACGAAGTGCCTGGATCAGTTGCTGTTCCAGTTCTATGCCAAGAATGACGGCCTGAGGATCACGGATCTGCACCAGGGGATCGTCTGGGGCACCCACACGAAACAGACGCGCCGCCATTCGCAACTCGTCAATCGCTTCGATTACGATGGCGACTACGGCACCGTGCTGAACCGCTTCCTCATCCAGGCGGCAATCGGATATCCGCTGACCGTTCACGGTACCGGCGGCCAGACCCGGGCCTTCATCCACATTCAGGATTCCGTGCGCTGCATCGAGCTCGCGCTGAACAACCCGCCGGCACGCGGCGCACGTGTCGAGATCTTCAACCAGATGACAGAGACACATCGGGTCCGCGATCTGGCGGAGATGATCGCCCGGATGAGCGGCGCCGAGATCGCCTGGCTGCCGAACCCGCGTAAGGAAGCGCCCGAGAACGAGCTGATCGTCAAGAACGACAAGTTCCGCAACCTCGGTCTCGATCCGATCACCTTGCAGGCCGGGCTTCTGAGCGAGATCGTCGATGTCGCGAAGAAGTTCGCCTATCGCGTCGACCGATCCCGCGTTCCCGCCGTTTCAGCCTGGACGAAAGACATCGCCGCGACGATCAACCATGATCCCGAGGGCAAGAGGCTGAAGTCCGTTTCATGAGTGACCTCCCGTCGTCGCGCTACGCCTACGTGACGCTCGTCACCAACAACGACTACGCCATGGGCGCCAAGGCACTCGTGACATCGCTGCGTCGGACCGAGACCACCGCCGACCTGATCGTCCTTCATACTGAGGGCGCGGACCAAGCAGCCCTTGCACCGCTGACGCAGCTCGGCTGCCGACTTGTGGCGGTCGATCACCTACCTTTGTCAGCCGAGTTCAACGAGCGGCACGCTCGCTCCAGTCTCCACGCAGCCGCCCCTTTCACCAAGGGACGCAAGCCGGATTTCCACTCGCCGCTCGACAATTTCTGCAAGCTGCGGCTCTGGCAGCTGACCGAATACCAACGATGCGTTTTCATCGATGCCGACGCGATCGTGCTGCGGAATATCGACAGGCTTTTCCGCTATCCGGAGTTCTCCGCTGCCCCCAACGTCTACGGATCGCTGGCGGATTTTCATCGCTTGAACTCGGGCGTCTTCGTTGCCGAACCGTCAATGGAAACGTTTCGGCGGATGCTCGAGCATCTGGATCAGCCCGGCCTGTTCTGGAAGCGTACAGATCAAACATTCCTGCAGGAGTTTTTCCCGGATTGGCACGGCCTGCCGGTGTACTTCAACATGCTGCAATACGTATGGTTCACCATGCCCCGCCTTTGGGACTGGCAGAGCATTTCCGTCCTGCACTACCAGTACGAGAAGCCGTGGGAGACGAATCATCCGAAAGCCGATAAACTTCGGCCGCTGATCGACCTGTGGCATGCTTTTTATGCCGGCAATGACCTGCCGGATCTATCGACCATGGCAAATCCTGAAGAGGCAGCATGAAGGTATTGGTATCGGGGGGAACAGGTCTCGTCGGACGCTATATCGTCGAAGAGCTGCTCGCCGCCGGCTATACCGTGATCATCGGCGGGCGTCATGCTCCCCTGCCCCGGTTCTTTTCAAGACCGGTCGAATTTGCTCCGCTGTCGCTCGATCCGGCGCATGACCACATCGAAGCCTTCGACGATGCCTATTTCTTCGTCCACGCGGCCCTCCATCATCTGCCCGGCAAATACCGTGGCGGCGAAGGAGACGATCCCGAGGCGTTCAGGCGTCTCAACCTTGATGGCAGCGTCCGACTCTTTGAAGCGGCCAAGCGTGCAGGCACGCGCCGCTGCATCTTCATCTCCAGCCGCGCTGCCTATGGCGAGCATGCTCCCGGCACCGTGCTGAAGGAAGGCATGCCCGACAAGCCGGAAACCCTCTACGGCCAGGTCAAGCTGGATGCCGAGCGCAGCCTGGCGCATCTGGCAGCCCCGGGCTTTGCAACCGCCAGCCTCAGGTTGACGGGTGTCTATGGAGATCTTCGTCCCAACAAATGGGACAGGCTGATCGAGGACTACCTTAACGGCCGCGCCCTTCCATCGCGGGTTGGAACCGAAGTCCACGGCAAGGATGTCGGCAAGGCGGTGCGCGTGATGCTGGAGGCCGAAACGGGGCGGATATCGGGAGAAACGTTCAACGTTTCCGACCTCACCCTCGACACGTGGGACATACTCGAACACATTCGCTGGGAACGCGACTGCCTGAACAGGCTGCCACTTCCGGCCGACAAATCGCAGCTCACACCGATGGACACGACGAAAATCCGCGCCCTTGGATGGGTGCCCGGCGGCATGCCGCTGTTCGAGCAGACCATCCATGCGCTGGCCACGGACAACGGAGGCGTGTGACGCCGCACAGGCCCGCGCAAGCCTGAGGTTGCAGACTAACCCGGATAGTGCAATCCGGGGGATAGTATGCAAGTCGGCTCCACTTCGGCGCTCAATATTCTGCGCAACGCCTATTCGGCAGACAACCTCAATGCGTCCACGGACAGCGCAAGCAGCGCGCGCCTGAAGATATTGCAGACCTCCGCGAAAGCCTTGCAGACGCTGCGCGATAGCATGACGACATCGGCTGAAGCGACGAAGGCCCGTGCTGCCCGCAAATTGGAAGAAGCCAAGCAGCAGCTGGAAATGCTGAAAAGCGGTGGCTTTCCACCTGAAGTGGTCGCCCGCCTTGCGGCCGAACTCGCACACAAGATCAGCGCCGCAGCTGCGGAATTTGCCTCCGCCGTTGCCGCCAGTGCAACGAGCGCAGCATCTGCCGCCAACAGCGCTGCATCCGTTGCCGGTGCCGGCACAACCGCTGCCGATGCTGCCGGCGCTGCCGCAGATCAATCAGCCGCGTCGGCAACCGAAGCATCGTCCGATTCCTCCGACGCCAGTACGGAGCAGACCGACGAGCCGGATGGCGCGACTGCCGCGCGCAATGCCTACCAGAGCGTGGTTGAAGACGGGAAACAGGCGACGTCGGGCATATCTGCCGAGGATCGCAAGACGATGGAAGAGTTCAAATCCGTCCTGCAGGAAGTCCGCCAACTGATGGACAAGGCGATGCGCGAACTGCGCGCCCACAATGGCCAGCAGGGATCAGGCGCGGACCCCTATCAGCTTGACGCACAAGTCGGAGCTTCGGCGATACCCACCAGCATCACAATCTAGGCCGCGAGGTCCGGACAAGCCGGCAAACGTCGCATTGTTGCGTTGAAATGATCAGCGAGACCGCTATCGTCAGCTGAAAAAACGGCGCGGTGGAGCATGACCCCAAAAGAACTGAAAGCGGAAATGCGCAGCGGCCGGCTTGCGCTGCGCGATGCCATCCCGGAGGAAACCCGGATCGAGATGAGCCTTGCCATGGCCGAGCTCGCCGGCGAGGCGGTGGCGTTCGAACCCGGAACCGTCGTCTCCGGCTTCCTGCCGATCCGCTCGGAGGCCGACATCCGCCCACTGATGGCGCGCTTCCAGGCAAGAGGCGCCAGGCTTTGCGTGCCTGCCATCCTCGACAAGCAGACGATCGTCTTTCGCGAACTCGTACGCGGCGCCCCACTTGTCAGCACCGGCTTCGGCACCTCGGGACCACCTGACGATGCCGCCGTCCTTGACCCAGACATCCTGCTGGTACCGCTCTCTGCATTTGACAATCGCGGCCATCGCATCGGCTACGGCGCCGGCTACTACGACCGCGCCATCGAGCGTTTGAAGCAAAAAGGCCTGCATCCCAAGCTGATCGGCATTGCATTCGACTGCCAGGAAGTGGCACATGTGCCCGATGAGCCCCACGACGTCAGCCTGGACGCCATCCTGACAGAAAGCGGGCTGCGCTTTTTTGCCTCTTGGATTGGATAGCAATGCGACTGCTTTTTCTGGGTGACATGGTCGGTAAGACCGGACGCACCGCCGTCTGGAACCGCCTCCCCGGCCTGATTTCCGACCTGAAGCTCGATTTCGTCGTCGTCAACGGCGAGAATGCCGCCGGCGGCTTCGGCATCACCGAGGATATCTTCCTCGAGACGATCAACGCAGGCGCCGATGTCGTCACGACAGGCAACCACGTCTGGGACCAGAAGGAAGCCGTCGCCTTTGCCGGGCGTCACGACCAGTTCCTGCGGCCGGCCAATTACCCGCAGGGCACACCGGGCCGTGGTTCCGGGCTCTTCTATGCCCGCAACGGCGCACGTGTGCTGGTCGCCAATGTCATGGGTCGCGTTTTCATGCACCCCGAACTCGATGACCCCTTCAAGTCGGCCGAGGCGATCCTCGACGCCTGCCCTCTCAAGGAGCAGGCCGATGCGATCATCTTCGACTTTCACGCCGAAGCGACCAGCGAGAAGCAGTGCTTCGGCCACTTCGTCGACGGTCGCGCCAGCTTCGTCGTCGGCACGCACACCCACGTCCCGACGGCCGATCATCAGATCCTGAACGGCGGCACCGCCTATCTGTCGGATGCCGGCATGTGTGGCGACTACGACAGCTCGCTCGGCATGGACAAGGAAGAGCCGTTGAACCGGTTCATCTCCAAGATGCCGAAGGGCCGCATGGAGGCCGCGACAGGCCCCGCCACCATCTGCGGTGTCGGCGTCGAGATCTCGGACGCAACCGGGCTGGCTGAAAAGATCGCGCCACTCCGGCTCGGTCCGCGTCTCGCAGAGACGATTCCGGAATTCTGGCGCTAGCATAGGCAGGCGTCTGCCATGACGCAAAAGTGAGCAGCGGCGCTGGCATTTCAACTGGACCGCTGCGGCGCCTTGCCGCATCCTCTGAGCGCACCCGTGAGAGCGCTGGAGGAAGTGGCATGAAGCCGCGTTTTCTTGTCTTCGCAATTGCCTGCGTGACGCTGCTCATCGCCGCGGAGGCGGCTATCGCTCAGCAGGAGCGAAAGGCCATCAGCCAGTGCCAGGCCGTTGCCCAATCCCTTCCCCACGCGACCTACGCGAGCTTTTCCGGCCCCGCGCCCGTCGTTCGCGCGACATCGACCGAAGAAACGGTCGCGCTGACTTACGTCGGACATTCTACCTTTCTCATCGAGACACCCGGCGGCGTGACGATCGCAACGGATTACAGCGGATGGTACACGCCACCGCGCCTGCCGATGGTCGTCACCATGAACCGTGCTCATTCCTCGCATTATACGCTGACGCCCGATCCAAGCATTCAGCATGTTCTGCATGGATGGAGCGACGTCCCCGGCGAGAAAGCAAA
The DNA here is from genome assembly GCA_900468535.1 of Hyphomicrobiales bacterium. Taxonomy (GTDB): domain Bacteria; phylum Pseudomonadota; class Alphaproteobacteria; order Rhizobiales; family Rhizobiaceae; genus Rhizobium. The sequence goes on along the minus strand of UBTY01000011.1, from coordinate 89,136 downwards.
AATCGATCTGGTCGTTGGCGACACATACATTCGCAACGTCACGACCGATATCCGCGGCGGTTTCGGCGCTCCGCAGATCGACGGCAACTCGATCTTCATTTTCGAGGTCGCGGGCCTCTGCATCGGCCATCTTGGCCATTTGCACTACGAACTGACGCCGTCTCATTATGCCGAGATTGGAAGATTGGATGTCGTCATGGTTCCGGTTGATGGCGGCCTGACGATGGGCGCCGACAGCATGAGCCGCGTCATCAAGAGGCTCCGCGCCTCGCTGATCCTGCCGATGCATCAACCCCGACCGCTGCAGAGTTTTCTTTCGATGTTCGGTCCCGATTTCGACATCAGCTACGCCCCGACCAATACGATCACCGTGTCATTGCGGACATTGCCGAAGAAGCCGCTGATCTACGTGGCGAAAGGCATGCAGTGAAAGACCCGGTCATGCCGGGTCCATCTGTGTTCAGGCAAACTGCAGATGCTGGCGGATACCGACATCAGGCATCTTGTCGTCGTCGAGATTGGCTTTGGCAATCTCCCAGCCGAACTTGAGCTTGCTGCCGGTCGAGACCCAGATCTCGGCATCGTCGACGTGCATCGCCAGCATGGTCAGATTGGGATCCTTCTTGCCGTCCTCATACCAGGCCGCGACGACCGAGTTCCAGTATTCGTCGATCTTCGCACTGTCTGGCCGGACCTCGATCTTGCCGGCGAGGCAAGCGTGATAGTCATGGTCCTTGCCGACGACACAGAAGTGCGCCCGCGTACCCGGCTTGATGGAGCGCGCAATATCCGCATCGGATTTCGTATAGAACCAGATGGTGTTGGTCTTCGGATCGGCATGCGGCGCCATCGGCTGCATGTGCATGTCCACTCCGTCGACACCCAGCATTCCCGCATGGATATCGTTCACCTGATCCCAAAGCTGACGTGCCGGGTGTTCGCGCGCCTCGTTGAAACTAGCCATAGCACTTCCTTCCGTTTCGAGGGTCCGTGCTTTGAAACGTCAACTTCCGGGCTTTGTTCCGCAATTCCGGATGCGGCGGCCCGAGGCCAAACCAAGCCGTTTTCCCTTGAATGCGCCCCGTTTCGCTCTTATAAGGCGGCCCATTCCTAACAATAAGACGTGAACAGGGGTGCCATGGCTGGCCATTCACAGTTTAAAAACATCATGCATCGCAAAGGCCGTCAGGATGCCGTGCGATCGAAAATGTTCTCCAAGCTCGCGCGCGAAATCACCGTTGCCGCCAAGGCCGGTCTTCCCGACCCGACCATGAACGCCCGCCTGCGTCTGGCGATCCAGAACGCCAAGGCTCAGTCCATGCCGAAGGACAACATCGACCGCGCCATCAAGAAGGCAGCCGGCGCTGACGGCGAGAACTACGATGAAGTACGCTACGAAGGCTACGGCCCGGGCGGCACCGCAATCATCGTCGAGGCTCTGACCGACAACCGCAACCGCACCGCATCGAACGTTCGCTCGATCTTCACGAAGGCCGGCGGCGCACTCGGCGAAACCGGTTCGGTTTCCTTCTCATTCGACCACGTTGGCGAAATCACCTACAAGCTCTCCGCCGGCGACGCCGACAAGGTCATGGAAGCTGCGATCGAAGCTGGTGCCGACGACGTCGAGACCGACGAGGAAGGTCACTACATCACGACCGGCTTCGAGGCCCTCGGTGAAGTAGCCAAGGCGCTCGAAGCCTCGCTCGGCGAAGCTGAAACCGTCAAGGCCATCTGGCGCGCCCAGAACAACGTCCCCGTCGACGAAGAACGCGCCCAGTCGCTGCTGAAGCTCATCGACAGCCTTGAAGACGATGACGACGTCCAGAACGTCTACTCGAACTTCGAAGTCGACGAAGAAGTCCTGGCCAAGCTTTCGGCCTGACCGTTTCTTCGATTCTTGTTTTCCGGACCGGCCGCAGCGATGCGGCCGGTTTTTTGTTATCCACAGCCACCTCGAAGCATGACTTCACATAGCACTGCCACGCGATAACACGTCCGTGATCCGCACCGTCGCGTTAAGACCCCGGTAACCCTGCCCGCCTTGAATGCCCCGCATTCGCTCCAGCCGGTCTGTCTCAAGACCAGCGTCTCTCACACTCTCGGCGGGGAAATGCCATGAAAAGAACTGCCCTCCTCTCATTCTGCCTGACGCTAGCAAGTGCCGTTGCGGCACATGCACAACCGACAATGATCAAGAAGTTCGATGATTGGGGTGTCTATTCCTACAGCCGCGAAGGCAGGACGGTCTGTTATCTCCTGACGGTTCCGAAGACGGCGCAGCCTGCGGGCGTCGATCACGGGCGCAACTTCTTCGTGATCGGCAAGGCGCCCGGCAAGCTCACGGCTTACGAGCCGCAAGCGATCATGGGTTACGATCTCAAACCGGGATCGCGCGGTCAGATCCAGATCGGCGATCGAACCTTTGCCATGTTCGCCAAGGGCAAGTCCGCCTGGGTGCTCGAGGAATCGAAGGAGTCCGACGTCATTGAAGCCATGCGCTCCGGCAGCGACATGACGATCGCTGTTGTTTCCAACCGCGGCACGCAAACGAGTTACACCTATTCGCTGAGCGGGGTGACGGCAGCCCTGAAGCAGATGTCGCAATGCAAGTGAGCATTCGCTGCTTGCCTTCCCGCAGCATCCGGCGGCGCCTTTGCACGGCCATGGGACTGCTCGCCGCCGCCACCACCTGCCTCGCCTTAGCTCACCGACCGCTCACTGCCGCGCCCATGCCGCAGGTGGACGTGGATGGCGCCAAGGGTCGCGAAACCGGGCTTCCCGTGCCCCGTTTCGTTTCAGTGAAATCGAGAGAGGCGCGACTGCGGATAGGGCCATCGCTCGATTACGGCACGCAATGGGTCTACACGGTCCCCGGCTTGCCGATGGAAATCCTGGCGGAATATGGCAACTGGCGGCAGGTCCGGGACTGCGACGGCGTTTCCGGCTGGATGCACAAGGCGCTTCTGTCGAGCAAGCGCACGGCCGTTGTCGGGCCGTGGCTTGCTTCGACGGTTTCACTCCGCGAAACACCGAAATCCGATGCGAGGGTCGTGGCAAAACTGGAGGCCCGCGTAAGGCTCTCCGTACATGGTTGTAACGGCATCTGGTGCAACGTCGATGTCACAGGGCATGAAATCGACGGCTTCATCAGGCAATCGGCCCTCTGGGGCGTCTATCCGAACGAGAGCATCCGCTAGCAACGAGAGCTGACGCCCCGTGATCCAGAGACCACGGGGCGCAAGCGAACGGATCAGCATACGAGCGGCGTCAGGCCGCCGCGCGCAGAAAATTGCCGAGGCCCGCGAACAATTCGACAGACTTCAGCCGGGCCTCGATGTCGTGGATCGGCATGGAGATGATCACCTCGTCCGCCTGCGTGTCGCGGATGAATTCCGACAGCTTCGCCTCGGCGGTCTTCTGCGAGCCGACGACCGCATAGCGAAGCGTATGCTCGACGGTCATCTTCTCCATCGGCGACCAGAAGCTTTCCATGTCCTCGACCGGCCGCGGGAACTGCCCCCGCACATTGCGGCGGAGATTGACGAACTGCTGCTGCGCCGAGGTGAAATGATACTGCGCCTCCTCATCCGTATCGGCGACGGATCCCATGACGCCGACCATGGCGTAGGGCTTGTCGAGCACGGCGGAAGGCTTGAAGCGGTCACGGTAGATATCGAGTGCGTCGAGCAGCGAGTCTGGCGCGAAATGCGATGCGAAGGCATAGGGCAGTCCCAGCATCGCGGCGAGTTGCGCACTGTAGAGGCTGGACCCGAGAAGCCAGATCGGGACGTTCGTGTTCATGCCCGGCACGGCAAGAATAGCCTGGTTTTCAATCGGCGCGCCGAGCAATTGCTGCAGTTCCACGACGTCATTCGGGAAGCTTTGCGCGCCGGCATCGAGATTGCGCCGGAGCGCCTGCGCCGTGCGCATGTCCGTGCCGGGCGCCCTGCCGAGGCCAAGGTCGACACGCCCAGGGAACAAGGCTTCGAGAGTGCCGAACTGCTCGGCAATGACAAGCGGCGAATGGTTCGGCAGCATGATACCGCCGGAGCCGATGCGGATTCGCTTGGTCGCAGCCCCGACATGCCCGATGACAACAGCGGTCGCTGCGCTGGCGATCCCCGGCATTCCGTGATGCTCAGCCAGCCAGAAACGCTTGTATCCGAACTCTTCCGCTTTCTGCGCCATTCGCGCGGAACTCTCGAGAGACTGGCGAACCGTGCTGCCATCCGGCACGGGAGAGAGATCAAGGATCGAAAACGGAACCATGGCAAAAGCCCACCTGTAGTTTCAAAGACAGGTCTATGTAGGTGGCGGTCGCCTGCTTTCCAAACCCGGAACATGAAAAAGGGCCGTCGCCGGCCCTTCTTCGCAGGTCTTCTCCAGGGCCTAGCCGTGCCGGCGCAACACATGCACTTCCGCGCTGTGCTGGTGGCTACCGTGAACAAGCGTGAAGTTGGCAAGCTGCCGATCCATCTCGACCGCCTCTGTCGCCAAGCGATGGATGGCAGCCGTTGTTTCCTCGACCATGGCGGCATTCTGCTGCGTCATGCTGTCGAGCTCGGCCACCGCCGCATTGATCTGACGAAGCGTATCCGCCTCCTCGCGCGTCGAATCCATGATCTCGCTGATCTGGCCGTTGATGGCCTCGACATGGCTGCCGATCCCCGTCAAGGCATCGCCGGCCCGCTCGACCAGCGAAACGCCGGCCTCGACCTCCTGCGTCGATTTCTGCAGCAGGTTGGAGATCTCCTTTGCCGCACTCGACGAGCGTTGCGCAAGCTCTCTGACTTCCATTGCGACGACAGCGAAGCCCTTGCCGGCCTCCCCGGCGCGCGCTGCTTCCACACCGGCGTTGAGGGCCAGCAGGTTGGTCTGGAAGGCGATCGAGTCGATCACGGAAATGATCGAGTTGATCTGGCGCGACGACGCCTGGATGGCTTCCATCGCGGCGATCGTGTCGCGCATGATCTGGCCGGAGCCGCTCGTCTCGCGTTTGGCGTCGCGCGCGATACGCTCCGCCTGCTCGGCGCGCTCGATCTGGACACGCACTGACTGGGTGATCGCGTCGATAGCGTTGGCCGTCTCGGTGATCGACGCGGCCTGTCGTTCGGTGCGCCCGGCGAGCTCGTCGGCGCTGGTGCGCATTTCTTCCGAGCCGGAGCGAACGGCCATGGAGTTGCCGCCGATCGCCGTCATGGTCTGGCTGAGAGCCGCCAGCGCCTGATTGAAATTGACCCGCAGGCCTTCGAGTTCGCTCGGGAAGCGGCGGTCGATCTGGTAGGCGAGATCGCCGTTGGCGAGATGGTGCAAACCGTCGTCGATTGCCTCGACGACATCCTGCAGCGTCTTTGCCTCGGCTTCACGCTCGGCCATGTGCTGCTGCCGGTCGCGCTCGGCACGTGCACGCGTTTCCGTGCTCGCGGCTTCCAGTTCGCGGCTTTCGACCAGCGATTGTCTGAAGCGCGCCAGCGCCTTTGCCATCGTGCCGATCTCGTCGCCGCGGTTCTGGCTTTCGATCTCGACGTCGAGCTTGCCGTCGGCGACCGCGCTGGTGATGCCTGCCAGTCGTACCAGCGGCGAAAACAGCATCTTCGTAATGATACCGGTCGCGACCGCCATCACCAGCAGAACCCCGACGGCGATCATGCTGAGCAAGGTCGCGATCTCGATTGAGCCCGCATTGATCTCGCTGAGCCTCACGCTCTCGACCACGAGGAACCGAGAATCGTGATAGTCGACCGAGCGCACGTAGGCACGCGCAGCACCATCGGCCCGATCGAAATCGTCGACGGTCATGGCGGAACTTGCAAGCGCATCCTTAACGAAGCTGAACGGCGTCGTGTCGAGGGTGGCAAGCTTGCCGTCGGCGTTGACGGTCACGGCGCTGCCGTCCTGCGAGACGATCGCGGCCTGCGCCGAGCTGCCGGCAACAATGCCCTTGGTCAGAATGCTGGTGAAGACGTCGTCATGAACCTTGAAGAGCATGACGCCCTTCGCGGCGCCGAGCTTCACGATCGGAACCGCAAAGAAGATTTCCGGCGTACCGCTGGCAGCATCGATATGGAGACCCGAAAAGCCCGCGGGGGCGAAGTCGTCGGTGGCCTTGGCCGTATTGGCGATCGCCTTGGCAAATGCAATGCCAGCACCGCTGACCTTCCAGCGATCGGAGGTCAGGTTTTCCGCAAAGTCGTCATTCTTCTTGTAGGAATAGAGGACATTGCCGTCGAGATCGGCAATCAGCAGGTCGCCGAACGGAGTGTTCTCCAGATCTCGCGCGACTTCGCCCTGCGTCTTCTCGTGGTTCGAATAATAGAACCCGCTCGGGCCATCCGGCTTCAGCAGCTTCTCGCGCTGGTCTGCAGGGTTCGGATTGTTGGTGATGAAGACCTTCTTGAGCTCGGCGCGCGGATCGCCCGAGCTCTTCTCGATGGTCTTCCAGCCGCTCTTGAGGCTGGTGATCGACATCTGCAGCGCTTCGATGCGCGCGATCGAATTGGCCTGGTTCTCAAGCTGCCCCAGCTGCTCGCGCAGCATGTCGCCGCGGAAAATGAGAACGCTTTCCTTTGCCTTCAGGGCCTGCTCGCCGGAAATCCGGCTGCTGGCAAAGTAGGCAAGACCATTGATGACGGCGATCGACAAAGCCGTCAGTAGAATGAATGTGGCAATAACCTTGAAGGACAGGGATTGAAATCTCTGAGCCATGAACAACGAACCCTTCTGGAACGGCGCATGCCTGTCGGGCGCAATGTCCTCGCAGGCAGACCTGTAAGCCGAACTTGGGAGCCTTATCTTCCGAAAAAGCCGGCTCCTCTGACATTTTATCAGTCAAAACTTACGCACGGAGCTTAAATTGACGTAAACGGCAAGTTTGAAAAACAATGAATGTTTTTGTTTTGTTCACATATTGATGGCAGTTATTTCGCGGTTGCAATAAGGTGACGCATGCAAAATACGATTCGCATCATTGGCATCGACCCCGGACTGCGCCGCACCGGCTGGGGGATCATCGACACCCTCGGAAATTCGCTGCGTTTCGTGGCGTCGGGAACCGTAACGTCCGACGGTGACATGGACCTGGCGTCGCGCCTTTGCCAGCTGCATGACGGGCTTGCCGATGTCGTCCACGTGCACCAGCCGCATGAAGCCGCCGTGGAGCAGACCTTCGTCAACAAGGACGCGGTCGCGACGCTGAAGCTCGGACAGGCGCGCGGCATCGCCATGCTGGTGCCGGCACGCGCTGGCCTGCAGGTCTCCGAATATGCGCCGAACGCCGTCAAGAAGGCGGTGATCGGTGTTGGCCACGGCGAGAAGCGCCAAATCCACATGATGCTGAAGATCCTGATGCCCAAGGTCGAGTTCAAGGGCGACGACGCCGCCGACGCGCTGGCGATCGCGATCTGCCACGCCCACAACCGCGGCAGCAACCGCATGCGGCAGGCCGCGCTGGCTGGATGATGAGTGCTATCGTTCGTTTCATCCCACGCTTTAGAACACACTGACGGAGCCCGTTGATGATCGGCAAGCTCAAAGGCACCATTGAAGAACTCGGCGACGACTATGTGCTGGTCGATGTCCATGGCGTTTGTTATGTCGCGTACTGCTCCAGCCGCACACTGTCCCGGCTCGGTTCGGTCGGTGAGGCCTGCGTCCTTTTCATCGAAACCTATGTACGCGAAGACCAACTGAAGCTCTTCGGCTTCATGAGCGCGCTCGAACGGGAATGGTTCAACCTGCTGCAGAGCGTCCAGGGCGTCGGCGCCAAGGTCGCGCTTGCCGTCCTTTCCACGCTCACTCCAAGCGAGCTTGCGAACGCCATCGCCCTGCAGGACCGCACCGCCGTATCGCGTGCGCAGGGTGTCGGCCCCAAGGTCGCCGTTCGCATCGTCACCGAACTGAAGAACAAGGCCCCGGCCTTTGCCGGCGAAGCCATTGGTAACATTGCTCTCAAGCAGGAGCTTGGTGAAGGTGTCGCCGCAGCGCCCGTCGCCGATGCCGTTTCGGCGCTGACGAACCTCGGCTACTCGCGTGACCAGGCGGCAAACGCCGTGGCCGCTGCCATGAAGACCGCCGGCGAAGGCGCCGACAGCGCCAAGCTCATCCGCCTCGGACTGAAGGAACTGGCGCGTTGACCCGGTCGCCTTGCAATGGTGCCAAGTCGGACCGCTTGGTGTATTGGTCGGTAATGCTTAATGATCGGAACGTGCCAGCATGAGTGACGCCGCGCGCTTGATATCCTCGGAAAAGCGAGGGGAAGACTTTGATGCGACCCTGCGTCCACAGTCGCTCGACGAGTTCACCGGCCAGGCCGAAGCACGCGCCAACCTGAAGATCTTCATCGAGGCCGCCAAGAACCGTGGCGAGGCACTCGATCACGTTCTCTTCGTCGGCCCTCCGGGTCTCGGCAAGACGACGCTTGCGCAGATCATGGCCAAGGAGCTTGGTGTCAATTTCCGCTCGACATCAGGACCGGTCATTGCCAAGGCGGGCGATCTCGCCGCGCTGCTCACGAATCTTGAGGAACGCGACGTTCTCTTCATCGACGAAATCCATCGTCTCAATCCGGCGGTCGAAGAAATCCTCTACCCCGCAATGGAAGACTTTCAGCTCGACCTAATCATCGGCGAAGGTCCGGCCGCTCGGTCGGTGAAGATCGATCTCTCGAAGTTCACGCTGGTTGCGGCGACCACCCGGCTTGGCCTGCTGACGACGCCGCTGCGCGACCGCTTCGGCATTCCCGTGCGTCTGAGCTTTTACACCGTCGCGGAACTGGAACTGATCGTGCGCCGCGGTGCGCGACTGATGAACCTGCCGATGACCGAGGAAGGCGCTCGCGAGATCGCGCGCCGCGCGCGCGGCACGCCGCGTATCGCCGGCCGCCTGTTGCGCCGGGTCCGCGATTTCGCAGAGGTCGCGAAAGCGGAGGCTGTCACGCGCGAGATTGCGGATGAGGCGCTGACCCGCCTCCTAGTCGACAACATGGGGTTGGACCAGCTCGACAACCGTTATCTCAACATGATCGCCGTCAATTTCGCTGGTGGCCCTGTCGGCATCGAGACGATTGCCGCCGGCCTGTCCGAACCACGCGACGCGATCGAAGACATCATCGAGCCCTACATGATCCAGCAGGGCTTCATCCAGCGCACGCCGCGCGGCCGCGTTCTGACGGCAACGGCGTGGAAGCACCTCGGCATGCAACCGCCGAAGGATCTTGAAGCGGCACAGTTTCGACTATTTCAGGAAGAGGATTGAGCCGGAAGCAACCGTCTCCCTGAAGGAGGGGAAATCCCTTGCCTGATTTCGACCCCTGCCGCAGCTTCCGCAAGCTTGCCTACAACAACGCGCTTGCAAACCACAGGCTTCACGCGGCTTGCCAACGGCTGCAGCCCGGTGAGTTCGAAGCCGCCCGCGTAAGCTTCTTTCCCTCGATCAAGTCGACGCTGAACCACATTCTCACCGTCGACTGGTTCTATGTCGACGGCCTCGAAGGCGGCACCTTGGGACCGGCCGCCTGGAAGGTGGAGGAACCCTTCGCAGATATCGAGAGACTTTCGCAGGCGCAGACACGGGTGGATCAACGGCTCGTCGTGCTCTGCGAGCGCCTGACGCCGATCGATCTCGCCTCGACGGTCGAACTGCATCGCGGCGAACGGATCCAGCGTGAGATGATGGAAGACGTGCTCTCCCATCTTTTCCAGCATCAGACACATCATCGCGGCCAGGTCCACGCCATGCTGTCAGGCACCAGCGTAAAGCCGCCTCAGCTTGACGAATTCATCGTCGCTGACGATGCCCGCTTCCGGGGCGGCGACGTCGCCGCCCTCGGCTGGAGCGAAGAAATGCTGATGCGCTAGTCCTGCAGACGCGCCTTCAGTCCGTCGACGATCGTCTTGCTGAGCAGCTCGTAGTTCTCATCGAAGTGGTGATCGCCGGCCAGGGCAATGACATCAGCGCCGCTGCTCTTCAGATCAGGGCAGGCAACCTCGTCATCGTCTTCCTTGCCGTAGATGCACTGGACGATCTTGGGGTCGACATTCTTCAGGTCTTCCACCGGGTCGCCACCGGCACCTTCCGTCTTCTGGCCAAGCCAGCCCATGACGGAAATCTGGTAGTCGACTTCGTGTGACAGGGACAACAGCGACATCTGCGCGATAGCGCCCTTGGCCGCCGGCTTCAGCCGCGTATAGGCGGCAGGTACGACATCGGCGCCGAATGAATAGCCGACGAGCAGGACGTGCTTGACCTTCCACTGCTTGCGGTAAAGCTCGATGATCTTGCCGAGGTCGTCAGCCGTTTCCTGCGGCTTGCGCTCGGACCAGAAGTAGTGGAGGGAATCGACGCCGACGACGGGAATGCCCTGCTTCTGCAGCGCCGCACCGACTTCCTTGTCGATATCGCGCCAGCCGCCGTCGCCGGAATAGATAACCGCCATCGTGTCGAAGGCTGGCTTCGCGTCGAGTATGGTGAGCGGCAGCCCGAGCGGATTGCCGGCATTGCCGGAAGCTGCGATCAGATCGTCGAGCGTGTCGCTGAGTGTGGTCTGGGCATCGTCTTCGGAGTCCCGGATGTCGATGTCGGCATGCGCCTTCTTGAGTTCTTCGACATGCGCGCGTCCATCCTTGTTGGCCGCCGAGGTGAAGGACGCGATGATGGGATCAGGCAGCGAGATATCGCTGAGGCCATAGATCATCCGGTCGCCAACCGTCTGCTTCTTGGCCGGCGTGCAAAGCTCGTGTGTCAGGGGAATGCCGGCGACCGGATCGATCGCAAGCGTCTGGCCAATGGTGGCATCCGGCGTCTGTGCAGCGATTGCGAGAGCAAGTGCGCCGCCTTCGCCGATACCTGCGATGATCGGCAGATGATAGGCGCTGTTGCCGGCGGCGCGCTGAACCTGCTGGCTGAGCGACTCGATGTCAGACACCATGTAGATGCAGCCATCGTTCTCGCTGACATCGTAGTCTCTCAGCGCCTGCATGTAGGAGGGAAAATCGACACCGATGACCACGGCCCCCTCGCCGACAAGACGATCGGCCTCGGCCTTCTCCTTGTCGCCCCAACCGGCAGCATCCGAGATCAGCATCACCGCGCCCTTGACGTCGCCGTCGGGCAGAAAGATGTGCGGCGATGGAATAATGCCGGTCTCGAAGTCCTGCGTGCTTTCGCTAGCGGCCCTTGCAGCAGGCGCCGCCATCAGCAATGCGCATGCGGCAGCCAGAAGATATCTTTTCATCATTTCCTTACGACCCCTTTCAATCCGCCGCCGATCAGGAGCGTAGCGTCCATCAATGCGATCATCGGATTGCCTCCACCGGAAACCGCGAGATAGCGCGGGTGCCATTGAGGGTGAAACTTGGATTTAAAGGCCCTGAGGCCCTTGAAGTTATAGAAGCGCTCTCCGTGTTCGAACACCGTGCTGCCGATCCTGTCCCAGACCGGCGCCGTCTCGCGCTTGGACATGCCCGAGAGGGGCGCCATGCCCAGGTTGAAATGCGCGAAGCCTTCGTTGCGGAGGTACTCCATGATTTGGACGAAAAGAAAGTCCATCGACCCTTTCGGCGCATCCGGAGAAAACCGCATCAGGTCGATTGTCCCCTCGTCCTTGGCATCGGTGACCAGGATATTGGCGAAAGCCACGATCTGGCCCTCGCGCTTGAGAATGCCGACAGGCTGCGACGCGATATAATCAGTCTCGAAGGCGCCGAGCGAAAAGCCCTTCTCCTTCGCATTGTGATCCTGCAGCCAGGCGTTCGAAACGGCAGCCAGATCATCCATGACCGAACCGACATTCTCCGGCGAAATGACCTCGAACTCCAGCCCGTCGCGTTGCGCGCGGCTGGCCGTCTGGCGCAGGTTGGCCCACTTTCCGCCCTTCATCTCGAAGGTACGAAGGTCGGAGACGGCAAGCTCGCCGAGCTTGAATGCGCGCAGCCCGGCATCGGCGCAGTGCGACAGCAGCGCAGGCGAGATCTGGTAGAAGACGGCGCGGCAGCCGGCGGCGCGCGCTGCCTCAACAAAGCGCCAGACAAGTTCCGGCAACGCACTGCGTTCGCCAATCGGGTCGAACAGCGCGATCCATGACCGGCCCTGACGGCCGTACATGATGAAGGCATCGCCCTTTTCCGAGAACATGATGCTCTTGTCGCCCATGCGCACCAGATTGGCGTCGGCGTAGCGCTGCTTGCCGACGATCTCGACTGCCCGCAACAACGCATCGTCCGAAGCCGGCTCAGGCCTTGTCGTTGCCGGACGAAGCAGGCTGAAGATCGCGATGGCGGACGAAATGATCGTTATGCCTAGCACGGCACGCAGTCCGCGCGGCGCCTCGCCGGCAAACTCGAACTGCCACCACAGCTCGTTGCTGTATTCCACGTCGCGATAGACGAAGAGCAGGATGACGATCGCACCGACACAGACGACGGCGATCGCCATCAGCCACGACGCCGTCAGCGTCTGGTTCAGCAGCGAGGCATGGCGGCGGAACAGACGACGGCTGACGAAGAGACCAAAGATCAGGAAGCCGAGGAAACAGGCTTCCACGAGCGCGATCGCCTTCAGCAGCGACAAAGCGAGTGCGGCGGCGGCGGACAGAATGCAGACCCACCACGCTCCGTCCAGGCGCTGTCCGAGACCACGCGCCGCGACGACAAGCGCAAGTCCGAACAGGCTCGACAGGAAGTGCGCACCTTCGACGATCGGCAGCGGCACATAATCGGACAGGAAGGCGAGGTTGGAATCCGGCGTCGGCGTGACGCTCGAAAAAATCAGCATGACGCCGAGAAGCAACGCGAACGTCGACAGAAGCTGCGGCATGAGCCGTATGCCGATGCGCCGGACCCCCGATGCCACCGGATGATCGGCAAAGCGTCGAAGTTCGGTCGCGGAGACGGCAAGGACTGCGAGCAACAGCGGAACGACGTGATAGATCAGGCGATAAAGAACAAGCGAGCCGAGGACCGCATCGATATTCACTGCGCTGCCGAGCGAGGCGATGATGACGGTTTCGAACACGCCGAGACCGGCAGGCACATGGCTTAGCACGCCAAGACCGACGGCGATCGCGTAGACGGCAAGGAACACCGGCCAGCTGATCGCGGTTTGCGGAAGCAGCACGTAGAGAACAGTCGCCGACGCGGCAATGTCGAAAGCCGCGACCAGAAACTGCCGCGACCACGTGGCCGAGTCGGGCAGACGGATCGAAACCCGCCCGATCTTGAGCGCGCGTCCGCCGCTTCCGAGAACCATCATACCGGCCAGCACCGCTACGACCGCACCGCCGATCAACCGAAGCAGCAGGCTGCTGACGTTGATAAGCGGCGCAATCTCGTCCGCGATCGCCAGGAGAGCGATTGCCGCGACACCTGCAAGGCCGAGACCGAATGCAATTGTCACGAAGGCGATGACGCGACCGATCTCTTCCGGCGACAGGCCAAGCCGGGAATAGGCACGATAGCGAATGGCACCGCCGCTCAATGCGCCGAAGCCGGCCGTGTTGCCGACAGCGTAGGCGCTGAATGCGGTCAGGGCCACCTGCGGGAACGGCAGCTTCTTGCCGATATAGTCGATCGCGTTCGCATCGTAGAATACGAGGGCGAGAAAGCTGAGCGCGGTGAAGAACAGCGCCAGCAGGATCGAGCTGAATTTGGTGTCCGCAAGCGCCTGAACGACATCGTCATAGCGGACCTCGTTCGTCAGCTGCATGATGGCGAAGCCGACCATGCAGAACACGGCAAGGGTCGCAATCGCCGTCAGATGCGTGCGGTATTGTCTGAAGAATCCGCGCAGCGCGGACTCTTCGGTCTCTTGAATGTCTTCCACCTGGTTATGCCCCGACATCTCGTAACGTCGCAATATTCCATCTTAGCGGGAATCATGTTTCGAATACGTAACATAACCGGCCAGCGGTCCTAGACCACCCGCCGCGCTACCCCAGCGCCGCTTGTCGACGTCTGCATCATCTGCAATTGGGGCATTTTTGGCGCGATCGGGGCTCTCGTTACATTGCATTTTCGTAAGGTCTGCAGGCTGCGGCGCCAAACCGCCGGCAAACCTGCGACACTATGCGCTCGCCTGACCGGGATCTGGATGCTGCGAGGCGAACCGTGCGGCAGCCGCCCGTGCCTCAGAATCGCGTCCTTCGCCGGAGACCTGCACCGTCGGCACCGCGAATTCGATGCCATTCTCCTTGAAGGCATTGCGGATCATTGCCAGGGCGTTGCGGCGGATGACGAACTGTTCACCGGGTTTCGTCATCATCGCAACCCTTATCTGGATCGCAAATTCGCCGAACTGCTCCACGCCCTTCATCTTCAGCGTTTCGATGATGTGCGGGCTGTAATCAGGATTGTCGAGCAGTTGCTGGCCGATCTGCTTGATCACCTTCTTTGCCTTCACGAGGTCCGTATCGTAAGTGACGTTCAGCGTGATCTTGTCGATCGTCCAGTCGCGGTTGAGATTGCGCACCGCTCCGAGCTCGCCAAACGGCACCGTTGTCAAAGGCCCACGGTGATGCCGGAGCCGGACCGAGCGGAGGCTGAAGGCCTCGACCACGCCCTTGTGGCTGCCACTCTCGATATATTCCCCAACACGGAAGGCATCGTCCCAGAGATAGAACATGCCGCTGATAACGTCCTTGACGATCGTTTGTGCTCCGAAGCCGACAGCCACGCCAACCACACCGGCACCGGCGATCAGCGGTCCGATCTCGATGCCGAGACCCGACAAGACCATCAGTACGGCAATGACGGCGATCACCACGGCAAGAATATTGCGGAAGATCGGAAGCAGGGTCTGAAGCCGCGCGCGCCTTGCCCGGTCCTCGTCGTTGATGGCGCCCTCGAGCGGTGCATCGTCGAGCCGGCTGTTGATGTAGGCTCGAGCCAGATGCCACAGCAGGTCAGCCGCAAGCAGGATAACGATCCCGCCGATCGAACCGCGGACGATGCGATCAACCATCGTGTCCCCGGCCGCCATTCTGTCGGCAGCGAACCCGAGGATACGTCCGAGCCAGACCGCCGCGGCAGCGATGATCAGCGCACGCACACCTCTGTCGAGCAGCACGGTCGCGATCCGCCGTTTTGCCAGGAAGCCTGCCTCCGCCTGATGCAGCGAGCGGACAGCAAGCGTTGCGACCGAAAGCGCGCGCGGCAAGAGCAGCAAATAGATGCCAATCCAGAGCAGCAGGTTGAAACCTGCCACCCACAATCCCCAGAGAAGAAGGAAGCACACCGTCAGCAGCCACGAAGCCGTCGTGCTCTTGTGGCCGCCCTCCGCCGGGCGCGACCAGACCGCCTCGGTCGCGATCAGGAACAGGCCGATACCCAGCACATAGGCCGCGAGATAGCGTGACCCCATCGAGAACCCGAGACGCGCCAGCATCTGGATCACGACCCAGCCGAAAGCAAAATAGATGATGAAGACCGCGGAGCGTCGAAACCAGAAAAGCGCCGTCGCCCGCGAGACCTGGCGCTCGCCGTCAGGCTTGGGCAGAGTGACGAGCGCCACCAGCAGGCGCCCCAGCGATATCGTAAGCCGCGCCACGATAAGCGCGATCGCAAGTGCGATCGCCATGGATTGGGTCAGCGGCGGCCAGTTGATGGCGGCCAGCGCAATGAAGGTTGCCACCACGAAGACAAGCGCCGGCACGATGCGATAGATCAGATTGGCGGCGGCATGGTGCGCAACCGTCGTTACCTCACCATCCGGCCGGCGGATTCTCGGTTTCGGTACGATCATCCGGAAAAGCAGCTCGACCACCGGCCCCGCGAGAAGCAGCACGAGCACCTCGATGCTGACCCACGACCAACCGGTGGGCTCGATGTCGCGTTCAACGAGGCCGGAGGCATTCTCCAACTCCTCCGGCAGCTCCATCGCCGCGTCGGAGACCATGTTGAGATGATGGCGCGCATGGCCGAAAAACGTCGACAACACCGACATCTGGTCGGCAGGCGCTGCAGCATCGGTCGAGGGGGCGGGCTGCATCTGCGTCGCCATCCACTGCTTGACCTGCGGCGTCTGCATCAACTGCAGCATCTGGCGGACTTCGGCGGGCGGTGCCTGATCGGCGGCGGGAGCGGCCGTTTGCGCCGACGCGCTTGCAGTTACGGCGAGACCAACGATCAACAGGAAAAACCGCAGCAAAGCGCGCGCATAGAACTTAACGGCCATTCGTCACCCTCCGACCTGAACCTTCAGCTTATATCGGACCGCGCGAAAGAAAAGCCCGCTCAGTGCGCACTGAGCGGGCTCGATAAGCCTTTAGAACGAATGGTTTATGCTTTCGGCTTTTCGACGTGGCCGCCGAAGCCGGCACGCATCGCCGAAAGGACCTTGTTGGCGAATTCATCGTTGTCGCGGGACGAGAAGCGACCGTAGAGAGCCGCGCTTAGAACCGGGGTCGGCACGCTCTCATCGATTGCTGCCATGATCGTCCAACGGCCTTCGCCGGAATCGGACACGCGGCCAGCATATTTGGCAAGGCCGGGATCGACGTGCAACGCATCCGACGTCAGATCGAGCAGCCAGGACGTGATCACGCTACCGCGCCGCCATACCTCGGCCACGTCCTGCAGATTGAAGTCGTAGCGGTAGTACTCGGGATGCGCCAGCGGAGCGGTCTCGGCGTCTGCTTCCTGCGAGCCGGAACCGATATTGGCATGCTTCAGAATGTTGAACCCTTCGGCATAAGCGGCCATCAGACCGTATTCGATGCCGTTGTGGACCATCTTGACAAAGTGGCCGGCACCGTGAGGACCGCAATGCAGGTATCCCTTCTCGGCGGTGCTCGTGGGCTGCGCATCCCTGTTCGCCGATGGCGGGACATCGCCCTCGCCCGGTGCGAGCGACGCGAAGATCGGCGACAGCGACTGGACTATGCCCTTCTCGCCACCGATCATCAGGCAATAGCCGCGCTCGAGGCCGAAAACACCGCCGCTGGTTCCGACATCGACGTAGTGGATGCCCTTCGTGATCAGCTCCGCGCCGCGCCTGATATCGTCGTGATAATAGGAGTTGCCGCCGTCTATGATGATATCGTCGTCGTGCAGCAGCGGCACGAGCTGGGCAATCACCTTGTCGGTGATCGCCGCCGGCAGCATCAGCCAAACGGCGCGCGGACGCGCAAGCTTGGAAACAAACTCTTCCAGAGAAGCACTGCCTTCAGCGCCCCTGCCAACGAGATCGGCCACATTTTCGGGCTTGGCGTCGTAAACGACGCACTCATGGCCGTCGCGCATCAAACGCTGGACCATGTAGTTGCCCATCCGGCCCAAACCTACCATGCCAAGCTGCATCTCAAAATCTCCTGCGAATTAAATCGATATGATTGCCGAAATTAGCACTCGCAGTGCAGCAAGCAAGCGAAGTCTCCGTCACATTCGAGCGAATTGATCGTCGCATCGAGGTCGACCCCACATCCGCTCAGTTTTCCGGGGCAAGCACAACGCGACCGCTCGTGGCATCTGCAAGCGTCAGCGCGATCTCTGCGGCACTCGCCTGCGGCACTGTCAGGACCATCTCGGCACCGGCGTCGAGAAAGGTTTCCCGAACGATTCGCACGGAAGGAAAAGCCGCCAGCCTGGCCTTCACCAGAGCAAGATCGGAAAATTGAACGGTGATGGCGGCGTCGAGCGTCGGTATCAGTTCGATGATCGATGCGGCGCGCAGGCAGGCGGCAGCCGTTCCGCCATAGGCACGGATCAGCCCACCGGTCCCGAGCAGCACGCCACCGAACCAGCGTGTGACGACGACCGCAACGTTATCCAGAGATTGACCGTCTATCGCCTGCAGAATCGGTTTGCCTGCTGTTCCGCTGGGTTCGCCATCGTCGCTGAAGCGGTAGGCCTGACCGATACGCCAGGCCCAGCAATTGTGGTTGGCACCGGCATCGGCATGGTTCGCCAGGAAATCCTTGGCCGCCTGCTCGGAGGTGACAGGCGCCGCGATCGCGCGGAAACGACTCTTCTTGATGATCTGCTCGAGGCTTTCGATGCGTTCCAATGCAAACATGCCGATTGGCATATCGCCGCGATGGACCGCCGCGCAACAAAAACCGTCACGGCAAACGAAAACGCCCGCTGCGATACAGCGGGCGTTTTCGATAGGATAGTAATATCTGCTTCAGCCTATTAGCGGCCGACAGCCTCGCGTGCTACGCGGCTGATGTCAGCGCGGTCGATGCCGAGGTCGTGGAGTTCGCGGTTCGACATACGGCCGAGTTCAGAAACGGTCTGACGGAACTTGCGCCAGTTATTGAAAGAGCGTGCTACGTTCATGATAATCCCCTTTCCTAGGGCTTGTCGGTTTCGGCTGCCAGTTCGTGGCGCCGTTGTTCATCTGTTGAGGCGAATATAAGCGAGCAGCGATGCTCGCAACAGCGCCAAGATGGCAACCCATCAATGCGCAAAACGCATAGCTTATTTCTGCATGATTAATTTCTGAGCAAACCAGCGCAGTCTGCGGCAGGCTGCAGTCAACGGAGCCCAACCGTTGAGCGCTCGGGCTACTTGTTAAGCAAGCGTTAACCAAACGCCTGAATCACCAGCCAACTGGCGAAAAGATGCCTGGCGACAACGCAGCGGCAAGCAACGTCGCCAAATAGACAGCGAATTGCGGAGAGCGCATAGCTGGATTGCGTCGGCGGGGGCCGTCGAAGCCAACAATGCAGAGACTGAAAAAGGAAAGAGTGCGATCCGCGGCAACCGATGGAGGTTTACGATCCTGGGTGCCTACAAACGTAGGTGGGCGCCATATGTCCAGGCCCACGAGCCTGGTCAGGGACAGCTCCCTTTGGATCGAGTATGGCCCCAGGGATTGTGGTTCCTGTCGAGAGGCGCAGATCGCACCTCTATATAAGACCGATCACCAGGGTGCGCCAGAGGCTCCGCAGAGGCGCCCTCAATTTATTATCTAGTTCAGTTCGGCCGAAGCGCGACCGGTCAGCTTGTCGGTAATTCCGCGGATATGGCCGGTCATCTCGACGATCGCGGCAGCGATGCTTTCCTCTGTTCGGGCAGTCGCGGCAAGCACGTTATCGCGATTGCCGCGCAGCGCCTCAAGTTCGGACTCGAGGTGCGCGACGCGTCGCGTCAGTTCGGAAATCTCGTCCATGATCATGATGCCGGCCATAACGGTGATCCGGAGGTCTCCGATCTCGCCGAACTGGCTCTTGAGGTGCCCGACGTAACGGTCGAAGCGGGTCGCGAGATCCGTCAGGTGATCCTCTTGACCTTCCTCGCAGGCCATTCGGTAGGCCTTGCCGTCGATCGTTACCGTTACCTGCGCCATTCCTATTTCCCTGCTAGCGGTCGAGGACCGCGCGGATCGTTTCCATCGCCGTCACCAGCCGCCGCGAAACTTCGCGGTTAACCTCTTCCAGCCGGTTCGCCCGAAACTCCGCCTGATCGAGCTCCTGTGCGAGCTTCGAACGATCGGCATGCACGCGACGGACTTCGCTTTCGATCTCGCCGCTCTCGCGCTGACGCTCGAAACGAACGTCGACAGCGTTTTCGAGGCCGGAAACAGCCTGTCGCAGCTCTTTCAAGGCTGCTTCGATGATAGTGCCTGTAGGCGTCATGTCTTTATCGGTTCCCCGTTCAAGACTGGCGAATCGGACTGCGGCGCCGACCCAATGTTTTGAAGAGGATATGCAGCTAGCCAACTGCGCGTCAACAAAAGTGGCACCCATCCACGCAGCCATTCTGTGGATGACGCAGCCGACATTGAGACTACGCCAATTTTACACTTTTGTAAAAATAAGTGGTCAAATGTTAAAAATCGTCGCACCCTCGCCCAAACTGGCCTGCAATTTATTGACTTGGGCGATCCAACTGCTATGTGTCACCCGCTCTCATTGATGGTCTCCACAAGGCTTGAGGCCATCCCCCGACACCGGAACCCGTGGAACAGCCATGACCTCTCCTGAACAAAACGACCGGATGGCAAATGCGATCCGCTTCCTCGCCATGGATGCAGTCGAAAAGGCCAATTCCGGCCATCCGGGCATGCCGATGGGCATGGCCGACGTGGCAACGGTTCTCTTTACGAAATATCTGAAGTTCGATCCAAAGAAGCCGCATTGGCCGAACCGCGACCGCTTCGTTCTTTCGGCCGGCCACGGCTCGATGCTGCTCTACTCGCTGCTTTACTTGACCGGCTACCCGGACATGACGGTCGAGGACCTCAAGCAGTTCCGCCAGCTCGGCTCGAAGACCGCCGGCCATCCGGAATACGGCCACGCGACCGGCATCGAAACCACGACCGGCCCGCTCGGCCAGGGCATTGCCAATGCCGTCGGCATGGCGATCGCCGAGCGCAAGCTGCGCGAAGAGTTCGGCGCGGACCTTCAGGACCACTACACCTATGTCATCAACGGCGACGGCTGCTTGATGGAAGGCATCAGCCATGAAGCGATCGCCCTTGCCGGTCACCTCAAGCTCAACAAGCTGATCCTTTTCTGGGACAACAACTCGATCACCATCGACGGTGCTGTCTCGCTGTCTGACTCGACCGACCAGATCGCCCGCTTCAAGGCTGTTCACTGGAACACGATCGAGATCGACGGTCACGACCAGGCCGCCATCGCGGCCGCCATCGAAGCCGCTCACAAGTCCGACCGTCCGACCTTCATCGCCTGCAAGACGATCATCGGCTTTGGCGCTCCGAACAAGCAGGGCACCCATAAGGTTCACGGCAACCCGCTCGGTGCGGAAGAAATCGCCGCGACCCGCAAGGCATTGAACTGGGAATACGAGCCTTTCGTCGTTCCGTCGGACGTTCTGGACGCATGGCGCGCAGCCGGCAGCCGCTCGGTCGAACTGGTCAAGTCGTGGGAAGCGGGCCTCGCCAAGTCCGAGCACAAGGCAGAGTTCAGCCGCCGCTTCGCTGGCGACCTGCCTGCAGGCTTCGATGCCGCGATCGCCGACCTCAAGAAGAAGATCGTCGAGACCAAGCCGACCGTCGCGACCCGCAAGGCATCCGAGGATGTGCTTGAAGTCATCAACGGCCTGCTGCCGGAAACGCTCGGCGGCTCCGCCGACCTGACGCCTTCGAACAACACCAAGACCAGCCAGATGGTCTCGATCACGCCGACGGATTTCTCCGGCCGCTACATGCACTGGGGCATCCGCGAACACGGCATGGCATCTGCCATGAACGGTATTTCGCTGCACGGCGGCCTGATCCCCTACGGCGGCGGCTTCATGATCTTCTCGGATTATTGCCGTCCTCCGATCCGCCTCGCCGCTCTCATGGGTATCCGCGTCGTCCACGTCCTGACGCATGACTCGATCGGCGTTGGCGAAGACGGCCCCACCCACCAGCCGGTCGAACAGATCCCGAGCCTGCGCGCTGTTCCGAACCTTCTGGTCTTCCGTCCCGCTGATGTCACCGAGACGGCGGAAGCGTGGCAGATCGCGCTGAAGACGAAGAACCGCCCGACCGCTCTGGCGTTGACGCGCCAGAACCTGACGACTGTTCGTACCGAATATTCGGAAGAGAACCTGACGACGAAGGGCGCCTACACGCTGGCCGGCAAGGCCGACGCTAAGGTCACGATCTTCGCTTCGGGCTCCGAAGTCGAACTCGCTGTTGCTGCGCGCGCCACGCTGGAAGCCAAGGGCGTTACCGTCCGTGTCGTTTCCGTGCCCTGCACCGAACTGTTCTTCGAACAGCCGGACGCCTATCGCAAGGAAGTGCTGGGCAACTCGCCGATCAAGATCGCCGTTGAAGCCGCCGTCCGCGAAGGCTGGGATGCGTTCATCGGTCCGGAAGGCACGTTCATCGGCATGAAGGGCTTCGGCGCTTCCGGTCCGGCCAAGGACGTCTTCAAGCATTTCGGCATCACCGCAGACGCCGTCGTCGCTGCTGCAGAAGCAAAGCTCTGAGTTTCAAGGAGAGCGCTCCGGCGCTCTCCATTTCAATCCGCAAGCCCCATCTCTAGGGAGTGAATGCACATGACTGTAAAGGTTGCCATCAACGGCTTCGGCCGCATCGGCCGCAATGTTCTCCGCGCCATCGTTGAATCCGGCCGCACCGACATCGAAGTCGTCGCCATCAACGACCTCGGCCCGGTCGAGACCAACGCGCACCTGCTGCGCTACGACTCCATCCACGGCAAGTTCCCGGCTGAAGTGAAGGTCGAAGGCGACACGATCACCGTTGGCGGCGGCAAGCCGATCAAGGTTACGGCCGTTCGCGACCCGGCACAGCTGCCGCACAAGGAACTCGGCGTCGATATCGCGATGGAATGCACCGGCATCTTCACCTCGCGCGACAAGGCTGCCGCTCACCTGACGGCCGGCGCCAAGCGCGTCATCGTTTCGGCACCTGCCGACGGCGCTGACCTGACCGTCGTTTTCGGCGTCAACCACGACCAGCTGACCAAGGAGCACCTGGTCATTTCCAACGCATCCTGCACGACGAACTGCCTCGTGCCGGTCGTGAAGGTTCTCGATGACGCGGTCGGCATCGACCACGGCTTCATGACCACGATCCACTCCTACACCGGCGACCAGCCGACGCTCGACACCATGCACAAGGACCTGTACCGCGCCCGCGCCGCAGCCCTGTCCATGATCCCGACCTCGACCGGCGCTGCCAAGGCTGTCGGCCTTGTTCTGCCGCACCTGAAGGGCAAGCTCGACGGCACGTCGATCCGCGTTCCGACCCCGAACGTCTCGGTCGTCGACTTCAAGTTCGTTGCCAAGAAGGCCACCTCGGTTGCTGAAATCAACGAAGCAATCAAGTCTGCTGCGAACGGCAAGCTGAAGGGCATCCTCGGCTTCACCGACGAGCCGCTGGTTTCGCGCGACTTCAACCACGACAGCCACTCGTCGATCTTCGCAACCGACCAGACCAAGGTCATGGAAGGCAACTTCGTTCGTATCCTCACCTGGTACGATAACGAATGGGGCTTCTCCAGCCGCATGTCCGACACGGCTGTCGCCTTCGCCAAGACCATCTAAGGTCCTCGCGAACAAAACCTATCGAAGGCGGCTCGGGAAACCGGGCCGCTTTTCCTTTGACGTCATCACCACGTCTCAGGCATTGGCGATAAGGCTGGCATCCCGGTGCCGATCGCCGTACTGTCGCAGCCACTCATCAGCGAAAGAGAATACCATGGACTATTTCACCATCGAGGTTGCCGGCAAGGCCATCGCATCCTTCCGCGCCCACAACGACGAGGACGCCCGGCATTTCTTCGAGGCCGAGGACTTCCGCGAGGATCTGACCATCCTGCAGACGGAAGGCGGCCCGGTCTGGGACGGCAAGGCGGCGCTGACCCTGCGTAAAGCGGCTGCGGAAGAAGCCAGCGAAGTCGAACACGCCTATGAACTCGACGACGATCCCTCCCGCACCATCGACGACGAGTTCGTCGTTTTCCTGATCCCGATCGCCGAACTGGCCGATGACGAAGACGGCGACGAAGAGGCCTGAGACTTAAACGCCCTCGCCGCCGCGCAAACAATGTGCAAGAAAAAGACAGGGCAGCATGTTTTGCCCTGCTCTCGCCCGATTTCGATTTACACTTTGAGACGGTTCGCCCCCGACCCGTTCTTCCGATTTGCCATTCTCGGCAGACCACTCAGCAGCATGACGCCGCAGAAGCGCAGGGTAGCCCTTTTGGTCTGTCCTTCGCGTTGATCTTGCCGTTTAATGGCGAGATCGGATCCCGATCAGGAGCGACACGAGACGTTTTTTAGGACGCGACTGCAATCGGCGGGAGGCGGTTTAGCGGGCGCGGTATTTTGCATAGGGGATCGTCATGGAAGCATTCTATATCGTCGTACTCGTCTCGACGGCGCTTGTGCTTCTGGCCGCCTTCTCCAGTCTGCTCGCCTTCCGTTTCGGCGCCCCCCTGCTGCTCCTCTTCCTCGGCATTGGCCTGCTCGCCGGCAGCGATGGCCTCGGCATTGAATTCACCAACAACTACCTTGCCTACATCCTCGGCTCGATCGCGCTCGCCATCATCCTCTTCGATTCCGGCTTCGGCACGCCGGTCCAGGCCTTCAAGCTCGCCGCCGTCCCGTCGATCACGCTCGCCTCCGTCGGCGTGCTGATGACCGCGGCATTGTTTGCAGTCGCCGCCATGTGGCTGCTCCACTTCACCTGGCTCGAAGGCATGCTGCTCGGCTCCATCGTCGCCTCCACCGACGCAGCCGCCGTCTTCTTCCTGCTGCGCATTGGCGGCATCAATATCCGCGACAAGGTGCGCTCGACGCTGGAAGTCGAATCCGGCACCAACGACCCGATGGCGATCTTCCTGACCATCGCGCTCGTCGAGGTTCTGGCATCGGGCGAACGCTATCACGGCATCAATGTCGGCATGCTCGCCATGTTCGTCCAGCAGATGGGCCTCGGCGTCATCCTCGGCCTTCTCGGCGGAATGATGATCGTGCTGATCGTAGGCCGCCTGGAGACGGATCGCGGCCTGACGCCGATCTTCGTGCTGGCGCTGGCGCTGCTGGTCTTCTCCTTTACCGGCGCCGTCGGCGGGAGCGGCTTCCTCGCGGTCTATGTCGCCGGCATCTACGCCGGAAACCGCAAGCTACCCGGCTATGCCTCGATCAAGCGCTTCCAGGATGGCATGACCTGGCTGGCGCAGATCATCATGTTCCTGGTGCTCGGCCTGCTCGCCACGCCCTCGCAATTCGGTGAGATCGCCATCCCCGCCGTGCTTCTGGCCCTGTTCCTGATCTTCATCGCCCGTCCGCTGGCGATCTGGCTGTCGCTGCTGCCCTTCGACTACACGCAGCAGGAAATCGGCTTCGTCGCCTGGGTTGGCCTGCGCGGCGCCGTCTCCATCCTGCTTGCCATCATGCCGATCCTCGGCGGGCTGGAGAACGGCCAGGTCTACTTCAACACCGCCTTCATCATCGTGCTCGTCTCGCTTCTCGTGCAGGGTTGGACCATCAAGCCTGTCGCCAAGAAGCTCGGCCTGATCATTCCGCCGCGCATCGGCGCGGTCGACAAGGTGGAGGTCGATCTGCCGGGCGCCGCCAACCACGAACTCCTCTCCTACCGCGTCGTCAAGGATAGCCCGGTGCTGCGCGGCGAGCGCATCCCGCGCTGGGCGACCCCTTCCCTCGTCATCCGCGACGGCAAGTCGATGCGCTACCAGTACGCCGGCCGGCTTCGCGAAAACGATCTCGTCTATCTCTTCGTTGTTCCCTCCTACTCCCGTCTGCTCGACAAGCTCTTCGCAAGCCGCGTTCCGGTCGATGAAGACGATGCCGATTTCTTCGGCGCCTTCGCGCTGTCGCCGGCCCGCCCCGCGGCAGATCTCGACGCCGCCTATGGTCCGGGCCTGCTGAACGAATCCGAAAAGGGACTGACGATCGCAGAGCTCATGAAGCATCGTCTGGGCGGCAAGACCGAGTATGCCGATCGCGTCCGCCTCGGCTCGATCATCCTCATCGTCCGGGATCTCGACGATCAGGATCACGTCACGTCGGTCGGCATGTCGCTCGAGGCTGTCGAACCCGCCACGACCCTGCCGATCTTCCTCAATCTGCGCGACCTGATGGACCGTCTTCGCGAGCGTTTGAGGGGCCGCAGGGATCGTGAAGCGGCAGCCGCGGCAGCGCATGCCAAGGGCGATGAAAACCCGCACTGACCGCCTTGCGTCTCCAGTCATCCTTGCTATGGTCCCCGCATCTTTTGGGCAATAACGAACGGACTTCTCCATGCCTTCCTTCAAGACCCTCGACGACCTCAACGATATTGCCGGCAAGCGCGTTCTCGTTCGCGTTGACCTCAACGTCCCGGTCAAAGACGGCAAAGTGACCGACACGACGCGCATCGAGCGTGTTGCCCCGACGATCCTCGAACTCTCCAAGAAGGGTGCAAAAGTCATCCTGCTCGCGCACTTCGGCCGCCCGAAGGATGGCCCGTCGCCGGATCTCTCGCTGTCGCTGATCGCTCCGTCCGTCGAAGCCGTTCTCGACCATCCTGTCGCAACGACGAGCAATGCCGTTGGCGATGCAGCAGCCGCAGCCGTCGCCTCGATGAAGAACGGCGACATCCTGCTTCTTGAAAACACCCGTTTCCACAAGGGCGAGGAAAAGAACGAGCCCGATTTCGTCAAGGCGTTGGCCGCCAACGGCGATCTCTACGTCAACGACGCCTTCTCCGCTGCGCACCGTGCCCATGCGTCGACGGAAGGTCTCGCCCATCATCTGCCAGCCTATGCGGGCCGTACCATGCAAGCCGAGCTGGAAGCGCTGGAAAGCGGCCTCGGCAATCCGGCACGGCCGGTCGTTGCCATCGTCGGTGGCGCCAAGGTTTCGACCAAGATCGACCTGCTGATGAACCTTGTGAAGAAGGTCGATGCGCTCGTCATCGGTGGCGGCATGGCCAACACTTTCATTGCCGCACGCGGTACCAATGTCGGCAAGTCGCTCTGCGAGCACGACCTCGCTGAAACCGCCAAGCAGATCATGATCGAAGCCGCCACGGCTGGCTGCGCCATCATTCTCCCGGAAGACGGCGTCGTCGCCCGCGAGTTCAAGGCAAATGCCGAGAACGAGATCGTGCCGATCGACGCGATCCCCGATGATGCCATGATCCTCGACGTCGGCCCGAAGTCGGTCGAAGCGATCAAGGCCTGGATCGAGCGCGCCAACACGCTCGTCTGGAACGGCCCGCTCGGCGCCTTCGAAATCGCACCCTTCGACAAGGCAACCGTCGCAGCGGCGAAGTACGCTGCAGAGCGCACCAAGGCCGGCAAGCTCACCTCGGTCGCCGGCGGCGGCGACACCGTCTCGGCGCTGAACCACGCCGGCGTGGCCGATGATTTCAGCTACGTATCGACGGCTGGCGGTGCTTTCCTGGAATGGATGGAAGGCAAAGTCCTGCCGGGCGTGGCCGTTCTCCACAAGACCAAGTAATTCGGCCGACCGAATTCAGCAAATTTTACATGGAGATAGACCGCGGCGCGAAAGCGCCGCGGTCTTTTGCTCATGGGGCGTACATAAGCCCAAACTTTCAAACGATTAGAAAAAATTCAAACGTTTCAAACAATTTTGCTGCCGTTTTCCCACCCATAAACTTCTGTTATCGGCGACCTATATTGATCAAAACGCAGTTTTTTTCGCGATGTGAAGAGCATGATACGATTGAACGTCCTGCTGCATATCGATCTACTGATTGATCGATTGAATACTGCCGATCGGTTTTGAAACAGAAGAAAATCCGTGCGCGATGCGACGGTTTGAGGGAAGGAGTGAACTATGGTGGACGCGAAGATGTTGAACAAGATCAGCTCGGCGCCAGGATTCATTGCAGCGCTGGATCAGAGCGGTGGTTCGACACCCGGAGCGTTGCGCCTGTATGGCATTCCCGACACTGACTACCAGGGTGACGAGGAAATGTTCCGCCTGATGCACGCCATGCGCGTCCGCATCATGAGCGCGCCCGCCTTCACGGGCGAAAAGATCATCGCCGCCATCCTGTTCGAGCGCACCATGGATGGTGATGTCGATGGTCAGCCGGTTCCCTCCTATCTGTGGGAAAAGCGAGGCGTCGTGCCGCTTCTCAAGGTCGACAAGGGTCTCCTCCCTGAAGAGAACGGCGTACAGCTGCTGAAGCCGATGCCTGATCTGGACACGCTCCTCGCGCGCGGCCGCAACAAGGGAATTTTCGGCACCAAGATGCGCTCGGTAATCGCGAACGCCGACAGAACCGGCATTGCCGCCGTCGTAAAGCAGCAATTCGAGGTGGCACGCCAGATCATCGGCAACGGCCTCGTCCCGATCGTCGAGCCTGAAGTGTCAATCAAGAGCCCGACGAAGACCGAGGCGGAGGACATTCTTCGCGACGAGATCGCAAAGCAGCTCGACCTGCTTCCGGCAGGGGAAGCCGTGGTGCTGAAACTGACGATCCCGACGGTCGCCGACCAGTACGCGCCTCTGATTGCCCACAAATCGGTCGTGCGTGTCGTCGCCCTTTCCGGCGGCTACAGCCGCGCCGATGCCTGCGAAAAGCTCAGCCACAACCATGGCATGATCGCAAGCTTCTCGCGCGCACTGACGGAAAACCTGCGCGTCACCATGAGCGATGCAGAGTTTCAAGCCAGCCTGGCCGAAACGATCAACGAGATCTACGCCGCCAGCGTCAACAAGGCCTGATACGTCAAGGCAACGGCAGAGTCGGGACCGCTTCGAAACGGTGCTGACAAATACAGGCCTTAACCCTGACATCGTCCTCGGCCTCGTGCCGAGGATCTGATCGCGCGTGAAAAATCAATTAGTTGCAGACCAGTCGAAGGCCGGCTAGCGACCGCGTACCAGCGTCACTTCCGACCGTTCGGAAAACACCCGAAGATTGTCACCGGCACAAATTTGCGCCTATCGGCGGGCGCCGCCACGCGCCAGTATGGCATCGTAGCACCCTGCCGGAGACCCCATGAAAACCGTCGCCTTCACCACCGTCGATGTCTTCACCACCACCCGCTTCGAAGGCAATCCGCTGGCCGTGATGACTGATGCCCGCGGGCTGAGCGACGCGGATATGCAGAACATCGCCGCCGAATTCGGTTACTCCGAGGTTACCTTCGTGCTGCCGCCGGAAGACCCGGCAAACACAGCCTGCGTCCGCATCTTCACGCCGACAATGGAAGTGCCCTTCGCCGGACACCCCAATGTCGGAACGGCCTATGTGCTAGGCCAACAGGGCGAGGTCTTCGGGCGTCCGGTCGGCGATCGCCTCCGCTTTGAAGAGAAGGCCGGCATCGTCAACGTCGATCTGAAGCGTGACGGCGACAAGGTACTTTCCGCCGCCATTCGCGCGCCGAAGCCGCTTGCGATCGGCAACGCGATAGCCAAGGAAACCGTTGCCCGTTGCATCGCGATCGAACCTGAGAATATCCGCCTCGCCAATCACGCACCGGTGGTGGCATCGGTTGGCCTGAGCTTCGTCCTTGCCGAACTTGCGGACCTCGACGCCCTCGGTCGCGCCCGTCCGAACCTTGCCTATTTCCAGGACGCGGCCGCGCCGACCGCCGAGGGCAATCATGACTTCTCGCTGTTCGTCTATGTCCGCTCTGATGATGATCCGTGGGCGATCCGCGCGCGGATGTTTGCGCCGCTCGACAACGTCCCCGAGGATCCGGCGACAGGCAGCGCATCTGCCGCCCTTGGCGCTTACCTCTTGTCCCTGGAGCCGGAGACGAACATGAAGGTTTCCCTGACCATCGAGCAAGGCGTTGAAATGGGGCGTCGCAGTATCATCGGCATCGACGCCATCAAGGTGGACGGCGTGGTGACAGAGGTGACCATCTCGGGCAGCTGCGCACCAGTTATGCGCGGCGAAATCACCTACTAGACGAACAGGTCCCGGCCGAGCAGGGCGATCGCCCAGATTGCAAAAGCGATCAGCGCGATCCTCCAGAAATCCATGCGCCGCCGCAGCCCCGGAACACCCAGCGGCTTGATCAGCTGAATCGCCATTGCCAGGATGAGCAGCAGAGCGATCAGCTTCGTCATGTCTTTATTTTTCCATCTCTTCTTAATGTCACAGGACGGACATTTTTTCGCGTCACGACTGCATTTATTCATGCCGTAAAGGCATTTGGGGGCACAATCAATAATCTCGAGACTGGGCGGCAACGCATGCCGCCATATGTCTTTTGACAATCAACTCATAGAGTCTGGGTATATGAAAAGAAATCTGCTGTCCGTCGCCGCACTTCTCTTCGGCACGCTCTTTCTCTTCATGGGCAACGGCCTGCAGGGCATCCTACTTCCCGTACGCGGCAACCTCGAAGGTTATGCGACGACGACGCTCGGCCTTCTCGGCACATCCTGGGCGGCAGGCTTCGTCATCGGCTGCCTTGTCGCCCCGAAACTGGTGCGCCGTGTCGGCCATGTGCGCGCCTTTTCCGGCTTCATTTCGATCATTGCGATCATTGCGCTTGTGAGCGGCATCATCATCCACCCGGTGTGGTGGGTGCTGCTGCGCGCTGTGACCGGCTTTGCGACCGCCGGCACGTCGATGATCATCGAGAGCTGGCTGAACGAACGCGCGACCAACGAAAGCCGTGGCGCGATCTTCTCGCTCTATATCGCCATCACGCTCTTCGGCGTCATGGCCGGCCAGATGATGATACCGCTGGAAGACGTGCGAACGCCTGTCCTCTTCATGATCTGCGGCATCTTCTACTGCATCGCCATGCTGCCGACGACCCTTTCGAACGCCGCCTCCCCGCAGCCACTGAAGGCAGTCAAGCTCGACCTGCCCGCGCTCTACCGCAATTCCCCGGTCTCCTGCTTCGGCATTCTCCTGGTCGGCATCGCCAACGGTGCATACGGTACGCTTGGCGCCGTCTTCGGCGCCGGTGCCGGCCTCTCCGACACCAGCATCGCCATCATGATGAGCGCCACCATTTTCGCCGGCGCGCTGATGCAGCTGCCGGCTGGCCGTCTTTCCGATCGGATCGACCGCCGTTACGTGCTGGCAGCCATGTCGGCCATCGCTGCCTTCGCCGGCCTGCTTCTCGCGGTTCTGCACCCCTCATCGCCAGTCTTCATCATCGGCCTCGTCGTCCTCTACGGCGCGGTCGCCAACACGCTCTACCCGATCGCCGTGGCACACGCGAACGACTATGCCTCGTCGGAAGATTTCGTGAAGGTCTCGGGCGGCCTGCTGCTCCTCTACGGCATCGGAACGATCATCGGCCCAACGATCAGCGGCCCCGTGATGTCGATGATCAATCCGCACGCCTTGTTCCTGGTCACCGCTATCGCGCATGTACTGATTACCGCTTACGCCATTCTCCGCAGCCGCATGCGCCCGGCCATTCCCGCGGCCAACCGCGATGCCTACACGACCATCCCGACCGCCACCTCCCAGACCTTGACGCCGGAAAGCATGTCGCTGGCCGATCGCGGACCCAACAAGGCTCCCGAAACGGGCGAACCTGCGGTAAAGTTCAACTGAGGCAAGCACGGAGGAGGATTGCGTATGAGTTTCTCGGATGATGAACGCCCGCTGAAAAAGCCGACTCACGAGATCGGCATGGATCTGTCTCTTCTCTCTGTCGATGAGCTCAAAGCGCGTATCGAGCTGCTGAAGGCTGAGATCGTCCGCATCGAAGCGGAAGCGGCGCGCAAGGCGTCGGGAAGACAAGCCGCAGAAAATCTCTTCCGGTCCTGATGCGGCGCTACTGCACCGACCAATTATAGGGCCGGCGCAAGTGTTACTTCGGCACAGACTTAATGGGACGTTAAGCTTTATAAGGTATTACTGTAGCCATCCAGACTTGCTCTGGATTTCAGACAGTTTTCCAAGCGGTGAATTGGTCTGATTTTTCTCCCTGTTTTACCTTGAGAGCCGCCTTTGCGGCTCTTCTTTTTTTTACTGCGCTTGGGGACGGTTTCCATGAAACTGTGGAAGTTAACCCTTTCTTAAGAAACGCCTTGCGCAATTCGGCTAAAGCTACCATCTTAAAAGCATAAAGACCGGCCAAGGAAACTTTTTCGCTTTGGTCGACGTTACCTGACCATAAGTAGATGCGTGCAACAGGGACTATTTAAATGTCAGAGCTTGGATTGAACACGATCAGTTTTGCAGGCCGCGCTGCCGCATCCTCGCAGTTCAAGACGCTGTATTCGGAAGGCATGTCGCTGGTTGAAGAAACCGCCGCCTATCTCGATGGTCAGGGTCGCGCAGCTTCGAAAGTCTTGCCGCGGATGGCGTCGGTTCTTTATGCAGCCGAGTCGATGCGCCTCACCACCCGCCTGATGCAGATGGCCTCGTGGCTTCTTCTGCAGCGCGCCGTCAACAATGGCGAGATGTCGCGTGATCAGGTGCTTGCCGAGAAGAACAAGGTTCGCCTCGACGGCTTCAATGTCGACCGCAATGCTCCGGGCTGGGGCGATCTGCCGGAATCCTTCCGCGACCTGATAGAACGCTCGCTGCGTCTGCAGAACCGTGTAGCCCTGCTCGACCGCGAAATCTATCGTCCGGCGGAAGCTGCCATCGTTCCTGACAACCAGAACAGCGTTCAGGCTCAGCTCAGCCTGCTGCAGACGGCATTCGGCAACAACTGAGCCGCTTCGGTATTGTATTCATGAAACCGGCTGCGTCTCTGCGCGGCCGGTTTTTTGTTGCACACCATCAGCGCTTTAGCCAACCGCTACGCTTTGCCGAGGTGCTTCGGCCAGAATTCCTGATGGACCGCAGCAGCTTCGTCCTCAATGTTCGGGCCATCCACAGCGACGACGCGCGCGCCGGTTTCCAAGATTGCCCGGCTCGGAACATTGAGGCCGATGCCGGCAATCTCGCCGAGTCGCGTCTCGGAGCACGCGAATACCATGCACCCGATCCCGGACCAGTAGATCGCCCCGGAACACATCGCACACGGCTCGGTGCTGGTATAGAGCGTGCAATCCGTCAGGAAAGCGGCATCGTACTTCTGTGCAGCGAGCTTGATCAGGTTCAGTTCGGCGTGGTTCGTCATGTCACGGCCGGTGAACACGCTGTTTTCAGCGCGCAGAATGACCGTACCGTCCTTGACCAGCACTGAGCCAAACGGCTCGTCCCCGCGTTCCATCGCGGACTTCGACAGCGCGATTGCTTCTCGTAGAAACGGCTCGTGGTTTTCCATCCCGGTCCCCTTCAAAACTGGAGCGCATGATCTTGTCTTGGAACGAACAGATTTCCAAGAGGGAACAGCACAACAAAAAACCCCGCCGAAGCGGGGTTTTCCAAACTCTGCCATCCAGCAGCGAATTAGAGGCCGAGGCCGCCGAAACGCTTGTTGAACTTGGAAACGCGGCCGCCGCGGTCCATGAGCTGCTGGTTGCCGCCGGTCCATGCCGGGTGGGACTTGGAGTCGATTTCGAGGTTCATGACAGCGCCTTCGGAGCCCCAGGTCGAGCGGGTCTCGTACTCGGTGCCATCGGTCATGACCACCTTGATCGTGTGGTAGTCGGGATGGATTTCTGCCTTCATAACAATCTTCCTGCAAGCAACGTCCAATTTGACGCATCACGTTGCGACAAGAGGACCGATTGAATAAATGAAGCCGCAGTCGCTTATGGCTACGGCTTCCCATTAGGATGCGGTGCCTATACATGAAGGCCATCGCGATAACAAGAGCCATCAGCCGTATTGCACGGCGTAGACGGTGATCGGAGACGAATTGACAGACGCAGTGCAGACCGGCCAGAGAAAATCCCGCGCGCTCAAGCCCCTCGGCCGATTGGCACCCTATGTCATGCGCTATCGCGGCATGGTCACTGGAGCGCTGATCTCACTCGCTCTGGCCGCGATCACGTCGCTTGCGCTACCGCTCGCCGTTCGCCGCATGATCGACCACGGCTTCACCCAGTCCGATGGCACGTTCATCAACAGCTACTTCATCATGCTGATGATCATGGCGGTCGTTCTCGCTGTCGCCAGCGCCATGCGCTACTTCTTCGTGATCACGCTCGGCGAGCGCATCGTCTCCGATCTCCGGCATGATGTCTTTGCGCATGTGACGAGGCTGTCCCCCTCCTTCTTCGACGTCAACCAGTCCGGTGAAATCCTCTCTCGCCTGACGGCTGATACGACCCAGATCAAATCCGCCGTCGGCGCCACGGCGTCCGTGGCCTTGCGCAACCTCATCCTGTGTCTTGGGGCGATGGGGATGATGATCGTCACATCGCCGAAACTGTCGAGCCTGGCGCTCGGTGCAATTCCGCTGATCGTCTTCCCGCTGGTGGCCTTCGGCCGTTCCGTTCGCAAGCGATCTCGCGCCGCACAGGATACGCTGGCCGAGGCCTCGGCCTTCGCCAGCGAGACCATTGCCGCGACGCGGACCCTGCAGGCCTTCGGAGGCGAGGATCTCGCCGCCCGGCGCTATGGCAGCGCCGTGGAGACGGCTTACGGCACCGCGCGCGCGGCAATCCGTTCTCGTGCACTCCTGACCGGCATTGCCATCACACTGATCTTCGGCAGCGTCGTCGCCGTTCTCTGGGTCGGTGCCCATAGTGTCCTCGCCGGAACCCTTTCGGCAGGCACGCTCGGACAGTTTTTGCTCTACTCGGTCATCGCCGCCGGGTCGCTCGGGGCTCTTTCCGAAGTCTGGGGCGAGCTTTCCCAGGCGGCCGGCGCGACCGAGCGCCTCAGCGAGTTGCTGGATGAGGTGCCGACGATCCGCGCCCCTGCCTCCCCTATAGAACTTCCGGTTCCGCCCCTTGGGAAGGTCGAGTTCGACGGCGTTCACTTCGCCTATCCCTCGCGTCCGGAAAGATCGGCGCTGCATGGCCTCGACTTCCATGTGCGGCCGGGCGAAACGGTCGCAATCGTCGGCCCGTCGGGCGCCGGCAAGACCACGGTCTTCTCGCTGCTGCTGCGCTTCTACGACCCATTACAAGGCGCCGTGAAGGTCGACGGCGTCGATGCCCGACTGGTCGACCCGGAGGCGCTGCGCAAGCGCATCGCCATCGTGCCTCAGGACGTGACGATCTTTGCAGCCTCGATCCACGACAACATCGCCTTCGGACGCCCGGATGCTACCCGCGAGGAGGTGCGCGCCGCCGCGATCGCAGCACAGGCTGACGAGTTCGTGCACCGTCTCGAGCAAGGGTACGACACGGTCGTCGGCGAACGCGGCATCATGCTGTCGGGCGGCCAGCGTCAGCGCATTGCGATTGCCCGCGCGATCCTCAAGAACACGCCGATCCTGCTCCTGGACGAAGCGACCTCTGCGCTTGACGCCGAGAGCGAGACGCTGGTGCAGAAGGCTCTCGATCGCCTGATGAGTGGCCGAACCACCCTCATCATCGCGCACCGGCTGGCAACCGTGCTCAAGGCCGACCGCATTCTGGTGCTCGATCAGGGCCGCGTCGTCGAGGAAGGCACGCATGAGAGCCTGATCCGCCACGGCGGCCTCTACGCCAAGCTCGCCAAGCTGCAATTCGACGCCGGCGCCGAGGCGTTGCTGGCGGCCGCAAAATAGAGCGGGTTTCTCGCTCTTCCTACCGTCCGGCACCTCCGTTTGGTTGCAATGGGTTTTAACTATTGCGTGCATATTGACTTAATGCACGCAATAGTTACACTTCACCCTCGATCAAACCCAGGCTCTTAAAGAGGGAGATTGCCGATGGCCTCGATCAGCTTTGCCGAAATTCTTGTGGCGCTTGTCGCCATCGCCGTCATCGTCTCGATGCTGCTTTTCTACCGATCGCTGCGGGAGGCCGATACCTGGTCGCTGACCGACGCACTGTCGGAAGATGTCGTGCTCACCAAGACAGACGATCAAGGCAATCCGGTCGACGCCTTGGGAAAGGCGCTGGTGGCGGGCACCCCTCCCCTGACCGTAACGGTGATGAAGGCCAGTTCCAGCCGCTTCATCGCTATGATCGGAACGGTTGCGATCCTCATGCTCTATGTCGGCTTTGGCCTCGCCTGCCTTTATCGCTTTACCAATCTCGGCGTCATTCCCGACATGTCGCAGGGCTCGAACTTCTTCTATTCCGGCATCGTGCTCTTCGCGCCCTACCTCATCAACAAGTTCTCGTCGGTCTTTTCGATCTTCAAACCGTGAATGACGCGTGCGCGGAGGCACGAACGTCCGCGCGCATCGCGTTTAAATATCCCGATGGAATAGTTGCATTTTTTGTTTTAGGCTGCGCTTGCAGATTTGCGCAACATCCTGATTCCGGGAGAGAAATCCATGTATAAATTCGAAGTTTATAAGGATAAGGCAGGCGAGTTCCGCTTCCGCTTCAAGGCGTCGAACGGTGAGACCATGTTCGGCTCAGAAGGCTACAAGGCCAAGGCATCCGCCTTGAGCGCGATCGAGTCGATCAAGAAGAATGCTCCCGGCGCAGAAATCGCCGACACCACGAAGGCTGAGTCCTGATAAGAAATCAGGGCGGTGCCACAGGCGCCGCCCTTCCCTTCTTGCCCGGCGAAAACACCGCGCGGCAATGCATCAACCGATGCGCTACTTTTCCGTCAGCTTCAGCTCGATACGGCGATTGGTCGCCCGCGCCTCCGGCGTATCGCCAGGAGCGATCGGCTGAAATTCGCCAAAGCCCGCAGCAACCAGACGATCGGCAGGCACGCCCTGGCCGATCAGGAACTTCACGACCGAGATCGCGCGCGCCGAGGAGAGCTGCCAGTTGTCGGCATAGCGTCCCGTTCCGGCAAGCGGAACATTGTCGGTGTGCCCGTCGACGCGCAACACCCAATTGATCTCAGGCGGGATCTCCTTCGCCACATCAAGCAGCGCCGTTGCGAGCTTGGCCATCTCCGCCTGCCCGTCCGGATTGAGATCAGCGCCACCCGAAGGAAAGAGCACCTCGGACTGGAAGACGAAACGGTCGCCCACGATCCGGATGTTCTCCCGATCGGATAGAATTTCACGCAACCGCCCGAAGAAGTCCGAGCGATAGCGGTTGAGTTCCTGTACGCGCTGCGCAAGCGCGACGTTCAGCCGTCGGCCAAGATCGGCGATCTTGGTCTGCGACGTCTGGTCCTTCTGCTCCGCCGCTTGCAACGCCACTTCGACCGCCGCGATCTGGCTGCGAAGTGCCGCGATCTGCTGGTTCAGGAGTTCGACTTGGCTCATCGCCCGGTCGCTCATCTGTTTCTGTTCGTCGAGTTCCTTCGTCAGCGTCCCGACCCGCTGCTGTGCTGCGTCCTGACCGCCCGCCCCTGCCGACAGCAGGGCCTGCAGCCGTGAACGCTCGCTTTCGGCGCTCGCAAGCGAAGCCTGGAGATTGGCGACGCTGTCCTCGAGGTCCTGCTTGCTCCCCTTTTCGAGCGCAAGCAGCTGCGTGAGTTCGTTGATCTGGCTGTTCAGCCGATTGAGAACCTCGTCACGTCCGGTGATTTCGCGGCTGAGGATGAACTGGCCAACGACGAAGACCGTCAGCAGGAACATGATGGCGATGAGCAAGGTCGACAGTGCATCGACAAACCCGGGCCAATAATCGACGGCGCGCTCGCGGCGGCGGTTGCGGGCAAGCGGCATGGCTTATTTGCCCTCGCTCGTTTCCGCCTGCGGCATGCGCGGTCCGCGCTCGTTGCCACCACCAGTACTCAGCCGGTCTTGCGAACCGATGCGCTCGGCAAGACGGTCGAGCGTGCGGCGCATGGCCTTGGTCTCGTCCTGCTGCGCCTCGATCCAGTCCCGGAGCATCTGCTGCTCGTTGCGCATGTTCTTGACGAGGCCCTGGATACCCTCGGCAAGGCTTGCCATTGCTGCAACGGAGCGCTGGCTGCCCGCGCCACCTTCCTCGGAGACCTTGCGGAGATATTCCGAAAGCGCCTTGATATCGTCAGGCGAGACGCTGCCCTTGGCATCGATGGTTGGCACAGCAACGTCGGATCCGACATCAGTCACGGAAGAAAGCCAGTTTTCCAGCTCCACATAGAAGCGGTTCTGGGCACGGCCTGCCTGCAGATCGAGGAAGCCGAGGATAAGCGAACCGGAAAGACCGAGAAGCGACGAAGAGAACGCCTGCCCCATGCCTGAGAGCGGCGTGGACAGGCCTTCCTTCAGTGCGCCCAGCACATCGGACGAGCCGTTGGTACCGGCATCCAACGACTGGATGACGTTGCCGATCGACCCGATGGTGCCGATCAGACCCCAGAAGGTTCCGAGCAGGCCGAGAAAGACGAGCAGACCGATGAGATAGCGCGAAACGTCGCGCGATTCATCCAGGCGGTTGGCGATGGAATCGAGAATGGAACGAAAGGCGGCAGTCGAGAGCCCCGATGTCTTGCGATTGCCGAGCAGCACGCGCATCGGCGCCAGCAACTTTGGATCACGCCCGACCTTTTCAACGCTGCCGGCAGCTCGAAACGAATTGAACCAGCGCACTTCGGGGCGCAGGGCAAGCACCTGAGCGAAAACGAGGATGATCCCAACGCCGAGAACACCGAGAATGAGCCCGTTCAGGCCCGGATTGTGCATGAAGGCAGTCTGCGCCTGGCGGAACAGGATCGCCGCTATGAACCCGACGATGACCAGGAACAGCACCATCGTCCACAGGAACTGCATGGGACTGGAGAGTCTGTAGCTGTAGTTACCCGTGGTTTTCTCGGTCGAACCGAAGTCCGCCACATTCACATTTTCCATAGATTCCGCAGCCTCCGGCTTCCTCGCCGCCGGAGACTAGAGCAACATTGTGCCGAATTGAAGTACGTGGAGCAGGAAAACCGTGTCTTTACAACAACGATTTAGCGGGTGGGCACCGGTCGCTTGGCGACGTCAAGCAGCGCCTTCTGGATATATTCGTTGCCGGCGACGACAGAACCGGTCTCCAGAATCGACGAACCGCCTTCCCAGTCGGACACATAACCACCGGCCTCGCGGATAAGCAGAATACCGGCAGCGATATCCCAGGCGGACAGTCCGGTTTCCCAGAAACCATCGAAGCGGCCGGCCGCAACGTAAGCGAGATCGAGCGAGGCGGAGCCGAGACGGCGGATACCTGCGACTTCGCCCATGACATGCCGGAGCTCGACAAGGAACTTGCCGTGATTGCCACGGCCGAGATGCGGTACACCGCAACCGATCACCGAGTCCGAAAGGACACGGCGCGCGCCGACGCGCAGGCGGCGATCGTTGAGGAAGGCGCCACCACCGCGCTCGGCGGTGTAGAGCTCATCGGTCGCCGGGTTGAAAACGACACCGGCAACGATCTCGTTGTTGCGCTCGAGCGCGATCGAGACGGCAAACTGCGGAATGCCGTGAAGGAAGTTCGTCGTACCGTCGAGGGGATCGACGATCCAGCGATGCGCGCCGTCGGTGCCCTTGATCTCCTCGCTCTCCTCGCCGAGGAAGCCGTAGGTCGGACGCGCCTTCATCAGCTCGTCCTTGACGATCTTCTCGGCTTTGCGGTCGGCGTTCGAAACGAAGTCGCCCGGTCCCTTCACCGAAACCTGCAGGTTCTGCACTTCACCGAAATCACGCCCCAACGACTTGCCTGCCTTGATGGCAGCCTGAACCATGACATTGAGAAGAGCTGAACGAGCCATGTGAGCACTTTTCCTTGAGCGATAATACGATACGCGCTGTCAGGGGCGGGTCCCTGATCGCCGGAAGAGGCAGCGCTCGATAAGATTGGCGGCCTCAAGACCACAAAACCGGGAAAATTTCAAGAGGAGACAGACGACGCACCGTTTGACGGCAAGAAATGTCGCAAATATTCTGGACAGATTGATCTGGAATAACTATCTTCCGATCATGGCAAGGCACAAGGAATTCGACAGGGACCTGGCACTCGACGCCGCAATCGGCGTCTTCTCGCAGCATGGCTACGAGGGAAGCTCGACCGATGCACTGCTGACGGCGATGAAGATCAGCCGGCAAAGCATGTACGACACCTTTGGCGACAAGCGCAGCCTCTACCTCCAGGCGCTGAAGCGCTACAACACGGACAGCGTCCTCAGGATCATCGCCGACACGAAGCATGACCAGAAGCCGCTGGAAGCCCTGGAATCAGCGCTCATCGCCTTTGCCTCCCGGCCGGTTTCGGAGGCATCCAGGGGCTGCCTTGGCGTCAGCGCCATCTGCGAGTTCGGTCGCGCCGATGCCGACGTGTCGAGCCTCACCGACAGCGCAGCCACGACACTCGGCAAGGCGATCGGCTCCCTGCTCGATGAGGCCCGCAGAACCGGCCAACTTGCGCCCGAGATCGATCCGGAAGCCGCCACGCAATTCCTCGGCGCAACATTGTCGGGCATGAAGGTCAGCGCCCGCAACGGCGCAAGCCCGGAAACCCTGCGCTCCATCGCCAGCCTCGCCATTCGCAGCCTTCGCTGATGAGACATCGGACGGCTGCGATTTCGCATGCCAAATTCTAGACTAAATAGTCCAATAAGGAGAAATGAGACATGACAAAACCACTTCAGAAAAAGGTCGCGATCGTGACTGGCGGCTCACGCGGCATCGGGGCGGCGATCGTCCGCAGGCTGGCTGCCGATGGCGCCGCGGTTGCCTTCACTTATGCCAATTCCAGCGAAAAGGCCGATGCAATCGTCGCTGAGATCGAGGCAAATGGCGGAAAGGCGCTTGCCATCAAGGCCGACAGCGCCGACGCGACCGCCCTGCAAAAAGCGATCGACCGAGCCGTCGATCACTTCGGCGCGCTCGACATTCTGGTCAACAATGCGGGTATTCTGCTGTTGAACAAGCTTGAGGATTTTCCGCTCGAGGACTTCGACCGGATGTTCGCTGTCAATGTCCGCGCTGTCTTCGCGGGCACGCAGGCTGCAGCGAAACACATGCATGAGGGCGGCAGGATCATCACGATCGGCAGCGTCGTCGCCGACCGAAGCGGCTTTCCGACATCATCGGTCTACAGCATGACCAAGGGCGCGGTCGCCGCGATGACGCGCGGCCTCGCACGCGATCTCGGCCCACGCGGCATCACCGTCAACACAATCCAGCCCGGCCCCACGGTGACGGACATGAATTCCGATCCGGCTTCTCATGAAATGCTGAAAGGATTGATGGCACTTGGCCGCCTGGGCGAGGACCGCGAAATTGCAAGCCTTGCGGCCTATCTTGCAAGTCCGGAAGCCGCCTTCATCACGGGTGCCAGCCTGACGATCGACGGCGGCTATCTCGCCTGAGACGGAATGCCGGCGGCTCGCGCCGCCGGCATCTTTTCAGAACTTCTGCTGCGTAATGAGGACTTCCCGGGCGATCTGATCGAGCGGCAGGATCCGATCCACCCCACCCTTGGCGATCGCCTCTTTCGGCATCCCGAAGACGACCGACGTCGCCTCGTCTTGCGCGACGGTATAGGCACCAGCCTGATGCATCTCCAGCATCCCCTTGGCACCGTCGTCGCCCATCCCGGTCATGATGATGCCCATCGCGTTCGAACCGGCGCTGCGCGCAGCCGAACGGAAGAGCACGTCGACGGAAGGACGATGCCGCGAAACCAGCGGCCCCTGCTTGACCGAGACGTGATACCGGGCGCCCTGCCTTTCGAGCAGCATGTGCTTGTCACCGGGCGCGATCAGCACATGGCCACGCAGCACGGGATCGCCATCCACGGCTTCCTTCACTTCGACCTCGCAGAGACCGTTCAGCCGCTTCGCGAAGGCGGCGGTGAATTTCTCCGGCATGTGCTGGACGATGACCATCCCCGGCGCATTGGCCGGCAGCGCTTCGAGGAATTCGCGCAGCGCCTCCGTGCCACCCGTCGAGGCTCCGACGCAGACGACCATTTCCGTGGTCTTCGCCATTGCCCGTCCGGTCGGCGGTGGTAGCATCGCATCCGCCGTCAGTTTCTGCGGCGGCGCTTCCCTGCCCGGCCTCAGGCCGCTCGTCGCCCGTCGCATGTTGCCGAGACGCGCATGGGATGCGCTCTTGACCACTTCACGGATTCGCACGGCATCGTCGGCGAGACTGTCGGCAGCGCCGATCTTCGATTTCAGGATGACGTCGACGGCGCCCGCCTCCAAGGCCTGCAGCAGCGTCTCGGACCCTGCCTCGGTCAGCGACGAACACATGACGACAGGGATCGGCCGCTGCGACATCAGCTTGCGCAGGAAGGTTATGCCATCCATCCTCGGCATCTCGACGTCGAGCGTGATGACGTCGGGAATTTCCTCCTGGATTTTCTTGGCTGCCATGAAGGGGTCGGTTGCCACCCCCATGACTTCGATTTCGGGATCCTCCTGCAGCACGCGGACGAGTGTGTGGCGAACGCTGGCGGAGTCATCGATGATCAGAACGCGTATCTTCTTGCCCATAGGCAACCTTACTTAAGTGCGCTGGAACACGGTGTTGGAAACCTGCTTCAGCGGCAGGTCGATTCCGGCGATGGACTCGGAGTGACCGATGAACAGGTAGCCGCCGACGGCGAGACGATCGCACAATCGCTTGAGCACGCCCGCCTGCGTCGGCTTGTCGAAGTAGATCAGCACATTGCGGCAGAAGATGATGTGCATCGCTTCGCCGACCGGATAGCTCTCGTCCATCAGGTTCATCCGGGCAAAACCGACCCTGCTGCGCAGGAACGGCGAAATCCGGACCTCGCGACGCGTCGGGCTTTTGGGAACCATGACGTACTTGCGCTGCATGTCGCGCGGCACCGGCTGGATCATGTCTTCGGCGTAGATGCCGAGGCGGGCGGCGTTCAACACGTCGGTGCTGAGATCGGTTGCGAGTATCGTGTAGTCGACGTCGTTGCGCGCGCCGGCGAACTCCTCAAGCACCATCGCCATCGTGTAAGGCTCGGCACCCGTGGAGCACGCCGAGCTCCACGTCCGGATGATACGGACGCCGTTCCCGGCCAGCGTCGGCAACGCCGTCTGCTGCATATAGTCGAAGTGGCGGGCCTCCCGGAAGAAGTCCGTCTTGTTCGTGGTCACCGCATCGATCAGATAGACGGTCTCATGCTCGAGCCCGTCCTCGTGGAACAGGAAATCGCAATAGTCGTCGAAAGTCGCGTGATTGGTTGCCCGAAGGCGACGCCGCAGGCGGCCTTCGAGCATCGTCAGTTTGGTCGGCGGCATCTTGATGCCGCTGTAGTCGTAGATGAATCGGGCAAGCTTATCGAAATTTCGCTTGCTGATCCGATCCCCTATCTGGGTTTCTGCTGCAGCCATGCTCATGGATTGATGCTCCGAACGATCGATCACGCTGCCGACTGCAGGACCGACGCGTCTTCACGCGACAGCAGCCGAGCAAGGTCGACGATGACCACGAACCCGCCTTCCCGACGAACGACGCCGGCGATGTAGTCCGAGCGCCAGCGAACGCCGATGTCCGGCGCCGCCTCGATCTGGTCACGCCGGAACGGCGTGACCTCGAAGACACGGTCGGCAACGAGGCCGAGCGTGAGAACCCTGCTTTCCATCGGTATGTCGAGAACGAGAACACGTGTATGGGACGTGGGCACCGTCTTCGACATGCCGAGTTTCAGCCGAAGGTCGATCGTCGGCACGCCCTGGCCGCGCACGTCGCGGAGGCCAAGGAGATAGTCAGGACCGTTCGGAATCTTGAATGCTTCCGCATAGTCGAGAATTTCCCGAACCACCTCTACCGGCACGGCGAAGGTCTCATCGCCGAGGCTGAAGGTGACGAACTGCGCTTCCAGGGATGCCGTTGCCATATTATGCGCTTTCCTTGAACTCGGCGTCACCGTCATCCGGGCCGCCCATGGACATGTCGAGTGCGAAGCCCTTGGCGCGTGCCTGCTGGGCCGAGACCGTGTTGGCAGGTGCCTTGGCAGCAGCGGGCTTGCGAGCGGCTGCCGGAGCCGGGCTACGAACGCTGACGCGTGCAGCAGGAGTGCGGCTTACGCGGCTGCCGGCCATGTCGACCTTGAAGAAGGCGATGGAGGTCTGCAGCTCTTCGGCCTGGCTTGCCAGTTCTTCCGACGTCGCGGACATCTCTTCCGAGGCGCCGGCGTTCTGCTGGGTCACCTTGTCGAGCTGCTGGATCGCTTCGTTGATCTGCGATGCACCGATGTCCTGCTCGCGGCAAGCGGCACTGATCTCGGAAACCAGTTCCGCAGTCTTGCGGATATCCGGCACCAGACGGCCGAGCATGTCGCCCGCATCGCTTGCTGCCTTGACCGTATCGCCAGACATGGCGCTGATTTCGGCAGCGGCTGACTGGCTGCGTTCGGCGAGCTTGCGCACTTCCGAAGCGACGACCGCAAAGCCCTTGCCGTGCTCACCGGCACGAGCAGCTTCGACGGCAGCGTTCAGAGCCAGCAGATCGGTCTGACGAGCGATTTCCTGGACGATGCTGATCTTCTCGGCGATCGTGCGCATGGCGTCGACGGCGCGGGAAACGGCTTCGCCGCTTGCCTCTGCGTCCTTGGCGGACTGGCGAGCGATCTTTTCCGTCTGTGCGGCATTGTCGGCGTTCTGCTTGATGTTGGAAGCCATTTCCTCCATCGCGGCGGACGCTTCTTCAGCCGAGGCAGCCTGCTCCGTTGCACCCTGCGAGACCTGCTCCGAGCTGGCGGAAAGCTCCTGGCTACCGGCAGAGACGTTCTCGGCGGCCGAAAGCGCATCGGCAACGACACCGCGAAGACGTTCGACCATCTGCTCCAGCGCGAGGCCGAGCGTGTCCTTGTCGGAGAGCGGCTTCGGCGAAACCGTCAGATCACCATTGGAGATCTGGTTGGCAATACCGGCGGTGATGCGCAGGTTGCCGGTCATCGTCGACATCGCGTTGACGAGATCGCGGATTTCGTCGTTGCTCTTGTGTTCGATGTTCTGATCGAGGTCACCGATGGCAACGGCGTCGGCAAGATTGACGGCACGCTTCAGACCGCGGGAAATGTTAAGCGAAATCCAGGTCGCGCAGCCGAGCGAGAAGACGATCAGCACGATGGTCATGGAAACGAGGATAAAGCGCGAGTTGGCGTACTGAAGGTCGGTCGCCTGGTCGGTCTCGCTGACATTGCCGGAGATCGTCTCGGTCATGTCTTCCATGACCTTGAGCGCCTTGTTCATGACGTCGCGGCCTTCGTGCATCGTCAGCGAGGTCGCATGGGCGTTCGATTCCGTCGTGTTCTGCGTGGCAAGATCGGCGATCTGCTTCTGGATCGGCGCATACTGCTCATAGAGCGACTTGAACTGCGCAGCCTGGTTACGCACGTCAGGATCGGCAGATCCCGCAAGCTTCTCGGTCAGCGCCTGGATATCGGCCTGCCGGCTGAGCAGCGACTTCACGAAGTCGGCGATTTCGCTCGGCTCTGTGTTCAGGATCGCATTCTTTTCGGCACGAACCGTGCCGTTGAACATCTCGCTGAGCGAGACGACGTTCTTGAGGTCGGCGATCGGTTCGTCGACCATCTGCGTGATAGCCGAGTTCAACGAGGAGAGATTGTAGATTGCGAGGCCCGCCATCGTTCCGCTGAGCAGGATGACGGC
Source organism: Hyphomicrobiales bacterium (assembly GCA_900468535.1). Lineage (GTDB taxonomy): Bacteria > Pseudomonadota > Alphaproteobacteria > Rhizobiales > Rhizobiaceae > Rhizobium. The sequence continues at coordinate 44,289 of UBTY01000011.1, read as the reverse complement.
GGCAAAAACCAACGCAAGCTTTAGCTTGATTGTTAAGCGCATGAGTAGACTCCAGAGACTGGGAATGCTTCGGCAGAATTGCCGGGGAGGATGAACGTCCGAATGCGAAGCACCGGCCGAACGCGGAATCGGGAGGAAAAAAGAGCCTTACATCTACTCTTGCGTGAGTGGATGGCGGTGCCAGCCACGCTTCCAACGTTGACATACGTTGGCATCCATGGGGCGCGGCCAGTCGCCTGGCCACGACCCTGTTCGTTATTAGGCGCTCTCGCGGAAGTCGTCGTCGCCCGCGTCGGGGCCACCCATCGACATATCGAGTGCAAAACCTTTGACACGGGCCTGCTGGGCAGCGACGCTGCCTCGGCCGTTGCTGCTGGTTGAGGCGACCGGTGCCCGGCGCACGACCGTTGCAGCAGGCTTGGCCGCGGATTTGGCAGGCTTGCGGGCACTGACCTTGGCACCGGCGGTGTCGACCTTGAAGAAGGCGATCGACGCCTGCAGCTCTTCAGCCTGTGCAGCCAGTTCTTCCGACGTCGCGGACATTTCTTCCGAGGCACCGGCGTTCTGCTGGGTCACCTTGTCGAGCTGCTGGATCGCTTCGTTGATCTGCGAGGCACCGATATCCTGTTCGCGGCAGGCGGCGCTGATCTCGGAAACCAGTTCCGCGGTCTTGCGAATGTCCGGCACCAAGCGGCCGAGCATGTCGCCGGCGTCGCTTGCTGCCTTGACCGTATCGCCAGACATGGCGCTGATTTCAGCGGCAGCCGACTGGCTGCGTTCGGCGAGCTTGCGCACTTCCGAAGCGACAACCGCAAAGCCCTTGCCGTGCTCACCGGCACGAGCAGCTTCGACGGCGGCGTTCAGAGCCAGCAGATCGGTCTGACGAGCGATTTCCTGGACGATGCTGATCTTCTCGGCGATCGTGCGCATCGCGTCGACGGCGCGGGTAACGGCAGCACCGCTCTCCTCAGCATCCTTGGCGGACTGGCGGGCAATCTTTTCGGTCTGAGCCGCGTTGTCGGCATTCTGCTTGATGTTGGCGGCCATCTCTTCCATCGAGGCGGACGCTTCTTCAGCCGAGGCAGCCTGCTCCGTTGCACCCTGCGAGACCTGCTCCGAGCTGGCGGAGAGTTCCTGGCTACCGGCAGAGACATTTTCCGAGGCGGAAAGCGCATCGGCAACGACACCGCGAAGGCGCTCGATCATGACGTTCACATTGCCGAGCAGTTCGCCGATCTCGTCGCGATTGGTGATCGCGGCCGTCTTCGTCAGATCGCCTTCCGCGACGTCCCGAACGGCGGCATTCGCACGCGAAAGCCCCTTGGAGATGCTGTTCGCAATCCAGAACGCGGTTACGGCGGCGAAGAGGAAGGCAATACCGACGGAGATGATCATGGTCAGGCGGGTCGCCTGATAGCTTGCCTCGGCATCGTCATCGGCCGTGTCCATGCGGTCTTTCTCAAGCTTGAGAATTTCAGCAAGTGTCGTGTCGATTTCGTTTGCCGCTGCACGAGCCGTGGTGACGGAGATGTTGGCGGCACCTTCCGTGTTACCGGCCTTCATCATGGCGCGGATCTGGTCGTCAGCCTCGAAGAACTTCTTGGAGAGCTCCCCGACCTTTTCCCAGCGCGGCTTGCCCTGCTCCGTCGCGATCTTCATGACGGCTGCGAGCGATTCCGCGAATTCCTTGCGTCCGGCATCACCCTTGGTGATGGCGCCGTCCATTTCCTGCGCATCCCTGGCCATCAGCAAGTTCTTCTGCTGGCGGATCGCCTGCAACTGACCGATGTTGATTTCCTGTGCAAGCTCGAGGCGAGCCGCGGGCCCGGCCAGAACCGCACCGATAGAGTCATTCAAGCCGCTCAGGCTTATGATCGAATAGGCAGACGTTCCGATCAGCATCAGTATGATGAAGCTGAAGGCTGCCACCAGCTTCGTCTTGATTGTCAGTCGCATTGTTAACCCCTTTACTCGATGAAGCCTCTCAGGTGGCGGAACCCGATGCTTCGTGACGTGCTGAGAAAATCTCCCGCAGATTAGGAAGAATGATGAACTCGCCCCCCCGCTTGACGAGGCAGTTGATGTAGTCGGCTCGCCAGCGCATGCCGACGCTTGGTGGTGGCTCGCTCGCCGTCTTGGAGAGCGTCGTCACCTCATTGACCTTGTCGGTTCGAAGTCCGACGAGTGTCGCTTCGCCCTCGAGATCGATCTCGATCACGATGATACGGCTGTCGATGGTTGCCTCGGTTGCCTCCATGCCGAAGGCGAGCCGCAGATCGGCCAGCGGAATGACCTTGCCGCGGAAATTGATGACGCTGGCGACAAATGGCTGTGCACCGGGGACCGCCGTTTCCGGCAGCAGGTCAAGGATTTCCTGGACGATGACGGCTTCCAGCGCGAAGGTCTCGCCGTTCATGTCGAAGGTCAGGACCTCGACCTCGTCGGCGTAGTCCCAATGGTGATCCAGTCTTTCAGCTACCGCGCTCATCCTGCCACCCGCATCTGTGTTTCCTGTTGCTGACCGGCGGCCACGAGATGGCCGACGTCGAGAATGAGAGCGACGCTGCCGTCGCCGAGAATGGTCGCGCCGGAGAAGGTCGCGACGTCGTTGTGCAGCTTCGACATCGATTTGATGACCGTCTGGTGGTCACCGATGATCTGATCGACGACGAGACCCACACGCTCGGTGCCCGTCGAGATGACGACGACCTTCTGGTGCACATCAGGCTTGGTGCCGGTCCGGAAGAGATCCCGCAGACGCAGGAACGGAACCAGGCTGTCGCGCAGCGAGATGAAGCTGCGACCGCGCGAACGCAGGTCTTCTTCCAGCGAGAGCTCCAGGCATTCCTCCACCGCGGAGAGCGGGATGACGTACCGGCCGGAACCAACACGAACGAGCAGGCCATCGATGATGGCGAGCGTCAGCGGAATGCGCAGGGAAACCTCGGAACCTTCCCCTGGAACACTTTCGATATCGATGGCGCCACGCAGCGCCTCGACGGTTTTCTTCACCACATCCATGCCGACGCCGCGGCCGGAGAGATTGGTAATCTGCGCGGCGGTCGAAAAACCCGGTGCAAAGATCAGTTGCAGCAGCTCGGAGTCGGACAGCGGCTGACCGGGCGCGATCAGACCAGACGATTCCGCCTTGGCACGGACCCGCTCCCGGTTGATGCCGCGGCCATCATCCTTGATCGAGATGATCACCTCGCCACCCGCCTGACGGGCCGACAGCGTAACGGTGCCAGCCTCCGGCTTGCCGGATGAGAGACGATCCTGCGGTGTCTCAAGCCCGTGGTCGATGGAGTTGCGCACGAGATGCACCAGCGGATCGGCAAGGCGTTCGATCACGGTCTTGTCGACCTCGGTGCTTTCACCTTCGGTAACCAGCTCGATGACCTTGCCGGTTTCGCGGGCGAGATCATGCACGAGGCGGCGGAAGCGCGAGAACAGCGTCGCGACCGGCACCATGCGGAGCACCATCATCGTGTCGCGCAATTCGCCTGAAAGGCGTTCGATTTCTTCGGAAACGGAGCGAAGGGCGATATCCGCGCTGGCGCTCGCCAATTGGCTCAGACGTGACTGCGCAATGACGAGTTCGCCGACGCGATCCATCAGCTCGTCCAGCCGCTCAGCCGGAACGCGAACGTTTTCGGTCGCCTTTGCCTGGCGGTGATCGGCGACCGCAGCCGCTTCCTTCTTGGCGGGAACGGCTTCGACCGGCTTGAACTCCGGCTTTGAAGCCGGCGGTGCGACGGGCAGAGCCGCTGCGGGGGCGGCAACAACGGGCGCAGCCTGTTCAGCGCTCTGCGCGGATGGAGCCGCGACTTCCTGTACGTCGAGTTCCATGTCGTCCATCACGAAGATGAAGACGTCATCGATCGCCGAGCGATCCTGTTCGCTGGTCAGCAGCACGTCCCAGGAGACATAGAGCTCGGTCGGAACAAGCTCGTCGAGTGGAGGAATGGCCGCCGTATTCGCACGGATGCTGCATTCGCCGAGATCGCGCAGTTCATCGAGCAGACCCAATGGATTGGTTCCGTTCGCCATTGCGTTCGAGGGCAGGCTGAAGCGGATCCGCCATGTCGTCGTCTTTTTTGCCGGTGCGGCAGCAACGGGTGCGGCGACTGCCGCAACGGCCGGTGCATGAGCGTTCTCACCGACGGCTGCCTGCAACTGGGCCAGAAGCTTGTGCCCGGTATCGCCGTGATCGGCATCGGGCCGGTCGACCAGCGCACGCATATGGTCCTGCGCGGCAAGCACGGCCGCGACCAGTTCCGCCGTCGCCGGCACTTCGCCCTTGCGGACACGATCAAATGCCGTTTCGCAATGATGGGTAAATGCAGCGAGCGCATCGAACCCGAACATGGAGCCCGAGCCCTTCAGCGTGTGGAGGCCGCGAAATACCGCGTCGACCAGGTCCTTGTCGTCGAGCTGATGCGTAAGGTCGAGGAGACCGGCCTCGATCGTTTCGAGGCATTCCGCAGCCTCGGTGCGAAACACGGCTACCGGGTCGAGAGAGCTCATCTGCCGAGAACCTTCTTGACGATCTTGACCAGATTTTCAGGATCGAAGGGCTTCGTCAGCCAGCCGGTTGCGCCGGCGGCCTTGGCGCGCGCCTTGAGGTCGGCATCCGACTCCGTGGTCAGGAAGATGATCGGCACGCCCGTATGCGTCGGAAGCTTGCGCAGCTCCTCGATCATCGTCAGGCCGTCCATAACGGGCATGTTGAGATCGGTAACAATCAGGTCGAAGTGCGCGGACTTTGCCGTCGCAAGACCTTCGGCGCCGTTAACCGCCTCAGTTACCGTATAGCCGGCATTGCTCAACGTGACCTTGGTGGTCAGACGGATGCTTGCCGAGTCATCGACAGTCAGAATATTGGCGCTCATGGCATGACCTCTTTATGCAACCAGAACTGTGCGTCTTCGCGATTGAAGGCTTCGACGAAGCCCGCGCGTTCGAGAACTTTCAGGACGTGTCCCCCGGCGGGGGAAGCGAGCGCGATCGTCTTGCCGCTCGCTTTGGCGAACCGACGCGCGGATTCGACAAGCTGAACGAAACTCAGATCTGCTTCTGCGTTTTCGCCTACATCAAGAAAAACGGAATCATTACTTTGCAATGACTCAGTAATTTTTTGGGTTAACTCTGAGATATTCCTAATGCTTAGGATGTCAGGCAGAGAAATATGTTGCCGATACTGGCCACTCGCACTCAACTCAGCCTCCTGGGACGGAGAAATACTTTTTTGACCCAAAGACGAATCTCACGATAGGCTTAACGGGGAGTAAAGTCCGGTTGTGTCGGAATGCAATTACGACGAGTCTCGACTCCCTGAATTCTCACCCGGGAGAAATTATAGTGAACGTCGCTCAACTTATAAAAAGTGATTTAAAACCAATATCTTGATTCAACAGACACGCGTCGGATGGCCATGTGCGGGCACTTTTTCACGCTCCGTTAATCACAACGCAGGCGAGTCCGGAATGTTTACCTCCCGTTTCCATCCACTCCCGTAGAAATAGTCCCCAACCTGCCAGACTTATAGGTAAAGGAAATAAAGTGACAAACGGGGCGGCATCGGCAATAGGCGCATTCGAGATCTCCGGATCCGGCGTCAGCGACACGTTGGAAGCAGCACGTATCCAGGTCGAGGAACGCTTTCTCGAAGGTGGATCGGTGCTCCTGTCCGTCATGGACGGACTCAACCAATTGTTGAATTCGCTCGACAGTGTCACAAGCGCATTGAACGCCAGCGAAGGCAGCGATGCCGGCGCGGACCTGCGTGCCACGGTGAAGAACCTGACGGAATTGCCGGAAGCAGAACGGGCGCGTCACGGTGCACTCTCGGCTCTCGCCGACAGCAGCCATTCGCTCCGCAAGCATGTCGCGGACATGCAGGAAACCATGCGCTATTTGCGGACATTTGCCGTGACGGTGAAGATCACCGGCGCCGGCCTTCCTGAATTCGCAGGCTTTGCGCAGGAAATCCTCGAGCGCATCTATTCCGGCACCGAGGAAGTCAACAGCTTCGCCGGTCATCTCGACCGCCTCGAAAAGGAAGTCAAACTGGCGCTGGCCTTCGGCACCAACATGGCAAAGAACTATTCGGATACCGTACCCGAAGTTGCCGGTGCGCTGCAGGACGACGCGCGCAAAATTTCCGAGCATCGTCAGCACCTTGCGGCAATCGCACGTGACGTTTCCGCCATCGCTCGCGGCATCCAGGGCAAGGTGGCCTCGACCCTTTCGGCACTGCAGATCGGCGACATCACCCGCCAGCGCATCGAGCATGTCCAAAGCACGTTTTCGCTTCTGGAAGAATTCCTGAGCGGCCCGGAAGGCAGCTGCCTCAACGCCGACGCCCGCCGGCGTCTCGAATGCGTCATCAATCATCTGACGGCAGCGCAGATGAACGAGATGGTCCAGGATTTCCACCGCGACTCGCAAAGCGTCGTGAAGACCATCACGAGCTTCAGCCACGACACCCATGAGATCCTGCGGCTGCGCGATCAGATGATGGGCAACGGCGAATCCAACTTCATGCGTGCGCTGGAAACCAGCGTTTCCGCCGCGCATGAGATCGTCAAGCAGGTGGACGCGGCAACCCGTCAGGCCGACCAGGTCAGCCAGTCGACGCTCGGCACCGCCGCCAGCCTGCTCCAGTCGATCGACAACATCCGCAAGGTCAAGACCGACATCAACTATATGGCGCTGAACACCAATCTCCGCTGCAGCCGTCTCGGCGAGGAAGGCAAGTCCATCAATGTCGTGACTGCCGAATTGCGCATCTTTGCAGGACGGCTAGACGAATCCGCCGATGCAATCGTCAACGGCTTGCCGGCCCTGGAGGCTGCCGCGGCAAACATCGCGCCGCCGGCCGATGCGAAATCGGGCGGGCTCGCCGAAAATCTCGACAGCGCAGTTGCCGACATCCGCGGCGCTGCGGACACGATGGATGGCGAGTTGAAGATCCTCGCCGAACATGGTCGCGAAATCGCCGGCAAGATCGGCCAGCTTGCAGGCAAGCTCGATTTTCAGCGCGACCTCGGCGATACCCTCGCACGCTGCGCCGACGCATTGGAAACCGTTGCCGGCGCGGAGATTTCAGATATCTCCGATCTGACCGAGATCATCGCACCTCTGGATCGCAAGATCTTTAAGCTCTACACGATGGCGCAGGAACGCACGATCCACCGCAACATCATCGCGGCCATCGAAGAGCCTCAGGCAGCCGTGGCGGAAACGGCTCCCGCGACAGCTGGCGACGAGGACGAGGACCTGTTCGCCGACGCTCTGTTCTAGAGACCTGCGGAATCAGCGCGTACGGCGAAACTTGTTGGCGGCATCGATTGCCGCCTTCTGCTGATCGTCGTTGATACCGAGGAAAAAGTCTTCGAGAGCGGGGTCGGGTAGACCGGCGCGGCGCGACAGCACATACCATTTGGCCGCCTCGACAGGATCCGGCTTCGTGCCGAGCGCATTGATATAAAGATGCGCCAGCTTGTTCTGCGCAACGACGTTGCCGCCGTTGGCGGCAAGTCGCAGCCATTGGAAGCCCTTGGTGAAATCGCGCGGACCATTGGTGCCGTTCACCATCCAGACGCCGAGATCGACCTGGGCCGTATCGAAGCCCGCATGCGCGGCGCGCGCCATCCACTCGCGGGCAAGGTTCTTCTTCTCGGCCGGCAGATCGGGAAGTGCCGAATAGATCTCCGCCACCGCATACTGCGCGTCGGCAATCCCCTGCTCGGCAGACTTTTCGTAGTAGGGCAGCGCCATTTTCAATCCCTTTTCGCCGGGATTGTCAGCGGTCACGATCTGCCCCCAATTGAACGCGGCCGACGGATTTCCGGCATCGGCAGCCTTGCGCATGTACTCGTCGGCCTTGGCCTTGTCGCGCTTTACGGTGCGGCCTTCCATCAGGATCAGCGCGTATTTGAACATCGCCGCAGCGTCGCCACCCTCGGCAGCCTTGCCGTACCAGAACGCCGCAGCCTTCGGATCGCGCTTGACCCCAAGCCCGCTGGACAGCATTTCAGCCACCAGCGTCTGCGCCGCAGGATCACCCAGCTGGGCACGCGGAAGCGCCTTCTCCATGGCCGTGAGGTAATAGCCCTGCTGATAGGCGCCATAGGCCTCGTCGATCGGCCCCTTGTAGTCTTTCTCTGGCGGAAGATCGGGCAGCTTCGCGCCCATGCGATCGAAAACGCCGACGCCTGTCGATGGCGCGGTTTCGTCCGCTTGCGGCCGGCTCGTCTTCAAGGCGCCCGGCGCTTCGGAGAGCGGTCGCGTCACGACATTATCGACCGTCTGCGCCGATGCGCCACCTGCACAGGCGGCAACGGAAGCGGCGACCGAAAGCAGCAAGAGGCGCAGGGAACGGGCGTTTATCGTCATGAGGGCGATATCAATCCTCAAACCGTGGCGCTTTTTCGTCCAGCAACGCATTGATCTCGGCAACAACGGATGGCGCACGCGCAGGTTCGCCAAAGACCGCCAGCCGCAGGGCAACAAACTCCGCGCCGGTCTCGGCAACGGCCAGCGCCGACGCCAGGTCGGTGCCGCCCATCACGATGCAAGGGATCTCGATCATCGAAGCCCACCACTCGGCGAGAGCCAGGTTCTTCGGGTGCGCTTCCGGCTTGATGTCGCCGTCCAGCTTGCCGAAGAAGATGTAGTCCGGCCGCTCCTCGCCGATCTCGAGCGCATGGTGGCGATCGGCAGCGTTGCCACCGCCGACGATCAGCTTGTCGGCATAGCGGTCAATGGCTTCAGCAATCTCGGTCGCGGGACCGGTGACGTGCACGCCGTCCGCCTTGGCGCGGCCGATGACACGGGTGTCACCGGCAATCAGCGCTGCAGCGCCTGCGGCCTGGATGACAGGAACAAGCCGTTCCGCATGTTTCTGGAAGTCGCCGTCATTGAGGGCGTATTGCGGCACGATCACCGACGCGACGTCGCCGCCCTTCAGGGCATCTTCCACGATCTTTGCCTGCTCTTCAACGTCCGCGACATCGGGAACGATGAGAACTAGACGGCAGCGATTTTCCGGTTCGGTCATGAACTCTTTCCGTTTGCAGCAGATTTCGCCGTTCGCCGGCATGTCTGCACTCGTTTTGTGTGAGTAATTCCGTTAGATCGGGCTGGCAAGGGGAGGATTTTCAAAAGCATGCCAATGGACTTGTCATTTTACTACGCCGCCGTTCCCGCCGTCATCCTCGTCGGCCTGGCAAAGGGCGGGATGGGCGACGCCCTCTCGTTGATCGGATTGCCTTTTCTGGCTCTTGTCGTCTCGCCTGTTCAGGCCGCCGCGATCCTCCTGCCGATCCTCGTCTTCATGGACATGATATCGCTGGTGATCTGGCGCAGGCATGGCGATTGGGCAACGCTGAAGATCATGCTGCCGGGTGCCGTGTTCGGCGTCGCGCTCGGCTGGGCGACATCGGCGCTTGTTCCCGGAAACGTCCTGCGGGTCGTGATCGGCCTCGTCACCGTGCTCTTCTGCCTGCGCTATTTCTGGAACAACTTCGGCCCCGGCGCCGGCAGGGTCGTTCCCCCGCATGGCCAGCGGCCGCTTCTCGCCACCATCTGGGGAACGTTTTCGGGTTATGGCAGCTTTGTCGCGCATGCAGGCGGGGCTCCATTCCAGATTTACGCCCTGCCGCTGCAGCTCTCTCCGCGCGAATACACCGGAACCAGCGTTCGCTTCTTTGCGATCCTGAATGCCATCAAGCTCATTCCGTATTTCGCCCTCGGCCAGCTCGACACGCAGAACCTGATGACCTCGGCAACCCTGCTGCCCTTTGCTCCCGTTGCGACCATCGCCGGAGCATGGTGCGTCAAGCGCATGAAGCCGACGATCTTCTATCCGTTCATGTATGCCATGGCCCTGATCGCAGCCGTTCTGATCGCCCGGGAAGGCCTCGGTTTCTAGGTCGGGACACTTTCGCTGCACCGCACAATTTTCTTGCCGAAATGCCTCGTTTGACGTAGCTTTCCCGCATGTCGAACACGGACCCCTTTACTGCGATTGCCGACCCTCACCGGCGCTTTCTGCTGGAGGAGCTAAGGCGCGCGCCGCGCACCGTGAATGAGCTTGCGGAAGGGTTGCCGATCAGCCGCCCGGCCGTGTCCCAGCATCTGAAGGCGTTGCTTGACTGCAACCTCGTGTCGGTAACCGCAAACGGTACGAAACGTATCTACGCCGTCAACAATCGCGGCTTCGACAAGCTCAATCTCTGGCTGGATCAGTTCTGGGCCTGACATCAGGACATGAAAACGCGCCGGCCGCGATTTAATTTCGCAACCGGCGCGCAAGAATGGCAATCTGCCACGACTCTTCACCAAACTATTGAAATCTTTTCAAATTCCTTTTGCATCAGGTGTAAGCCATATCGGCAGGTTCGTTCACTGTCTCAATGTACAGATGATTTGAGACGCTCAATCTCGTCCTTGATGCGCAGTTTCCTGCGCTTGCACTCGGCAATCTCATGGTCGTCTCTGGCGGGGGATGTCATCAGCGAATGAAGCTCCTCCTCAAGAGCGCCATGCTTCTTCTGGAGTGATTCAAGATGAGCTTGAACAGTCATTTGACCCTTCCTTCCTCTTACCTCTCCCCGGCCAACACCGCCGGAGATCCAAGGCGTCAACCCTGCGAATGTGACACATTTTTGAATGCTTGTCGAAGGCGAAAACATGAAGACTACGTGGCAAATTCATGGTCGAGACCAACTAGCCGTTACCGCTAATTGGTGATAGGAGCATGCGGAAATCATCGGCAGACCGGACAACGTCCGAAGACGATCGTGGGGAATGCATAATGGCCGATCAGGAACAGGCTGAAATCAGGCTCATGGTAGCGCGCTTGCGCCAGGAGCACGAAGATTATGATGCCGCCATCAACGCCATGATTGCCACCGGCTGCGATGCGCTGCGCGTGCAACGCATGAAGAAGAAGAAGCTGGTCATCAAGGATAAGCTCTCGAAGCTCGAAGATCAGATCATTCCGGACATCATTGCCTGAAGGGAACGTCGTGACGATGACAGACAGACCCCCGGTTGCCATCATCATGGGCAGCCAATCCGATTGGGAAACCATGAAGAATGCCGCCGACACTCTGGAGGCGCTGGAAATTCCTTATGATGCACGCATCATCTCTGCCCATCGCACGCCGGATCGACTGGTGAATTTTGCAAAGAGTGCCCGCGACGAAGGCTTCAAGGTCATCATCGCCGGCGCTGGCGGCGCCGCCCATCTTCCAGGCATGGCAGCCGCCATGACGCCTCTGCCGGTTTTCGGCGTTCCGGTTCAGTCCAAGGCGCTTTCTGGTCAGGACAGCCTGCTTTCCATCGTCCAGATGCCGGGTGGTATTCCCGTTGGCACGCTGGCGATCGGCAAAGCGGGAGCGATCAACGCAGCACTTCTCGCAGCCGCGGTCCTTGCATTGTCGGACGAAGAAATCGCCGACCGTCTCGATGAGTGGCGCGAGCGCCAGAGCGCTGCCGTTGCCGAATACCCGATGGACGACCTATGACTATAAAGACGATCGGCATCATTGGCGGCGGCCAGCTTGGCCGGATGCTGGCCATGGCTGCCGCGCGCCTCAATTTCCAGACCGTCATCCTCGAACCGCAGGCTGATTGTCCGGCGGCGCAGGTTTCCAACAGCCAGATCGTCGCAGCCTATGATGACAGCGCGGCTCTTGCCGAGCTTGCGAAACGCTGCGACGTCGTGACTTACGAATTCGAGAACGTGCCGGTGTCTGCGGCCGAAGTGCTCGCACGCTCGGTGCCCGTCTATCCGCCGGCGATGGCACTGGAAGCCGCACAGGATCGCCTTGTCGAAAAGCGCTTTCTCAATGACTGCGGAATCCCGACCGCCGACTTTCGCGCGATCGACAGTCAGGCAGATCTCGATGCCGCGCTAACCGAATTCGGCGACAAGGGCGTCCTGAAAACGCGACGCCTTGGCTATGACGGAAAAGGCCAGCGCGTCTTCCGTTCGGCTGCGGACCGTAGCGAGGACGCCTATGCCAGCCTTGGCAACGTTCCTCTCATTCTAGAGAGCTTTGTCGCCTTCGAACGGGAAATCTCGATCATCGCGGCCCGCGCGTCCGACGGAACGGTTGCCTGCTTCGACCCGGCGGAAAACGTTCACCGCAATGGCATCCTGCATACCTCGACCGTCCCGGCCGCCATCTCGGCGGAGACCGCGGACACCGCGCGCCGCGCTGCGGAAACCATCCTGACGACGCTCGGCTATGTGGGCGTGATCGGCATCGAATTCTTCGCGCTTGCCGACGGCAGCCTCGTCGCGAACGAGATGGCGCCTCGCGTCCATAATTCCGGACACTGGACGGAAGCCGCCTGCGTCATCTCGCAGTTCGAGCAGCACATCCGTGCCGTGGCCGGGCTCCCGCTCGGACATGCCGACCGGCATTCGGACTGCGTCATGCAGAACCTGATCGGCGACGATATCCTCGCCCTTCCGGAGTGGCTGCGCCGCCCGGATACGCTCGTCCATCTCTACGGCAAGACCGAATCCCGGCCCGGCCGAAAGATGGGACACGTCACGACGCTGACTGGAAAATAACGGCTTTCCGGGCTATAAAGCAGCGTCTGTCCCGGGAAAAACACCTTCACGTGGTTGACACAGACGAGAGGCCGGGTTATCTGCACGCCCAACCTAAAGAGCGCGCCCCGAGCGCGCTTTTGATTGTAATAGACACGGGCGAATGTGAATTCCCCCTAAACATCGCGGATCAAAACAATGAAGATCAAGAATTCGCTCAAGTCGCTCAAGGCTCGTCATCGTGACAACCGCCTGGTTCGCCGCAAGGGCCGCATCTACATTATCAACAAGCTGAACCCGCGCTTCAAGGCTCGTCAGGGCTGATTTAGCGACCGGCTTGACTCCGTTGTTCATACACTCGGAGTCGCCGCGGGCAGCATGAAAATGCTTTGATCTTCTGCGTTGGCGGGCTACTATGCCCGCCATGCGTTTTTTTGCCATGACATTTGCGGCTCTGCCGCTGGCTCTCGCCCTGCTTGCTCCCACCACCTTGCCTGCAATCGCGCAGGAGAAGGACACGATCAAGGAGCAGCCGGACGCCAACCTTTCCCCCCAGCAGCATCTTGACCAGCTCTACGCGCAGCTGAAGCGCGAGCGCAATGCCGACAAGGCGGACAATATTGCCAACGAAATTCGCACCGAGTGGAACGACTCGGGCAGCGCGACGGTCAATCTCCTGATGCAATGGGCCGACAAGGCCATCGAGGAAAAGCGCACGTCGGCCGCCCTCGACTTTCTCGATCAGGCGATCGCGCTGAAGCCCAATTACGCCGAGAGCTGGAACCGCCGCGCAACGTTGAACTATGCGAACGGCAACTATCGCAAATCCATGGCCGACATCGAGCGGGTACTGGATCTTGAACCTCGCCATTTCGGCGCCCTCTCGGGCATGGCGACGATCCTCACCGATACCAACAACGATCAGCTGGCGTTGAAAGCCTGGGAGCGGTTTCTCGATATCTATCCGGCCAATCGCACGGCCCAGGAGCAGATGAATACGCTGTCGGAAAAATTGGCGGGCAGCCGGACCTGATGCTAGACCGTGAACCGCTGCGGTCGATCTTGCGTACGATCTGACAGGTATTGCTGCAGGTCGCTCCATGTTCGCCATCATTTTCGTTTTCCTTGCGCTCATTGCCGCTGCGATCGGCTACTCCGCCTACAAGGCGCGTGAATTCGAACGCACCCACCCCAATATCGGCGAACTGACCGACATCGGCGGCTATCGCATGAATGCCGTCCACATCGAGCGACCGGCAACGGCCGATCTTCCCCCGTTGGTCTTCGTGCATGGGGCAAGCGGCAACCTACTCGACCAGATGGGAGCATTTCTCGCGCCCTTGCGGGGACGCGCCGAAATGCTCTTCATCGACCGTCCCGGACACGGCTATTCAGAGCGCGGCGGCCTCGAAAACGCCCTCCCCTCGGGACAGGCAGACGCCATCGCGCAATTGATGGAGCGGACGGGAATCAAGGAAGCGATCATCGTCGGCCATTCTTTCGGCGGTGCGGTCGCGGCCGCCTTCGGCGTTCGCCATCCTGAAAAGACGAAAGGCCTGCTGTTCCTTGCCCCGGCCACCCATCCTTGGCCCGGCGGCATCGATTGGTATTATCATGTCGCAACGGCGCCGCTGATCGGCTGGCTGTTCAACCACGTGCTCGTCGTGCCACTCGGCATGAGGCGCCTCGAGCGCGGCACGCGAAATGTGTTTCGGCCGAATCCGAGGCCGCTCGACTACATCCGCAGCACTGGCCCGTCACTCGTCCTTCGGCCTAGTACCTTCTACAACAATGCCTGCGACTTCGTCGCACTGCTCGCCTATGTCAAAGCGAACTCACCCTTCTACACCGAGATCAGAGCACCAACCGTGGTCATCACCGGTGATAGCGACGATATCGTCTGGGAGCATCTCCATTCCCAGGGCCTCGCCCGGGATATTCAAGGTTCGGAGCTTGTCACTGTAAAAGGTGTCGGCCACAAGCCGGACTACCTCGCCACCGATCTTGCGATTGCCGCACTCGAAAAGATCGCTGGCAAACCGCGCAATCTCCCGGCCATCGCCGCCGCAATCGAGGCGCGGCTTGCCACGACGAATTCAGCACGCGAGTTGGCCGACGCAGACGCCTCAGCGCCCACGACAGCGAAAGTTTGTTGACGAACCCCGCATTGCCCCCGAGATCGTCGATCCCATATCCAGAGTGTCGCATCGCTCGAGGGGATCAGAATGAGCCATCTGCGTAAATCTGCTGCATTGCTGGTCGCCGGCTGGCTTGTCCTGACGCTACCTCCTCCTCCAACAGCGTTCGCCGCCTCGCCGGCCCCCGCTGAAGCCGAACATGGGATGGTCGTCACGGCGCAGCATCTGGCGACAGATGTGGGCGTCTCCGTGCTGAAGAACGGCGGCAATGCCGTCGATGCCGCGGTCGCCGTCGGCTACGCTCTCGCTGTTGTCTACCCGACCGCCGGCAACATCGGCGGTGGCGGCTTCATGACGATCCGGCTGAAGGACGGCAGGACGACATTCCTCGATTTCCGCGAGCGCGCGCCGCTTGCAGCCACCAAGACCATGTATCTCGATGCCAAGGGCGACATCGTTCCCCGCGCCAGCCTCGACGGCTACCTTGCCGTCGGTGTGCCGGGATCCGTAAAGGGCTTTGAGATGGCCCGCGAGAAATACGGCACCAAGTCGCGGCAGGATCTGCTGGCGCCGGCCATCCGCTATGCCAAAGAAGGCTTCACGCTGGAACAGGGCGATGTCGCCAGTATCGGCGGCAGCGCGAAACGGCTCGCGAAAGACGAAGCAGCGGCAAAGATCTTTCTGAAGCCGGAGGGCAAGCCTTTCGCCATCGGTGAAAAGCTCGTGCAGCCAGATCTTGCCGCCGTTCTCTCCAGCATCGCCGACAACGGACCTGACGCCTTCTACAAAGGCATGCCGGCCGAGGCGATCGTCAAGGCGAGCCAGGCGAAGGGCGGCATTCTCGCCAAGGAGGATTTCGAGCAATACGCGGTGCGGGAGCTGAAACCGATAGAATGCAATTACCGCGGCTACGACATCATCTCCTCGCCTCCCCCCTCCTCCGGCGGCGTCATCATCTGCGAGATCCTCAACGTGCTGGAAGACTATCCGCTATCCTTCCTCGGTTACGGCTCGGCCGAGACCGTGCACTTGATGGTCGAGGCGATGCGCTATGCCTATGTCGATCGCAACGCCGCTCTTGGCGACCCCGATTTCATCGACAACCCCGTCTCGACCCTGCTCGACAAGGGTTACGCCAAGGCGATCCGCGCCAAGATCGATCCTTACAAGTCGGGCACCTCGGCCAACCTGAAGCCTCTCGGCGTCAAGGAAAGCGTCGAGACCACGCACTATTCGATCATCGATGATGAAGGGAATGCCGTCGCCGTCACCTATACACTGAACGGCAACTTCGGCGCCGCCGTCGTTGCCCCCGGCACCGGCATCCTGCTCAACAACGAGATGGACGACTTCACCTCGAAGCCTGGCGTTCCGAACCTTTACGGTCTCGTGCAGGGCGAAGCCAATGCGATCGCCCCGAAGAAGACGCCGCTCTCCTCGATGAGCCCGACCATCGTGACCAAGGACGGCAAGCCCTTCATGGTCATCGGCAGCCCCGGCGGCTCGCGCATCATCACCATCACGCTGGAGGCTATCCTCAACGTCATCGATTTCGGCATGGACATCAGCCAGGCGGTCAATGCGCCGCGCATCCATCACCAATGGCAGCCGGACAAGATCTACCTGGAGCCCTACGCGCTCTCGCCGGATACCATCCGGGCGCTCATCGGCATGGGACACACGCTTGATGACGGCAGCGGCCCGCCGCAATGGGGACAGGCCGCTGGCATCCTGGTCGGCGGCAAGAGCCTTGCCGATATCGAGAAAGGCGGCGGCGCGCGCTACTACGGCGCAATGGACAGCCGTTCCACCGAGGGCTCCGCCGGCGGATACTGATCAGCGGATGCGGGCGTGGACATAATCGCCCTTGATGCTGACGCGTGGTTTGGCGCCGGGTACGCTCGGTTCCAGGCTATCGACATAGGACGCCTTGGCGATCACCGAGTAATCCAGCGGCACGCCGCTTCCGAAGGTGAGGTCCGTCTGTAGCGACTGTGCGGTGATGTTGGCGGTCTCGTCCTGCCGGATGCTGTCGTAGCGCAGATGCGCGCGCACCGCCGTGCCGAGGATGTCCATCCCGGCCGCGTGCCCGTCAAAGGCGATGTCAGCAGCCTTGCTTGTTATCGCGACATTGGCAAAATCGCCGGTAAGGTCCGCCTTGAGCGCCTGCTGGTCGATGCGCACGGTGGCGCCAGGCGCGACGTTCGCCGAAATCTCCGGCGTGCAATCCGACAGATCCGCCCACCCTGTCTGTAGCACCTCGATTTTCAGGACAGTTCCCTCGATGCGCATCGCGCTTCGATCGCGGCAACCATTGAAGAACCAGCTGGAGTAAAAGCTTGAGAACCAGCCGTTGCGCCGCGCGCTGGTATTCGCCCTATAGGGCCCTGCACCACCAGCGGTTAGCCTGACCTCACTTGCCTCGCCGCTGATGACGACGGATCGGACGGCCGAGATGTCGAGCGTTTCTCCGGCCATACGCGGTTCGGCGAAGGCGGAGGCAAGCGTCAGAAGGAATGCGGGGATGAAGAGGATCAGTGTCATCGGTTTCTCCTTGGAAGCGCCGGCCGGCGGCTGGCGATTGCATGCAAGGTGAAGACCGGGAGCCGATCTTGAGACCTCGATCGTGATCCCGGTCGCCCGCGATTGCGATCAAGGCCACAGTCGTGCAGTTATTGAACGCGTCTCACCGAGCCCCACCACCATGATTTTCGTCCCGCTTCCCTTCGTCGTCGCTCTCCTTCTCGTCATCCTGCTCGTGCGGATGGTCAGGCAGAACGATTGGGCCGAACAGGCAAAGCGTCCATTCCTGCTCCTGATCGGTGCCTACACGCTGCAATCGATCATCATCGGGATCCGCTGGGGGTACGATGTCCTCGACATCCTGCCGGTCCAGCCTGTCGTCGCGGCGCTGATAGCGGCGCTCGCCTGGATCAGCTTTCGCAACCTTGCCGCGGAACGCCAGACATCGCTGCTCCGCTTCTGGCCGCACATCCTGCCGAGCCTCTTGATCGTCGCGCTTCTGATCTTCTGGCGCGACCCGGTCGGCCCAGCCGTGACGGCGACCTTCGTCGGCTACGGTGCAGCCCTGCTCTGGCTTGCCCGCAGCGGACCGGACGCCCTCGTCTCCTCACGGCTTGATGGCGCTCTTCTGTCTTATCGCTCGTTGGTGATCACCGGCCTCGCACTGATCGCCTCGTCAATCGCTGACATCGCGATCAGCCTCGACCTCGAACAGAGCGGCGGCGTCCATGCCGGGGCAATCGTCGCGGTCGGCAATGTCATTACGCTTCTGATTCTCGGCACGGCCGCGTCGATTGCGAGCGGCAGCCAGTCGCTCGCAGCACAGCCCTCGGAAGTTGCCGCTCCGCCCGCGCCGAGCGAAGAAGACGATGCCATTGCCCGTGCGCTGGAAAGCCTGATGCAATCCCGGCAGATCTACCGTGATGCGGACCTCAATCTCGGTCGCATCGCCCGCAAGCTGAACCTGCCGGCCCGTCGCGTTTCGATGGCCGTCAACCGCGTCCACGGCATGAGCGTCTCGCAATACGTGAATGATTATCGCATCCGCGCCGCCTGTGATGCGCTCACGAATACCGATGAACCCGTCACACGGCTCATGTTCGATTGCGGCTTCATCAGCAAATCGAATTTCAATCGCGAGTTTTTGCGCGTTGCCGGCACCAGCCCGACAGAGTTCCGCAGACGCAGCAACCACAAGCCCGAAGCAAGCGATACACGGCCGACGCTTTTCGTGTCACGGTGACAAAGTCGTCGTTCACATCAAGCGCGTGCCACCCTATGCAAGGGCGTACCGTCATTCGAAAGAGTCTCCATGGCCAGCATTGAAATGATCGTTGCCGCCCGCGCCCGTCTGCGCGGACATGCGCGCCGCACGCCGCTTCTTTCATCCCCCTTCATCGACGAAATTGCCGGCCGGCGGGTGTTCGTGAAGGCAGAGTGCCTGCAGCACACCGGCTCCTTCAAGTTCCGTGGCGGCTGGTCGGCCGTCTCTGCGCTGGCTCCGGCCGTTCGCAGCCGCGGCGTCATCGCCTTTTCCTCGGGTAATCACGCGCAGGGCGTGGCGCTCGCCGCCAAGCTGCATGGTGTACCCTCTGTCATCATCATGCCGTCGGATGCACCGAAGCTGAAGATCGCCAACACGCGGGCGCTCGGTGCCGAAGTGGTACTCTACGACCGTGCTACCCAGGACCGTGACGCCATCGGTGCCGAGCTTTCGGCGGCGCGCGGACTGACCCTGATCAAGCCTTTCGACGAACCGCAGGTGATTGCCGGCCAGGGCACGACGGGTCTCGAGATCGCCGAGCAGGCGGAAGAGGAAGGCGTCAAGTCGGCCGAGGTTCTGGTGCCCTGCGGCGGCGGCGGCCTGTCGTCGGGGATTGCGCTTGCGCTTGAAGCCAGCGCTCCGGCATTCCGCGTTCGGCCCTGTGAGCCCGATGGTTTCGACGATTTCACGCGATCGCTGGCATCAGGCAAGATCGAGCGCAACGCCACGATGACCGGCTCCATCTGTGATGCGATCATCACGCCCGAACCCGGCAAGATCACCTTCCCGATCCTGCAGCGCCTCTCGGGTGCCGGCATCGTCGTGACCGACGAAGAGGCACTTCGCGCCATGGCGCTTGCCTTTGTCCGGCTGAAGATCGTTGTCGAGCCCGGCGGTGCGGTCGCCCTTGCCGCAGCGCTCTTCCATGGCGATGAGCTGGAAGACGACAACGTCGTCGTCGTTACCTCGGGAGGCAACGTCGACGCCGATGTCTTTGCCGAGGCATTGGCGCGGCACGGATAAAGGCAGGCGAAGCCGTAAGCGCGGCTGAATGTCTGGACGAGAGCAAGACACCCATCACCGTCATACCGGCCTCGTGCCGGTATCCAGCGCGATCAAGTCCTTGATCGCGAAAGGTTCCTTGGCCGCGCAGACGCGCGGCAGGCTGGTTCCCGGCTCAAGGTCGGAATGACGGAGAAGCAGGGATAGATAGAGGTTCGCCGAGTGAGGCAGGCCAAGCCTGCCTCACTCTTCCTTTCAAGCGGCCTTATAGCGGGGGGCCGGTGCCGCGCGCGACAGGTTCGGCATCAGCGCCTGGCGGGCATCCTCGTAAGCCTTCAGCAACCCTGCATCCTCGAGAGCTGGAATGGTCGCGAACTCGCCCTGATCGAAGCCGGCAAGGGCAGCGTCCACCATGTCTTCGGCCTGCATGACGATTTCGGTTGGCAGGTGCTCAACCGGCGTGCCGGCGATGCCCCAGAATTCGGTCGCCGTCGCTCCCGGCAGCACCGCCTGTATGCGGATGTTCTTGTCCGCCAGCTCATGCTTCAACGATTGGCTGAAGGCCAGGACGAAAGCCTTGCTGGCCCCATAGACGCCGTTCAGAACTTCCGGCGCGATTGCCACGATCGACGCGATATTGATGATTGCGCCGCCGCCGCGGGTAACGAAGCCGGGCACGGCGGCATAGCTCAGCCGCATCAACGCCGTGACATTGAGATCAATCATCGCCTGCATCTTGTCGACATCGGAGGCAAGCAGCGGTGCCGTGCCGCCGACGCCGGCATTGTTGACCAGAAGCGTGATGCTGCGGTCGCTCTTCAGAACCGCTTCAACGCGCGCCAGATCAGCCTTCTTGCCGAGATCGGCCGGAATGGTTTCAACCGTCCTTCCCGTTTCCCGGGTCAGTCTCGTCGCAAGTTCGGAAAGCCGTTCTGCATTGCGGGCGACCAGGATCAGGTCATAGCCTCGCTTTGCGAGCCGGTGAGCATAGACGGCACCAATTCCGGATGATGCGCCGGTAACGAGTGCGGTTCCTTTGTGCTGTTCGGTCATTGTCGTTCTCCGTGTTTGGGCAACAGCGCCTGCTGTTGGCTTGCACAGAGTCTTACGCCTGATTGCCAATGGCTTGAATGTCATATAAACCACCTTTTAGGACAAACGGAGTTTCGAGCCATGCAACGCATTGCCGTCCTGCTCTTTCCCGGCTTTCAGATGATGAGCCTCGCCGCCATCTCGGCCTTCGAGTTCACCAACATCGAACTCGGCGAGCCGGCCTATGAGGTTTCCTATCTCTCAGAGACCGGGGGACCTGTTCGCAGCTCCTTCGGCGTGAATGTCGAGACCACGCGCTTCGACGATCCCGCTTTCGATACGCTGCTGGTGTCCGGCGCCGTCGGCATCAAACTGCCGACCGAGAAGGAAGCGGAATTCATCCGCAGCGTGCTTGCCGCCTCGCGTCGCGTCGCCTCGATCTGTACCGGCGCCTTCCTACTTGCCGACGCAGGCATCCTGGATGGCCGTCGCGCCACGACCCACTGGCTTCTCGCCCGCGAGCTGCAATCGCGCTACCCGAAGATCAGGCTCGAGGAAGACCGCATCTTCATCATCGATGGCTCCGTCTGGAGCTCGGCCGGCATGACGGCTGGGGTCGACCTGGCGCTTGCGATGATCGAGAAAGATCACGGCGCCGATATCGCCCGTGCAGTCGCCCGCAAGCTCGTCGTCTACCATCGCCGCGCCGGCGGCCAGTCGCAGTTCTCAGCACTCTTGGAACTGGAACCCAAATCGGACCGTATCCAGAAGGCGCTTGCCCATGCGCGCGGCAACCTGAAGAACACGCTATCCGTCGAGGAGCTGGCGGAAGCGGCCGCGCTCAGCCCCCGACAATTCAGCCGGACGTTTCGCGCAGAGACAGGCCAATCGCCTGCAAAAGCGGTGGAGAACCTGCGCCTAGAGGCAGCCCGCCTGATGATGGAACAGGGCCGGCATCCGATCGACGTCGTTGCAACGGAAACAGGTTTCGCCGATCGCGAGAGGATGCGCCGCGCTTTCCTGCGTGCTTTCGGCCAGCCGCCGCAGGCGATCCGCCGAAATGCGCAGCGCGAATATCAGGCATAGGCCCGCGCTGCCGGTCTTGCGGCCGATGGGACGGCGTCCGCGACAGCCTCCCGCACCGCTTGCAGCATGATGGACGCAAGCCGCGCGGTTGCCGGCCCGGGGTCAGCTTCGGCACGATGCAGCACGAGACCGAGCGAGGGAAGCTCAGGCAGGCTGGCGGCGTCGGCGACAAGCGGTTTCACCTTTCTCGGCAGGCCGATCGGCGTGCGAATGCTGATCCCGAGCCCGGCAGCCGTCGCCGCCCACAATCCGCCCAGGCTTGGACTGACGAAGGCAAGCCGCCAGGGGATGCCCGCCGTATCAAGCGCTTTGGTC
This sequence comes from Hyphomicrobiales bacterium, assembly GCA_900468535.1. Lineage (GTDB taxonomy): Bacteria > Pseudomonadota > Alphaproteobacteria > Rhizobiales > Rhizobiaceae > Rhizobium. The sequence goes on along the minus strand of UBTY01000011.1, from coordinate 22,355 downwards.
GCCGCGGTGCGCAGCAGGCACGGAGCCTCGAGTGAAGCAAGCGGCACCGGCTCACCACTGTCGAGGGTCCAGTCGACCGCGCCTTCCGCCGGACCGATCCAGCGCATCGGCACCTCGGCGATCTTCTCGCAATGCGGTGTCAGCGTGCCATCGTTCCAGGCCAGTGCCAGATCGAGCTTACCCGTGGTGACGCGCTCGATCAGCTCGACATTGCGCACCACCCGCGCTTCGATGCGGACCTTCGGATGCGCGCGCGCAAAACGGCCGAGCACGTCGGGCAAAAGGGTCTCGCCGAAGTCCTCCTGCAAACCGAGCCTGACCCAACCCTCAAGTTCGATGCTTTGCACGGCCGCAGCGGCTTCGTCGTTGAGCTCCAGCAGACGGCGCGCATAGGCCAGCATCGTTTCGCCGGCATCGGTGAGCGAGAGCCCGCGTCCGGCCTTGCGGAAGATCGGCGTGCCCGCCTGCTCCTCCAGCTTCTTCAACTGGGCGCTGACGGCTGAGGTCGAGCGACCGAGCCGGTCGGCTGCCCGCGCGAAGTTGCCGAGCTCCATTCCCGTCGCGAAGGTCCGGAGCACATCGAGATCGAAGATCGTCCGTCGCATCGATATAATCCCGTTTTTATGGATCATAAGTTCATTTAATTCTGATTTTCTGCATTATCGTGGCGTGCGATGCTCCTCCTGTCAAGAATTCACTCAGAGGAGGCAATCATGCCTTTCGTTCGTATCTCTCTCCTGCGCGGCAAGTCGCCGGACTATCTTCGCGCCGTTTCCGACAGCATTCATCAGGCAATGGTCGAGACATTCAATGTCCCGCCTGCCGACCGCTTTCAGGTCATCCACCAGCATGAACCGGGTGAACTGATCTTCGACCGGAACTATCTCGCCGGACCGCGTTCCGACGACTTCGTGCTGTTCGCCATCACCGCCGGCAAGCCTCGCTCGACCGAAACGCGACAGGCCTTCTTCAAGCGCGCCGCCGAACTTCTCGCGATATCGCCGGGCATCCGGCCGGAAGACATCATGATCGTCGTCACCACCACATCGCCGGATGAATGGTCTTTCGGCGATGGAAAGGCGCAGATGATCGAGTCTGGCTGGGAAGCCCGCGCCTTCGGGAGCGCCGCATGATGGGCAACCCCGAACGCATGACGATCCGGCGTCCGGGCAACGCCGTCCGCTCACCCATCGATATTGCCACCGCGCCCTTCTGGGTCGAGATGCTTCTGGAAGGCACAGCAGATGGCGAAAACACCGCGATGCGAACAAGCCTCGATCCCGGTACGATCACGCGCTGGCATACGCATCCGCGCGGACAGCTGCTCTATGTTCTGTCGGGCAAGGGGCTGGCGCAACGCGAAGGCGGCGCGGTGGAGGAATTGCGTTCCGGAGATGCCGTCTGGTTCGCCGCCGGCGAAAAGCACTGGCATGGTGCGACGGCTGACAGCCCCTTCAGCTACATCAGCATCCAGGCAACCGAGGCCGGCCACATCGTTGACTGGCTGGAACCTGTGGAGACCCTCTCATGATGGCGATGCAATACAGCTTCACCCTGCCTGCTGATTACGACATGTCGATCATCGACCGGCGCATCCGCGACAAGGGGCCGATGCTCGACGGCTTTCCCGGCCTCGGCTTCAAGACCTATCTCAGCGCGCGCAAGGGTGAGTTCGGGTCGCGCGAAAACCTCTATGCGCCCTTCTATCTCTGGCAGCAGCCGGAGCGCGCCTGCGACTTCCTCACCGGCCCCGGCTTCGAGGCCCTGACGCAGTCTTTCGGCTGGCCGCAGGTGAAAACCTGGATTGTCTGGCATGGGGAAACCGCACCGGCGATAGCAGAGGCCGAATTCGCGACTGAAGAGATCGTGGGTATCGAGCCCTACTCCTCGCTTGCCGAGATCAGGGACGAGGAGATCAGACGGACGCAACGGCAAGCAAGACAGGCTGATGTCGTCGCCTCAGTCTCGGCTTTCGAGCCGACAAGCTGGACGATCGCGCGTCTCAGCCTGCATCGCTCCGCGCCGCTAATTGCGGCAGCCGGCCAGATCTATCGGGTCGGGCACATGTCCCTGCCCTAAGACCTCAGGTCGTTGCCCGCCGGTAGAGCGCAAGGGACCCCGCCAGTGCCAGCATCGCCCCGCCGCAGGCGCGCTCCAGCCAGACCGCGCCTGCCGTCTTCAGCAAACGAACGGCCTGCGAACCGAAGACCGCGTAACCGAGCATTATGAGGAAATCGAGCGACGCAAAAACCACCGCTAGCACCGCATATTGTGTCGCCTGCGGCAGCGCCGGATTGATGAACTGCGGCAGAAATGCCGAGAAAAACAGATAGCCCTTGGGGTTGGTGACGGCCACCATGAAGCTCTTGAGCCCAATCGAAAAGACGGATCCGCCCGTCACTTCGCCTTCCGCCTTGAGCGCCGCGTTGAAGCCGCCCTTGGTGCGCAGCATCATGATCCCGAGAAAGGCGAGATAGGCAGCCCCCACGTATTTCAGCATCGAGAACCAGAATTCCGACGCCGCGAGGAGTGCGCCGAGACCGATCGCGACGGCACCGAGAAGCACGAAGTCGGACAGCACCGCGCCGATCATGCCCGGGATCGCCCGGCGAACGCCATAGCGCGAGCCGTTGGTCATCGCCAGAAGCACCGTCGGCCCCGGCGTCGCGATCGCGACAAAGGAAACGGCCACGAATGCGAGAAGTGTAACAATGTGCATGATGCCCTCCCGAACATGGAAGTCGACCCTTGCATGTGCACCCGCCAGCCGCAAGACACCCATGGTTCGGGACAGCAAAAAGCCCGCCGCCTGTTAGGCAGCGGGCTTTGGTGATTGGTGGCTAGTGCGCCTTAGATGCCGCTCTGGCCGTCGGAGCCGATATAGGCGATGCGCAGCATGTTGGTGGCGCCGGGCGTTCCGAGCGGTACGCCGGCCGAGATGATGATGCGGTCGCCCGGCTTGCCGAAGCCTTCGTCGGCAACGATGCGGCAGGCGCGGTTGACCATGTCGTCGAGGTCGGTCGCGTCATGCGTGACGACGCAATGCAGGCCCCAGACGATGGCGAGACGGCGAGCCGTCTGAATGACCGGCGACAGCGCCAGGATCGGCACCTGCGGACGTTCGCGCGAGGCGCGCAGGCCTGTGGTGCCCGACGAGGTGTAACAGACGATGGCCGACAGGCGGAGCGTTTCGGCGATCTGGCGGGCGGCGAGCGAAATCGCATCGGCGCCGGTTGCTTCCGGCTGCGCACGCTGCGCGTAGATGATGCCAGGATAGTGCGGCTCGCGCTCGATGGTGCTGGCGATCGAAGCCATCGTCGAAACGGCTTCAACCGGATAGTCGCCGGATGCGGACTCAGCCGACAGCATGACGGCGTCAGCGCCTTCGAAGACGGCGGTCGCAACGTCGGAGACTTCGGCGCGCGTCGGAACCGGCGCGGTGATCATCGATTCCAGCATCTGCGTGGCGACAATCACCGGCTTGCCGGAACGGCGGCAGGCGCGGATCAGCTGCTTCTGGATACCCGGAACGGATTCGAGCGGCATTTCGACGCCGAGGTCACCACGGGCAACCATCAACGCGTCGGAAAGCTCGATGATTTCCTCGATGCGCTCGATCGCCTGCGGCTTTTCGATCTTCGACATGATGCCGACGCGACCGCGCGCGATCTTGCGAACCTCAGCCAGATCTTCCGGGCGCTGCACGAAAGAGAGCGCGACCCAGTCGACATCGTCGGTCGCCAGAACAGCGTCGAGGTCGGTGCGGTCCTTGTCGGTCAGAACGCCGACGGTCAGCAGCGTGTCGGGAAGGCTGACACCCTTGCGGTCGGAGATCCTCGTCCCTGATATAACCGTGGTGACGATGCTCTTGCCGTCGCACTTTTCAGCGCGCAGGGCGAGCTTGCCGTCATCGATCAGCAGGCGGTGGCCAGGCTGTACAGACTCCAGGATTTCCGGATGCGGCAGGAATACGCGGGTCGCGTCGCCGGGGACATCCTTGTTGTCGAGCGTGAACGTGTCGCCCGGCTTAAGGTCGACCTTGCCTTCGGCAAACTTGCCAACGCGCAGCTTCGGGCCCTGCAGGTCGGCGAGAATGCCGATCGGGCGGCCGGAGCGGGCTTCGACGGCGCGGATACGCTTGATCAGCGAACGCATCACGTCGTGGCTGGCGTGGCTCATGTTGATACGGAAGACATCCGCACCGGCCTGGTGCAGCTTCTCGATCATCGATTCCTCGGACGAGGCGGGTCCAAGGGTGGCGAGGATTTTAACTTTGCGGTTGCGCTTCATCAATTCGGGCTTTCTTGCGTGCCTGGAGTATCGGAAAGTTGGACCATCCAGCTGCCCTGGCGGCCGGTGTCATATTCCTTGAACCCCATCTTCTGATAGCCACGGGCGTAGCAATCATTCACACCCGTGATCTTGAACTCGTTTTCCGCCACGCACATTTGCACGTCACCCGTCCATCGGCCTCCCCGGGCAGCGTCTTCGGCGTAGAGGTAATAATATCGGGACTGCAGCTCTCCCTCGATCAGCGTCGCGCAGGTCGTCGCCGGTACCTGCCACCAGCCTTCCGTGATCCAACCATCCTTGGCGCGATAGCCGATCGCAACGCCCACCAGATTCTGGGTCCCATTGCAGACGCGAAAATCGGCGCGGGCTGCATCGGCAATAAAAAACGGCGCGAAGGCCGCTAGAACAAACAGTGCAAAACGGGCAAGCGGCCCGCAACGCATAAGGAAACTTGGCGCGGTCTGGATCAGCACGACTTCCAATGGGCTCCCGGTTATTCGTTGTTGTGCCTTCTTGCGCCGCCTCCCCGCGAAAGTCAACGCAATGCTAATCGATTATATTCCGGATCCCGCAGCCTGTGCTTCGCCATGGACGCACGATTGATCGACGAGTGTGCTTGAACCCGCGATTTGCACGTGCGATCAGGGACACGTCCGCAAACGACGATCGGCCCTCCTTGTGATGCAAGACTTCCAACCCTTCGAAATCCTAGCCGGAAATCATGACAGCGGCATGGTGCTTCTCGGCGATCATGCCATGAACCGGCTGCCGCCGCGCTATGGCGATCTCGGCTTGCCGGAGAGCGCCTTCGCGCGGCACATCGCCTATGACATCGGCATCGAGGCCTTGACGCGAACGCTGTCGCAGAGGCTTGGCATTCCGGCTGTCCTTGGCGGCTTTTCCCGGCTGCTGATCGATCCGAACCGGGGGGAAGACGACCCGACGCTCATCATGCGCATATCGGACGGCGCCATCATCCCCGGCAATCATCCGATCACCGCTGAAGAATGGAACCATCGGATCGAGGCCTTCCATCGCCCCTATCACAATGCCGTTAGCGAGACGATCGCGAGGACCGCGGAAGCATCAGGACGCGCACCCCTGGTTCTGTCGCTCCATTCCTATACACCGGCCTGGAAGGGCATTCCGCGTCCGTGGCATGCCGCCGTCCTCTGGGATAGCGACGATCGCGCCGTCCGCCTCCTCCTGGAGCAACTGCGCCGCGATCCCGCACTCATCGTCGGCGACAACGAGCCGTATGATGGCGCGCTGAAGGGCGATACGATGTATCGCCATTGCATGGTATCAGGCATCCCGCATGCGCTGCTCGAGGTCCGGCAGGACCTGATTGGCGACGACGCCGGCGTTGCCGCCTGGGCGGACCGGCTGGCACCGATTTTTCAGTCGGTGAATGCCGATGCCGCGCTGCACACCTATAATGTCCATGCCTCGCGCACCGGACCATATGCATAGAGGAGCCAGTCATGTCCGAACTGACCAAGGAACAGCAGACCGAGTTTGAAGCCGCAGCATTTCGCCGGCTGGTCCAGCATCTGCGCGATCGAAACGACGTCCAGAACATCGATCTCATGAACCTCGCGGGCTTCTGCCGCAACTGCCTCTCCAACTGGTATCGCGAGGCGGCCGAGGCCGACGGCGTTCCCCTCTCCAAGGACGAATCGCGCGAGATCGTTTACGGCATGCCCTATGAGGATTGGAAGAATCTTCATCAGAATGAAGCCTCGCCCCAGCAAAAAGCCGCATTTGCGCAGAACATGCCGCACAAATAGGCCCCGCCCTTTTAAATCGGCTTGACCGCACGACGACTTCACGGCAGTCAACGCCATCCGAATTTTCACACTCTGTAAGGAGAACTCGATGTCCGATGCTCACGGCGTTGCCCGCGATCAGCTTCGCGCTTTTGTAGAGCGCATTGAACGACTGGAAGAAGAAAAGAAGACGATCGCCGACGACATCAAGGACGTCTATGGCGAGGCCAAGGGCACCGGCTTCGATACGAAGATCCTCAAGAAGGTCATCGCACTTCGCAAGAAGGACGAGCAGGAGCGTATGGAAGAGGACGCGATCCTCGACACCTACCTGCACGCGCTCGGCATGATCGAGAACCCGCCGGAAGGCTGATCACCCGCCTGAAGTGTAAGCTTTGACGAAAACCCGCCGGTTCACCCCGGCGGGTTTTGTTTTGCATGAAGCGTCGGAGCGCCAGCTCCGGAAATAAGAAAGCCGCCGGATCGCTCCGACGGCTTTGTTGTTTCCTGGTGGCGCAGGACTTAGTTCGTGTTGAACTTGCGCACTTCCATGAAGTTGACCGCACTGCCGCTAAACCTGCCGGGATCGATGGAGGCAGTCTTCGTAAAGCCCGCTGCATAGACGGCGGTCGGCTGCGCTCTCAGCGTCTGGCTCACAAAACGCGGCGCCTTCACCGGCTTTGTCACCATTTCCATACGCGCGTTGGTCAACGCCCATTTGGAGATGATCTTCTCCGTCAGCTTCGGCTCGGTCCGCACAGTCGCGCGCGTCGCATCCGCTTCTGCGGCCTCAACCTTGGTCGGACGTCCGCCCTTGGTCGGCAGCGCTGCCGAAGCCGCGTTGTCCTGTGCCTTCGGCGTGTCGAAGCCATCACCGAAGCTTGCCGAAGACGAGCTTGTGGGCGCGAGTGCTGCCAGCTGCACCGGCGGCTTTTCAGCGGGAACCTTTTGCGGCATGGCGGCGTTTATAGCCTGTTCGACGTTCGTAACAGGCGACTGGCTGGAAGCGACCTGACGGTCTCCTCCGGCATTCTGCTGGTCAAGAGCGTCGGCGACAGCCGGAGACAGCGTATCGTCCTGGTCTGCCATATCGTCTTCTGCTTCAGAGTCGGCATTCGCCGCAGCGAGCAGTTTCTCGGCAAGCGCCGGGCGTTCAGCCGGCGTTGGAACGGCTGCGAGATTCCCCGTCATCGCAGCCGGGTCAGCCGAAGCAACTTCTGCATCGCCAGGAGAACGACGTGGTCCGAGCAGGGAAGGTACCGGTACGCTATAGGCGCTGAGATCTGCAAACTGCTGCTGACCCTGTGGGGCCACGGCAGATAGAGCATCCTGCGCTGCATTTCCGGATTGCGGAGCGACCAGCGCACTCGCTACCTCGCTACCGCCAGGCTGATTGGCGAACGCCGGCCGCACCTGCGGAATCGGCGCGTTCACACTTGCGACTTGCGGAGCCTCGGCGGGCACTTGCTCACCGGGGTTGGCAGCGTTCGGCATATCGGCAGCCTTAGGCGGCGTTGCCTTCGCTACAGCCACCGGCGCTGCGCTATCATCATCGGAACTATCTTCGGCTTCATCCGCGCCACCGCCAAACAGGGCGGCAAACAGCGTCTTGTGCTTGCGCGGCTCCTCATCGGAGGACGAACCGGAATAGGCGCCCGAGCTTGCCATCTGTACCGAGCTATCGCTGACGCGACGCTTGTAATCGGCAACAGCCTGCTCGTAGCCCGGCAGAGGCTTGCCATCGGCCGGAATATGCATGGTGTTGCCGTTCGGGAAGAGCCGGACCAGCTCGTCGCGGCTCATGCGCGGCCAGGCGCGAACACCGCCGACATCCATGTGAACGAACGGAGAGCCGGATTTCGGATAGAATCCAACGCCGCCAACCTGCATTTTCATGCCGATTGCCCGCAAAGTGGCCAGTTTGACGTCAGGAATGAAGAAATCCATCGCCTTGCCGAGCATGTGCTGGCTCTTTTCGGCGACGCCCGAATTGCGCGAACGCGACTTCAGCATGGCGTTGGTGCCGGGCGAACGGAAACCGCAGACGACGTTGATATAATCCCTGGAGCCACTCTGGCGGTAGACTTCCCAGATCAGATCGAAGAGGCGCGGGTCCATCTTCGTCGGCTGGTTCTTGCGCCAGTCACGCAGGAAGCGGTTCAGCTGCTCGAGACCCTTCGGGTCGAACCTGCCGTTGCGCTTGTAGGTGATGACGGCCTTTTCGCCGGTGTGGATGAAGTAGAGTTTGAGACTACGCGTTTCGCCCGCCGCCTGCGACGGCGTACTGGAGCCGACGAGCACTGGCGACGAAACAGCAACTGCGAGAAGGGCGGCCATAGCCGTCCTAAACACCTTTCCGCAAAGGTCTGCGCACCTGTTGCGCCAGTTCGGGCGCGAAGGCTTCGTATTCCAATTCAGATCCGGCAAACTCAATCCCCGTCAGACAGCCGATGGTCCCTCAATCTGACCCATGACTGTGAAATGCGGTCACACGATGGCAAAAATGCCACACATGTTCAACCTTTTCTTTACATAGTGAACAGGCCACTAACAAGTGGTTTATGATTGGTAACAAAAGATGATTGCCGGAAAGTTAATCAGGACGCCTTATGCGGCGTCCTTCTGGGGATTGTCGGGATCGATGCCGTAATCCTTGAGTTTGCGGTACAATGTGGATCGTCCGATGCCCAGTTTTCGAGCCACTTGACTCATCTGGCCCCGATAGAATTTAAGGGCGAAACGGATCAATTCCTCCTCCACATCGGCAAGCTTGCGCACGTCCCCGGCGGGATTTGTGCTTGCGATCGCGTTGTCGGGTGTCTCCGTGATTCGAGCGACCACGTGATCCGCAACCGACTGCGGCACCGAGTAATCGACCGACGAAAGCTCGCTGAGACGGGCGCTCGCCGTGTTGTCGGCGACCAGAGCCAGATGATCGACGACGTCATACTCGGGCAGTTGCGCTGCGATCTGCGGGAAGTCTCCTTCGGTAAGCTCTGAGCCTTCGGCAAGGACGACGGCCCGGAAAATCGCATTTTCCAGCTGGCGGATATTGCCCGGCCAGTCGTATGCGGTCAGCAAGGCGAGCGCGCCGGCACTGACAGTCATGCGCTGACCGTGCTTCTGCTCGCTTGAGAAGCGTTCCGCGAACACCCGAACGAGATGCGGAATGTCTTCCTTGCGCTTGCGTAGCGCCGGAATCGTGATCGGGAAAACGTTGAGCCGGTAATACAGATCCTCGCGGAAGTGGCCGTTCTTGACCTCTTCGATCAGATCCTTGTTCGTCGCGGAGATCAGGCGGACATTCACCTTGTAGGCGGTTCGTGCGCCGACGGTCTCGATTTCGCCCTGCTGCACGGCGCGCAGCAGCTTCACCTGAACCTCAAGCGGCAGGTCGCCGATCTCGTCAAGGAAGATGGTGCCGCCATCGGCTTCCATGAACTTGCCGATATGCTTTTCCGTCGCGCCGGTGAACGCACCCTTCTCGTGGCCGAAGAGAATGCTTTCCACGAGGTTGTGCGGAATAGCGCCACAGTTGACCGTGACGAACGGCTTGCCGGAACGATCGCTACCGGACTGGATGGCGCGGGCGACGAGCTCCTTGCCGACGCCGGACTCGCCTTCGAGCACAACGGGAATGTTCGATTGAGCGGCGCGCTGCGCCAGGTCGAGCACGCGGATCATCGCCGGGCTCGCGGAGACGATATCGTCGAAGCCGACGCTTCCGGACCGCGAACGGCGGCCAGCCCGCGCCTTCACTTCGCGCTGATCGAGCTTCAGGGCGTTGGAGATCGAATTGGCGATGCGCTCGGGCGAGACCGGCTTAACGACAAAATCGAAGGCGCCTGCGCGCATTGCCTGCACGACGGTTTCGATACCGCCCTGCCCTGTCTGGACAATGACAGGCACATGCGTGCCGAATTCGTGCAGCGCCTCGAGGAATTCGAGGCCCGTCATCTCGGGCATCATCAGGTCGAGAACGATGACATTGTAGAGGCCGCTGCCTCGCTTCACCATCTCCAGCCCGATACGGCCATTTTCCGCCTGATGGACGACGTGGCCGTGTCGCTCGATCGCGTTCTTGAGCAGCCGACGCTGGACGGGATCATCCTCGACCACGAGTATCTGCGCTGCGCCCTTGAGCTCATTAAAACCGGTCATTGCTGCCTCACTTCATGCGAAACCTGAGACGCACTATGGCAGTAAGGCTTGAACATCCAGTTTTGAGAAACAATTGCATTTTAACGTTTGTGGCAGGGCCGAATCCGACCCGAAACGGAGCTTGTGGGCAGCCGAAAACCCCTTGATGCCAAGCCTTTGGGCGCTTAGACAGTCAAGCCTGTCGCAAAAGAGGAAGAGAACCCCGATGATGAAAAACCAGCTCTCCGGCACCACCATTAATTTTTCGGCAAGTTCTGCCGCCTCCGCGACCGATGCCGCTCTCGGCGAGCTGCCGACCTGGAAACTGCAGGACCTCTACCCCTCCGCAACCTCCACGGCCTTCACCGGCGACATGGAAAAAGCCGGCAAGCAGGCAATTGCCTTCGAGGAGAAGTGGAAGGGCAAGCTCGCCGACGCCGCGACCAAGAAAGGTGCCGAGGGCATCGGCCAGGCGCTGAAGGAATATGAGGCGCTGGACGACATCATCGGACGCCTCGGCTCCTTTGCCGGCCTCACCTATTTCTCCGACACGTCGAACCCGGTAAACGGCAAGCTCTATGGTGACGCCCAGGCGAAGATCACCGAATTTTCCAGCCACCTCCTGTTCTTCGCGCTCGAGCTCAATCGCATCGACGACGCTGTCATTGATGCCTGCATGGCAAACGACCCGGATGCCGGCCACTATCGCCCCTGGCTCGTCGACCTGCGCAAGGACAAGCCCTACCAGCTCGAAGACAAGCTGGAACAGCTGTTCCTGGAAAAGTCGATGACCTCAGCCGCCGCCTTCAATCGCCTCTTCGACGAGACGATGGCGGAGCTGCGCTTTGACGTCGACGGCGAGAAGCTGTCGATCGAAGTCACGCTAAATATGCTGCAGGAGAAGGATCCAGAACTTCGCCGCAAGGGCGCGATGGCGCTGGCCCAGACCTTCAAGGAAAACCTGCGTACCTTCACGCTCATCACCAACACGCTCGCCAAGGATAAGGACATCTCCGACCGCTGGCGCGGCTTCGAGGACATTGCCGACAGCAGGCACCTTGCCAACCGCGTCGAGCGCGACGTCGTCGATGCGCTGGCCGCCGCCGTCAAGGAAGCCTATCCCCGCCTCTCTCACCGCTATTACAAGATGAAGGCGAAATGGCTCGGCATGGACCAGATGAATTTCTGGGACCGCAACGCCCCGCTGCCGGAAACTTCGAATGCCGTCATTTCATGGAACGAGGCGAAGGACACGGTTTTGTCCGCCTACGGCAACTTCGCACCGGAGATGGCGGCGATCGCCAAGCGCTTCTTCGACGAGCAGTGGATCGATGCGCCCGTCCGCCCAGGCAAGGCACCGGGTGCCTTCGCCCATCCGACGGTTCCGTCAGCGCATCCCTATGTGCTCGTCAACTATCTCGGCAAGCCGCGCGACGTGATGACGCTCGCGCACGAGCTTGGCCATGGCGTCCATCAGGTTCTGGCCGGCGGCCAGGGTGCCCTCATGTGCCAGACACCGTTGACGCTCGCCGAAACGGCTTCCGTCTTCGGCGAAATGCTGACCTTCCGTGCCCTCCTCGACAAGACCAAGGACAAGCGTGAACGCAAGGCTATGCTTGCCCAGAAGGTCGAGGACATGATCAACACGGTCGTCCGCCAGATCGCCTTCTACGAATTCGAACGCAAGGTTCATACCGCCCGCAAGGCCGGCGAACTGACGTCGGACGATATCGGCGAACTCTGGCTCTCCGTGCAGTCCGAAAGCCTCGGGCCGGCGATCAAGATCTCGGAAGGCTACGAGACCTACTGGGCCTATATCCCGCACTTCATCCACTCGCCTTTCTACGTCTACGCCTATGCCTTCGGTGATTGCCTGGTGAACTCGCTCTATGCGGTCTACCAGAAGGCCGACAAGGGCTTCCAGGACAAGTATTTCGAGCTTCTGAAGGCCGGCGGCACCAAGCATCATTCCGAACTTCTGAAGCCGTTCGGCCTCGACGCCACCGATCCGTCGTTCTGGAGCAAGGGTCTGTCGATGATCGAAGGGCTGATCGACGAATTGGAAGCGCTTGATAAGAGCGCATGAGCTCTCGATCCAAAGGCAGGCATGACCAAGGCTGAACGCTACGTTCTGTTCCGGGACGACACGACCGGGCAAGTGATGCTTTTTTCCGATCCGTCGGAGATCATCATTGCCCGGACGCGCGCCGAGTTCATCGCCGGCCTTGCCCGAATGGAAGAGGCAAAGGCTGCCGGCAAATGGCTGGCGGGCTACATGGCCTATGAGGCGGGCTATCTCTTCGAAGAAAAGCTGGAAACCTTGCTGCCGGAAGGCAGGGAGACCCCACTGCTTGCCTTCGGCATCTTCGATGCACCAGAAGCCGATACCCACCCGCTTGCCCAGCCGAAGCAGCGCAGCGAGAACGGCGAGTTCCTGAGCGAACCCACGGCCGGTTGGGATTTCGCCACATATAAAGAGCGCTTCGAGCGCCTGCATTGGCACCTGCGCCAGGGCGATTGCTACCAGGCGAACCTCACCATGCCGATCACCGCCCGCTGGGACGGCGATCCGCGCGCCGCCTTCTGGTCGCTGATCTCGAGACAGCCGGTGAAATACGGCGCGCTTGTCGATCTCGGCGGCCCCATCCTGCTGTCACGCTCGCCCGAGCTCTTCTTCCGCACCGACGAGGAAGGCTGGATCGAAACCCACCCTATGAAGGGAACGGCAAGACGCGGGGCTGATGACGCCGAGGATGCCGCGATCATCGCCGCCATGCGCGAGGACATCAAAACCCAGGCCGAAAATCGCATGATCGTCGATCTGCTGCGCAACGACATTTCGCGCATCACGGAGGTCGGCACCTTGGACGTGCCGAAACTCTTCGACATCGAGACCTATCCGACCGTGCATCAGATGGTCAGCCACGTTCAGGCGAAACTCCTCCCGGATCTGACCATCCGCGATATCTTCGCCGCGCTGTTCCCCTGCGGATCGATCACCGGCGCCCCAAAACTCAGCGCCATGCAAATCCTGCATGCGCTCGAGGACACGCCGCGCGACGCCTATTGCGGCGCGATCGGCATGATTGCTCCGTCAGGCGCCATGCGCTTCTCCGTCGCGATCCGCACCATCAGCCTGTTTCCAAACGGCAAGGCGGTCTTCAACGTCGGCGGCGGCATCGTCTTCGATTCCACTGCCGAGGCCGAATACGAGGAGTGCCTGCTCAAGGCGCGGTTCGCCATCGGCGATCAGGAGATCGCGTGATGAACGACTTCTCGCTGATCGAAACGCTGCGCTGGGAGCCGGCAGCCGGTTTCATCAGGCTGCGTCTGCATCTTGCCCGCCTCTCCCGCTCCGCCCGCCGTATCGGCTTTCCCGAGCCAACAGGCGCTGCCGTGAAGCTGGAAGAGGCCGTTGCCAGCGCCACGACGGCCCAGCGAATGCGGTTGACGTTTGACCGGCTGGGACGGATCGACGTCACCACGGCGCCTTTCGCACCGATACCGGAGGGCACCACCTGGAAGGTCCGGATTGCCGAAACCCGTCTCGATTCCATCGACAAACTACTGCGGATGAAGACGACGCGGCGTGGCGTTTACGAGGCCGCGCGCGCCGAATATCCGGCATCCGAGGCCGACGAAGTTCTGCTTCTGAACGACCGTGGAGAGGTCTGCGAAGGCACGATCACCTCGGTCTTCCTCGACGACGGTTCGGACATGCTGCGCACACCGCCAATCTCCTGCGGCCTCCTCGCCGGCGTCTTGCGCACCGAGCTGATCTGCCAGCGCAAGGCGCGTGTCGGGCGCATCTCGGTGGCTGATCTGAAAGTCGGAAAGCTCTACATGGGCAATTCGTTGCGCGGCCTGATCCCGGCCCGGCTCGTCTAGGCCACGATCTTCAGCCGGTCACGGCCGCTCTGCTTGGCTGTATAAAGAGCCTCGTCGGCGCGGGCATAAACCTCGCGAGACGTTTCGCCGGGTCGCAGCTCCGCCAATCCCGCCGAGCACGTATAAGAAAAGGACGGAACGCTCGGAATCGGGCGGGCGCCACGCACCATGGCGATGATGCGTTCGACGATCAGTTCCGCCTGCGCCAGCGTCGTATCCGGCAGGATCAGCATGAACTCCTCACCACCGATCCGCCCGAAGCTGTCACGCCGGCGGATGACAGGCTGCACCCGACGCGAAAAATCGATCAGCACGTCATCGCCAAACTGATGGCCGTAGACATCGTTGATGCGCTTGAAGAAATCGAGGTCGATGATGCAGATACAGCCGGCCCCGCGATGAGCCAAGTCCTGGCCGGCGATCAGGCTCTCAAGTGCTGCCATCATGAAGCGACGGTTGGAAATGCTCGTCAGCTCGTCGGTCTGCGAGGCACGCAGCGCAAAGTCGCGATCCTGCCTGACGTCCCGCCCACTCTGTTTGAAATGCGTGATATCGCTGGCGATGCAGAGCATCCAGCCGTCCTTCTGAACCGTTTCCGTCATCCAGAACCAGCGCCCGTCGACGACATCGGTTTCGAACGCCCTGAACGGCAGCTTGCCGCGACGCGACTGTGCGGAAACGAGCCACACTTCGAAATCGGCGGTACGGATGATCGTGCCTCTGCCGGCGTGCGTATTGCGCCGCATGAGCTCCGACCACAGTGGTGCTTCATCAGGCTCGATGACGAAAGTCGAACGAAAGGCCGCATTGGCGTAGCGAAGACGATCTTCCTGATCATAGAGAGCGATCAGTACCGCACTGTCTTCCTGCAATTCGGCAAGCCGCTCCGATATCTGGTTCATCCGATTGTTCCGGGCGTGCTGACATCAACGGTTCGCAGTTTGACGCAGAATTATAAAAAGAAGATGGATGGTTTTGAGGCGAATGAATATTCACATGCGCCAGAACGCAACAACCGAAAGGACCCCCCGCGATGTTCATCCTCGCCCTGACCTATGTGAAGTCGAACGAAGAAGCCGATCGGCACATGGAACCGCACATGGCATGGGTGAAGGAAGGCTATGCACGGGGATCGTTTCTTGCGTCCGGCCGCAAGGTGCCACGCACCGGCGGTGTCATTCTCGCCGTCGGCGAGCGTGCGGAGATCGAAGCCTACGTTGTCGAAGATCCGTTCACCGTTCATGGTGTCGCCGAGTATGACATTACCGAAGTCGCAGTCACCACTACTGCCGCAGGTCTGGAACTCCTGAAAGGCTGAACGCAGGGACGAGAAGCGCGTGAACGATCTTGGCGAACATCTCCGGGCGCTCGAAGAGCGGCTGTTCGAGCAGCAGGTGCGCAACTCGCGCCCGGCGCTCGAAGCGCTTCTGTCGCCCGAGTTTCGCGAGATCGGCGCTTCCGGTAGGCTCTACACCTGCGACACGATTATCGCAGCTCTCCTCCAGGAACCGACGGACGGCATCAAGCGCCGGTTGACCGACTTCGACACCCAATTGCTTGCGCCCGGTCTGGCGCTGGTCACCTACAGGGCCGTGCGCGACATCCCCACCCAGCCTTCCATTCACTCCCTGCGGAGCTCGGTATGGCGCCAGGAACCCGACGGTCACTGGCGAATGGTCTTCCATCAGGGGACATTGGCAGCTTAGACTGCGCCGATGACACTTCCCGCCTATACGCCCTACGACGGCTCGGCCCGTCCCTTCACGATCGGCTTGATGCCGCTGGATCTCGCCCGCTGGATCGAGCCGGACGGCGATTGGGGCCGCTACGTCGGCGAGAAGCGGCGACTGGCCGAAACCCATCGCGACGAGATCTTCGTCGCCGAGGAAGACACCGCGCGGGCGCAGCAAGAGGTGCTCGATCTCCTGTCGGCACATCTGGCGGAGTGCCACCCTGGCCTGGCGTCCCCTATGCGCGATACGGCGACCGCCCAGAACGAACCTCCATTGTTCCGCGCCGGCCTCATGGTCCAGGACGATCTCGTGATCATGCGACGCAAGGCTGACGGCTGGCACCTCGTAGCCGGTTTCGTGGCCTTCCCCTCCTCCTGGTCGCTGCGCGAAAAGTTCGGGCTGCCGATGCAGGCAATTCATGCCGACGTTCCCGGTTTCGGCGAGGGGACACGCAACGCAACGCTGATCACACGGATATTCGACAACCTGCAGGTCTCGCAGCCGGTCGAGCGGCTGAACTGGTCCGTGAATGTCACCGGCGATCTCTTCCTGCCGCTCTCCAAGCATCGGCGCCCGCCATCTGCCGAGCCGTTCACGCTCAACGAGCGCTTTGCACGTGTCGAGCGCCAGACACTCCGCAGGCTGCCGATATCAGGCGACATCCTTTTCACGATCCGGGTCTACGTCGATCCGCTGGCGGCGATAACAAGCCATCCGAACGCTGCCGCGCTGGCCGCAAGTTTCGCCTCGCAACTGGACGGATTGGATGAGCAACAGGCCGCCTATAAGGGTCTGACGCTCCAAAAAGCCGAGCTCGCCGCCAAGCTCCGAGCGCTTGCAGGCAGCCTCTCTCCCGCCTGATATTTGCGTTCTCAGCCCGAACGCTCTTTATTGTGACGCGGTTTTATGGTTAGAGCCGGTCACCTCGCACTATTTGCGCAATTTCAAATGAATTCTTAAGGCCCACCGCCTTCGTCACCTTCCACAGGAGAAAAGAATGACGGAACAGACCCACCCGGTATATGCCGAAATTACCGGCCCGATCGTGATGATCGGCTTTGGCTCCATCGGCCGCGGCACGCTGCCGCTGATCGAGCGCCACTTCAAGTTCGACAAGAGCCGGCTGGTTGTCATCGATCCGCGCGAAGAGCCCTCCGACATGGAGATCCTCAAGAAGCACGGCGTCCGTCACATCAAGGAATATGTGACCAAGGACAACTACAAGGACCTGCTGAAGCCGCTCCTCACCGAAGGCGAAGGCCAGGGCTTCTGCGTCAACCTCTCGGTCGACACCGGTTCGCTCGACCTGATGAAGCTCTGCCGCAAGCTCGACGTTCTCTACATCGACACCGTTGTCGAGCCCTGGCTCGGCTTCTACTTCGACAAGAACATGAAGAACTCCGAGCGCACCAACTATGCGCTGCGCGAAACCGTTCGTCATGAGAAGAAGAAGAACCCGGGCGGCACGACGGCCGTTTCCACCTGCGGCGCAAACCCGGGCATGGTCTCCTGGTTCGTCAAGCAGGCGCTGGTCAACCTCGCCAACGACACCGGCCTGAAGTTCGAAGAGCCGGATCAGCACGACCGCGAAGGCTGGGCCAAGCTGATGAAGAAGCTCGGCGTCAAGGGCGTCCACATCGCCGAGCGCGACACGCAGCTAACCAAGAACCCGAAGCCGCTCAACGTCTTCTGGAACACCTGGTCTGTCGAAGGCTTCATTTCAGAAGGTCTGCAGCCGGCCGAACTCGGCTGGGGCACCCACGAAAACTGGATGCCGAAGAACGCCAAGAAGCATAAGAAGGGCTGCAAGGCCGCCATCTACCTCGAGCAGCCGGGCGCCAACACCCGCGTCCGCACCTGGTGCCCGACCCCTGGCCCGCAGTACGGCTTCCTCGTCACCCACAACGAGTCGATCTCGATCGCCGACTACTTCACGGTGCGCGACAAGGACGGCGAAGTCACCTTCCGCCCGACCTGCCACTATGCCTATCATCCCGCCAACGACGCCGTTCTGTCGCTGCATGAAATGTTCGGCAACGGCGGCAATTCGCAGCCGGTCCATCACGTTCTCGACGAGCACGAGCTGGTCGACGGCGTCGACGAACTCGGCGTGCTGCTCTACGGCCACGAGAAGAACGCCTACTGGTTCGGCTCGCGCCTGTCGCTCGAAGAGACCCGCCGCATCGCGCCTTACCAGAACGCGACCGGCCTGCAGGTGACCTCGGCGGTTCTCGCCGGCATGGTCTACGCGCTCGAAAACCCGAAGGCCGGCATCGTCGAAGCCGACGAGATCGACTACAAGCGCTGCCTCGAAGTGCAGCTGCCCTACCTCGGCCCGGTCGAAGGCCATTACACCGACTGGACCCCGCTGGACGGTCGCCCGGGCCTGTTCCCGGAAGATCTGGACACCAAGGATCCGTGGCAGTTCAAGAACATCCTCGTTCGCTGATCGCTGAACGAACCGCATTCGAAGATGCCCGCCGCAAGGCGGGCATTTTTGTAACGCCTGCTGTATAAATTCCCTCGGGCGCCGCTGAAGCCTTGCCTTCCCGGGAAGCCCGCGCCATGTGTTTCTTAACCAAACGTATCTTTTCGGTCTGAATCTCCCGGGAGAAGCTTATGAAACTCAGAACCCTCCTCGTGATCGCGAGTGCCTCGGCGGCCCTGTCTGCCTGCGTTTCGCCATCACCGCGTCCCATGCCGGTCGCAGCAAATCCGGCCCCGGCTGGCGTTGAGGGCTCATGGGCAGATCCGAACGGTATCATCTCGACATTCCAGGGCGGCACCTTCACGACCCGCACGACCGACAGCAACCAGTTGCTCGCTTCCGGCACCTACATCAACACCTCGCCATCGCTGGTCGAAATCAACATGACGTCGCTGGTTCGCAAGACCCAGTCCAAGGTCAACTGCGCGCTGGTAACCCAGAGCCAGCTCAATTGCACCTCCGACGCCGGCTCCCAGTTCACGCTCACCCGCCACATGTAGAGCTGTAAAGCTCGATTTGGATTGGACTTAAAGGTTCTGGTCTGTCACAAGGCCCAAGGACGCGACTGCCGTTATCTATAGAACGGGGTCGGGCGACCGATTGACGTCACGTTGCTGCCGCGAGATCACGCTGGCCGTCCTTAAATTCTCGACAAGCCCATTTCAGAAGATGACTGCTTTCGCAGCCTGAGCGGATTTCGCCGTCCCGGGAAAGAAACCGCCACGTCTCGTTGGAGACAGCCGCTCGCCAAGAGGTTTTTCGTTTACCGCCCTTGGAATGCGCCCGCCCTGTCACAGGTTTTTCTCTTGCAGCCACTAGTGCTTAGTGGAAACATCGACCGCGTAGGGAAGGCAAAGTGCGGGGGATCCAGACTTTGCCCATGCAAATCAGGAGAACAGGATGACGAAGTCATTTCAATTCGGTCTGTTGACCGCGTCCGTGCTGGCGCTGTCGAGCAGCGCTGCCTTTGCCGATTATCAGCTCAATATTCTTCATATTAACGACTTTCACTCCCGCATCGAGTCGATCAATAAGTTCGACTCCACCTGCTCTGCCGAGGAAGAGGGCAAGAAGGAATGCTTCGGCGGCGCAGCCCGGCTGAAGACCGCGATCGACCAGCGCCGCGCCGCCCTGTCAGACCAGAACGTGCTCTTGCTCAACGCCGGCGACAACTTCCAGGGCTCACTGTTCTACACGACCTACAAGGGCGCAGCGGAAGCCGAAGTGCTGAACGCCATGAAGTTCGACGTCATGACCGTCGGTAACCACGAGTTTGACGACAGCGAAGACGGCCTCGCAACCTTCCTCGACAAGGTCCAGTTCCCCGTCATCTCCGCCAACGTTCTCGCTGGCGACGGTTCCAAGCTCGGCGACCGCATCAAGCCGTCGCTGGTTCTCGATGTCGGCGGACAGAAGATCGGTATCGTCGGCGCCGTCACCAACGACACCGAGGAAATCTCCTCGCCCGGTCCCAAGGTGATGATCGCCGACGACGTCCAGACGATCACGGCTGCCGTCGAAGACCTGAAGAAGCAGGGCATCAACAAGATCATCGCCCTCACCCATGTCGGCTATCCGCGCGACCTCTCGGCGATCGCCAAGATTCCTGATGTCGACGTCGTTGTTGGCGGCCATTCGCATAGCCTGCTGTCGAATACCGACCCGAAAGCCGAAGGCCCCTATCCGACGATGGTCGACAACCCTGGCGGCTACAAGGTTCCGGTGGTCCAGGCCGCGTCCTACAGCAAGTATCTCGGCGACCTCGTCGTCACCTTCGACGACAATGGCGTCGTCAAGGAAGCCAAGGGCGATCCGATCCTGATTGACGCCTCCTTCACGCCCGATCCGGCGCTCACCGCGCGCATCACCGAACTGGCAAAGCCGATCGAAGAGCTGCGCAAGAAGGTGATCGGCTCGTCCGAAGGGCCGATCCAGGGCGACCGAACCGTATGCCGTGTCGCGGAATGCTCGATGGGTAATTTGGTGACCGACGCCATGCTGGATCGCGGCAAGAGCCAGGGGATGACCATCGCCATCCAGAACGGCGGCGGCCTGCGCGCCTCCATCGATGGCGGCGACGTCACGCAGGGTGAGGTCATCACCGTCCTGCCGTTCCAGAACACGCTCGCGACCTTCCAGCTGGCAGGAGCCGATATCCGCAAGGCGCTCGAAAATGGCCTCAGCCAGATCGAACAGGGTGCCGGTCGCTTCCCGCAGGTTTCCGGTCTCAAATACAGCTACGACAAGAGCAAGCCGGCCGGCAGCCGTCTCGTTTCGGTCGAGACCAAGGAAGGCGACGCCTTCGTTCCGCTTGACGATGCGAAAATCTACGGCGTGGTCACAAACAACTACATGCGCGCCGGTGGCGACGGCTATTCGATCTTCGCTTCCGCCGGCAAGAATGCCTACGACTTCGGCCCTGATCTTGCCGACGTGACGGCGGACTATCTGGCCGCGCATTCGCCCTACAAGCCCTACACCGATGGTCGCGTGACCGAGGTCGCAGCAAACACCGCGGCTCCGGCTCCGGCGGAACCGGCAGCAACTGCGCCTGCGGCCCCGGCGACAGAGCCGGCCGCAGCCCCGGCTGCACTGGCACCCAACACGCCGACGAACCACGTCATCGCTGCTGGCGACACACTCTGGGATCTCGCCAAGCAGTTTTACGGCGAAGGCGCGCTCTGGAAGAAGATTTCAGACGCAAACGGCAAGCCCGCGCCCCGTCATCTGACTGTTGGCAAGGAGCTGCAGATTCCGTCTAAGTAAGACGATTTGTCTCGACCCTGAAAGCCGGTCCGGGGTTTCCCGGGCCGGCTTTTGTTCCTATAGGGTGAACCATCGAGACTCGGCTGCGTATGAGCCGGGACAGACAAGATACCGGGGTTTGAATGACGACTGTTGATACTGCGCACCGCCCGGCGGGTCACCCGCCCGTGAAATCCGGCAAGGTGGGCGTCCTGCTCGTCAATCTCGGCACGCCCGACGGTACCGACTACACCTCCATGCGCCGCTATCTGAAGGAATTCCTGACCGACAAGCGCGTCATCGAATGGTCGCCCTGGAAGTGGTACCCGATCCTCTTCGGCATCGTGCTCAACACCCGCCCCGGCAAGGTCGGCAAGGCCTATGAGCTGATCTGGAACAAGGACAAGAACGAAAGCTACCTGCGCACCTACACCCGCAGCCAGGCCGAGTTGATGGCCGATCGCCTCAAGGACCTGCCGAACGTCCAGGTGGACTGGGCGATGCGCTACGGCACCCCGTCGATCGCCTCGCGGATCCAGGCGCTGAAGGACGACGGCTGCGACAGGATTGTGCTCTTCCCGCTCTACCCGCAATACGCCGCAGCAACGACAGCAACGGTCAATGACAAGGCCTTCCAGCATCTCCTCAAGATGCGCTGGCAGCCGGCGCTGCGCACCGTTCCCGACTATCACGACGACGACGCCTACATCGAAGCGCTGGCGAACTCGGTCACCAGGCATCTTCAAACGCTGGACTGGGAGCCGGAGAAGATCATCGCCTCCTTCCACGGCATCCCGATGTCCTACTTCCAGAAGGGCGATCCCTACTATTGCCAGTGCCAGAAGACCGGCCGCCTGCTGCGCGAGCGGCTGGGACTGTCCGAAGACAGGTTCATGGTGACCTTCCAGTCCCGCTTCGGGCCGGAAGAGTGGCTGCAGCCCTATACCGACAAGACCGTGGAGAAGCTGGCGCAGGACGGCGTCAAGAAGATCGCCGTCCTGAACCCCGGCTTCGTCTCCGACTGTCTGGAAACCCTGGAAGAGATCGCCGAGCAGGCCGCCCATTCCTTCCACGAGAACGGCGGCGAGAAATTCGCGCACATCCCTTGCCTCAACGACAGCGACGACGGCATGCGAGTGCTGGAAAAGGTCGTCCGCCGCGAACTGCTCGGCTGGGTCTGATCGGGGAAATCCCCTCTAGCCTGCCGGCCATCTCCCCCACAAGGGGAGAGAAAACCCAGAATAGCCCGCCCAACCCATAAGGCCTCGGCGCCGCGCCCTGGTTAAGCCCTCCCCCTTG
>UBTY01000077.1 GCA_900468535.1 Hyphomicrobiales bacterium | reverse complement strand
GATCCGGCGGCGGTGGGCATCTGACCGTAGTGGTGCTAGGCTGTTGCGTCGATCACATCGTCAGTTTCCTACGCAGATCCCTCCGTCCATTCAGGTCGCCGCCGGAAATGCGAACCCGACGGATTGCCAGTAACCGCTGGCGCTCCGCAGACAGGAATGTGTTTCGTACGGCCCCAACCCGCGCGCCGAAGATCTATCTTTCAATCGGCGGGCTGGTAGGACCAGGAGCTCCGTCGAAGAAAAGGTACAGCGCGGAAATTTTCCGTCCCGAGGAACCACGGATTCCGTGCCGACGTCGGCCGGGTCTTCGGTGCGCCCGCAACCCATTTCAGACGGCCCTCCACGCCGTGAAGGGCTTCCGCAGCCTCGGTCGGTACTTGTCGGAAAGTTAGGTGAGTGGAGCGGATAGCGCCAGCAATTCGACTGATCTCGTGGCGCCCACGGTGGACAACACTCGCTTATCTACCTTCAGAGCGCTGCCGATATACTCGTTCGGAGTTTCCGCCTAGCTGCTTGTCGGCATCCTCAAGGTGAAGCAGGTGCCTCCTTGGTCCGACAAGACGTCGATTGTCCCACCATGCGCTTTGGCAATCTCCAAAGCGATGTAGAGACCGAGGCCGAGCCCCCCGCCCACGTGGGAGCCATCTCCACGCTTGAACGGCAAAAACAGCTTCTCGATTTGGTCAGGAGGAATGGGGCAACCGCCGTTGCGCACGCTGATTTCGATCCCGTCCGCGCCATGACGCCCCGTGATCTCTATCGGTTGCTCATCGGTGCCGTGGCTGACCGCATTCGAGACGAGGTTCGAGAACAGCTGCGCGATCCTGAGGCGATCGAAGACGGCGGGCTGCGGAAAGTCCAGCGCGAGGCGGATGTCGCGGTCGGGATGGGCGGAACGGATCTCATCGGCTACGACCTGCAGCGTTTCGACCAGATCGGCTTCCTTTAGCTCCAGAGCAATGCCTCCGCCGAGGCGCGCCCGCGCAAAATCCATGATATTATCCACGAGACCGGTCATCCGGGAGATGCTTGCTTTCATCAAATTGAGTACGAGCGGGCTGCGATCGGTCCAGCCGTCTTTGAGGAGCCGGGTCGTTCCGGCGTCAACCGCGGTAAGCGGGTTGCGAAGGTCGTGGCCGAGGACGGCGATGAACTGCTCGCGAAGCTCCGAGAGCTCCCGCTCCCGCTCCAATGATGCTTGTGTGATGCGAAGCTGATCACCGGCGTCCAGGTGATGAGCGATCAGTTCCGCAAACAGCTTGAATGTGCCGACGACTTGAGGGTCGTCGACTTTCGCCGGATTGGGGTCGATGGCGCAGAGGGTACCCCAGAAGTAGCCGTCCGCCCGGATGATCGGCATCGAGATGTAGCTGCGCAGCCCGTAGATGCGAGGCGTGTGATGATCTCTGTACCGGTCATCATTTGCCGCGTCATCGAAAACGATCGCCTGTCGATGGTCGCGGATCTCGTTGCAGAGCGTGCTTTCGATAGGAAGCTCATCTCCTGGCTTCAGACCGAACCCCACATGGTCGAGGGAGCTACAGGTAATCCAGCGTGTTTCGGTCACGCGAGCGATGGCCGCAAAGCCCATCCCGGTCATCCGCAGCGCGACGTCCAGCATGGTGGGGACCGCCGCGATCCCGGCGATGGCGTCGATATCCGCTTGGAAGCCGCCCGCTCCGGCAGTGATAGGAGTTGCTGTTCTCTCCAGCTTCAGCTTCGCCACAAAGCCGATAGTTTCGACGGCCGTCGCCGCAGCTTCCGCAAGAGCCTCCAGCGTTTCGACTTCCCACTGGGTGGGTTCGTACGGGCGCGACCAATAGGCACCGATCGCGCCGACGGGATCGTCCCTGCGAATTGGGGCTATGGCGCCGGCTCGTACAAAAGTTCCAGCGTAAAGTTCATAAGGGATGCGCTCGTCTTGGGCGGCATCGGGCACGACGACTGTCTGCCTGTTGATCATTGCCCACCCGGAAATGCAACCGCTCGCCGGAAATTTCTGCCCCTTCCAGAGCGGTCCGACAGCATCCTCTTCGACGTAATGACAGAGATCACCCTCACGACGGATGACTGCGATCCCTTCACATCCAATAAGAGACCGCGCGCTGGCACGAATGGTCGCCACCATTTCTTCGATGCTGCGCGCACGAGCGATGGCTGACGTCGCCTTCGTCAAGCTGGCAAGCGGTGTCCTGGGTTCGGCCGGGAAGTCTATCAGTGCCATGATCGTCCTTTCGTTTCGAGACGATGGCCTCAGTTGCCTGATGTACTTCGCATATTCGGGCGGAATTTGAAAGAACCGGTAGCGCCGTCGGGATCTCGGTGCCGCTACGCGCACTCGCCTGCTCCTCGACGCCCGGTCCCACCGGGGCCTGCGCCTCGCTTTCGCCGGCGAGGCGGTGCGCTGCGGCGCAACGAGGGTATATGCCGGACCGCGTAACATGAGCGGGTTTGACGAACCCGCGTGTCGTCATTGTGCACATCGACGGCAACGATCCTGCGCCGAGCGCCGCCGCCGAAATCGCAGCGGACACTAATATCCTGATCAACAACGGGAGATCGCAGCCCTGGTCGACGATTTTCTGACGGCGGACTTCGAAAGCCGGTTAAAGGCGATGTTCGATACTAATTACGGCGGTCTGGCTCCGGTGACACGGGTGTTCGAGCGTGCATGATCAAAGCGGTTCAAGGCAGCGATCATCAACGTCCTCTCGGACATCGTATGATTTCCGCGACCCTACCTTACGCCTTATGTCGCATCTAGGGTGGCCGCCTAGAGCTACAGTATCGAGGTGCAGAAGATCCGTCCCTGCGACGTTGCGATCCAAACCTTTGACGAGCTCGCTGAAGGCAAAAGCGAGATCATGGCGGACAAGGGCACGCTTCGGCGAAAGAGCACCCTTTCAAAACGATACCCGGCTATCTCGCGCATCCGCCGGGATTATTCTGAAACGCTAAGGCTGGCGAACGCTTTCGCGACTTCCGGAACCTGCGTGAAGCCGCCATCGCTTGAATTTGAAAGGAAAGACATTGCGGTCGACAAACCTACCCTTGGGGATCGACCAGTGCAACTGTAATGCCATGCGCAAGGCTACCCGGCAGATCACCCGCTTTATGACGCCCATCTTCAACCTGTCGCCCTGCGGATTACGCAGTTCCTCATTCTCGCCGCGTTTGGGGAGGCGAAAGGCACGAACGCACGGCGATGGAGAAGATGGTCGGCACATTGGAGCGCCTTGGCTTCGCCACGACGAAGCCTTCTCCAACCGATGGTCGCTATCGGATGATACAACTGACCCGCAAGGGCGATGCCCTGCATGACAAGGCATCGCCCCCCAGGGATGCAGCCCAACGGGAGTTCGCTATGCTGAACGGTGCGGTGGGCGTCGCTGCTCTTTGGAAGGAACGCAATTTGATTGTCGTTGAGCGTCCGGTCGACTGGGGGACGGCGGCGCTCGTAGCTATCGTGAGCGCCGCTCCTGCCGTTCCAAACGATATGAATACGTTTTGCTCTTGGTTGGATATGAACTCTCGACCGTTAGCGAAGCGGCAGCTTTTAGGAAAGCGTCTTCGATTTGCGTTGCGCCCATTGGCTCTCCTACGAAGTAGCCTTGAAGCTGATCGCACCCGCAATCAGTCAAGGTATCTGCCTGTTCCTGAGTTTCAACGCCCTCAGCTGTCACTGGAATATCGAGAGCGTGGGTTGCGCTGAGTACCCCAGCACCCTTCTTGTCCTGCAACGCCGTCACCAGCGAAGTCCTGATTGGGCGAGACATTAACTGACAGACCGATGTCACTCCAGCGTGATGCCTCCACAGATATCTCCAGGATTTGCCGACCGAGTTCATCGATAAGACCTGCTCGTTCAGCAACGGTGATGAACACTTCGGGGCTGACAGGTCCCGTTTCAGCTACCCAGCGCGCGAGAGCTTCAACGCCGCGCAACGCCCCAGTCTTAGCGTTCTACCAACGGTTGGAACGCTGGGCGGACCTCTCGATTTTCGATCACCCGGCGCAGCTTGTCATCCATTTCGGTTCGTCGATTGCGTTGGGCGTCAAGTTCCCCGAGGTAGTCGACTATACGTCCTCGACCGCTTTCCTTCGCCTCATAGAGCGCCACGTCGGCGCGTCGCAGGAGCTCGTAGCCATCAGCTATATCCGGTACAAGCGGCGAAATCCCTATGCTGGCCGTAACGCTGATGCACACTAACATTTGGATCGATCATCTCGCCGTTATCCTTAACGATTTGCCCTGATGCCACGGAGCCAGGCCTTCAGAGTTCGTTCGCTATTCGCAGGCATAACTCAATGCGGCGGCTAGGTATCGCGTTCCGCCGGTTTGTGGTCGGGATCCGGCCCCCGTAACGTCTCTCCATCTCTAATATATGATTGTAATTCGCCTCCTGCCTGCGAAGGTTTTACGAGTGAGGCGAATGGCCTTGCACATCGTCGCTGCGGTTACGGCCATGTCAAACTCCGAGAAGACCAGGCGAATTTACATTATTTGACCCCCTAGTGGTCATGGAGGCTCACTCCACCGAAACGCGCTCTGCACGCGACCTACCTACCTGTCCTGCGATTCTGTCCTATCTAAAAGCTGACTTTTTGCCTTCGCGTAGATTTCCGCCGCTCTCCATGCCGAAACATTTTTCGGCGTTGAAAAAATTCAACCGGACCAGTTGCCCCCGACACATGATCGCTCAGAAACACTGCCCGGCCCGACATGCTTCGGAAAGTGCCCGCGCCAACTGGTCCTGGGTGAAGGGCTTCGTCAATCGAACGACATCGCCCAGGAGCGCGGTGCCATTGGGAAGTTCGGCATACCCCGTGGCCAAAATCAGAGGGAGGGCCGGAAACCGCTCTCTGATACGTTGACAAAGCTGGGCTCCAGTCATCCGCGGCATGGCGTGGTCTGTTACCACCACCGCTGGAAGCGGACCCGCCTCCATTATAGCAAGGGCTTCTTCTCCCGACGACGCTTGGATCGTCTCCATTCCCAAATCTTCGAGCAGCAGGACGGTGTTCATCAGAACCAGGGAGTCGTCGTCGACTACCAACACACTCATCGATGTAGGTGCGGGGTCAATGGTCGCCTCGGGCGTCGAAGTCGCCACCGTCAAAGTCGAGGTCTCCGCAGCGATTGGAAGCCAAAGCTCTGCTCTTGTACCCACGCCTGGCGAGGAATCCAGTAAAAGCTGGCCGCCGCACTGAGCCATAAGGCCATGCACCATTGCCAGCCCAAGGCCAGTCCCTTTACCAACCCCTTTGGTGGTGAAAAACGGAGTTGTGGCGTTGGCTAGCGTTTCTTCGTCCATGCCCTCGCCTTTGTCAGTGACCGATAGGCAGAGGTAATCACCCGGTGCAAGCGAATGGGGCTCGTCGACTTTTGCTGTCCTGCGCTCTGCGGCAATCATGATCTCGCCACCACCGGGCATGGCGTCGCGCGCATTTACCACAAGATTGAGAAGCGCGCTCTCCAGCTGGTTCCCATCCGTCAAGGCGAGCGGAAGATCGAGAGGAAACGAGGTGTTGATGATGATCTCGGGGCCAATCGTCCTGCGCATGAGGTCGGTCATCCCTGTGACAAGATCAGCGACTCGAACAGGGCTGATTTGAAGCTCCTGTCGCCTCGCAAAGGCGAGAAGCCTTTGTGTGAGGGTTGCGCCGCGCTGAGCGCCCTGGATAGCGTTTTCGATGAGATCTGCGACATCCGGTCTGACCGCACGTTTCTTTGCGATCTGCAAACTGCCCAGAATTGCCGTGAGAAGGTTGTTGAAGTCGTGGGCGAGTCCTCCTGTCAGTTGCCCGACGGCCTCCATTTTCTGCGCCTGAAACATGGCCTCCTGAGCAGCGCGCTTTTCACTGATGTCGCGCGTGATTTTTGCGAAGCCTATAAGTTCGTTTTCTGCGTTCCTGATAGGATCGATAATGACGTTCGCCCAAAATCGCGAACCATCTTTTCGCAGTCGCCACCCCTCCCGCTCGAAGCGACCTTCTTGTGCAGCGATGCGAAGCCCCTCTTCCGGAAGACCCGCACCCCGATCTTCTGCCGTGTAGAAGGCCGAGACATGCTTGCCGACGATTTCTGATTCTGAGTATCCCTTCAGACGCTCGGCGCCCGGATTCCAGCTCGTGATGTTTCCGGCCGGGTCAAGCATGTAGATCGCGTAGTCAGTGATGGCCTCTACGAGAAGACGGTAACGCTGCTCGGGGCTCGGACCTGCTTCCTGATTCATGCCGTAGCTCTTTTCGCAAAAAGCATCATAGCTTCCTGTAACATTATAACACGCATTCAATTCCAGCTGATCGTAGACTGGGCCTACATTCGAGCAGCTGAACTTCGAACACAGCCATTTAACGGCCCGAGTGCGGCAATCAAGGGTCGCTTATAAGCCACGGCAAGCGTTGAGATATCGCTCTACAAGGCCATGGCAAGATGAATTGGGGTGTTCAATTTCAATTTTAGGGAACAATCGGGCTGACAGGGCACCCACTCATCTCGCGGAGAAGCCCAGCACCCGAAAGCGTCGCCAAGCCTGTATCTCAGCTAATCCTGGGAGCTAGACCACGGGTATCGGGGCAACGTTGAGCGAAGACTCACAATCCAAACCATTCGCAGTAGATCACGGCATTTACGCCACGTTACGCGGCGATTTACTGTAACGTACTTCCGCGCAGTGTTATTGGGGGACAAATCTCCTACTCCCATATGGCCGGCCAGCGCACCCTGGCTGCCGGTCGACCCCAACCGGGAGACACATCTCATGACGCTTTGCCTTCACCGCAAATTGCTTTCCGCAACTGTTGTCGCTGCCATGTGCCTCATACCCCTGTCCCTCCAGGCGCAGCAACCGGCTGCGGGAGGGGCCAGTCAAACCGAACCGGCACAGGACACGTCCAAGCCGAACATACTGGTGATTTTTGGCGACGATATCGGTCAGACCAATATCAGCGCTTATTCTTTTGGCATGCTCGGCTACAAAACGCCCAATATTGACCGCCTGGCGAAAGAAGGCATGATGTTTACGGACTACTATGCCGAGAACAGCTGCACGGCTGGGCGCTCAACGTTCATCACCGGCCAAGTCTGCCTACGCACCGGCCTTTGCAAAGTGGGCATCCCCGGTGCTTCGGTCGGCCTGCAGGCACGCGACATCACCATCGCTCAGGCGCTGAAGCCACTAGGCTACGCTACAGGTCAATTCGGCAAAAACCACCTCGGCGATCGCGACGAGTATCTGCCAACGAAACATGGCTTCGACGAATTCTACGGCAACCTTTATCATCTCAATGCCGAAGAAGAACCAGAGCGGCCTTACTACCCGAAGGACGATAAGGAATTTGTGCGTACCAACTTGCCGCGCGGCGTATTGAAAGCCTCGGCCGATGGAAAGGTCGAGGATACCGGTGCGCTGAACAGCACGCGCATGGAAACCATTGACGACGAAACGACTGCGGCAGCCGTTGACTTCATGCAACGGCAAGCCAAAGCCGGCAAGCCATTCTTCACCTGGATGAACACCACGCGCATGCATGCGTTCACTCATGTGCGTGAATCCATGCGCGGACAAAGCGGCATGCCGGGTAACGACTATGCTGACGGCATGATCGAACATGATGGCGACGTGGGCAAACTGCTGAAAGCGATCGACGATCTCAACATCGCTGACAACACCATCGTGGTTTACACCACGGATAACGGGCCAAACCAATGGTCATGGCCCGACGCGGCAACCACACCGTTCCGCAGTGAGAAGGACACCAATTGGGAAGGTGCATTCCGCGTGCCGGCTCTGATCCGCTGGCCTGGCCATATCAAAGCGGGCGAAATCTCAAACCAGATGGTGTCGGGCCTTGACTGGTTTCCCACACTCGTTGCGGCAGCCGGTGATATCGATGTGAAAGACAAGCTGCTTAACGGCACGACGATCGGGGGCAACCAGTTCAAGGTCCATCTCGACGGCTATAACCAGCTTCCATACCTGACGGGCCAGGAAGCGAAATCCGCACGACAGGATTTCTACTATTTCGACGATGACGGAAATCTTGTCGCCTATCGGTATAACGATTGGAAACTCGTTTTCTGCGAACAGCGGGTGCCGGGTGGCATGCAGGTCTGGGCAAACCCCTTTACCTGTCTGCGAGCACCGAAGTTCTTTAACCTGCGGATGGACCCCTACGAGCGGGCAGATATCGTTTCGGACCAGTATTACGATTGGTTCGCCAAGAATGCCTATATCGTTCAATACGGCGTCTGGCGCGTCGCACCGTTCTTGCAGTCCTTCCGCGACTATCCGCCAAGTCAACGGGTGGCAAGCTTCAGTGTAGACCAGATGATCGGCGCCCTGATGCATTCACTTGAGCAAAGCCCTGCTGACCGCGCGCAGTAGCCATCTGCTTTTAATACGGCGCGGCCTCGTCCGCGCCGTCACCTCTACGCACCGTAGCCGAAATGACAACACGCATCCCTGCGTTCAGCAGACGCACGTCGTCGGCATTGGCGGGCGTCGCCGAGAGATCATGGATCTTCTCGCGGTCGTTTTGGACTTCGGCAGTGCCGGAGTTCGAGACGAATTTGTGCCTTCGGATCCGCGAAAGCGGGTCAGGCCTACGGATGCCGGGAGATCTCGTCCTCCTTATGGCCGGCAACGTCCGTCAGGAAATAGATCGTCTTCACGATCTCTTCGGCGTGGCCGCCGTTGGGCGGCGCCGAACCGCTGTCCGACTGTGTCATCAGGATGAATTTCGCGATAGTTACTTTCATCGGCAGGAACAATCCGGCGCAGCAGAGGTTGTCGCAGGGCAACCCGTGCAAACCGGAGCCACCCCTTGAAGAAGCCCATCGCCTTCGCAGGCCCTGCCCTGCTGATCACATCCCCCGTATTCGCGCAGTCTGCGGCCGAGATGACCGGCGTAAATTCGGTGCTCGGGATGTCCCCGACGACCGAGAACTTCGTGGCAGAAGCCACGACCAGCGACGTGTTCGAGATACAGTCCAGCAAGCTCGCTCTTGAATGGTCCAACAACGCAACCAAAGCGTTCGGCCAGCAGATGATCGCCAACCAAGAGAAGACGACAGGCGAGCTCAAGGGCCTGGTTTCCGGCGAAAAGGTCAGGGCTCAACCCCCGACGGCGATGAACTCGTCACAGCAGGACAAGCTGAAGAGCGCGCGGGCGCTGACTTCACCAAAGACTACCATTCGGATCGGGAAGACGCCCACAAGGACGCGGTCGATCTGTTCAAGCGTTACGGCGACGGCGGCGACAACGCCGACCTGAAGGCATGGGCCGCGTGCACCCGTCCGGTGCTGGAGCACCACCTGCTGCAGACGGCGAGCGACCTGAACAAGTAACGTGGCATCGGACATTTTCTGAGCAAAAAGAGCAAGGAGAGAGACATGACCCTCGAAGGAAGAAAGATCGCGATCCTCATCGCGCCGCGCGGCACGGAGGATGTCGAGTTCGCCGAACCTAAGAAGGCCGTGGAAGATGCGGGTGGCACCGTCGTCGTCGTCGGATCAAGGGCCGGCTCGGCAGACACCGTCAACGCTGACCTGGATCCGGGCAGCAACTATACGGTCGAGAAGGCGGTTTCCGACGTCTCTGCGAGCGATTTCGACGGCCTCATCATTCCCGGTGGAAGTGTCGGCGCGGACAAGTTGCGCGGCGACGACAAAATCGTATCGTTCGTGCACGACTTCTTCGCGCAGCAGAAGCCGGTGGGCGTTATCTGCCATGGACCTTGGGTGCTCGTCGAAGCAAACGTCGTGAAGGGTCGTACACTCACCTCCTACCCAACCGTCTCGACCGACATCCGCAATGCCGGCGGAACTTGGGTCGACAAGGAGGTTGTCACCGACAGGGGCCTGGTGACCAGCCGTAACCCGCACGACCTGCCCGCCTTCTGCGCGAAGATCGTGGAGGAGTTCGCGGAAGGCCGTCACCCGGCGCAGGCTCACAGCGCCTGATGCCGGAACTGCCGGCGGCGCATCTGGACGTCGTCGGCGACCATCCAACACCGCATCTCGAACGCGAATCTCAAGGAGTGGCCGAAGTTTCCAAGCTATACCAATGTCGCCAGGCCCTCGCTGGAGACGCGACAGACGCCCAAGGTTGGAAAAGACCCCTACTACCGGCCATTACTAGGGAACTTCGACCGGACGCCTAAGTTTAGTTCATCTAGCAGAAGGGGAGTTGTTTTCGTGCCCCACGGCGACAAATCCGCACATTTCGGCAAGCCGAAGCACCAAGGCAGAGCATATGGAGGAAGGCTGCAAAGACCGGGGCGGTTCCGAAGAGGAAGCTGAAAACAGCGGCTCGCCACCGCTTTCCTTTTTTAACGGTGGCCTAGGAAGTCCGGCTCTGGACGCGGCCATGCCAAAAGCCACGCGTCCTCCAAGAGAGGCGGACAACAAGATGGTGTAGCATCGGCGTCTCGTACCAAGGAAGAGCGCTAGCCGGGGCCATGTAGGCGGCCGCTACACGCAGGCGAAACGAGCACCATGCTCATCATTGATAGAAATCGGCGTCACGACAGCGGCGCGGTTTCTCGCGTGGAGACCCTCATGCCGAAGAAGAAATCGAAACGAAAATGGTCACAGGATGTGACCGACAGAAGCGATGCGATGGATCTAAAAGAAGGCGTCTTCAAACATCGCAGCGCCAAGAAGATCGCGGACTCGCTCAAGGTGTCTGCCGAACAGAGCAACCGCCGCAAGGCAAGCCCGTTCCAGGCTGCGATGTCGATGCTGAGTTTCTCCATCAACAGAGCGGGCAGGCAGTTATCGAAGTCGAAGCTGGTAACGCTCGACAGGGCAAAGGATGAGCTGCGCAAGGATTTTGGCAAGAAGCCGAGACAATGATTAGTGGCTTCCCATCATCGCAGTTCGCGATGCCGCGGCCACCACGTTGGAAGGAAGACGATCATGCAAGCTGTCCGTATTCATCGCTTCGGTGGTCCTGAAGTCTTGGCGATTGAGGAAATCGACCAGCCCACGCCTGCCGCGAACGAAGTCGTCATCAAGGTCTTCGCCGCAAGCGTCAATCCTGTCGATGCGAAGATGCGCGAGGGCAAATATCCCGTAGTCACCGAGAAGGATCTTCCCTACGTGCTCGGAAGAGACGTCAGTGGTGAGATCGCAGCCGTCGGATCTGGCGTTTCCGGTGTATCGATCGGCGACAAGGTCTTCGCCTTCCTATCGCCGGAACATGGCGGTTACGAGGAATTCGCCGTGGCGAACGCAGTTGAAGTTGCTGCGCAGCCCCGGGCACTTGATGCAATTGTTGCGGCTGGCGTGCCATTGGCCGGTATTACCGCGTGGCAGGGGCTGTTTGATCATGGTCGCCTTCAGTCTGGCCAGCGTGTCCTCATTCACGGTGGCGCTGGCGGGGTTGGCCATCTCGCTATTCAGTTTGCGAAGGCCAAGGGCGCCTGGGTCGCCACTACCGTATCATCGTCTGATCTAGACTTCGCAACAGACCTCGGCGCCAACCAAGTCATTGATTACAAGGCAGAGAAGTTCGAAGAGGTTGTCGAACCTCTCGACCTCGTATTCGACCTGATTGGCGGCGAGACGCAGGAGAGAAGTTTATCCATCATCAAACCGAAAGGCGCGCTGATTTCCACGCTCCAGGAGCCGGACAAGTCGCGAGCAAAAAAGCTGAACATTCGTGCTGCGCGCTACACCGCACAGCCGAATGGCGATCAGTTACGAGAAATCGCGCAGCTGATCGATCAAGGCAAGGTCAAGGTCGTCGTTGCCAGCACATTTGAGCTTCGCCAAGCGGCCGAAGCCCAGTCCGCTCTAAAAGAACAACATATCCGGGGCAAGATCGTCCTGAAGGTTGTCGAGCAACAACCAAAACCTCTGATCGATGAGGAGGCGAGAAAGCTACGCGCATACCAGATCTGGGAAGACGAGGGTCGTCCCGAAGGCCAGGACATGGAACACTGGCATCGGGCCGATAACATCGGGGCAATAGCGCAACGCGCCGATTACCGACGATATCTGCCCGGCATAGCGCCGGCCGGATCATTGGTGATCAAGTTTTATACCTCCGGCGATCGGATCAGAGGGTACGTGCGCAAGATGGCCGACACGGGCGCCGACGATACGATTTTTCCCGGCGAGGAAATGGAGCCCAACGCAGCCTTCAAACTGGCGGCCTCTCATAAAGCCGACAGCAACGAGCCGATCTTCGTCGAGCTTGTGGAAGGTGTTGAATGGAACCCCAAATGGGGTCGATTGGATTAGGCAAAGGAGTCGATGATGACGAAAGGCGAAAAGCCATCCGAAACCGCCCCGTCCGAAACAGACGGTGCTCGCTCTGTCGAGAGCCCTGAAGCCGATCGAAACCGCGACGATCTGGCCCGAGGCGCGGCAAAGGGATTGCACCGGGCCATGAAAGAGAAAACTTGCAAAGCAGAGACGGCGAAGGCTCAGGAGGAGCCCGGACATGGAAAAAAGTGACAAGTCATCAAAGGCAAAGATCGAGCGAGACGCAACGGGCCAGCCGAAAAGCAACCATGCTGGAGGATCGGTGTGAGCAGCGCCGAGCCCCGCGTCTATCACGCATTTAGATGACGCGACCGACAACAGGAAAAAGCCGGGCGAGGATCAAGACCCAAGGGCTGGGATCTCAAGCGCCGTGACATGAGTTTCGGGGCTGATCGCCTTCATGGCGGCCGACACTTCGCCGCATAGATTCTGAAGGCTCAGGCTGGGCCTCTACATCATGAATATCAGAACGCCCCTTCTCGCTCTCCTCACCGGCACCGTGACCGTCCTGCAGGCATAAGACGAGTTGTCCAAAATTTCAGCTCATCAAATAGCGAGCTTTGAACGCTGGGTCGCTGGATCCGCCGAAGATAGCGACAATCAAGACCCTCCTTTCTTTTCGTTTGGCCAGGCGTGGACCATATTTTGTGCTTTCGGCAATCCAAGGCCTCGGGAAGGATAGTTGCCTTCCTATTTGCCGCCTTCGGAGCGACCTGAGAGTGGAAGATCCATCGCCATATTGCCCTCCCATTTGCTGTTCACATGACAATCGCCGACGAAAAGGTCGGCCGACCGGTCGATCCTCATGATGTGGTTTCTGGCAGGAACCCTATGCCGGCCGCTCCTTGCCCGCGTTCGGCCGCCACTTGATCAACTTCTTCTCTGCGACATCGAGAATAAGGTCGATGATAAGAACGAAAATCGCCAGGGTGATGGTGCCTGCGAAGACACCGACAGCATCAAGGTTGCCTTCCGAGCGCGCAATCAAATAGCCGAGGCAAGCAGAAGCTCCAAGATATTCGCCGATTATTGCGCCAACGACGGCAAAGCCGACGTATGTCCCTAGCGACGACAAGATCCAGGTCGTCGCGGCAGGGAAGTAGCCGTGAAGCAGTAGATCAGAGCGCCTGGCGCCAAGAATGCGGGCATTCGACAGAACGACAGGGTTCACCTCCCGTGCACCCTGCCGCTGCGCTCAGCGGGTTCTCGCTCAACTTAGATATCGCCGTCGAGTTCCCAGATGACATCCTCTAGAAATGCCCGAACCACGTCGCGACCGATGCCGCGGCACCGCAGAAGCAGCCATTTCCCCGGCGATGCGGGAACCCGTCCGCACCTGAAGAGTTCGGATGCAAACGGAGTATTCTCAATGCGATGGCGGGCTTGGCTGACAGACCTCGGATCTTGGACTGCGAGCCCCTATTCATTCGGGATTGTCGTCTTCTACGGACTCTCTTGGATCTTTTTTAGCCCGGGGACTTTGGAATGGCATGGCGCCGCCACCCTTGCGACATGGCTGATGACGCTCTTCATCCAGCGAGCTGAACATCGGGACACGCAGGCAATCCATGCTAAGCTTGACGAACTACTGCACGCCCATGGGCAGGCGGAGAAACAAATTACACACCTTGATGACCAGGAACCCGAGCAGATCGAGGAATTTCGCAAAGAGCACACGGCGTCCGATCGTTAATCGCGGGATTCATCTACATTTTCAGTTTGGTTAAGTTCACCAGGAATCCGGCGCATGCCGCCAACTCTGCGCAGTCCGCGAGCGTGACAGCGACGCGAGCGCGATCCTTCACGCGACCCTTTGATGCCACCGCATGTTCCTTGCGCAGAACATTGTCCTAGTGGGCGGGACGGGCACAGACAAAACACATGCTGCGACCGCTATCGGCGTCCAGACTATCGAGCATCACCGCCGAAAGGTCCGCTTCTTCTCGAGGAATTGGGCTAGCGCTCGAGCCGAAAAAAGCAAAGGGCAAGGCAGGATCGCCGAGGCGCTAGTCCGTCTCGATCTGCTGATCCTTGATGAACTCGGATACCTTCTGTTCAGCACCTCGGGCGAAGCGCTGCTCATGCACTTGCAGAACAAGCTTTACGAGCGCACCAACGTCGCGCTCTCCACCAACCTCAGCGTCAGCGAGTTGGCTACCGTCTTCGGCGACGCCAAGATGACCACCGCTTTGCTGGACTGCTTGATCCAATTGTTGCCACATCCGAGAAACGGAAACCACAGCTTCCGCTTGAAGGCCAGCTCTCGCTGCAGCAGTTCAGAAGAGAGGAGAAAAGGCCAATTCCATGACCAAAGCCGAATTGGAAAACTATATCCGACGTGGCTCACTTCTTTTTGAGAAAACCGACTCGCTTTTGCGTGGAGACCAACCAAGCGCCCGAGATCTGCTCGATGGCGTTCTTACTTCGGCCGTCCCGAGATAGTTATCTTGTGGGCACTAAGCCCGATGACGCCAATTACTGCGTCCGGCTGCGCGGTTCGAACAGCCTGGCAGTATGTGGGGGCGTCCGCCTCGAGAACACCATGGTCCAACCCACCAGCAAAACCGGAAAATTCGTGATCGAGGATTACTGCCTTGTCCATGCGATCTTTGAATTAGTCCCTCCACTGTCCGGATTGGTATAGCAAGAGGAGGCACGTGAGTACCAAGTCCAGACCGCGCGCAAGTATCTGGCCGGCCCGGTAGGCGGCGGGATTGTCAACGATAGCAGGAATGAAATGACCGAATACATGGCGGTCGAGTGATCTTCGGAAGTGCGGCCAGGACTTCCATAAAGCTTCGTGAACGACTGATGCGATCACGTGGTCCTACCGGATTCCACGGCGTCGCCGGGAACCCCATCGCGCGCTGCTCGTTAGTATCACGCAACGGCCCTCCCGTTGCAGGTCCACCCAAAAAGTGGACCGAAGCCCGGTCATCCCCCATGATGACCGGGCTTTTTGATTCCCTTGCCGAATGACCCGTCGGACCGATTCGTGCAAAGCTTGACGGGCTGAGCGAAGAAATTCTCAATTCGAAGTCGGCGTCGTTCCAGGCCTTATTAAGGAGCCTTGATAGCTCGCCACTCCCGCGGGGCTTTTTTTCTGGAACCTTGCACGTTCGAGCTTGTTCGCAGCCTCGATCGGAATGCCCTTCCGGTTGGCCATCCGGCAACCTGTGTGACGTCAGCCTGCCGGGTGGTCGATTTAACGCCGAGGCTCCGATCTTTCGTACGGTAGCGGACGGTACTGCGACCCGGCGCGATCGGTGCTACGCTCATCGCATCATCAGAGACTGGTCCAAGGCGCTGGTGACTGAGAGTTACTATGTGCTCCCGCCGAAAACGCGAGGAGCGTGCTTATGATTGATTTCTCATCACAGCCCATGTCGGTTGTTCTCCAAACTATGGCTCGCGAGTACGTCAAATCCGACGAGGTCGCGGGAGTGATTGCAGAACAGGCTGTCCGGGTACTGTCAGATAATCCCTCTCTTCTCGATGGAAGCCTAAACGAGGCGATCCGGGCGGTGATCCACCGACTTGCGCTGGAGCACTTGAGTTCAGCTGAAAGACAGGATGGCACGGGAACCATCGGTGAGAATGAGAGTTAGTCTTTCGCAACGACCCTCAAGTTGCACCGTCCGGAATGTACGAACCCGGACAAAAAGAGCCCGACCGATCACCCGATTGGCCGGGCTTTTTTTGGCAGACGATGGGAACCTGGGACGAGCAATGTTG
>UBTY01000015.1 GCA_900468535.1 Hyphomicrobiales bacterium | reverse complement strand
GCAAGAAACCAGCCAGGAAGAGCTTGCCACCCTTGTTGCCTCGCTGAACGA
Source organism: Hyphomicrobiales bacterium (assembly GCA_900468535.1). Lineage (GTDB taxonomy): Bacteria > Pseudomonadota > Alphaproteobacteria > Rhizobiales > Rhizobiaceae > Rhizobium. The sequence continues at coordinate 73,893 of UBTY01000015.1, read as the reverse complement.
CGATCCCTCGATCCACGGCATCCTGGTGCAGCTGCCACTACCGAAGCACCTGAATTCCGATCCGATCATCCAGTCGATCCGTCCTGAGAAGGATGTCGACGGTCTGCATGTGGTCAATGCCGGCAAGCTTGCGACCGGCGATCTCGAGACCGGTCTCGTGTCCTGCACGCCGGCTGGTGCCATGGTGTTCGTGCGCCGCACCCACGGCGAGGACCTGTCTGGCCTGAACGCCGTCGTCATCGGCCGTTCGAACCTGTTCGGCAAGCCGATGGCGCAGCTGCTGCTGAATTCCAACGCGACGGTGACGATCGCGCATTCGCGCACCAAGGACCTGCCGGCGGTCTGCCGCAACGCCGATATCCTGGTGGCGGCCGTCGGTCGTCCGGAGATGGTGAAGGCGGATTGGGTGAAGCCCGGCGCAACCGTTATCGACGTCGGCATCAACCGGATTGCCGCACCCGAGAAGGGCGAGGGCAAGACGCGCCTCGTCGGCGATGTCGCATTCGCGGAGGCGGCTGATGTTGCCGCGGTGATCACGCCGGTTCCTGGCGGTGTCGGTCCGATGACGATCGCCATGCTGATGGCCAATACCGTGATCGCCGCCCATCGCTCGGCCGGGCAGACGCCGCCGGTCTTCTGATCAGCGAGACGGTGCCGCGCCTGTCGAGGCGCGGACGATCAGTTCGGCGCTATGGGCAAGTAACACGGTCCGCAACAGCTCAAACAACAAGGCCCGCGACGGAAATCGCGGGCCTTGTTGTTTGTTGTGATAAGCTGTGCGTCAGTGTTTTGCGCGACGCTTCTGGCGATGCACGTCGATAACGACTGCGGCCACGATGATAAGGCCCTTGACGATCTCCTGATAGTAGGCGTCCACCCGGAGGAAGGTGAATCCTGACGTCATGACCCCCAGGATGACTGTTCCGATAACCGTCCCGGTGATGCGGCCAACGCCGCCCGTCAGAGACGTTCCGCCGATAACAGTCGCTGCGATCGCGTCCAGTTCGTACATCACGCCCATGCCTGCCTGAGCCGTCTGAGCGCGAGCGGCGGTCACGATGCCGGCGAGGCCAGCGAGAAGACCTGCGATCGCGTAAACCTTGATCAGGTGGGCCTCGATGTTGATACCCGAAACACGCGCAGCTTGCGGGTTGGCGCCGATCGCATAGGTGAACTTGCCATAGCGGGTGTAGCGCAGGACGATGTGGAAGATGAAGGCGACGACGAGGAAGACGATAACCGGCCAGATGCCTGTTCCGATGAAGTTGAACTGCTCTGTCAGGCCCGATACCGGCTGACCCTTCGTATACCACTTCGAAATACCGCGCGCCGACACCATCATGCCGAGTGTTGCGATGAATGGTGGGATCTTCGTCTTCGCGATGAGCTGGCCGTTGATATATCCCGCGGCAAGGCCGATGAGCAGGCCGACGCCGATCGGAATGAAGAACGGCAGATCAGTCAGGCCCGGATAGAGGGCGCGAGGCCAGGTCGATGCCTGGGCGAAACTTGCCGCGATCATCGCCGTCATGCCGACGACAGAGCCGGAGGAGAGGTCGATGCCGCCCGTGATGATCACCTGCGTCACGCCGACGGCAATGATGCCGATGACGGAAACCTGAAGGATCATGATGGTGAGGCGCTGGGAATTCATCAGGAAGCTCTGCCCGACGAAGATCCAGCCGAGGATTTCGTAGATGAGCGCGATACCGACGAGCACGAGAAAAATGCTCAGCTCTGGCGGAACGCGATGGCGCCGGGATCTCGCGGGAATGGTCGCGGCCGCTTCGACGGTGTTCGTATTCATGTCTTCCTCCCTTGGCGATAGGACGAGCTGCGGCGCTTATTGCGCCGCCAGCTCCATCACCTTGACTTGAGTTGCTTCACTGCGGTTCAGGAAGCCCGTTACGCGCCCCTCGTGCATGACCATGATGCGATCGCTCATGCCCAGAACTTCGGGCATTTCCGACGAGATCATGATGACCGCGACGCCCGTCTTGGCCATCTCACTGATCAGGCGGTGAATTTCCGCCTTGGCGCCGACATCGATTCCGCGCGTCGGTTCGTCAAGGATCAGGATCTTCGGGTTGGTCAGCATCCAGCGGCCGATCAGAACCTTCTGCTGATTGCCGCCGGACAGGTTCTCGACTCGCTCGAAAAGATGCGGTGTCTTCACGCGCAGTTTTTTCGCCATGTCGGCGCAGGTCTGCTCGATGACATTTTCCTGCACGAAGCCGCCTTTGACATAGCGATCGTGCAGGACGGCGACCTGCATGTTCTCCAGAACATTGAGGATGAGAAGACAGCCCGTATCCTTGCGGTCTTCGGTCAGGAAGGCCATGCCGTGACGAATGGCAGCGGTTGGCGTCCTGATGTCTACCGTCTTTCCGAAGAGCTCAATGCTTCCCGACGACGCGGGGGTCACACCGAACAGGGTCTCGGCGACATTCGAGCGGCCGGAGCCGACGAGTCCTGCGATGCCAAGAATCTCACCGGCGCGCACATCGAACGAGACGTCGCGGAAGACGTTGTTTAGCGTGAGGTTCGACACCTTTAGAACGACATCCCCGATCGGAACCTCTTCCTTGGGGAACATCTGGGTGATCTCGCGTCCGACCATCATCCTGATGATATCATCGCGGGTGACGTCGGTTGAGGCGTGGGTTCCGATGTATTTGCCATCCCGGAAGACGGAGAACTCGTCTGCGATTTCGAAGAGCTCGTTCATCTTGTGGGTGATGTAGACGATACCGATCCCGCGCGCGCGCAGGTCGCGGATAATGCGAAACAGGTGCTCGACCTCACGCTCCGTCAGGGCGGATGTCGGCTCGTCCATGATCAGGACGTCCGAATTGTAGGAGACGGCCTTTGCGATCTCGACCATCTGGCGGCTCGCGACCGACAGATATCGAACCTGGATTTCGGGGTCGATGTCGATGTTCAGCCGCCGAAAGAGTTCCTCCGTCAGCCGGAACATCTCGCCGTGATCGATGAAGCCGAATTTGTTCTTCGGCTCGCGGCGGATCCAGATGTTCTCCGCGACAGTCATGAAAGGCATCAGGTTGAGTTCCTGATGGATCATTGCAATGCCGTTTTCGAGCGCATCCAACGGGGACTTCAGGCGGATTTCTACACCCTTCATCAGGACCTCGCCCTGATCAGGCGTGTAGATGCCGGCCAGAATCTTCATCAGCGTGGATTTGCCTGCGCCGTTCTCACCCATCAGCGCATGGACCGAGCCGCGCTTGAGCTTGAACTGCACATCATCCAGCGCGAGAACGCCGGGAAATTCTTTACGGATGCCTTCGGCAGCAAGAAGATATTCCGCGTTAGGAACAATGCCGCTCGCGCGCACGGCTGCCATCGTCGACGGACTTAAAGCCATCTCAAACCTCCCGATACCGATAGTCTTTTGGAGTGGATGCGGGCCGGGCCCGCATCCAGATGCCCTGCTTAGTTCTTCGCGACGAAGTCCTTGACGTTCTCAGGCGTTACGAGCTGGAAGGGAATGTACACCTTCTTCTCGATCTTTTCGCCCTTGGCGAGCTTCAGAGCGGCGTCGAGTGCGCCCTTGCCCTGGCCGGCTGCGTCCTGGAAGACGGTAACGTCAAGATCGCCGGCCTGCATTGCTGCCAGAGCGTCCTGCGTTGCGTCAACGCCGCCGATCACCACAGACTTCATGTCCTTGCCGGCAGCCTTCAGCGCCTGGATGGCGCCGATCGCCATTTCGTCATTGTTGGAGATGACAGCATCGAACTCGAGGCCGCTGGAGAGCCAGTTGGTCATCAGGTCGGAGCCCTGCGTGCGCTCCCAGTTGGCAGTCTGCTTCTCGACGATCTGAAGACCCTTGCATTCATCCGTCTTCAGGACGTCTTCCACGTCCTGGGTACGCATGCGAGCGGCCTGGTTCGACAGTTCGCCCATCATGACAACGACCTTGCCCTTGCCACCCAGCAAGCGGCAGACTTCCTTGGTTTCCAGCGTGCCGGATTCCTTTTCGTTGGAAGCCACGAAAGCCTGCTTTTCGGGCAGGGTGTCGACGTTCACAGGCTCGCGGTTGACGTAGACGAGCGCGATGCCGGCGTCGGCTGCGAGCTTCGACATCGCAGCCGTTGCATCCGTATCAACCGGGTTGACGACGATGGCGTCGACCTTGGATGCGATGAAGTTCTGAATCTGGCTCTGCTGCTTTGCAACATCGTTGCCGGCATCTTCGACCTGAAGCGTCACACCGCTCAAGGTCTTGGCATAATCCTGCATACCGTTCCGCAGAACTGTCAGGAAGTTGTCGTCGAATTTCGCCATCGAGACGCCGACCGTCTGCGCATGAGCTGCAGTCGACATCAGAAGCGCGACAGCTGCGCCAAGCATGAATTTTTTCATCATTTCCTCCTCAAACGGTGTCCGGCGCACCCTCCTCAGTCCGGATGTCGGCCCTCCGCCGACCACTCGCTGACTTCTGCGAAATGAAATAAACAAACCGCAACTCGCAGCGAATGGAATATTTGTTCCATATCTTGTTGCGGCGGTCAAGGCGTTTATCTGAGTGGGCGGGAGTTAGTGGATAAGTTGCGGAAATACCGTCGTTGCTGCGGAGAACGAGGGCAGTTGACCGGCTGAAAATGAAATGAACATTCCGCAGCGACCGTCCTGGCAGACGTCGTTATGCGCACTCTGTCCGTTGGCTTCAGGGCGATGGCAATAATGTCAGTGCGTGGAGCGCGGCGCGGCGTTTGGATCTGTCGCGAGATCCGAGACGCCCTTACGCCGCTGGCGTCGTCCGTTTATCGCGCAGGCAGAACGCCGCGCAATACCGTCTCGGCAATCGTTTCGGCAGCCTTGTCGTAGTCCTCGACCTTGAGGCGGGTTTTCTTGAGCCCATCTGCCGCGACCGGCTCAAACTCCGCGTAGAACTGCGTCGACGCCCAGAGCATGATGAAGAGATGCCGTGGATCGACCGGCAACATTTTTCCAGCCGCGATCCAGCCTTCGATGACAGCAACGTGCCGATCAGTGATGTCGCGCATATGCTGCCGGTCCTTCTTCTTCAGAAAGCGGGCGCCCTGGATGATCTCACTGGCAAAGAGGCGTGTTTCAGCGATGTTCTTGCGGGTGTAGTCGAGCTTGGCCCTGATGTAGAGCCGAAAGGCCTCGGCCGGCTCTCGATCCGGAGAGATGAACTTCAGGGCATCGTCCCAGCCGGCAATCAGGTGGGTGATGATCGCCGTATAGATCTCCTCCTTCGATGAGAAGTAGTAGTAGACGTTCGCCTTGGGCAGGCCCGATGTTTCGGCGATCTCCGCGATGCGGGTGCCGTCGTAGCCCTTGCGCGAGAAGACCTCGATTCCGGCCTTGATGATCAGCCGGATATTACGCTCGCGGATTTTCTCTTCCGGATCTTTGCGTTCGTTTGCCATGTCCGCCCTGTCTCCCGCCCTTCATGCGCCAGCCACCAATCGAATGACCGCAATGCATGCCCGCTAATGCTGGCTTTTCGCCGGAAAAGCAAGCGTTCCCGACAAGATCAAAAACTGACGATGCGGTCAATAAAAGTTGACTTACTGGTCGGAAAATATTTTTAGGAAGTTGACACTTTGGTCAGCTTTTGACTAGTCTCCGTTTAACAACAAAGACGAGGGGCAGTCGCGATGGCGATGTCATTGAGAGAGGCGATGGTGCAAACCTTTGTCGGCTGGGAGGCTGACCTTCCGGAGGCATGGCGCGCGGAGTTGGGGACCGTCGGCGACCACTTCGATGCGGTTGATGCCGAATTGGATTTCGACCTCTGGGAGCCGATCTTTCCGGCGCGGCGCGGGCGCCATTTTCCGGGCCAGCCGAAAGGCGCCCACGCCCTCGCTGCCTTCGACGGAATCAAGCCGAGCGAGGTGCGTTGCCTCATCCTCGGCCAGGACCCCTATCCCGAGCCGGGCTTTGCGACCGGTCGCGCCTTCGAAGCTGGTAACCTTGCGTCGTGGGGCGAACTCGACAAGATGTTCTCGAAGAGCATTCGCGCCTACATGCAGCTCATCGTCGCGGCAAGGACAGGAAATGCCGCGCTATCGGAGAGCTTCGATCGTTGGCCGGATGTCCGCAGGATCCTCTGCGACCCTGCTGCCGGTTTCGAGGCGCCGGACGCAGTCGCCGACCGTTGGGTCGGGGAAGGGGTGTTGTTGCTCAACGCCTCGTTGACGCTGTCGCGGTTCAAGGTCGATATCGATCCTCATCAGGCCAAGGGGCATTTGCCGTTCTGGCGTCCGCTGATGTTGAAAGTCATCGCAAGCCTGCTCGAGCAGGACAGGCCAATTGTTTTCATCGGTTTCGGAAGTGCTGCCGCTGACATCTTCGTCGAAGCGGGCCTTGCTGAGGGTGTTTCTGACCAGCATCCGGTTATCCTCCGCGATCATCCCGCCTTCGCTGATCGGGTTCTCGGGCGCGAGAACCCCTTCCTTCTCTGTAACTCCTATCTGGAAGCGATGGGTTCCCCGTCGGTTGCGTGGTGAGCATGGCTATGACGTCGGAATTTGATTTCATCATCGTGGGTGCCGGATCGGCGGGGTGTGTGCTCGCCAACCGCCTGTCCAAGGATCCTGGCAATCGCGTGCTGCTCCTTGAGGCCGGCGGCAAGGATCGCAATCCATTGTTTCGCCTGCCGATGCTGATGGGGAAGCTTTTCCATTCCGGTATCTACAACTGGCATTACCACACCGAACCGGAGCCGGCCCTCAACAACAGGTCACTCTACTGGCCGCGCGGAAAGGTGCTCGGCGGCACCTCGACCATCAACGGCATGATCTATGTGCGCGGTAACCGGCACGACTATGATCGCTGGTCGCAGCTGGGGCTGTCGGGCTGGTCCTATGATGAGGTGCTGCCCGCGTTCAAGCGTTCGGAAGCGCATGTTCAACGCAACGGTGCGTTTCACGGTGAGGGCGGCGAACTGACGGTTTGCCGCGCCCGCGGACACAATCCTTTGATGGACGTGTTCTGCGAAGCCGGCGAGCAGGCAGGCTATCCGCTCAACGACGATTTCAACGGCGAGACGCAGGAGGGTTTTGGGCGCTACGATTTCACCATCCGCAAAGGCAAGCGCTGGTCTACCTCGTGGGCCTTTCTGCGCCCGGCTATCAGGCGGCCCAATCTGACAGTCATTACCGGTGCGGAAACCACGCGCGTGCTGATTGAAAATGGTCGTGCCGTCGGTGTCAAATATCTGAGCGATGGCAGCCTCTCGACGGTGCGCGCATCGCGCGAGATCGTGTTGTCGGCTGGGGTCGTCAATACTCCGAAGGCGCTGCTTTTGTCCGGCATTGGTCCGGCTGACGAGTTGAAGGCACTCGGGATAGCGCCTCTTCACGACCTGCCGGGCGTCGGCAAGAACCTGCAGGACCATGTCGACTGTGTGATGAGCTGGGAATGCCGCGAACCGATCACCTTGTTCGGCGACCTGAGAGCGGACAAGCTGATCCCCGCCGTCGCCCAGGGCATGTTGTTCGGCGAAGGTATAACCACGACCTTTCCCTACGAGGCAGGCGCGTTTGTTCGCTCCAACGCCGGTCTGGTTGCGCCGGATATACAGCTGCATTTCATGCCGGCTCTGGAGAAGACCGCAAACTTGCACTTCCCCAATCCGTTCCGGAAAAAGCAGCGGGTCGAGGCAAATCACGGGTTCACCATTCGCGTCGGTCCGGTCAATCCGGTCAGTCGCGGCGAAATCACGCTGCGCTCTGCCGACCCGACCGACAAACCGAAAATTCTCGCCAACTATCTTCGCGACGATTTCGACATCCGCACGATGATCGACGGTATTCGCCTGACACGCGACATCGTTGGCCAGAAAGCCTTTGCACGCTATCGGGGCCAGGAGCTGGCGCCGGGTCCTGTCGCCCAAAGCGATGCCGAGTTGACGAAGTGGTTGCGCGCTACGGCCATGACGACCTTCCATCCGGTCGGCACCGCGAAGATGGGGAACGACCCGATGGCGGTGGTCGATGCAAGTCTCAAGGTTCACGGAATTGAAGGACTGCGCGTTGCCGACGCCTCGATCATGCCGATCATTTCGAGCGGCAACACCAACGCGCCCGCCATCATGATCGGCGAAAAATGCGCCGAATTCATCCTGACTGCATAAAGGGACATACCGATGATTCTCGAGCACCGCACCTACACGTTCAAGCCCGGCACCGTCGATAAATGGATGAAGAAATACGAGGCCGAAGGGCTGCCGGTTCAGAAGCGGCACCTCAACAAGTTCGTGGGTCTCTACGCCTCCGAAATCGGAACGCTGCATACGACGGTTCTGATGTGGGCCTATGACAGCCTCGCCGACCGCGAGGCGCGTCGACAGGCCATGTATGCCGATCCGGAATGGCAGCAATTCATCGCAGGCGTTTGGGCGCTGGACGCGATTCAGAAGCAGGAGGTGATGATCATGAACCCTGCCACTTATTCTCCGCCGCTTTGACAGCAGCGGTCTGTCGTGCATGAACAAATACAAAAAAGGGAACTGAAAACATGAAAAGCATAAAGACTGAGAATGGATTTTCAGCCGGCGTCGATCGCCGTACTTTTCTTCAGCTCGGCGCCGGCGCGGCTGCAGTCGGGCTGGCTGCTGGCCTGATGCCACAGATGGCCCGCGCCGCGGGTGGTCTGGTCGCCCTAGTTCATACGCAGGCTGCCGGCGACAACGGCCCGGTCGATGCGATGATCGCCAAGCTCAAGCAGCTGGCAGGCGAGCAGGGCTTCACCTACCGCGCGGTCTACGCACAGGATCCGGCAACTTACGAGACCGTTTTCCGCACGCTCGGCGATGCTGGCGCTTCGATCATTGTCTCGACGTTCAACGAGGTGGCCGAGCCGTTCAAGGCGCTTGCTCCGTCCTATCCGAACACGAAATGGATCCAGCTTTTCGCCGATCCCTTCGAGCCGGCGATGCCAAACGTTGTCACGGTCTCCTATGACTACTATCTCGGTTGCTACCTTTCTGGCGTGTTCGCCGCGAAAATGTCGAATAGCGGCAAGATCGGCTTCATCGGCGGCGTCTCGATCCCGCCGCTCAATGCCGACTTCAATGCCTTGAAGGCCGGTGTTCTATCCGTGAAGCCTGACGCGACTGTAACTGCAGCTTTCGCCGGCTCTTTCCAGGACCCCGCGAAGGGCCAGGAAATCGCGACCCAGATGTTCAATGACGGCATCGATTATATCCAGACCGATGCAGCGGCGACCGATGGCGGCATCATCGCCGCCGCCAATGAAAAGGAAGGCCGGATGGTCAGCTGCCTTTCGCCTGCGCAGTTTGCCCTCGGCCCGAAGTCCGTCATCTCCATCGTGGGGCTGGATTTCGGTGTCTCGCTTTACAACGAAGTGACGAAAGCACTCGGAGCAGACTGGAAGGGCGGCACGCATGAGCACACGGGTCTGGGTACCGGTGTGATCGACTTCATCAAGTCGCCACTCTTTGCCGAGCAGGGACCCGCCGAGCTGGCGGCCAAGGCCAAGGAAGCCGTGAAGGAAGTGGAGAAAGTCCGAGCGGGCATTCTCGACGGCTCGATCAAGATCCCGTTCAACACAACGCTTTAAGCAGGTTCCGGCCGGCGTTGCTTTCCTGGTTGCCGGATAGCGCAGCGTCCTTGCGACGCGGTGCCGATCGGCGATGCTGCACACTTTGCTTCGAGTCGGAAACTTCTCCATGCCCACACATTCTCCGCCAGCTCTTGCTTGCCGCGACGTCACCGTTCGGTTTGGCGATGTGACTGCGCTGTCTGATATCTCCGTCGAGTTCGAGCCGGGGCTCATTCATGCCGTGCTCGGCCAGAATGGCGCCGGCAAAACCACGTTTGCCCGTGTCGCTGCCGGCCTCGTGCAGCCGACGGCCGGACAGGTGGAGATCGACGGGCAGGTCATCCGGACGGGCCACGTGCGGGAAAGCCGCGCGGCGGGAGTGGAGCTCGTGCATCAGAGCTTCGCCTTGCCGCCGTCCTTCACGGTCGCCGAGGCCATGGAGTTTGGCGCGCCCGGGCGCGGTCGTATCTACTCGCGCAGAGGTCTGATCGAGAAATGGAAGGCGCATCTTCACGATCTCGATATCCATGTCGATTTTTCCAAGCGCATTCGGGATCTGCCGGTCGAAACGCAGCAGAGCATAGAGATCGCCCGCGCGTTGATAACCGATGCAAAAGTCCTGATTCTGGACGAACCCACCGCAGTGCTCTCGCCCGCGGGTATTGAAACTCTGTTTGCTCGCGTTCGTAGGCTGAAAGAGCGCGGTGTCACCGTCATCCTGATCCTCCATAAGATCCGCGAAGTCATGGGAATCGCGGATACGATCACCGTGCTGCGCGGCGGACAACGGATTGAGGGACCAGTTCCAGCGGCAAGCCTAAGTGCCGATCGTCTGGCTGGTTTGATCGTTGGCGAAGCGGCTAGACAACAAAATCCACAAGACAGGGACGCGCTCGTCGGAAAGGGCGGATCCAATATCACTGCAGTCGCCGATCACACGCATGACACCGAGATCTCGCCGGCGCTGACGATGAGTGCGGTGTCAACGGCAGCCGACAGTGAAGGCGCGCCACTCGATCAGATCAGCCTAACGATCCGGCCGGGCGAGATTGTCGGTATCGCTGGTGTTGAAGGAAATGGCCAGAAGACGCTGGTTCGCGCTATTGCCGATCTTGCCGCGCTTTCGAGCGGCAGCATCATGCTGGGCGGACAGGACGTCACCAGGAAGACATTGGCAGCAAGGCGCCGCGCCGGGCTGCGGATCATACCCTTTGAGCGGAATGTCGAAGGGCTAAGTTTGACCAGTTCGCTCTGGGAAAACTGGAGCGCGCGCGAGTTGCTCGATGGGCCACTGCTGAAGTTGGTCAATCCCGGCCGTATCAGGGCGCTTTGCGATCGGTCGCTGAAGGGCTGGGGCGTCCACTATCATAGTTCCGCGCAGCGGGCGGGTTCCCTGTCGGGTGGAAATGCCCAGAAAGTCATTCTGGCGCGCGAAATCGATGCCGATGCCAAGCTGATTATTGCCGCGCAGCCGACGCGCGGCCTCGATATCGGCGCAACCGCTTTCGTCTGGGAATCGTTGCGCGCCGCGCGCGACAAGGGAGCCGCCATTCTTCTCATTTCGTCGGATCTGGACGAGCTTTTCGATATTTCCGACCGGGTGATCGTGATGCTGTCCGGCCGCGTCGCCGGCGAGTTTTCTGCGCCGTATGACATTCAATCGGTAGGCGCGGCGATGACCGGCGCCGGCCCGATCGCATTGGGAGCCTGACGATGAAGGATAAAGCGTTCACCGTTTTCCGCAGCCTGATCTTCGTTGCCTTCTCGCTTGTTCTGTGCGCCGTTGTTTTCCAGTTCGCAGGCTACAATGCGCCGCAGATGCTTGTCGCCGTCGTCGACGGCGCGTTTCTGCGGCCCGGCGCTATCGAGCAGAGCCTCAGATGGGCGCTGCCGCTCTTCATCACCGCCGTTGGTGTCGGTATTTCGTTTCGCGCCGGCTTCTTCAACATCGGAGCACAGGGTCAGTTCTACATCGGCGCCATCTCGGCAGCCTTCGCCGCTGAAGCGCTGAGAGGAGGACCGCCTGTCGTCGTCATTCCTCTGCTCTTCCTTTCAGGGATGATCGGCGGCGCACTCTGGGCTCTTTGGCCGGGCCTGCTGAAGCTGCGTTCTGGCACCGACGAAGTGATCACCACTTTGATGGGCAACTTTCTTGCCGGGCTGCTGCTTGTCTACGTCACATCAGGTCCGCTCAAGGATCCGTCAGGCAGCGGCCAGCAGGCATCCAGCCGACCGCTCGACGCAGCCTATCGCATCTCAACCTCGATGGGGCTTTCGACGACGATTATTGCGATCGCCATTGTTGTCGGCGTCGTGATGTGGCTGCTCGTCAATCGCACGAGTTTCGGCGTGTTGGCGAGCCTTGCCGGACGAAACGGAACCATGGTGCGCTGGCAGGGTGCCAAGCTTCTGCATCTCGGCTTGTCGAGCTTTCTGATCTCGGGAGCTTTGGCGGGTCTTGCCGGTGCCATCGAGTTCATGGGACCGAATGGGCGCATTGCCTCCGGCTTTCTGCCAACGCATGGCTTCACCGCCATTCTGATCGCGCTTGTCGCCAACCTCTCGGTCGTCGGCACTGCCGTTGCCGCGATCTTCTTCGGAGGCCTGGCATCCGCGGCGCTCTACCTGCCGATCATGGCCGGCCTGCCGGCGGCGGCGATCGACATCATCAACGCCGCAATCGCACTCTTCATCACAGCGAGATCCAACGTCCTGGGCAAGCTTCTACGTATCGGGGGACGTTCGCAATGAACGACATCATCATCGCCATCCTTCGCTCCGGGACACCCCTTGTCTACGTGACGCTCGCGGGCGTCATCGCGCAACGCGCCGGGGTCTGGAACCTCGGTCTCGAAGGCTTGATGATCATCGGCGCTTGCGCGACGATCCTCGGGATCATGTTGACGCATTCTATCCTGGCTGCGGTCCTCATCGCAGCCGCATTCTGTGTTGTCGCATCGATACTTCTGTGGTTCGTGATCGAGAAGCTGAAGGCAAACCCGATCATTGCCGGATTGGGTCTTACGGGGCTTGGCATCGGCGGCACTGCGCTCGCCGTGGAATCCATATTCGGAAGCCAGGCCACGGTAACGGCGCCCTTCGGTTTGCCGAAGCTTGGGCCAGCTTTCGGCGCTTACGGTGTACTTTCGATCTTCGTGGCTGCCATGCCTTTCGTTGTTCTGGGCCTGTGGTTCGTTCTTCGCCGCAGCCGTTTTGGTCTTCAGCTCGCAGCAAGTGGCGAGCATCCCTTCGCTGCGCGCAGCGTCGGTATCGAGCCATCACGCATGCGGCTTGTCGCTCTGATGATCGGTGGCGTTCTCTGCGCTATCGGCGGCGCAGAGCTTGCTGCCGGCAGCCTTCAATTCTTTGCACAAGGCATGACCGCGGGACGAGGCTTCATGGCCTTTGCAGCCGTCATCTTCGGTGCTGCGCATCCGATCGGTGCGACATTGGCGGCATTCTTCTTCGCTATAGCAGGTGCGCTGGGCATCCGCGCGCAGCTGATGTTCGGGGACAAGGTACCGCACGACCTGCTGCAGGCACTGCCATACCTCGCCACCGTCTTCGGCGTCTGGTTGTCGGGGAAACTGAGCGGCACGAAGACCGCTGGCTCCTTTGGCGAATTGAAAGATCAATAAGGAGGAGGAAACTCGATGGATTTCGCTCAAGCCCATCCGATCCAGGATATCTGCCTGCTCGTGGACGACGTCGAGGCGTCTATCCGGTTTTACACCGAGAAGCTGGGCTTTCGCCTGCAGCATCGCGCGCCGGGCTTTGCCGATTTCACCGGCGCCGGGGTGACGCTTGCCGTCTGGGAACGTGATCATATCGCGCATCACGCGGCGGTGCGTGTCAAACCGAAATCGGATTCAGCCGTTCTGATCGCGGTCCGGCTCGACGCGCCCGGCGAGATTGATCGCCTCTATGGCGAGCTTTCGGCAAAGGGCGTCGCCTTCGTCAATCCGCCGGCCGACTATGTCTGGAATGCCCGTTGCGTCTATTTCCACGGCCCCGACCGCGAGACCTGGGAACTCTATGCCTGGCTGGAAGGCGGAGCACCCGGTCGCCTGGAGGACGCGGCATGAAGCGCAAGCTTATCATTCTTACCGATCCCGGCCAGGATCAGGCTGCGGCAATTCTCATGATCCTCGGCCGGCCCGATGTCTTCGACGTGCTCGGCCTCGTCGCCACGGCTGGTAATATTCACCTCGATTATACTCTTGAGAATTGCCTGAAGCTCATGGTGCTCGCCGGCCGGCCGGATATCCCGGTCTTTGCCGGTTGCCCGCAGCCGCTGATGCGGCCGCTTGTTATCGCTGATCACGTGCACGGTCCAACCGGTCTCGACGGTCCGACGTTGCCGGCTCCCGTCGTTCGCCCGCAGGATGGGCACGGCGTCGATTTCATCGTCGATACCGTCCGGGCTCACCCGGGAGAGGTGACGATCTGCGCTCTCTCACCACTGACCAATCTTGCGATGGCATTACGCAAGGCTCCCGATATTGCCGACAAGATCGTTGAGGTCGTTGCAATGCTCGGCGCGTACTTCGAGGTCGGCAACATCACGCCTTCCGCCGAGTTCAATTGCTACGTCGATCCCGAGGCTGCTGACATTGTGTTGAACGCGGGTATCAAGACGACATTGCTGCCGCTTGATGTGACCCACAAGATGCTTTCGACGCCCGCCCGTCTTGAAGCCATGCGGGCGCTCGGCAATCGTTGTGGTGTCGCGACAGCTGAGATGTTGGAGTTTTCGCAGGCCTTCGATCTCCACAAGTACGGCTGGGAAGGAGCGCCGTTGCATGGACCGTGCGTGCCGGCCTTCATGCTGACGCCTGAAATCTTCTCGGGCCGTCAGATCAACGTTTCGGTGGAGCTTACCGGTCGGGTAACGCTCGGCATGACGGTGGCTGACTGGTGGCAGATCACCGATCTGCCACGCAATGCCTTCTGGGTTCGCGATGGCGATCCCGTTGCCTACTACGATCTGCTTCTCGAGGCGCTTGGAAAGCTGCCATGAGCCGAACACTCATCCGCAACGCAAAAATTCTCACTGTCGATGGTGAGCGCGGTACCGCCCCGTTTGATGGTGATCTGCTGGTTGAAAATGGCATCATTGCTGCCATCGGCCAGAACCTTGTCGCGGCGCCGGACGCGTCTGTGATCGAGGCGCGCGACAGGCTTGTGATGCCCGGTCTGGTCAATTCCCACACGCATTCCAGCGAGACCTTCTTTCGCGGGCGCTATGAAGGCATGCCGCTGGAGATCTGGCTGCTCTACGCCTATCCCTTGCTGATGAATGATCCGATTGGCAAGCGGCTGCTCTATTTGCGCAGCCTGCTCCTCGCCATGGAGTCGTTGCGCAACGGTGTCACGACGATCTGCGACGATTTCTTCGATCCACCGGCTCACGATCTCGATCGGCTGAAGACGGTGTTCGACGCCTATGACGACGTCGGTATCCGCGCGAATGTCTCCAGTGCGGCGATGAACATCCACACACTGGATGCCTTGCCCTTCGCTCGCGAGGTAATGCCGACCGAGCTGCAGGCGATGCTCGATTTTGGGCCGCCAACGACGGCGAAGACGTACCTGGATTATTGCAGGTCGGCCTTTGCCAGCCTGCATGGCCGTTCGGGCCGCGTCAACTTCATGATCGCGCCATCCGCTCCCCAGCGTTGTACGCCTGATCTGATGCTTGGTTGCATGGATCTGGCGATGGAAAGGGGCGTCCCTTTTCACACGCATGTTCTGGAAACGAAGACGCAGGCCGTGACCGGCCACGAGCTCCATGGCAAGAGCCTGATCGCCTACATGCACGGTCTTGGTCTTTTGAAGCGTAACACGACGATCGCCCACTCCGTCTGGGTTAGCGATGACGACATGCGGCTCATGGGCGAGGCCGGCGTTTCCATCGCTCACAACGCTGTCTCGAACCAGAAGCTCGGCGCCGGTATTGCTCCAATCCGCCGTCTTCTGGACGCCGGTGTCAACATCGGTCTCGGGACCGATGGCGTCTGCTCGAACGATACGGCACGCATCTTCGATGTCATGCGAGTTGCGGGCCTCGTCCACTCCGTCTCCGGTCCGGACTATCGTAAGTGGGTAAGCGCCGACGAGATCCTGAAAATGGCCACCATCGGCGGGGCGAGGACGGCGATGCTGGAACATGTCACAGGCTCGCTCGAGGTTGGCAAGGCTGCCGATCTCATCATTCTCGATACACGTTCCTATCCGTTCATGCCCTTCAACGACGCCGCAAGGCAACTCGTCTATGCGGAGAACGGATCGTCGATCGAGACGGTCATGGTGGCCGGCAGGATTGTGATGCAGCACGGCAGACTAACGACGGTTAATGAAGGTGCGATCTTTGCGGAGCTTTCCGAGCTTCTCCCAGCCTGGCTTGCCGAACACACCGAACTGGAACGCCGAAACGCCGTCTTTGAGCCTGTTATGGCTGAGATCCACCGTCGATGCGCGCTCGCCAACATCGGCCTCGACCGCTACCAGGGAGATCTTCCGCGCTTCGAGGGAGCGAATGGGTGATAACCCACTGAGAAAGCCGTCGCCGCTTTGAATGGGTATGGCGACCTGACGGTTTCGGCACCGAACACTGTCTCAACGAGGGAGCAGCCCAAAGCGGTGAGCCTCGTCCAGAAAGTGTCTAACGGACGAGGGCTGCCATTTTCGCCCGCCGCGCGCTGGACGCTCGCCCATCTCATCCAGTTGCGCGGCGATGCCACGCAGCGAAAGTGTCGGATCGGCAATCGCCACTGCGGCCACGAGCTTCATCACGCGATCATCGGGAATGCGCCGGCTGGAGCGCGAGAGCAGCTCCGGATCGACCAGCTTCTCGCGCGCCATTCTATGGACCGCACGCCTCAACCGCTCGACAGTCCAGTCTTGCCCGCGTCGATTGAGGATGAGCGCAATGTTCTCCCAGCTATGCTGCGGACGCAGTTGCTGGACAACCGGCAGCCAGCTCTCTGACGACGATTGCAGTTCGTCGAGATAGGCCTTCTCGCGCGCTTTCGAAATTGCCGCCCGTGCTTCCGGGAGCCTATCCCTCAGGCCCGGATTGCCGGCGAGTTTGCCTTTCGCTTTCGCCGCCTTCATACCGGCCTTGGTGCGCTCAGCCGTAACGGATCGGTCGAGCTTGATGATGGCACCAAGAACCTCCAATGCAAACATGCCTTGCGAGGTCGTGGTATCGATTGGGTCGTTCAACGATCGAAAATGAATGCCCCGCGCCAATAGGCGCTCGATCAGCTGCAGGAGGTTGGCGGGTGATTGGCCGAGCCGATGAAGGTCGGTAACAACCAGCGTTTCGCCCTGTGTAATCTCGTTCAGGAGCTTTTTGAGTCCGGGCCGATTGTCGGACGTCCCGGAGCCGTGATCCTGGCGAATTTGATCGCAGCCGGCGGCGCGCAATTCTGTGGCCTGCGTATCGGTGTGATGCGCGTCCGGCGCAATACGGGCATAGCCAATGAGGCGCCGCGAGGTAGGCTCGGCGCCTCGTGAGGCGTCCTCTGTATTGGCTGTCTCGACTCTCATCATTCTTAGATACAGGCAAATGAGCACACTGAGAATGACCACCCGACCGTGGGCTGCGGTCATAGGAGCGTTGTTATTGAAAATCGTCGCCGGCAGCTGCATTCGATACATCGCAACCTTGCATGCGCGCGCGGGGCTGTTACGATGTTTCCATCGTCGCAATTGTTTGTTTCGTATGGATCTTTCATGAAGAGCGCACTCAATCCGCCCTCCGTCCGCAAGCCGTTCGGGAACTACAACCACGGCCTTCTCGTCCCTCCAGGCGCGTCGCTTCTGGTCACATCAGGGCAACTTGGGATCGGTGTCGATGACGTCATTCCAGACGATGTGACGGCGCAGGCCGAAATCTGCTTCAAGGCGATTGATGCGATCCTGCGCGAAGCCGGGATGACCTTCGCCGATGTCGTCCGCATCTCCGGTTTTGTCACCAGGAGGGAGGATTTCCCAGCCTATATGGCGGTGCGCGATCGGTTCACGCTCGATCCCAAGCCCGTATCGACGCTGATTGTCGTCGGCGGATTTACAAGGCCCGAGTTTCTTGTCGAGGTCGAGGTGACCGCCGCCAGGGTGATCTGAGCAAAAGGGGCTGAATGCCCCTGAGGCTCAGAACCTTTCCATCGCGGTCTTCACCTTGCCGAGGAACGTTGCCCGCGTCTGGTCGGTGCAGTTGTTCATGTCGTAATGTGCGAGGAAAGTCACCGGCCGTACCGGATTGATCTGCGCACGCAGCACACGCTTGACGATCTTCTTCGGTGGGTTGCCCGCGACGAAGGCGCGAAACGGTGTCGCACCGTAGGTCAAGACAGCGCCAAGCTTGCGGATATGACGCAACCGGGACTCCACTTTGCCGTCGACGAGTTCGAAGGAGACGCCTGGTAGCCACACCCGGTCGAAATAGCCCTTGAGGATGGCGGGAAAGCCGAAGTTCCAGACCGGCGTGACGATCACCAGCCCTTCCGCGGCTTTCAGCCGGTCGACGTAGCTTTTCACCAGCTCCGTATTTTCCGGATAATCGTGGTAGATCAACCTGTCGCGGCGAGACAGCACCGGGTCGAACTCTTCCGCATAGAGATTGCAGTCATCGACCTCATGGCCCGCGGCCTTCAGGCTTTCCAACGTCTGCCGGTAAAGCGCGTTGCCATAACTTGATTCCACAGGATGCGAGTGAAGGACGAGAACTCTCACGTGGCCTCCATCACGGCGGCGAGCCCGGGGAAGAGGTAATTCTGGCCGGAGGAGAAGTCGAAGTCCGGGTTCTCCCAGGCAATCATTTTGCCCGGATTGAGCAGTCCTTGTGGATCGGTCTCGTGCTTGAAGGCCAGCTGCACCTTGTCGGTCTGCTTCATGCCGCCTTCCTCCAGCGTATAGCGATGCGGGTTGAAGATCGGGCACCCATGATCCTGATGGATCTTTATGATCTCTTCCAGCCGCTCCTCGGTCGTGTAGCGCACCAATGGCAGCCCGGAGCACTGGATCTGTCCGTCGAACTTGATGAATTCGAGGTGACCGGGCACCTCGTCGCCGAAGATCTCCACCATCTTGGCCACCTTCGCCACATGGTCCGGGCCCGGGTACTGAACTTGCAGGTAGGTGAAAGCGGGATCGACCTTGAGCGCCCGCAGCGTCGTGTGGTTCCACGCGAGCTCATAGGCGTGCGGAATGCCCCTCATGCTCTCGACCTTGTCGGAGCGGAAAATGACCTCGCCTTTCTGGGCCGCGGTGAAAGCGCTGAACGCATCCATCGAGTGCGGCGCGATCATCAATACGACGACCGACTGACCCTGGCGGATATAGGGCTTGTGCCGTGTGAAATATTCATGCGGAATGGGCGCCGCGATCGGTGCGATTTCCTTGACAAGGATGCCGTTGCATTTTGCCAGCGCGTCCGAGTAGCGCACCGCCGCCATGAAGTCATCGTAGCCAACCAATACGTCGACCCAGTCATAGGCGGGTGCGAGCGGCATCTCGATTTCGGTGATGATGCCGTTCGTTCCATAGGCGTGGCTGACCTTCTGCAGATCCCATCCGGTAAGGTCGAGCACACGCGGTTCGGCCTCCATGGTGACGACGCGCAGGCGGATGATGTTGCCGATATCGCGGAGCCCGCCCCAGGTGATCGAGCCCACACCGCCCGAACCGCCGGCAATGAAGCCGCCGATCGTTGCCGTTTGCGCGGTCGAGGGATGGAAACGGAGCTCCTGGCCCGAGTGAGCCTTGGTCTGCTTGTCGAGTTGGGCGATGACGATGCCGGGCTCGCAGATCACGCGACCGGGATGAATCTCCTTGATCTTGTCCATGGCGGCGAGATTGAGAACGATGCCGCCGGAGAGCGGCATGGCCTGGCCGTAGTTGCCGGTGCCGGCGCCACGTGGCGTCACCGGAACGCCATGAGCGAAGGCTACCTTGAGGGTCTGGATAACCTCTGCCTCGTTCTTCGGTGTCACGACCAGATCGGCGGTTACGCCATCGAGTTGTGCCTTCAGGATCGGAGAGTACCAATAGAAGTCGCGGCTCTTCTGCCGGACGAGCGCCGGATTGTCCTCGACGGCGATGCCTTCGAGTTCCTTCTTGATCTGGTGATAATCCGGCATGTCAGGCTCCAACGACGCTATCGAGTTCACGGTAATCAGGCAGGCTGCGGTCGATGACCTTGCCGCGGCGAAGCACGACGCGGTCAGACTGCGGACGGGACAGAAATTCGCTCCAGCGGCGCGCGCTGAAGAGCACGAGATCGGCGGGCCGACCGACGCCGATGCGGCCGATGTCGGGGCGCCCGGCAATGTCGGCGGGTGAGGTGGTGACGACGCGCGCGGCCGTATCGAGAGGGTGATCGAGGTGCAGGATGCGGACCGCTTCGCGAAACACCTCGACGGCGTCGAGATCACCGTAGGCATAGAATGGATCGCGGGTATTGTCCGATGCGACCGCGGTTGCAACGCCAGCGGCAGCGAGCTCCTTGAATAACGTCACGCCTCGCCAGCGCGGTGTCCGGTTTGGATAGCGATCCTGCAGATAGGCGTTGCACATCGGCAGCGAAATGATCGAGATGCCAGCTTTGGCAACCAGTTCCACGGTGCGCGCGGCAGTGCCGTCGTCCTGTCTCGCCAGCGAGCAGCAGTGACCGGCCGTTACCTTGCCCGCAAAGCGGTTCCGAAGAACGGCCTCGGCGATTGCCTTCAGGGTCTCCGCTCCCGGGTCGTCTGTTTCGTCGACGTGAAGATCGACGTCGAGACCGTTTTCCGCTGCCGCGCGAAGGAGTGTATCGAGCTGCCAGGCGAGGTTCGGGCCCATCTTGGTGACGCCACCGATCAGGCCGCCCGCATCGCGAACGACCGTTACGAGATCGGCGAAATAGGCCTCGTCCACCATGTCATCCATCGGGAAGAGGGCGGCGGCCTGCAGCGCGATCTTGTCCTTCCACGCTTCCCGTACTTCGGCAAAGACCTCGAAGGAAATGCGATGCTGAGGGGCAATCGAATCCAGATGCGTGCGGATGAGGCTCGTTCCGTGCGCATAGGCGGACCGGAGCGAGAACTCCATTCGCCTGCGCACGTCGTCGGCCGACCAATGCGCCTCGCGATCGGCGCCAACGGCCTGCAGGGCGCCCATGAACGTCCCATCCGGATTGCTGTTGCGCGCCCAGATGTGTCCCTTGTCGAGATGCGTGTGAATGTCGGCAAAGCATGGCCAGACCATGCCTTCGCGCAGATCGGATTTCGCCAATTCCTGAGGAGCGCTGCCGGCCGGCAGGATCGCGGAGACCAGACCATTCTCAATCACGACATCGGCGCGGACGAGACCCTCGGTTGCCGGCGCATCGAAGCTCTCGACGGCCACGGAGGGCAGCGTTGCATTGCTCAGCACGAAGCGCCCGGCGTTCGGAGGCGACATGAAGGAATACGTCATCAGTTTTCCCGCTTGAGGCTGCTCTCATGCCAGCGATGCAGGCTGAGCCAGGAGATGAAAGAGGTAATCGCGAAGATTGCCACCCCGAGAAGGGACAGCATCAGCAGTGCGGCGAAGAGGCGAGGGATGTTCATGCGGTACTGCGCTTCCAGAAGCCGGAAGGCGAGGCCCGAACCGGCGCCGGCAGAGCCCGCGGCGAATTCGGCGACTACGGCGGCGATCAGCGCCAGGCCACCGCCGATGCGCAGACCGGTCATGAAGTACGGCTGTGCCGCCGGAAGCTTGAGATAGAGGAGCGTCTGCCAGCGGGAGGCGCCATAAAGCTCGAACAGATTGATCAGGTTATGATCGACGCTCTTCAGGCCCTGCACCATATTGGAGAGGATCGGGAAGAACGCGACGAGAAAGGCGCAGATCAGCAGCGCCACCTGTGTCGATGGGGCATAGATCAGGATCAGCGGCGAGATCGCGACGATGGGCGTGACCTGCAGGATGACGGCAAGCGGATAGAAGGCGATCTCGATCCAGCGCGATTGCACGAGGAAGACGGCAAAGCCGACTCCGCCGACAAGCGCCAGCAGCAATGACATCAAGGTGATCTTGGTCGTCACCCAAAGTGCGGGCGCAAGCGTTCCCCAATCGCTGACGAAGGCTGCGGCAACCGCGCCGGGGCCAGGCAGAATGTATGGCGCCACGCCTGACAGTTTGACGTACAGCGCCCAGACAGCGACGAGAACAGCGACAGTTGCAAACGGCACGATAATTCGCAGCGCAAGGTCGCGTCGCTTCGCTGTCATCGGGTTTGGCAATTCAGCCGATGGCGCATCGGCAGTGTCGGCGCTCATGCGTTCTCCTTTGCGGCATTGATCGCGCCGATCAGCGATCGGGAGACGGTCTCGCAGGCCTGCCGATATTCTTCAGAGGTGCGATAGTAGGCGTCCCGCTCAAGGCTGGTCACCAACGGCAGATCGGCATGGACCCGTCCCGGGCGCGCCTTCATGACGACGATGCGGTTTGATAGGTAGGCCGACTCGAAGACGGAGTGAGTGACGAAAATCACGGTGATCCCCGTCTCCTTCCAGAGGCGCAGGACATCGTCATTGAGCTTCTGACGGGTGATTTCGTCGAGCGCTGCAAACGGCTCGTCCATCAGCAGCAGTTTCGGCTTCGTGACCAATGCACGCGCGATGGATACGCGCATTTTCATGCCGCCGGAGAGTTCGCGCGGATAGGCTTCGGCAAAGTCCTGCAGTCCGACCGTGGTCAGGACTTTCATGATGTCCTCGCGCGCCGCGGCCTTGGAAATGCCGCGAAGCTTCAGCGGAAGGTGAACGT
Source organism: Hyphomicrobiales bacterium (assembly GCA_900468535.1). Classification (GTDB taxonomy): domain Bacteria; phylum Pseudomonadota; class Alphaproteobacteria; order Rhizobiales; family Rhizobiaceae; genus Rhizobium. The sequence goes on along the minus strand of UBTY01000015.1, from coordinate 51,540 downwards.
TGCCAAAGACGTTCTTCCAGGGCATCAACGTCGGCTCCTGAAAGACGAAGCTGATGTCGCCTTCCGGCAGACCGCGCGCGTTGATGCGTGAACTCGGCCAGTCGATCGTCCCGGAAGAAACGTCGCCAAGGCCGGCAATGATGCGCAGCGCCGTCGATTTTCCGCATCCCGACGGTCCGAGAAGGCTGATGAATTCGCCGCTCTCGACTGTCAGCGACATCCCCGACAGGGCGACCGTGCCGCTGGAGAAGACCTTTGAGACGGATTGCATGGAGACAAGCGGTCTCTTGCGTGCGTCGGTGTTTGTCTGGACTGAGGCTGGAAGCATCGCCTGTCTCTCTTCATGAGGGCTATCTTGCCGCCGAAGCGGCAAGACGCATGTGGCGTGCTTACTTCTTCAGACCCATTCCGACGCCCTTGCAGACGTATTTCGTGGTGTAGGCCTTGGTGTAGTCGGTGTCGGCCTTGAGAACCTTGATGCCGACCATCTCGGCGAAGAACTTCTTGTAGTGGGCGTCGGTAATGCAACCGATTCCCTTGTCGAGGGCGTCACCGGATTCGACGATGCCGTATTCCTTCATCTTGGCGATCGAGTAGGCGATCTGACCATCCGTCATCTCCGGATTGTCCTTCTTGATCAGCTCGTTTGCCTTGCTGTTGTCGCCGTAGAGATAGTTGTACCAGCCCTCGATCGAGGCATCGACGAACCGCTGCACCACATCCGACTTGGTGTCGATCACCGACTGGGTGGTGGTGATCATGGTCGAGTAGGGCGAATAACCATTGTCGGCGAGCAGGAAAACCTTCGGCTCCCAGCCGGTCTGCTTCTGGATTTCATAGGGTTCGGAGGTCAGGTAACCCTGCTGGCCGGACTCCTTGTCGGCGAGGAACGGGCCGGGATTGAAGTTATAGGGTTTGTATTGCTCGTCCTTGAAGCCCGGATAGTTCGCCTTCATCCACTCGAAGTAGGTCAGATAGCCGTCCTTGCCGAGAAACAGCGTCTTCAGCTTGGCGAGATCCTCGAACTTCTCGATGCCGGCGTCCGGATGCGCGATCAGAACCTGCGGATCCTTTTGGAAGATCGCGGCGACGTCGACAAGCGGGATGCCCTGCTCGACGGCCGAGAGTTCGCCCTGTGGGCCACCCATGTAGAAGTCGATCTTGCCGGAGATCAGCAAAGCTGTATTCGCCGCATTTGGGCCGCCCTGCACGATTGTTACGTCAAGCCCATGCTTGGCGTAGGTGCCGTCTGCCACCGCCTGATAGAAACCGCCATGCTCCGCTTGTGCGAGCCAGTTGGTGCCGTAGCTGACTTTGTCGAGCGCATAGCCGGGAGCTGCAACCGCAGCGGTGAAACCAATTCCCAGAGCTGCGATAAATGCCATGTTATTCAATGTTTTGGACATGGTCGGCGTTCCCCTTTTTTAGGCCGTTCGAGCGCTCTTCGGCGTCCGATTTTCTTCATTTGAGCGATTGCGTTGCTGTTTGAAAAGCATCAAAATTCGTGCGCAACGATGCCTTTTTGGCATCTCTTGGCAGTCTTGTGCCTAATTTGTGCGTAGCGCTTAAAATTGATGCAATGAGGGGTGAAATGCTGCATTCCAGGAAGCTGCTGTATATCAACGAGATCGCCCGGACGGGCTCGATCCGCAAGGCCGCCGCGCATTTGAACGTCGCGTCTTCCGCGATCAACAGGCAGATCCTGGCGCTGGAAGAGGAAATAGGCGCCCCACTCTTCGAGCGGCTACCGAGAGGGCTTCGGCTGACGGCGGCCGGCGAGCTTTGCATCGAGCACATTCGCGAAGTTCTGAAGAACTACGATCGGCTGGAGGGGCGGATCAGGAGCCTGAAGATGCAGCAAGCCGGAAAGGTCCGTCTGGTCACCACGGTTGGCCTCGCGTCGGGTCCGCTCGCGGAGATCATTGCCCGATTTCAGTCGGAGCATCCACGCGTCTATTTCCAGATCAGGAACGATGCGGGCACGACTACGGTCAATCCGGTGCTGTCAGGCGACGTCGATATCGGACTGGGCTTTAATATACCGGCGACTCCCGGAATTCGAACCCTCGGCAACTTCGACATTCCGATTGGCGTTGTTCTGCCGCCCGGCCATAGGCTTATAGGGCAGGGGCCGATCAATCTTGGCGACATCGTCCAGGAGAGGCTGGTGCTTGCGCAATCCGGTACAAGCTTGCGTGATGTCATCAATCTTGCGCTTGCGCGGCTTGATGTATCCGTCGAACCGGTTCTGGAAAGCAATGCGTCGGAGATGCTGAAGAAGCTCGTCAAATGCGGAGCCGGGTTGACCCTGCTTAATCCGCTTGACGTGATCACCGAATGCCGCGCTGGCGAGCTTGTCTTCCGGCCGGTCGCCGAGCCGCATGGTCGGCACCAGCCGATGAAGCTGTTTGCTCGTGCCCGTGCACCACTCGATGCCGCGACCAGCCTGTTCGTCGAATATCTGCTGGCCGAGCTTGCCGGCCTCGTTCAGGAACTGCAGTCCAAGGGACACATTGCTCCCGAGAAGCCGTCGGCCGCCTGAGCCCTAGCGTGAGTAAAGATTTGTGAGCGGATAGCGCTTCAGGTCACGAAGAAGCTCGACGAAGCCCTGCACCTGATGGCGGCAGATCGCGTCTCCTTTTTCGGCGGTCCCGCGAGATGCATCGCCAACAACGCCGTTCGGATTGAGGTCATGCGCGATCCAGGCGAGCGAATGCGGCGGAAGCGGCTGGATGAACTTCGACTGCTCGCGCATCCATTCGGCCTTGGAGGCAAAATTCTCGGCCTTCTCCATGCGGACAAGATCCGGCCGGAAGTGCAGCATCAGCGACGTTTCGACCTCGCCTCCGTGGATGCCGTATCGGGACTCCTGGTCGCTGATCATGCCGTCCGGATGTCCGAAGCGACCCCATTGTGTGGAGACAACGGCCATCTGGTAACGTACGCGCAGCTCACGCGCGACGATGCTCATGATGTCGACATTGCCGCCATGCGAGTTGACGATCACCATCTTTCGGACGCCCGCCTCGGCCACCTTGGCGCCGATCGCTGTCCAGACCGGTATCAGCAGCTCGGCAGAGAGTGACAGCGTTCCCGGCCCATAGATATGCTCATTGGCCTTCCCGATTTCCTGAGTTGGCAGAACAAGGATATCCAGATCATCGGGCCGCTGGCGGCGAAGCTCGGCCAGCATGCCGTTGGCGATCGCGACGTCGGTGGCGATCGGGAGATGCGGGCCGTGTTGCTCGGTTGAGGCTATCGGCAGAATGGCGATCGTCGTGTCGGCCGAAAGACCGGCAAAATCATAAGTATTGAGCTCGTTCCAATAGAATGGCGTCGCCATGCCCTGTCCCTTTCACTGCGGTCCGATCAGTGACTAGGAAATAATCCAGCATGCGAAAAGCATCGATTTGTGTGCGTGCTGCTGCCTTTTTGTGAGCGATGCGAGTCCGGCCGCTGTGGGCGCCTGCCTCGCTCGGCATTTGGGCGTACCTGAACGAGATATTGCATTGCAGCATTACACCCATGCGAAATCTGAAATGCTCATTGAGAAGGCAAGGTGCTATATAATTGGCCAACAACGATTAGAGGTGTGATATGAAAATAAGCAGCAAGATCAGCGAATTTATCCAGCTTCGCAAAGCATACCGTCAGCTCTCGCAGCTCGACGACGCAGCACTGAAGGACATCGGTCTGTCCCGCGGTGAAATCAAGAACGCAGTATTCGGTCGCTAAGCTTTAGCGACCGCCGGCGAGGGGATTGTCCCCGCCGTTAGTGACGCGTGCGGTGAGTTTTGCTGCCGTGCGCGATTGCGCCTCGCCCCGTGCGAGGCTGTTTCCGCGGGACGTAAGTCGTTCCTCGTCGGATCCGATATGAACCGGCAGATCTAGCCGGTTTCAGCCACTAATACACAATGCACATTCTGATGTGATCCGGTGATCCCGGCTCGCGTGTGCTTTTCCCCATTTCGGCATTTTGATCGGAGACCGGTCGTCGTTGCACGGCCGGTCCCGTTCTCTGTTGGCTTGTCAATCAGCCGATGCTGCCTTCTCGATCAGCTGCGCAACGGTTTTGGGATGTGAAACCATGACGACGTGGGATCCGCCTTTGACGACGACCGTTCCCTTTGACCCCGCGCGCTTCGCCATCCATTCAAGCGCGGCCGGCGGAATGTTCTTGTCGGCGTCTCCGTAAACGAACCAGGACGGGATGGTCTTCCACGCCGGCTTGCCGGCAGGTTCGCCAAGCGCCGCTTCAGCGATCGGCCGCTGTGTCGCCGCCATCAGCTTGGCCTCTTCCTTCGGAACATCTGCGGCGAACTGCTGAGGAAACTTCGCCTGATCAATATAGAGATCGTGGCCGCCATCAGGCAGTGTTACCGGCGGTGCGAGGGTTGGCCCGAGCGTACTGCCGGGGAACTTCCCGCTGAGCGCAACCGCGCTCTCGCCGGCCTCGGGCGCAAAGGCGGCAACGAAGACAAGACCCTTGACGTTGTCATGCCCGGTGGCCGCGCCCGATATGACGCTGCCGCCATAAGAGTGGCCGACGAGAACGACCGGACCCTTTACACTCGTAAGAAGCGCCGAAACGGCTTTCGCGTCGCTGTCCACTCCGCGCAGCGGGTTCGCTGCTGCGATGACGCTGTAGCCGTCAGCCTGAAGATCCTTGATGACACCATTCCAGCTGTCCGATTCCGCGAAAGCGCCGTGAACGAGAACGATTGTGGGTTTGTCGGCGGAGAAGGCTTGTCCTGACAGGAGCAGGGTGGCTGCGGCGACGGTACCAAATAAAGTATTGCGCAAAGACATTGGGGTTCCTCTCGATTTCAAAAGACAGCCTGCTTAAACCGATGTCGCGTATCGCCAGTATGTCCGCCGAGGTGGCTTCCTGTATCCGTTTGTACCGGCGGTCCCAATGCTACAGTGCGATACAATCTCGCTTGTTTGGCGAACACGTTCCGTCGCTCCTCATCCCGATTTTCACGAACTCATTTCCGTCTCGCTGTCCTTGGTGTCGTCACCAGCACACTCGGCTTGCGATGTTGACAACCAAAATCCTCTAGCTCATATATGAACTAATCATTCAGATAAGAATTATCTGTCGATGCAATGCCGTGGGAGGATAGGAATGCAAGACGATACCGGGCTGCTCGCTGGCCTCACTGTGGTCGACCTGAGCCAGTTTTTGTCCGGGCCATATTGCTCGCTGCGACTGCTTGATCTTGGCGCTCGCGTCATCAAGATCGAAAGGCCTGACGGTGGGGATCTTTCCCGTCGGCTCTATCTGAGCGACACGGAGGTCGGGGGCGATTCCACGCTCTTCCACGCCATCAATCGCGGCAAAGAAAGCCTTTCCATTGATCTGAAGAACGAAGAAGACCTCGCGTTCCTGCGCACGCTTTTCGCCAAGGCCGACGTGGTAATCCAGAATTTTCGACCCGGTGTCGTCGAGCGTCTCGGACTCGACTACGAGGCTGTGAAGGCGATCAATCCGTCGATTGTCTATGCGTCCATCAGCGGCTATGGCGAGGAGGGCCCCTGGGTCATGCGTCCCGGCCAGGATCTGCTGGCGCAGGCGCGATCAGGCGTCATGTGGCTGAACGGCGACGAGCAGCAGGGTCCTGTTCCGTTCGGACTTGCGGTCGCCGATATGCTGGCTGGTGCCAACACCTGCCAAGGCATTCTCGCCGCGCTCGTCAGGCGCGGGATCTCCGGCAAGGGTGCGCATATTCAGACGAGCCTCCTGGAGAGCCTTGTGGACTTCCAGTTCGAGGTGCTCACCACCCATCTCAACGATGGCGGCCGTGCGCCGAAGCGCTCGGATTTCCGCAGCGCCCACGCTTATCTGTCCGCCCCCTACGGCGTCTATCCAGCGAGTGACGGCTATCTGGCGATTGCAATGATGCCAATCGGTAAGCTCCAGGATCTGCTGGAGTTGGTTGAGTTGCAGCCCTACCGCGACGACAGCAAGGCCTGGTTCACGAAGCGGGATGAGATCAAGCAGATCATCGCGAGCCGCATCGCAACACACACAGTCGATCACTGGCTTTCCATACTGGAGCCCGCCGACATCTGGTGCGCGAAGGTCTTGCAGTGGTCCGAGCTGCTCCAGAGCGACGGCTTCCGCATTCTCGACATGCTGCAGACGGTTACGCGAGAAGATGATGTCTCCATCGACACGACCCGCTCCCCGATCCGCGTTAACGGCAAGCGTCCGACTTTAGGGCGTGCCGCGCCACGGATTGGAGAACACAGCGCCGATATCCGCAGGGAGTTCGAAGCATGATTACCCTCAAGGGAATGACCTGGAGCCATCCTCGCGGGTATGACCCGATGGTCGCCTGTTCACAGGACTGGCTGGAGAAGGCCGGCGTTTCTGTTACCTGGGACAAGCGGTCGCTTCAGGACTTCGAGAGCTATCCTGTCGAAGAACTCGCTCGTAGCTACGACCTGATCGTCATCGACCATCCTCACGTGGGGCAGATCACCGCGGAGAACTGCCTTGCACCGCTCGATGAAGAGGGACGGGAAGCGGCTTTCGCGGCCCTTGCCAAAGGTACTGTTGGCGCCTCGTTCCCGAGCTATAATTGGCAGGGAAGGCAATGGGCGTTTCCGATCGATGCGGCGACCCAGGTGCAGGCCTGGCGCCCCGATCGGATGGCCGCCGCACCGGAGCAATGGCAGGACGTCGTTGCGCTCGCAAAAGCGGGTGAAGTGCTGCTTCCATTGCGTCCGCCCCATTCGCTGATGTGTCTGTTCACGCTGGCGGGCCAGCTTGGGCGACCGTGCTCGGTCGATCGGGTAGGGCCATTCGTCGATCGGGAGATTGGAACGCAGGCGATCGAGATGATCCGCGAGTTGGCCGGTCTCATCGATCCGCTTTGCGTCACGATGGATCCAATTGCCGTTCTGGACCGGATGGCGGAGAACGGCTCACGCTACAGTCTCGCGCCGTTGATCTATGGCTATGTGAATTACACGCTGCAAGGTTTCCTGCCCCATCGCATCGCCTTTGCCGATATTCCGTTTGCCGGTTCGAACGCTCCGGTCGGCTCCGCGCTCGGCGGCACTGGAATCGCGGTTTCAGCCTTCAGCGCCAACAGGCAGGCGGCGATCGATTTCGCCTATTGGATCGCCAGTGGCGAAGTGCAGGCTGGCCGATACTGGCAAAGCGGTGGCCAGCCGGGCCATGCCGCCGGCTGGGAGGATGATGGAGCCAACGAGGCCACGTTGTCCTTTTACCGCAACACGAGAAAAACGCTCGAAGGCGCCTGGTTGCGGCCCCGGCACGATGGCTACATGCCATTCCAGGAAGCGGCCTCGCAGCGCATCAATCAGGCGGTTACAGGCACCGAACGCGCAAGCGTCGCAATCGATGATCTCAATCACCTGTTTGAGAAAAGCTTTCGCTGATTTTCAGTGAAAGCGACTGCCGCTCGTGTGGCTACATAGATTCAATGCGCGACGCCATGCCTGGTGACGCGCATACGAATCGATCATTCATAGGAAAATCTAGACTTCGTCGTCGCTGAGTCCGGCGCCCGCTAGTTCCGACAGGTTTCGCGTAGTCTGGCTGATCAGGTGCAACGTCGTCGATATGTCGGGAGCATCTGGGGTGTTGATCAGCGTGATATAGGGGACTGTCAGCGCGGCAATGGCCGTTCCGTCGGCGCTTAGCACCGGCGCGGACAGGTTGATGACACCTGCCGTCTGTGCGCTCGGCATCATCTCGTAGCCTCGCGAGCGAATGAGGTCGAGCCGAGCCAGGAAGTCCGGCGCTAGCCCCCCATCCTTACCGTCGGCGCTGTTCTCGGCAATCATGCGCTCGCGTTCGACCTGCGAGCGGAAGGCCAGCAGAACATGGCCAGAGCCTGTGTCGAAGAGGCTGATTCGCGATCCGACGCGGATCGAGATTCCCCAATAGCCGGGCGCTTCCTGTTGCGCGATGACAACGGGGTTGCCGCGATCAAAGACCACGAGCTGGTTCGCTTGCCGCGATGCTTCTGCAAGTTCGCGCATGAGCGGGACGGCGAAGGAGACGAGGCGGCGGACAGGGGCGTGCCGCTGCGCGAGGCCGAAAAGCTTCAGTGTCAACGAGAAGCGGTCGCCGTCGATTCGCGTCACGTAACCGCGTCTGACGAGACGGTCGAGCATGCGATAGAACTCGTTGGGGCTGCGATCGAGCCTCTTGGCGATTTCCGCTTGAGTGAGCCCGCCGTCAACGCCGGCCAGCAGCTCCAGGATATCCAGCCCCTTGTCCAGCGCGGGTGCCCTGTAACGATCGCTTTCCTCTTCCGACACGGGTTCTCTCCAGTGAATAACGAAATTCATATGCGGATAATTGTGGCGTGACAATCCCCGCCTTGTGAGAAAGAACGCTGTTTCATGCCGAGGGGCTTGACGGTGGATGAATAAATGGTTTGTATATGAATGAAGCTCTCACTGGTGAGGGCTAACATCGGGAGGAGCAGATGTCGAGATTTCTAGCCGGCGTCGCAGCCGGCGCAGTTATGTGTGCCCTGGCGGGAGGCGCGTTCGCAGCAGAGCTGCCAGGTAAATACGAGGGCGTCACGATTGACGCAAAGCTCATTGGTGGTCAGCAGTACGAAGGCCTCTATGCCCGTATCGCTGAATGGGAGAAGGCCACCGGAGCAAAGGTGAATATCCTGTCGAAGAAGAACCACTTCGAGCTCGACAAGGAAATCAAGTCTGATATCGCGACGGGCAATATCACCTGGTGCGTTGGTTCCAACCACTCGTCCTTTGCGCCGCAGTATCCGGATATCTACACGGACCTGTCGAAGCTGCTTCCGAAAGAAGAGATCGACGCCTTCGTGCCGGCGAACATCAAGTCTTCGACGCTGGGTGGCAAGCTCGTAATGCTGCCGCGCGCCCAGTTCGACGTGTCCGCTCTCTACTATCAGAAGAGCCTTTACCAGGACGAGGCCAAGAAGGCCGCGTTCAAGGAGAAGTATGGCTACGAGCTGACCCCGCCGGATACCTGGCAGCAGGTCGCGGATCAGGCTGCATTCTTCTCGAAGCCGCCTGAATTCTACGGCACCCAGTTTGCCGGCAAGGAAGAGGCGATCAATGGCCGCTTCTATGAAATGCTGGTCGCTGAAGGCGGGGAATATCTCGATGCCGACGGCAAGCCTGCCTTCAACTCGGAAGCTGGCGTTCGCGCGCTCGACTGGTTCGTCAATCTCTACAAGGCGAAGGCTGTTCCGGCTGGCACGACGAACTATCTCTGGGACGACCTTGGCCAGGGCTTTGCATCCGGCACAATCGCGATCAACCTCGATTGGCCGGGCTGGGCAAGCTTCTTCAATGATCCGAAGTCTTCCAAGGTTGCAGGCAATGTCGGCGTGAAGGTGCAGCCAGCAGGCTCGTCCGGCAAGCGCACGGGCTGGTCCGGTCATCACGGCTTCTCGGTTACGGAAAGCTGCGCCAACAAGGATGCTGCCGCCTCGCTCGTCTGGTTCCTGACCAACGAAGACAGCCAGAAGCTTGAATCTGCCGGCGGTCCGCTGCCGACCCGCACCGCCGTGTGGGATTGGGATATCAAGCAGGCCGAGAACGATCCCTACAAGAAGGAAGTGCTGACGGCATTCCAGGAAGCGGCAAAGCACGCCTTCGCCGTTCCGCAGACGCCGTCCTGGATCGAAATCTCCAACGCGGTCTACCCGGAGCTTCAGGCTGCCATCCTTGGCGACAAGAGCTCCAAGGAAGCTTTGGATACCGCCGCCAAGAAGGCGACGCAGATCCTCGAGGATTCAGGCGAGCTTTAATCGCCTGTTCGTGGCGCCGGTACGCCGGCGCCACATTTCATCATTCCCGTAAAATTTGACGAGGACTGAGCGCTGCCGGTCGCCGGCAGGCATGGTCCTCCATTTGATTAGATAAGACAGGAGAAGCCAAGGCATGAAAGGCTGGAGACCCCCGGCGCCGTTTCTGCTTCTGCTGCCCGCCATCGTGGTGCTCGCGGCCGTCGTCATCATTCCGCTCATTCTTTCGCTCTATTCGAGCTTCACAGCATTCCGGCTGACGCAACCGGCATCGCTCTACACTTTCGTTGGTTTCCGCAACTACACGCGCATTCTGACAGACATCGAGTTCTGGACCGCATTTGGCCGAACCGTGCTTCTGCTGACGGTCGCGCTCAATGTGGAGATGCTGTTGGGGCTCGGACTTGCGATGCTGGTCGAGAAGGCCACCTCGGGCCAGCGAGCGCTGCGCACCATCATGATGTTTCCCATGATGTTCTCGCCGATCCTCGTCGGCTTCCAGTTCAAGTTCATGTTCAACGACAATATCGGGCTGATCAACAACGCGTTGCAGTCGCTTGGACTGACCGACCGGGCAATCCCATGGCTGATCGACGGGCAGCTCGCCTTCGTGGCGATCCTGGTTGCCGAGATCTGGTCGTCCACGTCCGTATTCGCGATCCTGATCCTTGCCGGGCTGCTCGCCATGCCGAAGGAGCCGATCGAGGCTGCCCGTGTCGACGGCTGTACGCCCTGGCAGACCTTTCGCTATGTCACCTGGCCGTTCGTCATGCCCTTTGCCTATATCGCGATGACCATCCGTTCCCTTGATGTCGCGAGAGCCTACGACATCGTCAAGATCATGACGGATGGCGGTCCGGCGAAGCGTACCGAACTGCTTTGGACGCTGGTATCTCGCACAGCCTATGCTGACGCCCGGATGGGCCTTGCCAACGCGATGGCCTATGCCGCAATCCTGCTGTCCATCGTCTTCACCGTCTATTTCTTCCGCAAGCTTTCGGCGGCGCGGACCCAGATCGCCGCGGAGTGGTGAGATGAACGAAAACGCAAAAGCGCGCTACACCGGCCTTGTCCTGTCGGTCGCTCACAAGATCGGTCTGTTCCTTGCCATGGCGGTCATCTGCATGCCGGGCCTGTGGATCGTCCTCTCCTCGTTCCGCCCCACGGTCGAGATCATGTCGAAGCCGCCGGTCTGGGTGCCTCAGTCCCTGTCCGGCGACGCCTACGTCGCGATGTTCTCCGGCCTCGGCCAGGGCGGCATTCCGATCATCAGCTACTTCACCAACTCGCTCATCATTTCCGTGACCTCGACGGCAATTGCGCTCGCGATCGGCATGGCAGGCGGTTACGCCTTCGCCCGCTTCCGCTTCCGTGCCAAGTCGTCGATCTTCCTCGGCCTGATGCTGACACGCACGGTTCCCGGCATCGCTTTGTCGCTGCCTCTGTTCTTCGTCTATTCAAAGCTTGGCATCATCGACACGCACTTCGGTCTGATCATGGCCTATGTCGCGCTGAACGTGCCTTTCACCATCTGGCTGATCGACGGCTTCTTTCGGCAGGTGCCGAAGGATCTGGCCGAGGCGGCTCAGATCGATGGTTGCACGCGCTGGCAGGCTTTCTGGCAGGTCGAGTTTCCTCTTGCCGGACCCGGCATCGCCTCAGCCGGCATCTTCGCCTTCCTGACGTCCTGGAACGAGTTCGCGCTCGCCTCGCAGCTTACGCGCTCCGTCAATTCCAAGACGCTGCCGGTCGGATTGCTGGATTACACTGCGGAGTTCACCATCGATTGGCGCGGCATGTGCGCGCTGGCCGTGGTCATGATCATTCCCGCTCTCATTCTGACCTTCATCGTCCAGAAGCATCTGGTTTCCGGCCTCACCTCCGGCGCAGTCAAAGGATAAACCATGGCAACCGTCTCCCTCGAAAAACTGGTCAAGCGCTACGGTTCTCTTGACGTTGTCCACGGTATCGATCTCGAAGTCGCCGATCGCGAGTTCATCGCCCTGGTCGGTCCCTCCGGCTGCGGCAAGTCCACGACGCTTAGAATGATTGCCGGTCTCGAGCCGATCTCCGGTGGCAACCTGAAGATCGACGGCCGTGTCGTCAACGACCTGCCTCCGCGTTCGCGCAATCTCGCCATGGTCTTCCAGTCCTACGCGCTTTACCCACACATGACGGTGCGCGAAAACATGGGCTTCTCGCTGAAGATATCAGGCATGAAGCCGGAGGAGATCGCCCCGCGTGTCGATGAAGCGGCCCGGACGCTCGACCTCACGCATCTCCTTGACCGCCGCCCGTCGCAATTGTCCGGCGGTCAGCGCCAGCGTGTTGCAATGGGTCGCGCCATCGTACGCAACCCTGACGTCTTCCTCTTCGACGAGCCGCTGTCGAACCTCGACGCGAAGCTCAGGACGCAGATGCGCGTCGAAATCAAGAAGCTGCACGCCAAGGTGAAATCGACGGTCATCTACGTTACCCATGACCAGGTCGAGGCGATGACGCTCGCCGACCGCATCGTCATCATGCGCGACGGTCGCATCGAGCAGGTCGGAACGCCGGAGGATGTGTTCCAGCGTCCGCAGTCGAAGTTCGTCGCAGGCTTCATCGGATCGCCGCCGATGAACCTCAAGGATGCGGAGATCGCGGATGGACAGGTCGTCTTCGAAAACGGGGATCGTCTCCCGATTCCGGCGCGCTTCCGTGACCGCGTGAGTGCCGGCCAGAAGATTACATTCGGCCTTCGTCCCGATGACCTTTATCCGGCCGGGCACGGTCTCCATTCCGGCCATGAAGCCGATGTGCATTCGCAGGATCTGCCGGTGACGCTGACCGAGCCGCTCGGAAATGAAACGCTAGTCTTTTCGGACTTCGGAAACGCCGAATGGGTCGGCCGTATGTTGAACCCCCGGCCGTTGCGACCCGACGAACGGGTGAATTTCTGCTTCGATCTTGCACAAGCTCATCTTTTCGACCGCGATAGCGGCCGCACGCTGAGGGTCTGACGACAATGGCAAAGATCGAGCGTATCGAACTGAGGATGGTCGACCTTCGCCCGAAGGTTGAACGTACCGACGCCATCCAGAGTTTCGTCAGCCAGGAAACGCCGCTCGTCACTATCACCGACAGTGATGGAGCGAGCGGCACCGGCTATAGTTATACGATCGGCACCGGCGGTTCCTCCGTCATGCGTCTTCTCGCCGATCATCTCGCGCCGCGCCTGATTGGTCGTGATGCGGATCAGATCGAAGCGATCTGGCACGAACTGGAGTTTGCGACCCACGCAACGACGATCGGCGCCATTACCTCGATCGCGCTGGCCGCGATCGACACGGCGCTTTGGGATCTGCGAGCCCGCAAGCAAGGCCTGCCATTGTGGAAGCTTGCTGGTGGCGCAAAGGACCGCTGCCCGCTTTATACGACCGAGGGCGGCTGGCTTCACATTCCGACCGAAGCCTTGGTCGAGGATGCCTTGGATGCGAAATCGAAGGGCTTCACCGGCTCCAAGGTGAAGATCGGCAAGCCGCATGGCTCCGAGGATTTCGCGCGCCTCTCCGCGGTCCGTAAGGCCGTCGGTGATGGCTACGAGATCATGACGGATGCCAACCAGGGATTTACGGTCGACGAGGCGATCCGCCGGGCAGACCGTCTGCGCGAACTGGACCTCGGCTGGCTGGAAGAGCCCTTGCCTGCCGACGACATCGATGGACACATCCGGCTCAACCGTGCCAGTCCGACCCCTGTCGCCGTCGGTGAGTCCCTGTATTCGATACGGCATTTCCGCGAGTATATGCAGAAGGGCGCCTGCTCGATCGTGCAGGTCGATGCTGCCCGTATCGGCGGGATCACGCCTTGGCTGAAGGTCGCACATGCAGCCGAAGCCTTCGATATGCCGGTTTGCCCGCATTTCCTGATGGAGCTGCATGTCAGCCTGACCTGCGCCGTGCCAAACGGCAAATATGTCGAATACATTCCGCAACTGGACGATATCACGACCTCGAGGCTGAAGATCGAGCAGGGAATGGCACTTGCGCCTTCGACGCCGGGGCTCGGTATCGATTGGGACTGGGAGGCGATTTCGTCCCGTTCGATTGGAGAGTTCGAACGAGAAATCAGGCAGGGAGGTTAAGCCATGACGCGCATGGGTATGGTCATCGGGCTGAAGCCCGAGAAGATCGAGGAATACAAGCGCCTGCATGCAGCCGTCTGGCCCGACGTGCTGGCGATGATTTCCGCGTGCAACATCCGCAACTACTCGATCTTCCTCAGGGAGCCCGAGAACCTGCTGTTCTCCGTCTTCGACTACGTCGGCGACAACTACGAGGCCGACATGGCCAAGATGGCTACCGACCCGAAGACGCAGGAGTGGTGGACGGTCTGCATGCCTTGCCAGGATCCGCTCACGACCCGCAAGGCCGGTGAATGGTGGGCTGGCATGGAGGAAGTGTTCTTCCATGGCTGAGTTCAATCCCGAAAACCTGGCTCAGTCCTGGCCACTACCCTCGAAACCACGCCCGATCGTCACATTCGGCGCGGGCTCCATTGTCGGCGATGCGCACTTTCCCGCCTATCGCAAAGGTGGTTTGCCGATCGCCGGTCTCTATGACCCGGACTACGAGAAGGCGAGGGCACTGGCGGACAAATGGGGTGTGACGGCATTCCGGACGATTGCGGACGCGGTTGCGGTCGAGAATGCGGTCTTCGATCTCGCGACACCGCCGAATGCGCACGCCACGGTTCTTGCCGCGCTGCCTGATGGAGCCGCGGCGCTCATTCAAAAGCCGATGGGCTCGGACCTCGCGGCCGCAAGCGAGATACTGAAAATCTGCCGGGAAAAGAACCTGACGGCGGCCGTCAATTTCCAGCTGCGCTTCGCACCGATGCTGCTGGCGCTGAAAGATGCCATCGCCAAGGGAATGCTGGGTGAGGTCGTCGATTTCGAAGTGCACCTCGCGCTCGATACGCCGTGGGGTCTTTGGTCCTTTCTGGAAGGGCTGCAGCGCATCGAGATCGCAATGCATTCGATCCACTATCTCGACGCCATCCGTCAGATTCTCGGAGATCCGAAGGGCGTTCACGCCAAATCGATCGGCCACCCGAACCACAAGATGGCGCAGACACGCACCACGGCCATTCTCGATTATGGCGACAGGGTCAGGTGTGCAGTCTCCATCAATCACGATCACGCCTTCGGGCGCAGGCACCAGGCATGCGACTTCCGGATCTGCGGGACGGAGGGAGCAGCCTACGTCCAGCTGGGTGTCAATCTCGACTATCCGAATGGCGAGCCTGACATCCTGGAGATCAAGCCGAAGGGCGGCTCAGAGTGGGTGGCCGTGCCGCTGAAGGGGACGTGGTTTCCCGATGCCTTTGTTGGACGCATGGCAAACCTGCAGAGATTTGCATCCGGCGAGGATGACGAACTCGTATCCTCGGTCGAGGATGCATGGATGACGATGGCTCTGGTCGAGGCGGCCTACGAGTCGAGCGCCCAGCCGGCGACGCCGCTCGCGACGCGCCCCGCGTTCTGAGGATTACAGACGATGGAACAGACGAAATATTTCGAAGAGTACGAAATCGGTGCCGGCAGGCTAACCAATGGCCGGACGATCACCGAGACTGACTTCGTGGTCCATGCCGGTCATACGGGGGATTTCTTTCCGCATCATATGGATGCCGAGTTCATGAAGACCCAGCCGTTTGGCCAGCGTATCGCCCACGGGACGATGGTCTTCTCGATCGGAGTCGGGCTGACGGCGAGCGTCATCAATCCGGTGGCTTTTTCCTACGGATACGACCGCATGCGTTTCGTGAGGCCGGTTTTTATCGGTGACACCATTCGCACGCGCGTGACGATCACCGCGAAGGAGGACGACCCGAAGCGGGCCGGCCACGGTCGTGTGGTCGAACGCACCGAAGTCATAAACCAGAAGGACGAGGTCGTGCTTGCCGCCGACCACATTTACGTCGTCGAGCGCCGGCCTCAGGCCGCCTGAAACAAGTAGAGAAGGAGGCGACGAATGTCCCATTCCCTAGAAAACAAGCGAGTTCTCGTCACTGCCGCCGGTCAGGGCATAGGTCGCGCCAGCGCACTGGCCTTCGCCGGGGCCGGCGCCAATGTCGTCGCGACCGACATCAATGCCGACGCCTTAGCCACCCTGGAAGGCGAGGCCGGCATCTCGGTGCGCCGCCTGGATGTGCTGAACGGCGAGGCCGTCAACGCGGTCGTCAGCGAAACCGGCCCGTTTGACGTACTCTTCAACTGCGCCGGCATCGTCCATAGCGGGACGGTTCTTGAAATGCCGGATGCTGACCTAGATTTTGCCTTCGACCTTAATGTGCGGGCCATGGTCCGGACGATCCGCGCCGTCCTGCCGGGCATGCTGGAGCGAAAGGATGGCGCCATCATCAACATGGCATCGGTCGCCTCGAGCGTGAAAGGGGTGCCGAACCGGGCCGCTTACACGATCACGAAGGCTGCGGTCGTTGGCCTGACCAAGTCCATCGCTGCCGACTACGTGGGGCATGGTATTCGCTGCAACGCTATTTGCCCCGGTACGGTGGAAAGCCCTTCCTTGCAGGATCGCCTGCGCGCGCAGGGAGACTACGAGGCCGCGCGCAGCGCGTTTGTGGCGCGTCAGCCGATCGGCCGCATTGGTACGCCTGAGGAAATCGCCGACTTGGCGGTCTACCTCGCCACCGCCTCCTACACGACCGGCCAAGCCTATGCCATCGACGGCGGCTGGACCATCTGACGACGGAAAGGACTAATCATGAAACTGATGCGCGTCGGCCCGATCGGCCAGGAGAAGCCCGCACTTCTCGACAAGGGCGGCAAGATCCGCGATCTCTCAGCCCATATCACTGATGTCGGCGGTTCTGCGATCTCGCAGGAAGGCTTGGCCAGGATCGCTGCCCTCGATCCGGCCTCTCTTCCCGAACTTGCAGCTGACAGGATAGGGGCCTGCGTTGCCGGTACGGGCAAGTTCATCTGCATTGGCTTAAACTACTCCGATCACGCCGCTGAGAGCGGCATGGCCGTTCCGCCGGAGCCGGTGATCTTCATGAAGGCCACGTCCGCACTTTGCGGCCCGAACGATGACGTGTTGATCCCGCGAGGCTCCGAAAAGACCGATTGGGAAGTCGAACTCGGCGTTGTTATCGGCAAGACTGCCAAATATGTGAGCGAAGCGGAAGCGCTCGATTATGTTGCCGGCTACTGCGTCTCTCACGACGTCTCGGAGCGCGCCTTTCAGACGGAGCGCGCCGGCCAATGGACCAAGGGCAAGTCCTGCGACACCTTCGGACCAGTCGGTCCCTGGCTCGTCACGAAAGACGAGGTCCCCGATCCCCAGGCGCTTTCCATGTGGCTGACTGTCAACGGACAGAAGATGCAGGATGGCAGCTCGGCGACCATGGTCTACGGCGTCGCGTTCCTCGTCTCCTATCTCTCGCAGTTTATGTCACTGCACCCGGGCGACATCATTTCCACCGGCACGCCTCCGGGCGTCGGTATGGGTATGAAACCACCGCGCTACCTGAAAGCCGGCGATGTCGTTGAACTCGGCATCGAAGGGCTAGGCTCGCAGAAGCAGACCTTCCGCGCCGACGCCTGATACCAACCATAGAAGAGCACTGTCATGACGAAGATCACCAGCCTGCGTTCGATCGACCTGCGTTTTCCCACGTCGCAGAGCCTTGACGGTTCCGACGCGATGAATCCGGATCCCGACTATTCTGCTGCCTACGTCGTCCTCGAGACAGATCAGCCGGGGTTGGAGGGGCACGGTCTTACCTTCACGATCGGCCGCGGCAACGAAATCTGCTGCGCCGCTATCGATGCGATGAAGCACTTGGTGGTCGGGCTCGATCTGGAATGGATCCGCGACAATCCCGGCCGCTTCTGGCGGCATGTCACGAGCGACAGCCAGCTGCGCTGGATCGGACCTGACAAGGGAGCGATGCATCTCGCAACCGGCGCGGTGGTCAACGCGGTCTGGGATATCATGGCCAAACAGGCCGGCAAGCCGGTCTGGCGTCTGGTCGCGGACATGACCGCCGAGGAAATCCTCTCCATAGTCGATTTCCGCTATCTGACGGATGCTCTGACGCCGGAGGAAGCTCTCGCCATCCTGAAGAAGGCGGAAGTCGGAAAAGCCGAGCGCATCGCCACGCTCGAGAAGGAGGGGTATGCTTGCTACACGACCTCTGCCGGTTGGCTAGGCTATGACGACGAGAAACTGCGTCGCCTTTGCCGCGAGGCCGTCGACGCAGGGTTCACCCATATCAAGATGAAGGTCGGCCGCGACCTTGAAGATGACAAGCGCCGTCTGCGCATTGCGCGTGAGGAGATCGGCGACGACCGCTTCCTGATGATCGACGCCAACCAGGTTTGGGACGTCGGTCAGGCGATCGACTGGGTCAAGGAACTTAAGCCTTACAAGCCCTATTTCATCGAGGAGCCGACCAGCCCGGACGATATCGCCGGCCACAAGGCGATCCGTCAGGCGGTTCATCCGGTTAAGGTCGCGACGGGCGAAATGTGCCAGAACCGGATCATCTTCAAGCAGATGATCGCCGGCGGCGCGATCGACATCGTGCAGATCGATTCATGCCGCATGGGCGGCTTGAACGAGGTACTGGCGGTGTTGCTGATGGCGGCGAAATATGAGCTGGCGGTCTGGCCGCATGCCGGCGGGGTGGGCTTGTGCGAGTACGTTCAGCATCTCTCCATGATCGACTACCTCGCCGTCTCAGGCACAAAGGAAGGCCGCGTGATCGAGTACGTCGATCATCTGCACGAGCACTTCCTTGATCCCTGCCGGATCGAGAACGCCGCCTATATGCCGCCCGCTATGCCGGGTTTCTCGATCGAGATGAAGCCGGAGTCGATCAAGCAATACACTTTCCACGGCTAGGATTGGTAAATCCTGGGAGCGCCGAACGGGCGCTCCCGCCTCGTTAGCGCCGGGCTCGAGGCGTTAGCCTTCGCCTGTCGGCCGGTATCCAAATCTTGCATAGAAGCGGTCAAGTTCACGCTCCTGTGGTGTCTGGCCGGTGTAGATCGCGATGTATTGCGGTATCCGTTTCATACGAACCGCAATGTCCTCAATCGACTGCATCGAAATGTAACCGATCTGAACCAGGTAGGTCGTGCGGGCGCGCACGTCGGCCGAATCTTCAGTCATTCCGAAGCGCATGAACATGCGTGTCAGAGCGTCCATTCTGCTCCGATCTGCCTGCTGTACCTCGGCGAGAATCTCCTCCGATTGCAAAGCCCAGCTTCGGATCGCGAATTCGAACTGGCTGTCGAAAAGACTGTTGTCGAGCCAGCAGTCGAAGACGTTCAGCATCGCCTCTGCGAGCGATTCCGCGTAGGCCTCGGACTGCCTGACAAGGCTCCCCGTATTCTTGTCGCGCCACCGGGCGACCAGTGCGGCGAGCAGTTCCTCCCGATCCTTGAAGAACCAGTAGAAACTGGTGCGCGATAGATTAAGTTTCTTGGCGAGGGGCAGGATCTTTACCGAATCCACTCCCGCCTCGATAAGCGATGCGTAGGCCGCCTCGAGCCAGGCTTCCTGCGATCCCCGCCATCCACTTTCATTCAACACCTGTTCCATTGCCGGGTTTCTAGCAAATTCGCGGGGCCGCGACAATGGAAATGTACACAGGTGTTTTCGATATTGACACATGTGTACATTCGACCGTAGCGTTCTGAGCGGTCCAACTGGAGCACCGCCATGTCGAACGATCCACTGCTGCAGCCTTATCAGCTCAAGCATCTCACATTGCGCAACCGCATCATCGTCACCTCGCACGAACCTGCCTATCCAGAGGATGGAATGCCGAAGGAACGGTATCGGGCCTATACGGTGGAGCGAGCTAAGGGTGGTGTAGCACTGACGATGACGGCAGGATCGGCGGCTGTGTCGCGTGACAGTCCTCCGGTGTTCAACAACCTCCTTGCCTACAAGGATGAGATCGTGCCGTGGATTCGGCAGATGACGGATGCCGTCCACGAGGAGGGTGCGGCAATCATGATCCAGCTGACGCACCTCGGCCGTCGCACACGTTGGGACAAGGGGGACTGGCTGCCGGTGCTGGCGCCGTCCCATCAGCGCGAGGCGGCCCATCGCGCCTTCCCGAAGAAGATCGAGGATTGGGATATCGAGCGGATCATCAAGGATTTTGCTGATGCCGCGGAGCGCATGAAGGCGGGAGGCATGGACGGGGTTGAACTCGAGGCCTATGGCCATCTGATCGACCAGTTCAGTTCACCGCTCACCAATGAGCTCGACGGGCCGTATGGCGGATCGCTCGAAAACCGCCTGCGCTTCTGTCTTGACGTTTTCCGGGAGATGCGAAAACGGGTCGGTGACGATTTCATCCTGGGCGTACGCTACACCGCCGACGAGCGGCTCGCTGGCGGAACCGACAAGGCCGACGGACTGGAGATATCGCGCCGCCTCAAGGAGAGTGGCCTGATCGACTACCTGAATGTGATCAGAGGCCATATCGATACCGATCCGGGCCTGACCGATGTCATTCCGATCCAGGGCATGGCAAGCGCTCCACATCTGGACTTTGCTGGCGAGATTCGCGCCGCCACGCAATTCCCGACGTTTCATGCAGCCAAGATCCAGGACGTTGCGACAGCAAGGCATGCAATCGCTTCCGGAAAGGTCGACATGATCGGCATGACTCGGGCCCACATGACCGATCCCCATATCGTGCGCAAGATTATGGAGAAGCGCGAAGACGACATCAGGCCGTGCGTCGGCGCCAACTACTGTCTTGATCGCATTTACCAGGGAGGGCTGGCGTTCTGTATCCACAATGCGGCCACCGGTCGCGAAGAGACGATGCCTCATGTCGTCCCGCCAGCACCGGTACGCAGGAAGGTCGTCATCGTGGGGGCGGGGCCGGCAGGTCTCGAAGCAGCACGCGTCGCCGCCGAGCGCGGCCACGAGGTCGTTGTCTTCGAAGCCGCCAGCAATCCCGGTGGTCAGATCAGGCTGACGGCGCAAAGCGAGCGCCGGCGCGAAATGATCAGCATCATCGACTGGCGCATGAGCCAGTGCGAGAAACGTGGCGTGACCTTCCATTTCAACACATGGGCCGAGGCCGACACCATCACCGCGGAGAACCCGGATGTCGTCATCATCGCGACCGGAGGCCTGCCGCATACCGATGTGCTGACAGCGGGAAATGATCTCGTCGTCTCCTCATGGGACATCATTTCTGGCGACGTAAAGCCCGGCTCCAACGTGCTGATCTTTGACGACGCCGGCGACAATGCCGGATTGCAGGCCGCGGAGTTCATCGCGAAGACGGGCGCCAAGGTCGAGATCATGACGCCAGACCGATCCTTTGCGCCTGAGGTGATGGCAATGAACCTCGTGCCCTATATGCGGTCGCTTCAAAGGCTCGACGCGACGTTCACCGTCACCTTCCGCCTTCTCTCTGCCGAGCGAAAAGGCAACCAGATCGTCGCGCGCATCGGGAGTGACTATGGTGGCGTGGAGAAGGAGCGGGCCTTCGATCAGATCGTCGTCAATCACGGCACGATCCCGCTCGACGAACTCTATTTCGACCTGAAGCCTCTCTCGAGCAATCTTGGGGAGACTTCGTATGACGAACTCATCGCCGGAATCCCGCAGTCAGTCGTCCGGAATAGTGACGGGAAGTTCCAGCTGTTTCGTATCGGAGATGCCGTCGCGGCACGAAACACACACGCGGCCATTTATGACGGGCTGAGGCTCGCCAAGGATCTGTAGTTTTGTCCGGGAGACGACGTTGACGGTTAGAGCACAAGCTGTGCGTTCTGCCAAAGTCGCAACCCGCCCTGGAAGGCAAGACGGTTGTCGCCGCGACGGCAGCCGTCGGGCAGTTCGTCGAGCTTTTCGACCTGGCCTCCGCCAATGACGATATAGTCCGGCAGCAGCGCCGCGTTCAGGCGAGCAACGACGTCGAAGACGTCTTTCTTCCATTTCTTCGGACCATTGGCCTTGAAGCCTCGCTTTCCGACATAGTCCTCGAATGTCCCATCCTTCCTGTAGGGCAGATGTGCCAACTCGAGGGGGTGCGCCACATTGGCAATGACCATAGCCGATCCAAGCCCGGTCCCGAGCCCAAGAAAAAGCAGCCGTCCGCCCTCATAGCTTCCTATCGCCTGCATCAGCGCGTCGTTGACGATTTTCGCGGGTTTTCCGATAGCCGCGGTGAAATCAAACCGATCCCATCCTTGCCCAAGGTTGGCTGGCTCACCCGCGGGACGATTGTCGCGAACCGGCCCAGGGTAGCCGATCGACACGACATCGAATTCGATGCCCGAGGCCAGTTCGTGTATGGCCTTGACCGCATCGTGAGACGAAAAATCAGGACCCGACTTCATCTTTCGTTCGTCCACCCCCGGAGCGTAAATCTTGATGTTCGAGCCGCCGACATCGACGACTAGGACCCGGGTCGGGGTTTGGTTGCCTTGATCCATGGTGAAGCCCTCATATTTCAGTCATGGAAAACGGCATTGCAGCGGTTTCCGTTCCATACTCGACGTCGTACCAGACGCCCATAATGCCAAATTCTCTACAGAAGTGCGAGCCAGGCGTGGCCCGGGTGGGCGTAATTCAACCAAGCTTGAAGATTGGATCTGTCTTGCGCCGAAAGGCTCCGAAGCGCGGTCTGGAAATCACGCTCATCCTTCGCCCTGCAATACTTCGCCTTGAAGAGCAGCACGGCTGAAGGAGCGAGGTAGGGAATACCAGCCTGGTTGCGTCGAACCATTGTCGCACGAGGAACACTGATTGCAGCGTCGCGCTTGTAGACCCAATCCGAGGGCGTGCCCCGCTCCAGCATCATGTCGACACGCCAGCGCGCGTTCGCAACGTCCGCTCCCCAAAACTGGGAGACGTGGGCCGGAGGCGCGCCATGCTGCGCTATCGGTTCAATTTCGCCGGCATGCACGCTGAAAAAGCTCAGCTCTTTCAGGTGTTGGCGACACGCGCTGAAGTCTTCCGGCAGGATCGCGAACTCCAGGTCTTCGTGCTCCCGTGTCTGGCGGCCCAGCCACAAATCGAGCGCCCATCCGCCGACCACGTACCAGGTCAGGTCTATTCCAGTCAGCCGCTCCATCAGCTTTTCGGGATGCCAGGCTTGCCAGGATTCTTGAGGAGGCGGGCTATGCAACGTGAGGTTCATTGGGATGCTCGAGAGAAGCCATTTCGCGAGTGCTGAAGCGCACCGCACGATCTACGAGCCCTGGTGTCAGCTTTGCAAGGTCAATCGACGATCAGGATGCCGTTCTGGCACGGCGACTATTGTCTCCGCCTGAAGTCAAGCCACACGACGTTATCGCTGTCGGCGCGGTCGTCCGCAGGGTGTTCATCCAGGGGCTGAGGGGCTGCCGGCATCGCACGACTGTCTGCACTGTTTGAATGTTCTGCCCGAAGCTCACGAATGGTGCATGACAGGTGTGCGATCACCTTTCGATAGAACTCCACTATCTGTTGATGCTCATCGCGCGCTACGTATTTCTGGTTAAACCAATCACTCATGATCAACTCGCCGTTTATGGTCTCGAAAAACGACGGCACCGAGCGCATGTTCCGGCGCGGTTTCATCATGGGTAATTTTTCGTAAATATCCCCTGGCGTTAAGCGGGCTTTCTTAAGTGGCTGACTAGATTGGCGCCCGGTGACAAATACATTGCCGGGAGACGACGGTCGTCCTATGACCTTCCCAACCTGCGGGATCCGCCGCTTTCCCTCCGACGACGAGAACGATCATGACCATCCACCAATCTGTCGACAG
Organism: Hyphomicrobiales bacterium; assembly: GCA_900468535.1. Lineage (GTDB taxonomy): Bacteria > Pseudomonadota > Alphaproteobacteria > Rhizobiales > Rhizobiaceae > Rhizobium. The sequence goes on along the minus strand of UBTY01000015.1, from coordinate 27,949 downwards.
TGTTGCTGATGAAGCCAAGGAATGGCGGCGCCACATTCACCAAAACCCCGAACTCCTGTTCGACCTGCCGGAGACGGCTGCGTTTGTTGCGGAAAAGTTGCGGGAATTTGGTTGCGACGATGTCGTGACGGGTATTGCGAAATCGGGCGTGGTTGCGGTCATCCAAGGGCAGAAAGGTTCCGGAAAGACGATCGGACTGCGCTGCGATATGGACGCGTTGCCGATGTCCGAGCAGACCAACCTGCCATATGCCTCCAAGGTGGCAAACAGGATGCATGCCTGCGGTCATGACGGCCACACCGCAATGTTGCTCGCCACGGCAAAATGCCTCGCCTCGGCACGCGATTTCGCCGGCAAGGTCGTGTTGATCTTCCAGCCCGCCGAAGAGGGCGGCGGTGGCGCACGCGTCATGATCGAGGAAGGCCTTCTCGACCGATTTGGGATCGACGAAGTCTACGGCATGCACAATGAGCCGGGCCTCGACATCGGCGCCTTCGCGACCCGCAGTGGCCCGTTCATGGCCGGCGCCGACCGGTTCGTCGTGACGATCAATGGCAGGGGTGGACACGCGGCATCCCCGAACCTCACACGGGATCCGGTTCTGGTGAGTGCCCATATGATCACGGCACTGCAGTCGATCGCCTCGCGCTTTACTGATCCTTTTGATCCGGTCGTCGTCTCGGTCACCTTCATGGCTGGTGGAAACGATCAGGCGCTCAATGTCATTCCCGCTTCCGCGAAGATTGGCGGCACGATCAGAACGATGCAGCCGGAGACGCGAGCGGCGGTGGAGCAGCGGTTCCGCGATATCGTTGCCATGACCGCAAAGCTCTTTGAGGCGGAAGCCGAGATCACCTGGATTCCAGGCTACCCGGTGACTGTAAACGACATCGAGAGAACCAAGGCAGCCGCCGCGGCTGCGGCCAAGGTTGCAGGCGAAGAACGTGTCGATACCAGCTATGCGCCTTCGATGGGAGCGGAGGATTTCGCCTACCTGTTGGAGAAGCGGCCCGGCGCGATCATCTTGATCGGGAATGGCGATAGTGCCTATCTTCATCACCCGGCCTATGACTTCAACGACAAGGCGATCGCTCATGGCGTCAGATATTGGCTGTCGCTGGTCGAGCAGGAGTTGGGCGATCGGTAAGTGATGAAGTCGCCTGAATCGAAATGGTGAGAACAAGACTCAACGTGTTCATATCGTGGATTATCGCCCGCTGAAGCTCACCTATTCTGCTAGCTGTCAAATCCTGTAGCTCTCGGCGATGGCCGAGCATCGTTGTCGGCACGTCCCTTGCAAGGTTTCTAATATATGAACCTTCAAGGGACTTGTTGTAATGAATTGGAACACTGGTAGGGACTTCGCACCCTTGATGCTGGTGATGAGGAGCGGGGAGAAATACAGGTTCGTCGGCTCGCTCCTCGATGTCGCGGAGACACTTATCGGCGCCTGGCCATGTGATGACGGTGAGGAATACATGGAGGCGGTCAAGGTCTGCTTGGAGGCAATCGAGGGAAGCCTCTCAGCGGAAGACGCCCGCTCCGCGCTCATCAAGGCCGCTGGCGAAGCGAGCATTCCAGTAATAGCCGTCGTGCACTAAACGGGAGCGTACGGCAGAAATATCAGGTATTTAGCCTCGGTGGCTCACGTTTCGCTCGCGGGCCTACTGAAAGTGCTTGAGGTAGAGGGAAAGCAACTGCGTCTGAGAGGAGATGCCCAGCTTCCGATAGACGTTGCGCCGATGCACCTTCACGGTCCCGGTCGAGATACTGAGCTTAAGGCCGATCGATTCCGAGGAGTGGCCTTGCAGAACCAGTTCGACGATCGCCGCTTCGCGGCTGGTAAGGTTGAGGTCACGCCAGACGGCGTCTGAGGCCCCCAGGCTTCCATCCTGCTCTCGCTTTTGACGCCGTTTTCCATGTGTCGCCAGTTGTGCGTCGAAGCGGGACGCCAGCCCCGCCCAATAATGGCGGACCATGTTCGCGACCAGTGGCTCGACTTTCTTCAGTATCGTGAACTCTGCAGAGGGAAACGGCCCGGTCTTTTCGCGGCGCATCAGGGAGAGGACGATGGTGATGTCGTCTTCGGCATTGACGAAGAAGCCGATCTCCTCGGCCAGCCCCGTCTGGACGTAGTATGTGCGATAGTACTCGCTCGAGAAGAAGCGATCCGGTGCGAGCTCACGCATGCGCATGACGCCTTGGCGACGCTCTCGCGCCGTATGATAGAACGGATCGAGGAGGTAGGGACCTGCCTGATAGAGGGTGACGAAGACCACATGCTCCTCGGCATCGAACGTGCTGAAGAGATCGATGGGGCGTTCTTTGCCGCGGTAGGCAAACACCACGACATAGTCGAAGCGCACCAGCGCGGCCATCATCCGGCGGAAGGTTTCGCCGAACTCGGCATCCGACATCGATACCTTGCCAACCGTTCCATCGAAGGCGCTGAACAAAGCTTCAAGGTCGGTACTCATCGATGGATTCCTTTAGCGCCGCGCCAACGAGCGGCTCGGTTCTTATACACCTTCCACGAAGCAATATGCGCGAAAATACCTCTCTCGGGGTATATACCTTGTCGGAAGCCGAGGCTTACTCTTTCCTTAACGACGGTGGCATTAAGGCAGCGTAGACTGCCCATCACAACCAACCGCAGGGAACAGACGTGGCATCCGCTTCGACGAACGATATCGAATTTTGTTCGGTCACAAAGAATTATGGCGCTGTGACCGCTGTGACGGACATCAATCTCAATGTGCCCAAGGGAGCGTTCCTTGCGCTGCTTGGGCCGTCTGGTTGTGGCAAGACGACATGCCTGCGCATGATCGGCGGCTTCGAGCAGCCGAGCGAGGGTAAGGTGCTCATCGACGGGCGCGAGATGAATGGCGTCCCGGCCTATCGGCGCCCTGTCAACATGGTGTTCCAGCACTACGCCCTGTTTCCGCATTTCAACGTCGAGCAGAACGTTGCCTACGGCCTGAAGCAGATGCGTCCGAGGATCGAGGCGGCTGAAATTAATCGGCGCGTCGGCGAGGCGCTGGAGATGGTGCGTCTCGGCGGCTTCGCGAAACGACGCATCCACGAAATGTCCGGTGGCCAGCAGCAGCGCGTTGCGCTGGCGCGCGCGATCGTCAATCGTCCTTCCGTGCTACTCCTCGATGAACCGCTGGCAGCGCTCGACAAGAAATTGCGTTCCGCGATGCAGATCGAGTTGCAGACGCTGCAGCGTGAGCTCGGCATCACCTTCGTCCTCGTCACCCACGACCAGGAAGAGGCACTGTCGATGGCAGATGTCGTGTGCGTCATGAGCGCCGGTCAGATCCGGCAGCTAGGAACGCCTCAGGAGGTCTACGACCGTCCTGCCGATCTTTTCGTCGCGGATTTTGTCGGCAAGACGAACCGTATCCAGGCGCAGATGGAAGCTGACGGCACGACGTTGCGGCTGGCTGATGGCTCCGCCGTCGTCTCCAGCAAACGTCTCGCGCCTGGAGAGGCGATCGCCGCCGTTCGTCCGGAGGCTATTCGCCTTTCGCGCGACAAGGCTGCATCCGGGGTCTCCTTCAGGGGGACGGTCACGCATCGCATATTCCTCGGCTCGTCTGCCGAGTATGCGGTGACCGTGCCTGGGCTCGGTGGTTTCCTGATCACCGCCGATCGGCGCGGCGCTAACGAAAGCGACCTCGTTGAACCGGGCGAGGAGGTTTTCATGGGGTTTGACCCCGCAGCGATACATGTCTTTCCAGCATCGAATGCATAAACCAAAAAAGGGAACAGCATCATGAGCAAGGATTACAAGGACAATCTTCCTATTTCAGCCGAAGGCTTCATGGACGAGTTCATGCGCCTGAAGCGTGGTTCGGTCAGCCGACGGCATTTCCTCGGCGTCACCGGTCTGGGGCTGGCGACAGCAGTCCTGTCGCGTTTCCCCGGCGCGCTTTCATCACCCGCCCAGGCTGCGGAAGGCCTCGGCACGCAGATGTCGATTGCGACCTGGCCGAACTATCACGATCCCCAGACCTTCGAGAACTTCAAGGCAGCGACGGGCGTCGCGGTGGAAGTCAACGTCTTCGGTTCAAATGAGGAAATGCTCGCCAAGCTTCAGGCCGGCGCCTCCGGTTGGTCGCTGTTCGTGCCGACCAATTACACGATCTCGACCCACCACAAGCTTGGCCTGATCGACGAACTCGACCTTTCGAAGATCGGCAATTTCAGCCAGAAGGACGAGAGCCCGCGCTTCACCAAGGAAGGCCAGATCGACGGCAAGACCTACGCGGTTCCGAAGAACTGGGGCACCACAGGGTTTTCGGTCAACACATCAAAGATCAAGACCAAGCTCTCCAGCTGGAAGGACTTTTTCGAGATCGCTCAGACGGAAGCCGATGGCCGCGCCATGGTGCACGACTACCAGCTGACGACGATCGGCAGCGCGCTGGTTTCGCTCGGCTACGACTTCAATTCGATCAAGCCGGAAGAGCTTGCCAAGGCGGAGGAATTGCTGGTCAAGGTCAAGCCGCATCTGTTCGCCATCAACTCCGACTATCAGCCCTCCATGCGCTCCACCGATGCATGGCTGACGATGTGCTGGACGAACGACGGCGCTCAGCTAAACCGCGACATGCCCGAGCTTGCCTATGTGCTCGGCACTGATGGCGGCGAGATCTGGACGGACTACTACGCGATCCCGAAGGACGCGCCGAACAAGCCCGCCGGCTATGCGCTTCTGAACTACCTCATGGATCCGCAGAACGCGGTGAAGGAGCACATCGCAAACGGCGCTCCGACTACGGACGCTCGCGTGATCGCGCTTCTGCCGAAGGAGATCACCTCCAACAAGATCGTCTATCCAGATGAAGCCGCATTGACGCCGCTGGAATTCGGCGCTGCCGTGACGTTGACCGACCCGGGTCGTGCCGAGCTGATGGCACGCTTCAAGTCGGCTTGAACCAAGAGCCTCCGGTCCCCGAATTGTCGGGGACCGGACAGCCTCACGCAATCGTCGGACACAAAGACGCAATGCCACTCACTGTTGCCACCAAACGGCGCCTCGTGACCGCTGCCCTCGTTGGGCCCGCGAGCCTCTGGCTGTTCGTCTTCCTGGTACTGCCATTCATCGCCATCATCGTCTTCGCGTTTGGCGAGCGCGCGCCCGAGGGCGGCTATCAGGCAGCATTCACTTTCGCACAGTTCGCCAATCTCGGCTCCCGATCCGCGGCGTTCGTCAATACGCTGATCCTGGCGCCGATCGGAGCGGCGGCTTGCCTGCTCGTTGCTTATCCGGTTGCCTACTATCTCGCCGTCAAGGCAAGCCCGCGGCATCGGCTGCTGCTGGTGTCGCTGGTCGTCGTGCCGTTCTGGACGAGCCTTCTGGTTCGCACATACGCCTGGATGTATCTCCTTGGCGCACGCGGCATTCCGCATCTGCTCGAATTCTTCGGCATCGAGAACGTTCGACTGATCAATACGCCAGGCGCCGTCCTTCTCGGGATCGTCTATGGGTATCTTCCGCTGATGATCATGCCGATCTACGTCAGTCTCGAGAAGCTCGATCGTCGTCTGCTGGAAGCCTCGGCCGATCTTGGCGCGAAACCGGCATCGACCTTCTTCGGCATCACCCTGCCGCTTTCGCTGCCCGGTGTGATGACGGGCGTGGCGCTCGTCACGATCCTTCTGCTTGGCGAGTATCTGATCCCGCAGTTGCTCGGTGGAGGCAAGGTGTTCTTCATCGGCAATGCGCTGGTGGATCTGTTCCTGCAATCGCGCAATTGGCCCTTCGGCTCGGCGATTGCCGTCACGCTGGTGGCCGTTGTGGTTGTCGTTCTTCTCGTTGCCATGCGCATCGCCTGGCGTGTCGCCGGAACCCGCCAGGTGGATCTCGTCTGATGCGCGCGCTCGTTACGTTTGTATACCTGTTCCTCTATACGCCGATTGCGCTCGTCGTATTGTTCTCCTTCAATGCCGGTCGCAACGCGAGCGAGTTCGTCGGCTTCTCGACGCAGTGGTATGGCAGAGCGCTTTCCAACACTTTTCTGATGGAAGCGTTGCGGAACAGCCTGATCATCGCCTTCACCAGCGCCGCTTTGGCCGCGATTTTCGGCACGATGGCGGCGATCGGAATGGAACGCCTTGGGTCACGTGCGCGTGCTGTCTTCGACGGCTTGTTTGCCGCCGCGATCGTCGTGCCGGGGGTGGTCATTGGCATCGCCACGCTCGTTGCGCTGGTCGAGGTCTTCGGTTTCGTCAATCCTGTCATCGCAGCTCTTTGGCCGGGCGACCAACCGCCACGGCTGGCGCTTGGCTACGGCTCGATCATCGCGGCGCACGGTCTTTTTACTATGGCGCTGGTGACAATGATCGTGAAGGCCCGCATCGCAAGCCTCGGGCGTGACATTGTTGAGGCGTCCAGCGATCTCTATGCGACCCCCCTGACGACTTTCCGGCAGATCGTGCTCCCGCAGATCATGCCATCGATCCTCGCGGGATTTCTGCTCGCCTTCACCTTCTCCTTCGATGACTTCATCATCGCCTTCTTCGTCGCAGGTTCGAACACGACGCTGCCGATCTATGTCTTCGCGTCGATCCGGCGCGGTGTAACACCTGAGATCAACGCAATCGCGACGATGGTGCTCCTGGCATCACTCGCCCTCATTCTCATCGCGCGCTTCTTGATGCGTGAAAAGACAACGAAAAACTGACCGGGGAAACACGCCATGATACTCAAGGATTGCGTTGCCATCATCACAGGGGCGGGCTCGGGCATCGGTCGGGCCGGTGCGCTCATCATGGCACGAGAAGGCGCCCATGTGGTTGTTGCCGATATCGACGGTGCGAACGCTGGTGAAACGGTGGACGAAATCACAAAGGCAGGCGGGAGCGCCGAAAGTCTCGTCATCGACGTGACCGACGATCAGGCTCTGCAGGCCGGGATTGAGGCAGTCGCGTCGCGCCATGGCCGAATCGACATCCTGCACAATCATGCGGGAGCACAGGTCGCCGGTGATCTGGAGCAGGTGGCAGTTTCCGGTTTCGATAAATCATGGGGGCTGAATGTCAGAGCCCATTTCATGGCCTCGCGCTTTGTGATGCCCTTCATGAAGAAGGCGGGCAAAGGGGTCATTCTCAACACCTCCTCGTCATCGGGCGTGCTCTACGACCGTGAGATGATCGCCTACACCACGACGAAGCATGCCGTGATCGCCATGACACGGCAAATGGCGGGTGATTTCGCCAGGTTCGGCATCCGCGTGAACGCGCTCTGCCCGGGCTGGGTGGACACCCCGTTCAACGAGCCCTTCATCGCGCAGATGGGAGGGCGAGAATCCATCGAGAGTTACATCAGCAGCAAGGTTCCGCTCGGACGCTGGGCGAACGTGTCGGAGCTCGCCGAGCCCATTCTCTTCCTGGTGTCCGACCGGTCATCTTATATGACGGGGCAGATTCTGGTCGTCGATGGCGGCGAAACGGTCGTCTGATCTCTAGTCGAGCATGACCATGAAGGATGGTATCTGCTCTTCGAAGAATTTCGAGAACGTAGCGATGCGGGGCGGCAATGCCTGATAAGGCGGGTAGTAGAGCGTCAGCCAGAGGTCTGGCGGCGACCACCCCTTGAGAACATGAACAAGTCGACCTGTACGCAGGTGTTCCGCGATATGGAAACCGGGCAGCAGCGCAACCCCGGTGCCATCAGCGGCCATGTCCGCCAGCACTTCGCCGTTGTTCGCGCTGAATGCCCGACCCGCCGATATCGTCACGCTTGAACCGCCATCCGACAATTGCCAGGTCTCGCGGCGGCTTTCGCCGCTATAGGCGAGGCAATCGTCCGGCGACAGCTGGTTGGGATGCTCTATCTCCGTGAATCGGCTTCCGGGTGCCGCGACAAGGATCCGCGGCACGACCCTGATCTTGCGCCAGATCGTGAATTTGTCCGAAGGTGCGGAAGAGATGCGGATCGCGAGATCGTAGTCATCGTCGACGATGTTCACGAGACCGTCCGACAGAGAGATTTCGAAGCACATCTTCGGGTAAAGCTCCCGAAAACCGGACAGGATCGGTGGTAGCACCGTCTTGCCGAGCCATGTCGGCGCGCTGATCCGCAATCGGCCCTGGTCTGCCTTGTGGGCGTTCTTGACGTCACGCCTCGCGCTCTCCAGCGCTTCCACGGCTGGCTGGATTTGCGCCGCGAAGATGGCACCGTCGGTTGTTAGCGAGACCTGGCGGGTCGTTCGCACGAAGAGCTGAACGCCGAGATCCTCTTCCAGCGCGGCAATCGCGCGCGTGACGCCCGCTGGCGTCATGTCCAGTTCGCGAGCGACCTGCGCGAAGTTTCGCTTTTCAGCGGCGAGGAGGAAGGTTTTGAGAGCTTTATAGTCGTTCATCTAATTATTTCAAAAAACGCAATTCATTCGCAATTAATATTGCAATTCCGGAGATCAATCAACCGGGCTACACCTGTCTTCATCGAAACGGACACCGGCAAGACAGAAAGGTTCGGGCCATGATCAAGGACATCAAGGGACTGCATCACGTTACATCGATGGCATCGGATGCACGTCAGAACAACAGCTTCTTCACCGACACCCTAGGACTGCGTCGCGTCAAGAAGACCGTCAACTTCGACGAACCGAGTGTCTACCACCTGTACTACGGCGACGAGAAGGGCACGCCCGGCACTGTTATGACGTATTTTCCCTTTCAGCACATGATGCAGGGCCGCCCCGGCGTCGGCGAAGTGGGAGAGACTCAGTTCGCCGTTCCGAAGGGAGCTGTCGGGTTCTGGAAGGAGCGTCTTCTCTCTCAGGGTGTAAAAGCCATCGAGACGGACGCAGCCTTTGGCGCAAACCGCATTCGCTTCAACGGTCCTGATGGTGACGGGTTTGCCCTGGTCGAGGTTGAGGGCGACAACCGTATGCCATGGACGAGCGAAGGCGTTGCTGACGACGTTGCGATCCGCGGCTTTGCCGGCGCTCGCTTCCATCTGCACGATACCGCAGCGACCGAAGAATTACTTGGTTTCATGGGCTACCAGCGTGCCGATACCGACAAAGGCGTCACGCGCTTCGTTATCCCCGAAGGCAACGGCGCCGATACGATCGACCTTGTAGCTCTTCCAAAGACGCCCTTTGCGCGCCAGGGAGCTGGTTCGGTCCATCACATTGCGTTTGCGGTCGACAACCGCGCCAAGCAGCTCGAGGTGCGCAGGGCGCTGATGGATACCGGCTATCAGGTGACGCCTGTCATCGATCGGGATTACTTCTGGGCGATCTATTTCCGCACGCCGGGTGGTATTCTGTTCGAGGTCGCGACCAACGAGCCGGGTTTCGACCGGGACGAGGATACGGCTCATCTTGGTGAAGCGCTGAAGCTGCCTGGCCGCTACGAGGCTTTCCGCGAGCAGATCGAAGCGAACCTGGAGCCGCTCGCCGCCTGACCGTTGCTGGCGGCGATAACGAGCAAATCACTTTCTGATCGTTCAAGATTTTACACCCATTTTGCCGCATGTGCGGCTGCCAACCGACCCAAAGGGAGACACGACATGTCCAACAAACTCCAAGTTCTCACCCCGCAGAACAGCCAGCTGATCTTCATCGACCAGCAGCCGCAGATGGCTTTCGGCGTTCAGTCGATTGACCGGCAGACCCTGAAGAACAACGTGGTTGGCCTCGCAAAGGCCGGCAAGATCTTCAATATCCCGACCACGATCACCACGGTCGAAACCTCGTCCTTCTCCGGCAACACATTCCCGGAACTGCTTTCCGTGTTTCCGGAGAACGACATCCTGGAACGCACCTCGATGAATTCGTGGGATGACCAGAACGTTCGCGACGCCTTGGCTCGGAATGCGGCAAACGGCCGTAAGAAGGTTGTTGTCTCGGGTCTGTGGACTGAAGTCTGCAACACGACCTTCGCGCTTTCCTGCCTGAACGACACCGACTACGAAATCTATATGGTCGCCGACGCCTCCGGTGGCACGTCGCTTGACGCCCACAAGTACGCGATGGACCGGATGGTGCAGGCCGGCGTCATTCCGGTGACCTGGCAGCAGGTCCTGCTCGAGTGGCAGCGTGATTGGGCCCGCAAGGAGACCTACGACGCCGTGACCTCGCTGGTTAAGGAGCATTCCGGAGCCTACGGCATGGGCATCGACTACGCCGTTACCCATGTCCACGGCGGCACAGAGCGCGTCAGCCATGGAAAGCGGATCGGTCCAAATCCCGCCAAGTAAGCTTTCATCGCCGCTTCGACATCACCCGCTGGTGTTGGAGCGGCTTCGACAACTGAGGCTCATCCCATGAAACTTTATCTTCTGTCCCTCGGCGCCGGTCTTCTGGTCGGCATTGTCTACAGCCTGCTGAACGTAAGATCGCCGGCTCCGCCCGTTGTAGCCCTCGTCGGTCTCCTGGGCATCCTCGTCGGCGAGCAACTCATTCCCTTCGCCAAGACGATGTGGAGCAAGGAACCTGCAGCCGTTTCGTGGATCAACCAGATCAAGCCGCACATGTTCGGCCATCTGCCGAAGGGCAGCGCAAGCAAGGATCTGGTGGCCGGGCCCGGTGCCGCTGCCAAGTCGGATAGCTGAGACAACGAGGAGGGGGTAGGCCGACCGGTCCCGTTCCCTCCCGCACTTATTTCATCGAACTCATTGTCGAACAGGGAGCCTGGAGTTGACCATGCACGCCGACGTAATCCTTCACCATGGACTAGTCACCACCCTTGACCGCAGCAATCCAACGGCTAGCGCCGTTGCTATCAAGGACGGCAAATTCCTCGCCGTCGGCCATGACAAGGAGATCATGGAGCTTGCCGGGCCGGATACGAAGATCGTGGACCTCAAAGGCAAGCGTGTCCTGCCCGGGCTGATCGACAACCACACTCACGTCGTTCGAGGCGGCCTGAACTTCAATATGGAATTGCGCTGGGATGGCGTTCGCTCGCTCGCCGATGCAATGGACATGCTGAAGCGGCAGGTGGCAAATACCCCGCCGCCGCAATGGGTCCGCGTTGTCGGCGGCTTTACCGAGCATCAGTTCGCCGAAAAGCGCCTTCCGACGATCGACGAGATCAACGCGGTTGCGCCTGATACGCCGGTCTTCCTGCTGCATCTTTACGATCGCGCCCTGCTGAACGCGGCTGCACTCCGCGCCGTCGGCTATACCCGCGACACCCCCAATCCTCCCGGTGGCGAGATCACGCGCGACGCCAACGGCAATCCGACAGGCCTGCTTCTCGCAAAGCCGAATGCGGGGATCCTCTACTCCACGCTCGCCAAGGGACCGAAACTGCCCTTCGACTATCAGGTCAATTCGACCCGGCACTTCATGCGTGAACTGAACCGCCTCGGCGTCACCGGCGTCATCGATGCCGGTGGTGGCTTCCAGAACTATCCGGATGACTATGCTGTTATCCAGAAGCTTTCCGATGAAAACCAGCTCACGGTTCGCCTCGCCTACAACCTCTTTACCCAAAAGCCGAAGGCAGAAAAGGAAGACTTCCTCAACTGGACGTCTTCGGTGAAATACAAGCAGGGAACGGACTATTTCCGTCACAATGGCGCCGGCGAAATGCTGGTCTTTTCTGCCGCCGATTTTGAAGATTTCCGGCAGCCGCGGCCGGGCATGCCGCCCGAGATGGAAGGCGAGCTCGAAGGCGTCGTGCGCGTTCTCGCGGAAAATCGCTGGCCCTGGCGTCTGCACGCGACCTATGACGAGACGATCTCCCGTGCATTGGATGTCTTCGAAAAGGTCAACCAGGATGTGCCGCTTGAGGGCCTGAACTGGTTCTTCGATCACGCGGAGACGATCTCGGATCGTTCCATCGATCGCATCGCAGCACTTGGCGGTGGTATCGCCGTCCAGCACCGCATGGCCTACCAGGGTGAATACTTTGTCGAGCGCTATGGCCACGGCGCCGCGGAGGCGACGCCGCCGATTGCCCGTATGCTAGAGAAAGGCGTGAAGGTATCTGCCGGAACCGACGCGACGCGTGTCGCTTCCTATAATCCCTGGGTTTCGCTTGCATGGATGGTCACCGGCAAGACAGTGGGAGGCATGCAGCTCTATCCGCGCGCCAATTGCCTCGACCGCGAAACAGCACTGCGGATGTGGACGGAGAAGGTCACATGGTTCTCCAACGAGGAGGGGAAAAAGGGACGGATCGAGAAGGGTCAGTTCGCCGATCTGATCGTGCCGGACAAGGACTTTTTCTCCTGCGCGGAAGACGAAATCTCCTTCCTGACCTCGGAGCTGACGATGGTGGGCGGCAAGATCGTCTACGCCGCGAGCGGCTTCCAGGCATTGGACGAAAACGATGTGCCTCCGGCAATGCCGGACTGGTCGCCCGTCCGGAAATTCGGAGGCTATGCGGCCTGGGGTGAACCTGACGGTGCGGGTCAGCGGTCTCTAAGGCGAACGGCTATTGCCACGTGCGGCTGCGCCAATGATTGCGGTGTCCACGGCCACGACCACGCCGGATCCTGGACCTCGAAGTTGCCGATAGCGGACCTGAAGGGCTTCTTCGGTGCGCTGGGTTGCTCCTGCTGGGCAGTCTGAGCTTCGACAAATCTTGACATCCTATTGCGGGCAGCGATCGTCGCTGCCCGTTTTTGTTTCAAGGCGGCTACGATGATCAACGTGGAATTGTTGCAAAATTCGCAACTAAGTCGTGATTATTGATGCAATTGTTGGGAATCTTTCTCTCGGCCAATATCTCTCCATCAGAGGAACACGACGCCGGTCACTGACGGCGAGGATGCAGGAGAAAGCATGACAAATCAATCAGTTTCCTTAACTCGCCGCGCAGCCTTGCTAGGAGGAGCCGCCGTCGCCGGAGCAATATTTCTTCCCCATTCATTCAGCTTGGCAGCAAACGTTCAATCCATTTCCAACACATCTGAAGGACATACGACCATGGGCTTTATCACAACCAAAGATGGTACCGAAATCTTCTACAAGGATTGGGGCCCGAAGGACGCGCAACCGATCATGTTCCACCATGGCTGGCCACTGTCCTCCGACGATTGGGATGCCCAGATGCTGTTCTTCCTTTCGAAGGGCTATCGTGTAATCGCCCATGATCGGCGCGGCCATGGGCGATCGGCCCAGGTTGGCGAAGGTCATGACATGGACCACTATGCCGCCGACGCCTTTGAAGTCGTCGAGGCGCTGGATCTGAAGAATGTTGTCCATATCGGTCATTCGACCGGCGGCGGCGAGGTGGCGCGCTACGTCGCGAAACACGGCGAACCTTCTGGACGGGTCGCGAAGGCAGTTCTTGTAAGCGCAGTTCCGCCTTTGATGCTCAAGACGGCGACAAATCCGGATGGATTGCCGATCGAGGTGTTCGACGGGTTTCGTGCTGCACTCGCGGCAAATCGCGCCCAGTTCTTCAGGGATGTGCCCGCCGGTCCATTCTACGGCTTCAATCGGCCGGGAGCCAAGGTCGACGAAGGCGTCATCCAGAATTGGTGGCGGCAGGGAATGATGGGCGGCGCCAAGGCTCATTATGATGGGATCAGAGCCTTCTCGGAGACAGATCAGACCGAGGACCTGAAAGCGATCAGCGTTCCGACGCTCGTCCTCCACGGTGAGGACGACCAGATCGTGCCGATCGCCGACTCCGCATTGAAGTCAGCCAAGCTTTTGAAAAACGGTAGCTTGAAGACCTATCCGGGCTTCTCGCATGGCATGCTTACGGTCAATGCTGATGTGCTGAACGCCGATTTGCTCGAGTTCGTGAAGGCCTAACGTTACAAAGGAATGCGGCATAGTCGCCGCATTCCCTCTTTCGCGCTTAGTTGTCAACCGTGCCGCTTGAAGTACTGCACCTCGCGTTCGTGCTTTTCAGTCTGCTCGCGCGTCTTGAACGTGCCAAGGTTGCGGCGCTTCTTGGTCGTCGGATCGACCTTGCGAGAATAGAGGCGGTATTCGCCAGTTTTCAGTTTGCGGATCATCTCGGTCCTCCTGCATTTCCAGCTAAGTGCGTTGGGCGGGCAGCGGTTCCTCAGTCAGGAACTCGAAGCGCGGAGGAGGAATGCCGCAGGGAAAGAGGTAGGCCAACGCTGCATCTTTCAAATAGCTGATTGGCTCAATTTCGCCCGGACAACATATCGACAGTCTTTACAACGTCATCCGGACGGATGCTGAAGGACGTCTTGCCGCCTTCGCCGACGACAAAGCCGTAGGTCATATCAAGGGCGTCCGCAAAGTCCTTCCATAGATTGTTAAAGCGATATGGCGGCTGAAGGGTGAGTATGGCTCCCCTATTTGCCATCGTGAGGATCCCATGGGCCATGTTGCTGCCCTCCACCGAGCAAATCAGCGAGGCACCCGACATCCGCTCAACGATCTCGGCGACTGTCAGCCCGACCGGGTCGACCACATCAAATCCCTCTCTGGCGAGCCGCTCTCCCAATTCGGCTTCGTTTTCCAGCAATCGCCGCTCGCCCGTCGCCTTTCGGCTGATAAAGATACGACGCCCGTTCTGCGCAGCGCCACTGGACATGGCGCGTTCGCGGAGGGCAGCAATGCGGGCACGCCTGTTGACGGTCATTCCATAGTCCTGGAAGACCCAAGCCTTGCGAATGAGTGCAGCATCCAGGACAGCAAGGTCGATGCCAAACAGTTGGTAATAGGCTTTCAAATGCGGCCAGTTTTCGGAAAAGCTTCCTCGCGCGAAGTACGTCGGCGCGATTGTTTCAGCAAGCACCGCGGTTGCGGCAACGTCGATCAGTTGGTGGGCAAAATACTTGTCTCCGACCGCCATGGATGGCAAAGCGCATTCATCTACGCGTACGGCGCGTTTCCAGATCGCTTTCGACTCCGGCCGTATCACCTGTCTGTGGCGCATGCCCGTCGCATAAAGATCGCCGTCGACGTAATGAGCATCCTCGACCAGATAGGCGAGTGTGGCGGCGTGGTGGACGGGCCCTGCCGAAATGCGTGCCGTTTCGTATTCCCAGGTGGTTTCGAACTGTACGCTGCGGACACGCTCCAACTGGTTCGGGAGATATACCGCTGCTTCGCGGCTGCCCCGTTCCGCCGCCGATACGACGAAAGTTCGACTGGCGATCTCGTCCAGGCGCGGCTCTCGGCGTATCTTTCTTCGCAGCATGTATAGGTAATTGCGATAGTGCAGCACTCGTGTTCCTCGGGCGTGCAAGCGTCAATGCAAGCCGTGAAATATACTATTTAATATCAATTCCAGACGCGAGACATCCGTTTGTTGCATTTACCCTTAAGTCTCGAGAAAGAGTCAGAGTGTATCCAAATTATGCTTCGACAATGCCTGATAATGACTGCGCATGCCTATGGGCGTTATTTATAAACTGTGGCATAACATGTGGCCATGGCTATGCATCTCCTGGCAGTCCATCACGACAAGGTCAGGGCGGAACGGACGACAAGCAATTCGCTTTCGATCGCCTATTCCGTTGGTGTCTTGTGCTGGCTGCTGTCTGCGGGCGTTTATATCGCTGCCAAATGGGTTTCTCCGGAGATGCCGCCGTGGGCGCTCTGCTTCTGGCGCGTGCTGATCGCCTGGGCGATTCTGATGCCGCTGGTTCGCAGGCACTTTGGTGACATGGTTGCACTTCTAAAAAAGCGGGCACTGGAAGTCATCATGATCGGCGGCATGGGACTTGCGGTTTGTCAGGGAATGATTTTTGTCGGGCTTGAACATGCCGACGCCACCACCGCCGGAATCATCATTGCCCTGATCCCGATCATTACGATGATCCTCGCCCGTTTCATGCTGGCCGAGCCGATGGGACGCTGGCAGGTCGTCGGGTCCGTCCTCGCCTTCCTCGGCATCGTCGTTATTATCGTGAAGGGCAATCCCGCCGCCCTCATGCGACTGGATTTTAACCCGGGCGAACTCTGGATCATCGCCGGAGCCTTCTGCTTTAGCCTCTATACCGTCCTTCTCCGGCGCGCGAAGTTCGATATCGACCGGCTGTCGCTCCTCGTTCTACTTCTCGGCGCCGCGGTGCTCACGGCGCTCCCATTATATCTGATCGAGCTGGCCTCGGACGACCGTACGACCCTGACCGGCAGCGGCTTCCTCGCGCTTGCCTATGTGGCAATCCCCGGCGGCGCGCTGATGTACTATCTCTTCAACAGGAGTATCGAGACCCTGGGGGCGAGCCGGGCCGGTGTGCTCCTCTACATTCAGACGATCTTCATCGCGATACTCGCCTACCTGATCCTTGGCGAGCAACTGCAGTTCTACCACCTCGAGGGTGCGGCGCTCATTGTCGCCGGCCTGTTGCTCATCATCCTCCTCAAGTCGAAGGCCAGCGCGGCGACAAAGACTGGATGAGGAGAGGGCGCCTGGCCCTCCCCAACTTGCTTCAAAAGTCCCAGTCCTCGTCTTCCGTCGCGATGGCTTTCCCGATCACGTAGGAAGAGCCCGATCCCGAGAAGAAATCATGGTTCTCGTCGGCGTTGGGAGACAGTGCCGAAAGGATCGCAGGGTTGACCTTGCACGCGTCGGGCGGAAACAGTGCCTCGTAACCGAGGTTCATCAGAGCCTTGTTGGCGTTGTAGTGCAGGAACTTCTTGACGTCCTCTGTCAGTCCCACGCCGTCGTAGAGTGCCTCGGTGTACTTGGCCTCGTTGTCGTAGAGTTCGAGCAGCAGGTCGAACGCGAAGTCCTTTACGTCTTGCCTCTGCCTGTCGCTCAATCGTTCGAGGCTTCGCTGAAACTTATAGCCGATGTAATAGCCGTGAACGGCCTCATCCCTGATGATCAGACGGATCAGATCCGCCGTGTTGGTAAGCTTTGCACGGCTCGACCAGTACATCGGCAGGTAGAAGCCTGAATAGAAGAGGAAGCTTTCCAGAAAGACGCTGGCGATCTTCTTCTTCAGCGGATCGGCGGAAGCATATTGCTCCATGATGAGTGCCGACTTCCGCTGCAGGAATTCACTCTCATCCGACCAGCGGTAGGCATCGTCGACATCGGGCGTCAGGCAAAGGGTCGAAAATATCGACGAGTACGAGCGCGCATGAACTGCCTCCATGAAGGAAATGTTCGAGAGAACTGCTTCCTCATGCGGCGTCGTAGCGTCGGCCATCAGTTTTACCGCGCCGACGCCGTTCTGGATCGTGTCGAGCAATGTCAGGCCCGTGAAAACCCGGATCGTCAGCTGCTGTTCTTCCGGCCTCAGGGTCGCCCAGGATTGAATGTCGTTTGACAGCGGAACCTTCTCCGGCAGCCAGAAATTCCCGGTCAGGCGGTTCCAGACTTCGAGATCCTTGTCGTCCTCGATCCGGTTCCAGTTGATGGCCCGCACGCGACTGGCTGGTTTGATTTGAATATTCAATGGCTTGTCCTCGAAAGATCAGAGCGTGCAGGAAACGCAGCCCTGCACCTCGGTGCCGGACAGCGCCATCTGGCGCAAACGGATGTAGTAGATGGTCTTGATGCCCTTCTTCCAGGCGTAGATCTGTGCCCGGTTGATGTCGCGCGTGGTCGCCGTGTCCCGGAAGAACAAAGTCAATGACAGTCCCTGATCGACATGCTGCGTGGCGGCCGCGTAGGTGTCTATGATCTTTTCCGGTCCGATCTCGTAGGCATCCTCGTAGTATTCGAGGTTGTCATTGGTCATGAAAGCTGCGGGGTAATAGACGCGGCCGATCTTGCCCTCTTTCCGGATTTCGATCTTCGAAACGATCGGATGGATCGAGGATGTCGAATGATTGATGTAGGAGATCGAGCCAGTCGGCGGCACGGCCTGCAGGTTTTGGTTATAAAGCCCGCCTTCCATCACTGCGGCTTTCAGCGCCAGCCAGTCTTCCTGTGTCGGGATCGCAATGCCCACCGTTTCGAACAGCGCTGCCACGCGCTCTGTCACAGGCTTCCACTCTGCTTCGGTGTATTTGTCGAAGTAGTCGCCGGAAGCGTATTTCGAGTGCTCGAAGCCCTTGAAGCGAGCACCACGCTCTACCGCCAGCCGGTTCGAGGCGCGAACGGCGTGATAGGTGACTGTGTAGAAGTAGATATTGGTAAAATCGATCCCTTCCTCCGAGCCGTAGAAGATGTGTTCGCGGGCGAGATAGCCGTGCAGGTTCATCTGACCCAAGCCGATCGCGTGGCTGTCGTCGTTGCCCTTGGCAATCGAGGGGACTGCTTCGATATGGCTCATGTCCGAGACAGCGGTCAGAGACCGGATCGCGGTTTCGATGGTCTTGCCGAAGTCCGGTGAGTCCATCGCGGCGGCGATATTGAGCGAGCCGAGATTGCAGGAGATATCCTTGCCCATGTGGTCGTACGACAGATCGGCATTGTAGGTGCTGGCTTCGCTGACCTGCAGGATCTCGGAGCACAGGTTGCTCATGGTGATCCGGCCCGCGATCGGATTTGCTCGGTTCACCGTATCTTCGAACATAATGTAGGGATAACCGCTCTCGAACTGGATCTCGGCGATCACCTGGAAGAACTCACGCGCCTTGATCTTCTTCTTCTTGATGCGGCTGTCGGCTACCATCTCACGATATTTTTCCGTCACGGAGATGTCGCCGAATGCAACTCCGTAGACGCGCTCCACGTCATAGGGCGAGAACAGGTACATATCCTCGTTGTTCTTCGCGAGCTCGAAGGTAATATCAGGGATGACCACGCCGAGCGACAGCGTCTTGATCCGGATCTTCTCGTCGGCATTCTCACGCTTGGTATCGAGAAAGCGCATGATATCGGGATGGTGTGCATTCAGATAAACCGCGCCCGCGCCCTGCCGCGCGCCCAGCTGGTTGGCGTAGGAGAAGGAGTCCTCCAACAGCTTCATGACAGGGATGACGCCTGACGACTGGTTCTCGATCTGCTTGATCGGCGCGCCCGCCTCACGAAGATTGGTGAGCGACAGGGCGACACCACCGCCGCGCTTCGACAGCTGGAGCGCGGAGTTGATGCCGCGCGCGATCGACTCCATGTTGTCCTCGATACGCAACAGGAAACATGAAACAAGTTCGCCGCGCTGCTTTTTCCCCGCATTGAGAAATGTCGGTGTCGCCGGCTGGAAACGGCCGGAGATTATCTCGTCGACCATGTCGCGGGCGAGCCCTTCGTTGCCGCGCGCCAGCGCCAACGCCACCATGCAGATCCGGTCCTCGTAGCGCTCAAGGTAGCGCTTGCCGTCGAAAGTCTTCAGCGTGTAGCTGGTGTAGTATTTGAAGGCGCCGAGGAAGGTCGGGAAGCGGAACTTCTTGTCGTAGGCGTGGTCGAACAGATCGCGGACGAAGTTGAACGAATACTGGTCCAGCACCTCCTGCTCGTAATAGCCTTCCGTGACGAGGTAATCGAGCTTTTCCCGGAGATTGTGAAAGAAGACGGTATTCTGGTTGACGTGCTGGAGGAAGTATTGCCGCGCCGCCAGCCGATCCTTGTCCAGCTGGATCCTGCCGTCCTCGTCATAGAGGTTCAGCATGGCGTTGAGAGCGTGATAGTCGAGCGCGGCCTCCGTTGGCTTTGCCGGTCGATCGAGTGTCAGCGTGTCCAAAATCGTTCCAATCCTTGTCTGACGTTGTCGACATCCTCATCCGTGCCGAGCAGCTCGAACCTGTAGAGGTACGGCACCTGGCACTTTGCTGCGATGATGTCGCCGGCGATCCCGAAGGTCGCTCCGAAGTTGCTGTTGCCCGCGGCAATGACGCCACGGATATTTGACCGGTTGCCCGCCTCGTTGAGAAAGCGGATGACCTGTTTGGGGACGGCTCCCTTGCCGCCTTCGCCGCAATAGGTTGGAACGATCAGAACGAAGGGCTCTCGCGCCGAATGCCCTGCATCGCAGCCGATCGGGATGCGATGGGCCGGGAGCCTTAGCTTTCTAACGAAGCGATGCGTGTTCTCTGATCGGCTCGAGAAATAGGCAATCGCGCCCATCGTCGTACGGATCGCATCAAGCCAAAGCGCTGATCATGTCCGGACGAAACCCGGCCCAATGCTGTTCACCGGCTATCACCACCGGGACCTGGCGATAGCCAAGGCTCTGCACAAGTTCATAGGCCGCAGCATTGGTGGAGACATCGACGACCGTGTAGCCAACTCCGTGGCGATCGAGCGCCCGGGTTGTAGCGGTGCATTGGACGCAGGCAGGTTTGCTGTAGACGGTGATGGTCATGAAAGTTCCTCGTGAGGGATGAAATGAACATGCGGGATCGTTCGGGCATCCGCCGATGTCCGTGCGAAAGGATAAACGATGAAGGCAGCCGTCAGCGCTGCCGGGCTAAGGGCCTGTCACTCGCGCTGACGTGGATCGGAACTCAAAACCATAGGACTTCTCCCCGAAGTGACTAACGCAGGATATCGGGGAAGCGGCACACACGGGATCATCCCGCATGCAATCGCGACCTTCCGGACACCCCGCCCGTGGACGTTTCGATCAAGGCAGGTCTCCTGGCTTGCGGGTCAAAGCATTCGCTCCAGCCTTCCCGGAACCTTGCGGTCCCAGTGGCGTCTGTCGAACGAATGCTCGCCGCTTACAGTTGCGGGGGCAGCTCCGGCATTGCCTCGCCCGTCATGGGCGTGGCGCACCGTATTCCCGTCTTAGCTCCCGATCCTTGCGAATCGAGAGAACCTTGAACACTAGATATAGTATATGAAGCGATTTTCTCGTCAATAAGTGCGAGGGGTCTCGTTGCGAATTGTCCACCGCGCTATCGCGAGGCGCCTCAGTTAAAGGCGAGAGAGGTAAACCGGCCCCAGACGGTCTCAGGAATGACTTGCGCAAGACCAGAGGCGGCGCTGCGGATTCTCTCATGTCGCGTCGTCCCGAGTAGTGCGGATGCGACGAGTGTGTTTCTCAAGGGAAACTGGACGGCTGCAGTGTCGATGCTGATGTTCGCGTCATCGGCGATCTGGCGAGCGGCTTGAGCGCGGGCGACAACGTCCTCGCTGATCGTTCCGGACGTTGTTTCGCGTCCGACTAGCGCGCCGCTGTTGAACAGGCTGCCGACGATCATCGGCGTCCCTGAACGTTCGCACATTCCAATCACGCGCGTTCCAGCGGTCCGATCGAGAAGGGTGTATCGACCGTTCAGGAGGAGGCAATCGAGCTTCACGCGATGCATCACGTCTATGCAGGCGCCGACGTCGTTAACCCCCAAGCCGAAGGCGGCGATCTCTCCCGAGGAGCGCAGTCGCTCGAGCGCCTTGACGCCGGTATCGAGAAACGCGGGGAGGTGGCGTCGATAATTGGAGAAGCCGAGTGTCGATGGCTCTAGGTCGTCGACGAACAGCATGTCGATCTTGGCCAGGCCAAGGCGGCAGCGGCTGAATTCGACGGATCGCATGATGCCGTCATAGCTGTAGTCGAGATCGATCTCGAAGGGCATGCGGGGAGGCGAGATTGACAACGACGGGCGCAGGAGCTTCCCGACCTTGGTCGAAATCACGTAATCGCCAGACGGTTTGTCTCTCAGGAAATCACCCAGAACACGTTCGGCCGCGCCGGCACCATAAGCGGGGGCGACATCGAAATAGCGTACGCCCGCCTCCCAGGCGGCTGACAATGTTTGCAGCGCCTCCTCTCTTGTGACCGATCGATAGGCGCCGCCAAGGCCGGCGCAGCCGTAGCCGAGTTCGGAGAGTGCGAGGGAGGTTCCCGCCAGTGGACGATGCTTCAAAGCCTGTTGCCTTATCCCAGGCGCGCCGTCGGCCGGCGTCCTTCAATCAACGGTGCTTTCGAGAACTCCATACATCGGCGGAAAAGTCAAATGCATTAGATCGTTCCAAATTCACCGTGCGTTGAAAGATCCTCATTGCTGTCTGTAGGTGCAGATAAAAGTATGTAAAAGCAATATTGTAGCGGATTCTTGTTTCGTGTTTGCCGGTTTGCGGTTTTTCACCCTTGACCAAATTGGAACGTTCCAATTATGGTTTGATTGAAATGGCGGGTTCGCCATGGGAGGATCTCATGTCAAAAAGACGGGTCACCGTCATCGATATTGCGCGAGCGGCTGGCGTGTCCAAGTCGACCGTGTCGCTCGTTCTGCAGGGATCTTCTCTCGTCAACGATGGCACCCGCGCGAAGGTCAGCGCCGTCATGCGCGAGCTGGGCTATGTCTACAATCGGGGTGCTGCCAACCTCAGACAGTCGGCGTCGAAGTCGAAGATCATCGGCGTCGTGGTCAACGATCTGACCAATGGCTTCTTTGCCGAGCTTGCCGTAGGCGTCGACATGGTCGTGCAGTCGGCTGGCTTCGTGCAGTTTCTGTCAAATACCAGTGAGAACCTTGACCGGCAGCGCGAGGTTATCGCGTCGATGCGCGAGCATGGAATATCTGGTCTCATCATATCGCCGGCGCGTGGAACAGAGGCTGCTGACCTGAAGCCGCTGGTCGGCGCCGGAATTCCGGTGGTCGTCGCGGTTCGAAATGTCTCGGGAGCAAAGGCTTCATCTGTCATCTCGGACAATCGTGAGGGTGTCTTTGCCGGCGTGAAGCATCTGGCGTCCCTCGGTCATCGCCGCATCGCCTTCGTCGGTGGCTTCAGCGACACCGCCGTGTTTGCGGAAAGGCTCGAAGGCTATCGCGATGCGATCGAGGCCTGTGGTCCGCCGCTTGACGAGGAGCTGATCGTGTCCGGTCCGCCATCAAGGGCAGGCGGCGCCGAGGCGGTCGCGCGGGTCCTGTCGATTGCCGACAGGCCGACCGCTGCCGTCTGCTTCAACGACGCAGTTGCCTTCGGCGTCTGCGATGGCCTGCGCGCTCGCGGGTTGGAGCCAGCCAGAGACTTTGCCGTCGTCGGGTTTGACGACGTGATCGAGGCCAAGACTGCAGTCCCGGCACTCACGACGATCTCCGTCGATCCTCAGGGAATGGGCCGTCGCGCCGCTCAGTTGCTCCTGAAGCAGATTAATGCCGGCAAGGTGGAGCCGGAGGCCATTGTCTCATCGGTGCGGCTTGTCGTTCGCGAGAGCTGTGGGCGCCCTATTCACGATACGATTGGGAGGAAAGAAGCATGACGGTCAGGTGGGGTCTGGTTGGCGCCAGCACGATTGCGCGCGAATGGGTGATCAATGCCATCCGCGGCGCCGGCGGCGACGTCGTGAACGTCATGAGCTCGAATGCCGAGCGTGGTGCCGCCTTCGCAAAAGAGAACGGTATCGGCAGGTCCACCGACAATCTGACATCGCTGCTGTCTGACAGTGACGTGGATGCCGTCTACATATCGACGACCAACGAATTGCATCGCGACCAGGCGATCGCGGCGGCCAATGCCGGCAAGCATGTCCTTTGCGAGAAGCCACTGGCAATGTCCGTCGAGGACGCGAAGGCGATGATGGCCGCTGCGGATCAGGCGGGTGTCGTGCTGGCGACCAATCATCACTTGAGAAATGCCTCCACCCACGCAGCCATGCGCGAAGCCATCGCATCAGGGCAGATCGGACGGCCTCTCGCAGCCAGGGTGTTCCATGCTGTCTATCTGCCGCCGCATCTGCAGGGCTGGCGCTTGGAACGGCCGGATGCAGGTGGCGGCGTGATCCTCGATATTACCGTCCATGACACGGACACCCTGCGCTTCATTCTGGCAAGCAATCCGGTCGAGGTGACCGCGTTCGCCCAGGAAGGCGGGATGGGCAAGGCCGGTATCGAAGACGGCGTCATGGGTGTCATGCGCTTCGAGAATGGTGTGATCGCCCAGTTTCACGATGCCTTCACGGCAAAGTACGCCGAGACCGGGCTTGAGATCCACGGAACCGAGGGTTCTCTGATCGCGCGAAATGTGATGACGCAGCGGCCGGTCGGTACAGTCACTCTCAAAAACGCGAGTGGTGAGCGAGTACTCCCGACCACCGACAAGAATCTCTACCAGACCGCCCTTGAGGCCTTCCATCGCGCCGTTGCGGGGAACGGACAGCCGGCTGCAACGGCTGAGGACGGTATCTGGTCTCTGGCAACGGGACTGGCGGTCGTCGAATCCGCCGCGACCGGCAAAGCCGTCAAAATTCAAACAGGACTTTGAGCAGCACGATGAGCAAGCACATCAGCCCGGCAGAGGCCGCAGCACTCATACCCGACGGGGCCGTGGTTTCCGTTTCGTCGTCGAGTGGCCTTGGATGCCCCGACCTGATGCTGAAGGCGATCGGCGAGCGCTTCGATGCGACCGGCCATCCGCGTGATATCACGACGCTCCACCCGATTGCCGCCGGTGACATGAGCGGCATCAAGGGTGTGGACTACATCGCGAAGAAGGGCTTGCTGAAGCGGATCATCGGCGGCTCCTATCCGTCCGGCCCGTCAAGTGCGGAGCCCCCGCTGATCTGGCAGATGATCACCAACAACGAGATTCCAGCCTATAACATCCCGTCCGGCATCCTTTTCGACATTCACCGCGAAGCGGCCGCCAAGCGGCCGGGTGTTCTGACGAAGGTCGGTCTCGATACCTTCGTCGATCCCAGGCGTCAGGGCTGCGCGATGAACGAACTCGGTTCGCGCGAAGCTGTGGTCAAACGCGTGCCGTTCGAGGGAGATGAATACCTCTTCTTTCCGGCGGTCGTGCCGCAGGTCGCCATCATCAGGGCGACGACCGCGGACGAACGCGGCAACCTGACCTACGAGCACGAGGGCGCCTATCTCGGCGGGCTCGACCAGGCGCTCGCGGCACGCAACAACGGCGGAATCATTATCGCGCAGGTCAAGCGGATCACCAAGGAAGGATCGCTGAAGCCGCACGATGTGCGTGTGCCCGGCATGCTCGTCGACTACGTGATCGTCGATCCGGATCAGAAGCAGACCACCCAGACGCTTTATGATCCGGCGATCTCCGGCGAGATTTTCCGCCCGCTGGAGAGCTTCCGCGTGCCGGAATTCAACATCCAGAAGGTGATCGCCCGCCGCGTTGCGCAGGAGCTCGAAGCCGGCAGCTGCGTCAATCTCGGCTTCGGCATTTCTGCCAACGTGCCCCGCATTCTCCTTGAGGAAGGGCTGCACGGAAAAGTCACCTGGGTCATCGAGCAGGGGGCGGTTGGTGGCGTGCCGTTGCTGGACTTTGCCTTCGGTTGCGCCTCCAATGCCGACGCCTATATGCCTTCGCCTTACCAGTTCACCTATTTCCAGGGCGCAGGCTTCGACGCATCGCTGCTGTCGTTCCTCGAAATCGGCAAGGATGGCTCGGTCAATGTCTCCAAGCTGTCGTTCCGGCCGCATGTCACGGCGGGGGCCGGAGGCTTCGTCGACATTACCGCACGGGCGAAGAAGATCGTCTTCTCCGGCATGTTCAATGCGGGCGCGAAGCTCGGGATCGAAAACGGCAAGCTGGTGATCGAGAAGGAGGGCAAGCTCAAAAAGCTCGTCAATGAGGTGGAGCATGTCACCTTCTCCGGCACGCGGGCCGTCGAACAGGGCCAGGACATTACCTATGTCACCGAGCGCTGCGTCATGAAGCTGACGCCTGCGGGCATCGTCCTGACCGAGATCGCGCCGGGCGTCGACATCAGGGAACATATCCTCGATCAGTCGGAGTTTCCGCTCATCGTGGCGGATGACCTGAAGGTCATGGATGCCAGGCTCTTCGGCACCGATACGATCGGCCTCGCACTTCCGACGAGGAAAGCACGCGTGCTGGAGGGGGTGTTCCATGACTAGCGGTACCGTGAAGGTCGCTTTCGAGGGACACGTCGCGATTATGACCGTGTCGCGACCGGAGAAGCTGAATGCTCTCGATCTCGACATGCTGAAGGCGCTAGCCACGGCTGCTGACGAGGTCGAAGCGAACCCTGTTGCGCGTGTGGCGATCCTGACTGGCGAGGGCAAGGGTTTCTCGGCGGGTGGCGACATCAAGGCCTGGGGCGGCATGCGTCCGGACGAATTCGGCCACGCCTGGGTTCGGCATGGCCATCGTATATTTGAAAGACTGGCTACGCTGCGCGTGCCGTTGATCGCCGCATTGAACGGACATGCGCTGGGCGGCGGTCTCGAACTTGCTGGTCTTGCCGACATCCGCATCGCCGAAGAGCAGATCAAGATCGGCCTTCCCGAGACCGGGCTTGGCATGGTGCCGGGCTGGTCGGGAACGCAGCGTCTCGTCAAGCGGTTCGGAGCCCAAGCCGTGCGGCGCATGGCCCTTGGCGGCGAGATCTTCACGGCAGAGCAGGCACGAGATCTCGGTATCGTCGATCTTGTCACGACATCAGGAAACGCCGTCGAGGCGGCAAGGGAATACGCCGGGCGTATCGCAGCAAGAGGCCCCGCGGCCCTTGAGATCGTCAAGCTCATGATTGCTTCGGCAAGCGGCGAAGACAACGGATCAGCGGTGGAAGCTCTGGGGTCGATCCTGGCTGCCAAGACCGGCGACCTCAGAGAGGGCGTGGCGTCTTTCAGCGAAAAGCGTCCGGCACAGTTCAAGGGAGAGTGGTAATGACGGTTCTGGTCACGCCGAAGGCGCTTGTCGACCATCGCGCTCGCGACTTCAAGATGCTGATCGACGGTCGGTGGGAAGAGGGAACCACCCAGCCGATCGAGCGCGTCGCGCCGAGCCACGGCGTCGTCGTCAGCCGCTATCCGGCTGGTACAAAAGCGGACGCCGAACGAGCGATCGCTGCAGCTCGCAACGCCTTCGACAATGGTCCCTGGCCGCGCATGACAGCGTCCGAGCGTTCGGCCGTCCTCTTGAAGGCTGCTGATCTGATTTCGGCTCGTTCCGAAGAGCTGGCCTACCTCGATGCGATCGAAGCTGGCAAGCCGATCTCGCAGGTGAGGGGCGAGATCGCCGGCTCCGTCGATATCTGGCGATATGCTGCGGCCCTCGCGCGCGACCTGCATGGCGAAAGCTACAACACGCTTGGCGATGGCACGCTTGGCGTTGTGCTGCGCGAGGCGATTGGCGTCGTATCGATCATCACGCCCTGGAACTTCCCGTTCCTGATCGTCGGCCAGAAGCTCCCCTTTGCGCTGGCTGCGGGCTGCACCACTGTGGTCAAGCCGTCCGAGCTGACGTCGGGATCGACGCTCGTGCTCGGCGAGATCCTTCAGGAGGCGGGCGTTCCGGCCGGCGTGGTCAATATGGTCACGGGCACCGGGCCTGACGTTGGCGCGGTCATGACCTCGCATCCAGAGGTCGACATGGTCTCGTTCACCGGCTCGACTGGCGTCGGCAAGCTGACGATGACCAACGCAGCCCAGACCCTGAAGAAGGTCTCGCTCGAGCTTGGCGGCAAGAACCCGCAGATCGTATTCCCGGACGCCGATCTCGATGCCTTCATCGATGCGGCGGTGTTCGGTGCCTATTTCAACGCCGGAGAGTGCTGCAATGCCGGCTCGCGATTGATCCTGCACAAGAGCATCGCATCCGACGTCGTCAAACGCGTCGCAGAGCTCGCCAAGAACGTCAAGGTCGGCGATCCCCTTGATCCGAGTACACAGGTCGGTGCCATCATCACCCCACAGCACCTGCAGAAGATCTCGGGTTATCTCGCCGGCGCCAGGGAGGCCGGGGCGGCCATCGCGCATGGCGGCGAGGCGCTCGATTTCGGGATGGGCCAGTTCATGGCGCCAACGATCCTTGATGCGGTCACGCCTGACATGGCGGTCGCGCGGGAGGAAGTCTTCGGTCCGGTTCTATCGGTGCTGACCTTCGAGACAACGGCGGAAGCGATCAGCATCGCCAACTCCATCGACTACGGCCTGTCAGCCGGCGTCTGGAGCCGCGACTTCGATACCTGCCTGACGATCGGCCGCAAGGTCAGGGCAGGCACGGTCTGGATGAACACCTTCATGGACGGCGCTTCGGAGCTTCCGTTTGGTGGCTACAAGCAGTCGGGGCTCGGTCGGGAGCTCGGTCGCCATGCGGTCGAGGACTACACCGAGACCAAAACACTGAACATGCATATCGGCGCCCGCACGAGTTGGTGGATGCCGAACAGGGAGACGCCGGCTTAACCGGCAACGAGACTGCGCCCGAGGAGGGCGGGTGATCGGTGCGGGAATGATCCCGCATCACCAAACTTGCACGATGGGAGGAT
>UBTY01000016.1 GCA_900468535.1 Hyphomicrobiales bacterium | reverse complement strand
GCGGCCGTACCGTCGGCGCTGGCATCGTCGCCTCGATCGTCGAGTAATCTTCGGTAACGGCCACCTCGAAAGGGGTGGCCGCTTCGATGACAATATTATGAAGCGAGTGGCTTTGGCCGCTTGCTTATTACAAGAAAATGTTGCACATGGCGCGCGAGCGCTGTTTGCGCCCTGCTTCGTTTATCGAATCGGGTGACTACAACAAACAATAAGGTGGGCCGAAAGGCCTGAAGACTGGATAGGGGCTCGGTAACCCGCAGCCTCCATCGATCTTTGAAACCGGTGGTCCGCCTTAGGAATAAGAACAACCCGTGCCTGCCCAAAAGGCGCGCGGGATAACAAACACAAGGATAACGTCGAATGAACGGCCAAAATATCCGCATTCGCCTGAAGGCGTTCGATCACCGCATTCTCGACGCTTCGACGCGCGAGATCGTGTCGACGGCGAAGCGCACCGGCGCAAGCGTCCGGGGCCCCGTTCCGCTTCCGACTCGCATCGAGAAGTTTACGGTAAACCGGTCCCCGCACATCGACAAGAAGAGCCGCGAGCAGTTCGAGATGCGCACGCATAAGCGCCTCCTCGACATCGTTGACCCGACCCCGCAGACGGTAGACGCGCTGATGAAGCTCGATCTCGCCGCTGGTGTCGATGTTGAGATCAAGCTCTGAGCCTGGCTCGAGCTGAGTTGGAAGGATTGAACCGATGCGTTCAGGTGTGATTGCACAGAAGATCGGCATGACCCGCGTCTACAACGACGCCGGCGAACATGTTCCGGTGACAGTACTGCGTCTGGAAGGCTGCCAGGTCGTAGCCCAGCGCACTGTTGAAAAGAATGGCTATGTCGCGGTACAGCTCGGTGCTGGCACGGCGAAGGTCAAGAATACCTCGAAGGCGATGCGCGGCAACTTTGCTGTTGCCAACGTTGAGCCGAAGGCCAAGCTCCAGGAATTCCGCGTTTCGGAAGAAAACCTGCTTGAAGTTGGTACCGAGCTCAAGGCCGGTCACTTCGCAGCTGGTCAGCTCGTCGACGTGACGGGTACGACGATCGGTAAGGGCTTTGCCGGCGCCATGAAGCGTCACGGCTTCGGCGGTCTCCGCGCCACGCACGGTGTGTCGGTTTCGCACCGCTCGCACGGTTCGACGGGTTCGCGCCAGGATCCGGGCAAGGTTTTCAAGAACAAGAAGATGGCTGGTCACATGGGCCAGACGCGCGTAACGACTCAGAACCTTGAAGTGGTTTCAACCGACGAAGATCGCGGTCTGATCCTGATCAAGGGTGCAGTACCCGGTTCCAAGGGTGCCTGGATCATCGTGCGCGACGCCGTCAAGTCGGCCGCGAAGTAAGGGAGCCAGACCAATGGAATTCAACGTCAAGACCCTCGAGGGAAAAGACGCAGGGAAGGTTTCTCTTTCTGACGCGATTTTCGGTCTCGAGCCCCGCGAAGACATTCTCGCCCGCGTAATCCGCTGGCAGCTTGCCAAGAAGCAGCAGGGCACTCACCAGGCAAAGGGCCGCGCCGACGTATGGCGTACCGGCGCCAAGATGTACAAGCAGAAGGGTACGGGCCGCGCTCGTCACCATTCGGCTCGTGCTCCGCAGTTCCGCGGCGGTGGTAAGGCTCACGGCCCGGTCGCTCGCAGCCACGAACACGACCTTCCGAAGAAGGTTCGCGCTCTCGGCCTGCGTCATGCTCTCTCGGCCAAGCTGAAGTCTGATGATGTCATCATCATCGACAACCTGGTTGCTGCAGAAGCAAAGACCAAGGCACTGGCATCGGTTTTCGAAACGCTCGGCCTGACCAACGCCCTCTTCATCGGTGGCGCTGAACTTGATGGCAACTTCAAGCTCGCAGCACAGAACATCCCGAACATCGATGTTCTGCCGATCCAGGGCATCAACGTTTATGACATCGTGCGCCGCGGCAAGCTCGTGCTTTCCAAGGCTGCCGTTGAAGCTCTAGAGGAGCGTTTCAAGTGACCGATCTTCGCCACTATGATGTGATCGTCTCGCCGGCGATCACCGAAAAGTCCACGCTGGTATCGGAAAACAACCAGGTTGTTTTCAACGTCGCCAAGACGGCGTCGAAGCCGGAAATCAAGGCTGCAGTCGAGGCGCTCTTCGGCGTCAAGGTCACGGCCGTCAACACTCTGCTCCGCAAGGGCAAGACCAAGCGTTTCAAAGGTTTTGTCGGCAAGCAGAAGGACGTGAAGAAGGCTGTCGTGACGCTGGCTGAAGGCCAGACGATCGACGTCTCCACCGGTCTCTGAGGAATAATAAAATGGCATTGAAAACATTCAATCCTACAACCCCGAGCCAGCGTCAGCTGGTCATCGTCGACCGTTCCTCGCTCTACAAGGGCAAGCCGGTCAAGGCGCTGACGGAAGGTCTGTCGAAGAGCGGTGGTCGTAACAACCTCGGCCGCATCACGGCTCGCTTCATCGGCGGCGGTCACAAGCGTACGTACCGTCTGGTTGACTTCAAGCGTCGCAAGTTCGACGTCGAAGGCACCGTCGAGCGTATCGAATACGACCCGAACCGTA
Organism: Hyphomicrobiales bacterium; assembly: GCA_900468535.1. Lineage (GTDB taxonomy): Bacteria > Pseudomonadota > Alphaproteobacteria > Rhizobiales > Rhizobiaceae > Rhizobium. The sequence continues at coordinate 263,558 of UBTY01000016.1, read as the reverse complement.
CCGCGTTCATCGCGCTCGTCTCCTACGCCGACGGCGAACAGGCCTACATCATCGCTCCGCAGCGTCTTGCTGCCGGCGACAAGGTCATCGCTTCTGAGAAGGCTGTCGACGTAAAGCCCGGCAACACCATGCCGCTGCAGTACATCCCGGTCGGCTCCATCATCCACAACGTGGAAATGAAGCCGGGCAAGGGCGGTCAGATCGCTCGCTCCGCTGGTTCCTACGCACAGCTCGTAGGTCGCGACGCGGGTCTGGCGATCCTTCGCCTGAACTCCGGCGAACAGCGCCTCGTTCCTGGCTCCTGCCTTGCTTCGATCGGTGCGGTTTCGAACCCTGACCATGCCAACATCAACGACGGCAAGGCCGGTCGTACGGTGTGGCGCGGCAAGCGCCCGCATAACCGCGGCGTTGTCATGAACCCGGTCGATCACCCGCACGGCGGTGGTGAAGGTCGTACCTCGGGTGGCCGTCATCCGGTTACTCCGTGGGGCAAGCCGACCAAGGGCAAGCGCACTCGGTCGAACAAGTCGACCGACAAGATGATCATGCGCTCGCGTCACCAGCGTAAGAAGTAAGAGAGGAAGTCTCCAATGGCTCGTTCAGTATGGAAAGGTCCGTTCGTTGACGGCTATCTTCTCAAGAAGGCTGAGAAGGTTCGTGAAGGCGGACGTGCAGAAGTAATCAAGATCTGGAGCCGTCGCTCCACGATCCTGCCGCAGTTCGTCGGTCTGACGTTCGGCGTCTACAACGGCAGCAAGCATGTTCCGGTCAGCGTCAATGAAGACATGGTCGGTCACAAGTTCGGTGAATTCTCTCCGAGCCGGACCTACTACGGTCACGGTGCGGACAAGAAGGCAAAGAGGAAGTAATCATGGGCAAGGCAAAAGCCGAACGCCGGCTGAAGGACAACGAGGCGCAAGCAGTCGCCCGTACGCTCCGCGTCAGCCCACAGAAGCTCAACCTGGTTGCTGCGGCCATCCGCGGCAAGAAGGTCGAACGTGCACTCGCTGAGCTGGAATTCTCCCGCAAGCGGATCGCCGGTGCTGTCAAGAAGACGCTTGAATCTGCAATCGCCAACGCCGAGAACAACCATGATCTCGACGTTGACTCGCTGGTCGTGGCTGAAGCCTACGTCGGCAAGTCGATCGTCATGAAGCGTTTCCACGCTCGTGGCCGTGGTCGTGCGTCGCGCATCGAAAAGCCTTTCGCGCACCTCACGATCGTTGTTCGCGAAGTGCAGGCACAAGAGGAGGCCGCATAATGGGTCAGAAAATCAATCCAATTGGTTTCCGTCTTGGCATCAACCGTACTTGGGATAGCCGCTGGTTTGCGGACAACGCCGAGTACGGCCAGCTGCTGCACGAAGACCTGAAGATGCGCAAGTTCGTTATGAACGAACTGAAGCAGGCAGGCATCGCGAAGGTTGTCATCGAGCGTCCGCACAAGAAGTGCCGCGTCACGATCCACTCGGCTCGCCCGGGTCTGATCATCGGCAAGAAGGGTGCAGACATCGACAAGCTCCGCAAGAAGCTGTCGGACATGACGAATTCCGAAACGCACCTCAACATCGTTGAAGTTCGCAAGCCGGAAGTCGATGCTACGCTGGTCGCTCAGTCGATCGCTCAGCAGCTCGAGCGTCGTGTTGCATTCCGTCGCGCCATGAAGCGTGCCGTTCAGTCTGCAATGCGTCTTGGCGCCGAAGGCATCAAGATCACCTGCGCAGGCCGTCTCGGCGGTGCTGAAATCGCTCGTACGGAATGGTACCGCGAAGGTCGCGTTCCGCTGCACACGCTGCGCGCTGACATCGACTACGGCACAGCCGAAGCGGAAACCGCTTTTGGTATTTGCGGCATCAAGGTTTGGATCTTCAAGGGCGAAATCCTTGAGCATGATCCGATGGCCTCCGAGCGCCGCGCACTCGAGGGTGATGCTCAGGGTCCGGCTAGCCGTGACCGCGATCGTCGCCGCGACAACGCTTGATAGCGTTGGTGGCACATAAGTTCGGAGAATAAGAAATGTTGCAGCCAAAGCGTACTAAGTACCGCAAGCAATTCAAGGGCCGCATCAAGGGCGTCGCCAAGGGAGGTTCCGACCTCGCATTCGGCGAATTCGGCCTTAAGGCTCAGGAGCCAAACCGCGTGAATGCACGCGAGATCGAAGCGGCCCGCCGCGCGATCACGCGTTACATGAAGCGTGCTGGCCGCGTGTGGATCCGCGTGTTCCCGGATGTTCCGGTAACCGCTAAGCCGACCGAAGTCCGTATGGGTAAGGGCAAGGGCTCTGTCGAATACTGGGCATGCAAGGTCAAGCCAGGCCGTATGATGTTCGAAATCGACGGTGTCAGCGAAGAAATCGCTCGTGAAGCGCTTCGCCTCGGCTCTGCCAAGCTCTCGGTCAAGACGCGCTTCGTTCAGCGCATTGCAGAGTAAGGAGCAGGCACATGAAAGCCGAAGAAGTACGCGGCCTCACGGCCGATCAGCTCAAGGACAAGCTCGCCGACCTGAAGAAGGAGCAGTTCAACCTGCGCTTCCAGAAGGCCACCGGTCAGCTCGAAAAGTCCTCTCGCGTCAACGAAGTCCGCAAGGACATCGCCCGCGTGAAAACCATTGCCCGCCAGAAGGCGGCAGAAGCAAAGGCCTAAGAATATGCCGAAGCGCATCCTGCAGGGCGTCGTCGTTGGCGACAAGAACGAAAAGACTGTAGTTGTTCGCGTTGAGCGTCGTTTCGCTCACCCGCTGCTCCAGAAGACCGTTCGTCGTTCCAAGAAGTACAAGGCCCACGACGAAAACAACCAGTACAAGATCGGCGATACCGTATCCATCGAGGAATGCGCGCCGATCTCCAAGGACAAGCGTTGGACGGTCGTTTCCGCCCAGGCCAAGTAAGATTTTTGCGCGAGGCCTTGCGTCTCGCGGAAATATCTGTATGAAGCAGCGTCAGAACGCTCGTTCGTCGAGCGTTCTTTTGCTTTGAGCGCACGGAAGGTCCCATCGGGAAACCACCCTGGCACGATCGATCCCGCGCTATTCAAGCTATGCCGTGTTTTCGCCTGTCCTTGTGGCAAGCGGCCGGCTGACAATTTTCATATGCCGGGGTAGGGGGCGTAAGCCCAACCATTCCGGTAAACACAAAAAGGCGACCTGATATGATTCAGATGCAAACAAACCTCGACGTGGCGGATAATTCCGGCGCACGTCGTGTCATGTGCATCAAGGTGCTGGGCGGCTCGAAGCGCAAGTATGCCGGGATCGGCGACGTTATCGTCGTTTCGATCAAGGAAGCGATCCCGCGCGGCCGCGTGAAGAAGGGTGACGTGATGAAGGCGGTGGTCGTTCGTACCGCCAAGGAAATCCGTCGCGTTGATGGTTCCATCATCCGCTTCGACACCAATGCAGCAGTCCTCATCGACAACAAGAAAGAGCCGATCGGCACCCGTATCTTCGGACCGGTTCCGCGCGAACTTCGCGCCAAGAACCACATGAAGATCATCTCGCTGGCTCCCGAAGTACTGTAAGGAGCGCGAACGATGCAAAAGATTCGTAAGGGCGACAAGGTCGTCATGCTCGCAGGCAAGGACAAGGGCCGCACTGGCGAAGTCCTCCAGGTTCTGCCTAAGGAAGATCGTGCCGTTGTTCGTGGCATCAACGTCGTAAAGCGCCACCAGCGCCAGACGCAGAGCCAGGAAGCCGGCATCATCAGCAAGGAAGCCGCTGTTCACCTCTCCAACGTTGCAATCGTCGACAAGGACGGCAAGCCGACCCGCGTCGGTTTCAAGGTTGTTGACGGCAAGAAGGTCCGTGTGGCCAAGCGTTCCGGTGAGGTGATCTGATGGCTGACGCAAAGTACGAGCCGCGGCTCAAGAAGGAATATGTCGAGCGCATTCGTGCGGCGATGCAGGAGAAGTTCTCCTACGCCAACGAAATGATGATTCCGAAGCTCGACAAGATCGTAATCAACATGGGTGTTGGTGAAGCAACGGCTGATTCGAAGAAGCCGACTGTTGCTGCAGCTGACCTGGCCGCTATCGCTGGTCAGAAGCCGGTCATCACCCGTGCACGCAACTCCATCGCGGGCTTCAAGGTCCGTGAGCAGATGCCGATCGGCGCAAAGGTTACCCTGCGCGGCGCTCGCATGTACGAGTTCCTGGACCGTCTCGTGAACATCGCGCTTCCGCGCGTTCGCGACTTCCGCGGCCTGAACCCGAAAAGCTTTGACGGCCGTGGCAACTTCGCCATGGGCATCAAGGAGCACATTGTGTTCCCTGAGATCAACTACGACAAGGTTGATCAGATGTGGGGCATGGACATCATCGTTTGCACGACGGCCACCAAGGACGACGAAGCACGGGCTCTGCTCACAGAGTTCAACTTCCCGTTCCGTCAGTAACCGTAACGACGAGCGTAGAAAAGGAACCGCACATGGCGAAGACAAGCGCAGTTGAAAAGAACAAGCGCCGCCGTAATACGGTCGCAAACCAGGCTGCGAAGCGCGCAGCTCTGAAGGCGATCATCATGAACCAGGCTCTTCCGATCGAAGACCGGTTCAAGGCCTCGGTCAAGCTGGCATCCCTGCCGCGCGATGGATCGAAGACCCGCATTCGCAACCGTTGCGAAGTATCGGGCCGTCCGCGCGCATACTACCGCAAACTGCGCATGTCGCGTATCGCGCTGCGTGAACTCGGCAATCTCGGCAAGGTGCCGGGTATCGTCAAGTCGAGCTGGTAAGGAGCAGGTTAGATGACAATGACTGATCCGTTGGGCGATATGCTCACTCGCATCCGTAACGGCGCTTCTCGCCGCAAGTCGTCGGTATCGACGCCTGCTTCGAAGCTCCGTGCACGTGTTCTCGATGTTCTGCAGTCTGAAGGCTACATCCGTGGCTACTCTGTTGTCGATTTCGGCAATGGCAAGTCTGAGCTCAACATCGAACTCAAGTACTACGAGGGCGCATCGGTGATCCGTGAGATCGGCCGTGTGTCCAAGCCGGGCCGCCGGGTTTATGTCTCGGTCAAGTCCATTCCGCAGGTCGCGAACGGCCTCGGCATCACCATCCTTTCGACTCCGAAGGGTGTGATGGCCGATCACCAGGCTCGCGAACAGAACGTTGGTGGCGAGGTTCTTTGCTCGGTCTTCTAAGGCTGAGCATCGATCTCCATAGCGAACAGACAGGATATAAAAATGTCTCGTATCGGTAAGAAGCCCGTTCAGGTACCTGCTGGGATTACGGCTACGGTCGAAGGCCAGAAGGTTACTGCAAAGGGCCCGAAGGGCGAGCTGTTCTTCGTCGCAAACGACGAAGTCGGCGTTAAGCTCGAAAACAATGCGGTTGTCGTGACGCCGCTCACGCAGTCGAAGGATGCTCGTTCGAAGTGGGGCATGTCCCGCACGATGATCGAGAACATCTTCAAGGGTGTTAAGGACGGCTTTGAGCGTAAGCTCGAAATCAACGGCGTTGGTTACCGCGCGTCGCTTCAGGGCAAGAACCTGCAGCTGGCACTCGGCTTCAGCCATGACGTTGTTTATGAGCCGCCGCAGGGCATCTCGATCGCTGTGCCGAAGCCGACGGAAATCGTCATCTCCGGCATCAACAAGCAGCAGGTCGGCCAGGTTGCCGCTGAAATCCGCGAATACCGCGGTCCTGAGCCTTACAAGGGCAAGGGCGTCAAGTATGCCGAAGAGCGGATTGTCCGCAAAGAAGGCAAGAAGAAGTAAGGATCACGCGAAATGGCTAGCAGGAAAGAAGCACTTGCACGTCGTGCCAACCGCGTGCGCCGTCATCTCAAGTCGGTGGCCAATGGCCGTCCGCGCCTGTCGGTTCATCGCTCCTCGAAGAACATCTACGTTCAGGTTATCGACGATGTCGCCGGCAAGACCCTCGCGGCTGCCTCGACGCTCGATAAGGACCTGCGCGGTTCTCTGAAGACCGGTGCTGACACAGCAGCAGCTGCCCTCGTCGGCAAGCTCGTTGCAGAGCGCGCAACGAAGGCTGGCGTCAAGGAGGTCGTATTCGACCGTGGCGCCTTCATCTACCACGGCCGCATCAAGGCTCTGGCAGACGCAGCCCGCGAAGGCGGTCTGTCCTTCTAATAAAGTTTCCGGCCGGAAGCCTCAGGGCGCCGGCCGGATATCACCGGACCGCAGGCAAACCCGAAAGGGGAGGCCGGGGCGGTCCTCATTTTGTTTGCCGATTGCACCCGGAAAAGAAAAAGGAAGAGGACAATGGCACAGGAAAGACGGCCGCAGCGGGAAGACCGCCAGGCCCGTGAAGAGCGCGATAGCGAATTCGTCGACAAGCTGGTCGCGATTAACCGCGTTGCTAAGGTTGTTAAGGGTGGCCGCCGTTTCGGTTTCGCCGCTCTCGTCGTCGTCGGCGACCAGAAGGGCCGCGTTGGCTTTGGTCACGGCAAGGCACGTGAAGTGCCGGAAGCAATCCGCAAGGCAACTGAAGCTGCCAAGCGCGACCTGATCTTCGTACCGCTGCGTGACGGCCGTACGCTGCATCACGACGTCCATGGTCGCCATGGCGCCGGCAAGGTTCTGCTTCGTTCGGCCAAGGTCGGTACCGGTATCATCGCCGGCGGTCCGATGCGCGCCGTTTTCGAAACGCTCGGCGTTCACGACGTTGTCGCCAAGTCGACCGGTTCCTCGAACCCATACAACATGGTTCGCGCTACCTTCGACGCTCTGAAGCACCAGGTTCACCCGAAGGACATCGCAGCACAGCGCGGCATCAAGTATGCAACGCTTCAGGCTCGCCGTGCCGCTTCCGGTAACGCTTCTGAAGAATAAGAGGAGCTGATCCATGGCCAAGGCTACCAAGAAGACCGAAGCAAAGACGGTTACCGTCGAGCAGATCGGCAGCCCGATTCGCCGTCCGGACGTACAGCAGCGCACGCTGATCGGCCTCGGACTGAACAAGATGCACCGTCGCCGCACGCTGGAAGATACCCCTTCCGTTCGTGGCATGATCCGTGCTGTCCAGCATCTCGTTCGCATCGTCGACGAGAAGTAAGCCGGGAGATTCGCTATGAAACTCAATGAGATTAAAGACAACGAAGGTTCGACCCACAGCCGCAAGCGCCTCGGCCGCGGTATTGGTTCGGGCAAGGGCAAGACCGGTGGTCGCGGTGTGAAGGGGCAGAAGTCCCGTTCGGGCGTCGCCATCAACGGTTTCGAAGGCGGTCAGATGCCAATCTACCGTCGCCTGCCGAAGCGCGGCTTCAACAACATCTTCCGGGCCGACTTCGTTGTCGTGTCTCTGGAGCGTGTTCAGGCTGCGATCGACGCTGGCAAGCTCGACGCCAAGTCCACGGTTGATGCAGCAGCTCTCAAGGCTGCCGGCGTTATCCGTCGCGTCAAGGACGGCGTTCGCGTTCTCGCCGACGGCGAGCTGAAGGCAAAGGTCACGTTCGAAGTTGCTGGCGCTTCCAAGCCGGCGATCGAGAAGATCGAAAAGGCTGGCGGTTCCGTCACGCTTCTTTCTGCCGCAGCTGCAGAATAATTAATCTATGATAAGTCGCCCGGGGTGCTTCACACCGGGCGATTTTGCTCCCATATGTGAGCCTCACAAAAACCGGCTGGACGCACGTGCGTCATAAACGGTAGGAACGAACAGAAGGGTGAGGCATAGGTTGCGTCCGCAATCCGTCCGAAGCCCGCTTTTGAATAATTCAGAAATGCTAATTCCGGGATAGGCCCCAGGCGGGAACCCGAAATTGGTAGCGCGGAGAATCGCATGGCGTCTGCAGCGGAACAGTTGGCTTCCAACCTCAATTTCTCGACCTTCGCCAAAGCCGAGGATCTCAAGAAGCGCCTTTGGTTTACATTGGCAGCTCTCCTCGTGTACCGGCTGGGTACGCACATTCCGCTTCCAGGTCTCAATCCAGAAGCTTACGCCCAGGCCTTCCGCGGCCAGGCTGGCGGTATTCTTGGCCTCTTCAACATGTTCTCGGGCGGCGCTGTTCAGCGCATGGCGATTTTCGCGCTCGGCATCATGCCCTACATTTCCGCTTCGATCATCGTGCAGCTGATGACCTCGGTCGTCCCGGCGCTCGAGAACCTGAAGAAGGAAGGCGAGCAGGGCCGCAAGATCATCAACCAGTACACCCGCTACGGCACCGTTCTTCTCGGCGCCCTGCAGGCGTACGGCATCTCCGTCGGTCTTGAGAGCGGCAACGGTCTGGTTGTCGATCCAGGCATCTTCTTCCGCGTGTCCACCGTTATCACGCTGCTCGGCGGCACGATGTTCCTGATGTGGCTCGGCGAGCAGATCACCTCGCGCGGCATCGGCAACGGCATTTCGCTGATCATCTTCGCGGGTATCGCAGCCGGCCTTCCGCAGGCGCTTGCTGGTACGCTTGAACTCGGTCGTACGGGCGCTCTGTCGACGACGCTGATTCTCGCTGTTATCGTCATCGCGATTGCCGTCATCGCCATCATCGTCTTCGTCGAGCGTGCGCAGCGGCGTCTTCTGATCCAGTATCCGAAGCGTCAGGTCGGCAACCGCATGTTCCAGGGCGACACCTCGCACCTGCCGCTCAAGCTCAACACCTCGGGCGTCATTCCCGCGATCTTCTCGTCCTCGCTGCTCTTGCTGCCGGCGACGATCGCAGGCTTTGCAAACACCACGGCTCTTCCGTCCTGGGCGACATCGATCGTTGCTGCCCTTGGCCACGGCCAGCCGCTCTACATGCTCCTCTACGGTCTGCTGATCGCCTTCTTCGCCTTCTTCTATACGGCTATCGTCTTCAATCCGAAGGACACGGCCGATAACCTGAAGAAGCATGGCGGCTTCATCCCTGGCATTCGCCCGGGCGAGCGGACTGCCGAGTATATCGACTATGTGCTGACCCGCATTACGGTGATCGGCGCGATCTACCTCGTCTTCGTGTGCATTCTGCCGGAAATTCTGGTGTCGCAAACGGGTATTCCGTTGTCCTTGGGTGGCACCTCTCTCTTGATCGTGGTTAGCGTAACTCTCGATACGGTGGCACAGATTCAGGGTCATCTGATCGCACAGCAATACGAAGGCCTGATCAAGAAATCGAAGTTGCGTGGAGGAAAGAGGGGGCGATGAGACTCATACTGTTAGGGCCGCCGGGCGCGGGTAAGGGGACCCAGGCTCAGCGGATCGTGGAGAAGTACGGAATTCCGCAACTTTCCACGGGCGACATGCTCCGCGCAGCCGTTGCGGCAGGCACGGAAGTAGGCAAGCGTGCAAAGGCCGTCATGGACGCCGGCAAGCTTGTCTCGGATGAGATCGTGATTGCGATCGTGTCCGAGCGTATCGACCAACCCGACTGTGAGAAGGGTTTCATCCTCGATGGCTTCCCGCGTACGCTGATTCAGGCAGATGCGACCGAGACCATGCTGAAAGGCAAGGGAATCGAGCTGTCGAAGGTCATCGAAATCCAGGTTGACGACGCGATCCTGGCGGACCGTGTCTCCGGCCGCTACACTTGCGCCAACTGTGGCGCCGGCTATCACGACACTAATCTCAAGCCCAAGGCTGAAGGTGTCTGCGATCGCTGTGGCTCGACTCACTTCACGCGCCGGAAGGACGACAACCGCGAAACGGTCGTCACGCGCCTCCAGGCATACTACAAGGAAACCTCGCCGCTGATCGGCTACTACTATGCCAAGAGCAAGTTGAAGTCGGTTGACGGTATGGCGGACATCGATCACGTCACGAACGAGATCGAAGCCATTCTTTCGAAGCTTTAGGGCTTTGGAAATAAACTTGGCGGAAGCGGTTGCTTTTAAGCGCTGATTCCGCTAAACACCGCGCCAACTCGCGATATCTCATGCGATCGGCGCGGACTTCCCAAGGGAGTTCCGGGTTCGATCGTTTTGACTTGTTGAGAACCTGAATTGTAATTGCGACCTGTCTGGGTCGTGTAACGAGACACCACTTGCCGGATGGCAACTGGAACGCAAGGAGAATAGGCGTGGCACGTATCGCTGGCGTCAACATCCCGACTGCAAAGCGCGTTGTAATCGCGCTGACGTATATCCACGGGATCGGTCCGAAATTCGCTCAGGAAATCATGGAGAAGGTCGGTCTTCCGGCTGACAAGCGCGTCCATCAGTTGACGGACAGCGAAGTTCTTCAGATCCGCGAAACCATCGACCGCGATTATCAGGTCGAAGGTGACCTGCGTCGCGAAACCGCGATGAACATCAAGCGTCTGATGGACCTCGGCTGCTACCGCGGCCTGCGTCATCGCCGCGGCCTTCCGGTCCGTGGTCAGCGCACGCACACCAATGCTCGTACCCGCAAGGGTCCGGCAAAGGCTATCGCTGGTAAGAAGAAGTAATTTCCGGGAAACCGGAGATGAGGGGGCTGGCGGTCTGCGCCGGCCTCTTTTGAGTTTGGGGCAGGGCCGCAAGGTCTCGTTCCGGTGTAGCCGCTGGTATTACGGCGGTGCAGAGATCCAAGAAAGGGATACAAATGGCCAAGGAAGCCGTACGCGTTCGCCGTCGCGAACGTAAAAACATTTCGTCGGGCGTTGCCCACGTCAACTCGACCTTCAACAACACGATGATCACGATCACCGACGCACAGGGCAACGCCATTGCCTGGTCGTCCGCTGGCGCCAAGGGCTTCAAGGGCTCGCGCAAGTCGACCCCGTTCGCTGCTCAGATCGCTGCTGAAGACTGCGCCAAGAAGGCTCAGGAACATGGCATGAAGTCGCTGGAAGTCGAAGTTTGCGGTCCGGGTTCGGGTCGTGAATCCGCTCTGCGCGCGCTCCAGGCTGCTGGTTTCATGATCACGTCCATCCGCGACGTGACGCCGATCCCGCACAATGGCTGCCGCCCGCGCAAGAAGCGCCGCGTCTGATCATCGCCACTCACAACACCGGTGAGCGGATTTTCGCTCCCGGTGCTTCTCAAGCTCGGTTGCCACGATTGGATGGTGGCAACGAACGGAAGGCAAAGATATGATTCAGAAGAACTGGCAGGAATTGATCAAGCCGAACAAGGTCGAGTTCTCTTCGAGCTCGCGCACCAAGGCGACGCTCGTAGCAGAGCCGCTGGAGCGCGGTTTCGGCCTCACCCTCGGCAACGCGCTTCGCCGCGTTCTGCTGTCCTCGCTGCGCGGTGCCGCAGTGACGGCCGTGCAGATCGATGGCGTGCTGCATGAATTCTCGTCGATCCCGGGCGTCCGCGAAGACGTTACGGACATCGTCCTCAACATCAAGGAAATCGCCATCAAGATGGATGGCGACGACGCAAAGCGCATGGTCGTGCGTAAGCAGGGCCCGGGCGTTGTAACGGCTGGCGACATCCAGACGGTAGGCGACATCGAAATCCTCAATCCCGAGCATGTGATCTGCACGCTCGACGAGGGCGCCGAAATCCGTATGGAATTCACGGTCAACAACGGCAAGGGCTACGTTCCGGCCGACCGTAATCGTGCGGAAGATGCTCCGATCGGTCTCATCCCGGTCGACAGCCTTTATTCGCCGGTCAAGAAGGTGTCCTACAAGGTTGAAAATACCCGCGAAGGACAGGTTCTCGACTACGACAAGCTGAACATGACCATCGAAACCGATGGTTCGATCTCCGGCGAAGATGCTGTCGCTTTCGCGGCTCGCATCCTGCAGGATCAGCTTGGCGTGTTCGTCAACTTCGACGAGCCGCAGAAGGAAGCCGAAGAAGAAGCAGTCACCGAACTTGCTTTCAACCCGGCACTCCTCAAGAAGGTGGACGAACTCGAACTGTCTGTTCGCTCGGCAAACTGCCTGAAGAACGACAACATCGTCTACATCGGCGACCTCATTCAGAAGACCGAAGCAGAAATGCTCCGCACACCGAATTTTGGTCGCAAGTCGCTGAACGAAATCAAGGAAGTTCTCGCTTCCATGGGCCTGCACCTCGGCATGGAAGTGCCGGCATGGCCGCCCGAGAACATCGAAGATCTCGCCAAGCGTTACGAAGACCAGTACTAACATTCAAACGGCAGGCGGATGCCTGCAAGTGAAGGAGAATAGCAATGCGCCACGGTAAAGCCGGCCGCAAGCTGAATAGAACCGCTAGCCACCGCAAGGCAATGTTTGCCAACATGGCGGCTTCGCTCATCACCCATGAGCAGATCGTGACGACCCTGCCGAAGGCAAAGGAAATCCGTCCGATCGTTGAAAAGCTCGTAACCCTCGGCAAGCGCGGCGACCTGCACGCTCGTCGTCAGGCGATCTCGCAGATCCGCGACGCCGCTGTCGTTTCTAAGCTGTTCGACACGATCGCTTCGCGCTACGCAACCCGCAACGGCGGCTACCTGCGCATCATGAAGGCTGGCTTCCGCCAGGGCGACAACGCTGCTCTCGCAGTCATCGAATTCGTTGACCGCGACACCTATGCCAAGGGCGCAGCCGACAAGGCTCGCGTTGAAGCTGAAGCAGCTGCTGCTGAAGCCGCTTAATCCTTTCCGGTCCGCCGGAAGCAAGACAGCCGGGCTGAAAAGCCCGGCTGTTTTCGTTTGTGCACTGGCCCGCCTCGTAGCTGGCCGGTTCAATCAGGCACGTGGATGCAATGCTTTATGTGCTTCAGGTTGGCGACGATCGTGAACGTCATGATGACAAGACGGCACCAGGAACTCCATTTGCCGAGATGAACGATCGACCACGCGCCGACCTGATTGGGGTACTGCCATATGCCAAGGAAGGTACTGATGTTTTCGGCGAGCCAGATGAAGAAGCCGATCAGGACGAATGCAACGAGCAGCGGCATCTTCCGGTCACGGTCATAGGGCCGAAACACGACGGTCGTTCGCGCATAAAGGCCAAGCGTGCATGCCGCGATGTACCAGCGGTAGTCGCCGATATAGTGGTGGGTGAAGAAATTGGCGTATATGGCCAGCGCCATCAGGGCGGCCATCCAATAGGGCGGATGGTGCCTGATCCTGAGATCGAACAGCCTCCAGGCCTGGACAATGTAGCTTCCGACCGCCGCATACATGAACCCTGAGAAGAGCGGTACGCCGAAGACCTTGGTATAGGCGAAATCGGGATAGGACCAGGATGGGACGCTGCCCGATGTCTTGAAGACCTCGAGCGCGAAGCCGACGAGGTGAAACAGCGAGATCGCCTTCAGTTCATCGATCGTCTCGAGCTTCGTCCAGACCATGGCGGCCTGGATGACGATGGCGATCAGCAGCAGAAGATCATAGCGGGGAATTCCTGCCAGTCCCGCCCGCGGCACGGCAAAGACGGCGAGAAAGAACAAGCCGGCAAACAGGCAGGCGCGTGCTTCCTTGAGGCCGAAATAGAAAAACTCGACCACAAACCGGCTGAGGCCGTCCAGTCGATCGGCCGCTGGCCTGTCGATCAGATGTCTGTCCAGCGAGGGCAGGAGGTTTTGAAGTACAGCAGCTTTTGACATTGGATCGCCAATAGAGCAGGAGATGCAAACGCGACGCGGCTGGTAGCCACGGGCGCGGCGCGTCGAAGGCGCCACCGCAGCTAGTATCGAGGAAATCGTTAAGATTGTGACCGAAGGTACGATACACGCCGCTGCCTCTTCCGATGCGCGGGCAAGACACCGTTATCTTCTGTCAGTGCTGTCGGTGATTGCGGCGGGCTTGGCGTTGCGACGGTTCGGTTACGATATCGGCTTGCCATTTCTCGTGGTCAAGTATGGTGGCTCGGTGCTTTGGGGAGCAATGGTCTACCTGATATGCCGCCTGGTGGCGCCACGGACACGACTGCACCTCACGGCTTTGGTCGCGGTAGCTGCTGCGGTGGTCGTCGAACTCTCACGCCTCCATCACACGCCAGCCCTGGACGCCTTCCGCTTGACCACGGCAGGAGCTTTGCTTCTCGGACGCGTATTCTCTGTCTGGAACATTGTCGCCTACGCCGCCGGGATATCGGCGGCCTGCCTCTTTGAAGCTCTTCGAAAGCGGCGATCGTTCGGATAGCTGTAGGATCAAACCGACGCCGTGGCGCTGCGCTGCCTGCCTTGCCCGCGCTTCCTGCTCCGAGCGATCGGGCGCCATGAACGGTAGAGGATCAACAGGATGATCAGGCCGACATAGATATATTGCTCGAGGTCGAGGATCTTAGTCGACAGTGCGAAGTGCACCGCGCCGGCCGCCGCCACGATATAGACGAGGCGATGCAGCCGCACCCAGTTTGGCCCAAGCCTGCGGATCGAGAAATTGTTCGAGGTGACCGCAAGCGGCACGAGAAGGGCCAGAGCGCCCATGCCGAACATGATGAAAGGGCGCTTCAGCACGTCATCAAGCACTGCGGAGAGATCGAGCGCCTGGTCGAGCACCATGTAGACCGTAAAGTGCATCAGGGCGTAGTAGAAAGTCAGCAGCCCGAGTGCGCGGCGATACCGGAGATAGTTCCAGCCGAAGAGATCGCGGGCGGGGGAAACGGCCAGCGTCAGGATGAGGAAGCGGATCGTCCAGATGCCCAGGAACAGCTCGAAGGTTTTCACGGGGTCTGCGCCGAGCTGATCGGTGGCGCCGAGATAGAACGTCCAGACGGCAGGCAGCAGCCCGACCGCATAGAGCGCCCACACGGAGGCGGATTGCCAGCGCTTCGGGAGGCTGAGCGATAGACCAGCCATCAGAAGTTCTTCCGCAGATCCATGCCGCTATAGAGGCTGGCGACCTCGTCGGCGTAACCGTTGAACGGCAGGGTCGGATGACGGCCGGCGCCGAAGAAGCCGCCTTCGCCGATACGCCGCTCGCTCGCCTGGCTCCACCGGGGGTGGTCGACCTCCGGGTTGACGTTGGCGTAGAAGCCGTATTCCTGCGGGTTGGTCACCTGCCAGGTGTTCTTGGGCTCCTTGTCGGTCAGCGTCATGCGCACGATCGACTTGATGCCCTTGAAGCCGTACTTCCACGGCACGACAAGCCGGATCGGCGCACCGTTCTGATTGGGAAGGGTCTGGCCATAGAGGCCGACGGCAAGCAGCGTCAGCGGATGACGGGCTTCGTCGAGCCGCAGGCCTTCGACATAGGGCCAGTCGAGCGACTGGAAGATGCCTTTCTGCCCCGGCATCTCGTCCGGCCGCACGACCGTTTCGAATGCGACGTATTTCGCGCTCCCAAGCGGCTCCACCTTGTCGAGCAGGGAGGCGAGCGGAAAGCCGTCCCACGGAATGACCATCGACCACGCCTCGACGCACCGCATGCGGTAGGTACGGTTCTCGATCGGGAATTCCTTCATCAGTGCTTCCACATCGAACGTGCCCGGCTTGTTGACCATGCCGTCGACCTTGATCGTCCAGGGCAGGGGCTTGAAATCGCCAGACAGCGCGGCCGGGTCGCCCTTGTCGAGCCCGAATTCGTAGAAGTTGTTGTAGGTCGTGATGTCCTTCAGCGACGTCGCCTTCTCGTCGACCTTGTATTTGCTTTCGATGACGGAGAGAGCCGCAGCACTGGCCTTGCCCGCTCCGTAGAGCGCCATGGCGCCCAGCGTGGCGGCGCCGAGAAACTCGCGGCGCTTGAGATAAACCTGCTGCGGGGTGATCTCCGAAGATGCGATCTTGGGCGGGCGATAGGCTGGCATCGGAAACCTCCTGAGCATTGGGAGCTCGGTATAAACCTTTCAACGCATCAATCGCGTCGTTGGATCATTGTTTATGCCCGGTGGCATGGCTGCGGAAAGCCAACTTTTTGTGTACGCTGTTTGATGGATAGTCTGTAACAAAACCACGGTCGCCATCGTATATGGCCGATGCGCCCGGCGAAGCCAGGCGTACCGGTTTCGGCCTTCGCGGTAGTGACAGCCAAGGCCGTTTGGATTAGGACAATTCCAAAATACGGCGATAGCCTGGCCGCTCCTAGCACTGCGCCCCGCGTCGCCGACAGTTTCCGACACGTAAGGAATATGCCAATGCCAGCCTATCGTTCCAGAACCACGACCCACGGCCGCAATATGGCGGGTGCGCGCGGCCTTTGGCGCGCAACGGGCATGAAGGATTCTGATTTCGGCAAGCCGATTATTGCGGTGGTGAACTCCTTTACCCAGTTCGTGCCCGGCCACGTCCACCTGAAGGATCTCGGCCAGCTTGTCGCCCGCGAGATCGAGGCTGCCGGCGGTGTCGCCAAGGAGTTCAACACGATCGCCGTCGACGACGGCATCGCTATGGGCCATGACGGCATGCTCTACTCATTGCCTTCGCGCGAACTGATCGCCGACAGCGTCGAATACATGGTCAACGCCCACTGCGCCGACGCCATGGTCTGCATCTCGAACTGCGACAAGATCACGCCCGGCATGCTGATGGCCTCGCTGCGCCTCAACATCCCGACGGTCTTCGTCTCGGGTGGCCCTATGGAAGCCGGCAAGGTCGTGCTGAACGGCAAGACCCACGCGCTCGACCTCGTCGATGCCATGGTTGCTGCTGCCGACGACAAGGTCAGTGACGAGGATGTCAAGGTTATCGAACGCTCCGCCTGTCCGACCTGCGGTTCGTGCTCCGGCATGTTCACCGCCAATTCCATGAACTGCCTGACCGAAGCGCTCGGCCTGTCGCTGCCCGGCAACGGATCGACGCTGGCCACCCACGCCGACCGCAAGCGCCTTTTCGTCGAAGCCGGTCACCTGATCGTCGATCTTGCTCGCCGTTACTACGAGCAGGACGACGCCAAGGCTCTGCCGCGCACCATCGCCTCGAAGCAGGCCTTCGAGAACGCCATGGCGCTCGATATCGCCATGGGCGGCTCGACCAACACTGTTCTGCATATCCTCGCCGCCGCGCATGAAGGCGAGATCGATTTCACGATGGCGGATATCGATGCGCTGTCGCGTCGCGTCCCGTGCCTCTCCAAGGTCGCGCCCGCAAAGAACGACGTCCACATGGAAGACGTTCACCGCGCCGGCGGCATCATGTCGATCCTTGGCGAACTCGATAAGGGCGGCCTCTTGAACCGCGATTGCCCGACCGTCCACGCCGAAACGCTGGGCGATGCGATTGACCGCTGGGACATCACCCGCACCAACAGCGAGACTGTCCGCAAGTTCTACCGCGCGGCCCCCGGCGGCATCCCGACCCAGGTTGCCTTCAGCCAGGAAGCGCGTTGGGACGAACTCGACACCGACCGCGAAAAAGGCGTCATCCGCTCCGTCGAACATCCCTTCTCCAAGGATGGCGGCCTGGCCGTTCTGAAGGGTAACCTCGCGCTCGACGGATGCATCGTGAAGACAGCAGGCGTCGATGAATCGATCCTGAAATTCTCCGGCCCGGCGAAGGTCTATGAAAGCCAGGACGCGGCCGTAAAGGCGATCCTGTCGAACGAAGTGGTTGCTGGCGACGTCGTGGTCATCCGCTACGAAGGCCCGAAGGGTGGCCCGGGCATGCAGGAAATGCTCTATCCGACGAGCTACCTGAAGTCGAAGGGCCTCGGCAAGGCTTGCGCGCTGATCACCGACGGTCGCTTCTCCGGCGGCACCTCCGGTCTGTCGATCGGCCATGCCTCTCCGGAAGCAGCCAATGGCGGCACCATCGGTCTCGTGCGCGAAGGCGACATGATCGATATCGACATCCCGAACCGCACGATCAATCTGCGTGTCGACGACAAGGAGCTGGCAAACCGCCGCGCCGAGCAGGAGGAGAAGGGTTGGCATCCGGCCGAGCATCGCAAGCGCAACGTCACGACCGCGCTGAAGGCTTACGCCGCCTTCGCAACCAGCGCCGACCGTGGCGCTGTGCGTGACCTCGGCAGCCGCTAAGCGGCAATTTCGATACGCTGATTAGAGTCAGCTGCTCATATGGACCGGTCGCCTTAAAGCGGCCGGTTTATTTTCTTGTAGGTCTCGTCGAGCTGCTTCAGCCGTTCGTCATAGGCGGTCTTGATGCAGGCCGCGTCCGCAGCACATTCCTGCCGCTTCTTCAGCCAGGCGGTCTGTTCGTCCTGTAGCGCTCCGCGCGAACCCATTGCCATCAGGCCTGACAGCAGGTCGAAGGTGGTGACCATCTTCACGTCGGCATCGTTCAGCGCCCGGTTCTCGCAGATCACCTTCTCGTCCGGTTTCAATGCCTTGGCGTCGCAATCGAAGCTCGCGGCCGCTGAAATGCCGGAAACCGGCAGGGTAAGGGCGAAGGGGATCATGAAGAGAAGCGTGCGGTATTGCGTCATGCCGTTTTCCTACTTGCTGATGATCGAGCCGACAAAGGCCCACACCGCGTAAATGATGCAGGTTAGCCAGAGGGCAAGGATGAAGATCATGCCTAACAGGCCGGAGGGACGCTCGATCCGCACTGCCGCCTGCGTACGCAGATCCGCTATGACCTGAGGAGGAATGAGGCGGATGGCCAGCATGATCCCGAGAGGGACGATCAGGAGATCGTCGAGATAGCCAAGCACCGGAATGAAATCCGGGATGAGGTCGACAGGCGAAAGGGCATAGGCAGCAACAGCGCCGGCGACCACCTTTGCGTGCCAGGGGACACGGCTATCGCGCGCCGCCAGCCACAGTGTCACGATGTCACGCTTGAGTGACTTCGCCCATGCTTTGATCTTTGTTATCAGATGCATACCAATCGTCTTTGACTCAGTTTCATAAGCGCTCTTCGTCGACCCGCCTTGCCACATTCTTCCATGCTTCCGCCCTCTTTCCTTTCTAGCGTCCGGCGCTACAACGTCTTCACAAGAGAATTTCAAAAGGACTTCCCATGCCAGACTTGCTAAAGCGCGCAGCCCTGCCTCTCGTGGCTTTGATGCTCGCGCTGCCGGTTGCCGCCACTGCGCAGACCGCCAAGACCGTGCCGCAGAGTCAGTTGGAGATGCAGCTCTCCTTTGCGCCGCTCGTCAAGCAGACCGCCGGCGCCGTCGTCAATGTCTATGCAGAAAAGACGGTGCGCAGGCAGTCACCCTTTGCCGGCGACCCCTTCTTCGAGCAGTTCTTCGGCCAGCAGATGCCGAACCGCAGCGAGAAGCAGTCTTCGCTGGGCTCCGGCGTCATCGTCGAGGCGAACGGAACGATCGTGACGAACAATCACGTCGTTGACGGCGCCGATGACATCAAGGTCGCGCTGTCCGACGGTCGGGAATTTCCCTGCAAGGTCGTACTGAAGGATGACCGGGTCGATCTCGCCGTGTTGAAGATCGACACCAAGGAAACCTTCCCGACACTGCCAATCGCCAACTCCGACGGCGTTGAGGTTGGCGATCTCGTCCTTGCGATCGGCAATCCCTTCGGTGTCGGCCAGACGGTGACATCGGGTATCGTTTCGGCGCTGGCCCGCAATCAGGTCGTGAAGAACGAGTTCGGCTTCTTCATCCAGACCGACGCCTCGATCAATCCCGGCAATTCCGGCGGCGCCTTGATGAACATGAAGGGCGAACTGATCGGCATCAATACCGCGATCTTCTCGCGCGGTGGTGGCTCGAACGGCATTGGCTTTGCCATCCCGGCCAATCTGGTGAAGGTGTTTCTTGCTTCCGCCGATGCTGGTGTAAAGGCCTTCGAGCGCCCCTATGTGGGAGCCTCGTTCGACGCCGTCACCTCCGAGGTTGCCGATGCCCTCGGGCTCGCCAAGGCGCGCGGCGCAATCGTCGTCAAGGTTACCGAAGGTGGTCCCGCCGCCAAGGCTGGCCTGAAGCCAGGGCAGGTGATCACGGCCGTCGACGGCGTCACCGTCGAACACCCGGACGCGCTGTTCTATCGCCTGACGACTGCGGGCCTCGGCAATTCGGCCAAGCTGACCGTAGTCGACAACGGCAAGGAGAAGCAGGTCGAGCTCGCGCTTGGACGCGCTCCCGAAACCGCACCTCGCGACCAGCGGACCATCGGTGGCCATTCCCCCTTCACCGGCGCTGTTGTCGAAAACCTCTCGCCGCGCGTCGCTGACGAGCTGCGGATGTCGTCGGAGGCCAACGGTGTCGTCGTTGCCGAGGTCAAGGATGGATCGGTTGCCGCAAGCCTCGGTTTCGAACCGAAGGACATCATCGTCTCCGTCAACGGTTCCGAGGTGAAAACCACGAAGGAACTGGAGACGGTCGCCAATCAGGAGCCGAATTTCTGGCGTGTCGAGATCGAGCGCGACGGCCAGCGTATTCGGCAGTTCTTCCGATGAGCAACGATCTCTTCGCGCCGCGTATTCCGCAGGAGGTCGCCAACCGGCGACCGCTTGCAGACAGGCTTCGCCCGCAGACGCTTGGTGAAGTTACCGGTCAGGAACACCTGACCGGTAACGACGGCGTTCTCAGGCGGATGATCGAAAGCGGCTCGTTGGGATCGATGATTTTCTGGGGTCCGCCAGGGACCGGCAAGACCACCGTTGCGCGGTTGCTGTCCGGCGAGGCGGGTCTCGCTTTTGAGCAGATTTCCGCGATCTTTTCCGGTGTCGCGGATCTCAAGAAGGTGTTCGAGTCAGCACGGCTGCGCCGCATGGACGGGCGCCAGACGCTGCTCTTCGTCGATGAGATCCATCGCTTCAATCGCGCGCAGCAGGATAGCTTCCTGCCGGTCATGGAAGACGGTACCGTCATCCTCGTCGGTGCCACGACCGAGAACCCGTCGTTCGAGCTCAATGCTGCTCTCTTGTCGCGCGCCCGTGTCCTTACTTTCAAGTCGCATGATGATACGAGCCTTGAGGAGCTGCTGAAGCGGGCCGAGGCAACCGAGCAGAAATCCCTGCCTCTGACGCCGGAGGCGAGGATCAGCCTGCTTCGTATGGCCGACGGCGATGGCCGTGCGGTGCTGACGCTGGCCGAAGAGGTCTGGCGTGCCGTTCGGCAGGGCGAGATCTTCGACACCGAAGGTCTGACGCGGATCGTCCAGCGCCGTGCGCCTGTTTACGACAAGGCGCAGGACGGGCATTACAATCTGATTTCCGCGCTGCATAAGTCGGTCCGCGGGTCCGATCCGGATGCCGCGCTCTATTATCTCGCGCGTATGTTCGACGCCGGCGAGGATCCGCTATATCTCGGGCGTCGGTTGGTACGCATGGCCGTGGAGGACATCGGCCTTGCCGATCCCCAGGCGCTGGTTATCTGCAATGCCGCCAAGGATGCCTACGACTATCTCGGCTCTCCAGAGGGGGAACTGGCGCTCGCACAGGCTTGCGTCTATCTCGCCACGGCCCCGAAATCGAACGCCGTCTACACCGCCTTCAAGGCCGCAACCATGGCTGCCAAGCAAAATGGTTCGCTTCTGCCACCGAAGCACATTCTGAACGCGCCAACGAAGCTGATGAAGGATGAAGGTTACAACGAAGGCTATCGCTACGATCACGACGAGCCGGATGCCTTTTCAGGTCAGGACTATTTTCCGGAGAAGATGGGGCGCCAGACCTTCTACGACCCGCCGGAACGCGGTTTCGAGCGGGATATCAGGAAGCGTCTGGATTGGTGGGCGAAGCTTCGCAAGGAGCGCAATCAGCGCTGATCAGGAGGCCCGCATCTGGCCGCCAGGGCCAGCGATCAACTTCACGGCAGACTCCGCCAGGCCATGATGACCTTCCATGTCGACCACCAGATGCCAGTGGCCGCTCTCCGGGATCGACAGCTTCACCGGCGATTTGCGCGCGACCCCGCCCACATATTTGAAGTCGAGCACTTCGGTAAAACGCTGGTAGTTCGGTGCCGTCATCAATCGAACATTCGCTACGGCCGACAGCGTCACCTCGATGATCGTCCCGGCTCGCTGTTCCTTGAGGTCATAGTGGGTGAAGCGAAAGTTGGGTTTCGGCATTGGGGGCGTCCGTCGTCTATTACGACAAACGCTAGCAATCTTCGGTTAAGGAAGAGTTGGTCTTTGAGGCTTCCGTCTGCTTTTCTGCGGAAGCGCTAATGGACGATCGGATCCTCGCCACCCGTGATGAGGCGGAGCGTCGTTTCGCCCAGCGCGAAAGATATTTGGCTGAGATCGTGGTCGCATTCTTCGACGGCGAAATGCAGCGCCGCATCCCGGCTGACGAATATCCCGCCGACGCGCCCCTCCCGATCGTTGACGACCCAGCGCCCGGCGCTGTTGCTGCCGATCGTGAAACGCGGCAGCGCTTTCGGGCTGGCTGCGGCGAAACGGCGAGCATGATGGTGGAGGGGCATTTCGGTTCCTTTCATGGTGTGGATGCAGGGGGATGCAGTCGCATCAAGATGCGAGAGGGCGGGTTTCCGCAGCGGAGGTGAGTGCGTCGAAGATCGCGGCTCTTTCGTCGGCATCGAGCTCTACCATCGGCAGCCGAACCGTCGCATCGACATCGAGGAGAAGCCGCAGCGCATACTTGATCTGAGCCGGTGCCTGATCGCCCAATATGTGCGTCAGGGGATGCAGCCGCCGTTCGAGGGCCAAAGCGCCGGGAATGTTGCCGGCGAGGGCGGCATTGTGGAGCGAGTTGAACAATCGCGGATGGACGTTGGCGCCGGACGAGATGATGCCGATGCCGTAGCCGCTTAGAAAGGCGAGCGAGGTGTCGTCTCTGTCGGAAAGGAAAAGGAAGCGCTCGCGCAATGCAGGCGAGGGAGGCTGTATTCCATGTCCGATCACGCCGGCGATCGAGGGGATTGCCGCCAGCGCTTCCAACGTGTGGGGCGAAAGGCTGCTTGCCGAGCGTGCCGGATTGTCGTCCACAATAAGAGGGATACTCGTCTCCGCGGCGAGCGTCTCGAAATGGTGGAGAATACCCCGTTGTCCGGGCTTCGAATAGTAAGGAACGGTCACGATCGCTGCCGCCGCGCCGAGGGCTTCGGCCTGCTGCGTGAGCCTTATCGTTTCGAGCGTGCAGTTGGTGCCGGTCGCGGCGAGTACCGGAACGCGGCGGTCGGCCGCTCTCACGCAGCACTGAAGGACGGCCGAGCGCTCGAGCATTGAGAGGGTCGGCCCTTCGCCCGTCACTGTGCAGACAGCGATGCCGCCGACACCTGATAGCACTTGCCTGATGGCGAGCTTTTCAAGCGTGGAAAGATCGACGGCGTCGCCCCGGAATGGCGTTACCAACGCCGTCGTGACGGCACCAAGACGAAGGAGGCTGTTCTGTCTCATTGGCTTCAGAACCCGGCCAGGATCACATAGAGTTCTATCGCTGCCAGGACGACGCCGAAGATGATCAGAGCCTGAGCCGTCCGCCTCTCGCGCATTTGCCGTTTTGGATTGCGCCTGTCCGATCGTGCGATGTGCAGGCTCGAAGAAATGAAATCTCTCATGACGTTCACCTCGTGCATCATGAGGAAAGGCTACAACTGACGGCCGTAGGGAATCCATTCCGCTGCGCGCCGCGGAAAATAGAAATCGCATAAACGCCGATGCGGGCCTCGCCGCGCCAAAGGACTCCGAGATCAACGGGTTCAGGCTGTTTCCGGAATCGATAGATGAACGACTTGAATCAAACTGCGAACGTCCTGCGAGCCTAGCCTCGAGGCTTCATTTCACGGCACCTGCGAAAAAGATTGTAGGCCTGTCGGCAAGGCGCCCGGCAGTTCGTCCTTGTACGGAAGACGCAACAGGCATCATCTGCCAGAGATCAAACGGGTGGCCTTTACGGGCAGGGAGAACAACATCATGGGTAAGACAATTGCTATTCTCGTCGCGCGGCTCATCTTCGCGGCGGTGTTCATCATGGCATCGACGCTGAAATTCCTGGACATGCAGTCGACGGCAGATTTCATCGCGGCTGCCGGTTTTCCGATGCCGTTGTTCCTCGCGTGGGTTGCGGCATTCTTCGAACTCGCACTCGCTTTCGCCCTGCTGACCGGCGCATTCTTCTCCGAAGCAGCGCTGCTTGCCGGCCTATACGTTCTCTTCCTGGCCTTCTCATTCCATGGGCCGGGGCGGTGGACGGGAAACCAGGCCGAATTCGGCTTCTTCATCGATCACTTCACCTTCTTTGCCGGTCTGCTGTTCGCCGCAGTCCATGGCCCGGGCGAAACACTCGCGCTCCGCACCCGGACGCTTCTGGCAGCTCGCTGACCGAGGAACGAGCTATCCCGACGGCGGCGGGCTTGCCAGTTCCTCCAGCAGCCGCTCGAACGCCGTCGGCTTCAGCGTGGCCGGCGGATTGTAGGGGTCCGAGAACGCGTAGATGAAGAAGAGTATGATGCCGGTGAAGGCACCGAGAACGGACAGCAGCAGCAGATTTCGTGCGTCGGGCGGGTAAGGATAGTAGCCGAGCGCCATGAAGATGACGCCGGAGATCGCGGCGAACCAGAAGATCTTGCTGACGGAGTCCGTGCCGCTGTTTTCGCGCTTGTCTCGGGAGTCGGAGATGGCGTGCACATTGGTGAGCATGTGATCGCGGATGCTCTGCTGCCGAACATTGGTTGGGGTCAGATCCAGCACTCGCTGATAGACATTATCCCACTTGGCCCATGCGGTGGCTGAAAGCTGCCCCGTGGTGCCCAGGCTGCGCCATTCCTCATCAACGACGATCTGGACATATTCGAACAGGGCCTGCTGGATCGGCGGCTTTTCATTGGCGCCGTAGCGTTCCGCGTCGAAATAGACGTTGGCGACGGCGTTCGCCTCGGTCACGCTCTCGAATTTCAGTTGCTGGTATTCGATCATCTCTTGCGCGAAGACCAGCGCCAGGATGAGCGCGTGGAGGGAGGATATGCGCATGACCACTGCGCCGGCCAGCTCCCGGTCCTTTCCGGTCGGGTCGGTCCCCATGATGAAGCGCATCAGGAAATAGAAAGCCAGCGTAACGACGACCGTGCCGCCGATGAATGCAATGCCGAAGAGGATGACGCTGCCCATGAGGATCTCCCGCTCACTCGTGGCCAGACTGTATTCGCAGGCGCGTGCATGATCAACGAACGCGATCACGCGCGCCGGTCAGCCGTTTTGGGGAGGGCGTGTCGGGCGGTGCTAGCGGAGAATGCCGTCGAGAGCGGGCATCCCCATGACGGCCGATGCGCCGATCAAGAGATAGCAGATCAGCCGGAAGGTGCTTTCCTTGGCGAGGCCAAACAACAGGGAGCCACCATAGAGACCGGCCGCATAGATTGGCAGGATGACAACCGTGAGAGCGAAAACCGCCGGCACGAACAGGCCACCGAAATAGTAGCTTGCGACGCTGAAGCAGGTCGAAACCGCGAAGTAGAGGACGACATTCGCGCGCACCCGGGCAAAATCGCTCTTTCCACCGAGCCAGTAGGCGACGACAGGCGGCCCGCCGAGTTGCGCTGCACCGCTGAAAAGCCCGGCGATGAGGCCGGTCAGGGAGGTCAGCGGCGCCCGCGGTTCGCCATGATAGCGCCAGCCGGAGACAAGCAATGCGAGCAGGCAGATCGCAACGGCCGTGATCGCCCAGCGCAGCGTAAGCGGATCCATCAACGCCAGCGCCGCGGTACCGGCGGGAACGCCGAGGATGGCGCCTGCGGCCATCGTGAAGACTTCGCGCCGGTTGGCGCTGCGCCAGGCCGGCGGGATCATTCCGAGCGTTGCCAGGCCGTCGATGACAAGCAGGGCGGGCGATATCAGCTTTGGGCCGATGATCGCACCGCCGAGCGGAATGAAGATCAAAGCCGCACCGAATCCGGAAAAGCCCCGTGCCAGCCCCGCAATGAAGGCGATGACGATAAGCGATAGCACGCCATGATCCGGCAGGGCCGTGGTAAACCACGCGCCCGTGTCTGCCAGCAGCGCATCAAGCGACATCGACAGGCTCCCGGATCAGGAGGCGAGCATCAGATCCATGTTCTGGACGGCCGCGCCCGAAGCGCCCTTGCCGAGGTTGTCGAGCAGCGCCACGAGATTGACCTGCGAGGCGCCTGGCGTGCCGAAAACGAAGAGCTTCATCGTGTCTTTGCCGGCGAGTTCGACAGCATCGATACGCGGCAGCTTGCTGCTCTGCTCCAGCGGCACGACAGTTACGATATCCTGGCCGGCGTAGTGAGCGACGAGGGCGGAATGGATGCTTTCGAGCGTCGTGCCTTCGGCGAGATCATCGAGATGCAGCGGCACCTGAACGATCATGCCCTGCGCGAACTTCCCGACCGACGGCGAGAAGATCGGCGCGCGATCGAGCAGCCCATGAATCTTCATCTCCGGAACGTGCTTGTGGTTCAGCGTCAGGCCGTAGAGGAAGTGTGGCGCGGTAATCGCATCGTCGCGGCTCTGGTCTTCGATCTGCGCGATCATCTGCTTGCCGCCGCCGGTGTAGCCCGAAACCGCATTGACGGTGACCGGATAGCCGTCGGGCAGGATGCCGGCAGCACGCAACGGCCGAATGAGGCCGATGGCACCGGTGGGGTAGCAGCCGGGATTGGCGACGAAGCGAGAAGCCTTGATCTTCTCGGCCTGTTCCTTGTCCATCTCCGCGAAACCGTAAGCCCAGGTCGGGTTGACGCGGAAGGCAGTGGAGGTGTCGATGACGCGCACGTTGTTATTGCCGGAGACCATCTGCACGGCCTCCTTCGAAGCATCGTCGGGCAGGCAGAGGATCGCGATGTCGGCGTTATTGAGCATATCCTCGCGCATCGCCGCGTTGCGACGCTCGGCTTCCGGGATCGACAACAGCTCGACATCGCGACGGCCGGCCATGCGCGTGCGGATCTGCAAGCCCGTCGTGCCGTGTTCGCCATCGATGAAGATCTTCGGTGCCATTGTCTTGCTCACACTTTCAATAGGTTAGAAAGAAGTCCGGAATCATTTTGTAAGAGAGATGAGTCAGCCGTGTGACGCGCTTGCGCGGCGTTCGGCATGCAGGCCAAGCATATACATCGCGACCGTCGCCCCCGCAATGGCGGTAATATCGGCATGGTCATAGGGCGGTGACACCTCCACGACGTCGGCGCCCCTGATGTCCAGCTGGTGCAGGCGCTGCAGCACTGAGAGAATCTTGGCGCTGGAGGGGCCGCCCGATACGGGCGTACCGGTGCCGGGCGCAAAGGCAGGGTCGAGGCAATCGATGTCGAAGGTCAGGTAGGACGGCGCCCCGCGGGTGTGCGAGATGATCGTCGAGGCGATATCGCCGGCGCTCATATCCTCGAGCTGATGGCCATAGAGAATGTGAATGCCGAAATCCTCGGGCGCATGCGTCCGGATGCCGATCTGGATCGACCGATCCGGATCGATGATGCCGTCTCGCGCTGCCCGCGCCACGAAGGAACCGTGGTCGATACGCTTGTTGTCGTCGAACCAGGTGTCCTGGTGGGCGTCGAACTGGACGAGCGCCAGCGGTCCATGCTTGGCGGCATGCGCCTTGAGGATCGGCCAGGTGACGAAATGATCGCCGCCAAGGGTCAGCATGAAGGCGCCGCTGTCGACGATCGTCCGTGCCTGCTGCTCGATCGCCTTGGGCGTCTCGTGGTGATTGCCGTAATCGAGCAGGCAGTCGCCATAGTCGATGACCGCCATCTCGGCGAACAGGTCGCGATTGAAGGGGTATTGCGGGTCGTTGTCGAAAATCGCGGAAGCGCGGCGGATCGCCTGTGGACCGAACCGCGTGCCGGGGCGATTTGAGGTCGCAGCATCAAAGGGAATGCCCCAGACAACGGCGTCCGCCCCGGTGAGATCCTTGGTGAAGCGGCGACGCATGAATGACAGCGCGCCGGCAAAGGTCGGGTCGCTGGCTGAAGAGGTGAGGCTGGTTGCCGTGAAGGCGTGATCTATGGTCTTCTTTGCCACGAGGGTAATCCTGACTTCGATCTAACGCAGGCATATGCCTGCCGGCAGAAGGGGTAAGCGACAGGACGATAGAATGCAAGGCACACGCAGGATCGCGGAGACGATGATCCCACCGATCGTTCTGTGCTACTCTACCCGTCGTTGTTGATGCTGAGTGAAACGGTTCTCGGAGGGCTTATGCCGAGCGTGCCTCTCAAGCGACGGCTGGCAGCGATCATGGCGACGGACGTTGTCGGCTATTCCCGCCTCATGGAAAGAGACGAAGAGACGACGCTTGCGCTGGTCAAGGCGATACACAGCGATGTTGCGGAGCCGAACATCGAGCGCAACGGCGGCCGGGTCTTCAAGTTGATCGGCGACGGAACGCTGTCCGTATTCGACTCGGTGACTGGCGCAGTCGAATGCGCGATGGCGATCCAGGGCGAGTTGGCGGACGGAACAGGTGAGGGCGCGCGCCCGGCGATCAGGATTGGCATCAACCTTGCGGACGTTCTGGTGGACGGCTCCGACTTGTTCGGGGATGGGGTCAACGTTGCCTCTCGTATTGAAGCAAACGCGTTGCCGGGTGGCATATGCGTGACCGATGGGGTCTATCACCAGATCGCGACGCGACTTGGGGCCGAGTTCGTCGCGGGCGGCGAAAAACGCCTGAAGAACATCGAGCGACCAGTCCGCGTCTGGCACTGGCAACCGCGCCGGACTGGCCCGATCCCCGCTGCACACTCGCTGGCTGACGAAACGACGTCGTCGCGGAGCGCGGAAAAAGTCCTCGTGCGAGTTGCATCCAGCTCCTCATCCCTTGCCGGCGGGCAGGGTATTGCAGGGTTAGCAAGCTCGAGCATCGAGCAGTTTCTCTCCGAACGCCGCTGGATCGACGTCGCTCCGACCTCGGCTTCGGAAATGAGCATCCGCGCTCACGATTACACAGTGAGCATCGTCGTTCATGGAACAGGCCCGTTCCGGCTGAGCGTTAGGTTCGCGTCCACGACGGGCACATCGATCTTGTGGTCTCGGGCTTTCGATCTTCCGGCGGATTGTCAAATGGATGCAATCGAATCCGTCGCAGCGGAGATCGTGTCGCTTGTGGTGGACAAGGTCCTCCAAGTGTCATCCAAGGCCGTCGCCACTAAACCCGAATCCTCCTGGTCCGCCTACGAGAACTTTCTTTACGGCAGGATGCTCGATGCCAAACATCTGCTGTGGGAGGCCGAGCGCTTTTTCGAGAGAGCCGCGCAGCTCGACCCTGGTCTTATCGAAGCTCACACCATGCACGCCATTGCACTGACGCACACCTTCAGCATGGAGGGCACGCCTGAGCGTCTGCAACGCGCCGGGGACGTCTCGCGCATCGCATTGCGCCTCGACAACAACGACGCCTTTGCGCAGTACTCTGCGGCGCTGGTTCAGTTGATGATGCGAAACTATGAGGGCGCGAAATCCCACTACCGCAAGGCGCGCGACCTCGCGCCAAGCGATATCGAGATCCGCGCCGATTTCGCCGAATTGCTCCACTATGTCGGTGATCTGGAAGCCGCCGCTGCCGAAATCGAGGAATGCTTTCGACGATCGACGCATCCGCCGGTGTGGTTCTGGGCGATCAGCGGCATCATTCGGCTTCAGCAAGGCCGTGGCGATGATGCCGCGGAGGAATTTGAGAATGTACCGGCGAAGTCGTGGCGAACACTCATCTTGCTTGCGGCTGCCCATGCCCTGCGCGGAGACGAGGTACGGCGCGCGCACTGCGAGGTCGAAGCGCGTCGGCTTCAGCCGAGACTTGGCCCGGAACTGCTGCGATTGGTGTTTCCCTACCAGAGCGAGGATGCACTTGCGACACTTCTCGGGGCTCTGGGGCCGGCGGCCTAGCGGTGTGGCCGCCGATGGCAGGCTCTGAAGCTGCCGATGTTGGTTCGGGATCGAAGCGCGTCGTTGACTTCGCTCCCGGTGTCGGAGAACCTGCAGCCAGCGATGAGCGAAGGAGCTGATACCCATGTTCGATCACATATCGATCGGCGTAAAGAACATTGAAAGATCGGGAGCGTTCTACGACGCGGCACTCGGAGCGCTCGGTTATGAGCGGCTGTCCAGTTTTGGCAACACCGTCGGATACGGTGCCGAAAAGCCGGCCTTCTGGGTCATGGAGGCCGAACATCCGGTCCCGGCGGACCGTGGATCGGGATTGCATTTCTGCTTTACGGCGACAAGCGAGGAAGCGGTCAATTCCTTCTATGCCGCGGGTCTTGCCAATGGCGGCGAAGACAATGGCCCGCCCGGCATCCGCCCAGAATACAGCCAGTTCTACTACGCGGCCTTCGTGATCGATCCCGACGGTTATAGGCTCGAAGCTTTCTTCCGTAAGCCGGAATAAAAAAGGCCGGGCAGAGCCCGGCCTTCGCATTTCGATAGTTCGAAGCGATTAGCGCTTGGAGAACTGGAACGAACGGCGAGCCTTGGCCTTACCGTACTTCTTACGTTCAACAACGCGGCTGTCGCGGGTCAGGAAGCCACCCTTCTTCAGGACCGAGCGCAGGCCCGGCTCGAAGTAGGTGAGAGCCTTGGACAGACCGTGACGAACTGCACCGGCCTGGCCGGAGAGACCGCCGCCTGCAACCGTTGCGATGATGTCGAACTGGCCGTCACGGGCAGCAGCGACGATCGGCTGACGCAGGATCATCTGCAGAACCGGACGGGCGAAGTATGCCGTGAAGTCCTTGCCGTTGACGATGATCTTGCCGGAGCCGGCCTTGACCCAAACGCGGGCTACAGCGTCCTTACGCTTGCCGGTCGCGTAGGAACGGCCAAGCGAGTCGACCTTGCGGACGTGAGCCGGAGCAGCAGCTTCAGCGGACGTGCCGAGATCCTTCAGGGAGGAGAGGTCAGCCATTCTTAGGCGCTCCTTACGTTCTTCTTGTTCAGCTTGGAGACGTCGAGGACGGTCGGCTGCTGTGCTTCGTGGGGATGGTTGGAACCAGCGTAAACGCGGAGGTTCTTCATCTGACGACGGCCGAGCGGGCCACGAGGAACCATGCGCTCAACGGCCTTCTCGAGAACGCGCTCCGGGAAGCGGCCTTCGATGATCTGGCGAGCGGTACGCTCCTTGATGCCGCCAGCGTAACCCGTGTGCCAGTAGTAAACCTTGTCGGAGTACTTCTTGCCGGTGAATACGACCTTGTCGGCATTGATGACGATGACGTTGTCGCCGTCGTCAACGTGGGGCGTGAAGGTTGCCTTGTGCTTGCCGCGCAGACGCATAGCGATGACGGAAGCGAGACGACCAACGACCAGCCCTTCGGCGTCGATGATGACCCACTTCTTCTCCACCTCTGCAGGCTTCTGGGAGAAAGTTGCCATAGTAGTTACTCTCTTTTGGATCCCTTGTGCCCGAAGGCGAAGGGCGTTTCTTGTTGCTTGGTTTGGACGTCCGGAGACGCACCAAAAAGAAAGCAGCCCCGGAAGGCTGCATTTCTGGCGGTGTGTATAAAGGCAAAGACGTGCTTGGTCAACGATGTTGGGTTGCTAGCTCATAAAAACATGTAAGCAAAATCAACCGCTTAGATATGTGGTATTTTAATACCTCATATTTCGCGTGGCGGAATTGAGTAAGTCGCCGTTGCGTGGGCGATCAGCTCGTCCTCATTCTCCTGGAAAATCGACGCCTCGATGACCGCGAGGCGCTTGCCGAGCTTGAGAATTCTGCAGGTGCAGGTCGTTGGCCGGAGCTTCGGTAGCCGCAGGAAATTGATATTGAGACTGGTGGTAACCGCAAGCGCGACAGGCCCGATATGCGCGAGCACCGCCGCATAGGCCGTGACATCCGCCAGGGTGAAAAGCGCGGGGCCTGATACGGTGCCACCGGGGCGTAAGTGCCTCTCGTTTGGGTCGAGACGCATCGAGACGCTGCCGGGGTGGATTTCGGTGACGGTGAAGACCCGACCGTCCGTGTGGATCTGGGGGAAGTCCGTGTCCAGAAAACGGTGGAGCTCGTCGATCGTCATGACCGGCTGCATGAGTTTGCCTCGAAATTGCTTGTCGCCTGTGGCAGAACAATTAGCACGAAATGGCAATGCAGGGAGTTAGACCATGGCCGAAGTCGTATCCTTTCGGAAAGACCCGAGCAAAGCGGGCGAGGGTGCGCTTGTCATTCCGCAGTTGAGCGACGGCGTCCTGCGGCTGACGCTCAGCAATCCGCCTGCCAACGCGCTTTCCATTGCGGTCATGGAAACGCTGATCGGCGAGCTGCAGAGCGCTGCCGAAGACGCTGCCGTCCGCGTGGTCATCATCGCCTCCACGGGCAATGTCTTTTCCGCCGGCCACGACCTCAAGGAATTGACGGCGCATCGCGCCGACGAAGATGGCGGCGAGGCATTCTTCGAGGAGACCTTCGCGCTGGCTGCCGACCTCATGCTCGAAATCACCCGCCTCCCGAAGCCTGTCATTGCTGAGATCGATGGTCTTGCGACCGCTGCCGGCTGCCAGCTTGTCGCTTCCTGCGATCTTGCAATCTGCACCGATACGGCAACCTTTTGCACGCCGGGCGTCAATATCGGCCTGTTCTGCTCGACGCCGATGGTGGCTGTGACGCGGGCTGCCCATCGCAAGCAGGCGATGGAGATGCTGCTGACGGGCGAGACGATCGACGCCTCAACGGCCAAGGATTTCGGCCTCGTGAACCGCATCGTGCCGAAACAGTACCTGACACAGGTCGTTACCAAATATGCATCCGTGATTGCGAGCAAATCGCCGCTGACGCTGAAGTTCGGCAAGGAAGCGTTCTATCGCCAGCTCGAAATGCCGGTCGAGGAAGCCTACAGCTATGCGGCGCAGGTAATGGTCGACAACATGATGACGGCCGATGCCGAGGAAGGGATCGGGGCTTTCCTCTCCAAGCGCACGCCGCAGTGGACTGGCGAATAGCTTAGGCGAGCTTGAGGATCAGGCCGCCAAGCGCGATGATCGCGCCGGCGAGATAGCGCCACGGACTGGCCTTTTCCTTGAGCACGATCACGGAAATCAGCAGCGCAAACAGGATCGACGTCTCGCGCAGCGCAGCGACGGTTGCGACCGGCGCTTTTGTCATTGCCCAGAGCGCGAGGCCGTAGGAGGCAATCGATCCGCCGCCGCCGATCAATCCGCGCCACCAATTGTAGCGGACATGCACGGCAACCGCCACCGCTCCTCGCTTCGAGACGGCCCAGGTCAGCAGCAGGATCGGCGGCAGCAGCGACATCCACAGTGTATAGGATACCGCGTTGCCGGATACCCGCGCGCCGATGCCGTCGACATAGGTATAGGTCGCGATGACGCAAGCGTTGGCGAGCGCCAGGCGGATCGCATGGCCGCTGCCGCGTCGCGCCTCGAGCGCCAAAGTCAGAATGCCTGCGCAGATCGTCGCGGTGCCAAGCATCGCTCCAGGCGACAGGCTCTCGTTCAGGATGAAACCGCTTGTCGCGGCGACCAGCAGCGGCGCGCACCCTCTCATGATCGGATAGACCAGGCCGATGTCACCTGCGCGATAGGCGCCGGCGACAAGCTGGAAATAGAGGAACTGAAGGATCGCCGAAGCACCGATGTAGGGCCAGGCCGAGGCATCGGGCAGCGGCAGGAAAAACAGGAAAGGCAGGGCCGTAACCGCACCACCTGCCGAGATGAGGCTGGCGTCAAGCGACTTGTCCGTGCCCGCCTTGATGAGCGCGTTCCAGATTGCGTGCAGCAGCGCGCCTAGAAGAACCAGCAGGATGACTGTGAGCGACAAGAAAAACTACCGAGCGGTGTATTGACGGGCGGATCCGGGGCCCTTGTTACGCCGTCGAAGGCAAAATGCCAACATGGCTTTGCGTCGTGCGATCTCGACACTTGGCCGTGACGAATGCGTTAACAATCACAGATTGTCGGCTGGCGGTGTCACCAAGATGTACGTACGCCAACTGCGTTCAATCGATTCGCCTCATTCAACTATGAGGTGTTTCTAACATATGCGGGAACATATGGTGTTCATATACAGGATATACATAGAACACGAGCCTCGCCGGCTCTCGCAATTTTTAAGCGTGATGCGTGAATGACACACGTTGTCACAATTCACCCGTTTCGACAGGCCGGAGAAGTTGTGTTTCAGCAAGCTGAACGAGAGCAGCGCAGATGTCTTGTGATCGCCTCAGAGCGAATAGTCTGGAACAAGAAACATCCCGTCTAGGTTGTCAATATTCTGACAATTCAGAACCCGGCAGCCGGGATCATCCTTCGTCGGAATACGCGTCCATTCAGCATATTTGTTGCCGTCGCAGAAGCGGCTGTTGCGGACATAGCGGTCGTAGAGCGGCATCCCGGGAACGCGCTTGGACGGGTAGCGGAAAATCACCGCGCCCTCGTTGTGAATGGCGGCGCGGGCGCTCTGGCAGGTCATGCTCTGTGAGTTGTATCGGGAGATTGCCATGGCCGGCGACGCGACCAATGCAAAGGAAAGCAAAAGGGCCGTCTTTTTCATGGGGATCCTCCTGTGGCTTGGCACTACCTATATACGATAAAAGCGAGGCGTCGGTTTCAAAATTCGGCGCGGAAATCATGGCTTGGTGGCAAAGAGGCACGCATGAATCACGACCGATATGACGACGACTATATCATTGATATCCTGCGCTCGGTGAAGACGATAGCTCTGACGGGCGCCTCGCCAAATCCGGCGCGACCCAGCAACGGTGTCATGGCGTTCTTGCTGGCACGCGGCTATCAGGTCATCCCCGTCAATCCCGGCCAGGCAGGCAAGCTGATCCATGGGCAACTCGTCTATGCCCGGCTTGCCGACATCCCCACCGCAGTCGATATGGTCGATGTCTTCAGGGCGTCCGAATACCTGCCGGAGGTGGTGGAGGAGGCGCTGCAGATGGAGCCTCGTCCCAAGGTCATCTGGTCGCAGCTTGGCGTTCGTGATGATGCGTCCGCGCGGATTGCCGAGAGCGCCGGATTGAAGGTCGTCATGAATCGCTGCCCGGCAATCGAGTATCCGCGCCTGATCGCCTGATGGGACGTTTTTTTCTTTAAACGCGCCTCGGTTGAAATAGATTGGCGATTACCTTTTACGGCGTGTCGGCTATGCTCCGCCGCGTCAAATTGTAAAAACGGGAGGAATTTTCATGAGTAATAATGATCCGGGATTCAACACGTTGGCCGTCCATGCCGGCGCCAAGCCCGATCCGGCGACCGGCGCGCGCGCCACGCCGATCTATCAGACCACAGCTTACGTCTTCAACGACGCTGATCATGCAGCCGCTCTCTTCGGTTTGCAGCAGTTCGGGAACATCTATACCCGCATCATGAACCCGACCCAGGCCGTTCTCGAAGAACGTGTCGCGGCTCTCGAAGGCGGCACGGCGGCGCTGGCCGTTGCCTCGGGCCACGCCGCGCAGATGATCGTGTTCCACACGATCCTTCGACCGGGCGAGAATTTCGTAGCAGCGAAGCGCCTTTACGGCGGCTCTATCAACCAGTTCGGCCACGCTTTCGATAATTTCGGCTGGCAGGTTCGTTGGGCAGATTCAGGCGATCCCTCGAGCTTTGAGAGCCAGATCGACGAAAAGACCCGCGCGATCTTCATCGAGAGCCTCGCCAATCCGGGCGGCACCTTCGTCGATATCGCCGCGATCGCGGAAGTCGCACACAAGCACGGACTGCCGCTCATCGTCGACAATACCATGGCCAGCCCCTATCTCATTCGCCCGATCGAACACGGCGCCGATATCGTCGTCCACTCGCTGACCAAGTTCCTCGGCGGCCACGGCAACTCCATGGGCGGCATCATCGTCGACGGCGGCACGTTCGACTGGTCGAAGTCCGGCAACTATCCGATGCTCTCGAGCCCGCGGCCGGAATATAACGGCGTCGTTCTCCATTCCACTTTCGGCAACTTCGCCTTCGCGATCGCCTGCCGCGTTCTCGGTCTGCGCGACCTCGGCCCGGCGATCTCGCCCTTCAACGCCTTCCTGATCCTGACGGGGATCGAGACGCTGCCGCTGCGCATGCAGCGCCACAGCGAGAACGCCGCTGCCGTAGCGAAATGGCTGAAGGCGCATAGCAAGGTCGCCTGGGTCAACTATGCCGGCCTCGAGGACGACCCGAACCATGCCTTGCAGAAACGCTATTCACCAAAGGGGGCAGGCTCCGTCTTCACCTTCGGCGTCAAGGGCGGCTACGAAGCGGGCAAGTCTCTGGTCGAAGGGCTGCAGCTGTTCTCGCACCTCGCCAACATCGGCGACACCCGATCGCTGATCATTCATCCGGCATCGACCACCCACCGTCAGCTGACCGACGAGCAGAAGATCGCCGCCGGTGCCGGCCCCGATGTGGTCCGCCTGTCGATCGGCATCGAGGATGTGAAGGACATCATCGCCGACCTCGAACAGTCGCTCGCTAAGGTCTGATCGGCTCGTCGGATTATCGCAATAGCGTCAGCGCCGGATTCCAATGGAGTCCGGCGCTGAACTGTTTTGGCGATATCGCGGGCGACTTCGCACCCAGCGCCGGGCAATGAAGCTCTCATGCGGCGAATTTCATTGGCGCGACCCTCGACCCAAAAGCCAGGCGAGATGCTATCGCCACAGTGTCGCCAGCAGCCGATCAAACCGGTGCGCTTGACGGTCTGGGGTATTCCTATCTACAAATTCCTGGCGCACTTTCTGATGCAGAGAGCTGCGAGGTCCAACAGCGACGACCGGAGGTCCCAATGCGCCGAGTCACTTCTCAACACGTTCACACCCGAAATTTTGAGAAGTTGATGAATTATGCGCACATTGAATCTGGGCATCCTGGCCCATGTGGATGCTGGAAAGACCAGCCTCACTGAACGAATCCTCTTTGACACAGGCACAATCGCCAAGCTGGGCGGTGTCGATGACGGCAATACCCACACCGATAGCCTCGAACTGGAACGGCAACGCGGCATCACCATAGCGTCTGCGGTGGTGTCGTTCACCATCGGCGACCTCGTCGTCAACCTGATCGATACTCCCGGGCATCCGGATTTCATCGCGGAAGTGGAGCGTATACTCCAACTGCTTGACGCGGCAGTGGTCGTGGTCTCGGCGGTCGAGGGCGTGCAGGCGCAGACATATGTTCTCGTCAGGGCGCTGCAGCGTCTCAGTATCCCGTTCATCTTCTTTATCAACAAGATGGACCGCATGGGTACGCGGTATCACGAGCTGCTGGACGAGATGGCGACACGATTGTCGGTTCGGCCTGTCGCGATGATGGATGTGGTGGATTCCGGGTACCGGCATGCCACGGTCCACAAGTCCGAGATTGCGCGGGAGCCCTTTTTTTCGACAGTCTGCGAAGCGCTTGCCGCCAACGACGATGCTCTCCTGGAGGACTATGTCCTGGCGCCCGATCGGATTGGTATTGAAAGATTGAAGCTCGCCCTGATTGATCAGGTGGCCAGCGGACTTTTGCATCCGTCATATTGCGGGGTGGCGATGACCGGTCTCGGTGTCGGGGAGTTGATTGAGGCTGTCGAAACCTTGCTGCCCGGTCGAACCCCCGATGCGAATGGTCCTCTTGAAGGAAGCGTTTTCAAGATCGAGCGTGGATGGGGTGGCGAGAAGATTGCCTATGTCAATCTCACGTCAGGCACTGTCGCGACGCGCGGATATGTCGATTTGCCCCGAGGGTCGGCGAGGGTGACAAGCATCCAGCTCTTCTCGCAAGGGAATGTAGAGAGCGTTCGCGATCTCCACGCCGGTCAAATCGCCAAGATCGGCGGATTGGCCGAGGCCAGGATCGGCGACCAGCTGGGAGAGCAAAACAAGTCGACAGGCGACTTTCATTTCCCGCCGCCAACCCTGGAAACCAGAATATTGTCCCGGCGGCCTTCGGAGAGCGCGAAGCTCTGGCTGGCCCTGCAGCAGCTGTCGGAGCAGGACCCACTGATCAACCTGCGCACCAACGACGATGCCAACGAGGTATATGTTTCCCTCTACGGCGAGGTGCAGAAGGAAATCATCCAAGCCACCTTGCTGAACGACTTCAGTCTTGACGCTTTGTTCGAGGAGAGCACGATCATTTGTGCCGAAAGGTTGCAAGGCACGGCAAGCGGTCTTGAGGTCATATTCAAGGCCCCCAATCCTTTTCTGGCAACGGTCGGATTACAGGTAGAGCCGCGGCCGGAGGGTAGCGGCAACGTCTTCTCCCTCGAAGTCGATGTCGGTCAGATGCCCGCGAGCTTCTATCGGGCGGTCGAGGATACGGTGTTCGAGACGCTGAAGTCTGGCATTTATGGCTGGCAGATCATCGATTGTCGGGTCGCCATGATCGCAGCCGGACAAAGTTCGCCATCCAGCACAGCTGCGGACTTCCGAAATCTGAGCCCGTTGGTGCTGGCATCGGCGCTCTCCTCGGCGAAGACAGTCGTTTGCGAACCGGTCGATCGCTTCCTCCTTGACGTACCGGCTACATCCCTGAATGCAATACACACCCAGCTTGCGAAATCCGGTGCGATGATCTCGAGCTCGAAAATCGCCCACGGCGCCGCAAGACTGGAAGGAAGCATTACCTCGGGCAAGATCCCCGCCATTCAGCGGCAGTTGCCGGGGTTGACGGGTGGCACCGGCGTGCTGGAGCACTCGTTCGAGCGCTACGCCCCTATTTCAGGGGCTCAGCCCGCACGCCTGCGCCTGGGAACCAATCCCTTCGACCGAGCGGAATACCTGCGGCAGATCAGGTAGGGAACGGTTGGCGGCCGCACTTTCGCACCGGGGCGCCGCAAATGTCACGGCGTCGCAATCGGTTCATACCGATTGCGACGCCGTGCTATTCCGCGACACGGATGAGGAGCTTTCCAAAATTGCTGCCCGAGAGCATTCCAATGAACGCCTCCGGGGCGTTCCGAAGACCGTCAACGATGTCTTCGCGAAACTTGATCTCGCCTGACGCGACGAGCGGGCCAATCTCTTGCTGAAAGCTTTCATAATGCGCACCAAGGAATTCCGTATTGATGAAGCCTCTCAGAAGAAGGCTGCGACGCAGGACGGCGGACATGGTCGCCGGCAGCCGGTCATGATCCGATTGGCCAGGTCCATTATACTGGGCGATAAGTCCGCAGACGGGCACGCGGGCATATTGATTCAGCAGTGGCAGCACTGCGTCCCAGACATGGCCGCCGACGTTCTCGAAATAGACGTCGATTCCCTTCGTGCAAACGCCTTCAAGTTCAGACGCGAAGTTCTGTGATCGATGATCGACGACGGCATCGAAGCCGAGTTCGTTCTTCACATAAGCGCACTTGTCGCTGCCGCCGGCGATCCCGACTGCCCGCGCGCCGGCGAGTTTTGCGAGCTGTCCGACGAGGGATCCCACCGGACCGGACGCCGCGGCGACGACGACCGTCTCGCCCTTCCTCGGCTGGCCGATCACCTTCATGCCGCTATAAGCGGTGAAGCCGGGCATGCCGAGGACGCCAAGGGCTGTGGAAACCGGCGCCCCGTGTGTGTTGACTCGCCGGACCCGCTGCGCGTCCAGGGTGGCGTGCGTGCACCATCCGGTCATCGCGCGGACAATGTCGCCAGTTTGGAAATCCGGATGTCGCGACAGCGTTACCTCGCAAACTGTCTCGCCCTCCATGATCCCTCCGACTGGAACGGGCTTGGCATAGGATTTCGCCTCGCTCATGCGGCCGCGCATATAGGGATCCAGGGACAGAAAGAGGACGCGGAGCGCGACTTCGCCCTGCTCGGGTTGCCTGATGTCGCTTTCAACCGCGCGGAAATTATCCGAGGTTGGAACGCCAGTCGGGCGGCTGGCCAGAACAATCGATGACGACTTCATCGCTGCTTCCTTTCGGGCTCGATTTAGGCATGCGCCGCTTTGAGATAGCGCGGCGGGGGCGGATTAGGAAATCTCCGGAACAAGCGGAAGGCGTGCTTCCTCGCTTCCACCTGTCTCAGATCCTCCGCATTGTCGAGGTTCGCCCAGCGGAAGTCACGCTCCGTCCGGTCGCATTGGTGATCTCGATAGCCACCTTTTCCACCGCGCTCTGGAGAATCGGGTCGTATTCCCGGCGCGCGAGCCTTTCGGCATATATTGCGCCGATGCCAGAAGATGCGCCAGTGACCAGCGCAGTTCCCAATGAAGACATCATTTCACTATTCCTTCCTGGCATCGGACGGATCGGGCTGCCTATTTGAGGCGTCCCGTCAGACCAGTCTGATCGTTACGTCGATGTTGCCGCGGGTCGCCTTCGAGTACGGGCAGATCTGATGCGCCTCCTCGACGATGGCTTGGGCAACGTCAGCGTCGACGCCGGGAATGGTGACGTTCAGGCGAGCAGTCAGCGAATAGCCATCGGTCGGCGACAGGTTCAGGTCGACCTCGGCATCGATCGTCACGTCGCCGGAAAGGGTGGCGCGTTTCTTTTGGACGATCAGCCCGATCGCACTTTCGAAGCAGGCCGACCATCCGGCGGCGAACAGCTGCTCGGGGTTGGTGCCGATCCGTGCCGTGCCAGGCAGCCCGAGACGGACATCGAGACGTCCGTCGGAGCTGCGCGCGACGCCGTGTTCGCGGCCGCCGCTGGTGTGTGTCTTTGCCGTGTAAAGGACTTTTGAATTCGGCATCTGGTCCATGATGAGTTCCTCTTGTCAGTGGTTGTGGGGCTCGGGTTGGCGGGGTTCTTCTGCCGAATGTCATCTCGGAGGTCGCGCTTCGGGCTGTTACAGCAGAGCTGCCGCGATTTTTCTTGCTTCGCTTACGCAGCCGGTGCCACTGCCTCCATCTCCGTCAGGGCAGTGACGATTTCCTTCGTTGTCACGATCGCGCTGGCGTAGCTGGGCAGGTTGATCTCGAGGGCGGCGTGCATCATCTCGGCGGAGTAGTCCGCCACGGCATCCTTGACGACGGTTACGTCGTAGCCAAGCTCGGCGGCGAAGCGGACGGTTGCCTCGATGCAGGTGTGGGCGACGAGGCCGATCACGATCAGCCTCTGTATGCCCTGTCGCTTGAGCTGCAGATCGAGATCGGTGTTCGCAAAACCGCTCGAGCACCAGTGCTCGGAGGCGACGACCTCGCCGGAGACGGGAACGAATTCGGCCTTGAATTCTCCGCCCCAGGTGCCGAACTCGAAGCTCTTGCGATGCCAGGCCATGCGTTGGATCGGTGCGACATACTTCCAGTTTTCGTAGTCACCCGGCTGGTACCGATGGTGCATGGCGAAGAACACAGGCACTCCCACCTGGCGGGCCGTCTTCAGGATCTGCTCCATGTGCGGCACGCAGTTGTTGGTTTCGGCAACTTCCTTGATGCGAGGCCAGATCTTGCCGCCCTCGGAGATGAAATCGTTGTAGGGGTCGACCACCAGAAGGCCTGTGATGCTGCGCTCATAAGACAATTCGGTCATTGTTCTCTCCTTGCGCCTCAGGCAGCTTTCGATTGTCCGCCGCGAAGCGCGGCTCGCTCGATGCTGGCGGCAAAAAGCGGCGTTTCACCCTTGTTGTGAGCAATCGACATCGGCTGGCGCTGCGTGCGGAAGATTTCAAAGGGGATGCCCTGACGGTCGAGGGACGCCATCATTTCCTTGGTGGCGAAGGATTGAACGCGATTGGTGAATTCGCACCGGTCCTTGTCGATCGCCTTGACGCTCAGCTCCCAGGTCACGTGAATTGTGACGCGGCCGGTCGGTGTGAACACGTCAGAGTCGGAATCGAGGATCAGATGATCCTTCTTGCCGAGCGTTTCGACATAGTGCTGGACCATAAGGCTGCCGCCGATCGTCTCGACGTTGATAGACATGCGCTTCCCATCCGGTGCCGTCGTGAAGCCCGCCGCGATATGGGCCGGCGAGCAGCCCTGATATTCCTTTTCGGGCAGCGTGAAGCACCACGTGGGAATATCGATCTTCTCGATCGGAGCATTGATGATGGCGCTGAAGCTGGAATCGACGATCTGGTTCTCGGTCATTGTCTTTCTCCTTGCGTAGAGGTGGATGAATGGGGAGAGGCGGCGCGACGATTGCGCGCCGCGTAAGCTCAGATCGCTTTGCGGAGCGGCTTGAAGGCGGCCCTCAGATCCGCTGTCAGAAGCGTCGGTTGCTCCCAGGCGGCGAAGTGTCCGCCCTTCGCTGGCCGGTTGTAAAAGATCAGCTTTGGATAGGCCTTCTCGGCCCAGCTCTGTGGCGCCTGATAGATCTCGTCCGGGAAGGCACTGACGGCGACCGGGAGCTTGATGCCGCGTGGGTCGAAGAAGCCGCCCGACGGGAAGTGAGCGTTGTCCCAGTAGAGTCGCGCCGACGATATCGCCGTATTGGTTAGCCAGTAGAGCGTGACGTTGTCGAGGATGTCGTCCTTCGTCAGGCCTTCCGTCTTGCCGTCGAAAACGCGAGTGATCATGTCGTAGCTGCGGATGTCATGATCGAGCATCCAGGCCGCCAGGCCAACAGGTGAGTCGACGATGCCGTAGAGTGTCTGGGGCCGGTTGTTCATTTCGATCGCGTAGCCGAGACCGTTCTTGTAGAAGTCGTCGAGCTGGTCCCATGCGCGCTTTTCGTCAGCCGTCAGATCAACGGGCGGGGTACCGGCGGAGAGAGCTTTCGAGATTTCGGCTGGAACGGTCGCCGCCATGTTGGTGTGGATGCCGATCAGCCCGGCAGGCTCCTGTACCGCCATCAGTTCGGTCACGGCATTGCCCCAGTCGCCGCCCTGGGCGACGTACTTGGTATAGCCGAGACGCTGCATCAGCTCCGCCCACGCCTTGGCGATGCGCGGCGGGTTCCAGCCCGGTTCGGTCGGCTTGCCGGAGAAGCCGTAGCCCGGAAGCGAGGGGATGACGACGTGGAAGGCATCTTCGGCGTTGCCACCGTGCGCGGTCGGATCGGTCAACGGCCCGATGATCTTCAACTGCTCGATGATAGAGCCCGGCCACCCGTGGGTAACGATGATCGGCAAGGCATTTTCATGCTTGGAGCGGACGTGAATGAAATGAATGTCCAGGCCGTCGATCTTCGTGGTGAATTGCGGATAGGAGTTCAGCTTCGCCTCGATCTTGCGCCAGTCGTAGTCCGTCGCCCAGTGCTTGGCGAGCGCCTTGATGGTGGCCAGCTGGACGCCCTGCGAGTGGTCGGTTACCGTTTCGCGGTCCGGCCAGCGGGTTGCTGCCACGCGATGGCGCAGATCGCTCAGCGCATCATTCTTGAAGTGAACGCGGAACGGCGTGATTGCGTCGGCAGCCGGCGCAGCGGCCAGCGGTGAAGGTAGAAGGCAGATCGTACTCATGGCAGCCACGCCAAGCGCTGCCGCACCCAAAAGCATTCGGCGATCATGATCGACATCATCGATAACGTTCGTAGGCATTGTCGTCTCCTCGGTCGTGTCCGTTTCGGTCGCACCTTTGTGCTGACTGAACCGTACGACCGCAGGCGGCATAGCGCTCGTTATGCGTTGTTAGGTGTTGTTAGGGCCGCAGACACAGCTCTCTAACAACGTCCATCGCAGTCGCTTGGGCGCCCAAGTTTCATCGAAACCCAATACCTTAGCTCAGTGGCGTGGGGCGGGACCTTGAACTAATGTCCGGCCCGTAGGGACGTCGGCCGGGAAGATGGAGCCATGGCGATTA
Source organism: Hyphomicrobiales bacterium (assembly GCA_900468535.1). Classification (GTDB taxonomy): domain Bacteria; phylum Pseudomonadota; class Alphaproteobacteria; order Rhizobiales; family Rhizobiaceae; genus Rhizobium. Next base: position 220,447 of record UBTY01000016.1, on the reverse strand, counting down.
CAGCAGGCGAGGACTACACGGGCGTTCGCTTCGGGCCGTTCAGATTGGCCATCGGCGAGCGGCTCTTGACGAGGGAGGGGGTGCCTGTCGATCTCGGTGGACGTGCGCTCGATATCCTGATCACGCTTGTCACCGCGCCCAACGAGATCATCAGCAAGAAAGATCTGATGCACCACGTCTGGCCCGACGCCGTTGTCGAAGAGGGAAGCCTTCGCTTCCATATGACAGGTTTGCGCAAGGCTCTGGGGGATGGCCAGCATGGTGCGCGTTACATCACCACCGTGGCAGGGCGGGGCTACTGCTTTGTTGCTCCCGTCGAAAAGTCAACGCACGGTGACAACGAACTGCAAACAGAAGCCGAGCCTTTCCCGCACGCCAATCTTCCTCCGCGCCTGAGCCGGATTGTCGGGCGTGATGTCGATGTGCTCAAGCTTGCCGCGCAGGCGACCGATAGTCGGCTCCTGACGGTCGTCGGACCGGGCGGCGTCGGCAAGACGACGGTCGCGATCGCGGCCGCGCATCAGGTTGCCGGCGAATTCGGCGGTCAGGTGCTGTTCGTCGATTTCGGTGTCGTCGGCGATCCTCGACTTGCTTCGGCCACCCTGGCGACCCTGCTGGGCTTGTCGGTCCAGGCCGAAGACGCGACGCCGGGCATCATCCGCTTTATCCGGGACAAGCGTCTCCTTCTGGTTCTCGATACTTGCGAGCATCTGATCGATGCCGTTGCGCCGATGGTGGCGGCGATTTTGGGTGCCGCGCCGCGGGTTCACGTCATCGCGACCAGTCGCGAGGCGCTGCGCATCGAAGGCGAACGGATCTATCGATTGGATGCATTGGCGTGTCCGCCCGAGGTTCCGGAGTTTGCTGCCGCTGCGGTCCAGCAATATCCTGCAGCGCAGCTGTTCGTCGAACGCGCCGTCGCCAGTGGTGCGCGTCTTGACGTGAACGAGGCGGAAGCCGCCATCGTCTGCGACATATGCCGCAAGCTCGACGGCGTCGCGCTTGCCATCGAGCTTGCCGCCAGACGTGTCGAGGCGTACGGCCTGGAGCAGACAGCCGCGCTGCTGGACCAGAGATTGACGCACCTTTGGCAGGGTTTGCGAACTGCGCCCCCACGCCACCAGACCCTGCAGGCAACCCTCGATTGGAGCTATGGTCTCCTCTCGGAGACAGAGCGCACCGTCTTGCGCCGGCTGGCCGTATTTGTTGGCAATTTTCCTCTCGATGCCGCGCTCGAGGTGGTGACGGACGACACCCTCGATCGTGCCGCGGTGTTCGCGGCAATAGACAATCTCGTCGAGAAATCGATGGTTGCCGCGCGTCCGGTTGGGGCGATGATGCGATATCGTTTGCTCGACACCACGCGGGCCTATGTGATCGCTCTCAGCAGCGACGCCGAGCGCGCGGATCTATCGCGTCGACACGCGACCTTTTGCCGGCTTTGGTTCGAGCAGAACGGCAGCGAGTGGTCTTCTCTTTCAACAGCGCTCGAGCGAGCGCCGCATTTCAACGCGCTGAACAATGTGCGGGAAGCGCTTGAGTGGTGTTTCAGCGATACTGGAGACGCACCGCTCGGGATCGCAGTTGTGGCTGCAGTCTCACCGGTCTTCCGGGCAATGGGCTTGCTCCCCGAGTCTCACCGCTGGACGGAGCGCGCGCTACAATCCCTCGACGAAACGACACGCGGTAGCCGAGAGGAAATGCAGCTTCAGGCATCGCTCGGCGTGACACTGATGTTTGCGCGCGGGCACGACGAAAAGTCTGCCACGGCGCTCGTCAGGAGCCTGGAACTGGCGGAGGCCCGCGGAGATCTTCTCAATGCGGCCCGCTTGCTCGGCCCACTGCACTTCTTCAATCTTCGCAGCGGCGAGTTCAGGCAATGCCTGCAATATGCCGAACGCTGCGCCGAGATTGCCGGCAGATTGCAGGATCCCTCGGTTGAGGCTCTGTCGCGCACCCTGCTTGGTCTGTCCTACTGCCTCGTCGGGCGTTTGAAAGAAGCACACACGACGCTGGCGCCCGTACTCCATCCCGGACGGTCCCTCGAGAGCAGGCAGATACACTATGGTTTCGATCACAACACCTGGGCGGCGATAGGCTGGTCGACGAATCTCTGGCTCCAGGGGTATCCCGATCAGGCGCGCTCCGTGATCCGTCAGGCGTTCAAGGACGCAGAGAGCATGCGCCATCCGGTTTCGTTCGCGATCGCGCTGAGCTCGATTGCGACACTGCTGTGGATGGGTGAATTCGATCTCGCCGAGGAACACCTGATTCCGTTCATGGCTCGCGCCGAAACCGACGCGTTTGCGCCCTACCTGTCGATGGGGCACGCCTACAGAGCCGAGATTGCGATCAGACGAGGCGAGGTCGAAGCGGGGGTGGAGGCGCTGCGGAGGCAGCTCACCGACCTTCACCTCGCACGCTTCGACCTGTTCACCGTGCGATTCCACTTCGTGATCATCGCCGGACTGGTGACAAGCGGCCGAGCTGCGGAAGCGTGGTCACTGGCCGAGGACACGGCCGGGATAATTGAGGAGAAGGGGTACTACTCTCATCTCCCAGAATTGTTGCGCCTGCGGGGCAGCATTGTTTCGGCCGTACCTGCGCTGAGCGACAGGGATGCCGCAGACTATCTGAGAGAGTCCGTTGCGGTGAGCCGAGAGCAGGGGGCTTCGTTCTGGGAACTAAGGGCAGCCACCGACCTGGCGTCTATCCAGTTTGCGCAGGGCCGTATCAACGAGGCGGACGAGCTTCTTCGGCCCATCTATGAAAGATTGACGGAGGGACGGGATACCCCGGACCTCAGACGCGCCGAAGAACTGCTCTCGCACCTGCAGCAGTAAGGCACTGGTGATCGCCTGTTGGCATTCCGTCCCTGTGTTCCCCCAAAACACATCCACCTTTCCGATGCCACTCAAGCGTCTGCTCTGAACACACCTGTTGCGACCTGAACGAAGGTGTGTTGCAATGGCGGCTGAATTTGTTGAATGATTTCAGCAGCAATTCTACGAGTGTGCGCTGCGGAACAAGCTGAGAGACCGATGGCGAAATCTATCAATTTCGAAGAAAGCAACGTCGAACCGGAGTTTGGCGCTCCAGCCGCCGACCGGATTATCGCTGGTGATCCTCAGTTCCGGACCTGGAATTTCGACGAAGCCGATGGCGGTATCTATTCCGGCATATGGGAAGCGACGCCGGGAAAGTGGCGCATCGTCTATGATGAGTGGGAGTATTTCAATGTACTGGCCGGTTACTCCATCGTCACGGAGGACGGTGGAGAGCCTTTTCATCTGCGTGCCGGGGACAGGATGATCTTGAAGCCGGGCTTCAAAGGAACCTGGGAAGTCATTGAGACGACTCGCAAGGATTACGTCATTCGCGTTTGATCGGGCCGCCTGGCTTGCGCAAGAGTGCTTGTCTCTATTCGGTGACGTCGCCTTTCGTCGCGGCGAAGGCCTCCGCGAAACCGCCTGATGAAATCAGGTTCATCGTTTGTCGCAAGGCATCGGCAGCGTCCTTGCCGAAGGCGCGATCGAACCGGCCCTGTGCATCTCTCCATAAGAGCTGGGCCTCCGCCCATTTTGCCTCTCCTGACGCCGTCAGCCGAACGCGCTTTACGCGACGATCCTTCTCGTCGGGTACTAGGTCGACTAGGCCATCCCTCAAGAGCGGCTTCAACGTGTGCCCAAGCGCGGAAAGATCCATCACCATGGCCTCGGCGAGCGCCTTCAGAGGTGTCGCGCCGCCGAGCTTGATCTGGGTGAGCAGCGCATACTGCGTCGCCCTCAGCCCGCTCTGCGCCATGATATCCTCATAGAGTTGGCCAAGCTGGCGCGAGGCGCGTTTCAGTGCGCTGTTGTTGCAGTAGTCCCAGCTGCCTGGTGCTTCGGTCTTGTCACTCATGATCGCTCTCCGGTCTCGATGTCTTCCGATCGTTGACGGTCAGTCAATGCTCCCGAACTGAAATTTTTCCTTCTCTCCCCTTGCGCCTTCGGGACGATAGTACAAATATAGTGGCATATGCCAGTAAAATTAAAATTGGAAAGGAATGCCATCATGTCTGCTTTCAATCCTGGGACTGCTGTGGTCACCGGTGCCTCCTCGGGGATCGGCGCCGCTTACGCAGATCGCTTGGCAAAGCGCCGCTACAATCTCCTTCTTGTCGCCCGCGACGGCAAGCGTCTCTCGGCTTTGGCCAAGCGCCTGAAGGCCGAGCAGGGCGTTGAGGTGGAAGTGCTGGTGGCAGATCTGACGAACCGGGCGGATGTTCGCGTCGTCGAACAACGGCTGCGTGACGATGCGGCGATCACGATGCTGGTCAACAATGCGGGCATTGGACCTAAGGGGAAGATGCTCGACGACGACGCCGACTATCTGGAAAACATGATCGAACTCAACGTCGTCGCGGTAAACCGCCTCGCAGTCGCTGCGGCACAGGCATTCGCCAAGCGGGGCAGGGGCGCGATCGTCAATATCGCCTCTGTGGTGGTATTCATACCGGAGCGGTTCAACGCCACATATAGCGCCACAAAGGCCTTCGTGCTTAACCTTACACAGGGAATCCATGCGGAAGTGGCCGAGCAGGGTGTCAAGGTGCAGGCCGTGCTGCCTGGCCTGACCCGGACCGAAATATTCGAACGCGCAGGGGGCTCCGTCGACAATCTTCCCGCGTCGATGGTGATGGATGTCAACGATATGGTCGATGCCTCGTTGGCTGGCTTCGACAAGGGTGAGCTGGTCACGATCCCATCACTACCGAATGAAAGCGATCTGGCACAACTGACGACAGCGCGCCTGGCACTTGGCCCCAATCTTTCGCATAGCAAGCCGGCTGCCCGCTACGGCGTCAACGTCGGCTGATTTTTATCGCCGGCGACGCCTCGTACAGGCGCAATGATTCAAATCAAAGCGCAGCTCTGCGGCGTTGCTAGATTGATCATATGAGGGAGCGGCGGCGGTCGGCCCTCATGCTGGTAAGTCACCTTCCCGCTCCGCCACGCCGCGGAGCGGGCCTTTCAGCTCTTCCTGCCTGCCGGTTCGAAATCGCTCCTGACGATGCGGTGCCTCTGCAGTTTGTCGTAAAAGGTCTTGCGCGGGATGCCGAGCGCGGCAATCGTTCGTTTGACATCGCCCTCGTTCCGGTCGAGTGCCTCGCGAATGACGCTGGCTTCATACCGTTCCAGCTGATCGGGCAGGGGCAGATCGCCTTCCGTTTCGACACGCTTGCTTTCTCCGGAAGCCAATGGCTGCTCGACCCCAAGAACGAAACGCTCCGCAAAATGCGACAGCTCGCGAACGTTGCCCGGCCAGTCATGGGTTACAAGGTGCTGATGAGCGCCTGCGCTCATTGTCGGAACATCCCGCTTGAAACGCTTGGCGGCGCGTTCCGCGAAATATCCAAAAAGCAGCGGAATATCGTCTCGCCTGTCCCGCAATGGCGGAATCGAGATCGTCACGACATTCAGCCGGTAATACAGATCCTCTCGAAACTCCCCGCGCTGGCCGGGGTCGCTGAGATCGACCTTCGCAGCCGCAACCACCCTGAGATCGACGGGCCTGACCTCGTTGATGCCGAGCGGCGTCACCTCGCGCATTTCCAGCACTCTCAGCATCTGGACCTGTGTCGACGGCGGCATGCTTTCGATCTCGTCGAGAAAGAGCGTGCCGCCGCTTGCATGCTCGATGCGACCGATGCGTTTCTTCTGCGCGCCGGTAAAGGCACCCGGCTCGTGCCCAAAAAGTTCGCTTTCGATGACCGTCTCGGGCAGAGCACCGCAGTTGAGCGCCACGAAATTGCCCGAAGAGCGGCGGCTCCACTGATGCAGGAGGCTGGCGACAACTTCCTTGCCGCTGCCGGTTTCGCCGGTCACGAGCACGTCGACGTCGGTGTCCGCGATCTGTCGCAACGTACGACGCAGACGTTCCATCGCCGGTGTCTGGCCGATCAGGGGGAGATCGTCGCGCGCTTCTTCGCCCGCTCGCCGCAGTGCCCGGTTTTCCATGACAAGCCGCCGTTTTTCGACAGCGCGCCGGACGCTCTGGACGAGGCGATCTGCCGCAAAAGGCTTGGTGATGAAATCATAGACGCCATCCTGGATGGCCTTCACCGCCATCGGTATGTCGCCGTGACCGGTGATAAGTATTACGGGCAGGTCGATATCAAGTTTGCGCACGCGGTCGAATAGCTGCAGTCCGTCGATCTGTGGCATCCGAATATCCGACACGATCACGCCGGGGAAATCCGGCGTCAGGTTGGAAAGAGCCTCGCTTGCGGTGGAAAATGCGGAGACTGAAAAGCCGGCGAGCTCCAACGTCTGGCTTGTCGCGCGCAAGAGATCCTTGTCGTCATCGATGAGAAAGATGGCAGGTGCGTCGCTCATGTCTTTGCTTTCGGAAGTTGGACGGTGAAACAGGTGCCAGCGGCGCTGCTGGTGACGTCGATCTGCCCTCCGTAATCGGCGACGATATCCTTCGAGATCACCAGTCCGAGCCCCAGTCCCTTTTCTTTCGATGTGTTGAACGGCGTAAACAGCGACTTCAGGATCGTTTCCGATATGCCAGGCCCATTGTCTGCCACGCGTATGGTCACGATATCGGTCGTGTCCGTAACTGAGACCTCAACCTTCGCATCGGGCCTGCCTTCCAGCGCCTCGAGAGCATTCTGGAAAAGATTGATCAGCACCTGCTCAAGCCGGACGCGATTGCCCATCACCCTGACGTCGGCGGGCGGAAGGCTGATATCCAGCGCATCCAGCCGGCCCGCGAATCTGCTTCGCAACAGCACGACGGCGCCTTCTATGATGCTGCGAAGGTCGACCGGCTCGGGAGCGGCGCGTCCTTTCCGGCCGAACGCCTTCAGTTCCTCGGTGATCGTCCCGATGCGCTCCGTCAGCGAAGCGATGGCTCCGAGGTTTTCCTCGACGGGTCGTATTTGCTGCCTGTCGAGAAACACGCGGGCGTTGTCGGCATAGGCGCGTATCGTGGCAACCGGCTGGTTGATCTCGTGCGCGACGCCGGCCGCGACCTGGCCGAGGATCGCGAGACGGTTTGCCTGGACGAGTTCCTGCTGAACGACCTGCAACTGCGCCTCGGTTTCCTTGTGATCCGAGATCTCGGCCTGCAGACGGTCACGCGCGCGGCTGAGATCCTCGGTCCGCTCGACCACGCGGCGCTCAAGCTCCTCGCGCATCGATTGTTCGGCCGCGATTCTGGCCGCCGCGACATGACGGCGCCGGATGAGAAAGGCGACGACCGCCAGGATCGGAACGAGGGCCGCAAGCACGAGAAGGCGAACTTCGCGGACGGAGGCGGCGACGGCTGCTTCGGTGGGTACGAGATATTCCAGCCGCCACGGCGTCGTTGGAACGGCGGTCCGCAGACGCAAATATTCTGCTTCGCCGCCGCCGGGCAGCACGGCGGCGACGAGCGACGCTTCGGGATCGATTGTCTTCGGACGCATGATTGGCAGCGGCGTCAACGGAGCATCGCCGAATTGCAGGCTGGCACGGATGGCGGAGAGATCTTTCTCGGGTACCGGCTCCGCTGTCATGAAGCGCCATGAGGGAATGCTGGTGATCAGTACGACGCCCTGGTCATCGGTCACGTAGACGGGGCGCCGCGCGTCCCTCCAATCGGCCTCCAGGCGGTTGAATTCGAGCTTTACCACGACTACTCCAAGCGGCGCCGCGGCACTGCCGACGCGCCTGGCGATGTAGAGACCGGGGCGCTTGCTGACGCTGCCGAGGGCAAAATGCTCAGCCGTTTCCTCGGTCATCGCACGCTGGAAATAAGCGCGAAACGTATAGTCATTGCCGACGAAGCTGATCGGCTCGCGCCAATTGCTCGAGGAAATCGCGATGCCGTCTTTGCCGATGACGTAAAGGACCGCCGCCTGCGTGCCGGTAACCAGGCGTTCCAGCTTCCGGTTCAGGATGTCGACCGCGCTGCTGCGGGGGGAGAGCAGCGCGTCTATCACCTGCTGATCCTCGGCAAGCAGCAGTGGCAATGCTCTCGGCCGCTCCATCACGGCTGTCAGAAGGGCGACCTTCAGATTGGCGTCTGTACGGCTCTGGCTTTCGAGCGCTTCGATCGACGAGCGTCTGGCGTAGGAGCCCGCGGCAACAAAGCCCAAAGCCAGGAGAGTAACCGCGATCGCCGCGAATATACCCCATCCTCGCCGGCCGTTTGCTGCCGTGCTTCGGGTCGCTTTCGCTGTTTGAGCCATCCTATCGAGCATCATGGATCATGTGCGCAATTTCGCACTTTCGTCAAATGGATTTGTGCGGAAATCCGCTCATCCCGGCGTTTATGAGGCCAAGCCGTGAGAGGAATACGAATAGATATCAAATCGATAGATGGTCGCGAATGTTCTGGCACGGATGTTGCAGAGCTCGGACTGCAGTTGCCTGGCTGCAATTCGACTAACGCATTCGCCCCGGGAGGCCGGTCTGGTTTGGGGCTCGATGGAGGACATGATGGACATTGCACTCCCCGCCACCCCAGCGCGTGGCAAACTACCCTTTTATCGGCATCTCTATGTGCAGGTTCTGGCGGCAATCGCGGCCGGCATCCTGCTCGGCCATTTCTATCCCGAGATCGGAACGGCGCTGAAGCCGCTCGGCGACGCCTTCATCAAGCTGGTGAAGATGATTATCGCGCCGGTCATCTTCCTTACGGTTGCCACCGGTATCGCCGGAATGTCCGACCTGCAGAAGGTCGGCCGCGTTGCCGGCAAGGCGATGATCTATTTTCTGGTGTTTTCGACACTGGCGCTGGCCGTGGGTCTCGTCGTCGCGAATGTCATCCAGCCGGGCGCCGGCATGCACATCGATCCCGCAACGCTCGACGCCAAGGCTGTCGCGAGCTATGCCGAGAAGGCGCACGATGCGACGATCACCGGCTTCCTGATGAACATCATCCCCAACACGATTGTCGGCGCTTTTGCTGACGGGGATATCCTTCAGGTCCTGTTCTTCTCGGTGCTGTTCGGCATCGCGCTGGCGATGGTCGGCGATCGCGGACGTCCCGTGGTGGATTTCCTGCAGGCGTTGACGTCCCCGGTCTTCAAGCTGGTCGCCGTTTTGATGAAGGCTGCCCCGATCGGCGCATTCGGCGCCATGGCCTTCACCATCGGCAAGTATGGCATCGGCTCGATCGCCAATCTCGCCATGCTGATCGGAACTTTCTACCTGACGTCTCTGATCTTCGTGCTGGTCGTTCTTGGTGCTGTCGCCCGCTACAACGGCTTCTCGATCCTTTCCCTGATCCGCTACATCAAGGAAGAGCTGCTGCTGGTACTCGGCACGTCTTCTTCGGAAGCGGCTCTCCCGGGCCTGATGGCCAAGATGGAACGTGCCGGCTGCAAGCGCTCGGTCGTGGGCCTGGTCATTCCGACCGGCTACTCGTTTAACCTCGACGGCACGAACATCTACATGACGCTGGCGGCACTGTTCATCGCTCAGGCAACGGATACCCCGTTGTCACTGGCAGATCAGATCCTGCTTCTTGCTGTCGCGATGCTGAGCTCCAAGGGCGCTGCCGGGATCACCGGTGCCGGTTTCATCACCCTAGCAGCGACGCTGTCGGTCGTCCCGTCCGTTCCGGTCGCCGGCATGGCGCTCATCCTCGGCATTGACAGGTTCATGTCCGAATGCCGGGCTCTGACGAACTTCGTCGGCAATGCCGTTGCAACGGTTGTCGTCGCGCGTTGGGAAAATGAGCTCGATCAGGAGCAGTTCGCCGCGGCAATGGCCGGTCAGTTGCCGCCCGAGCAGGAATTGGCTGCGCCCGTCCTGCAGGCCGCTGAATAAATCATAACAAGGACGCCGCATGTCCGGCGTCCACTTCGTCTGAATTGATATCCGCGCTTCCCGAAGAGGCGCGGATTTTTTGTTACCAGCGGAGGTCGAGCCGGTCCAAGCCATGGAAATGGTAGACGTCCTTGATCGCAGGCGTCCCAGCGATCTTCAGTCCCGGCAACCGTTCGAACAGGATCGGAAGCACGACATTGAGCTCCAGACGTGCCAGCGGTGCGCCGATGCAGAAGTGAATGCCGGCACCGAAAGAAAGATTGGCGGCTTCGCTTCGGGCTGGCTTGAATACCAGGGGATCGCTGAACTTTGCGGGATCAAGATTGGCGGCGGCGAGGATCAGGCTGACCTTGTCGCCACGCTTGAAGGAGATGCCGTCGACCTCCACGTCCTCCAGCGCCCAACGCTGGAAGATATGAACAGGCGCGCAGATCCGCAGAGTCTCTTCGATTGTCCGCTCGGTCGTCGCCTCGTCCTTGAAAAGCTCTGCCGGGTTGTAGTCGCTCTCCAGGATGACACGCACCGAGTTGCCGATCTGGTGGACGGTCGCCTCGTGTCCGGCGTTCAATAGAACGATCGTCGTCGATACGAGCTCGTCTTCGGTCAGGTACTGCCCCTTGTGCTCCGTATGGATCATGTGGGTCAGCAGGTCGTCGCGCGGATTGGCGCGGCGTTCGGCGATCATGCCCTTGACGTAATCCGAGAATTCCTTCGAGGCCTTATCGGCGCCGTCCTCGTCTTCTCGCGTGCGGCCGAAGAGGTACATGCGGATATAGGCGTGCGACCACTTGAGCAGTTGCGGCCCCATCTCCTCCGGGATGCCGATCATGCGTGCGATCATCGTCACGGGGATGATGTCGGCGAAGGCGGACAGCAGTTCGACCTCGCCCTTCTTCTCGAAGTCGTCGATGAGCCTGGTGGCGAGTTCGGTAAGCTCCGGCTTCATTTTTTCGACATGGCGAGAGACGAAGGCCCGGTTGACGAGTGTGCGAAGGCGCGTGTGCTCGGGCGGCTCGAGTTCGAGCAGCGAGTAACGTTCAGCGAGATCGAAGTTCGCGACGTGCTGGTCGGGCTCTGGAAGCCCAAGTTCCTCTCGCGAGGCAATATGCAGGATCTGGCGGCCGAAACGACGATCTCTCAGGAGCGCGTTCACATGGTCATAGCCGGTGAAGAACCACTGCTTCTGCTGCTCCCAGTAGAAAGTGGGACAATGGGCGTGCAGCGCCGCATAGGCGGCGTTGGGATTGTTGTAGAATTCGGGGTTGCTGGCATCCAGCGAGACGTGCCGGGTGGCGGTGTCTATGGAGAGAAACGACGGTATCATCATGCCTCCGGCTTAGCGGATTTGTCGCAAGCCGGAAAGCCACATGCACCCGTGTCGGCCTCAATCTTTATCGATGATCGATACAGTGCCTAGCGTCCCAGCGATCCGACGCGGCGGAGCGCATGAATCTGGTCGTCGAGCGTCGGAACGAGTTCGCCGCTGCGTTCGTCAGGCGCCGCCGGTGGCGGGGCTGCTGCCTCTGCCTCGCCGAAGATGACGGTGCAGTTGCGGCCTGCCGCCTTGGCTGCATAGAGCGCACGGTCGGCCGCCGAAACGAGCCTGTCCATGTTGGCTTCGATCGGGGAGGCGAGTGCAACGCCGGTGCTGACGGTCGCCGGGACGAGCGCATCGCCGGTATTGATCGGCGCGCGGCAGAGTTCGGCCCGGATCGATTCGGCAAGCGCTTCGGCTTCGGTCTGGTCGGCAACGCTGACGAAGGCAGCAAACTCTTCGCCACCCATTCGCCCGAATGCGCCGGCTGGGGTGTACTGGCGAGCCATCCGGGCAAAAACGCTGAGCACGACATCGCCGGCGTGATGTCCGAACCGGTCGTTGATCCGCTTGAAGTTGTCGAGGTCGAAGAGCAGGACGGCTACCTGCCGCGCCTCGTCATGCGCCCTGATCTGAATATTCGCGAACTGTGCGAAGAGACCGCGACGGTTGAGCACGCCGGTCAGAGTGTCGGTTATGCTGAGAAGCCGCAGCTGTCGCTCCGATCGTTCCATGATCAGGCGGCAGGTGAGCGCACAGGCCAGGGTCAGGGGGAAGGCAGTTCCCAAGGCAGCGATCCCCGCATAATTGGCGGCTTCGGCGGGCGTCGGGGATGTCAGGGCAATGGCAAGCGCGGCGCCGAAGCACACGCAGCTTTGAAACAGGAAGACTACCGCAAGCCTTGTGCGGCTCGGTTCTGTCCGCATGCCCGGCGAGATGACGGCCATCGCCAGCCCGGTCGCCCCGGTGGCTGACGCAAGATTATAGAGAATGACGCGGTTAGCGTAGTCGTCGTTGACCCACGGCAGAAAGATTCCCGACAGCCAGACGAGAGGCGGCAAAGCGACCCACCACTCCATCTTCCGTTTGTCGAGCGCCAGGTAGCCCGCGATCCAGGCGCTCTGACCTACCAGTGCGACGGTATTGCCGACTTCGATGGAGAAGAAGTTGGGGATATGTCCGCGCAGAACGACCATCGCAAATCCGATCGCGCTCAGCAGAAATCCGAACGTCCAGTACAGATAGGTCTTGTTGCGAACGTCATGGCGCCAGGCCGAGAACGCCACCAAGGCAAGCGTTATCGCCTCGGAGCACCAGATGGTCAGTCCCGTTGTAACGCTGAACACGGCAATACCCCTTCGTTGCCAGCATCATTCCCAGAAGAGATTGGCGAGTTGCTTAACCGGCGCCTGTTCTATCCGGGTCTGCCGACACATATCTGCCGATAGGCTTTCCGTCCGGTAAACGCGGAACGGGTTTGCGGACGATTCAGTATTCCTTCATCTTGCTGGAGAGAAAAACTGTGGGGGTCCGAATTGTCCGGTCGCGATTAACGCGCGTTTCGAACAATAGGCGGTAGACGAGACCACATCGTTCGGTAACCCGCCCGCCTCTTAACGTTATACCCAGGCGTGTCTTGAAGAGGAGGGTAGGGAAGCTCTATGTAGGGATAAGGCATTTTCTTTGATTCCCGGCGTCGGGCCGGCAAGACGTTGACAAAGGACGCACATGAGAAACCCAGTCGATACCGCTATGGCCCTCGTGCCGATGGTTGTGGAACAGACCAACCGCGGTGAACGCTCCTACGACATCTATTCCCGCCTTCTCAAGGAACGCATCATCTTCCTGACGGGCCCGGTCGAGGATCATATGGCGACACTCGTTTGCGCCCAGCTCCTCTTCCTTGAAGCCGAGAACCCGAAGAAGGAAATCGCGCTCTACATCAATTCTCCGGGTGGCGTGGTCACCGCCGGCATGGCGATCTACGACACGATGCAGTTCATCAAGCCGGCCGTATCGACGCTCTGCATCGGTCAGGCTGCGTCGATGGGTTCGTTGCTTCTGGCCGCCGGCCACAAGGATATGCGCTTCGCAACCCCGAACGCCCGCATCATGGTTCACCAGCCCTCGGGCGGTTTCCAGGGGCAGGCATCGGATATCGAGCGCCACGCTCGCGACATCCTGAAAATGAAGCGCCGCCTCAACGAGGTTTACGTGAAGCACACGGGCCGCAGCTACGAGGAAGTCGAAAAGACACTCGATCGCGACCACTTCATGGATGCGGACGAAGCGCAGAGCTGGGGTGTGATCGACAAGGTCCTGACGTCTCGCGTCGAGATCGAAGGCGATGCAGCCTAGTAAGAAGTAGGGATGGTGTTTTATCCGCCACAGTTCTATCTCATTTGTGATCGAACAAGGAAAGAAACCCTGTGGCGGGTGCGGCAATCTCAAGTATTAATGCTATGTTGAATTTTTATGACATAGCATCGGCATTCAAAGGGGAAACCGTTGCCGCCGGAACGAGAACAACATAGTTTGTGCCGGTTCGTACCCCTTAAAGGCCTTGGCCCGGCTGGTGCTCCCGATCGGAGCAGGCCAATGAGTGGACCGCACTTTCACCTTGAAATGCGGCGTGCTGGAAGGAAAGTGATATGAGCAAAGTCAGCGGCAGCAACGGCGGCGACTCTAAAAACACCCTGTACTGCTCCTTCTGCGGAAAGAGCCAGCACGAGGTCCGCAAGCTGATTGCCGGACCGACAGTTTTCATCTGCGATGAATGCGTCGAATTGTGCATGGACATCATCCGCGAGGAAAACAAATCCTCGATGGTCAAGTCCCGTGACGGCGTTCCCACGCCCCAGGACATCATCAAGGTTCTCGACGAATACGTCATCGGCCAGAAACAGGCGAAAAAGATCCTGTCCGTGGCCGTTCACAACCACTACAAGCGCCTGGCGCACGCCTCGAAGAACGGCGATGTCGAATTGGCGAAGTCGAACATCATGCTGGTCGGCCCGACCGGTTGCGGCAAGACCTATCTTGCCCAGACGCTCGCTCGCATCATCGACGTTCCCTTCACGATGGCTGACGCGACGACGCTGACCGAGGCCGGTTATGTCGGTGAAGACGTCGAAAACATCATCCTGAAGCTGCTGCAGGCTGCCGACTACAATGTCGAGCGCGCTCAGCGCGGCATCGTCTATATCGACGAAGTGGACAAGATCTCCCGCAAGTCCGACAACCCGTCGATTACCCGCGACGTGTCGGGCGAGGGCGTTCAGCAGGCGCTTCTGAAGATCATGGAAGGCACGGTTGCTTCCGTACCGCCGCAGGGCGGCCGCAAGCATCCTCAGCAGGAATTCCTCCAGGTCGACACGACGAACATCCTGTTCATCTGCGGCGGTGCATTTGCCGGCCTCGACAAGATCATCTCCGCCCGTGGCGAGAAGACGTCGATCGGTTTCGGCGCGACCGTGAAGGCCCAGGACGACCGCCGCGTTGGCGAAGTGCTGCGCGAACTCGAGCCGGAAGATCTGGTCAAGTTCGGCCTCATCCCCGAGTTCATCGGTCGTCTGCCGGTTCTGGCAACGCTCGAAGACCTCGACGAGGATGCGCTGATCCAGATCCTGTCCGAGCCGAAGAACGCGCTGATCAAGCAGTACCAGCGCCTGTTCGAGATGGAAGACGTCGAGCTGACCTTCCACGAGGATGCTCTGCGCGAAATCGCTCGCAAGGCGATCGTCCGCAAGACTGGTGCTCGTGGTCTGCGCTCGATCATGGAAAAGATCCTGCTCGACACGATGTTCGAACTGCCGGCGCTCGAAGGCGTCCGCGAAGTCGTCATCTCCGAGGAAGTGGCGCGCGGCTCCGCCCGCCCGCTCTACATCTACGCCGATCGTCAGGACGAAAAGGCCAACGCTTCGGCGTGACGCCTTAGAGATATCTTTACGATAAGAACCGTGAATTGAGGGGGGTTGCCGTTGGCGGCCCCCTTTCTATTTCAAAACCAGTGCACGACCCTGATAAATCTTGCTAAAGAGGTCGGAAACCGCCTCTGTTGCCGTTGCGGATTCCCCCGCCCTTGGCAATTATGGAATGATTCCGTTGGTGTGTTTCGGGCTTGTGTTTTAGCCGCTTCGGAAGTGGTTGCCGCCGATTTGGCACGGCGCTCCAAAGTGAAGGTGTTCCGTTGTCGCATAGCTGTCATGTCCAGGGGGACACCGGCCATGGTGCAGCTTGAAAAGCATAGTCAGAACCTCCACTTGTTGTTTCAAGTGGAGTGCGGCCGGTTCTAGTGGCCGCGCCAGAAGAGCCCGGAAACGGGACGATGGAAAGGAAATAAAATGACGAAGAAAACGTCAGTTGCGAGCATCGCATATCCGGTTTTGCCCCTGCGCGACATCGTCGTCTTCCCGCACATGATCGTGCCGCTGTTTGTCGGCCGCGAGAAGTCGATCCGTGCGCTTGAAGAGGTGATGGGATCGGACAAGCAAATCATGCTCGTTACGCAGATCAATGCGAGCGATGACGATCCGGAACCGTCTGCTATCCACAATGTCGGTACGGTCGCCAACGTGCTGCAGCTGCTGAAGCTGCCCGACGGTACCGTCAAGGTGCTGGTCGAAGGCCGTGCG
This sequence comes from Hyphomicrobiales bacterium, assembly GCA_900468535.1. GTDB lineage: Bacteria > Pseudomonadota > Alphaproteobacteria > Rhizobiales > Rhizobiaceae > Rhizobium. The sequence continues at coordinate 204,689 of UBTY01000016.1, read as the reverse complement.
CGCGCCGAGATCGATGCCTATACGGACCGCGAGGATTTCTACGAAGCCCTCGGTCACGTCCTCGAAGAGCCGCATGACGATCCGGTCGAGCTCGAAGCTCTGAGCCGTTCTGTCGTCTCGGAATTCGAAAGCTACGTAAAACTCAACAAAAAGATCTCTCCAGAGGTCGTTGGCGCCGCCAGCCAGATCGACGACTATTCGAAGCTGGCCGATACGGTTGCCTCGCACCTGTCGATCAAGATCACCGAGAAGCAGGAGATGCTGGAAACCACCAGCGTCAAGGCGCGCCTCGAAAAGGCGCTCGGCTTCATGGAAGGTGAGATCTCGGTCCTTCAGGTCGAGAAGCGTATCCGCTCGCGCGTCAAGCGCCAGATGGAGAAGACCCAGCGCGAGTACTACCTGAACGAACAGATGAAGGCGATCCAGAAGGAGCTTGGCGACGGCGAGGAAGGCCGCGACGAGATGGCCGAACTGGAAGAGCGCATCTCCAAGACCAAGCTGTCGAAGGAAGCCCGCGAAAAGGCCGATGCCGAGCTGAAGAAGCTGCGGCAGATGAGCCCGATGTCTGCTGAGGCGACCGTTGTCCGCAACTATCTCGATTGGCTGCTCGGCATTCCGTGGGGCAAGAAGTCGAAGATCAAGTCGGACCTCAACAACGCCGAAAAGATCCTCGAAGCCGATCACTTCGGTCTCGACAAGGTCAAGGAGCGGATCGTCGAGTACCTGGCGGTCCAGGCCCGCGCGACCAAGATCAAGGGTCCGATCCTGTGCCTCGTCGGCCCTCCGGGCGTCGGCAAGACCTCGCTCGCCCAGTCGATCGCCAAGGCGACCGGCCGTGAGTATGTCCGCATGGCGCTGGGTGGCGTTCGTGACGAAGCCGAAATCCGCGGCCACCGCCGCACCTACATCGGTTCGATGCCCGGTAAGGTCATCCAGTCGATGAAGAAGGCGAAGAAGTCCAACCCGCTCTTCCTGCTCGACGAAATCGACAAGATGGGCCAGGACTTCCGTGGTGATCCGTCGTCGGCTCTGCTCGAGGTGCTGGATCCGGCACAGAACTCGACCTTCATGGATCACTACCTTGAGGTCGAATACGATCTGTCGGACGTGATGTTCATCACGACGGCGAATACGCTGAACATCCCTGCGCCTCTGATGGACCGCATGGAAGTCATCCGTATCGCCGGCTACACCGAAGACGAAAAGCGCGAAATCGCCAAGCGGCACCTGCTGCCGAAGGCCATCAAAGAACATGCGCTGCAGCCGAATGAATTCTCGGTCAGCGACGACGCCCTGATGGCGATCAGCCAGCAGTACACCCGTGAAGCCGGTGTTCGCTCGTTCGAACGCGAATTGATGAAGCTCGCCCGCAAGGCGGTCACCGAGATCATCAAGGGCAAGACGAAGTCGGTGCATGTCACGGCCGAGAACATCCATGACTATCTGGGCGTTCCGCGCTTCCGCCACGGCGAAGCCGAGCGTGAGGATCAGGTCGGCGTTGTAACCGGTCTGGCATGGACGGAAGTCGGCGGCGAACTGCTGACGATCGAAGGCGTCATGATGCCGGGCAAGGGTCGTATGACCGTGACCGGCAACCTGAAGGAAGTCATGAAGGAATCGATCTCGGCGGCGGCATCCTATGTCCGCAGCAGAGCCGTCGATTTCGGCATCGAGCCTCCGCGCTTCGACAAGTCGGACATCCACGTCCACGTGCCTGAAGGTGCGACCCCGAAGGATGGTCCGTCGGCCGGCGTAGCCATGGCAACCGCGATCGTCTCGATCATGACCGGTATTCCGGTCGACAAGAATGTGGCGATGACGGGTGAAATCACCCTGCGCGGTCGCGTCCTGCCGATCGGTGGCCTGAAGGAAAAGCTGCTTGCAGCGCTTCGCGGCGGCATCAAGAAGGTGCTGATCCCGGAAGAAAACGCCAAGGATCTGGCGGAGATTCCGGATAACGTGAAGAACAACATGGAGATCATCCCGGTATCCCGCATGGGCGAGGTGATCAAGCATGCTCTGGTCCGCAGACCGGAGCCGATCGAGTGGGATGGAACGGTGGAAACGCCGGTCATCGCAACGGTCGAAGGGCTCGACGAAACGGGCGCAACCATAGCTCATTGAGCCTTGTTTGCCACATTCGTGCCCTATTGCTTAAAAACCCTGAAAAGGCTGGCGTTTTCGCCAGCCTTTTTTTGTGAAAACCATGTGTAGACGCTTGCATTTCCTTGATTTGCAGGGTCTTTGGGGTGCGGCGGGCCTGATGAACTCTATTCTGCGCCTAGCTTATAGATTTGAGTCGTTTCGAACCATTTAGAAAGGGGTGGAAACATGAACAAGAATGAACTCGTGTCCGCAGTTGCCGAAAAGGCAGGACTCTCGAAGACCGATGCTGCTTCCGCAGTTGACGCAGTTTTCGAAGTTGTCCAGGCTGAACTGAAGGGCAAGGGCGACGTTCGCCTCGCTGGTTTCGGTAGCTTCACCGTTTCCCATCGCGCTGCCACCAAGGGCCGCAATCCGTCCACCGGCGCTGAAGTCGATATCCCGGCTCGCAACGTGCCGAAGTTCACGCCCGGCAAGGGCCTGAAGGACGCCGTCAACGGCTGATACGAATTTGCATGGCAGCCGGGTAACGAGACCGGCGCCGGGCATTCGAGGGTTCGGTGAAAGCCGAACCCTTTTTTCATGGCTGAGACTTGTCGGCACCGACGGTTTGCCATACGAAATGGCTGTTCTCAGGGCGGGGTGAAAGTCCCCACCGGCGGTAAGAGCTTCGGCTCGAGCCCGCGAGCGCCTGCCGGCTTGCCGGGAGGGTCAGCAGATCCGGTGCAATTCCGGAGCCGACGGTTAAAGTCCGGATGAAAGAGAATGAGCGGAGCAGGTGAGGGGCGCAAGCCCTGGCCGTGGCGTTGCGCTCATGCGTCCTGATTTGTGTTCACTTCGGATGAAAGACATGAATCAGACTTCCCCCGTATTTTCCTCTTCCCGCGCGCTCGCGGGTGCCGCCTGGATGATCGCCGCCGGCATCGCCTTCTCGATCCTCAACGTCGTCACGCAGTGGCTGACGATGAAGCTCGGCTTTCCATCGGCCGCAACCGCCTTCTGGCAATATGCCTTCGCGCTGGTCTTCTCCTTGCCATTCCTTCGCCGCGCCGGACTACGGGCAATGCGAACGAGTTACCCCTGGCGCCACATCGTCCGTGTCGCGTTTGCCGCCGCTGGCGTGATGACCTGGGTCGCCGGCCTAGCGTCGGTGCCGATCTGGCAGGCCATCGCGCTGGTGATGACCTCGCCGTTCTTCATCATCATGGGGGCCCGCATCTTTCTCGGCGAGTATGTGGGCGTATCGCGCTGGGCCGCCACCGGCGTCGGCTTTGTCGGCGCGATGATCATCCTGCAGCCGTGGTCGGACAGCTTTACGTGGGCGGCCCTGCTGCCGATCCTGTCGGCGCTTCTGTGGGGCGCGTCATCGCTGATCACCAAAAGCCTGACCGGCGTCGAACGGCCAGAAACCATCACCGTCTGGCTGCTTGCGCTGCTGACACCCTTCAATGGCGCCGTGGCGCTTGCTGCGGGCTTCACTGTGCCGACCGGCTCGGTTCTCTTCCTGCTCGTCGCAGCCGGCGTGTCGACCGTGATGGCTCAGTATTTCCTGACGCTTGCCTACACGACCGCCGATGCCGCCTATGTTCAGCCGTTCGACGACCTGAAGCTGCCGCTCAACGTCTTCGCCGGCTGGCTTGTCTTCGGCTATGCCCCGAGCGGCTATCTCTGGCTCGGCGCGTTGCTGATTCTCGGTGCATCTCTCTTCATCATGCGAAACGAAATGAAGAAGGAGCAGGGAGCCACCTGAGGCCGTCAGAATATGACACCGGTGTCATTCCGGTGTCATGCCCGTCCCGCAAAACCCCCTTGTTTGAATTCATGGGGGATTTCATGACAACTCTATCGCGCAAGACAGTGCTCGTTGCAGCGCTTCTGACGACGGCCGCGTTTCCGGCCGCTGCGGAGCCTGTTTTCAACCGCATCGCAACCTTTCCGGTGGCATCCAACCTGCCCGAGGGAAAGGACAAGCTTTCGGCCACGTCGGCCGAAATCATCACGGCCACTGATGATGGCATGACGCTGATCTACAGCGACAGCCCGCTCGGTGCGATCGGATTCATCGACATTTCCGACATCAAGGCGCCGAAGGCCGGGGGCGCGCTGATGATGGACGGGGAGCCGACATCGGTGACATCAGCCGCCGGCAAGGCGCTGGTTGCCGTGAACACGTCGGAGAGCAAGGTGAAGCCGTCGGGCCGCCTCGCGATCGTCGACGTCGCCACCAAGAAAATCGAGAACACCTGCGACCTCGGGGGGCAGCCGGATTCGATCGCGCTCAACAAGGACAAGACGCTGGGCGCGATCGCGATCGAAAACGAGCGTGACGAGGATGTCACCGACGGCAAGATCCCGCAGATGCCGGCAGGCGACCTGGTGGTATTCCAGGTCAAAAACGGCGCGGTTGATTGCGGTTCGATCAAGCACGTGACGCTGACCGGCCTTGCAGGCATCGCGCCGGAGGATCCGGAGCCGGAATTCGTTTCCTTCAACGATCAGAACGAAATCGCCCTGACGCTGCAGGAAAACAACGAGATCGTGATCATCGACGCGGCGACCGCGGCGGTGAAGGGACACTTCTCCGCCGGCAGCGTCGATCTAGCCGGCATTGATACCAAGCGCGATGGCGCACTGAAGTTCACAGGCGAACTCAAGGGCATCCCGCGCGAGCCGGACGCGGTGAAGTGGCTCGACAATGACCGTCTTGTTGTTGCCAATGAGGGTGACTACCAGGGTGGTTCGCGCGGCTTCACGATCTTCGACAAGACCGGCAAGGTGCTCTACGAATCGGGCGCTTCCTTCGAGCGTGCGGTTGCCAATACTGGCCACTATCCGGACAAGCGCTCTGGCGCCAAGGGCGTCGAGCCCGAGGGCCTGGAAGTCGCAACGATCGATGGACAGCGATACATATTCCTGCTCGCCGAACGCGCCTCCGTCGTTGGGGTCTACAAGGATACCGGTGCTGAACCTCAGCTCCTCCAGATCCTTCCGTCCGGCGTTTCACCAGAGGGCGCGGTCGCCGTGCCGTTCCGCAAACTTCTCGCGACGGCCAACGAAGTCGATCTCGGCAAGGATGGCGGTCCGCGGTCTCATGTGATGCTTTATCAGCTTGGCGAAGGCGAAATGGCTTATCCGCAGATCGTTGCCGCCGAGAAGGACGGCAATCCAGTCGGCTTTGCCGCATTGTCGGGCCTTGCTGCGGTCCCGGAAAAGCCGGGTCAGCTGTTCGCCGTCAGCGACAGCGTTCTCGGCATGCAGCCGACGATCCACACGATCGATGCTTCCAAAAAGCCGGCGGTGATTACTGAAACGCTGACCGTAAAGCGGGATGGCCAGCCGGCGCAGAAGCTGGATATCGAAGGTATCGCCGTCGACGCGAAGGGCTGGTTCTGGCTGGCCTCGGAAGGTAACAGCGAGAAGCTTGTTCCGCACGCGCTGTATCACGTGAACCCGAAGGGTGAGATCAAGGAAGAAATCGCTCTTCCCAAGGAACTGATCGCCAACGAAATCCGCTACGGTTTCGAAGGTGTGACGATCGTCGGCTCGGGCGATGATGCGACGCTCTGGATGGCCGTTCAGCGCGAGTGGAAAGATGACGATAAGGGTTTCGTCAAGCTCGTCTCCTACAATCCGAAGAGCAAGGAGTGGGGCGCGGTCCGCTATCCGCTGGACAAGTCCGAATCCGGCTGGGTCGGTCTTTCCGAAATCTCCGCTCACGGCGACAGCGTCTACATCATCGAGCGCGACAATCTCGTTGGTGACGCAGCCAAGCTGAAGAAGCTCTACAAGGTCGCGATATCCGATCTGAAGCCCGCCAAGCTCGGCGGCGAGCTGCCGGTCGTGAAGAAGATCGAAGCACACGACTTCCTTGCGGAGCTGAAGGCAGCCACCAATGGCTATGTTCTCGACAAGCTCGAAGGCTTTGCTTTCGATGCCTCAGGCAAACCATACGCGGTCACCGACAATGACGGCGTGGATGATTCCTCGGGCGAAACCCTGTTCTTCCCGGTCGACCTCGTCGGCACGAACTGAAATCGGCTGAGTCGTGAAAAGAATGGCCGGGTCTATGCCCGGCCATTTTTTGTTATTGCTTGCTCTTACCAGCGCTGGTGGACGTAGGGGGCAACGAGCCTTTCGTAGATCTCCCTTGTGGCGTCCATGACGTCGTGCGAGAGCGGCGCAAGGCTTGCTGCGGCTGCGTTGGCGCGCGCCTGTTCTGCGTTGCGCGCCCCGGGAATGACCACGGTGACGGCATCGCTCATCAGGATCCAGCGCAGCGCGAAAGCGGCCATGGTTGCGCCCGCTGGAACGAGCTTCCGTACTTCCTCGACCGCCTGCAGGCCAACCTCGAGCGGCACGCCCGCAAATGTCTCGCCGACGTCGAAGGCCTCGCCATGGCGATTGAAATTGCGATGGTCGTCGCTCGCAAATGTCGTCTCGCGCGTGATCTTGCCTGAGAGCAGCCCGCTTGCGAGCGGCACGCGGGCGATCACGGCGATATTTTTCCGGCGCGCTTCCTGGAAGAACAGGTGATCCGGCCGCTGGCGGAAGATGTTGTAGATGATCTGGATGCTGACGACACCCGGATATTCGATGGCTTTCAGCGCTTCCTCGACCTTCTCGACGCTGACCCCGTAGCCCATGATCTTGCCGGCCTTCTGCAGCTCGTTCAGGCCTTCGAACACTTCGGGGCGGTAGAGAACCTCGGTCGGCGGGCAGTGCAGTTGCACGAGGTCGAGGCTGTCAGCGCGCAGGTTCTTCAGGCTGCGATCAATGAAAGCCTCGAGATTGGCCTTCGTGTAGCCCTCGGCCACATGAGGATCGAGCCGACGCCCGGCCTTTGTCGCGACCATTGGTTTCTCGCCGCTGCGGCTGGCGAGAACATCCGCAATGATTTTCTCGGAGCGACCGTCGCCGTAGACGTCGGCCGTGTCGATAAAGGTGATGCCGGCATCGAGTGCAGCGTTCAAGGCGTCGCGGCCATCGGCTTCGCTGATGTCGCCCCAGGCGCCGCCAATTTGCCAGGCGCCAAAGCCGATATTGGTGACCGTATGGGGCAGGTGGCCGAAAGAATGCTGTTTCATGGAAAATCCTCCGCGTAACGAATGCCCTCGGCACTAGCAGTGGCTCAGGCAACGGGCAAGCACCCGCAACGGAGATAGAGCGCAGCGCGCGTTAAGTCGCCGTTTCCTGGATCGTATTGTCGCCGGAAGGTGACATACGGTGAACTGCGTGACGATTTCAACCGAGCGCTTGGATGAAATCAGTGTTTGGCCTACGATCGACCGGGATGCTTGCGATAGTCGAAAGGGAATCGGATGGACATCAAACCCTGCGGGTCACGACCCTCGATGAAGGCGCCGGCGGAGTATTTCACCGGCTCGGTTCGCCAGGATCCATTGATGGAGGCGCCGGATCCGGCGCGGGTGAGGGCGGTCAGCGTTACCTTCGAGGCGGGCGCCAGAACCGCCTGGCATACCCATCCGCTCGGCCAAACCCTGATCGTCACCTCAGGCAAGGGCCTGGCGCAAACCGCCGGCGGGCCGATTCGCGAAATCCGTGCCGGTGATACCGTCTGGTTTGCGCCTGACGAAAAACACTGGCACGGCGCCGCGCCCGACACCGCCATGACCCATATCGCGATCCACGAGGCACTTGACGGCAAGGCCGCCGATTGGATGGAGCAGGTCAGTGACGACGAATATGCGGGAAAGACCTGAAGTCGCTCAGAGCCGCTTCAGGCAGTAGGAAAAGTGGGCGTGTGATTCGACGGTCAGAAACTCGAACTGCCAGCCATAGTCCTTGCAGAACTTGGTGACAGCTTCGACGACGCCGTAAACGATGGGCTTTACCGTATTGCCCGTGCAGAAGTCGTGCCCGGCGATCCGGCCGGTGCGCTTGACCTTCTTCTCGCAGATCAGCAGCTCCTGCCAGGTCAGCTCGAACGAATGATCCGTGTCGATATAGGCCCAGTCGAGAAATCCGTCCTCGAACTCGGAGAGCTTTTCAAGCGACGTGCCCTGCATCAGATGCAACTGGCCACGCTCGATCTCGCTCTTGAATTGCGTGTGGATGCGATCGAGGCCGGAGCTGTATCGATCCATGCTCCAGGGATCGATGAGATAGAGCTGCGACGGACGATTCTTCTCCAGAATCTCCGCGGTATACTCGCCGAAAGCCGCACCGACCTCGACGCCGATACCGCCGTTCGGAATGCGATAAAGCAGTTCGCCGCGATCCGGCAGAAGCCTGGCATTCTCCATATGGTGAGCGGCGAGTGTCGTGCGCGGCATGGCCGCACGCTGCGCCTGCCGTTCTTCGCGTGTCTTCATGTTCTAATCTCTGCTGTTTCGATCGGGGCTCGAAGCGACGAGCGCTCCCGAGCATATAGCGAGGCGGTCTGGCGCTTGGCTACCCTTCCAACGTTCAAGATATCGCGCGTGAGCGCGCGGATAGCGGCAAAGAATGCAATTCTATTGCGGAATCATCCGAGAAAGCCTCTTAGCGGTTCAGAGCATTCAAGTTTGCGAAGGGAAAAGAGTGGTGGGCGATGAGAGACTCGAACTCCCGACATCCTCGGTGTAAACGAGGCGCTCTACCAACTGAGCTAATCGCCCGCTCGCTGTGCGGATCATGTCCGCCGCGTCGGTGGCTGTGATCTATGCGGATCGCGGAAAAACCGCAAGAGTGTTTGTGAAGATTTTTTGATTTTTTTCGCAGGCCCGCCCGCGATGCCTTTATCCGGGCTTTTCATGTTGTGGAAAACACTTGAATGGGCGAGGGGAGGCCGCTTGGTACAATGGTGCTCCATAGGTCTCTATAAGGACGTTGTTATTAATGCCCTGATTTTGCCCATGGATTCACGTTCTCCAAAAACAATTCGCACACTGTCATCGTTTTGTCTCCGAAGCTGCTTGACACTGAAATGCGAACCCCTTAGTTAGCCGCTCATCGAAGCGGCAACGCTGCTTTGACCCGGACGCGAAAGCTTCCGGATCGCTTGAAAAGAATGCGGGTGTAGCTCAGTCGGTTAGAGTGCCGGCCTGTCACGCCGGAGGTCGCGGGTTCGAGCCCCGTCACTCGCGCCATTTCAAGATAGGCACTGCAAGGTGCTTGATCCGGTCCTTCTGTCCATAGTGCGCGGGTGTAGCTCAGTCGGTTAGAGTGCCGGCCTGTCACGCCGGAGGTCGCGGGTTCGAGCCCCGTCACTCGCGCCATTTCTTCTTCTCCTCCTCTTTGCGTTATGTCGTTTTTGCGATGCGCGTTTGCGCTGTTTCTGGCCGGCTCGGTCTTTGCGATTTACCGCGAGCCATGCATTATCCGATGGGCTGGCATGCAGTCGGAATCAACTTGTGTGGATTTGTCGCGACATCATTGCATCTGCTTGATAATGTCGCGGCTCGACAGTCGAATTGGTGCTCTAAAAGTCTTGCGCCGTGGCGCTGGCTGCGCTAACCACGGCTCTGTTGCAACGCACGTTCGCTTGCCGGGCAATTGCCCACTTGCGCCTCCCGGCGCAGCCCGCAAGCAGGGAAGAACCTGATGACTGGACTGCTCAGTTCCTATATTCCGATCGCTATTTTCATTGGTATCGCCCTTGTAATCGGCCTGTCGCTGCTCATTGCGCCGTTCGCCGTTGCCTACAAGGCGCCTGATTCGGAAAAGCTGTCGGCCTTCGAGTGCGGCTTCAACGCATTCGACGACGCCCGCATGAAGTTCGATATCCGCTTCTATCTGGTGTCGATCCTCTTCATCATCTTCGACCTCGAGGTCGCCTTCCTGTTCCCGTGGGCCGTTTCTTTCGGCGCGATCGGTTGGTTCGGCTTCTGGTCCATGATGGTCTTCCTTGGCGTGCTGACCATCGGCTTTATCTATGAATGGAAAAAGGGAGCCCTGGAATGGGAGTAGCCCAAAGCGACAAGGCGCTCGTTGCGCCGCACCCGAAGGGCATCATCGATCCGGCAACGGGCAAGCCCATCGGCAGCGACAGTGCATTCTTCGGCGAGATCAACGACGAGTTGGCCGACAAGGGCTTTCTCGTTACGTCCACGCGCGACCTGATCACCTGGGCGCGTACGGGTTCGCTGATGTGGATGCAGTTCGGTCTTGCCTGCTGCGCCGTTGAGGGCCTGATGCAGGTCTCCGGTCCGCGTTACGACATGGAGCGCTTCGGTGTTGCTCCGCGCGCTTCGCCGCGCCAGTCCGACGTCATGATCGTTGCCGGCACGCTGACCAACAAGATGGCGCCTGCGCTCCGCAAGGTCTACGACCAGATGCCTGAGCCGCGTTACGTCATTTCGATGGGCTCCTGCGCAAACGGCGGCGGCTACTATCACTATTCCTATTCGGTCGTGCGTGGTTGCGACCGTGTCGTTCCTGTCGATATCTACGTGCCGGGCTGTCCCCCCACGGCAGAAGCGCTGCTCTACGGGGTGCTGCTTCTGCAGAAGAAGATCCGTCGAACCGGAACGATCGAGCGCTAAGGGCGGAGGACTGTCATGAGTGAAGCCTTGAGCGAACTGTCCTCGTATCTCCGTGAGATGCGCGGCGATCTCTTTCTCGATGCATCCATCAGCTACGACGAGCTGAACGTAACCGCTACGCCGGAAACGATTCTGGCGCTGCTGACGTTCCTGCGCGACGACGCACGTTGCGGCTTTATCAGCATGATCGACATCTGCGGCGTCGACTGGCCGCAGCGCGAAAAGCGTTTCGATGTCGTCTATCATCTCCTGTCGCCGAAGCAGAACCTGCGCATCCGCGTGAAGGTGGCCGTGGCTGACGGCGAGTCGGTTCCATCGGCGACTGCGGTCTACAAGGGTGCCGAGTGGTTCGAGCGCGAAGCCTGGGACATGTACGGCATTCCGTTCTCCGGTCACGCCGACCTGCGTCGCCTGCTGACGGACTATGGCTTTGAAGGTCACCCGCTCCGCAAGGATTTCCCGACAACCGGTTACGTCGAAGTGCGTTATGACGATGCTGCCAAGCGCGTCGTCTACGAACCCGTTGAACTGAAGCAGGAATTCCGCAATTTCGATTTCACGTCCCCATGGGAAGGCACCGACTACGTGCTGCCGGGAGACGAGAAGGCTGCGAAGTGAAGATGAGGCTCGGATTTCTTGAAGCCTCTCTGTTCGCCGTCTCATGCCAATTGCCAGCGCGGAGCGCGTCGCTATGACTGAACATAACGTTCGCAACTTTACGATCAACTTCGGGCCGGAGCATCCGTCCGCGCACGGCGTTCTGCGTCTCGTGCTCGAACTCGATGGCGAAATCATCGAACGCGTCGATCCGCATATCGGCCTGCTGCACCGCGGCACCGAAAAGCTGATCGAAACGAAGACCTATCTTCAGGCCGTTCCTTATTTCGATCGCCTCGACTACGTCGCGCCGATGAACCAGGAACACGCTTTCGCGCTCGCCGTCGAAAAGATGCTGAAGCTCGAAATTCCGATTCGCGGTCAGCTGATTCGAGTTCTGTACTCCGAAATTGGCCGAATTCTGTCGCACATCATGAACGTGACGACACAGGCCATGGACGTCGGCGCGATGACACCGCCGGTCTGGGGCTTCGAGGAGCGTGAAAAGCTGATGGTGTTCTACGAGCGCGCCTGTGGCGCCCGTATGCACTCTGCCTACTTCCGTCCGGGCGGCGTCCACCAGGACATCCCGCCGGAACTGGTCGAGGATATCGGCAAGTGGTGCGACCCGTTCCTCAAGATCCTCGACGATATCGAAGGTCTCCTGACCGACAACCGCATCTTCAAGCAGCGTAACGTCGATATCGGCGTCGTATCGCTGGAAGATGCGTGGTCCTGGGGCTTCTCGGGCGTCATGGTTCGCGGTTCGGGTGCTGCCTGGGATCTGCGTCGCTCGCAGCCCTACGAGTGCTACAACGATATGGAATTCGATATTCCGATCGGCAAGAACGGCGACTGCTACGACCGCTACCTGATCCGCATGATCGAGATGCGCCAGTCGGTCCGCATCATGAAGCAGTGCGTCGAGCGCCTGATGGGCAGCGCCAAGACGGGCCCGGTCTCGTCGATCGACGGCAAGGTTGTTCCGCCGAAGCGTGGCGAGATGAAGCGTTCGATGGAAGCGCTGATCCACCACTTCAAGCTCTACACCGAAGGCTACCACGTTCCCGCCGGCGAAGTTTATGCAGCTGTCGAAGCGCCGAAGGGCGAATTCGGCGTCTACGTCGTCGCCGATGGCAGCAACAAGCCCTACCGTTGCAAGATCCGCGCCCCGGGCTATGCCCACCTGCAGGCGATGGACTTCCTCTGCAAGGGGCACATGCTAGCTGACGTTACGGCCGTGCTCGGTTCGCTCGACATCGTGTTCGGTGAGGTGGACCGCTAATGAAGCTGTTGCCGCTCGCCGCTCTCGTCCTTTTTGCTGCTTCCGGAGCCTTCGCTCAGGAAGTTGGCGGAATGGGCCCTAAATTGGGTCAGGACGAGGTGCAGCCGCCGGCATCAAAGGCTTCCATGGGTGAGCTCTTGTCCAAGGGCTATGAAATCAAGGCCGCCGTTCCGAACGGCGGCAAGTTCGTTGTGTTTTTGCAAAAAGACCAGTCGGCCTACGCATGCGAGATGAAGTCTCTGACGGCATCGCAGTGCGGGACCATAAACTGACAAGGCGTGAGGAAGAATGTCCGTTCGTCGATTAGCCGAAGATCAATTCCAGCCAGCCGCGTTCGCCTTCAATGACGAGAACGCAGCCTGGGCGGATAAGACGATCCAGAAATATCCCGAAGGCCGTCAGCAATCCGCGGTCATCCCGCTGTTGATGCGTGCGCAGGAACAGGACGGTTGGGTCACCCGAGCCGCGATCGAAAAGATCGCCGACATGCTCGACATGGCCTACATCCGTGTTCTCGAAGTTGCGACCTTCTACACGCAGTTCCAGCTCGGCCCGGTCGGCACGCGCGCCCACATCCAGGTGTGCGGCACGACGCCTTGCATGCTGCGTGGCTCGGAAAACCTGATGGCGGTCTGCAAGAGCAAGATCCATCATCATCCCTTCGAGCGGAACGCTGAAGGCACGCTGTCGTGGGAAGAAGTCGAATGTCTTGGGGCGTGCGTCAACGCGCCCATGGTCATGATCGGCAAGGACACCTACGAAGACCTGACGCCTGAGCGTCTCGAAGAGATCATTGACACGTTTGATGCAGGCAACGGTGCGAGCATCACGCCCGGCCCGCAGATCGATCGTCACTTCTCCTCGCCTGAGGGTGGACCGACGTCCCTGACGGACGAGGAACCGAAGAAGAAGGCATCCGCCAAGAAGGTCGTTGCCGAAGCCGCAACTGCCCAGGTTGACGCTGCTCCGGTTCCCCCGTCTGAAGCGGCGCGTCCGAAGAGCACCGACGCTGAAACCAATGCTGCGCTGAAGACGCCTGTGACAGCGCCGAAGGCTGCTGCGAAGAACGTCAAGGCCGTCGAAGAGCAGGCCGTTGCCGCTCCTGCGACTGACGCCGGCAAGCCTTCGCTGAGCGACAAGAACCGTCCTGCCGGCATCGAAAAGCCGGCCACTCCCGACGATCTGAAGCTGATCTCCGGCGTCGGTCCGAAGATCGAGGGCACGCTCCATGAACTCGGCATCTTCACCTTCGCGCAGGTCGCGGGTTGGAAGAAGGCAGAGCGCGAATGGGTCGACGGCTACCTGAATTTCAAGGGCCGCATCGAGCGCGACGACTGGATCAAGCAGGCCAAGGCGCTCGCCAAGGGCGGTGAAGCGGAATATATCAAGGTCTTCGGTAAGAAGCCGCGGTAAGAGGTGAAGCATGTTACAAGATAAAGACCGCATCTTTACCAATATCTACGGCCTCAAGGACAAGTCCCTGAAGGGCGCGATGAGTCGCGGCCACTGGGACGGCACCAAGCAGATCCTCGAGAAGGGGCGCGACTGGATCATCAACGAGATGAAGGCCTCCGGTCTTCGCGGCCGTGGCGGCGCAGGCTTCCCTACCGGTCTCAAGTGGTCCTTCATGCCGAAGGAATCCGACGGTCGCCCGCACTACCTCGTCGTCAATGCCGACGAGTCGGAGCCGGGTACCTGCAAGGACCGCGATATCATGCGCCACGATCCGCATACGCTGATCGAAGGCTGCGTGATCGCCAGCTTCGCCATGGGTGCGAACGCTGCCTACATCTATGTCCGTGGTGAGTATATCCGCGAGCGCGAAGCCCTCCAGGCCGCGATCGACGAGTGCTACGACTACGGCCTGCTGGGCAAGAGCAACAAGCTCGGCTACCCGATCGACATCTACGTCCATCACGGTGCCGGTGCCTATATCTGCGGCGAAGAAACCGCGCTGCTCGAAAGCCTGGAAGGCAAGAAGGGCCAGCCGCGCCTGAAGCCACCGTTCCCGGCCAACATGGGTCTCTACGGCTGCCCGACGACCGTCAACAACGTCGAGTCGATTGCCGTTGCTCCGACCATCCTGCGTCGCGGCGCCGGCTGGTTCTCCTCGCTCGGCCGTCCGAACAATGTCGGCACCAAGCTTTTCATGCTGTCCGGTCACGTCAACAAGCCATGCACTGTCGAAGAAGAAATGGGCATCACCTTCCGTGAGCTCGTCGACAAGCATGCCGGCGGTATCCGCGGCGGTTGGGACAACCTGCTGGCGGTCATTCCGGGCGGCGCATCCTGCCCGATCGTTCCGGCCAAGGACATCATCGACTGCCCGATGGACTTCGACGGCCTGCGCGCTGTCGGCTCCTCCTTCGGTACGGCTGCTTCGATCGTCATGGACAAGTCCACCGACGTCATCAAGGCGATCGCTCGTATCTCGGCCTTCTTCAAGCACGAGAGCTGCGGCCAGTGCACGCCGTGCCGTGAAGGTACCGGCTGGATGTGGCGCGTCATGGAGCGCATGGCCAAGGGCAACGCCCAGAAGCGCGAAATCGACATGCTGTTCCAGGTCACCAAGCAGATCGAAGGCCACACCATCTGTGCGCTCGGCGATGCTGCCGCATGGCCAGTGCAGGGTCTGATCCGTAACTTCCGTCCGGAAATCGAAGCACGCATCGACCAGTACACGGCGAGCGCGCTGGATCACGGTGCGGTTCTCGAGGCTGCAGAGTAAGGGCGATGACGAAGGCATCCGACGGCACGGACAAGGAAGGGGCGGCTGATTTCTCGGCCGACTTCGGCCGTCTTGCCGCCGAGATGCTGGAAAGCGCCCGCGCGCTTCCGGTGCCGCCTGTCATGGTGAACCCAGCTGCCGCAATGGCTGCTGCCACGGCGATCGGCTTCGGGTTTTCGACGCAGATGGCGGGCGCATTTCTCGGTGCCCTGCAGGGTGCGCTGGATGCAACCAGCAAGCTCGCGGCGGTTCTCGATGAGACGCCACCCGACGAAAGCAAGCCCGAAGTCGAAGTCCGCCCGGAAAATCTTCGGCCGGCACCCGCAAGCGAGGCGACTTCCAAGGTAAAGCTGTCGGTTGTTCCGGTTCAGCAACCAGTCGTAAAGCCTGACGTGGTTACAAGGTCCGCATCGCGCGCCCGCAAGGCTGACGATCTGAAGCAGATTTCCGGCGTCGGCCCGAAGATCGAGCAGGTGCTGAATGCCAAGGGTATTCGCAGCTTCTCCGTCATCGCCGGCTGGTCTGAAGAGGATGCGGCTCGCATCGACGCCGAGCTTGGCTTTGATGGTCGCATCGCTCGTGACGGCTGGGTAGCGCAAGCAAAGGCGCTCGCTGCCAAGGGGCGCAAACGGAAGTAGTTTTTCGGCCGGAAGGCCGGAGCAAGATCAAGGCTGAACAGTGAAGGGCAGGGGCCCGGAACCGCAGAGGCCGAAAGCTGATCCCGGATCTCGGGGTGAGCGGAGAATTTGAGCGACACCGATGCCAACGGGACAGAATCCGGCCTGGCAGCGAAACTGTTGCAAAGTGGGTTTGTTTGCCGCCATCCGGCAAACGGGAAACAGGACTGAGTGACGATGGCAAAACTGAAGATTGACGGCAACGAGATCGAAGTTCCGGATCATTTCACGCTGCTGCAGGCGTGCGAGGAAGCCGGTGCTGAAGTTCCGCGCTTCTGCTTCCATGAGCGCCTTTCGGTTGCCGGCAACTGCCGCATGTGCCTCGTTGAGGTGAAGGGCGGCCCGCCGAAGCCGCAGGCATCTTGCGCCATGGGCGTTCGCGATATCCGCGGCGGCCCGAACGGCGAACTGCCCGAGGTTTTCACCAACACGCCGATGGTCAAGAAGGCCCGCGAAGGCGTGATGGAATTCCTGCTGATCAACCATCCGCTGGATTGCCCGATCTGCGACCAGGGCGGCGAATGCGACCTGCAGGACCAGGCGATGGCTTTCGGTATCGACTCGTCGCGCTATCAGGAAGACAAGCGCGCCGTCGAAGACAAGTACATCGGACCGCTCGTCAAGACGGTCATGAACCGCTGCATTCACTGCACGCGTTGCGTTCGTTTTACGACCGAAGTGGCCGGCATTTCCGAACTCGGCCTGATCGGCCGCGGCGAGGATGCCGAGATCACGACATACCTCGAGCAGGCGATGACCTCGGAGCTGCAGGGCAACGTTGTTGACCTTTGCCCGGTTGGCGCCCTGACCTCGAAGCCCTTCGCCTTCACGGCTCGCCCGTGGGAACTGAACAAGACCGAATCGATCGACGTCATGGACGCGCTCGGCTCCGCCATCCGCGTCGACACGCGTGGCCGCGAAGTCATGCGCGTTCTGCCGCGCGTCAACGACCAGATCAACGAAGAGTGGATCTCCGACAAGAGCCGCTTCATCTGGGATGGCCTGAAGACGCAGCGTCTCGACCGCCCGTACGTCCGCAAGGACGGCCGTCTGCAGGCTGCGACCTGGGGCGAAGCCTTCGGCGCCATCAAGGCCGCTGTTTCGGCAACGAGCGGCGACAAGGTCGGCGCGATTGCCGGCGACCTCGCATCCGTCGAAGAAATGTACGCTCTGTCGGAGCTGGTGAAGTCGCTCGGTTCCGAGAACCTCGACTGTCGTCAGGATGGGACGGCACTCGATCCGTCGCTCGGTCGCGCAAGCTACGTCTTCAACCCGACGATCGAAGGTATCGAGCAGGCAGACGCTCTGCTGATCATCGGCGCCAACCCGCGCTTTGAAGCTGCCGTCCTCAACGCCCGCATCCGCAAGCGCTGGCGTCGTGGCAACTTCCCGATCGGCGTGATCGGTGAAGCCGGCGAATTGCGCTACGACTACGAATATCTCGGCGCTGGCCCGGATACCCTGAAGGATCTCGTCGACGGCAACCATGCCTTCGCAAAGGTTCTGACAGATGCCAAGAAGCCGATGATCCTTATCGGCCAGGGCGCCCTGTCGCGCACAGATGGCGCGGGCGTTCTCGCAAGTGCTGCAAAGCTCGCAGGCACGGTGGGTGCGGTTGTCGAAGGCTGGAACGGCTTTGCCGTTCTGCACACGGCGGCGTCGCGCGTCGGCGGCCTCGACCTCGGCTTCGTGCCGGGCGCAAAGGGCGTCAATGCGGCGGACATGCTGGCCTCGATGGACGTGCTCTTCCTGCTTGGCGCTGACGAACTCGATTTCGCAGCCAAGAAGGCAAAGCTGACAGTCTACATCGGATCGCACGGTGACAACGGCGCGCACAATGCCGACGTCATCCTGCCGGCCGCCGCCTACACCGAAAAGTCCGGCACCTGGGTCAACACCGAAGGCCGCGTTCAGATGGGCAACCGTGCAGGCTTTGCGCCTGGCGACGCCCGCGAAGACTGGGCTATCATCCGTGCTCTTTCCGACGTGCTAGGCAAGAAGCTTCCGTTTGATTCGCTTGGCGAATTGCGTGGCAAGCTCTATGCGGCATTCCCGCATTTCGCGGCACTTGATGAGATCGCCGAAAGCGACAGCGCCAAAATTGCCGCAGTTGCGAAAAAAGCCGGCAAGATGAACAAATCCGGGTTTGCGTCGCCGGTCAAAGACTTCTATTTGACGAACCCGATCGCGCGCGCTTCGGCCGTAATGGCAGAGTGCTCGGCATTGGCCCGCAACAACTTTAAAGTCGCGGCAGAGTAAGGGCAGGGGACTATGGAATCGTTTGTTTCAACTTATGTCTTGCCCGGCCTCCTGATGGTCGGTCAGTCGCTTCTCGTCCTCGTCTGCCTTCTCGTCTTCATCGCCTACATCCTGCTGGCCGACCGTAAGATCTGGGCAGCGGTGCAGTTGCGTCGTGGTCCGAATGTGGTGGGTCCGTGGGGTCTTTTCCAGTCCTTCGCCGACCTTTTGAAGTTCGTCTTCAAGGAGCCGATCATTCCGGCCGGCGCCAACAAGGCGGTCTTCCTTCTGGCCCCGCTGGTAACGGTGCTTCTGGCTCTCTCCACCTGGGCCGTCGTGCCCTTCGCGGACGGCTGGGTCATCGCCAACATCAACGTCGGCATTCTCTACATCTTCGCGATCTCGTCGCTTGAAGTGTACGGCATCATCATGGGCGGCTGGGCTTCGAACTCGAAGTATCCGTTCCTCGGTGCGCTTCGTTCCGCCGCGCAGATGGTTTCTTACGAAGTCTCCATCGGCTTCGTCATCGTGACCGTCCTGCTCTGCGTAGGGTCGCTGAACCTCACGGATATCGTTCACGCGCAGCAGTCCGGCCTCGGCACGCGCCTTGGTCTGCCATCGTCGTTCCTCGACTGGCATTGGCTGGCGCTGTTCCCGATGTTCATCATCTTCTTCATTTCGGCGCTCGCTGAAACGAACCGTCCGCCCTTCGATCTTCCGGAAGCGGAATCGGAACTGGTTGCCGGCTTCATGGTCGAATACGGCTCCTCGCTCTACATGATGTTCATGCTCGGCGAATACGCAGCGATCGTTCTGATGTGCTCGCTGACGACGATCCTGTTCCTCGGGGGCTGGCTGCCGCCTGTCGACGTATGGTTCCTGAATTGGGTCCCGGGCGTCATCTGGTTCATGCTGAAGTCGTGCCTGGTGTTCTTCATGTTCGCGATGGTCAAGGCATTCGTGCCGCGTTATCGCTATGACCAGCTGATGCGCCTCGGCTGGAAGGTCTTCCTTCCGCTGTCGCTCGCCATGGTCGTTATCGTTGCATTCGTGCTGAAGCTGACGGGTTGGGCATGATGCTTCAGATTGCGGCAGCTGTCGGAGGTGGCCTCGTTGGTTTGGCTCTGGCATTTGCCGCAAACATCTTTGCTTTGCCGAACGTGCTTCGGCAACAGCGCGGAAAATTGGGTGATGATTGGCAGATGCCGATAACGGGATGGAACTTGGAGGTGCTTGCAAGGCACACTCGGTTTATCTACCGGTTCTGGATGCCAGTTGTTTTCACGGTAGTTCTTGCGGCCGCTGGTTACATCTTAACCAGCCAGGCGAATGGAGTTAAATAATGGCAGGCTTGTCAAATGCCGTCAGCTCGCTGTTCCTGAAGGAATTCGTCAGTGCGTTCTGGCTGACCTTCCGGTACATTTTTAAGCAGAAGGCAACGGTCAACTACCCGTTCGAAAAGGGACCGGTCAGCCCGCGCTTCCGCGGCGAACACGCACTGCGTCGTTATCCCAACGGTGAAGAGCGTTGCATCGCCTGCAAGCTGTGCGAGGCCATCTGTCCTGCACAGGCGATCACCATCGAAGCCGGCCCGCGCCGCAACGATGGTACGCGCCGCACGGTTCGTTACGACATCGACATGGTGAAGTGCATCTACTGCGGCTTTTGCCAGGAAGCATGCCCTGTCGATGCGATCGTCGAAGGCCCGAATTTCGAATTTGCGACGGAAACCCGCGAAGAGCTCTACTTCGACAAGCAGAGGCTCCTCGATAACGGCGACCGGTGGGAGCGCGAAATCGCGCGCAACATCGCGCTGGACGCGCCGTACCGTTGATCGCAATTGAAATGCCGGAACGCCGCGTCTGACGCGGCTTCCGGTCAACATGCACCGAGGCTTTGCCGGCGCGTTCCGCGCGAAGCTTCATCGGGCAGGGAAACTCCCGGCTGCCCGGGGGAAGATGAAAAAGGCACCAACATGGGTCTGCAGGCTCTATTTTTCTATCTTTTCGCCTTTATCGCGATAGCGTCGGCGTTCATGGTTATCTGGTCGAAGAACCCGGTTCATTCGGTTCTCTTCCTGATCCTGGTTTTCTTCAATGCGGCGGGCCTGTTCCTGCTGCTTGGCGCTGAATTCCTCGCGATGATCCTGCTGGTCGTTTATGTCGGGGCTGTGGCCGTTCTCTTCCTCTTCGTGGTCATGATGCTCGACATCGACTTCACGGAGCTGCGAGCCGGCGTTCTCGAATATGCGCCGATCGGCGCGCTGATCGGGGTGATCCTCGCGGCTGAGCTTATCGTTGTCGTCGGTGGCAGCGTGATTTCGCCGGAGATTGCCAAGACGGTCGCAATGCCGATCCCGGCTCTGACCGAGCGCACCAACACGGCGGCACTCGGCGATGTCCTCTATACCAATTACGTCTACTTCTTCGAAATTGCCGGCCTGGTGCTTCTGGTCGCGATGATCGGGGCGATCGTATTGACGCTCAAGCATCGCACGCACATCAAGCGGCAGAACATTGCCAATCAGGTTGCCCGCAACCCGAAGACCGCCGTCGAAGTGGTCAAGGTGAAGCCGGGGCAGGGCGTTTGAGGCAGGCGCGAGCTTAAGGAACACACACAATGGTCATCGGACTCTCCCATTACCTGACGGTCAGCGCCATCCTCTTCACGCTCGGCGTCTTCGGTATCTTCCTGAACCGGAAGAACATCATCGTTATACTGATGTCGATCGAGCTCATTCTGCTTGCGGTCAACATCAACATGGTCGCCTTCTCGTCGTTCCTGAACGACATCGTCGGCCAGGTCTTCGCATTGTTCATTCTGACCGTCGCTGCGGCTGAAGCGGCTATCGGTCTCGCAATTCTCGTCGTCTTCTACCGTAACCGCGGCTCGATCGCGGTCGAAGACGTCAATATGATGAAGGGCTGATAAGGCTATGTTTTTATATAAGGCTATCGTCTTTCTTCCCCTGATCGGCGCCATCATCGCCGGCCTTTTCGGCCGCGCGATTGGCGCGAAGGCATCGGAATTCGTCACGACAGGTTTGATGATCATCGCGGCAGTTCTGTCGTGGTACGTTTTCATCACCGTCGGGATGGGCCACCACGAAGGTGGTCCGATCAAGGTCGAAGTGCTGCGCTGGATCCAGTCCGGCGGCATCGACGTCTCCTGGGCTCTGCGTATCGATACGCTGACCTCGGTCATGCTGATCGTCGTCAACTCGGTCTCGACGCTCGTTCACGTCTATTCGATCGGATACATGCATCATGATCCGCATCGCCCGCGCTTCTTCGCCTATCTGTCGCTCTTCACCTTCGCGATGCTGATGCTCATCACGTCCGACAACCTTGCCCAGATGTTCTTCGGCTGGGAAGGCGTTGGTCTGGCCTCGTACCTGCTGATCGGTTTCTGGTTCAAGAAGCCGTCGGCAAACGCAGCTGCCATGAAGGCCTTCATTGTCAACCGCGTTGGCGACTTTGGCTTCATCCTCGGCATTTCGAGCGTTTTCGTCCTCTTCGGCGCCATCAACTTCGACACCATCTTCGCCAACGCCGCTGGCTTTGCGCATGAAGGCGGCGAGGGCAGTGAAGTCGTTCTGAACCTCTTCGGCATGCACCTCGACAAGGCGCACGCGCTGACCGGCGCCTGCCTGCTGCTCTTCATGGGCGCAATGGGTAAGTCTGCTCAGTTCCTGCTTCACACCTGGCTGCCTGATGCCATGGAAGGCCCGACGCCCGTTTCGGCACTCATCCATGCCGCAACCATGGTTACGGCAGGCGTCTTCCTCGTCGCCCGCATGTCGCCGCTGTTCGAGCTGTCGCCGGATGCGCTTGTCGTCGTCACCGTCATCGGTGCGATCACCGCCTTCTTCGCAGCAACCGTCGGCCTCGTACAGAACGACATCAAGCGTGTTATCGCTTACTCGACCTGTTCGCAGCTCGGCTACATGTTCGTCGCACTCGGCGTCGGCGCGTATGGCGCTGCGATCTTCCACCTCTTCACGCACGCCTTCTTCAAGGCACTGCTCTTCCTTTGCGCCGGCTCGGTCATCCATGCCGTCGATGGTGAGCAGGACATGCGTCACATGGGTGGTCTGCGTCCGCACATCAAGGTGACCTTCGTCATGATGCTGATTGGCACGCTCGCCATCACCGGCGTCGGCATTCCGTTCACGCCATTCGGCTTTGCAGGCTTCTTCTCGAAGGACGTCATCATCGAGGCGGCTTACGCGTCGCATTCGCCGGTCGCAGGCTTTGCCTTCACTATGCTGGTTATCGCGGCACTGTTCACGAGCTTCTATTCCTGGCGCCTGATGTTCATGACCTTCTTCAACAAGCCGCGTGCTTCGCATGAGGTCATGCACCACGTCCATGAATCGCCGCAGGTCATGCTTGTACCGCTCTACCTCCTGGCGATCGGTGCAATCTTCGCAGGCTGGTTCTTCGAAGGCCACTTCTACGGCGAGGAATACGCCGAGTTCTGGAAGGGTGCGCTCTTCACCTCGGAGCACAACGAACTGCTGGAGCATTTCCACCACGTTCCGGCCCTGGTTGCTCTGAGCCCGTTCATTGCGATGATCGTCGGCTTCGTGACCGCCTGGTACATGTACATCAAGTCGCCTTCGACACCGCGCGTTCTGGCGCAGCAGCACCGCGTGCTCTACCAGTTCCTGCTCAACAAGTGGTACTTCGACGAACTCTACGACTTCCTCTTCGTCCGCTCCGCAAAGGCGCTTGGCCGCTTCCTGTGGAAGAAGGGTGACGTCGGCGTCATCGATACCTATGGCCCGAACGGCATCGCTGCTCGCGTCGTCGATGTGACCAACCGCGTTGTCCGTCTGCAGACGGGTTACCTCTATCACTACGCGTTCGCCATGCTGATCGGCATCGCCGCGCTTGTTACCTGGATGATGCTCGGGAGTTCCTTCTGATGACCGATTGGCCTATTCTTTCAACGGTCACCTTCCTGCCGTTCGTCGGCGTGGTGCTCCTGCTGCTTATGAACGAGAACGGTCCGAACGGCCGTCGCAATGTGCTGAACATCTCGTTGCTCACCACCGTGGTCACGTTCGTCGTATCGCTGCTCATCTGGATCGGTTTCGATAATGCGAACCCGGGCTTCCAGATGATCGAGAAGCACAGCTGGCTCGGCACCGGGATCAGCTACCATCTTGGCGTCGACGGCATCTCCATGCTGTTCGTGATCCTTTCGACTTTCCTTATGCCCTTCTGCGTGCTCGCGAGCTGGTTCTCGGTCGAGAAGCGCCTGAAGGAATACATGATCGCCTTCCTGATCCTGGAAGTGATGATGGTCGGCGTGTTCGTTTCGCTCGATATCGTTCTCTTCTACGTGTTCTTCGAAGCCGGCCTGATCCCGATGTTCCTGATCATCGGCGTCTGGGGTGGCAAGGATCGCGTCTACGCAAGCTACAAGTTCTTCCTCTACACGCTGCTCGGCTCCGTGCTCATGCTGCTCGCCATCATGGCAATGTACTGGCAGGCTGGCACGACGGATATCCAGGCGCTACTCGCCTATAAGTTCCCGCCGCAGATGCAGACTTGGCTATGGCTTGCCTTCTTCGCCTCGTTTGCGGTGAAGATGCCGATGTGGCCTGTTCACACCTGGCTTCCCGATGCGCACGTTCAGGCACCGACGGCCGGTTCCGTCATCCTGGCTGGCGTATTGCTGAAGCTCGGCGGCTACGGTCTGATCCGCTTCTCGCTCGGCATGTTCCCGGTAGCTTCGGAGTTCTTCGCTCCGCTCGTCTTCGCGATGTCGGTCATCGCCATCATCTACACGTCGCTCGTGGCGTTGATGCAGGACGACATCAAGAAGCTGATCGCCTACTCCTCGGTCGCCCACATGGGCTACGTGACGATGGGTGTCTTCGCGGCGAACGCTCAGGGTCTGCAGGGTTCGATCTTCCAGATGCTGTCGCACGGTATCGTCTCTGGCGCGCTCTTCCTTTGCGTCGGCGTGGTTTATGACCGCACTCATACCCGCGAGATTGCCGCCTACGGTGGTCTGGTGAACAACATGCCGAAGTATGCCGTCGCGATGATGGTCTTCACGATGGCGAACGTCGGCCTTCCAGGCACCTCGGGCTTCATCGGCGAATTCCTGACCCTCATTGGCGTCTTCCGCGTCAACAGCTGGGTCGCGCTCTTCGCCGCTACCGGCGTTATCCTCTCGGCTGCCTATGCGCTCTGGCTCTATCGCCGGGTGATCTTCGGCGCGCTCGAGAAGGAAAAGCTCAAGGCGCTGCTCGACCTTTCTCCGCGTGAACAGCTGCTCCTCTATCCGCTGATCGCGCTCACGATCTTGTTCGGCGTCTATCCGGCTCCGGTCTTCGACGTGACCGCAGCGTCGGTTGATCAGCTGATCCATAGCTATACGGCCGCAGTCCAGGCAGCGCATGATGTTGCGCTGTCGATGAAATGATGACGGGACTTTTGGGACATGACCTCTGAAACACTTCTCGCAAGCCTGCATCTTTCCATTCCGGAACTGATCCTTGCTGTCGGCGCCTTGGTGCTGCTGATGATCGGCGTTTTCTCGGGTGAACGTTCGGGCCGTACGGTCAGCGTTCTCGCGATAATCGTCCTGGCGGCAGCCGCCTTCTGGCTGGTATTCGTTCCGAGCGAAGGCGTTGCCTATGGCGGCGTCTTCCTGTCGGACGGCTTCGGCCGTTTCATGAAGGTGACGGCACTGGTCGGCTCGATCGTGGCGCTCTTCATGTCGCTCGGTCTCGCGAAGGAAAACCAGCTCGACAAGTTCGAGTTCCCGGTTCTGATCGTGCTCTGCACGCTCGGTATCCTGCTGATGATTTCGGCCAACGATCTCATCTCGCTGTATCTCGGCCTCGAACTTCAGTCGCTCGCGATCTACGTCGTTGCCGCGATCAACCGCGACAGCGCGAAGTCCACCGAAGCCGGCCTGAAGTATTTCGTGCTTGGCGCGCTGTCGTCGGGCATGCTGCTTTACGGCATGTCGCTCGTTTACGGCTTCACTGGTCACACGCAGTTTGCTGCGATCGCGCAGGCCCTGACGGTTGACGGCGCCCGTTCGCTCGGCCTGATCTTCGGTCTCGTCTTCATCCTGGCCGGTATTGCCTTCAAGATCTCGGCCGTGCCGTTCCACATGTGGACGCCAGACGTTTACGAAGGTGCTCCGACCCCGGTAACGGCTTTCCTTGCCAGCGCACCGAAGGTTGCCGCAATGGCGATGATGACCCGCATCGTCATCACGGCATTCCAGCCTGTCATGGCTGACTGGCAGCAGGTTGTCGTCTTCATCTCGATCGCCTCTATGCTGCTCGGCTCGTTCGCTGCCATCGGCCAGAAGAACATCAAGCGACTGATGGCCTATTCGTCGATCGGCCACATGGGCTACGCGCTGGTCGGTCTTGCCGCCGGCAACCAGACCGGTGTCTCCGGTGTCATGCTCTACATGGTCATCTACATGATCATGACGCTCGGTGGCTTCGCGATCATCATGTCGATGCGCCGCAAGGACGGCACCGTCGTTGAAAACGTCAGCGATCTTGCCGGCCTGTCGACCACCAATCCGTTCATGGCGACCATCTTCACGATCCTGATGTTCTCGCTTGCGGGCATTCCGCCGCTGGCAGGCTTCTTCGCGAAGTACTTCGTCTTCGTCGCTGCCATCGAAGCCAAGCTCTATGCGCTTGCCATCATCGGTATCCTTTCCTCGGTCGTTGGCGCGTTCTACTATCTGCGCGTCATCAAGCTGATGTGGTTCGATGAAGCGACCGGCGAGTTCGCTCGGGTATCGGGTTCGCTGCGTCTCGTCTTCGGCGTGTCCGGCCTGCTGGTTCTCGCCTATGTCTTCATCGGCGGCCCGATCGGTGGTGCGGCCGAGCTTGCTGCGGCGACACTCTTCTGATGAGCTTCGACGCACGGCGCCGGATATCGCTTGACGATTTCAGGCACGAGGCTCTGTCGGAAACATCGTCCACCAATAGCGAATGCCTTGCCCGGGCTCGGGCAGGGGACCGCGGTCTCCTCTGGGTGACAGCGGAAAAGCAGACCGGCGGTCGCGGCCGCCGGGGACGCCCCTGGGTTTCGGAACGGGGCAATCTCTACGCCTCGCTTCTCCTTATCGATCCCGCGCCGATGGAGCGCCTTGGCTCACTGCCGCTGGCGATTGCGGTCGCTGTGCATCAGGCGGTGCGCCAGGTTCTGCCGCACACTGCCGAGCCGTTGGAAGTAAAGTGGCCCAACGATATCCTGATCGGGCGCAAGAAGACCTGCGGCATCCTCGTCGAGGGTGAAGCGCTTCCCGACGGACGGCACGCGCTGGTTATCGGCATCGGCATCAACGTCGCCTTCATGCCCGAAAATCCCCTGTATCCGGTGACTTGCCTGCGCGAGCAGGGCAGTTCCGCTTCTCCGGAAGACGTCTTCGCCCATCTTTTTGCATCGATGGCCGAAGTATTGGAAGCCTGGGACCGCGGCCGCGGCGTGCGCGAGATCACCGAACACTGGCGCGGGGTCGCCTGCGGCATTGGCGAAAAGATAACCGTGAACCTGCCGGATCGTTCGATTTCCGGGCACTTCGTCGGAATTGATGATAATGGCCTGTTGAAGCTCGATACTGGGGCAGGCAGGATGATGACGATCGCCGCCGGCGATGTCTTCTTTGGTTGATTGGAAAAAAGAATAATATGGCGAAGCAGGACGAACTGGTATTTCTGCCGTTGGGCGGCGTAGGCGAGATCGGGATGAACCTCGCCCTCTATGGCTACGGCCCGCCGGACCATCGCCAGTGGATCATGGTCGACTGCGGCGTTACTTTCCCGGGCCCCGATCTGCCGGGTGTTGACCTCGTGCTGCCGGACATTCGTTATCTCGCCAGCGAGCGCAAGAGTCTGAAGGCGATCTTCATTACGCATGCGCATGAGGACCACTACGGCGCGCTTGCGGACCTGTGGCCCGGTCTCAATGTTCCCGTTTACGCCTCCGCCTTTACTGCCGGCCTGCTTGAGGCGAAGCGCAACTTCGAGAAGTCCGCGATCGGCGAAATCCCGGTAACGCTGTTTACGGCGGGTGACACCGTCAACGCCGGCCCCTTCAGCGTCGAAGGCGTGGCGGTCAACCATTCCATACCGGAGCCGATGTCGCTGGTGATCCGGACGCCGCTGGGCAATGTGATCCACACGGGCGATTGGAAGATCGATCACGAGCCATCGCTTGGACCACTGACCGACGAGACGCGCTTCCGCCAGTTGGGCGACGAGGGCGTACTTGCGCTGATGTGCGATTCCACCAATGCCCTTCGCGACGGCGTTTCGCCGTCCGAGAAGGATGTCTCGGAAAGCCTGCGCAAGATCATCGAGAATGCCGAAGGCCGCGTGGCAGTCACGACATTCTCGTCCAACGTCGGCCGTATCCGCACGGTTGCCGAGGCCGCCGAGGCTGCTGGCCGCGAGGTGCTTCTGCTCGGAAGCTCGCTGAAGCGGGTCGTCGATGTATCGCGTGATCTCGGCCTTCTGGAAGGCGTGAAGCCGTTCATCTCGGAAGACGAGTACGGCTATATCCCGCGTGACAAGGTCGTGGTCATCTTGACGGGAAGCCAGGGCGAGCCCCGCGCTGCACTCGCCAAGCTCTCGCGCGACGAGATGCGCAACGTTGCGCTCGCCGCAGGCGATATCGTTGTCTTCTCCTCCCGCGCTATCCCGGGCAATGAAAAGGCGATCGGAGACATCAAGAACGGCCTCATCGAGCAGGGCATCCACATCATCACGGATAGCGAGGCATTGGTTCACGTCTCCGGACATCCGCGGCGCAACGAGCTGCAGAAGATGTACGAGCTGACACGGCCGAAGATCGTCGTGCCTGTTCACGGGGAGGCGGCGCACCTCACGGCGCACAAGGAGCTTGCCGAGCAGTCCGGCATCGGCATCGTGCCGCGCGTCCGCAACGGTGATGTCCTTCGCCTGGCGCCGGGACCCGTCGAAGTCATCGACGAGGCGCCACACGGCCGAATCTACAAGGATGGGGCGCTGATCGGCGACTTCGACGAGATGGGGATCGGCGAGCGCAAGAAGCTCTCCTATGTCGGCCATGTCGCGGTCAACGTCATCATCGACGGCCGCTTCGATATCGTCGGAGAGCCCGATCTTGTCGCTATCGGTCTGCCTGTCTACGACGACGAAGGCGACGAGATGGAGGATGCGCTCTATGACGCCGCCGTGGGCGCGCTGGAGAGCATCCCGCGTGCGCGCCGAAAGGATCTCGATCTGCTTCAGGAATCGGTCCGCCGTGCGGTGCGTGCCGCTGCCAACCAGATCTGGGGCAAGAAGCCCGTCGTCACCGTTTTCGTCAACAAGATCTGACCACGATGCTGGGCCGCGTCAACCACATCGCGATCGCCGTACCGGATCTGGCCGCCGCCACTGCTGCCTATCGCGATACGTTGGGCGCTGTCGTATCGGCCGCACAGCCTCTGCCCGAGCATGGCGTCACCGTGGTGTTTGTCGAACTTCCGAACACCAAGGTCGAACTCTTGGAGCCGTTGGGTGAGGGCTCACCCATCACCGCGTTTCTTGAGAAGAGCCCGGCCGGCGGGATGCATCACATCTGCTACG
This sequence comes from Hyphomicrobiales bacterium, assembly GCA_900468535.1. Classification (GTDB taxonomy): domain Bacteria; phylum Pseudomonadota; class Alphaproteobacteria; order Rhizobiales; family Rhizobiaceae; genus Rhizobium. The sequence goes on along the minus strand of UBTY01000016.1, from coordinate 175,969 downwards.
AGGTGGTGGACCTGCTTGCCGCACGGGATCAGCTTGTTGCGTCTGGCGCCCGGGTGCTCGGCAACGGTGATCCGAAGATTGGCGCTCACGGCAAGCCGGTGCTGTTTCTGCATCCGAAGGACTTCTTCGGAACGTTGATCGAACTCGAGCAGGTTTAAGGCCGGCTGCGTCAGAGTGACCCAAGCTCGCTGAAACGGACGAGCTATCTTGGAATTGACCACCGCGACGGCTTATAAGCGCCTAGAGAAACCGTATGGCACGGTGTATGGGATAACGAATGCTGCAGACATTTCTCCAGGGCTTCGCCGTCTATTTCATCGTTTGGTGGATTACGCTTTTCGGCGTCCTGCCGATCGGTCTGCGCACGCAGGCGGAAGACAACGATATCGTGCTCGGGACGGTGCCTAGCGCGCCCACCAAGTTTCGTCCGCTCTTCGTCTTCTCGCTGACCACGATCGTCTCGGCGGTAATTTACGCCGCCTGGTATATCTCATCGAATTACTTCGGCTGGGGCTTCGATGCTCTGCCGCAGATCGGCCCGTCCTTCTCGAACGTATAAGGGCGCTTGCTCAAAGCTTGGGCACTTGTCCCCAGAACTCGTCATACCCTTGTCATGAAAGTCAGGCATGTGCCTTCCGTAACGGAAAGCCGGCCTTTCGTTACGTCTGATGGATATCGGGGCTGTCGAAAAAGCAAAAAAAAACAAGGCTAAAAGCCTTGTTTTAAGTATCGCGTGATCTGTAACCGTTGCCGGGGCTGCGACGAGCGCGCCTAAGATCTGATCCTCCCAAGACTTGACCGCGAATTTGACGGAGATTAACTCTCTGCCTGTTTTGTGGGCTAAAGCTAGCTCAAAGATTGGGCTTTGTCATCAGGTTTTTTTGCATTTTTGCTACAGTGTAGCATTTTTTTTCTGTTGATAAGGATTTCCTGCAAACCATTATAATCACGTACTTTTCTACAATGGTGCCATTTTGTTGGCCGAACTTGCTGGTACGGAAGGTGGCTTGTATCTGTCGCGGGTTTCCTTCCTTCCGCGAAGCGGCTATGAACGCTGCCAATATTAACGATCGCCTTCGATTCCGCATTCTGCGGCATCTCAACTGTTCCGGAAGTTCGCCATGCGTCTGTCCCGCTATTTCATGCCCATCCTCAAGGAAAACCCCAAGGAAGCGGAGATCGTTTCCCACCGGCTGATGCTGCGTGCCGGTATGATCCGGCAGCAGTCGCAGGGCATCTATTCGTGGCTGCCGCTCGGCAAACGCGTCCTCGACAAGGTCAACAACATTATCCGGGAAGAGCAGAACCGCTCGGGCGCGATCGAGCTGTCGATGCCGACGCTGCAGTCGGCCGAGCTCTGGCAGGAAAGCGGTCGTTACGATGCTTACGGCAAGGAAATGCTGCGCATCAAGGATCGCCAGGACCGTCCCATGCTGTACGGCCCGACCAACGAAGAAATGGTCACGGATATCTTCCGGTCCTACGTAAAGTCGTACAAGAGCCTGCCGCTCAATCTCTATCACATCCAGCTGAAGTTCCGTGACGAGATCCGTCCGCGCTTCGGCACGATGCGCTCGCGCGAATTCCTGATGAAGGATGCCTACTCCTTCGATCTGACCAAGGAAGACGCCGTTCACTCCTATAACAAGATGTTCGCGGCCTACCTTCGCACGTTCGACCGTCTCGGTCTGCGCGCCATTCCGATGCGCGCCGACACCGGCCCGATCGGCGGCAATCATAGCCACGAGTTCATCATTCTCGCCGACACCGGCGAGTCTGAAGTGTTCTCGCACCGCGATTTCGTGAACTTCGACATTCCGGCAGCCGATATCGATTTCGACGACGTCGCCGGTATGCAGGCGATCTTCGACAAGTGGACATCGGTTTATGCCGCGACTTCGGAGATGCACGACGAAGCCGCATTCGACGCCATTCCCGAGAGCGATCGCCTTTCGGCCCGCGGCATCGAAGTCGGCCACATCTTCTACTTCGGCACCAAATACTCCGAGCCGATGGGTGCGAAGGTGCAGGGACCTGACGGCAAGGAACACGTTGTTCACATGGGTTCCTACGGTATCGGTCCGACCCGCCTTGTTCCCGCCATCATCGAAGCATCGCATGACGAGAATGGAATCATCTGGCCGGCGTCCGTTGCGCCGTTCGATGTGGTCGTGATCAACATGAAGGCCGGTGATGCGGCGTGCGATGCTGCCTGCGAAAAGATCTACGCGGCACTGTCGAACGCCGGCAAGGACGTCCTTTACGACGATACCGACGACCGCGCCGGAACGAAGTTTGCGACCGCCGACCTGATCGGCGTCCCGCTCCAGATCATTGCCGGCCCGCGTGCGGTCGCGAGCGGCGAAGTCGAAGTCAAGGACCGCAAGACGGGCGCTCGCGAAACGATGACCATCGACGCGGCGATCAAGAAGCTCGCAGGCTAAGAAAGCGGAGGCGAAATGGCAGATGCAACGGTGAGCCAGCGGGGTTCCACATCCGGCCCGGCGCCGGCCAGCCGGCCATTTTCCGCCTTTGAAAGACTTGTGGCGTGGCGCTATCTGCGCGCCCGCCGCAAGGAGGCGTTCATTTCCGTGATCGCCGGCTTCTCCTTCATCGGCATCATGCTCGGCGTCGCGACGCTGATCATCGTCATGGCTGTCATGAACGGCTTCCGCACGGAGCTGATTTCGCGAATTCTCGGCATCAACGGTCACATGATCGTGCAGCCGATCGATGGTCCCTTTACCGACTACGCCGCTTTGACGGATCGCCTTGGCGCGGTCCCCGGCATCAAGCTCGCGCTGCCGCTCGTCGAAGGCCAGACGCTGGCTTCCGGTCAGGGCGGCGCCGGCACGGGTGCCCTCGTACGCGGTATCCGCGCCGAGGATCTCGACAAGGTCAAGACGATCTCCAGCAACATCAAGTCCGGCGATCTCGTCGGCTTCGCTGCCGGGCAGGGGGTGTTGATCGGTTCCCGTATGGCCGACCAGCTCGGATTGCAGGCAGGTGACAACATTACGCTGATCTCACCGGAGGGTGACATCACGCCGATGGGTGTCAACCCGCGGGTCAAGTCCTACAAGGTGTCGGGCATATTCGAGATCGGCATGTCGGAATACGATGCCTCGATCATCTATATGCCGCTCGAGGAATCGCAGCTCTACTTCAATGCGGATGGCTTGGTTCAATCGATCGAGCTGTTCGCGGACAATCCTGACGATATCGACAGCCTGCGTCCGAAGGTGGAGGCAGCCGCCGGCCGGCAGATTGCGATAACCGACTGGCGCCAGCGCAACCAGACATTCTTCTCCGCGCTGCAGGTCGAGCGCAACGTGATGTTCATGATCCTGACGTTGATCGTGCTTGTCGCTGCGCTGAACATCATCTCCGGCCTGATCATGCTGGTGAAGGACAAGGGCAGCGATATCGCGATCTTGCGCACCATGGGCGCAACGTCAGGCGCGATCATGCGCATCTTCTTCATGACGGGTGCCGCGATCGGCATCGTCGGAACGCTTGCCGGCGTCCTGCTCGGCGTGATTGTCTGCATCAACATCGAGAAGATCCGCGAGTTCTTCTCCTGGGTCTCCGGCACGGTGTTGTTTGATCCGCAGCTCTACTTCCTCAGCCAGCTGCCGGCAAAGATGGAGCTCGGCGAGACGGTATCCGTCGTCGTCATGGCGCTGACGCTCTCCTTCATCGCAACGATCTTCCCAGCATGGCGAGCATCCAAGCTCGATCCCGTGCAGGCCCTGCGCTACGAATAAGGAATGCTCATTTCATGAAGCGGAATACCGTTCTCAAGCTTTCCGGCGTCGAGCGCCAGTACGGTCAGGGCGAGACCCTGCTATCCATTCTCAAGGGCGCCGATTTCACGCTGAACAGCGGCGAAATCGTCGCGCTCGTCGCGCCATCGGGCACCGGCAAGTCGACGCTTCTGCATGTCGCAGGTCTTCTGGAGCATCCTGATGGCGGCGAAGTGTCGATCAACGGCGTACCCTGCGACGGCCTTTCCGATGACAAGCGCACTGCCATCCGCCGCGGCGAGATCGGTTTCGTCTACCAGTTCCATCACCTGCTGCCCGAGTTCTCGGCGATCGAAAACATCATGATGCCGCAGATGATCTCCGGCCTGCCGAGCAAGGAAGCCAGGGAGCGTGCCGGCCAGTTGCTCGATTACATGCGCATTGGCCACCGAGGCGCGCATCGCCCCGGCGAACTGTCCGGTGGCGAGCAGCAGCGCGTCGCGATCGCACGCGCCGTGGCGAATGCGCCGAGCCTGCTGTTGGCGGACGAGCCGACCGGCAACCTCGATCCCGAAACCGCAAGCTACGTATTCGATGCGCTGGAGGCGCTGGTGCGCCAATCAGGCCTGGCGGCATTGATCGCAACCCACAATCACGAACTCGCCGGACGCATGGATCGCCGCGTCACGATCGCCGACGGAAAAATCGTCGATTTCTGATCAGGGGTGAATGAGGCCGCCGCGGTAATCGAGCTCGTAGGCCCGGCGCTCGCTCACGACAATCACTTCACGTCCGCTGAAATGGCGGCAGTCACCGGTGTTCTCATCGGCGTAGAAGCCGAGCGGATGGTCGAACTCCATGCCGCCGAGGAAGTAGCCGTACTCGGCATACATTTTCGACAATGCCGCCTTGATGACGGTGCCGGCCCGCTCGCCGTCGATCAACGAGCGTTCGACGATGCGCCCGAAGTAGTTCATCGCCCAGACCGGCGCGTCATCCAGCCACACCACTTCCTGCCCGGCGAAATCCGTGCCGCCGAAATAGCTGTCGAGATAGCGCCAGCGGCCCCGCTGGTAGCCGATGTCGTGTGACCCCTGCCTGCAGGCCGGCGACGTCGTTCCGCCTCCGACATAGCTGCCGGCCTTGGCTTCCACGATAAAGCTGTTCAATTCGGCTATGTTCATGGTGAGGTGCCTCCCTTCCGGAAGCTCTCAGCAAAGTGCGTATTTGTAAAGAACAAAAAGAGAACTGTGCCTATTGGCCACAGATGGATTGCCCGGTCTCGTCGTTCCAGTCTGTGATCGGTATGACGCGCGCCTCGGCCTTGGCGTCCTTGCCGTCCTTCTGCAGCTTGCCCGTGAGCGCATTGTAGTCGCACGAGCCTCCCGCGTCGGGGTCGAGCGTGTCGTAGTGATTGTAGGTATAGCCGGCGACGACAAACTGCTTGTTGCGGTAGGCGAGCGTCAGCGTCTGGTCCCAGCGGTCGCGCCCGATCGCACTGTTCTGGGAGTGAATGGCAATCGAGGACTTGCCGACGGCCTTTATTGAGGGCTCCTGTCCAAAGACGCCATCCGGCGCCGTGCTGCCCCAGATCTTGTTGAGAGCACTTACGGACAGCCGCAGCAGCTCATGGTCGCTATCGCGAAGATAGATGTAGATGCCAATCTGATCGTCGCTGGCGCTGTCCTCAGGCGCCACGAGCAGCGCGAGATCCGGCTTGCCGTCGCCGTCCCAATCCCCGGTCGCCGCATCGACAATGCGCGAGGGATCGATCTGTCCGGCTTGAGCGGTAAACGCCGCCGAAAGCGCCAGCGCTGCCGTTAATGCAAATTTAAACATGCTTTTCTCCCGTTGCCGTGCCGCCAGCCAAGCCGAAAGGAATCCTGTTGACAATAGAACAATATGAGAACAAATTATAAACATAAGAGAACAGGAGAGCCAAATGACTGACATGATCCGTGATATCGCAGCATTCACCTCCATCGCAATGTTCGTTGCCAGCTTCTCGCTGATCTGCATGGCAATGTGAGAATTCAGGGGACCGCATGGCTGCCATGCGGTCCGAACGCAATCCCTTGTCTGGACATCGACCCCTCAATGCTGAGAATAGACCTGATTGATTCAGGTGATTGGAAGGCATGTCATGGCGGGTGCGGAGAAAGACGCGGAAAGCGGTTTCATCGGCGGTACGCCGGGCTTCGTTCACCTTCGGGTCCACTCGGCCTACTCGCTGCTTGAGGGCGCGCTGCCGCTCAAGAAAATCCTCTACAAGGCATCGGGCGACAGCCAGCCGGCGATCGCCATCACCGACACCAACAATCTCTTCGTCGCCCTCGAGTTTTCACAGAAGGCGATGGACGAGGGCTTGCAGCCGATCATCGGTTGCCAGGTCTCGATCGACATGGAAGACGGGCTTGAGACGGAAAGGCGCGGTGGCCAGCAGGCGCTCGTCAAGTTCCCGTCTCTCGTGCTCTTGGCAGCCACGGATGCGGGCTATGAGCGGCTCGTGGATCTCGTCAGCCGCGCTTACCTGGGCGGCGAGGGAAACGGCTCGATTCTCATTCGGTCTTCATGGCTGGATGAGATCGGGACGGACGGCCTCATCGCCCTGACCGGCGCCTCGACCGGACCGATCGACATGGCGGTCAAGGACGGGCACACGGCGCAGGCCGAAGCGCGTCTGATGGTGCTGAAGCGCCATTTCAGCGATCGACTCTATGTCGAGCTGCAGCGCCACGGCACCTATGACAAGCGCCACGAGCAGAAGATCATCGGCCTCGCATATGAGCATGATCTGCCGCTGGTTGCCACCAACGAAGCCTTTTTCCCGACCCGTGAGGACTATGACGCGCACGACGCCCTGATGGCTGTCGCTCATAACGCCATCGTCTCGGATGATACGCGCTTCCGCCTGACGCCTGATCACTATCTGAAAAGCCGCGCCGAAATGGCGAAGCTGTTTGCGGATCTGCCGGAGGCGCTGGAAAACACCATCGAGATCGCCCGCCGCTGCTCCTTCATCCTGAAGACGCGCAAGCCGATCCTGCCCCGGTTCACTGGCGCGACGGCCGATCCCGAGGAAGCGGAGCGCGAAGAAGCACTCGAACTGCGCCGGCAGGCGGAGGAGGGGCTGGACAGCCGTCTTGCCACGCTCGGCATGTCGGCGGGCTACGAGGAGAAGGACTATCGCGAACGCCTGGAATTCGAACTCAGCGTTATCGAGCGCATGAAGTTCCCGGGCTACTTCCTGATCGTTGCGGACTTCATCAAATGGGCAAAGCAGCATGACATCCCCGTCGGCCCGGGCCGTGGCTCGGGTGCAGGGTCGCTGGTCGCTTACGCTCTGACGATCACTGACGTCGATCCGCTGCGTTTCTCGCTGCTTTTCGAACGCTTCCTCAATCCGGAACGCGTCTCGATGCCCGACTTCGATATCGACTTCTGCCAGGATCGCCGCGAAGAGGTGATCCGCTACGTGCAGCGCAAGTATGGCCGCGAACAGGTGGCGCAGATCATCACCTTCGGTTCGTTGCAGGCGCGTGCGGCCTTGCGCGACGTCGGCCGCGTGCTGGAGATGCCGTACGGCCAGGTCGACAAGATCTGCAAGCTGGTGCCGAACAATCCGGCCAACCCGACGCCGCTGTCGAAGGCGATCGAGGAAGAGCCGAAGCTGCAGGAGGAGGCCGACAAGGAGCCCGTCGTCGCACGCCTGCTCGATATCGCGCAGAAAATCGAAGGTCTCTACCGCCACGCCTCGACCCACGCTGCCGGTATCGTCATCGGCGACCGCCCGCTGTCGAAGCTGGTCCCGATGTACCGCGATCCGCGCTCCGACATGCCGGTCACCCAGTTCAACATGAAGTGGGTCGAGCAGGCCGGTCTTGTCAAGTTCGACTTCCTCGGCCTGAAGACCCTGACCACGTTGAAGGTCGCCGTCGATTTTGTCGCCAAGCGCGGCATCAAGGTCGACCTCGCCTCGATCCCGCTCGACGACAAGCTGACCTACGAGATGCTCTCGCGCGGTGAAACCGTCGGCGTGTTCCAGGTGGAAAGCGCGGGCATGCGCAAGGCGCTGATCGGCATGAAGCCGGACTGCATCGAGGACATCATCGCGCTCGTGGCCCTCTATCGTCCGGGCCCGATGGAGAACATCCCGACGTACAATGCCCGCAAGCATGGTGAGGAGGAGGTCGAGTCTATCCATCCGACGATCGATTACCTGCTGAAGGAAACGCAGGGCGTTATCGTCTACCAGGAACAGGTCATGCAGATCGCCCAGGTTCTGTCGGGCTATTCGCTCGGCGAGGCCGACCTTCTGCGCCGCGCCATGGGTAAGAAGATCAAGGCGGAGATGGACCAGCAGCGCGAACGCTTCGTCGTCGGCGCCGTGAAGAACGGCGTCTCGAAGCCGCAGGCCGACAACATCTTCGAACTCTTGGCAAAGTTCGCGAACTACGGCTTCAACAAGTCGCACGCCGCCGCCTACGCGATCGTCTCCTATCAGACTGCCTACATGAAGGCGCACTATCCGGTCGAGTTCCTCGCAGCGTCGATGACGCTCGATATGTCGAACACCGAAAAGGTCAACGACTTCCGCCAGGACGCCAAGCGCCTCGAGATCGAGGTGATCCCGCCATCGGTGCAAACCTCGTTCCGCCACTTCGAAACCGGCGATAACAGGATCTATTATGCGCTCGCGGCGTTGAAGGGGGTCGGCGAATCGGCGGTCGATCATATCGTCGAGATCCGCGGCGATACGCCGTTCGCGAGCCTTGAGGATTTTTGCCTGCGCATCGATCCGAAGCAGGTAAACCGCCGCGTGCTAGAAAGCCTGATCTTCGCTGGCGCCTTCGATTGCTTCAAGATCGACCGCGCGCAACTTTCAGGCGGGCTCGACCGCATCATGGGCTACGCCCAGCGTGCGCAGGAAAACAAGCTGAGCGGCCAGTCGGATATCTTCGGCAGCGCCCTGTCGGCAGGCCCCGAAAAGATCTCGCTTCCACCGTTTTCGCCGTGGCTTGCCTCGGAAAAGCTGCTCAAGGAATTCCAGGTCCTCGGCTTCTACCTGACTGCGCATCCGCTGGATTCCTATAATTCGGTCCTGCAGAAGATGCGGGTGCAGACCTTCGCCGATTTCTCCGGTGCCGTGAAACAGGGCGCAAGCAACGGTCGCCTCGCAGGCACCGTCATCTCGAAGCAGGAGCGCAAGACGCGGACCGGCAACAAGATGGGCATTATTGTCTTCTCGGATTCGTCAGGCCAGTTCGAAGCCGTCCTGTTCTCTGAAATGCTCAATCAGTACAGGGACGTTCTGGAAGCTGGGAAATCGTTCGTGATCACGGCGACCGGGGAAGAACGGCCTGAGGGCATCGGTCTTCGCATCCAGACGATCCAGTCTCTGGAGGAGAAATCGCTCCAGATGCAGAAGGCCTTGCGTGTCTACGTCCGCGATTCCGGCCCGCTGCGCGCTGTCGCCGCCCACCTGAATGCGAGGGGAGATGGACTCGTCTCCTTCATCGTCATCAAGGAGGAAGGAAAGCGCGAGGTGGAGGTCGAGCTGCCGCAGAAATACCGGATAACACCTGAGATTGCCGCCGCCTTGCGCGCCGCGCCAGGCGTCATCGACGTCGAGCTCGTTTGACCGTCAGCCGCGGGTAACGGTGATGAAATCGGTGCCTTCTCCGGTTTCGGTGCCGATTCCCGTGTCGGAGATGGTGACCGTTGAGCCGGTCACCAGCATTTCGCCGATCTTTCGGCGCGTGTCTTCCGGGATGCTTATCCGGCTCAGCGCGTCCTCGATTGGCGTGCCTGAGATGATCGAGCTTTCGAGCCTGCTGATCCCAAACCGTTTCATGGTCTTGCTCGTCAGTGGGTTGGCAAGCGTGACCCCCAGCCAATCAGCCGAGCCGCTATCGGCATCGACGTTGTAGGCCGTGAAGAAGTGCGTTCCGAGCGCCAGGGTCGGATCGTCAATCGTAATATTCGCCTGCATCACCGGCCTGAAGCCGCGCCGCACGAGCAGGATCCCGTTTGCCGGCTTTCCCTTGCCGGCCGCTGCCGCGACCGCTTCAAAGAGTGCGTCACTGACAAGTGACTTGTTGCTGGCAGGGTCGAGCGGATGCTGAGCCTTGAAGTCGCCGATTGCCTGAACTGTCGCCGGGCCAAGCAATCCGTCCGCCTTGCCGACTTCAAAGCCAAGCGATGCGAGGTTGTCTTGGAGGTCGATGATGTCGTCGCGTTGGCTGCGGCGGGTTATCAGTATCCGCACCGGTTCGTCGTTGGCAGGGTCGATGATGGATTGCGGCTGCAGCCGCGGCATCGAGATTTCGTTCATGGCAACCTGGATCGGCTGGTCGCCGATCGCCGGCCGAAGCACGACATCCGAAAGCAGTGGTGCCGGTTCCGGCATTTCCGGCTGGAAAAGAGTGGGGTGCGTGATCTGCTCCGGCCGGATCTCCGCATCGGTGATGACGACAGGAACACCCATGCCGGTCATCTTGTAAAGCTGCTTGGCGAATGCGCCCGGCATGCGCACGCACCCGTGCGATGCCGGATAGCGCGGCACCGAATTGGATTCGTGCAGGGCGATGCCCGACCAGGTCAGCCGTTGCATGTAGGGCATGGGCGCGGCCGAGTAGAGGTTCGATTCGTGATACTTCTGCTTCTCGATGACGGAGAAGATCCCGCTTGGCGTCGTGTGCCCCGGTTTTCCGGTCGAAACCTTGGAGGTCGCGATGACCTCGTCGCCGTCGTAGACGGTCAGCGATTGCTTGTCTTTCGAAACAAAGATTTGCAGTGCGCGCGCATCTGCGGCCAGCGCCGGGTGCACGAGTGCGGTGGCCGACAACAAGCCGAGCCCGAAGACAAAACGCGAGAACATTGTACTCAACCAATACGCAATACTAGACGGCAGAAGCGTAGAGATCGAAGCTTAAGGAAAACTTGAAATAGACAATCGGAAAGGCCGGCTCACCTAATGTTGATCGCGCTTGCCGCTGAAGGTGTAGCCTGTTTCGACGGTGCCTTTGCCGAATTTGTCCCGAAGCTTGTCCATCGCAGCTTCCGCTGCAGCCCGGCGGCCGGAGTTGATGTCGACGAGATCAGGCGGGTCGGCGCGTGCCGGATCGCAGAGATCCGTGACGCCGATTCCGATCAGCCGGAATTTCGTGCCATCCGTCTCGCGCCCGAGGAGTTCGATGCCGGTGCGGAAGATCCTGTCGGCAAGTTGGGTCGGGTCCTCAAGCTTTCGGTTGCGCGTGCGGGACTTGAAATCCGCGGTCTTCATCTTCAGCACGACGGTATTGCCGGCAACCCCATCCTTCTTCAAACGCCATGACACCTTCTCGGACAGGCTCCGCAGGATCGGTACCAGATCGTCATATCGCGAAATATCGTCGAAGAACGTGGTCTCCGAAGAAACGCTCTTGGCGGCCTCGTTCAGATGCACGTCGCGGTCGTCGATGCCTCGGGAGAGCCTTGCCAGCCGCTGTCCCATGCTGCCATAGCGCCGCATCAGGTCGCCTTCGTCCATCGTCTGCAACTGCCCGATCGTGCGGATTCCATCCGCCTCCAAGGTCGCGGCGAAGGCTTTGCCGACCCCCCAGATCGTCGTGACAGGACGCGGAGCGAGGAATTCGATCGCTTCTTCCCGCCCGATGACGGAGAAGCCACGGGGCTTCTGCAGGTCGGAAGCAACCTTGGCAAGGAACTTGCAATAGGACAGTCCGACCGAAACGCTGATCCCAAGTTCCCGCTCGACCCGCCGGGCAAACTTCGCAAGCGTGCGGGCCGGCGGATCCTGGTGGAGCCGTTCGGTGCCATCAAGCTCCAGAAACGCCTCATCGATCGAGAGGGGCTGCACGAGCGGTGTTAGTTCCTGCATCAGGGCGCGCACCTCGCGGCCGACCTTGACGTACTTCTCCATGTTGGGCGGAATGACCACGGCTTGCGGACACGCTTCCAAGGCCTTGAACATGGGCATGGCAGAACGAACGCCATGAATGCGCGCGATGTAGCATGCGGTCGACACCACGCCGCGCTTGCCGCCACCGATGATCACAGGCTTGTCGGCAAGCTCCGGATTGTCCCTTTTCTCAACGGTCGCATAGAAGGCGTCGCAGTCGATATGGGCGAGGGTCAGCTGATAAAGTTCCTTGTGTCGCACAAGGCGCGGACTTCCGCAGGCTGTGCAACGGCGTGTTTCATCCTTCTGCTCGGCAAGGCAGTCGCGACAGAAGCCGGGTGTCTTGGCAGGAGCAGGTGACATGGGGAACGAGAACAAAGGTTGAACGTTGCGACATTACCCGCTACGCTCGGGGTTCTCAAGAGACCGATCAACCTGTTCACGCATATATGCGGCGATCGCACGATCGGGGTTTCAGCCGCCCGCGAAGTGTTTCTTCATCAGAAGGCCGGCCTGATCCCATCCCGAAGCCGAGACGATCGCGCCCACCGGCGGAGGTGCAAACTGACGGAAATCAGCGTTCGCCATCATGCTTATCAGGAAGCACTCTGGGACATTCTCCGCGACCGAAAGCAGGTTTCTCTGGATGTCATCGATGAAGGCGACGGGCAGGGCACGGCGCGCATGCAACTTCGCGACTATCGGACCCTTGGCCTCTTCCGAGGCGATCATTGCGAAATCGAGGCCGATTTCATCAAGCAGAGCGCGCCGAATGCCCTGATGGCGCGGCGGCATCGCCGTCAGGAACACGATATCGGCGTCCTCGGCGAGCGCGTGCAGCGTTTCGATCGCCCGTTCCGCCGGCTTCTGCCAAAGGTTCTGGCTGGCGAAAAACTCATCCTGGAAACTCGAAAACGAATCGCGGTCCATCTCGCTGCCATCGAGCAGGGAAACGATGTTGCCGTGGAGACGGAACGATCTCGGCAGCAGATCGTAGTTATGAGAGCGAAGGAAATCCGTGAACGGCGAAAGGAACTCGAGAACTACCTCGTCGATGTCGCAAACCACCAGTGGGCGATCGCGAAGCCGCACATGCGAGAAATCCGTAACGACTTGCAACGTCAATACTCCCCGGAGCCCAGGCCGGGTGGCGAAAAATGCAACCACGCGGCGTTGAGAACGTCGGGCGGCGTGCCGGTGGCCTCGCAGAAGGCCATCGCGGTCGGCTCGTGGTTCATCAGGAAATCCATCATTCCGGAGAGGAAGCCTGGATCGTGGATGGCGTGCCTGACTTGGGAGGGCTCGACGCCTGTCAGGGCTAGAAAACGGCCGAAAAGATCTTGCTCGTTCGCGAGCCAAGCCAGAACTGCGATGGCAGTTTGCTGCGGATCGGCTGCATGTTGCTTGGAAGGCTTGAAGTTGCTCTGCATTTCTTGCGGTAAGTTACCTATTTTTCAACCAAATACCGATAGCGTGCAGCCATCGGTTTCGTGGAGCCGCGCCTTCGCATGTCTTCGCATGCGCTGAACGATCTCCAGAACGGACGTTAGGACGACGTGCCATGCCTAAACAGGTGATGATTGTAGAGGATAACGAGCTCAACATGAAGCTCTTTCGCGACCTCATCGAGGCGTCCGGCTACACGACAATTCAGACACGCAATGGCATGGAAGCCCTTGATCTCGCCCGCAAGTATCGTCCGGATCTCATCCTGATGGACATCCAATTGCCAGAGGTTTCCGGGCTTGAGGTCACCAAGTGGCTCAAGGAAGATGACGAATTGCACGTCATTCCCGTGATCGCTGTCACCGCCTTCGCGATGAAGGGCGATGAGGAGAGGATCCGGCAGGGCGGCTGCGAGGCTTATGTCTCGAAGCCGATCTCGGTGCCGAAGTTCATCGAGACCATCAAGACCTATCTGGGTGATGCATAAGGATCGGAAGAGCTGATGACTGCACGCATCCTGGTCGTTGATGACATTCCGGCGAATGTGAAGCTTCTCGAAGCGCGCCTCATCGCCGAATATTTCGATGTGATGACGGCCGGCGATGGTTATCAGGCGCTGGCGATCTGCGAGAAGAATCAGGTCGACCTGATCCTGCTCGATATCATGATGCCGGGAATGGATGGGTTCGAGGTTTGCGAACGGCTCAAATCCAATCCGAAGACGGCTCACATCCCTGTGGTCATGGTAACGGCGCTCGACCAGCCCGCCGATCGCGTGCGAGGCCTGCGAGCCGGCGCCGACGATTTCCTGACGAAGCCCGTCAACGATCTGCAGTTGATCGCCCGGGTGAAAAGCCTCCTGCGTCTGAAGACGCTCAGCGACGAACTGCGTGTTCGCGCCCGCACGGCGCAGACCATGGGGATCGATGAACTGCTGCGAGCGGAAACACGCGGCGAGGAGGGCGGTCAGATCCTGCTGGTCGACGGTCGCGCCAATTCCCAGGAGCGCATCGTCAAGGCGCTGAAGCCTGTTGCCCACGTGTTTGCCTTGTCGGATGCGCAGGCGGCAATCTTCGAAGCCTCCGAGAATCCGTACGATCTCGTCATCGTCAATTCCAACATCGACGATTACGATCCGCTTCGCCTGTGCTCTCAGTTGCGGTCGCTCGAACGCACCCGGTTTCTGCCGTTGCTGATCATCACGGAACAGGGCGACGACGAGATGGTCGTGCGTGCCTTGGAGCTTGGGGTCAACGACTACATTGTTCGCCCGGTCGATCCGAACGAACTGGTCGCGCGTAGCCTGACCCAGATGCGCCGCAAGCATTACAACGACCGGCTACGCGCCAGCGTCCAGCAGACGATCGAACTTGCCATCACGGATCCGCTGACGGGCCTGAACAATCGCCGCTATCTCGACAACCACATCAGCACGCTCTTCAATCGCTCGATGGCGAGAGGACGGCCACTGTCGGTGCTGATGGCCGACATCGATCGGTTCAAGCAGATCAACGATACCTACGGCCACGACGCAGGCGACGATGTGCTTCGCGAATTCGCCAACCGTATCCGCTCGACCGTTCGCGGCGCCGATCTCGCCTGCCGTTATGGTGGCGAGGAGTTCGTCGTTGTGATGCCCGACACCTCTCCGGAGGTTGCTTCCGCGGTTGCCGAAAGATTGCGTGGCGTCATCGAGTCCGCTCCCTTCACTCTGAAATCGAGCGGGACTGAACTGAGCGTGACCGCCTCGTTCGGAATCTCGACGCGCACCTCTGCCATCCTGACGCCCGGCCATCTGATGAAGCAGGCCGATCTGGCTCTCTACGAGGCCAAGAATTCCGGTCGAAATCGCGTCGTGGCGGCGGCCTGATAGCGTCGTCGCTGAAGGCGCTCTGACCGCGATCCACAGAAATATCGAGCTTGGGATGCGCCGGCACAATGCTGGCGTTTAAAATACAACCAAGTACTGGACCTCGGGCCGGTGTCCATTTTAATCTTTCGGCGCGCTCGGAAGCGCCGTCGTCAAAAATAAAAATGAGGATCTTTCAGATCTTGCGTGACGCTTAGGTTGATAAAGATTATCCCGGTCATGCAAAGGATAGTAGTACCTTCAGGTAATACTATGCATGTTCTTTCCGCATTTCGCCTTAGTCTATCCGGAAAGACGCACGCAAAAGTTATGCAGTCTGTCCCAAAATCGGACTTTTAACCATAAAATCAACCTAAGAGATCTAACCATTAAGAATTTGTTGATTTTCTTTCATTTTCGCGCAAATTATCGGCTCATAAGAGAAAAGCTCCTTTGAGAGCCAGCAGATACCCCATGATGCTCAGGTCCGCCGCATCTCCTGGGTCGTGGGGTCGGTCGGCTGGTATGCAACATCAGCGGTTCCTCGTGCCGCGTTGCCTGCCGGTCGACCCCCTTTCATGAAAGCGCCGTCCTCCCCGTATTTTGGGAAGGGCGGCGTTTTTGTTTTCGCCGTCTGCGATTGCCCGTTACCTGGACAAACAAAAAAGGCGCGCAGCCGATGGCGCGCGCCTTTTTTGAAGAGAAATCAGATCAAGTGATTACTTGATCTTGGTTTCCTTGAACTCGACGTGCTTCTTAGCAATCGGGTCGTACTTCGTCTTCGTCATCTTGTCCGTCATCGTACGGCTGTTCTTCGTCGTGACGTAGAAGAAACCGGTGTCGGCCGTCGACAGCAGCTTGATCTTGATTGTGGTAGCCTTGGCCATGGTCGTCCTGCCTTTAATAAAATGAAAGCCGTGGCAGGCCGGATGGGCTCCACGGCAAATTCTGGCGCGAAACTACGAATCCCGCCCGAAAAGTCAACCCCGCTTTCCGATGAAAAGCAGCCTTATGGCCGAAAGCAGGGCATAAAGGCCGAAGAATCCGGCGATCGCCCAGGCAAAGCCGTTGTTGCCGGCAACGTCGATAGCTGCGCCGATGACCTGAGGGCCGGCAACGGTGCCGACCGCGTAGCAGAATACGAAGGCCGCATTGGCTGCTGCGAGGTCCGAACCCGTCAGCCGCGAGCCGAGGTGGCTTAGGCCGACCGTATAGAGGCCAGCAACGCAGCCGCCCCAGAAGAGCAGCACGGTGGCCATCAGGACCCAGCTATGGACGAGCAACGGCAACATGAGCGAGCCGATCAGGCCCATGAAAGCCATGGCAGCAAGAAGCGGCCGCTTGTCCTTCATGCGGTCGGAGAGCAAGCCGACGGGAATCTGGAAGATCACATTGCCGATTCCCATGACTGTCAGCAACAGCGCCGCTTGCGATTCGGTAAAGGAAGCGCGCACGGCATAGATCGGAAACAGGGCTAGGCCACCTGCCTCGACGGCGCCGAAGATGAAGACGGCGGCTGTCGCGGTGGGGACGAGGAACACGTAGCGCATGAAATGCAGCTCCGGCTTCTCTTCCAGAACGGGGCTCTCGTGACGCGCGATGAATATCGGGATCGCTGCCAGAAGCACGGCGGCAGCTCCGATCGCAAAGGGCAAGATGCCGTCGCTGCCAAGCAATGAGAACAACAGTGGGCCGGCCGCGAATCCAAGCGAGAGCACAGTGGCATAGATGCCGAGCACGAATCCTCGTTTCGAGGGCGGCGAGGCGGCGTTGATCCAGAACTCGGAGAGGATGAAGAGGGTGGTCGTTGCGCCATGGAAAGCGAAGCGGAGCGGGAACCACATCCAGAAATCGCGCGCGTAGTAGAAGCCGAGGGCGCTGAGTGCGGAAATCACCACGGCCCAGATCATCGTCGGCGCGACGCCGTATTTGTGGGCAAGCTTGGTGGTGATCGGAGCCGCGGCCATGGCGGCGACTCCTGCCATCGCCGTGTTTAGGCCGATCAGCGTCGATGGAATGCCGCGCTTCTCAAGGATGATGCTCAGCAGCGGCAGCCCGAGGCCAATCGCAATCCCGACGGCCGAGATCGACGAAACGGCTGCCACCAATGAAGGCCAATGGATTTCCTCGACATCGCCTGGTGTGCCGTTTCGCGGCTGAGACATACACTCATCCTTAAATACTGACTGCAGAAAACCGCACGCCGCAGGAAGGCACAACGGCGCCAAACTCAAATGACGGCTGAGCTTTACAAGATGAAGGGCGCTGGCGGCAACAACCTGTTTGGTATGTACGACATTCCATCAAGCAGGACTTACCTTCGTGCGCCATCGGCCTTCCATTCTCGCGCGAGAACGTTTGGTGCGGCTGCTACACGCGAAATGTGTCGTGACGGTGAAGGTCAGTATGCCGGCTTACCTTTGGCGGCCGGGAATCTCATAGGAGTCATGATCATCGCTGTGTCCGCCGAAGCCGTGCATCTTCAATGCCCACTGCAGGCCGATGACGCCGCCCTTGATCGGCTGGATGATCAGAAGTGTCGCCAGTAGCGTGAGCGGCGTCCAGATCGCGAAGGTAAGCCAAAGGGGCATCGGCCAGACAAGATCAGTCGCCATGTAGCCGCCGATGATGAGGTGGCCGATGATGACGATCGTCAGGTAAGGCGGCAGGTCGTCGGCGCGATGGTGGTGCATTGCCTCGCCACAGACAGCGCAGTTGTCCACTGGCTTCAGGAAGCTCTTGAACAGTTTACCGGTGCCGCAGTTGGGGCAGGTGTTCAGCATGCCGCGCTTGATAGAACGGCCGAGCGGACGTTCCACCTCCTCGCTTGCTCCGTAACAGATTGGCTGGTCGGTTGAGGTGGTCGTCATCGCACGTTTCCTTTCGCGGCGTCCCTACACGCCTATCGCCGCCCTCTTGGCGGCCTTGTTCCGGCCTGTTTGCGCGCGCGGCTTGCGTCGCGCCGGCCAGCCTTATGGAACGAACGTACAGCAGTGGGCATCTTTCGCCCTTCGCTGATCATCTCGAAACGAAGCGCACCGGCGAGCGGAATGGCTTCCGCAAGTTTCACCGTAACGCTGTCCCCCAGGCGATATCCGAGGCCGGTTTTCTCGCCAGACAGCGCCTGATGCGCCTCATCATAGATGAAGTAATCCGTTCCGAGCGTAGATATAGGAATGAAGCCGTCCGCTCCATAGTCCGGCAGGGCGACAAATAGTCCCGATTTCGTCACGCCTCCTATGCGCCCTTCGAATTCCTCGCCGACGCGGCCGGCAAGGTGGTGCGCAATGAGGCGATCGACCGTCTCGCGCTCGGCAGCCATGGCGCGGCGTTCGAAGGTCGAGATCTCGGCGGCAATATCGTCGAGTGCGGCTTCTTCATCAGGCGTGATCCCGCCTTCACCGAAGCCGAGCGAGCCGACCAGCGCACGATGCACGATCAGATCCGCATAACGGCGGATCGGCGAGGTGAAGTGCGCGTACTTCATCAGGTTCAGGCCGAAGTGCCCGATATTCTCCGGGCTGTAGATCGCCTGGCTCTGCGAGCGCAGCACCATCTCGTTGACCATCGTCTGGTGCGGCGTGTCATCCGCCTTGGCGAGGATCATGTTGAAATTGTTGGCACGCATGTTGCCGCCCTTGGGAAGCGATATGCCAAGCGTCGCCAGGAATTCGCGCAGCACTTCCTGCTTGGCGAGCGTCGGACCGTCATGGATGCGGTAGATCAGCACCTGCCGCTTTTTCTCCAGCGTCTCGGCTGCCGAAACGTTGGCCTGGATCATCATTTCTTCGATCAGCTTGTGCGCGTCGAGGCGCGGTGGCACGACAACGCGGTCCACGGTGCCGTCCGGCTTCAGCAGTATCTTGCGTTCCGGCATGTCGAGCTCGAGCGGTTGCCGGCGCCCTCGACCGAGCGTCATGATCCGGTAGGCATTCCAAAGCGGCTTCAGGATCGGTTCGAGAAGCGGTCCCGTCTTATCGTCAGGCGTGCCGTCGATCGCCGCCTGCGCCTGCTGATAGGAGAGCTTTGCCGCGCTCTTCATCATCACGCGATGGAAGGTATGGCCGATCTTGCGGCCTTCCTTAGAGAACATCATGCGAACGGCAAGCGCCGGCCGGTCCTGACCTTCTCTCAACGAGCAGAGATCGTTCGAAATCCGCTCCGGCAGCATCGGCACCACCCGGTCCGGGAAATAGACCGAGTTGCCGCGCTTCAGCGCTTCGCGATCGAGCGCAGAGTTCGGGCGAACGTAATAGGAGACATCGGCGATGGCGACGGTAACGATGACGCCATCTGGATTATCGGGCGAGGGGTCCGCCTCTGCATAGACGGCATCGTCATGGTCCTTGGCGTCAGCCGGATCGATGGTGATCAGCGGCACATCGCGCCAGTCCTCGCGATGCGACATCGTCGCGGGCTTGGCATCGTCGGCTTCGGCGACGACGGCAGGCGGGAATGTATAAGGGATGCCATGGGCATGGATGGCGATCATCGAGATCGCCTTCTCGGATGCGACGGAACCGATGATCGAGAGCACCTTGGCGCGCGGCAGGCCGAATCGACCGAGACGGGCAACTTCGACCTCGACAAGATCGCCGTCCTTGGCCTCGCCCTTGTACTCGGGGTCGATCACCATTTCCTCGCCGCGCCGCTCGATCGGCAGCAGACGACCGGCACCACCAGGTGCATCCTTGAAGACGCCGAGCAACGCGCCGCGGCGCTTGTCCAAGATCTTGATGATGCGCGCGGTGTAGGCAGGGCCGCCGCGATCTGAGGCCGGAAAGATCTTCGCGAGGATTCGGTCGCCCATGCCGGCGACAGGAGCCTTGCCTTTGCCGTTGCGACCTGCTGCTGACGTTGACTGGCGGATGGCGACGGCGGGCGCAACCCCCATCTCCTCCGGCCACTCCGCCGGACGGCCGATCAATTCGCCGTCCTTGTCGCGCGTCGTGATGTCGAGCACGGTAACTGGCGGCAGGGCGCCCGGTCGGATCAGCGACTTGCGCGTCTTCTGGAGCATTCCTTCCTGCTCCAGTTCGCGCAGGAGGTGCTTCAGCTCGACGCGGTTGTCGCCTTTCAGCCCGAAGGCCTTCGCAAGCTCGCGCTTCGACGCCTTCTGCGGATGGTCGGCGATAAAGCGCAGAATCACTTCGCGGGAGGGCAGCGCCCCGTGGGCGACGTTCAGCGGTTCGGCTGCGGGTTGCTGGCTGGCGCGTCCGATCTTGCCGGGACGCTTGCCCATGCCCTTCGTTCTTTCCCGCGGGATTTTGCTCACTCTTCGCTCTTCTTCGTCTTTGCCGGCGCCTTGGCTTTGGTCGTCTTCGGCTTGGCGGCGGTCTTCGTCTTGGTTTCAGCCGAGGCGGCTTTCGCCTTCGGCTTTGCCTTGCTCTTCGATGCCGGTGCCTTGCCTGCCTTGGCGGCGATGAGCGCCAGCGCTTCCTCGACGGTCAGGGCCTGCGGATCGGTGCCCTTCGGCAGGGTTGCATTGACCTTGCCCCAGTTCACGTAGGGACCATACTTGCCGTCGCGAACGGTGATCGCGCCGCCATCCGGATGGTCTCCCAGTTCCTTCAACGCTGCCGCAGCAGTCCGGCCGCGCCCGGCAGGGCCCTTGCTCGCCTTGTCGGCAATCACGGTCACGGCGCGGTTGAGCCCGATCGAGAAGACGTCTTCGACGCTTTCGAGGTTGGCGTAGCCGCCGTCGTGCAGCAGGAACGGCCCATAGCGACCGATGCCGGAAGAAATCATCTTGCCGGTTTCCGGATGCTTGCCGATATCGCGCGGCAGCGAAATCAGCGCCATCGCCTTCTCGTAGTCGATATCCTCCGGCTTCCAGCCCTTCGGCAGCGAGGAACGCTTGGCTTCCTTGCCATCACCGCGCTGGATGTATGGGCCGAAGCGGCCCGAACGCAGCGTCAGCTCTTCGCCGGTCACCGGATCGGTGCCGAGGTTCTTCGGCTCGTTCAGCGCAACGCCTTCGGCTTCCGAACCGCCTTCGGACGAAAGCTGGCGCGTATAGTTGCACTCCGGATAATTCGAGCAGCCGACGAAGGCGCCGTACTTTCCGAGCTTCAAGGACAGGTTGCCGGTGCCACAGATCTGGCAGATGCGGGGGTCGCCTCCGTCTTCCCGCTTCGGGAAGACGAGCGGCGCCAGCGCCTCATTCAGGGCATCCAGCACATTCGTGACGCGCAGTTCCTTGGTGTCCTCGATCTGGGCGAAAAAATCCGTCCAGAAATCGCGCAGCACCTGCTTCCAGTTCAGCTCGCCGGCGGAAATCTGGTCGAGCTTCTCTTCGAGGTCGGCAGTGAAATCATACTCGACATACTTCGTGAAGAAGCTTTCGAGGAAGGCTGTCACCAGCCTGCCCTTGGCCTGCGGAATGAGCTTGCGCTTGTCGATCGTCACGTATTCGCGGTCGCGCAGTGTGGCGAGCGTGGCGGCATAGGTCGACGGACGACCGATGCCGAGTTCTTCCATCTTCTTGATCAGCGATGCTTCCGAATAACGCGGCGGCGGCTCGGTGAAGTGCTGGCTCGAGTTGATCTTCTGCTTGGCGAGGTTCTCGCGCGCATTGATCTCCGGCAGGCGGCCATCCTCGTCGCCATCGTCGCTCTGCTCGCCATCTTCCTTCTGATCGGTATAGGCGGCGATGAAACCGTCGAAGCGGATCACCGAGCCGACGGCACGCAGGCCTGCCTTCTCGCCCTTGTTATCGGCGATGATCTCCGCGGTGGTACGTTCGATCTCGGCCGAGGCCATCTGGCTGGCGATGCCGCGCTTCCAGATCAGGTCGTAGAGCTTGATCTGATCGGCATCCAGATACTGGCGCACGCGATCTGGCGAACGATTGAAGTCCGTTGGGCGGATTGCTTCGTGGGCTTCCTGAGCGTTCTTCGCTTTGGTGGAGTAGAAGCGGGCTTTCTCCGGCAGATAGCGCTGGCCGAACTGATCGACGATGGCGCTACGCGCGGCATCGATCGCTTCCGGCGCCATCTGTACACCGTCGGTACGCATATAGGTAATGAGACCGACGGTCTCGCCACCGATGTCGAAGCCTTCATAGAGCTTCTGTGCGACCTGCATCGTGCGCGATGCCGAGAAGCCGAGCTTCGACGAGGCGGCCTGCTGCAATGTGGAGGTTGTGAAGGGTGGTCCCGGGTTGCGCTTGACGGGCTTTGCCTCGACCGTGTCGACCACGTAGGACGCACCGTCCAGAAGCGCCTTCAGCTTGCCGGCTTCCTCGCCATTCGCAATCGACCGGGCCTGCAACCGCTTGCCATTGGCTGCAACCAGTTTCGCCTCGAATTCGTCGCCGCGCGGCGTCTTCAGCAGCGCCGAGAGGTTCCAATATTCTTCGGATATGAAGCGCTCGATTTCGGATTCGCGGTCGCAGACGAGGCGAAGCGCCACCGATTGCACACGTCCGGCGGATCGTGCGCCGGGCAGCTTGCGCCAGAGCACCGGCGACAGGTTGAAGCCGACAAGATAGTCGAGTGCACGTCGCGCCAGATAGGCGTCGACCAGCGGCACGTCGATGTCGCGCGGATCGGCCATGGCATCGAGAACGGCCTTCTTGGTGATCGCGTTGAACACCACACGCTTCACTGTCTTGCCGTTCAGGACGCGCTTCTTGTTCAGCATGTCAAGCACGTGCCAGGAGATCGCTTCACCCTCGCGATCCGGGTCGGTTGCGAGGAACAGGCCGTCAGAGGACTTAACCGCGTCTGCGATGTCCTTCATGCGCTTTGCCGAGGCCCCATCGACCTCCCAAAGCATCTCGAAATCCTGGTCGGGCAACACCGACCCGTCCTTGGCAGGCAGATCGCGCACGTGTCCGAAGGAGGCGAGCACCTTGTATCCGGATCCCAGATACTTGTTGATCGTCTTTGCCTTCGCAGGCGATTCCACCACTACAACATTCATGATGATTCTCTAAAAAAGTGCCGCTCGGCTTCTTGGCTGATTGAAAAGCCTGCCGCGTTATGCTTGCCGGTTCTTCGACATGGACAGGTAAATCGTTCCGGTCAAGTGGTTTGCATGCATTTTTACCTATTACAACGCGATACAACCAAAAGAAGATATATCTTGTGTTGCAATTTCTGATTATTGCGTTATCGTTTTTTGCGTGTGGTTCGGGCTGCCTATGGCAGCCTTCTCAATCCGGGAATGAGTCTGGCCATGGCGGCTAATTACGCAAAAAGAGATGCTAGCAGATCCGGCTCCCGCGAGAACATCGCCTTCATCCGCCAGATGCTGGCTGAGTTGCGCAAGGTAGCGGAAAAGGAAAAGGCCGAGATGCTTTGCTATCTGATCGAGATGGCATACGTCGAGGCTGGCGATCTCCAGGCCCGTATGTAGGAATTCACGGATCCATTGCAAGGGAAACCAGCCCGCCGGCGTGGCGGTGCAGTCGTCCGGCCAGATCAAGCTCCAGCAAGACAAGATAGACCGCAGAGGCCGACAGCTCCGTATGGCGAATGATATCGTCGATCTCGGTTGGTGTCGGCCCGAGCGCGTCGACGATCCGCGCGCGGTCGGAATCATCTGGTGGCAACAGCGAGAAGCGTGGCTCCTGCTCGGGTTCTTCCGCGAGTGGAGGCGAAAACAGATCGTACTGCGACAGCGGCGCGAGGGCCTGAACGACATCATGCGGCGTCGTGACGATGAGGGCGCCATCCTTCAGGAGCTCATTGGTCCCCTGGCTTCGGGCGTCCAGTGGCGAACCCGGCACCGCGAAGACCAATCGTCCGAACTCCCCGGCAAGGCGGGCTGTGATCAATGAACCGGACCGCGTCGCAGCCTCGACCACGACGACGCCGAGGGACGCGCCGGCAATCAGCCTGTTTCGTCGCGGGAAGTCCCGGGCGCGCGGCTCCCATCCGAACGGCATCTCGCTGATCGCCAGCCCGTTGCCGTTCCAGATTTCCTCCAGCAGAGCAGTATTTTCCGGCGGGTAGGGCTTGTCTTGTCGAACAATAAACGAAATGCTACTTGCAGGCTTCGTTCACGCGGAGGCACCTATGATCAAAAGTCCACTACACGGTAGAGAAGCGGTCTCTTATGCCCGGTGGTCATCAGGTAGGCAGACTGTAGGGAGTTCCCTAGAGCGACAGACGCAACGGGCGCGGGAATACTGTGTTCGCACGGGCATGACGCTGCTCAGTTCCATCGTGGACCAGGGCGTAAGCGCATTCACCGGGAGCAACTTGAATGCCGGGTTAGGCCGGTTCATTGATGGTATACGGAGTGGGGCTGTCTCCAGCAACGTTGTTCTCCTTATCGAGAACCTGGACCGCTTCTCCCGCATGAACCCTATGGACGTCCTTCCCACCTTCACGAGCGCCCTGGATACCGGCCTTACAATCGTCACCTTGCATGACGAGCGGGTGCACACCAGGGACCTGTATCGAGAGAACGTCTTCCAATTGATGCAGTCGCTCATGTCGATGCAGCTTGCTCACGAGGAGAGCAAGAAGAAGAGCGATCGAGGGAAGGGCGCTTGGGCGGCTCGCGTGGAAAAGCTGAAGCGTGGCGAGCGTGTGCCCATTAGTAAAGTGCCGTTCTGGATCGATCAGAGCACCCAGGGCTTCAATGCTCGGGTTGATGATGCGCACCTTATATTCCAGCTCGCCAAGGATGGGAACGGCGCTTCCGTGATTACCCGGACGTTGAATGAGCGGGGCATTCCCAGTTCGCAAGGGGGGACTTGGGGGAAGAGCATGGTGCAGGACGTGCTGAAGTCGAAGGCCGCTTACGGGGCGTATGAGGTCAAGGATTATGAGCAGCGCGACTACTTTCCGCCGATCATTGATGAAGACACGTGGATGGCTATTGCAGCCCGTGCAGCAAGCCAGCGTAGGAACCCCCAGGCGGCGAAGACAGCGAACCTGTTTCCTCGTCTCCTATATTGTGCGGAGTGCGGCGCACCTATGAACGTCACCACCACGAGCGCCCAAGGGAAGCGCTACAAGTACGCAAGCTGCTCAATGCGAACGACCGCCCGGAATAATTGCACCGCGCCAAACTGGCCTTATGACAAGTTTGAAAGGCGCTTCGTTGACAAGGTTGCCGAGCTAATCGGGGACACTAGGAGGCAGCCAACGGACACGCCGGAGCGCACCGAGGCAGCATCCCTTCAGTCTCAGCTAGAGGCGTTGCTTACACAGCAGCAGAACGCGATTGATCTGTCGATTGCGACGGAGCAAGAGCAGGTTCGCACTCAGTTTCTACGGAGGGCGGAGGCGCTTGGCCGGGAGATCGCCAGTATACAGCGTCGCCTCGCGGACATCACGGCTCTGGCAGCGGAAAAGCGGACGGCAGACGGACAAACCGAGCGTGTCTTGTCGGCACTCAAAGAGGCGCGGATAATGCGCCGCAACGACCGGGTCGGTTTGCAGTCTATTATCGCTTCTGTCGTCCGGTCTATCCGGCTCCAAGCTTTCGACCGTAACGGCGTCAATGTGGCGGAGGTGGAGATGCGGAAGGGTGATGTAGACTTTATGGCATTCGATCCAGAAGACTTCATCTAGCGCCGATCTCCCGGAGCGCACGGGACGGCGTCTCCTATATCGAATGCTGAGATGCCTCCCCTTGACTCGTAGGAGTCCACAGGCGTGCGTTCTGCGTTGTCTGGTAGGTCGGCCCGACCCAGGCGTACCAGGCGCGTCCACGAGTCCCTGCGGGGCGGGAGAATTGCCCCTGCATATAGCACTGTGAAGAATTGCAAACGCGACAGCCCGTGGTTCGTAGCGGCGGATGTGTGCCAGGTGTCGGCCCTGAGAGGGTATCCGTCAGGGCACACCGCATCTCTCCCAGTGGACGAAAAATACGTACTGTCTCGAAATTCAAATTCGAGACTTGAGCTTTTTGGACCGAAGCAACCTACGATTTCTCTTGTTTCTGAGAGCGGTTTATACAAGCTCGTCCTCCGGTCCAGGAAGACGGATGCCCAGGCATTCAAGCACTGGATCACTTCGGAGGTGCTCCCATCGATCCGCAAGAGCGGCGGGTATATCAGGGGCTAGGCAAAGATTGCGACAGGTAAGCTGCCTCTCCAGGAAGTTGCGAAGGGCTATGCGGCTCGCAGATAATTACAGCTTCATACAGCACTACGAAGATTTTCGAGCAACGACGAGGCCCGAATGACAGACGACCCGTTGCGCCGCTTTGGCGGAATTACCGCCTCATACAGAGAGATATCAAGCCTGCCGCAGGATGCGAAGTCTCGCCACACCGGATTTCGGGCCGCTGGCAATTACCACTTCATATAGAGAACTACGAGCGTAGCCCCTCAACTCTGAGGGCGTCTAAATTGTGAACAATTATGGCTGATCGTTCGAAAATAATTACCCCTCCATCCAGAGACATATCAAACACTTGCGCCACGAGAGCAGGTCAGCAGCGCGAGAGAAAAGCCGAATGCCACAATGGAAAATCGAGTTCCTACATCAGTCGGGAGAGTTTCATTCCGCCATCCAGATCGCCGCGACTAATCTTGACAATGCGATATCGCTTGCCCGTCACATGCTCCCGCGAACGGCTGTTCCAAATCACCCCTGGCGGAATAACCTTTCCTGAGACACACAAAGCGCTAATTTCACACTGAAAAAATAAATATAAATTCGCTCTTGCAAACTATAAGTAGGATTATATAACGTATGTGTGCGCGTTTTAAAGTTTATATATAATTTATCTTTGAGTGTTAACTTGAGTTATTGATTGTTTAAGACAAGAAGTATTACACAAATAGGTTATAACTCAGGGTTAACTTTTGTGTGTCCAGAGTTAAGATCTCCATGATCTTATCAATACACTGCTTTGTCTTCCTATATCCTGTCTCCTAGCGCCGTAGCGCCCCGTGGAGAGCCTTGAGTGGCCTCCGGGGTATCGACCTACCCGAGAGCGGCGCAATGCGCTCCCTGAGTCACTCCGCACACCGCCAGACTTTGGTCTAGCCGCGACCCCACCAGCACACACCACAGCCGTCATGCCTATTCCGAAGAGAAGCACCGCACATGCCAGCCGCACAACAGTCAACCGTTCCGGTCTACCAGGACACCAACGCAATCCCCCGCCCAAACACAGCCTACTATCAGTTCAGCTCCAAGGACGCCCCAGGCTCCGCACTGGCTGAGATGCTAGGCGTTTCTGCTAAGCCGCTTCAGAAGATGAAGGACCAAGCCGACGCCCCGCCGTCCAAGATGGAGGAGGAGCAGCTTGCCGCCCTTGCTCAAATGGGCGCTGAGCGCGACCGTCTGAAGGTAGCGGGAGGGCAGGGTTTGTTTAGCCTGATGAAGGACCCTGACAGTTCCATGGATGCCTACGAGGTGAACCGGGGACGGCGAGATGCCGACCTATATGCCGGTCAACTGAGGGACGCCTATGCACAGTCCGGCCTTGCCGAAAACGACGACCCCAAGGCGTTTGAGCAGTTTGTGTCTCAGCAGCGCGAGCAGATGTTCGCCGCAAAGCTGAAGGACGTTGATCCGTCTTACTACCACGGCTTCCTGACCCGCGTGTCATCGTCTTTCGCGGACATGGG
Source organism: Hyphomicrobiales bacterium (assembly GCA_900468535.1). Taxonomy (GTDB): domain Bacteria; phylum Pseudomonadota; class Alphaproteobacteria; order Rhizobiales; family Rhizobiaceae; genus Rhizobium. Next base: position 148,481 of record UBTY01000016.1, on the reverse strand, counting down.
GAAGACATACGCTGGAAACTTGGACACCTTCGTCACGTCGCGCAGCAAGCAAGCCATGCAGACACGCATGGAAACAAAGGCCGCGATCGACCTTGCTGCGATGAAGGAGACGACCGCATTTGGTGCCTTCATGGATACCATTATGGGTGCCGAGAGTGGCGGCAACTACAACGCCTTCCACGGCAACACCGGCAACTCCAGCCTTCGGTTCACCGACATGTCCATCCAGGATGTCTTGGATTGGCAGAAGAACGGGGACTGGAAGCGCCTAGGTGCTGGAAGCTCCGCAGTCGGTAAGTACCAATTCATTGAGAGCACCCTGAGGCAGGTTGTCCGAGCATCTGGCATCGACCTAAACTCGAAGTTCACCCCGGCTGTCCAAGACAAGCTGATCATGTTCCGTCTCTTCAATGACCGAAACATGCAGGACTACCTCGACGGTAAAATCTCCGATGAGGAGATGGTCGATAAGAACCTCGCTGCCGAGTTCGCGGGTCTCAAGACCACGAGCGGTAAGGGCTTCTATGACGGGGACGGCCTAAACAGGGCTTCATTCTCCGCCCGGAAAACAATCGCGGCGCTTCAGCAGTTCAAGGCTGCTTACATGCGCGATCCTGCCAAAGTGGTTGCGAAGGATGACAGCGGCAAGCTGATCATTGGCGGGACGCCTCCGTCCGAGATGGGCGCTGAGGTCGAGAGCGCCGAACGAGAATACGGCCTCCCGCAGACAGATGTCCGGGCTGCTGCAGCAGATGCCCTGGTCAAGATGATCCAGGCCGATCCGACCCTTGCCGACCGTGACGACCTGGAGGACATCATGGCCTCATCCAAGTTGTCCATGCCCGAACGTCAACGCGTCACGGCGGTTAGGGACCGAGTCCGAAGCGACAGCGCCGCTAGTGCGACCATTGCCGCCCAAGAGAAGGACGCTGCGCTGCTCCGTTCTGCGGATGCCTTCTTGCGTAAGGGAGACCGTGCGGCACTTGATCAAATCCGGACATCATCGCCGGACGTTCATAGCAAGCTGTTAGCCCTTGAGGCGTCACCGGGTGACCCCAGGGAGCAGCGTGAGACCAGCGCTTCCTTCATCGAGCATGTCTCCTACGAAGACCCGGAGACACCAATGAAGGCCATGAGGGCCTATGCGGACGGTATGATTGATAAGCCGACTTACAGCCGCGTCATGGGGCAGTTCGAAACCGTGCAAAACGCGAAAGAAGTCTTAGAGCTTCCCGGCGTGGATGCCTTCGTCTCTTCGCTGGAGAGCGCGTTGCCGAAGGATGCACAGAGGCAATTCCGCGCTGGTCTTGCGACAGTCGCCGCCGACCTACGCGAGCAGAATGACGGAAAGCGCCCCTCCGCAATCGCCATCATGGAAGAAGCACAGAAACTCCACGGCGTTATCTCGGGTGGCGTCCAGCAAGACCGCGCCGCTCGCATGAGTCGCTACCAGTAAACTACACTCATCTTCGACCGCCAAGTCGTCTCCCGGTTCACGCCGGGGGGCGACATTCGCGTGTCGCGTCTTCAGGAAAAGATAGCCTGAAATGAATGTTCAATCCCGCGCCACCAGGCGCTCCTATATCATTCGTCCACTCCGGGAGGGAGACCTACGCTTTATTGCAGATAACCTCCGCACTGCTGATGCCGTCGAACTTCGCGCCATCTATGGGGACCTGAATTTCATGCCGCGCCTTCAGTTCTCCGTCGACTCCTCCGCCGAAGTGTTTGTCGCAGAGGCTGGCGGACAGCCATTCGCCGTGTTCGGTATCGCAATCGTTGCCGATCGCACTGGCATTCTCTGGAGTTGCGGAACCTCCGCCGTGTCCCGATTTAGTCGCCAGATTATCGAGGACGGCACAATGTACGTGCGCGGCTGCTTCCGGAAATGGCCGAGCTTGGAGACGCTGATATGTGCGTCCCATGAGTCCAATCGGGTGCATCACCGCTGGCTTACGGCCATCGGTGCCGAACGCTGCGCGGCCATCGCCCTCCCGGATACCGGAGAACGCTTTATTCCGTTCCTGATCAAGGATGCTGCCCATGTGTGACATCGGCGCAGTCCTTGGATTGGCCTCCGGTGTTGCTGCTGCCGCTGGCGAGCAAGACACGGCTAACAAGAATACACAACTGGTGCAGAACCAGGCGAAGCTTGAGTATGCCAACCAAGAGCGGGAGCGCCTGGTGGAGATCGATGCGGCGAACAAGCAAGCTTATCAGGCCCAGATGGAAGAAGATCGCGGCGTCGCTGCTGTCCGAGCACAGGGCGAAGGGATGGGCGGAGCCACCGCAGGTGCCCGAGTTGCCGAGCAGAAGCGCCAAGGTGCGCTGTCTATCGCTAACGCCAAGGACCGCATCTCCGCAGCGAACGCGAACTACGCGATGGCCGGGAAGAACACCCAGATTGCTTCGCAGAACCGCATTGCCACGTTGCAGCCTAGCCCTTTCACCACCCTGACGAACATCGCAACCGCTGGCCTCAAAGGCTATGGCGACATCGGAAAGAAGTCATGATGAGTGACACCGTCCATCCAGTTTACACTTTCGAGCTTGTCGGCTCCTATATTGCTCGGCATCTGGAGAGCGGCATCGAAGTGAACGCAGCGAGCAAGCGCCGAACGGTGAAAAGTCCGATCCCGATCTTATGCCGCCAACTTATCGCCACTGGGTTTGATCCCCAAGCTCGTGTCCACGTAATTCGGAAGGCATTGTGTGGAGACCGGTTCATCCCGATCTTCAAGCGTGACCGAACCCTTGCGGCGTGGGCGGAGTTGGACTGCATCGACAGCGACGAGACCGGATTGCGGTTCGTGAAGTTCCGCCCGTTTCCTGTGTCACTGAAGGCCGCTGAGAGCGGCGGAGTCCCCGAGGTGGCCCCAGGTTCCTCCAGGACAGAAAACGCTCCAAAAGCGCTCCACCGCACAGCGGCAATTGCAGCATAAGATTGGCCACATGGGCCGATAGGACCCCCGAGTTCCCCGACTGACGTTATAACCTTATCGTCACTGCAAATGATCTTCGGCATTTGTGTCTCTCAAGGGGAACTCGGGGGTCCCTCAGTTCGCTTCGTCCGCTTCCTGCTCGCACTGAGGCTTGCAAAGGTTCATCGCCTCTTGCGTGGCAGCGGCCTCTTCATCCCGGCTCATGTTGCGGCCTCCGACCTGGTTTGCCGCGCACTGCGCTACGCATTGCTGGATGTCTGTCCATGACGCTGCGAAAGCGCCGACCGGCTGGATGGAGGTGGCTAAGACGGTGAAGGCGATGACACGCAGCATTTCATGACCCTTTTGGTTGTGGATGACTGCAATAATTTCACGTCTTGATTGCGCTTTCAATAGCTGAATATCTTCGCTATCGTAGCTACTGCGCTATCGTAAGTAATTGATAAAATTACATCTTCTCATAAATCTTGTTTTGTGTGCATATCCGCTTCCTCACCACAAGGAGGGAACGATGGCGAGACAACGCGGGAAGAAGTTTCAAGCTGATGTGATGGTTGACGGCAAACGAAAGCGGCCTTCATTCGGTACGCTCGCAGCCGCCCAGGCGTTTGAAGACGAGTGCCGCCTTGGGATAACTCCCGCTGTACGCGCAAGGGTGCGACGTGAGCGCGATGCTCCCGGCTTTAAGCGCTTTCACCAAGAGAACTTCGAAATCATCTGGGGAGACAACAAGTCCCCTCAGGCTACCCGGTTCAATCTGGCCTCTTTGGACAAATACATTCCCGCAGACATGCCGCTGCGCGACATCTCCACCGCCGTTATCGTTCGTATGACAGGGAGGATGAAGAAGGACGGCGCATCCAATGGGACAATCAATCGCCGTCTCTCGGCACTGTCACGGCTGCTGAAGTACGCGGAGCGGCTGGAACTGATCCACAAGCCGCCAATAGATTTCCTCAAGGAACCGCAGGGTCGCGAACGCATTCTGTCTCCTGACGAAGAAGCTAGGGTAACTAAGTTCTTCCGACACACGGGCCTAGACCGCTCTTGGGCGGTGACATTCTTTCTCCTGTATACGGGATGCAGATTGGGTGAAGTCTACTCCCTCCGACGCGACCGTGTCTCAAATGGGCGCGTGACGTTTCACTACAGCGTGACAAAGACAAGCAAGACCCGCCTCGTGCCGTTGATAGGTCCGGCGAAAGACGCTTGGGATTTGATTTGTGCGGAGTCCGGTGAGGACCTTCCGTTTTCTGTCATCCCAAAGGAAACCTTCCGAAATCACTGGCTACGCCTCAGAGACTACCTCCGACTAACGAACGATGCTGGCTTTGTGCCGCACATGCTCCGGCATACATGTGCCAGCCGCCTGGTGTCCAAGGGCGTCCCCCTCGCTAAGGTGATGCTTTGGATGGGACACACCAGTATCCAAACCACAATGCGCTATTCACACCTGATGCCCCAGGACCTCGACGGCATTGGTGACGCGCTCTGGCCTCCAGCCTGATTTGACTTGGTGACACCCCCGGTCACCCTGAGACCCCCCGAGGCTCGGTTAAACCGCCTGGACGCTGGACCTGTGCTAGTCCAAAGCTCGCCTCAGGGGAGGTTTTCCACGCCCGTTCGCGCAAACCTGGACTCATTTCAGCAGCGGATTGGAAACAGATTTCTATATTTATGCAGCGTCGTTCGAAGTCCCCACACGTGACCTAGGGAAACCCTGAGTCCCTCCAAAGGCTTACGACAAGTTGCTGATATCACTGCGCTATCGCAGCCGTTATTCCCTGCGCTATCGGAGTTTTATTGCCGGTTCCTCCCGGTTAACACGGGGTTAACAAAGCTAGATTTTCGTCACAACGTCACAAGCGAGGGACCATGACAGAGCATTACTATTTCTGGATTGAGTATGTAGACGCGGATGGTGGGACGCTGTTCACCGAGACCGTGTCCACCGAGCTAGATCACTGGGACCTTTGCGGAGTACTGCTGTCTTCTATGCCGGAGGGCGCTGAGGACTTCCGCCTTGAGGAACTGCCGGATGCACCCAAGGGGCATCTGATGGAGCCGCGCCGCCTGGCTGCATAGTGCCAGCGCTCCGACACGATCACCGGAGTCCCTGAGGTTTCGCTTGGGGACCCCGCGACCTTTTTCCGAAAAATCTCTTTCCTGATATCATTATACCACGAAGCCCCACGTCCCCCGTGGCCCCCAGGCAGGCGTTTAGCTAAGGACGTCCTGCGGCTACCCATTCCCTGAGTTCTGAGATTGAGTACGGGTCGAGGAGGCTCTTCCTGTGAGCACGGCGATGACAGGTTGGACAGAGTATTTCGAGGTGCTCCGGCAAGGTATGGCGGTGACCCACAGCCAGCGGTGTGGGGTGGTGGGCGTCGAACATCGCAAGGTCACCATGGGAAAAATCGCAGGACTCACATGTAGGGGTACCATGTTTCGCGACGTTCAGCTGCTTAGCCGCCTTCGCTAACCTGGGGTCGCGCTCAAGCGATTTCTGGAGTTTCAGTATCCGCTTCCCTTCTTCCGCGCCGCCTTTCGAGGGAAGAGAAGGAAGTTTGCCAATAAATAATCTAGGCTGGCCGCTATCGTAGAAATTGGCAGGGAGGAGAACGGCAGCTCGCTCAACCGGCCAATTGCGCAGTTCATCCCAAAGTCGGGCGACCATATCCTCAGGATGTACGATGCCGTCTTGTGCTCCAGCCAAAATCTTGCGGTCTGGAAAGCCTAGATCATCAACGAGATGCGGGGCACCTTTCAACCGCCACACATCGTGCAGGGCAATTGAAACGGGCCACTGCGCCAGCCTCTTTGCCTCCTTTGGATCACCAACCAGAAGAGCTGTGGGGCCATATACCAACGAAACTCTGACGAGGTTTGTAACCCGGCCTTCCGATCCGGGGCGAACGTCTTTACCGCCTCCGATGGTTAGGACGAACGGGCGCTCTACCGCTCGGCGTGCTGCACCAGCCGGTACTGAGTAGTAACTCTTAGTGCTCGGGTCACCTCTGCCGCCAAAGCAGAGCACATGGGAAGTCATCGGTCCAAAAACCGCCTTAACCCCCATCAGAAGGTTCGCGTCACTAACGATGTCTTGAAGCGTGCTCGGACCAGGTGGTCCTCCGTCTACCTGAAATCCCCCTGCGTCCTCGATCATAGAGACCAGTCGAGCTTCGGTAGCTTCACCAACGTTCGCAGCAGGAGCATAGCCAGCAATTCTCTTATAGCCGCGCTTTTGGAGCACGTAAGAAATGTTCTGCATCCTATATTCGATCGAGCTTTCTGAACGACGGGCTAGTGAAGTTGCCTGGAGGCGACGTCGGATCTCGGATTTGGAGTACGGCTCGTTAGCTTCCTCCTGCTGACGCATTTCCAGATATGAAACCACGGCTGCATGTAGTTCCTCATCGCTCCACTCTGTTTCCGCCACTTCTCGCCTCTTTCGATATCGTTGCACTGCATACAACCGTCGAGAGCTTTAGGAAGAGTTACTACTGTCACTGGGGGGGTCTGTTTTGGCTACACCCCATGAGAACTTATTCCGGACTGGTTCGATAAATGCCTCTTGCCAATTTAAAACGAACCGATATTAATGAAACCACCCAAAGCGAACCGAGGCGGTTTCCATGACATTCATTCGCGCATATCTCCGAGCTTCCACCAAGGACCAGGACGCAACCCGAGCCAAAGGCGATCTACAGCGCTTCGCAGATGAGCGCGGCCTTCGCATTGCGGCTTGGTACGAGGAGAACGAAAGCGGCGCTGCCTTGAAGCGCCCTGAGTTGTTCAGGCTGCTGAAGGATTGCCAGCCGGGGGACGTGCTGCTTGTAGAGCAGGTTGATCGCCTAAGCCGACTGAACGCCGCAGACTGGGAGACGCTGAAGGACCAGATACGTTCGCAACATGTGAAGGTAGTAGCTCTGGACCTGCCGACCTCTTGGAGCATGGCAACGGCCTCAGGGGATGACATTCAGAGCCGCATGCTCGACGCGATCAACGGAATGATGCTGGACATGCTAGCAGCGATAGCCCGTAAGGACTACGAGGATCGCCGCCGCCGCCAATCGCAGGGCATAGCGAAGGCGAAGGATGCGGGTGTCTACAAGGGGCGCCCGGAGGACACCGAGAGAAACGCAGCGCTTACCCAGATGCTCCGCAATGGTCAGTCGTGGAATAGCATAGTGAAAGCCACGGGGTGCTCCAGGTCTACGTTGTCCCGCTTGGCTAAGCGGATTGGCGATGAAGTGGCGGCAGCAAGAGAGGCATGAGCATTATTGCTTTCGTGTCCTCTCCCACATTTTTCCACCCCAAGGCAAACCCAAGGGGCAACCGTGAGTAATCACTATGATTGAAGCATTGGAGACGGCAGTTGAAGGCGCTGCATGAATTTGGGCGGCGCTCTCGGTTCTTGGGATGACCGTTGTTCCTATATCACTTTGGCTCAGCGAGGTGCGCACTCCGAAATGAAGAAATCACTGCCGATGATCCCGGCGTCTGTTCAACTGCTCCATATATCAAATGCGGCTTGTACGTTTTTGATCTGAACAGACGCTTTCAATCGTTCGGGATTTGGCGCGTAGAGTATTGGCTGACCATGAAAATCACTGGGGCTGCGGCTGTTGCCTTTCTCAAGTAAAGAAACCTCCATCCATTCTCCATCGTCTGAGACACCGTGAAGCTGGCTTATGGCCAAAATCACCCCGGACCGAAGGAGAAGTCCGAAGCCCCAATCATCTCGGCTCATCCGTTTTACATACCAAACAGGTAAAACCTCGAACATCATCGTCGGGTCCGTCACCATGCCGACCCGCTTTTGCAAGTCGCGTAGCTGTCGTTCGGCAAGTGCAGCTTGTGACTTTGCGGCCTCAGCCTGCTCTCCAGCAAACTTGGCTTGAACGTCAGCTGCGTTCGCTTGCCTGTTAGCTTGAACCGCCGCACCGAGCGCGATCAAAGCCGCAAGAATTGAGATTGTTAGCGTAACCGTTTCGAAGTCCGTCAAGGCGAGCACCGGGTGATAAGATTGAAAGTCTATGCGCGAATTAGTTGTTCGTTCGCGTCGAAGTTGGCCTTAGATTGAATGGTTGTGAACCTTCGATGGTGCTTGTCTAGCGCATCCTTCATTTTGACTTTGCAACGTGCCAACCTTTTATCGCTCGTGAACACGAAAGCATTCGGCTTCTGGTAGGCTATCGCAAATATATGCGGGTCGTCACATTCCTCCGCGCCCACCCAGGCAGGATTATCTTCAAGGTTTGCGATGATTTTTGCACAAACACCGGGGTCGGTGTCTTCACGCTTTCCTAGTGTCTTCATCAATTGAAGAAACTTGCCTAGGAACGGGTGGTTCACGACCTCTTTCTTATATTTTTCATGATCGGAATATAGGAAGGTGACATTCGCACTGTTCCTTATTTCATTGACCGCATCTTTGAGCCAATCCTCTCCGGCGGCGGAGACGTCAATTAAAACACGCGCCATCTTAAAACATCGTCCGCATCAGCTCTGTGACGAAAAATTCTTTGTAGCCCTCTGGTGGGTTAAGTATCTCCCCCTCATCAGAGACCTCGATTGCATTGCAACAATTGCCATCCTTCGTATTCACACAGAACAGGATGCGAGCCGAGGATTTCCCCCCACTCTCTTTGATGTTCGCGCGAAAACGGTCGACAAGGAAATCGCTGTGGGTCTCAACGACGTATCGAGGGCCATCCTCAGACATCCTGAACAGAAACTCACCCATCGCTGCTTGAGCAATCGGATGTAAGTGGAGTTCGGGCTGTTGAAGCAAAAGTAGGTCGCTATGCTCGCCTAGTCTGTAAAAAAGCGATTCAATTATAATTGGAATGACCTGGGAAACGCCGACCCCCACCTGATTGAGAAGGAAGCGGTGTCCTTGCTTTGTGACCGTTACAGTCAGCGGTGAATTCTCGACCTTCTTTGATATCTTTTCGACGCTTATGTCTTCAAATAACAAGCTGTCTTGCCCAAACTTCCGAATAGCCTCGACTATCTCAGGCCTCTGTTCGCGATTCAGGTCATGCCACATCGAGGCAAAATGGGCGCCCGATGATTTATACTTCCGCTCTAAGGCATAAAAAGGCTCTGGAAGGCCGCGCACGGGAGCTGAGTTGACAACATCGGGGAGCATGGACGTGCCGGTTGCCAAAATGACATCTAGCAATTTTCTGTCCGATAAGCGGTCGCGTAGTATGGATGTGGCGAAAGATGGCGAGTTGATTTGCTGATCGTCTTCGTCGATTTCCGTGGAGAGTTTAGTATATCCTGTTGTCTCCGAATGTATGAGACGCAGGGTTTCGGCATTGATCTCGCCTACCTCTCCATATTTATAAAAGAATTTGTGACCCCGCTTGATGAACGTCAGTCGCTTGCCGTCATTTACGGTTGTAAACCTGATGACATCTGGAATGCCTAGATTCGGTTTCTTCCTAATTGTTATAACTCTCGCGTGTTTTTTCTTTCTTCGAGATGAAATAAATCCGATGGTCGCGTCGTCGAATTTGAAGTAAGGCGAGAAGAAATCGTAACGATATACGTTATGGTCGTCGTCTAGCTGAGGGCTTCCCAGTAATTCGCTACGGTAAACGTAAGTAATAAGCTGTAGAATCGAGCTCTTTCCAGAGCTGTTGTCACCGACAAGAAATATATTTTTATTCATATCAATATTCAAATGGCGGAAGCCACGGAAATTGTCCGCGAATATTGTTATTGCCACTTTGGCATCTCCCTAGGATCGCTACGCGACTCGCCATTTCATCTCAATTCGTGACTCGCTCGCCCTTGAATTGCAATGCCGTGGTGCGGTTTTAATTTTGTTCAATGTACGCTAGGGCTTGTCCAGCCCGCCGGCCATCGCAGCGATCGTCCCGGTTTCCAGGCTGGCGCGATGGGCCGCGGTATCTATGCCGCGGGCAAGTCCCGACAAGACAGTGTAGCCGGACTGTCCGCAGTGACGCGCAATCATGGCGGCGAACTTCGCGCCCGATATCGAGGCGTTTCGCGAGCCGACGATGCCGACGCCCGGCCGAATCGCGGCAGAGAGATTTCCCTTTGCCGCAAGCAGAGGCGGGGCTCCGTCGATATGCCGAAGAGTTTGAGGGTATTCCGGCTCCCCGATGCCGACAAACCGCGCGCCGAAGCGCTCAGCGGCTTCAAGTTCCCGATGCGCTTCGCTCTCGGTCGCTATGCGGATGGAGCGTGTTGCTCCGCCGCGTGCCGAGAGTTCGGGCAGGGCTGCCAGCGCGGTCTCGGCTGATCCGAAGTGATTGATGAGGTCGCGAAAGGTCGCCGGTCCGACATTGTCGGAGCGGATGAGACGCAGCCACGCGATGCGTTGGCGTTCCGTCAGCGCAATTCCTTTTGGCCTTGCGCTGCGAGCGTCCATTTTATCCCTTCGCCCCGATCTTGCTTTCCGTCCCGCTCATCAGGCGGGAGATGTTGGCCTTGTGCTTCCAGTAGGAGATGACAGTCATGATCGCCATGACCGCTGCAACCTTCTCGGCGCCCAGTATCCACAATGCAACCGGAATGACAAGCATTGCAACCAGTGCGGAAAGCGACGAATACCGGGTCGTGAAAGCCACTGCCAGCCAGACCACGGCGAAGGCCACGACCATGATCGGCGCAACGCCAAGCAGCGTTCCGATGTAGGTGGCAACGCCCTTGCCACCCTTGAAGCCGATCCAGACCGGGAAGAGGTGGCCGATGAACGCAAAGAAACCTGCAATCAGGGCTGCCTCCTCGCCGAGGAAATAGCCGACGATCCAGGCCGCGGCCGATGCCTTCAATGCATCGAGAAGGAGCGTTGCGGCTGCAAGCTTCTTGTTGCCGGTTCTGAGCACGTTGGTCGCGCCGATATTGCCGGATCCGATGCTGCGCACGTCCCCGAGCCCGGCCGCCTTCGTCAGGAGCAGGCCGAAAGGGATGGAGCCGAGCAAATAGCCGATAGCGGCCGCCGCAAGCGCGATCGGCAGCGTGATCTGCCAAGTCATGAGATCCGAGACCATGTTCCCTCCGGCGGTCTTTTTATATTGTATGCACGCAGCGTCCGGCGACGTAGGTCGCAACAGCACGTCCGCTGAAGCGCGCGTCTTCGAACGGCGTGTTCTTCGAGCGGGAAAGAAGCATGTCCTTGGAGACAAGCCAAGGGTCGTCGAGATCGATCAGCGTGATATCTGCCTTGGCGCCCGGCTTCAGCGTACCGGCCTCAAGCCCGAAGATCTGCGCCGGCCGCGTCGACATGGCATCGATCAGCCGCATCAGGCTGACCTGGCCGCTGTGATGCAGGCGTAACGCTGCGGAGAGCATCGTTTCGAGCCCGACAGCTCCGTCGGCTGCCTCGCCGAAGGGCAGACGCTTGGTGTCGACGTCCTGCGGATCATGCGAGGAGACAATGATGTCGATCGCACCACGCGCCAGCGCATCCACCATTGCCACGCGATCGTCTTCGGAGCGCAGCGGCGGATAGAGCTTGAAGAAGGTCCGGTATTCGCCGATGTCGTTCTCGTTCAGCGAAAGATTGTTGATGGAGATCCCGCAGGTGACGGTCGCGCCACGGCTGCGTGCAAGCTCGATCGCTTCGACCGATTCCGGAACCGAGATCATCGCGGCGTGGTAGTTGCCGCGCGTCAGCTTGGCGATACGCAGGTCGCGCTCGAGCGGGATGAGTTCCGCTTCCTTCGGGATGCCCCCGAGACCGAGCCAGCTTGCGAACAGTCCCTCATGCATGACCCCGGTGGCGCCGAGATACTTGTCGCGTGTCTCACAGGAGATCACTGCGCCGAACTCACGCGCATAGGTCATGACGCGACGCAGAACCTGCGTGTCATGAATGCTCGAGCGGCCGTCGGTAAACGCCACGGCGCCGGCTTCCATCAGCAGGCCGATCTCGGTCATTTCCTCGCCTGCAAGGTGCTTCGTAATGGCGGCTGCCGGATAGACGTTGACCAGCGCCTTGTCCTTCGCCGTCTTCTTGACGAACTCGACAAGCGCGATGTCGTCGATGACGGGATCGGTGTCCGGCATCATGATAACAGAGGTCACGCCGCCGGCTGCTGCCGCACGGCTCGCCGAGGCGATGGTTTCGCGATGCTCGGCACCCGGTTCGCCAATATGAACACGCGCATCCACCAGTCCGGGCGTGGCAACGAGGCCGGTGCAGTCACGCACCTCGGCTCCATCAGGCGTTCCCTGGTTCTGCGCGTCGGCGCCAGCCGCAACAATCAAGCCATCCTTGACAATGATGCTGCCGATTTCATCGAGATTGCGCGAGGGGTCGACGATGCGAACGTTCTTGAGGACGATCGAGTTGTTCATGCGCCGGCTCCTTCGGTGCGGGGACCCTGGTTCTGCGAGACCAGCAGCGTCTCCATGACAGCCATGCGCACGGCGACCCCCATTTCCACCTGTTCCGCAATCACGCTCTGCGGTCCATCCGCGACCTCGGAGGAGATCTCGACACCGCGGTTCATCGGGCCGGGATGCATGACAAGCGCATCTTCCTTCGCCGCCTTCAGCGTTTCCGCATCGAGCCCATAGAAGTGGTAGTATTCGCGCACAGACGGCACGAAGGCGCCGGACATGCGCTCGCGCTGCAGGCGCAGCATCATCACAACGTCGGCGTCCTTCAGCCCTTCCTTCATGGAATGGAAGACCTCGACGCCCATGTCCGCGATGCCTGCGGGCAGCAGCGTGGCGGGCGCCACGACGCGAACCCGCGCACCCATGGCGTTCAGCAAGAGGATGTTCGAGCGTGCCACGCGCGAATGCAGCACGTCGCCGCAGATCGCGACGATGATGCGTGAGAGCTTGCCCTTGGCGCGGCGGATCGTCAGAGCGTCGAGCAGGGCCTGCGTCGGATGCTCGTGCTGGCCGTCGCCGGCGTTGACGACCGAGCAGGAAACCTTCTGAGCGAGCAAGGCGGCAGCACCGGCGCTGGAATGGCGGATCACGAGCACGTCGGGCCGCATCGCGTTCAGCGTCATTGCCGTATCAATCAGGGTCTCGCCCTTCTTCACCGAAGAATTGCCGACCGACATGTTCATCACGTCGGCGCCAAGGCGTTTGCCGGCAAGCTCGAAGGATGCCTGCGTGCGCGTCGATGCCTCGAAAAAGAGATTGATCTGGGTCAGGCCGCGAAGGGTCGACGTTTTCTTCTCCCTTTGCCGACTGATCTTGACGGCCTCGTCGGCCTTGTCGAGGAGAAAGGTGATATCCTGCTCTGTGAGCCCTTTGATACCGATGAGGTGGCGGTGGGGAAAGAAGACCATGAACCTGCCTCTTGCTGTCGTCTGCGGGGTCTATAAAGAGTGAGCCGGGCGGCGGCAAGCTTGTGCTGTGGGCAAAGGCCCGTCTCCCCCTGCAATTTTGCCGGATTTCGACTATTGCAGAGGAGAGGGAAATTATAACTTCCGGTTTCCCTTTGCCTGCCTCTTGCACTAGAAGCGACTCATGACGCCCGCCGAAGAGAAACTTGCCGAACTGAACCAGCCGAGCCTGTGGTCCGGCATCAATGCCTATAGGTCCGATCCGCTGATCGTCGACCTGACCGGCACGCTGCCGCGCGGCATCCGCGACGACCTCGACAGCATGGGCCGGTACGTGACTTCTCCGGAGGCGCAGGAGTTGGCGCGCATGGCGAATCAGGGCGTGCCGCAACTGCGCACGCATGGTCCGCGCGGCGAGCGATTGGATGTCGTCGAGTTCCACCCGGCGTGGCACGCGCTGATGCGCCGCTCGATGTCCTCCGGGCTGCATTCGTCTGTCTGGGATCCGCAGGCGGACACCGAGGCGAAGAACCAGGCACACAAGGTCAGGGCAGCGCGCTTCTACCTGACGGCGCAACTCGAATCCGGTCACCTGTGCCCGTTGACGATGACAAGTGCGTCCGTCGCGGCCCTGTCGGCTTCGCCGGCCGTGCAGAAGGACTGGGCGCCGAAGATCCTCTCGCGCAAATACGATTCCACCAACAAGCCTGCCATGCAGAAGTCCGCCGTGACGATCGGCATGGGCATGACCGAGAAGCAGGGCGGAACTGACGTCCGCGCCAACAAGACGACGGCGGAAAAGGTTAGCGAAGGCATCTATCGTCTGTCCGGCCACAAGTGGTTCATGTCGGCGCCGATGAGCGACGCCTTCGTGATGCTGGCGCAGACGAAGGATGGAATGGGCTGCTTCCTCGTCCCTCGGCTGCTGGAGGATGGTTCGGCGAACGGCCTTCACTTCCAGCGTCTCAAGGACAAGGTGGGCAATCGCTCCAATGCCTCCTCCGAGGTCGAGTTCAACGACACCTTCGGCTTCCTGCTCGGCACGCCTGACGGCGGCATCCGCACTATTCTCGACATGGTGACATTGACGCGGCTCGATTGTGCGCTGGCCTCTTCGGGCATCATGCGCGCTTCGCTGGCCGAGGCCGTACACCACACCCGCGGCCGCAGCGTTTTCGGCAAGATGCTGGTTAGCCAGCCGATCATGACTCGCGTGCTCGCCGATATGGCGCTCGATGTGGCGGCTGCGACAGCTCTGTCGTTCCGGCTTGCCGATGCCTTCGACCGGGCACGCGGCAGTGCTGAAGAGGCCGCCTACGCCCGCGTCATGACGCCGGTCGCGAAATACTGGTGCTGCAAGATTGCGCCTGCGCTGATCTATGAGGCGATGGAGTGCATCGGCGGCAGCGGCTACATCGAGGAGCGCCCGATCGCCCGCCACTATCGCGAAGCGCCCGTTAACGCGATCTGGGAAGGCTCGGGCAATGTCATGGCACTCGACGTGCTGCGCATCCTGAACCGCGGCAAGGATCTGTTCGAGACGGTATTCGCGGGACTTGCGCGCGACCTCGGGCCGGCCGGCAAGAAGACCATCGACGTGCTGCGCGCCGCGATGGCGCTCTGCGAGCGCGACGAGGGGGCAGCGCGCCTGCTCGTCGAACAGCTGGCGCTCGCTGCCGGTGCCGCCGAACTCTATCGCTTGGGGGCAGGGCGGATCGCCGATGCCTTCATCGAAACCCGCCTCGCAGGCGGTTGGCGCTCGACCTACGGCATGCTGGATTCGCGCTTCGACGCCAGCTACATCGTCGATCTTCTCTATCCGCCGGCAAGCTGATGACTGAGTTGCGTCCCGTCCGCGCCGACGATCTTGAACAGATCTACCGAATCTCGCTGGTGACGGGCGATGCCGGCAGCGATGCGACCGGATTGCACCGCGACGGAAAGTTGATCGGGCACATCTATTCCGCACCTTATGTGATGCTGAGCCCTGAATCCGCCTTTGTGGTGGAAGATGCCGAAGGCGTCGCCGGCTATATCGTCGGCGTGTTCGATACGGTTGCGTTTGAAGAGCGGCTCGAGCGCGACTGGTGGCCAGCACTTCGCGAAGCCTACGCCGATCCGCAGGGCGATCCCGAGAGCTGGGATGCGGACCAGAAGCGCATCGCCGCGATTCATCATCCGTCGCGCGCACCTGCCCGGCTTGTCGAAGCCTTTCCCGCTCATATCCATATGAACCTGCTGCCACGCCTGCAGGGGCAGGGGATGGGCACGAGACTTCTGGACATGTGGTTCACGACTGCCCGGAAGGCCGGCGTGGACGCCGTCCATCTCGGCGCCAACGCCGGCAATCACGGCGCATTGCGTTTCTGGAGTTCGCGCGGCTTCAGCCGACAGGGGCCACCTCTCGTCGAGGCCTCCGACCGGACTGTGTGGTTCGGGCAGCGACTCTAAGGTCCCGCAGCGGCGTGATGTCGCTGCACGGTGACAGCTTTGAAATTGTTGTCGTCTTCGGCAAACTGTCCACAATCTTTCAAGAACAGTCCGTTGCCGCGCATGTGTGGCGTTGTTACTCACCGGAAAGTGACAACTGGACCGAATCCCTCATGCTGAACGACCCAATGGTACTTGCGCCCGTTGCCGACGCAACCCGTGTCGAACCCGAGAAGCGCATCCGCGACCGCGGCGCGACGGAAAAAGCGATCCTGAACGCAGCCAAGTCGCTGTTGGCGGAAGAGGGGTTCCAGAACTTCGGCATCAACGCCGTCGCCCGACGCGCCGGATGCGACAAGCAGCTGATCTACCGCTACTACGGTGGCTTGAACGGTCTGATCGAGGCGATTGGCGCGGATCTCGGCAATTGGGTCAAGGACCGTATCCCCGAGGATACAGGCGGCATGTTCCTCCTGACTTACGGCGACCTCATGGAACGGCTGTCGCTGCTTTTCCTTGAGGCATTGCGGGACGATCCGCTTGTTCGCCGAATCGTTGCCTGGGAAGTTTCGGAAAACACCGAGCAGGTGAGGCGGCTTTCCGAAGCGCGGTCGAAAGCCCTGGCGAACTGGCTCGATCGGATGCGGGGATCGCTGACGCCGCCGAAGGGTGTCGATGTGGTCGCCGTCAATGCGATTCTGATTGCCGCCATTCAGCATCTCGTTCTTTCGGCATCGGCTGGCGGCCAGTGCGCCGGACTGGCGCTGAAAACGTCGAAGGATTGGGAGAAGGCCGCGATCGCCCTGAAGCGTATCGTTCGCGGCGTTTACGGCTGAGACGGGGACGAACTTTCCACAGGCATCCCGGTGCGCGTTAACCTTAACAAATGGTTTACGTTGCGCCTTCACGGGTAAGAAGTCAGTTTGCCAGGCAGTCCAAAATGTTGGGTGTCTGGAACCATGGGAACCAAAATCGCGAGAGCGGTGTTTCTTGTTGCCGCGATGATGTTTTTCGCTGTGCTTGCGCTGGATATCGCTGTGCCGGCGCTGGTTCTGGGTACGATGGCGTTGTCGATATGGGCGGTTTCCCACGAGGGCCTATCCATTCGCAGAGAACGAGAGACGGCCGCATGAAGTGGTTTCTGATCTTTTGGGCCGGTCCGATCGTCTTCCTGGCGGGATGGTACTGGCTCTCCTACTACGACATGAATTTCGGCATCTTCATGCTGAGCAGGCAGGTTCATGACCTGACTTTCCAGATTTATGGCAAGGTGCTCGGCATTCCGCCGGAAACCATTCCGCCGCTGGTCGCCCGCGCGATCGCCGTCGATAGTCTTGTTGTTTTCGCAATCATCGGCTTCCGCCGCCGCAAGGCAATTGCCGCCTGGTGGCGTGCCCGTCAGGCGTCGCGGTCTTCGGACGCGGCTCTGCCGAGCAAGGAAAGCCTGTCCAGAGCTCCCTGAAGAATGAAGCTTGCCGCAGCCGAGTCGATACGCTCTGCACGCTGCTTGCGCGAGACGTCCATTTCCAGCAGCGCCCGCTCGGCGGCAACGGTGGACAGCCGCTCGTCCCAATAGACGAAGGGAAGGTCGGTTTTCTGCTCCATGTTGCGCACGAAGGCACGCGTGGCCTGAACGCGCGGTCCGGCTGATCCGTCCATATTCATGGGCAGGCCGATCACGAAGGCCGTAACCTTTTCCTTGGCGGCAAAGTCCAGCAGAGACGTCGCGTCGATCGAGAACTTCTCGCGCCTGAGGACGGGCCGCGGCGTCGAAAAGCGCCGACCGAGATCGGACATGGAAAGCCCGATCGTCTTCGTGCCGAGATCGAGCCCAGCGATCGCCTGTCCCGGTTGCAACACCGTCGCCAGTTCTTCGATCGTCAGCACCGTCATCGTCGTTTCATCCCGTCAAAAGAAATTGAAGCAGCGCGGCTTTTCTTTGCGGCCGCATCGGATATGTCCATAGCGAGCAAAGCAGGCTTTTGCATCCATATTAAAAGGAGAATTTCATGAAGATCACGTGGCTAGGTCACTCCGCTTTCCGCATCGAGGTCGGAAAGGCGAAAATCCTGCTGGATCCCTTCCTGACGCACAATTCCTCATTCTCGGGGCAGAACCTGAAGGACGTCACAAGCGGCGTCACGCACATCCTCCTGACGCATGGCCACGGCGATCATGTCGGCGATACCGTAGCGCTTGCCAAGGAAACCGGCGCGGTCGTCCTCGCCAACGCCGACCTTGCCTCGTGGCTGGGGTCCAAGGGCCTGACGAAGCTCGAAATGGGCAATACCGGCGGGACCGTTTCCTTCGACGGTTTCTCGGCAACCTTCACCAACGCGCTGCATTCCTCCGCCCAGATCACCGAAGACGGCGTTTCGCATGCGCTCGGCAACGCAAACGGCCTGATGCTGCATTTCGACGACGAAGCTTCCATCCTTGCAATGGGCGACACCGACATCTTCTCGGACATGGCACTGATCAACGAACTGCATCAACCGGATATCGGACTGGTGCCGGTCGGCGACCGCTTCACGATGGGCGGCGCGGTCGCGGCCCTGGCTTGCCAGCGCTACTTTGGCTTCAAGACGGCGATACCCTGCCACTACGGCACCTTCCCGATCATCGACCAGACGCCGGAAAAGTTCGTGTCCGGCATGGAAGGATCGAAGACATCGGTCAAAGTTCCGAAGCCGGGCGAAAGTCTGGCTTTCTAGTCCAGGGTTTGCTGAAACCGCTTCGCTTATAGGAGGCGGAATTCTACGCAATCGAAAGGCCATGCCCGTTGCGCACAGCGGGCATGGCCTTTATAGCGGGTAGGAAAAATCCTATCCGGAGAATACCATGTCCGTCGACTTTGCCACCGTTAAGCGCGTAGCGCGCCTTGCCCGTATTGCCGTCACCGAAGAAGAGGCAAATCGCATGGTGGGTGAGCTGAATGGTATCCTCGGCTTCGTCGAGCAGCTCTCCGAAGTCGATGTCGAAGGCGTCGAAGCAATGACATCGGTCACGCCGATGGAGATGAAGAAGCGCACCGATAACGTGACCGACGGCAACAAGGCTTCCGACATCGTCTCGAACGCGCCGGTCACCGATCAGAATTTCTTCCTGGTACCCAAAGTCGTCGAATAAGGCCTTCGCCGTTTTCCGACCTCCGTTGCCATTCCAGATTTGAAGCGAATTACCATGAGCGAACTCACCAGCCTGACCATTGCCGAAGCCCGCACGAAGCTGCGCGCCAAGGAAATCAAAGCGACCGAACTGACCGAAGCCTATATCTCGGCGATCGAAGCGGCCAACGAAAAGCTCAACGCCTACATCAAGGTGACGCCCGAAAAGGCGCTGCAGATGGCGGAAGCCTCCGACGCGCGCCTCGCCGGCGGCAAGGGCGGTGATCTCGAAGGCATCCCGCTTGGCATCAAGGACCTGTTCGCCACCGAAGGCATTCACACGCAGGCCTGCAGCCACATCCTCGATGGTTTCAAGCCGCACTACGAGTCGACAGTCACGCAGAACCTGTGGGACGATGGCGCCGTCATGCTCGGTAAACTCAACATGGACGAGTTCGCCATGGGTTCTTCCAACGAGACCTCCTACTACGGCGCGGTGATCAATCCCTGGCGTTCGGCTGGCTCCAATCAGCAGCTCGTACCCGGCGGCTCTTCGGGCGGCTCGGCGGCTGCCGTTGCGGCCCACCTCTGCGCCGGCGCCACGGCAACGGATACCGGCGGCTCGATCCGCCAGCCTGCCGCCTTCACCGGCACCGTTGGGATCAAGCCGACCTACGGCCGTTGCTCGCGCTGGGGCACGGTAGCCTTCGCATCCTCCCTCGACCAGGCCGGCCCGATTGCCCGCGATGTCCGCGATGCCGCGATCCTGCTGAAGTCGATGGCGTCGGTCGATCCGAAGGACACGACCTCCGTCGACCTGCCGGTTCCGGATTACGAGGCCGCACTCGGCCAGTCGCTGAAGGGCATGAAGATCGGTATTCCGAATGAGTACCGCGTCGATGGCATGCCTGACGAAATCGAAACGCTCTGGCAGCAGGGCATTGCCTGGCTGAAGGATGCCGGCGCCGAGATCGTCAACATCTCGCTGCCGCACACCAAGTACGCCCTGCCGGCCTACTATATCGTTGCTCCGGCGGAAGCCTCGTCGAACCTCGCTCGCTATGACGGCGTCCGTTATGGCCTGCGCGTCGACGGCAAGGACATCGTCGACATGTACGAGAAGACGCGTGCCGCTGGCTTCGGCAAGGAAGTCAAGCGCCGCATCATGATCGGCACCTACGTTTTGTCAGCCGGCTACTACGACGCCTACTACATCAAGGCCCAGAAGGTCCGCACGCTGATCAAGCGCGACTTCGAACTGGCGTTCAACGCCGGCGTCGATGCGATCTTGACGCCCGCGACCCCGTCGTCGGCCTTCGGCGTAGCCGATGAGAACCTCGCCTCCGATCCGGTCAAGATGTACCTCAACGACATCTTCACCGTGACGGTGAACATGGCCGGCCTCCCGGGCATTGCCGTTCCTGCTGGCCTCGACCACAAAGGTCTTCCGCTCGGCCTGCAACTGATCGGCAAGCCCTTCGATGAAGAGACGCTGTTCAAGACGGCGCACGTGATCGAACAGGCTGCCGGCAAGTTCACCCCAGCCAAGTGGTGGTAAGCGAACCTGAAATCCGAAAAATGACCCTCGCCGACCATCACATGGTCGGCGAAGTCGGTTTTGCGGCATGGAAATGCGGCAGCACCGAAGAGGCTGCCTTCAATGAGGCAGACGTCATCGAACGTGCCCGCGAGGCTTTCCATAATTATCCCGCTGCGGCCAAAGGCGATGTCGCCGTCGCTGAACTTGATGGCAGGGTGGTCGGATGGGGCGCACGAGAAAACGAGCCCGATTGTATCTCCGACATCTGGATTGATCCTGCCTACCAAGGCCATGGTATCGGCTCCGCCCTTGTTCGTTATTTCATCAAAAGCATTGCCGGCGACGGCTTTAGGGTCGCAAAAATCGACACCAGAGCGATCAACGCACGCGCTATTCGGCTCTACGAGCGAGCAGGTTTCTCGATCGTCTGGCATGGTGAGACGTTCGATCCGGAACTCGGAATTTCGCTTCAAAAGGTGCATCTGGAGAAGCATCTCGGCTAGGGCCGCAATCTCGGGAGGAGGCTTATGTCCAAACAGGATCTGACTGACATGATCGAAGCGCTCGATGGCCTTGCGGCTGTGGGGTTCGTCATGGGTGCCGAGTGGCAGGCGGTGCACGAAATCTGCCAGTCGCATGAAGGCGAGCCGCCTTTTGACTGGGGGCATGCAATCTGCCATCGGATCGAAGGCGATGACTGGAACGCAGACTATTGGTACCGTCGGGCAGGCAAGCGGCGCGGGACGGGCACTGTGGCCGAGGAGTGGTCGGTGATGAAGGCTGAGCTTGCAGCTCTTCGATGAAGCCGCGCGCCCGGAAGACGCGCGGCTGACCATCGTAGACTACCTGTTATCCTGCTCCGCTCTCACAAGAACCAGGCCCCGTTCGGTGATGCGGTAGGGCTTGCCGCCCGAGGATTTGATCGCCCGTTTCTGCTTCAATTTGCGAAACAGCTCTAGACCGAAGCCGGGATAGACCCAGCCGTCGCGGGTGAAGCACTTCACCGTCTCGATTTTCCGGTTGTCGTCGCGTTCGATTTCAATGCGGCCGCCCTGGGCCAAAAGGTGCAGGATACGCTGCTCCGTGCGTGAAATATCCATGGATATGTTGATCCGGTAATAGCGCCGAATAGGCGCATAAAAACGATCTGGCGTCCGATCGGACGTCAGGGCTTCGTTTTTTCGGGCCCGTGCGCGCAGCAAAACCTGCGGGCAGGGCCTCTACCGGGTCTCAGAGTATGAGTTCAACATGGCGCCTTGATACCGTCAGCAGGGCGCGAGGTCAAGTTTTGCAACCACCGGGGGATTTGAGCAAGAAATTCGCCTCGAGAACGTAAGGCTTTGATAAGGCGGCGATTCGGTGGTTTAATTCGACCTCAGCACGGAGGTGTCGTTGATCCATATTCGCAATGCTCGTGAAGACGAAGCGGAGCTCTTGAGCGAGATCGGTGTAAGGGCCTGGCAAAAGGCGATGGCGTCGATTGGCGAAGCGGATGCCATGCTCGATGCTGCCAGAAGTGCTTTCTTCAATTTCGTTTCGAACAGCTGGATCACCGTAACGGTCATCGAGTGGAACGGACATGCGGCGGGCTGGGCCGCGCGCGAAACGCTCGACGAGAAGATTTCAGATTTCTGGATCGATCCGTCTTTCATCGGCCATGGCCTCGGCACAGCACTTCTGCAGGAGCTTGAAAGAGAGATCGCCGGGCACGGCTTCGACACGGCGGCGATGCAGACACACTCCGGAAACACCGAGGCGATCAGCTTCTTCCAGAAACGCGGATACGCGATTCACTGGCTGTCGATCGCCTACAACCCCAAGCTCGATCGCGATGTGCCATCCGTCGGCCTGTCTAAATCGCTCGTTTCCGCTGACGACGGAACATACGGCTCAGTCTAGCGGCGGCAATTCCAGAAACATGTATCCGGCCGCAGCCGAGAGAAGAATGGCGGCGGTGGCATGAAACACGACGATTGCTTTGAGCAGCGACCGAAATGGTTCCTTCTGGGTCTTGTGGCGTAGCAGTTTTTGCGCGCAAACGGCGCCCAGGCTGCCGCCGATCAGTGCCAGTGTCAGGAGCGTCCTCTCGCTGATCCGCCTCCGACGGTTGCGCGCGGCCTGCTTGTCCAGAAAATACACCAGAAAGGCGAGGGCGTTCAGTGTGATAAAGAGTGCAAGGATTATCAGAATATGCGTTGCCATGATCGGCTCAGGCTAATGTCGATGCGTTAACATGCGCCAAACCGGCTGCCTTGCTGCGACGCACAGCCGAAAGCCTTGCACCGGCAAGCCATTTCCGTTACCTCACCTGTTGAATAAGATAGCCTCAAAAGAGCATTTCCATGACCCTTGTTGACGTTCGCACGCCTGATCCGAAACGCTTCATTCCCGGCGCCACTGGCGACTGGGAAGTCATCATCGGCATGGAAGTCCATGCGCAGGTGCTGTCGAATTCGAAGCTGTTCTCGGGCGCTGCGACCGAATTCGGCAAGCCGCAGAATTCCAACGTTTCGCTCGTCGATGCGGCCATGCCCGGCATGCTGCCTGTTATCAACGAGGAATGCGTCAGACAGGCCGTCCGCACCGGCCTTGGTCTCAAGGCGCAGATCAACAAGCGCTCGCTCTTCGACCGCAAGAACTACTTCTATCCCGATCTGCCGCAGGGCTATCAGATCTCGCAGTTCAAGGATCCGATCGTCGGCGAAGGCAAGATCGTGATCTCGCTCGGCCCGGATCGTCAGGGTCAGTTCGAGGACATCGAGATCGGCATCGAGCGCCTGCACCTCGAGCAGGACGCCGGCAAGTCGCTGCACGACCAGCACGCCACGATGTCCTATGTCGACCTCAACCGCTCGGGCGTGGCGCTGATGGAGATCGTCTCCAAGCCGGACATGCGCTCCTCGGATGAAGCCAAGGCCTACATGACGAAGCTGCGCTCGATCGTGCGCTACCTCGGCACCTGTGACGGCAACATGGACGAAGGCTCGATGCGCGCCGACGTCAACGTCTCCGTGCGCCGTCCGGGCGAGGGCTTCGGCACGCGCTGCGAAATCAAGAACGTCAACTCGATCCGCTTCATCGGCCAGGCGATCGAATACGAAGCACGCCGCCAGATCAGCATTCTGGAAGACGGCGGCGCAATCGAACAGGAAACCCGTCTCTTCGACCCGAACAAGGGCGAGACGCGGTCGATGCGCTCGAAGGAAGACGCACACGACTACCGCTACTTCCCGGATCCGGATCTCCTGCCGCTCGAGTTCGACGATGCATTCGTCAAGGCGCTCGAAGCTGATCTGCCCGAGCTGCCTGACGACAAGAAGGGGCGCTTCGTGCGCGAACTCGGTCTGTCGATCTACGACGCTTCCGTTCTGGTGTCGGAGAAGGCGATTGCCGACTATTTCGAAGCCGTTGCCGAAGGCCGCGATGGCAAGGCTGCCGCCAACTGGGTCATCAACGATCTGCTCGGCGCCCTGAACCGCATCGGCAAGAGCATCGAGGAAACTCCGGTTTCGCCGGCTCAGCTGGGTGCGATCATTGACCTGATCAAGGCGGAGACTATCTCCGGAAAGATCGCAAAGGACGTGTTCGAAATCGTGCTGAACGAGGGCGGTGATCCTGCCGAGATCGTCGAAGCGCGCGGCATGAAACAGGTGACCGATACTGGCGCGATCGAGAAGGCTGTCGACGAAATCATCGCTGCCAACCCGGATCAGGTCGCCAAGGTCCAGGCCAAGCCGACACTTGCCGGCTGGTTTGTCGGCCAGGTGATGAAGGCGACCGGCGGCAAGGCAAACCCGCAGGCCGTCCAGGCTCTCGTGAAGGCGAAACTCGGCATCGAGGAGTAAGGCCGTGTATTTCGTGCGCACCGCCAGCGAGCGCGATCTTGGCAAGATCCGCATCCTGCTCGATGAAGGTTTCCGTGCGACTTACGCCGGCCTCTACGGTGAAGCCAAGGTGAGCGAGCTGATCGACCACCTGTTTTCGCCGACAGCGCTTCAGACAAGACTCGCGAAGAAGAATGCCGAGTTCCTGGTTGCGGACAACGGCAAAGACATCGGCGGCATCGGGTATGCCGCCATGTCGGATGAAATGACGAAGACCGTCATGCTCCATCTGCTCTATGTCCGGCAGCCGCTGCATCGTCAGGGCATCGGGCGCGAGATCTTCGCCGAGTTGGAAACCTGCTTTCCCGACGCCGAGATCATGCGCCTCGAGGTCGAGCCGAGAAACACGACCGCAATCGCCTTCTATCATGCCCACGGCTTCGAGGATGTCGGGCGCAATGAGAACGACGGTCCCGGGCAATCCGGCATACCGACGCTGATCCTCGAAAAAGCTCTCGAACAGCACTAGGTCGTAACTCCCGCATGAACGAGATCATCATTCGCGAGGCGCGCAGCGCCGACGTCGCCGCGCTCGTTGCCATCTTTGCCGCTGACGAACTCGGCGGTCACGGGGACACCACGGCGCCGGAGGTCTTCGGCGAGTACCTGAGGGCCTTCGAGCGGATCGCGACGTCGCGGGATCAGACGCTTTATGTCGCTGAACGCGAAGGCCAGGTTGTCGGCACGTTCCAGACAATGATCGTGACGGCGCTCGTCGGCCGAGGCTCATCGTCGATGATTATCGAAGCGGTGCAGACACGTGGCGACATGCGGGGGCAGGGCATCGGTGCCCGAATGATCGAATTCGCCATCGCGGAGGCAAAAGGTCGCGGTCTGCGCCTCGTTCAATTGACCTCGAATGCCAGCCGTAGTGATGCGCACCGTTTCTACGAACGGCTTGGCTTCAAGCAATCGCATCTCGGCTTCAAGATGGCCCTGAAATGAGCCTGTGTTGCTTTGGAATCACTGGACAATGCGTCTCGCTGGCGGCATAAGCGAGGGATCGAATTCTGGTCCCGCTCGCCATCCGGCAAGCTCAAGGAAAAGACATGAAGAATCTACTCGTGCAAATCTTCACCTGGTGGAACGGTCAGACGATCGGTACGCGTTTCGCGACCTGGCGTTTCGGCAAGCGCGTCGGTGAAGACGAATTGGGTAACGTTTATTACGAAGGCGGCATGTCCTCTTACGGCCTTCCGAAGCGTTGGGTGATCTACAAGGGCTATGCGGAAGCCTCCGCAATTCCTCCGGGCTGGCACGGCTGGATGCATCACCGCACCAACGTTCCTCCGACGAAGGAAAATTACGTCGCCAAGGAATGGCAGAAGCCGCACCGCGCCAACCCGACCGGTTCGCCGCAGGCCTACCGTCCCCCTGGCTCGCTGGTTGTTCCTGGCGAGCGCCCGCGCGTTACCGGCGACTACGACGCCTGGACGCCTGGCAACTAAGCAGGGCCACTGGCCCCGCTTTTGGCCACAATTGACCATTACCCGCAGAATGGCCGCAGCGATTGCGGCCTTCGATTTTTAAGATGCTGTGGAGACGGGCAGATATGAAGCTTTTCATGCGGAACCAGCTCCTGCGTGCCGCCGGGCTCTCACTGGCGCTTGGCCTTCTGCCACAGGTTGCCTCCGCTGCCCGCATCGAGAACTCCGTTGCCGTTTTCTCCGGTCTCGACAAGATCACCGGCCGCATCACGACCTTCGATGTGTACGTCAACGAGACCGTGCAGTTCGGCGCACTGCAGGTGACGCCGAAGGCCTGCTATTCGCGTGATCAGGCCGAAGCGCAGAAGATCGATGGTTTCGTGGAAGTCGATGAGATCACCCTCGACCGCAAGATCCGCCGCATCTTCACGGGCTGGATGTTCGCCGATAGCCCCGGCCTCAATGCCGTCGAGCATCCGATCTATGACGTCTGGCTGAAGGACTGCAAGCAGAACTCGGACGTTCCTGCGCCCGACAAGGCCGCCAAGTAACTCTCAGAATTCAAGGTTCGGCGATTCCATCGCCGCCGCGAGTATGTGCGCATACTCGTCCTTCGGAACGTCGATCGCCCCGAAGGTCTTCAGGTGTTCGGTCGTGAATTGCGTATCGAGCAGGGTAAAGCCCTTGGCGCGCAGCCGTTCCACGAGATGAACGAGGCAAATCTTCGAGGCGTCCGTGCGTCGCGAGAACATGCTTTCGCCGAAGAAGGCCGAACCCAGCGACACGCCGTATAGTCCGCCGACAAGCTCGTCACCATCCCAGGCCTCGACGGTATGAGCGTGGCCGATCTGGTGCAGCGTCGAATAGAGCGTCTTGATGGTCTGGTTGATCCAGGTGCTCGGCCGGTCTCCGGTCTCCGCTCCGCAGGCTGCGATGACAGCATCGAAATCATAGTTGAAACGGATATCGAACGGCTTGCGTCGGATCGTCTTGGCGAGGCTTTTGGAAATGTGGAAGTCGTCGAGCGGCAGGATGCCGCGAAGATCAGGCTCGACCCAGAATATTTCCGGGTCGTCAGCCGATTCTGCCATCGGAAAGAGACCGATGGAGTAGGCGCGCAGGAGGATTTCCGGTGTTATGCCTGGAGACTTCCTGCGCGACCCTGCCATTCTCTGTTACGCCGGTTTGTTGGCCAGATAGTTTTCAAGCCAGTGGATATCGTAGTCGCCGTTGGCGATGTCCTGATTGTCCACCAGATCCTGGAACAACGGAAGCGTCGTCTTGATGCCGTCGACGACAAATTCGTCGAGCGCGCGGCGCAGACGCATCATGCATTCGACGCGTGTGCGGCCGAAGACGATGAGCTTGCCGATGAGGCTGTCGTAGTAAGGCGGGATCTTGTAGCCCTGATAGGCACCGCTATCGACGCGAACGCCAAGACCACCCGGCGCATGGAAGTGCGTAATCGTGCCTGGCGACGGCACGAAGGTACGTGCGTCCTCGGCGTTGATGCGGCACTCGATGGCGTGGCCGTGGAAGTTGATCTCGTCCTGGGTGACGGACAGACCGCCGCCAGAGGCGACCCGGATCTGCTCGTGCACGAGGTCGATGCCGGTGATCGCTTCGGTGATCGGGTGTTCAACCTGCAGACGCGTGTTCATTTCGATGAAATAGAACTCGCCGTTTTCGTACAGGAACTCGATCGTGCCGGCGCCGCGATACTTGAGCTTCTTCATGGCGTCGGCGCAGGTCTGGCCGATCTTCATGCGCTGCTCAACGTTGAGGGCGGGGGAGTTTGCTTCTTCCCAGACCTTCTGGTGACGGCGCTGCAGCGAGCAATCGCGTTCGCCGAGATGGATCGCGTTGCCTTCGCCGTCGCCGAATACCTGGATTTCGATGTGGCGCGGCTTGCCGAGGTACTTTTCCATGTAGACGGCTTCGTTGCCGAAGGCGGCAGCCGCTTCGGTGCGGGCCGTCGACCAGGCTTCGATCAGGTCGGCTTCGGACTTGGCGACCTTCATGCCGCGTCCACCGCCACCGGCGGTTGCCTTGATCAGAACCGGATAGCCGATTTCAGCGGCAGTCCGCAGGGCATCTTCCTCGGTCTTCACTTCGCCGTCCGAACCCGGAACGACGGGGATGCCGAGTTCCTGAGCTGTCGTCTTGGCGGTGATCTTGTCGCCCATGATGCGGATGTGTTCCGCGGTCGGGCCGATGAAGGTGATGCCGTGCGCTTCCAGGATTTCCGCAAACTTCGCGTTTTCGGAAAGGAAGCCATAGCCAGGGTGCACCGCATCGGCGCCGGTGATTTCGCAGGCGGCTACGATCTGGTGGATGTTTAGATAGCTGTCGCGCGAGGGCGGCGGACCGATGCAGACGCTTTCGTCGGCCAGACGCACATGCATGGCGTCGGCGTCGGCGGTCGAGTGAACCACGACGCAGGGAATGCCGAGCTCTTTGCATGCGCGCAGCACGCGAAGCGCGATTTCCCCGCGGTTGGCGATGAGGATTTTCGAGACCATGACGCCCGCCTTATTCGATGACGACGAGGGCTTGGCCGTATTCGACGGGGCTTCCGTCCTCGACGAGGATTTCGGTGACCTTGCCGGACTTCGGCGAAGGAATCTGGTTCATGGTCTTCATCGCTTCGATGATGAGCAGCGTCTGGCCTTCCTTCACGGTCGCGCCGAGCTCGATGAAGGCGCGTGCGCCCGGAGCCGGAGCCATGTAGGCGGTGCCGACCATCGGAGCGCTGACGGTGTTGGCAGGGTTGCGAGCCGCTGCAGCCGGAGCCGCGGGTGCAGCCGCCGCGGCAGCTACGGCCGGAGCCGCAGCGTATGCGGGCGCGGCGATCGGAGCCTGGACGTACTGGGTGTTTCCGGCGCGCGAAACGCGGATGCGCAGATCTTCCTGCTCGACTTCGATCTCCGTGAGATCCGTGTCGTTGAGGATGTTCGCGAGATCGCGGATCAGCGCCTGGTCGATACCGTTTTTCTTCTCAGCCATGAGTGTTTGCCCTGTCTTCTTTTTATGCCGTAAGATTCTTCAGCGCCTGCAGCGCCAGAATATAGCTGTAAGGCCCGAAGCCGCAGATAACGCCTTTCACTGCCGGCGCGATCATTGACTTGTGGCGGAATTCTTCCCGCGCGTGGACGTTGGAAATATGGAGCTCTATCACCGGAATGGAAATAGCGCGAATTGCATCGTGAAGCGCGACCGACGTATGGGTGTAGGCGCCGGCATTGATCGCAACGCCAACCGCCTTGTCGTTTGCCTCATGAAACCAGTCGACGAGCGTGCCTTCGTGGTTGCTCTGGCGAAAGTCGATGTCGAAACCGAGTTCGCGCCCTGCCGCCTTGCAGTCTGCCTCGATGTCCTGAAGCGACTTGCCACCATAGATGCCGGGCTCTCTTTTGCCGAGCATGTTCAGGTTGGGCCCGTTCAGGACGAATATCGTTTGCGTCATCGAATGTTCCAATAGATGCGAGACGGCAACCTATAGACTCCCAGCGGAGCTAATGAAAGCCCTTTGGAAAGCGCAGTCCGAATCGCGCCATATTTGTCCACATGGCTGAAACACTTCGATTTTGGCGATTTGATGAGCTCCTGATCAGCAGCTTGTCTTGCCGCAG
The DNA here is from genome assembly GCA_900468535.1 of Hyphomicrobiales bacterium. Taxonomy (GTDB): domain Bacteria; phylum Pseudomonadota; class Alphaproteobacteria; order Rhizobiales; family Rhizobiaceae; genus Rhizobium. Next base: position 119,227 of record UBTY01000016.1, on the reverse strand, counting down.
GTGCGCATGTTCTTGACCTTGGTCTCAAGGTCGTCGAAGCCGACAGCACCCTGAACCAGCTCGTTGCCGATCACATAGGACGGCGTACCGGTGATGCCGAGGCTCTGGGCGAGCTGATAGGTTTCCTGGACGGATTGGTCACTGGTGCTTTTCGCCATTTCAGCGCGGATCTGCTTCTCGCTGACGCCCAGCGACTGCGCGACATCGATCGCGGTCGATTCATCGGCACGCCCATCGCTGCCAAGCAGGGCAATGTGAAACTGGCTGTACTTCTCAGGTGCAAGCTTTCGGAACGCGTCGGAGACCTTGTGCGCAGCCACAGATTCCGGCCCGAGGATCGGGAGTTCCTTGAGAACGAAACGAACGTTCTTGTCCTTCTGCAGCATGGTTTGCATGTCGGAAAGCGCGTGGCGGCAGTAGCCGCAATTGTAGTCGAAGAACTCGACGATCGTGACGTCGCCCTTCGGATTGCCGAGCGCCATGTCGTACTTCGCGTCGAAAATCTCTGTCTTGTTGTCGGAGATTGCAGCATTGGCCTTTACGAGCCGCGCCTGCTCCTGCTTCTTCTGCAACGCGTCCTGGACATCGAGCATGATCTCGGGATTCTCGATCAGATACTGCTTGATGAACTCGCCGAATTCCTTCTTCTGCGCGTCATCGAGTGCTGCCGCCGGATAAGCCGTCGCAACGGAGGCAGTGAGCGCCAGAGCGGTGAAGATTTTTCGAAGCGTGGCCATTATATCCTCGTCATCAGCAATTTTTGTGCGTCGATTCAGGCGATGAATACACTGCCCTTGTTAACGGCGTCAGGTCATTTCCGCCAAACTACGGTGCGTCCCGCCGTCTTCAAACAGGAATTTTCGCATCCGCCATTCAATCGCGGGATTGTGATGATCCGATTATTGCGGCAATTGTCTGGCCGCAAGGCAAAGTTAGAGAGAAGCGATCTTGTTTTCCATTTCAAAGCGCAGCGAAGTCGAGCCCTTTCACGCGATGGACGTTCTGGCCGAAGCGACGAAGCGGCGGGCGAGCGGTCATCCGGTCATCTCGATGGCGGTTGGCCAGCCATCCCATCCGGCGCCGAACGCCGCGTTGGAAGCAGCTCAGGCAGCGCTTGTCGAAGGCAGGATCGGCTATACGGATGCGCTCGGAACCACGAAGCTGAAGCATGCTCTCGCCGGGCACTATCGCGATCGCCACGGGCTGACGATCGATCCCGCCCGCATCGCGATCACCACCGGCTCTTCCGCTGGCTTCAATCTGGCCTTCCTCTCGCTCTTCGATGCCGGCGATGCAGTTGCCATCGCGCGACCGGGCTATCCGGCCTATCGCAATATCCTCGGCGCGCTAGGCCTGAAGGTTGTCGAAGTGCCTGTTACGGCCGAGACGCATTTCACGCTGACGCCCGAGAGCCTTGAGGCTGCGCAAGCGGCCAATAACGTCAGGCTGAAGGGCGTCCTGCTGGCGAGCCCTGCCAATCCGACCGGCACGGTGACAGGTCGCGAGGGGCTGAAGGCCCTGGCCGAATACTGCGCCGCCAACTCGATCGCCTTCATCTCCGACGAGATCTATCACGGGCTGACATTTGCCGGGGAAGAGACCAGCGCACTGGAACTGACCGACGAGGCGATCGTCATCAATTCGTTCTCCAAGTATTATTGCATGACCGGCTGGCGGATTGGCTGGATGGTGCTGCCGGAAAGGCTCGTTCGCCCGATCGAGCGCGTTGCGCAAAGCCTCTACATCTCTCCACCCGAACTATCGCAGATCGCGGCAACGGCAGCCCTTGGCGCCGGCGAGCAACTCGACGTCTACAAGGCAAGCTACGGGGCCAACCGCGAATTCCTGATGAAGCGCCTGCCGGAGATCGGCCTTTCGATCGCTTCACCGATGCACGGCGCATTCTACGCCTATGTCGACGTGACCCGCTTCACCAATGACAGTATGGCCTTCGCCAAGCGGATGTTGGCCGAGATCAACGTCGCTGCGACGCCGGGCCTGGACTTCGACCCACTGGAGGGCAATCGATCGCTGCGGATGTCCTATGCCGGCGCGCAGGCCGAGATCGTCGAAGCAGTCGAGCGCATCGCCGGCTGGTTGAAATAAGTCGCCGTTCGGTGACTTATTTCAACCCTGCAGTATGCGACTGTGTCGCCAGACCTTAGGTGTCCGCCCGGCAATTTTCCCGATCGAGCCGCGAGACCAGCGCCAGGATCGTCTCCGAAACCGGTGTGGGTACGGCGGCAAGGCGCCCGAGCACCACGACCATTCCCACCAGTGGCGTGATCTCAAGCGATTTGCCCGCGAGAAGATCCTGCAGCATCGAGGTTCGAACCGGACCGATCTGCTGCGCCTGCTCCAGCCGCTGCTCGACCGACATGCCGACATTGGCGCCGAGCGCTTCTCCGACCGCCTTCACCTCCTTCATGACCTTGCCGATCTGATCGCTGAGCGCCGCATCCGCCATCATGTCGGACATCAGTGAGCGGGTGAGGGCGCTGATCGGATTGAACGAGGCGTTGCCCATCAGCTTGCTCCAGATATCATCCCGGATCCGAGATGACAGCTTCGCGCCGATATCGGCGCGCTGAAACAATGTTTCGACGTCTCGAAGATCTTCGGTGATCTCCCCGGAGGGCTCGCCAAGGATGAAATGCCCCTTGTTGCTGAGCTTGACCTCGCCGGGGCTGCTGACCTCCGCGCCCTGATGCGCGACACAGCCGATGATGCGATGCGGGCCGATGAGGTGCCAGAGCTTGCCGCCTTCATCGAGTTCGTCGAACTGAAGCTCCGCGTGCCCGCTCTGCTGATCGCGGTGGAAGTACCACCATGGAATCCCGTTCAGGATCATCAGGACACGGGTACCTTCCCTCAGAAGATGCCCGATTCCATCGGCCGCAGCGGAGAGCTGATGGCCTTTCAGTCCGGTAATGACGAGATCTTGCTTCGGAAGCTTTCTTGGATCGTCGGTGGCTTCCACCCGAGCGGCGAGCGGAGCATCTGCGCCGGCTTCGAGGAGGCGCAGGCCGTCGCTCTGGATGGCGCGCAAGTGGGCGCCGCGGGCAACGACCGAAACGATGGCGTCGGCACCAAGCGACGAGGAGAGTTTCGCCGCAATGGCGCCGCCAAGCGCGCCGGCGCCAAAGATGCAGATATTCTTGAAGGGCATGCGATGATCTTTCCGCGAGTGTGGTCGCGCTGAACTTAGGTCATTCAGCCCTCAAGGCGAGTGATATCTGGAGCCGGCGGAGGCTTTTAATGGCTGGAGCCCGGAAGCAGCTCGTTTCGACGAAGCTCGTCGATCGCCGCCACAGCATCTTCCGCAGACCAGCCTGCCCGGATGGCCGCGGCGATCATCCGGACCTCGGCCTCCTCTTCAATCTTCAGGAACAGCGGTTCCAGGGCCTCTTGGGCGGTAACGATATGATCGTTCGGAGGGGTAACTGACTGGCGGGTGGCGAGCGTAGACATCTGCGCGGTACTCCTCTCTCTGGCAGGGGATGACTCTTCATAATGCATGAGCGCAAAAAAGGTTCCGGATAAAGTTTCAAGAAAGCTTCATCTTGTTCTTTCGCCCCGGCTCTGCCTTGTTGCGCAACTAGGCTGATGCTCGATTCGGTTCCCGGTTACATGCGGAGCCACGACGAAAACGCACGAAGGAGATTGCGATGACGAACGCCAAGAACGGGGTTTCCGAAATGCGACCAAGAATAACAGTAATTGGTGTCGGCGGCGGCGGTGGCAATGCCATCAACAACATGATCGCGGAAAATCTCGAAGGCGTCGATTTCATCGCGGCCAATACGGACGCGCAGGTACTGGCCACCTCGAAGGCATCGCGCCGCATTCAGCTCGGCGCACACGTGACCGAAGGACTGGGCGCTGGTTCGCTGCCGGAAGTCGGTCGCGCTGCTGCCGAGGAGTCGATCGATGAGATTATGGATCATCTCGCCGGCTCCCACATGTGCTTCGTCACCGCCGGCATGGGCGGCGGCACCGGAACGGGTGCTGCACCGGTCATCGCTCAGGCCGCCCGCAACGCCGGCATCCTGACGGTTGGTGTTGTCACCAAGCCGTTCACCTTCGAAGGCAATCGTCGCATGAAAATGGCCGAACTCGGCATCGAGGCTCTTCGCGAGGCCGCCGATACCGTGATCGTGATCCCGAACCAGAACCTCTTCCGCATTGCCGATGCCAAGACGACCTTCGCGGACGCCTTCATGACCGCTGACCGCGTGCTTTACGCCGGTGTTGGCTGCATCACCGATCTGATCGTCAAGGAAGGTCTGATCAACCTCGACTTCGCCGACGTGAAGTCCGTCATGCGCGGCATGGGCCGGGCCATGATGGGCACGGGCGAATCTTCCGGCGAGGGCCGTGCGATGAAGGCTGCCGAAGCCGCGATCGCCAATCCGCTGCTCGACGACATCTCGATGAAGGGCGCCAAGGGCGTTCTCATTTCGATCTCCGGCGGCTCCGACATGACGCTCTTCGAAGTGGATGAGGCAGCCAGCCGTATCCGCGACGAAGTGCAGGACGAAGCCGATATCGTCGTCGGCGCGATTTTCGACCGCAACCTCGACGGCATATTCCGCGTATCGGTCGTCGCGACCGGCCTCGACGGCGCAAGCGTCGGAACGCAGGCTCGCCAGGGCCTGCCGGTCGGCCAAGACATGCAGACGCGCACGCTGCAGTAAGCACACCTCTGTCTGCGCGCCCGATCAGGCGCGCAGGCCACTCCTGATATGTCGTTCGGGCAGGTAACCCACGCGCTGGAAAAGGCGGCGGGTGACCCTAGATTTGATCTCGCCCCTTCGCCCGATGAGGCGTTTCCGACAATCAGGACAATCCCATGCCCCAAGACAATTCTCCCGTCTGGTTCATTACCGGCTGCTCGACTGGCTTCGGTCACGAACTGGCGAAACTGACCATCGCGCGTGGCTGGCCGACCGTTGTCACCGCGCGTGACAAGGCGCGCGTTGCCGACCTTGTCGCTGGCCACGAAGCCAATGCGTTGGCCCTTGATCTCGACGTTACCGATCTCCAGCAGGTCAAGGCGGCGGTCGATGCAGCCGAACAGCGCTTCGGCCGCATCGATGTTCTCGTCAACAATGCCGGCTATGGCTACCAGTCGACGGTCGAAGAGGCCGAAGAGCAGGAAATCCGCGATCAGTTCGAAGCGAACGTGTTTGGCCTGTTTTCGATGACCCGCGCCGTCTTGCCGGGTATGCGCACACGTCGCCACGGCCATATCATCAATATCACCTCGGTCGCCGGCTTCATCGGTTTTCCCGGTTCCGGCTTCTATGCTGCCAGCAAGCACGCGGTCGAAGGCTTCTCGGATGCGCTCTACGCGGAGGGCAAGCCGCTCGGCATCAAGGTCAGCTGCGTCGAGCCGGGACCGTTCCGCACCGACTGGGCCGGACGTTCGCTCCGGCAGACGAAAAGCACGATTGCCGACTATGCCGAGACGGCTGCGGCGCGGATGAGGCAGACATCCGAATACAGCGGCAGGCAGGCCGGCGATCCTGTTCGCGCCGGCGAGGCGATGATACGGATCACGCAGGCCGAGAACCCGCCGCGGCACCTGGTCCTCGGTGAGATCGGCTACAACAATGTCACCAACAAGCTACGCGAGCGATTGACGCAGATCGAGGAATGGCGCGAAACGAGCCTCGCGGCCGACTTTCCCAAGGCGTAAGATTACATAGACCCGCCGGTACGGCTGGAGCGATGGAGATCTGAAATGGCGAAGTTGGGTTACGCGTTTTCAGGCCTGCTTATTTTGATCGGCCTGGTCTGGATGGGACAGGGCAGCGGCTATTTCCCCTATCCCGGGGAAAGCTTCATGATCAATCAGACGCCGTGGATCTATTGGGGCGCACTGGCTGCAATCGTCGGAATAATCGTGTTTGCGGTGACGAGAAGAGCGCAGCGGCGGTAAATAAGATGCCTGGGGCGCCGGGCAATGGAGCAAGTCACCATCGAGTGACGTAAACCTTTAGGGGTGCGCCCAAAAAATAATTCGCCGGCTAAAGAGGCTGTGCAGCCTCCGCCGGCGATGAATGCGATAGGTAATGCGCGGCTTACGCGCGACGGCGGGCCTCGGCCATGTCGGGGCGTGTGCCGTCGGGGGCGCGAAGCCCATAGTGCTTGCTTGCGAACACCCATTCGACATTGCCAGGTTCGAACGGACGACGCGGGTTTCTCAGCGCCATCCGGCGCTCGGAGAGGCTGCGGGGCAGGGTGTCGATCATGTCGTTGACGAAGGTTTCAACGCAGTCTTTCCAGCGGGGCGAGACCGCAACATCGATACCGCCGTAGCGCTGGAAATCGGGATGTTTGCGGGAGTAGCATGCGCCGAGCATCCAGGCATGCTGCTGCTTCAGAAAACGTTCTTTAATGGTCATTCCTAGTCTTTTTCCTTGGCGTCATCGACGACATCGGCCTCGGGGCGGTCGCCTCCGTTCGACCGTTCCGTTGTCCAGGTGCCGTCTGCACGCTGATATGTAATGTCCGCATCCTGGCCACCGAGCTGTTGTCGCTCTGCGGCTTGTTTGGCCGCTGCCAGTGCATCTTCGTGAGTTGGGAAAGTTTCCGACCAGACATCGTCCAGGCGGTATGCCCAGGCGCCATCATGTTCGGCGACGTGGTAGGTAATCGACATCGAGCGTTCCTTCAAGAACTTTTCGCAGGAATTTGCATGGAGGTTCCATGCGGATTGAAACATCGGAACGCAGCTCGCCCGATGCTTGTTCCCTTTCGCCTTGGCCTGTGTGAGGCTGGATTCAATGTGCCTGATGATCTTGCGCAAGTGCGGAACGCTTCATAGGCTCGAAGCGTTGATGGATTCGTTCAACGCCTCTTAATAGGAACCTCATGCGCGCTCAGTCGAAGCCGTTTATCGTCGAAGTCAAATCCTCCCGCCGTCAGGAGCGCCGCCAGTCCGCGTCGATCTGGGGAAATCTGGATCTTGCAGCCGTTGCCGAAGAAATCGCGGAAGATCTGCCGCAGCCGGCAGCAGTGCCTGCCGAAGCAGCCGTCGTACGGTAAGGTAGCGGCAGACGGGAACTCGCCCCGTCTGCATTCTCTGGTCTGGATCCCGCAGCCATTGCCTCTCGGCGCAATTCAGGCTGCAGGTCGTACAGACCTTAATCCAGGAAGAACTCCAGCAGATCGGCGTTGATGACGTCGGGATGTGTCGTGCACATGCCGTGCGGCAGGCCGGCATAGGTCTTGAGCGTTCCGTGTTTCAGGAGCTTCACCGAAAGCGGCGCGGAATCGGCATAGGGCACGATCTGATCGTCATCGCCATGCATGACGAGCGTCGGCACCGTGATGTTCTTCAGATCCTCGGTGAAATCAGTCTCCGAGAAAGCCTTGATGCAATCATAGTGCGCCTTGGCGGCGCCCATCATGCCCTGCCGCCACCAGTTCTCGATGATGCCCTGGCTGACCTTGGCGCCGGGACGATTGAACCCGTAGAACGGGCCTGCCGGCACATCCAGGAAGAATTGGGCGCGATTGGCGACAAGTGCCGCACGGAAGCCGTCGAAAACCTCGAGCGGCAGACCGCCGGGGTTCTTGTCCGATTTCACCATGATCGGCGGCACGGCGCCGATCAGCACGGCCTTGGCAACGCGGCCGGGCTTGGCGCGCGCGACATAGTGGGCAACTTCGCCGCCGCCGGTCGAGTGGCCGACATGGATGGCGTTCTTGAGATCCAGCGCGTCGGTAAGGGCGGCAACGTCGGCGGCATAGGTGTCCATCTCGTTGCCCTGCCAGGTCTGGCTCGAGCGCCCGTGGCCACGCCGATCATGGGCGATCACGCGGTAACCCTTGTCCAGAAAGAACATCATCTGCGCATCCCAGTCGTCTGCGCTGAGCGGCCAGCCATGATGGAAGACGACAGGCTGGGCGGTGGCCGCACCCCAATCCTTGTAGAAAATCTCAGTTCCGTCGGCGGTCTTGATGAATGGCATGGCAACGTTCCCTCTTTGTGACTGTGATTTGCGTTCATGGCATCGATGGCACGCGAGTATCCGTCCTGCGCCAATATCGTGACGCATCCCGGCCGGATCTGGCTCGCCCGCGCTGCCGTCCTACGTCATCATCATGACGTGGCGTTAGCGGTGCTTCAGGCCAACGGTAATGTGATGCAAATCGTCGAGAAGGGAAGATACCGTTTTGGAGAATGACGGCACTATTACTGTTGTCGACGTCAAAAGCCTACTTGTTTGCGCCAATCGGTTATATATTGCTCAAGTCGCGCGAACTCGCTTGGCATTAGTAGACGGTTGTGAGCGACAAAATTTCGAGCTTGCTCTATCTCGTCGAAACGTTGCTTAAGCCAATGCTGTGACGGAACTAGATCCGAAAATCTCTCCCAGTTTGCAATTATGATATCGGATAGATGTCCCAGTTCAATATACTGGAGAAGGTCGCCTTTCTCGCCTTCAAGCCATGTGTTCGACAAAGCTTTTTCGCGTCTTGCCTCCGCAAAGGTACGTATTTTGGGTGGAACAGCTTTCTCCCACCAATCGCTGCCAACATTCTCGCTAAGTCGTTCCCGAATGAGTTGTCTCACCGAATTTTCAAAGCAGTAAAGCAATCCGTATAGCCTGATCATCACCATGGCGTTGTTTCGAAGCTCAACAGGAAAGGGAGCTAAATTCTCTTCGAGCAGACTCTGTTCGGCCGATGTTTGATCCGCTCTGTAGTGGCCCCCTAAATCCCCGGACACGATCTCCCACTTGTTAAGTGTTAGGAGTAATGTGCCCATTATGACCAGTCATATCCCTAAGATAGAAGTGCTGTCCGGCCCTGAGCGCCGCCGTCGCTGGTCGACAGCGGAGAAGCTCGCGATAGTCCAGGAGACCTACGAGCCTGACGTCACGGTCAGCATCGTTGCTAGACGGCATGGCATTCAGCCGAACCAGTTGTTCGCCTGGCGTAAATTGGCGGCGCAAGGTGCGCTTACGGCGACGGCATCGCAGGAAGAGGTTGTCCCGGCATCCGAGTACAGAGCGCTTCAGAACCAGGTGAAAGAACTTCAGCGCCTCCTCGGCAAAAAGACGATGGAAGGCGAGATCCTCAAAGAAGCGCTTGAGATAGCATCAGGGTCAAAAAAACACCTGTTGCGCTCGCTCTCGTTGCCGAAGGACGGTTCGCGATGACAGCGGTGTGTGAGACCTTGGGTGTCGCCCGATCCAACATAGCGGAACGTGTGAGGCAAGGTCCTTCCAGAGCCAGAGGGCGGCCGCCGCTCGCTGATCAGGAACTGATGGATGAGATCAAGACGATCATTGATGACATGCCGACCTACGGATATCGCCGGGTCCATGCGATCCTGCGCCGGAAAGCCCGCAGCGAAAACCGTCCATGGCCAAATGCCAAACGCGTCTACCGGGTGATGAAGGTTCACGGCATGCTTCTTCAGCGCCATACGGGCGCAATCGACACCCGTCGCCACGATGGCCGCGTCGCCGTCGAGCAATCCAATCTGCGCTGGTGTTCAGACGGGTTTGAAATCGGCTGCGACAACAAGGAGAAGGTCCGCGTTGCTTTCGCTCTCGATTGCTGTGATCGCGAGGCCATCGCCCATGTCGCGACAACCGAGGGCATCAAGAGCGAGGACGTCCAGGACCTTGTCATCACGGCTGTTGAGAACCGTTTCGGTCTCATCAACACACTTCCAAAGCCAATCGAATGGCTGACGGACAACGGCTCCTGTTTCATTGCAAAGGAGACCAAATCGCTGCTCATCGATATCGGCATGGAGCCATGTTCGACGCCCGTTCGCAGCCCTCAGTCCAACGGAATGGCCGAAGCTTTCGTCAAAACCTTCAAGCGCGATTACGTCTCGGTCAATCCTTTGCCGGACGCCATGACCGTCATCGCGCAACTGCCCTCATGGTTCGAACACTACAACACCCTTCACCCGCATAAGGCATTGGGGTATTGCTCGCCTCGTGAGTTCTTAAACCGTCAAACAGAAACCTGATCCTGTCCGGTCTTTAAGGGGCAACTCCACGCTCCTATTCGAAAGCCGGCTCTGCGAAACTTTTCCGCATCAGCTTCGAACATAATCGCTTTGAAAAGCCACTCCCGGAAATTCGCTTCACTCACCCAAATTCTCCCGGATGGCGCGGAAAATTGCGTGATAAACCTCAATATCCTTTGTCGCCGGAAGGTGAATTTCTATGTTGTATCGTAAAGGAATATGGAATGAGGGATTTAGAGGCTTAAATCCCACTTGGTTCTCAATTGCCTGCTCAACCTCCAACGGCACTTTGGGCATTGAGGATGCATTGTGGGAGACTTCTTTTCTAGCTGCGGAGATATCCGCGTGCTTAAGAAGTGCGTAGAAAGTTGCGGCCTGTAGTTGAGCGACTTTGTCGGTCGTATTGTGAGCTGCCTTGAACTTTCCTTCAATTGCAGGTCTGTCAGATTCGGTGGGATTTGCATTGACATGGAACAGGTCACTGTAGGCTTCGAGCAGAGATTCGCCGAGAATCCTCCTTGAGTCCGCGTCGTTTCTGAATTGCTTGTACCGCTCTGTGGGTGCGCTATTTTCTGTTAAAAATCCGAGATCTTTTAAGAGCGGAATAACGCCGCGATCATTACTGCTTGTGAAGCCAAGTGAAGACAAGTGTTCATAATTAAACGTATCTGGCGCAGTACCTTTTCGTATTTGGTTCAGTATAGCAGCGAGATTTTTTACGCTCACTAGGTAGCGCTTTGTAAGCATCTATTTGCTCCGCTAGTAATGAATAGTTGTTTCCTTTTTGTTCTATTTTGTAAAGGCGCGCAAAGCAAGAAGCTTTGCGCGCGAAGTTAGTGTTTGTCTATCAGCTGCAGCCGCTCGTTGCGCCGCATGTGTCGCACTTCTCGCAGGTGCCGTTGCGCACCATCGTGAAGTTCTGGCACTCGGAGCACATGTTGCCGGTGTAGCCCTGCATGATCGACCGGGCGCGGCGCTCGGATTCGATCTTCTTGGCTTCCGTCTTGGCCGATGCGGCATCAGCCGCGGCCTTGTCGGAGAAGAGGGCGGTTGCCTGCTGCTGCGCTTCGGTCACGACCTCTTCGATCACTTCTTCCGCGATCTCTTCGGCCAATTCCTTGGCGCGTTCCTCGTAGTCGCGCTTGAAGGCGACGATTTCGGAGGTGGAGATAGCCGTGGTCGTTTCGATCTTGCGGGCAGCTGCGCCTGCAAACGAGGTGACTGTCGCAGTCGAGGAAGCGCGGGCAGGGGCTGCCGTGGCCGAGCCCTTCGGCTCGCCTGATGCCTGGCGGTCGCCATTCGAAACCAACGTCGGCTTGTAGCCGCGGGTCCAGCCGGTCGAGACGAGGTTCGTCTTGCCTTCCTGGATGCCCTTGCCGAGCGCCGTGTTCGAGAAGTCGGACGTATCGACATGCGCCAGATCGTGGCGGCCGAGGTAGGAGACGGCGAGTTCGCGGAACACGTAGTCGAGGATCGACGTGGCGTTCTTGATCGCGTCATTGCCGATGACCATGCCTGCCGGTTCGAACTTGGTGAAGGTGAAGGCCTCCACATATTCTTCGAGCGGCACGCCGTACTGCAGGCCGAGCGAGATGGCGATGGCGAAGTTGTTCATCATCGCACGGAAGGCCGCACCTTCCTTGTGCATGTCGATGAAGATTTCGCCGAGGCGACCGTCGCCGAATTCGCCGGTGCGCAGGTACACCTTGTGTCCGCCGACGGCGGCCTTCTGGGTGTAGCCCTGGCGGCGGTTCGGCAGCTTCTCGCGTTCGCGGGTCACGCGCTCGACCACACGCTCGATGATCTTTTCGGTGATCGTGACGGCCTGAGCGGCGACCGGCTGCTGCAGCAGATCGTCCAGTGCGTCCTCATCGCTCTCGTCTTCGATCAGCGAGGCGTTCAGCGGCTGCGACAGCTTGGAGCCGTCGCGATAGAGCGCGTTTGCCTTCAGGCCGAGCTTCCAGGAGAGCATGTATGCGCTCTTGCAATCGTCGACCGTCGCGTCGTTCGGCATGTTGATCGTCTTGGAGATCGCACCCGAGATGAACGGCTGGGCGGCTGCCATCATGCGGATGTGGCTGTCGACCGAGAGATAACGCTTGCCGATCTTGCCGCACGGATTGGCGCAATCGAAGACGGCGAGGTGCTCGTTCTTCAGGAACGGTGCGCCTTCCAGCGTCATCGCGCCGCAGACGTGAACATTGGCAGCCTCGATGTCCTTCTTGGCGAAGCCGAGGTGCTCGAGCAGGTTGAAGCTCATATCGCCGAGCTGTTCGTCCGTGACCTTGAGCGTGCCCTTCAGGAAGTCGGCGCCAAGCGTCCACTGGTTGAAGACGAACTTGATGTCGAAGGCCGACTTCAGCGCGGCGTTGACGGCTTCCACCTTCTCGTCGGTGAAGCCCTTGGCCTTCAGCGAGCCGGGGTTGACGCCGGGAGCCTGGTTCAGGTTGCCGTGGCCGACAGCGTAAGCTTCGATCTCGGCGATCTGGCTCTCGGAATAGCCGAGCGTGCGCAGCGCTTCCGGAACGGCGCGGTTGATGATCTTGAAGTAGCCGCCACCGGCGAGCTTCTTGAATTTCACCAGTGCGAAGTCAGGCTCGATGCCCGTCGTGTCGCAGTCCATGACGAGGCCGATCGTGCCGGTCGGCGCGATAACGGTTGCCTGGGCGTTGCGGTAGCCGTGCTTTTCGCCGAGCTCGAGCGCCTTGTCCCATGCGGCCTTGGCGTGCGCTGCCAGATCCTGGTCCGGGTTTTCGGAGTGGATGAGGGCGACCGGGTTGATCGACAGGCCTTCATAGCCTGCGGTCTCGCCGTAAGCGGCGCGGCGGTGGTTGCGGATGACGCGCAGCATGTTCTCGCGGTTCGGCGCGAACATCGGGAACGGTCCAAGCTCGGAGGCGATTTCCGCCGAGGTGGCGTAGGAAATGCCAGTCATGATCGCGGTCAGCGAGCCTGCAATGGCGCGGGCCTCGTCGCTGTCATAGGGAATGCCCGACGACATGAGGAGGCCGCCGATGTTGGCGTAGCCGAGGCCGATCGTGCGGTATTCGTAGGAGAGTTCGGCGATCCGCTTCGACGGGAACTGCGCCATCATCACCGAGATTTCGAGTACGACGCTCCAGAGGCGAACGGCATGTTCGTAGTCGGCGATGTTGATGCGCTTGGTGGCCGCATCCTTGAACTGCATGAGGTTCAGCGAGGCAAGGTTGCAGGCCGTGTCGTCGAGGAACATGTATTCCGAGCACGGGTTCGACGCGCGGATCGGGCCGGCGGCCGGGCTGGTGTGCCAGTCGTTCATCGTGGTGTTGAAGTGCAGGCCCGGATCGGCCGATGCCCATGCGGCATAGGAGATCGATTCCCAAAGGTCGCGGGCCTTCAGGGTCTTCATGACCTTGCCGTCCTTGCGGGCGGTCAGGTTCCAGTCGCCGTCGTTTTCAACTGCGCGCAGGAAGTCGTCCTTGATCGAGACCGAGTTGTTGGAGTTCTGGCCCGAAACCGTGAGGTAAGCTTCCGAATCCCAGTCGGTGTCGTAGGTCTTGAACTCGAGGTCCTTGTAACCCTGCTTGGCGAACTGGATGACGCGGCCGATGTAGTTTTCCGGAACCTGGTCCTTCTTGGCAGCGCGGATTTCGCGCTTCAGGGCAGGGTTCTTGTTCGGATCGAAGCAATCGCCGTTGTCAGCCTCGCAGTTGACGCAGGCCTTCATGATCGCCTTGAGGTGCTTGGCAACAACCTTGGAGCCGGTGACGAGGGCAGCAACCTTCTGCTCTTCCTTCACCTTCCAGTTGATATATTCTTCGATGTCCGGGTGATCGATGTCGACCACCACCATCTTGGCAGCACGGCGCGTCGTGCCGCCGGACTTGATCGCGCCCGCTGCACGGTCGCCGATCTTCAGGAAGCTCATCAGGCCGGACGAACGACCGCCGCCGGAAAGCTTTTCGCCTTCGCCACGGAGGTAGGAGAAGTTGGAGCCGGTGCCGGAGCCGTACTTGAAGAGGCGGGCTTCACGAACCCACAGGTCCATGATGCCGCCTTCGTTGACGAGATCGTCTTCAACGGACTGGATGAAGCAGGCATGCGGCTGCGGATGCTCGTAAGCCGACTTCGACTTCACCAGCTTGCCGGTGAAAGGGTCTACATAGTAGTGGCCCTGGCCAGGACCGTCGATGCCGTAGGCCCAGTGCATGCCGGTGTTGAACCACTGTGGCGAATTCGGAGCGACTCGCTGCGTGGCAAGCATGTAGGCAAGTTCGTCGCGGAACGCAGAGGCATCTTCCTCGGAGGAGAAGTAGCCGCCCTTCCAGCCCCAGTAGGTCCAGGTGCCGGCGAGGCGGTCGAAGACCTGACGAGCATCGGTTTCGGAACCGTACTGCTGATCCTTCGGGAGTTCCTTCAGAGCGGCCTCATCGGCAACCGAGCGCCACAGGAAGGAAGGAACGTCGTTCTCCTCGACCTTCTTGAGACGGGCAGGCACACCTGCCTTGCGGAAATACTTCTGCGCCAGAATGTCGGCGGCGACCTGCGAAAACTGCGCAGGAACGTCGATGTTTTCGAGGCGGAATACGATCGAACCATCGGGGTTCTTGATCTCGCTGGTCGCCTTGCGGAATTCGATAGCCGCGTAAGCGCCCTGATCTGCCTTCGTAAAACGGCGTTCTATGCGCATTTTGCCTTAACCTCTAGCTCGCGCGCCCCATCCCCGTAGACCAAGGCGCAAGTTTCCACGTCCGGCCGCGCCGGATTGGGCGCAGCCAGTTCTCGTTTCCGTACCGTCACAGGAGTGTCATCCGGAGATGTTCTTCCTGTATATTGTGGTGATGGTGGCTGCAAACACTAAATATAGTATTAACAGCTTATTATCGCCAGCCCCCGGATGTCTTTTTTCGAGGGCCGAAAACCGCACAAAATCCCCTCTGGGCGGCGATCCGTGAAAGGATGCAACACCCTGATTCTGCGTTCGATTTTCGATGAGAACCGGCCTCGTTAATTCCGGTCCAGCTGCCGCCGCAACATCGGAGTTTCATTAACTTGAAAGAGGGCGATTCCGTCAAGGGGTGGTTTTTAACGAAGTGTTCACCACAAGATATTGTGGATCGCCCTGTGGAGACTGGGGAAAAGAAAGTCGCGCTTGTATTTCAAGGGCTTGCTGCGAAGACTGCATCGGAAATCCGAGAAAATGACAAAATTACGTCAGACCGCAGATTTGCTGATGGCATTTCCACTGCAAATCGGCATAGCGATTCGTTTTGGAAATTACAGCGCGTCGATGGCGATTGTGACCGTCGCGATGCCGATGGCCTCGCCGCTCTCGTCGTGGATCACGAAGCTCGCCTGCGTCTCCAGAAGCTGGGTCGTATCGTCCCGTTCGGCGCGATCGATGAATATTGCATCGGTGCCTTTAGCGAATGTTTTCAGGAACTTGTCTTCATCGCCCTGCCAGTAGTCGGTTGTCGGGACACTCTGGCCGACGTTCAAGCCGTGCCGGTCGGTGACAAAAATCTCGACAATCGTGCCCTGCGAATCATCCTGCCTGGATTTCAGATAGCGCGATACCGGCTTTTCTAAGAGCCGCTTCACCATCTGCCATTCGCCATCCTGGATTTCGGAGCGGTACGTATTGTCCAGGACGCGTATGTCCATCTCGCTGATATCGCCAAACTTGGCGTTCTGGTCTTCGATCGCCTTGCGCACGAGAGGAACAAGGATGACTGGCTTGACGCGCTTTTCGACGAATTCGCGCACGACTGAAACGTAGGCGGGCTCGGCGGCTACCGGCAGGCCGTGCAGACAGAGCCCTAGAGCGGCAACGAAGCCGACCAATCGCCAACGCATCATATTTGTTTCAGCATCGCGCTAGCGACTGTGCCCCCTGGAGAGCGCCCTTGCTCTCCGTCCGTGTGTCTTATGATAAAGCCAGCAGGGGATGGAGCACAGTCAAATTCGCGATGTTGGTAAACAAAGATTGGAACAATTTAAGGTTGTTTTCTTTGATTTTTTGCGCAGGCGGTGAATTATCCGCGGGTACCTTTGGCGATCGGCTCCTGGTAGCTGAAGCCCATGTCCCACGGGAAATAGATCCAGGTGTCCTGGCTGACTTCGGTCACGAACGTGTCGATGGTCGGCACGCCCGATGGCTTGGCGTAGACGCAGGCGAAATGCGCCTTCGGCAGCATGTCGCGCACTTCCTTGGCGGTCTTGCCTGTGTCAGTGAGATCGTCGACCACAAGCACGCTTTCACCATCGTTTTCCAGAAGCTCGGGCGAAATGCCCTTCAAGAGTACGGTCTCGCCCTGGTCTACATAGTCATGGCGTGTCGCGATGCAGACGGTATCGATCAGCCGGATGTTGAGTTCGCGCGAGATGATGGCTGCCGGCACGAGCCCGCCGCGCGTGATGCAAACGATCGCCTTGAATTCGCGATTGAGGCCGGCAAGGCGCCATGCAAGCGCGCGGGCGTCGCGATGGAACTGGTCCCAGGATACGGGAAAGGCTTTATCGGGAAGGGACATGAGCGTGCTCCGAGGCTGAAAGAAGTGAGCGCCGGACATCGGCGACCGACGCTCTATGGCTGCGTCATTCGGTCAAACGCAAATCGCGCAGTCGAAACTGCGCGATGGAACCGAAGCCGGAGCTATCGTCGGTCGTGGCAATTAGCGGAATTTGGCTGCAAAAGGCAAGCCCTTCGCGGCGTCTATCATCGTGACAGCAATGTCAGCGCCGTCATGGACTGCAGCAGCGTGCGCGTCGTTCCGCCGAAAATCAGCTGCCAAAGCCGTGAATGCGTGTAGGCACCCATGACCAGCAGATCGATGCTGCTGTCCGAAAGTCTGTTCTCGATCACGGTGGCGGCGTGCTTGTCGGTGCTTGTGGCGGTAGCAAGGGTGACCCTGACCCCGTGACGTGCAAGCGTTGCGGCGATATCGGCGCCGGCGACCGCCGCAGACTGGAGTGCGTTGTCGACCGGATCGACGGAGAAAACCTCTACCTCATCGGCGGCCTTCAGGATCGGCAGGGCATCGAACGTCGCGCGTGCCGCTTCCTTCGAGCCGTTCCAGGCAATGAGGACGCGCTTGATCGGCTTGGGCTGCCGTATGATGAACGGGATCATCAGCACCGGCCGGCCGCTTTCCAGCAGAAAGCTGTCCACGTCGACGTGACTGTCCGACGGCTTTGACGGATCTGCTTGCGAGGCAATGATGAGATCGGCGCTGTGTGCGCTTTCGATGAGCGGGCCGATTCCATATCCGGTGGAAGAGGCGTAGCTGCGCCACTCAAACGAAACGCCCGACGATTGCGCCTTCTGCTGCACGATGCGCTCGATGTTGACCGTCTCGGCGTGCGCCATGTCCTGAAGAGCCTGCACAGCCACCGGATCTGGAATTTCCATCGGGGCGACGAGCGGCACGACAGCCACGGTTTCGGCGTGCAAACCTATGACATGAGCATTGTTTGCTGCCGCGATCGCAAAAGCGAAATCGGCTACGGCTGCGCAATTGTCGGCGGTATCGAGAATGGCAAGGATCGTTTTGTAGGACATCAGGTTCTCCTGCGCGAAAAGGTCTTTGTGCAATCAATGCGTCTTCAAGGCGATCGTTTCCTTGACTTAAATCATGTGGGGCCGATCGGCGGTAAATCTACGCTTCGGCGGAATGGTTTTCTTGAATTTCCTTCGCTTTCTGGATCGAGTCGATCATTGCCCGGACGTCGGCGCCCGCGGCGTCGATGACATCCTGCGCGCGGCCGCGAACGACGATCTCCGTCGAAAACTTCTGGCCGACATAGCGCGGATAGGAGCCGATGCTGGTCTCTGGATGGGCTTTCTGAATGGCCGCGAGCGGCGTGCCGATGTCGCCTTCGCCGAAGGGGCACGAAATGGCGAGCGACAGAACCGGCGTTCCAGTCCGCAGCGTCGGAATGACGGCATCGACCATTGCCTGAAAGACCTGCGGCACGCCCGCCATCACATGCACATTGCCGATGACGAAGCCTGGCGCGGTCGAAACCGGATTTGGGATGTGGTGGGCTCCGACCGGCATCCGGGCCATGCGCTTGCGCGCCTCCGTAAACTCCAGCTCGCGGCGCTTGTACATGTCGCCGAGCAGTGTCATCGCCTTTTCGTCGTAGTCGCAGGCAACGCCGAATGCCTTTGAAACCGCGTCTGCCGTGATGTCGTCATGTGTCGGGCCGATCCCGCCCGATGTGAAGACGTAATCGTACTTCGAACGGAGCGCATTGAGCGCTTCGACGATGGCATCCTCCTCGTCGCCGACGATACGGACTTCTTTCAGATCGATCCCTGACAGAAGCAGCATATCCGCTAGGTGGCCGATATTCTTGTCCTTGGTGCGGCCCGAAAGCAGCTCATCGCCGATGGCGAGCATGGCCGCCGTTACAAATTCCTGAGTCATGAAAAGCTCTCGTATTCGATGCGTTGTTATGAACTTATAGCAAATAGTCGGTACAGGAAGCCTTTGCGTTTTCTCGCGAAAAAGTGAATGCAAGCCCGATGTCGTACACTATGATTGAACACTGAGTTTCCCCGCCTGTGGCTGGCGGTCCAAGGAGGGCCGCGTTAGCTATTGCCTCGAACGCAGCAAGGCGTTGTGAGGCATCGTCTATGATCCAACAGTTTATCAAACGGGTACTGTTCGGCGCGCCGGATCCGGCACCGTCGGTACCGCAAAAGAAGGAAATTGCGAAAATGGCTAAAGTTCTGGTTCTCTACTATTCGTCCTACGGTCACATCGAGACGATGGCCTATGCGGTTGCCGAAGGTGCGAAGTCCGCTGGCGCTGATGTTACCGTCAAGCGCGTGCCGGAACTTGTTCCCGAAGAAGTCGCCAAGGCGTCCTATTTCAAGGTCGACCAGGCTGCTCCGATCGCGACGCCGGACGAACTTGCCGACTACGACGCGATCATCGTTGGCGCTGGCACCCGTTTCGGTACCGTCGCTTCGCAGATGCGCAATTTCTGGGACCAGACGGGCGGCCTGTGGTTCGCCGGCAAGCTCGTCGGCAAGGTCGGCTCTGCCTTTACGTCGTCTGCAACGCAGCACGGCGGCCAGGAATCCACGATCCTTGGCTTTATCCCGACGTTCCTCCACCACGGCATGGCTGTCGTCGGTCTGCCCTATGCCTTCCAGGGCCAGATGGGCACGGAAGAGGTGAAGGGTGGCTCGCCCTACGGCGCTTCGACGATCACCAATGGCGACGGCTCCCGCCAGCCTTCCGCTATCGAGCTGGAAGCAGCAAAATATCAGGGCGCACACGTCGCGAAGATCGCAGCAAAGCTCGCCTAACAGCGATCCTGTTCACAATGGAAAGCGCGTCCACATCGGGCGCGCTTTTTTTTATGAAGCGACAAGGAAGCTGATAGGGCTACTCTGCCTTCTCGCTATCCGTATAACTCATGCAGTTTTGCGGTGTATAAGAGAAGTGTCGCGCCGACGACCGCTGCGGCAATCAGAAATGTCGTGCCTGCTCGAAATAGCTTCAGGCGCCTTGTCCGAGCGCCATCCCAATCGTAAACCATCGCCTTACTCCCACAAGACAAGCTTACAAACTACACGCTATCGCCGCATTTCCCTCGCGGGCGCATAGAAACACATTCTAACGTAGTGATAAAGCGTCTTGTGATGGAGGCCGATCCGGCGGGTGTTTCGGATCGATTGCGGCTCATGGATTTGGATCCTGGTGCGGGCGGCGGGGATCGAACCCGCACAGCCAAAGGCCGAGAGATTTTAAGTCTCTTGCGTCTACCAGTTTCGCCACGCCCGCGTGGCCTTCTCCTTCAACGACTAACGCGATTCAGTCAAGTGTGTCGGAGGCAAGCACCGGCCGGCGTGTGCGGCCTTCTGCAACGTCAGGGCGAAATCTGTTGAAGAGGCATCCTGCCATAACGCCGAAGGACGCGCCGACAGCCTTGACCGCGGCATCATGAAGACGCGCATGACGGGTCGGCGACAAATACTGCATATACTCGATAGCCACCGCGCCGACGATAAGGAGCAGCGCGATGCGCATCCAATGCTTGGGATAGGCGACAGCGAAAACCAGGCCCACCAGAAGATAGGCCAGCGCGCGGTCGATATTGACCGTTGTTATCGTGTGCGGCCGCAACCCGATCGGCGAAATGGTAACGAATATAATCGCGCCCAACAGGCACCAGGCGATTGGTTTGGCAAATTTGTTGATGATCATCACACCTATATTATCGATCTCGAAATATTAGTGCAGTGCACAATTTCGTTATCACGCGCTCTTTTGCGGGCTTGCTTTATGACTTTTGCCATAGAAGTCAATTCAAGCGGAAAATGGGCTTCTTTCGCTATTATCCCTGTGCCATAGCGGGGGCCGAAACAGCAAGGGATCGGAACCGTGACCACACAGGATGTCGAACGCGCCGAAGAAGCAATGCGGAGCCTCTTTCCGGCTACGCCGCTGCAGCTCAACGAACACCTTTCGTCGAGATACGGTGCGGAGATTTGGCTGAAGCGCGAGGATCTTTCGCCCGTTCGCTCCTACAAGATCCGGGGTGCCTTCAATTTCTTCCGCAAGGCTCTCGTCACGGGCGCTGCCGATAAGACCTTCGTGTGCGCTTCGGCCGGCAATCACGCCCAGGGTTTTGCCTTTGTCTGCCGCCATTTCGGTGTTCCCGGTGTCGTTTTCATGCCCGTGACGACCCCGCAGCAGAAGATCGACAAGACCCGTATGTTCGGCGGCGAGTTCATCACGATCAAGCTGACCGGCGACTTCTTCGATCAGTGCTACAAGGCTGCAAGAGACCACGTCGAGGCGATCGACGGCGTCATGGTGCCGCCGTTCGACCATATCGACATCATCGAGGGGCAGGCGACGGTTGCGGCCGAGATCATGCAGCAATTGCCCGATGGCGCCGTGCCCGACCTCGTCGTCATGCCTGTCGGCGGTGGTGGTCTGGCTGCGGGGGTCAGCGGATATCTCAAGGACATCGTTCCCAAGGAAGGTTTCCTCTTCACCGAACCGGCCGGCGCTCCGAGCCTAAAGAGAAGCATGGAGGCCGGGCAGGTCGTCACGCTGCCGAAGGTCGACAATTTCGTCGACGGCGCCGCGGTTGGCCGGATCGGGGATCTGAACTTCGAAGCCCTGAAAGGCTTCTCGCCCGAACAGGTTCTTCTCATGCCGGAGAACGCGATCTGCGTGACGATCAGCGAAATGCTGAATGTCGAGGGCGTTGTGCTGGAGCCCGCCGGAGCATTGTCGCTGACTGCCGTAGCTTCGATGGATCTGGACGCGATCCGGGGCAAGCGAATTGTCGCGATCGTCTCCGGCGGCAATTTCGACTTCGAGCGGCTGCCTGACGTGAAAGAGCGCGCGATGCGCTACGCTGGCCTCAAGAAATACTTCATCCTGCGCATGCCGCAGCGGCCGGGCGCATTGCGCGACTTCCTCAATCTCCTGGGCCCGGACGACGATATCGCTCGTTTCGAATACCTGAAAAAGACGGCCCGCAACTTCGGTTCGGTCCTGATCGGCATCGAGACCAAGGCGCCCGAGAACTTCGCCCAGCTGGTGGCCAATTTCGAAAACGCGGCAATCGGCTTCGAAGACATCACGGAAAACGAGATCCTGGCGAACCTGATTATTTAACTTTTCCGTTGCCGGACAGCATGATAAAGGCGGGACATGGCTTCTATATTTTCCAGTATTTTTTCCATGTTTTCCGGTGGCGCGAAATCGACGGGTGGTGGCGCTGCAGCCGCAGCCTCCGAGCCGCAGCTCTATGGTGATTGCACCATCTATCCCGAGCCGCAGAAGGAAGGCGGGCAGTATCGCCTCGCTGGACGCATCGAGAAGACGGTCGGGGACGAGCTGCTCGTCCGCAATTTCATTCGCGCCGACATGTTCTCGTCGTCCGACGACGCCATTGAGTGCACGGTACGCAAGGCCCAGCAGATCATCGATCAGAACGGCCCATCGCTGTTCAGCGATGGTGCAAAGGTGCGACAGGTCTGACCGGTTTCGCCGTAAATCGATCAGTGGTGCGTGCCGCACGCGTTTTGCTCATCCATTTTTAAAGTATTGAAGCGAATGATATCGCCTGCAGGTTTTGCAGGATATTTTTGTGTTTAAGCCCGTTGAAAATTCGACTGTTTTTCGTTCCGCCGATCGGCTGGTTGCAAACGATTGCCTTGAGTTGAGCGCGGCGTTTCGCCGGCTTCGACTGAACGCTTTTGGCCGGGCCGAGCAATGGAAAACGTAAATCTCCTTCTCTTTGTCGTCGAGGCTATCGGCTATTTCACGCTGATGGTGACGCTGCTGCATTTCCGTTACCGCCTGGGCCTGGGCATGTTTCTCACAGCGCTCGGCGTCATGCATTTCATGGAAACCTATCTCGCGGCGGTCTTCTATGTGCCGCTGCCGTTCGGCACGGTTTCGCCCGGGTCCTCCGTCTTCTTCGCCGGAAAGCTCATGATGATCCTCATGCTTTACCTGCAGGAGGACGCCGCGATCGTTCGCCAGCCGATCTACGGATTGTTTATCGGCAACCTGCTGACGGTCAGCGTCGCGTGGCTGCTTCAGCTGCACATGCTGGGTGAGGTCTCCGCAGGGCAGGGCGCGAATTTCGAGTTCCTGAAAGAAATGGGCGGCCTGATGCTGTGGGGCACCGCGCTGCTTTATCTGGATTCGATCGGGATCATTCTGCTTTACGAGCGACTGGGGCGGTATCTCAGGCACAGGATCGTCCTGCGCTTCATGCTTTGCGGCCTTGCCCTTCTGACCTTCGACCAGATCGGCTTCTTCGGCGCTGTTCACTACTTCTTCGACGTGCCGGCCGCTGCCTTCTGGGGCGGATGGAAGGCGAAGATGCTCGCCGTCTGCCTCTATACGGCGATGTTTGCGATCTACGAACATGGCATCCGCCGGCACTCCGTGCTCGCGTTCAATTCGCGACCGATCGGTGACATCTTCGGCGACCTGACATTCCGCGAACGCTACAACGATCTCTTGAGCCGGACGGGCCGGGATGTCCTCACCGGTCTTTTTGATCGCACAAGGCTAGAACTTGAAGCGCCCGCCATGATCAAGGAAGCGTTGCGGCAGGGACAGGATGTGACCGTCATGATCCTCGACGCGGATCACTTCAAGGACGTCAACGATCAGTTTGGCCACCTGCAGGGGGACGAGGTGCTGAAGGCTATTGCCGGGCGTCTGGGCAGCATCCTCAGGGCCAACGATCGCATGTTCCGCTTCGGCGGCGAAGAGTTCGTGGCGATCTGCCCGAACACTGATCACAGCGAAGGGCTGCGCCTTGCGGAGCGGCTACGGTGGACGATCGCAAACAGCGTCAGCACGCCTGACGGGCGGCAGGTCACGGTCAGTGTTGGGGTCGCCACGGCCACCACCGACGGAGCAAGCTTCACAAGCGTGCTCTCTGCCGCCGATGAGCGCCTCTATCTTGCCAAGCGCAGCGGAAGAAACTGCGTGGTTGGTCGTGTCGGTCTCGACCAGACCGGCTGAGATTCAAGCGGACAAAAGAAAAGGCGGCCGGTAAAACCGACCGCCTGAATATAGTCCGCGATGATGTCTTAAGCAGCGAGCGCGATTTCTTCAGCGCGTGCCTTGGCGGCGCCGATAGCCTTCTCAGCAGCTTCAGGACCGAATGCCAGGCCTTCGACATAGATGGTTTCGACGTCGGTGATGCCGAGGAAGCCGAGAACCGACTTCAGATAGGGAACAGCGTGGTTCATGCCTGCGGCCGGACCCTGCGAATAGACGCCGCCGGATGCCAGGACCACATAGACCTTCTTGCCGGTGGCAAGGCCAACCGGGCCGCTCTCGGTGTACTTGAAGGTACGGCCGGCGCGGGCGACGTTGTCGATCCAGGTCTTCAGCGAGGAATAGATGTTGAAGTTGATGAGGCCGGTGCCGATGACGATCGTGTCTGCTGCGAGCAGTTCGTCAACGAGTTCATCGGACGTCTTCACGGCTTCGGCTTCTTTTGCAGTACGATCTTCCGCCGGCTTGCGGATGGCTGCAGTGAAGAGATCGTCGATATGCGGCAGAGCCGGAGTTGCGAGGTCGCGGCGCACGACAACGCTGCCGGCGCGCTGTGCCTGAAGCTTGGTTGCGAGGTCAGCGGCGATGGTCGTGGAAAGCGACTCGGCACGCGGGCTGGAGGTCAGAAGCAGAATGGAAGACATGATTGATATTCCTCTCGTCTTGGCTTCGGGGCCCGCTTGGGAGTCGTCGGACACCGTTTCGAGAGGAGAAATATGTCTGGCGGCCTATCTAAAAAACTGGGATAATGTCGATCAAGATTATCGATGGATTGGATGGGTATGCTTCCGAACCCTACATTGGACCAGCTGCAGGTATTTTTGACGGTCGCAGAGACTGGCAGCTTCTCGGCGGCCTCGCGTGCTCTCAACCGTGCGCAGTCCGTGGTCAGCTACACCATCGCCAATCTCGAAGCACAGCTTGAAATGCCGCTCTTCGAGCGTTCTGGTGCGCGCCAGCCGAAGCTGACCGAAGCCGGAAAGGCAATGCTCGAGGATGCACGCCGGCTGTTGACCGACCTGCAGGTGATGCGCGCGCGCGTCAAGAGCTTGAAGGAAGGACTGGAGGCGGAGGTATCCGTTGCCATCAGCGTCATGGTGCCATCCCGCGCCATCGTGGATGTCCTGCGTGAGTTTCGGGAGCGTTTTCCTTCCGTATCGCTCAACCTGAATGCCGGCGAGCTGGGCATGGTCATGGATGCCGTCCTGACGGGCAAGGCGTCGATCGGGATCGGCGGCGCGGTGCTGAAGCAGGATGATACGATCATGATCGAGCGGATCGGCCATTCCTTCATGATGCCAGTGGCGGCAAGCACGCATCCGCTGGCGAATATCGGCAGACCGCTGACACTCGCCGACGTACGCGAGGAAGTGCAGCTTGTTGTCACCGATGCGTCCGGCCTCACAAAGGGCAGGGATTTCAATGTGCTGTCCTACAAGACATGGCGCGTTAGCGACATCGCAAGCAAGCATGCATTGATCCGCGGCGGCCTTGGCTGGGGAGGTCTGCCGGCCTCGATCATCCGCGAGGACCTGATGAGCGGCGCTCTCGTGCATCTCGATCTGCAAGCCTATGAGCAGGGCGAGTACCCGATCTACGCGATGCGCAGGGTAGCAAGCCCACCCGGACCGGCTGCGACCTGGATGATCGATGCGTTTCGGACACGCCTTACGGCATGCCCGAGCCACGCGGATTTCCATGCTGCGTTGAGCGAGATTCGTTCGCCGGATGTGCCTCTGGCCGCGGAATGAGGCGGGGCATCAGCCCCGCCGTTTCTCTTAAAGGACGAGCCTGAATTTTGCGAATCCGTCGGCGCCGTCACCGGCATCTTCGATCTTCGCACCCTTGACCTCGGCAATGAACTGCCTTGCCTTCGGGCCGCTTTGGAAGGTCGCGGTCGTGCCTGCTAGCGGCTTGAATATCCAGTTGCCATCTGCCGACGGGTTGATCGTCCCTTGCTCGTGAACGTAGCGAACGATGACGTCGCGATTGGTGTCCGGCGCCTGGAAGACGACCTTGTCGGCTGCGATATCGGGGAATTTTCCGCCACCGCCGGCGCGATAGTTGTTCGTCACCACGACGAACTTCTGCGTCGGATCGATCGGTTTTCCGCCGAATTGCAGGTTCTGGATTCGGCTTGAATCGGGATTGATCGCCTTTCCGTCGTTATCGTATTTGCGCGGCTGGGAAAGGTCGATCTCGTAAGTCACGCCATCGATAACGTCGAAATTGTAGGATGGAAAATCGGCGTTCAGCAGTTCCGCGTCCTTGGTGCCGACCGTGATCTGATTGAACATGCCGGCCGACATCTCTAGCCAGTTATGAACCTGTTCACCGGTGATGACGACGGCCTGAACCGTATTGGGATAGAGGTAGATATCCGCTACGTTCTTGATGGCGATGTCACCGGCTGGGACATCCGTATAGTAGTCGGCTCCTCCGCGCCCGCCTGCCTTGAATGGGGCTGCCGCCGAGAGGACTGGAAGGTTCTTGAACTCGGTATCCGCCAGCATCTGCTTGATATACCAAGTCTGTGCCTGTGAGACGATCTGAACGGATGGATCGTCCGCGACCAGCGCGAAATAGGAGTAGAGCGGCGCCGACGTCTTTCCGACAGGCGTGCGGACATAGGCAAGGGTTGCCTCGTGCTCTGCCTTGGCGGCTTCGATGATATCTTTCTGATCGCCGACGTTGGCAACCACCTTCTTGTTGTCGTCACGGTGATAGATCGGACGGGCTTCCGAGGTGAAGTCGACGATCTTCCAGCTCTTGCCGTCCTTCTCCAGCAACAGGTCGATCAGGCCGAGATGCGATCCCCAGAAACCGGCCATGACCGCCGGCTTTCCGTGCAGCGTGCCTTTGACGGGATCTGCGTTCTGGATGCCGTCCCAGATCTTCGGGCCGGGGAAGACGAGATGCTGATGCCCGGTAAAGATCGCGTCGATGCCGTCGACGGCGGCGAGATGAAGCGACGCATTCTCCATCCTCTCGGAGAATGCCGCCCCATGGATGCCGGAGTGGGAAAGCGCCACGACGATATCGGCGCCTTCTTCCTTCATGACCGGAACCCATGCTTTTGCCGCTTCGACGATGTCGCGCGTCTGTGCCTTGCCTTCCAGGTTCTTGATGTCCCAGAGCATGATCTGCGGCGGCACGAAGCCGATGAAGCCGATCTTTACGGGGCTCTCGCTGCCGCTGCCATCCTTGATCATCTTCTCGATGATGACGTAGGGCTTGAAGAAGAGATCGTCCTTCTTCGGATCGGCGGCGAGCTGACCCTTGGTCAGGTTGGCGCATACGAACGGGAAGTTCGCGCCCTTCACGACCTTGAACATGAAGTCCAGGCCATAATTGAACTCGTGGTTACCCAAGGTCCCGACAGTGTAATCTAGGGTGTTCATGGCCTTGATCACAGGATGGATATCGCCATCCTTCATACCGTGTTGATAGGCCATATAGTCGCCCATCGGATTGCCTTGCAGCAGGTCGCCGTTGTCGATCAGCAGCGAGTTGGACGCCTCGGCACGGATACCGTCGATGATCGTTGCCGTCCGCGCCAGGCCCATCGTGTCATTGGGCTTGTCGGCGTAGTAGTCGTAGGGAAAGACGTTGACGTGTATGTCCGTCGTTTCCATCAGCCGCAGATGCGCCTGGTTTGCACCGGCGCGAGCGGCGAAAGGATGCAGCAAAACAAGAGCGGACGTGGCGGCCATGCCGGTAAGCAGCGAACGTCTGCTCATCGGCGGCAATTCAAAACGGGTTGACATGAAAACTCCTTCGAAAATGACGCGTCGCCCGGCCCGGAGGCGAGACTAGGTACATTTGCGGCGGAGTAAACCCTTAATATGACAGGTGTTACCGGATCAGGACGGGTTTGACGTCGCGGTGGAAAAACCGGAAATAGGACGACACCTGGGCACGGGAATTGGAGTTCGGGTCGAACTGAATTCCAAGGCGGCCATTGTGGCTCCAACGGATGATTCCGTGTAGCGCGCCGAGGTCGTCGGCCACGATCTGCACGCGGCTTCCAGAAGAAGCGTGCAGCGGCGATCGTATCTCTAGGGCGATACCGCTGGTGGACAGATTGACGACCCGCGCGTCCACCTCCTTGTTGAGATAGCGTACCTTGCCGAAGATCCGGCAGATCTTTCGTTCCGCCTTGCGTGTTATGATATTGAGATTGTTCATCAGCTTGCTCCCCAAACGATACGATGAGGGTATAATAGCAATGACTGATTGATGTCTCTTTATTGGCTTCCTTAAAATTGCATGGAATGTTTTTGCCGCTCGATTACTTGACGGCGCGAGACGACATGCTCCCGCCAGATGGTAAAGATACCGGATGCGACGACGATGAGCGAACCGACGATCGTGTTCAGGCTGAGGCTCTCGCCATAGATCGTGACACCGATCACCGATGCATAGACGAGCTGCAGATAGGTGATCGGTTGAATCGCCGCTGCGTCGAGGATGTCATAGGCGCGGATCAGGAAATAATGGCTCGAAATGCTCGTCATGCAGACCAGCAGCATCCAGATCCAGTCAGACGGTGACATCCATGTCCAATAGAACGGGCCGATCAACGTCATGGCGATGCCGCCGACGACGCCCGTGTAGAAGAAGCTCGTCATCGCGGAATCGTCTCTGCTGACGAGCCGGGTTGCGATGACATAGAACGCGAAGAGAAAGCACGAGAAGATTGCCAGCAGCAGTTTGGTATCGAAAAAGCCGCCGTCCGGCTTGAGGATCAGCAAAACCCCGACGAGCCCCGCGACGATCGCGGTCCAGCGGCGCCATCCGACCCGCTCGCCAAGGATCGGCATGGAAAGCAGTGCGATCAGGATCGGCGTTGCCGAGAAGATCGCCTGTGAATGCGCCAGCCCGATGATGGCGAAGCAACTGACGACGACGACGACCTGCGCGGCGAGCAGGATGCCGCGGGTGATTTGCAGAAAAGGGCGCTTTGTCCTGGCCGTTGCCCTCAAGCCGCCGCGCATTTTCGAAGCCAGCACGATCGTGAAAAGCGCGAATGCCCAGTAACGCACCATTGTCACGAAGACGGGCGGGTAGGCGCTGCCGAGATGCTTCGAGATGCCGTCCTGTATCGAAAAGATGGTGATTGCCAGGAGGGCGAAAATGTAGCCGTGCGTCTTCGATTTCATGAGCTGGTCTTATCTTGGCAAAACTGGCCTTGCCATCTGAATCTCAAGGTCCTGTGGCGGCGCCATCAAAGCCCGACATTCGGCCGGTCGATGATCTCTCGCAGTGCGAAGCTTGAGTTGATCTTCACGACGTGCGGAAGCGCCGAGAGCCAGTCGCGGTGAATGCGCTCGTAATCCTCGAGGTCGCGCGCGGCGACGCGAAGGATGTAGTCGTATTCGCCGGACATCAGATAACAGACGAGGACGTTGGGACACCGCTTCACCGCGGCCTCGAATTCCGAAAGCGTCTTCGCAAACTGCCCGGACAGCGAAATGTGCACGATCGCGATCATCTTGTAGTCAAGCGCCTTGTGCGACACATGCGCATGATACCCGCGCACGACACCCTGCCGTTCCAAGATATCGAGCCGCCGCGAACAGGCCGACGCCGACAGTCCGACTTTTGCGGCAAGGTCGGAGTTGGTGATGCGCGCGTCGGATTGGAGCGTCTTCAGAATCGCAAGATCGATACTGTCCAAGTCTGACATTCGAAGAACTTTCGATTTTTAGGCAGTTTTCGCAACATTCATCGAAAATCTCTCTCTTTGCAATTCCTCTTTGCAAGGACCTTGCACGAGCTTGGTGCTTAGATTTCGGCGCAAACAAAATCCGCCCAGCGGAATAAAAAGAGAGGAACGCCTATGCGTGTCGGTTGCCCGAAGGAAATCAAGAACCATGAATATCGCGTCGGCCTGACGCCGGCGTCTGTGCGCGAATATATCGCGCATGGTCACGAGGTTTGGGTCGAGACAAAAGCGGGAGCAGGGATCGGAGCAGATGATGCAGCCTATGTCGCGGCGGGTGCTAAGATCGCCGCCTCGGCAAAGGATATTTTCGCCAAGTGCGACATGATCGTGAAGGTGAAGGAACCGCAGCCCGTCGAATGGGCTCAGTTGCGTGAAGGTCAGATCCTCTACACCTATCTTCATCTTGCGCCGGATCCGGAGCAGACGAAGGGGCTGCTGGCATCCGGTGCGACCGCAGTGGCCTATGAGACGGTCACCGATGAACGTGGCGGGCTCCCGTTGCTTGCGCCGATGTCGGAAGTTGCTGGTCGCCTTGCAATCCAGGCGGGCGCAACGGCGCTGCAGAAGGCAAATGGCGGCCTCGGCATTCTGCTCGGTGGCGTCCCCGGCGTTCTGCCGGCCAAGGTTGCCGTGATCGGCGGCGGTGTCGTCGGGCTGCATGCTGCAAGAATGGCTGCCGGTCTTGGCGCCGACGTCTGCATTCTCGACAAGTCGCTGCCGCGGCTACGCCAGCTCGACGACATTTTCGCCGGCCGCGTGCACACGCGTTACTCCAGCATCCAGGCACTTGAGGACGAGGTGTTCTCTGCTGATCTGGTAATCGGCGCGGTTCTGGTTCCAGGCGCTCAGGCACCCAAGCTCGTCACGCGCGAAATGCTCTCGGGAATGAAGAAAGGTTCCGTCATCGTCGATGTTGCAATCGACCAGGGCGGCTGCTTCGAGACATCTCATGCGACGACCCACTCCGAGCCGACCTACGAGGTCGATGGCGTTGTTCACTATTGCGTCGCCAACATGCCAGGCGCTGTCCCCGTGACGTCCGCGCATGCCCTTAACAATGCGACGCTGGTTTACGGCCTTGCACTTGCCGACCGTGGCCTGCGTGCGATCGCCGAAGACAAGCACCTCAGAAACGGCCTGAATATTCACAAGGGCCGTGTCACGAACAAACCGGTTGCCGAAGCGCTCGGCTACGAGCCGTTCGCCCCGGAAAGCGTCTTGAACGTCGCGTAACCCTTTCCTGCATCTATATAAGGCCGGCCGTGAAAGCGGCCGGCTTTGCTCATTTATCGATTCGGCATTGATAGCAGTTGTTGCGCGCCGACCGGACGTGGACGTAGGCAACCTCGGGCCTTCCCAGTAACTCCCCTGCATAGCGCTCGATATCAGCGACCGGCGTAACCGAACCCGTGCCATAGACGATCCTGTCGTTGGCGCCGTAGCCGCGGACGATGAAGTCGGGGCTGGTGCCCAGGACAGGCGGCATAACTTCCTCGGCGGCATATCGCGTGCACGGACGCTTGTGCATGAAGACCGGGCCGGTCTCGGCATAGGGTTGAAGCTCGGGAAACGGCCTGTATGCGAACACCAGAAGCTCTTCGGACGCGTCTATGTTCCGCAGGCAGTGGCGGCAGGGATGGCCCGGCCCATCGGAGACCATGGTCTCCGGCAGATTGCCGTAGGCGTCGGTCCCGCCGTTCCAGATTTGCTCGGCATCTGTTGATGGCATGGCGGAGAAATGAATGGTCGACATGGCGGAACTCCTTTTGAGGCCGCCATGGTTCCATTAACGACGATCGGAAACCACCCGATACTTGCCGCTTCAGCTCTTCTTGAAGAGCTCCAGCAGTTCTTTGTCGCTCAGTGGGCGTACGACAGCGCTACCGGTAGAAACCGGCGAAAAGCCGAACATCTGATAGAGCTGGAGCGCTCGTGGATGATCGAGATTATTGGTGGTCGTCACCACGCGCTGTGGATTCTGCGACCATATCGCGTAGAGCGCCTGCAGCAGGAACCATTTCCCGATCCCGAGCCCAAGTGCATGCTCGATCAGCCCGAAATGGCTGAGCTCGATCGTGTCGTCATCCCGGGTCACGTACTCGTAGAAGCCTGCCGGCGCCCCGTTGACGTAGAGAACGCAGATGGTGTTGCGCTTGTCGTGCAATACCGCTGCAAGTTCCTCATCGCTCATCCGCAGTCGCTCGACCCACTGCCACCGTGCGCCGACCTGCCGGTAGAGATAGCGGTAGAAGGGCAGCGGCATCGACGGGGCGCGCATGATCGCCGTCTGAATGTTGACAGGCACCGGCAAGCTCGCCTTCGGAGCAGCCGTCATTTCCAGATGGGTGACGTGGGCGTTGAGGGACGCGGGAGGTTTGGCCATGTCGATCAGGCCTTGGACGGTGTGGGAGGGCCGGTCACGACAGGCGTGTCTTCACGCGATCCCCATTCGCTCCACGATCCGTCGTAGAGCTTGTTGTCGGTGTGCCCAAGTGATTCCAGCGCCAGGGTGATGATCGCAGCCGTTATGCCGGATCCGCATGACGTGACCACCGGTTTCGAAAGATCGACACCGGCGTCTTCGATCGTCTTCTTCAGTTCCGGAAGAGACTTGAAGTAGCCCTTGCTGGCAAAGACACCGGACGGAAGGCTGCGGGCACCGGGCATGTGACCCGATCGCATGCCTGCACGCGGCTCCGGTTCCGCCGCTGCAAAACGCCCAGCGCTCCGGGCATCGGCGATCTGCAGGGATCCATCGGAAACGATTGCGCGCATCGCATCGAGATTGGCGACGCGGCCGGCGGCGTAATGCGGATGAAAGACCTTTGCCGCGTACTGCGGAACAGCGCTCTCGAGCGGGCGGCCGTCAGCCCTCCAGCCGTCTAGACCTCCATCGAGCACAAAGACATTCTTGGCGCCCATCACGCGAAACAGCCACCAGACGCGCGGCGACGCGAACATACCGATCCCGTCATAGACGACGATCCGATCGTTCTCGTCGATACCGAGCTTCCCGACTTCAGCGGCGAACTCCTCGGGCGAGGGGATCGTGTGAGGGAGAGGGACGGAATGGTCGGCGATCTTGTCCTGATCAAAGCGGATCGCACCGGGAATGTGTCCTGCAGCGTACTCTGCGTTGGCATCGCGATTGTGCGCTGGGAGGTAGAAGGAAGCGTCCAGCACCCGCAAATCCGGCTTCCCAAGTTCGGCCTGCAGCCAGTCGGCAGAAACGACGAAACGGCTCTTCTCTTCGCTCATAATCTTTCCTTGTATCAGGCTTCGTCGCCAGGCACGCCGAAACGGATGCGGAAGCGGCGGTTCTCCTTGCCTTTCTTCTCGATCTTGGCGATGTGAATCTGCCCGACTTCCTGCGTTTCCGAGACATGTGTGCCGCCGCAGGGCTGGCTGTCAATTGCCGAGTCCTCGCCGATGCAGACGAGGCTGACGCGGCCAAGGCCGATCGGCGGACGGACATTCTTTGATTTCACGATACCGGGGTTCGCGGCGAGTTCCTCGTCCGTGATCCACTGCAGGTAGACCGGATGATTCTCTGCGACAAGCTCCATCAGCTTTGCCGTGACCTCGTCCTTGTCGATCGTGTCGGTCATGTCGAAGTCGACGCGGCTCTCGTCTTCGCCGACGGCTGCACCGGTGATCGGGAACGGGCATACGACTGAGAGCAGATGGCAGGCGGTGTGCATGCGCATCAACTTGTAGCGGCGCGGCCAATCGACATGCAAAACCAGCTTCTCGCCGATATCAGGCGAAGCTTGGCCTTCGGCAGGCACGTGGATGACGATATCCTTGCCGGACCCGTGTTTCGTTTGGCCGAGTGTTATCTTGCTCCCGTCAGCGCGCTCGAGAAAGCCGGTGTCGCCCGGCTGGCCTCCAGAAGTCGCGTAGAAGCAGGTCTGGTCCAGCTCGATGCCCCCATCCTCATGGATTGCGGTTACCACCGCTTCGCATGTCGAGAGATAGAAATCGTCACGATAGAGGGCATTGACTGGCATGTGGTCTCACGCTGGTTCGTAGGGGATCTTGATATCGGACGTCGATGTCAGCCAGGCAGGCAACGGAAGGCCCTTCGACGTCAGGAAGTCAGGGTTGAAGAGCTTGGACTGGTAGCGGTTGCCGTAGTCGCAGAGGATCGTCACGACCGTATGGCCGGGGCCGAGATCCTTGGCGAGACGGACCGCGCCGGCAATGTTGATCGCGGTCGAGCCACCGAGGCACAGGCCTTCGTTTTCGACGAGATCGAACACGAAGGGCAAGGCTTCCGCATCCGAGATATTATAGGCGAAATCCGGAACGAAACCTTCGAGGTTTGCCGTAATGCGGCCTTGACCGATGCCTTCGGTGATGGAGGAGCCCGACGATTTCAGTTCGCCATTCTTGTAGAACTCATAAAGCGCAGCACCATCGGGATCCGCGATCCCGATCTTGATGTCCTTGTTGAAGCCCTTCAGGCCGGCGGCGACGCCAGCGAGCGTTCCGCCGGAACCGACAGAGCAGATAAATCCGTCGACCTTGCCGTCGGTATCGTTCCAGATCTCTTTCGCCGTCGTTTCGATATGGGCCTGCCGATTGGCGACGTTGTCGAACTGGTTGGCCCAGATCGCGCCGTTCGGCTCGGTCTTGGCAAGCTGCTCTGCCAGACGGCCCGAGATCTTTACGTAGTTGTTCGGATTCTTGTAAGGAACCGCCGGAACCTCGACCAGTTCGGCGCCGAGCAGTTTCAGGGCATCCTTCTTTTCCTGGCTTTGCGTTTCCGGGATCACGATGACCGTGCGGTAACCGAGCGCCTTCGCGACGAGCGTCAGTCCAATCCCCGTGTTACCCGCCGTGCCTTCGACGATCACGCCGCCGGGCCTCAGGAGCCCTTTTCGCTCTGCGTCGCGAATGATGTAAAGCGCCGCGCGATCCTTGACGGACTGGCCCGGGTTCAGAAACTCCGCCTTGCCGAGGATCGTGCAGCCGGTTGCGTCTGAGGCCCCCTTCAGTTTGATCAGAGGAGTGTTGCCTATAGCTTGAAGAACTGAGGGGTGGACGGTCATGGAATCTGCCTCTTTCAAACGCTTAGTTTAAGAACGGTCTTTTCCCTTCACAAGGCTGGGTTGGCAAGAAATGCTATTCCATGCCTCCGCGTGCCGCGACAAAAATACACCTCCGGGTGCAAGTAAACCCCGAACCGGATGGTACTCTTAACCCACGCTGATCCAGCGATTGACTTTCATCGTATGGACGACGACAAAGCAATCACGAAAGCGGACACGACCGAAAACCGTCATGGTTTCTCAACATATCGACACGGTCGATGCATTGATGGCGCATTATGTAGCCGGCTCCCTCCCGGAGCCGGTGCGCGTACTTGTCGAATGTCATCTGGAGATGAAGTCCGACAACCGCTCGCTGGTCTGGGATCTGGAATGTCTGGCCGGAGAGGCGCTCGAGAACATCGAGCTTGCCGCCATCGATGGCCGCGATGGCCGTTTGTCGAAGATCTTTGCCTCGGCTGCGCCCTTGCCGGCGCCGGCTTTCATGTCCTCGGGCGTGTTTCCTGCTTCGCTGCGCCGCTTCGTCGGCTTCGACGCGGACGGGGTTCCTTGGAAGACGAAGCTTCCCGGCTTCAAGGAGTATTCGATCGATGCCGATGGTTTCGAGTTCAGCCTGATGTGGATCAGGCCGGGCCGATCGCTTCCGGCCCACACCCACAAGGGCATTGAGTTGACGCTCGTCCTCGATGGCGCTTTTTCCGATGGCCGGGCGCGCTTCGGCCCAGGCGATATTTCCGTTGCGGACGAGACCGTCGATCATCGTCCGGTTGCCGAAAAAGATCGTCCCTGCATCGCGCTTTCGGTGCTCGATGCACCGATCAGGCTGACGGGATCGTTCCGACAGATGCTGGGCGATCTGATCGGCTGAAAGCAGCCACAATAGCGTGATAGGAGCATGTCCCCGGGAGGTTGCGAGGAACTTCCGGATGAATTTCGACGTTGATGCGAAAGCCGGAGGAATTGCGCCATGCACGATTTTATCGCCCACCCCGAACACGGAATTGTCTGGATATCGGGCGCAAGCTCAGGCATCGGGCGGGCGTTGGCTTTGCAGTTGGCAGCGGAAGGCTACAAGGTCGCCGTGACGGCGCGTGACCATGAAAAGCTCGCCGAGCTTCAGGCGCAGGCGAACGGCCTCGCAGGTAGCATCGTTGTTCTCGACGGCGACGTTACCGATCCTGAGGACATGGAGCACGTGCTTGCGTCCATCGAATACGAGCACGGCACGCTCGCGCTGGCGATCTTCAATGCAGGCGTCTATCTCCCCGTTCACGCGGAAGAGTTGAAGCGTGATGATTTCGAGCAGAGCTTTGCCGTAAACGTCCAGGGCGTCGTCAATTGCCTGATCCCCGCGGTCCGCCACATGAAAGGGAAGGGGCAGGGACAGATCGCGATCGTTTCGTCGGTCACTGGATATGGAGGCCTGCCAACCAGTGCCGCCTACGGAGCGACGAAGGCCGCCCTTATCAACATGGCTGAAAGCCTGAAATTCGATCTGGACAAGATGGGAATCCGTATTCAGGTCGTGACACCGGGTTTCGTGGATACGCCAGCGACCCGCAAGAACGAGTTTCCGATGCCGTCGCTGATCTCGGCGGAAGAGGCTGCCGCGGAGATCTCCGCCGGACTGAAGTCCAAGCGATTTGAAATTACTTTCCCGAAGCGCTTTACCTATACGCTCAAGCTTCTGAAGCTGGTGCCTTACGGCCTGTACTTCCGGCTGATCAATCGTTCGACAGGCTGGCGGGATCGCCCGCTTGGCGGTGGTCGCCGGTCGGTGACGCCGCATCCTGCCGAATAATTGACGACTGCTCGCCATTGACGAGGCAGGTGGCGGAATGGACAGGAGGTCAGCTGCCCGATCTGTCCGCCACCCACTCTCGTCAGCTCCGCGAAAAGACGACCTGGCGGACGTCTATGTTTCGGGCGCGGAAGCCGGCTTCGCAATAGAACAAGTAGAATTCCCAGAGCCGCTTGAACCGCTCGTCGAAGCCCATCGGGCGAATACGTTCCCAAACGGACCAGAACCGCTCGCGCCACTCAGCGAGCGTTCGGGCATAGTCTAACCCAAAACCGAAGTCCCTGACCAGTGACAAGTTCACTTTCTTTCCCAGATCCGCAAGATGATCCCGTGTCGGTAGCATCCCGCCCGGGAACACGTATCTCTGGATGAAATCGGGATTGCTGCGGTATTCGTCGAAGGCTTCCGGCCGAAT
This sequence comes from Hyphomicrobiales bacterium, assembly GCA_900468535.1. Taxonomy (GTDB): domain Bacteria; phylum Pseudomonadota; class Alphaproteobacteria; order Rhizobiales; family Rhizobiaceae; genus Rhizobium. The sequence continues at coordinate 82,685 of UBTY01000016.1, read as the reverse complement.
GGTTATGATCTGTAGTCCGGCCTTGCCGCCGGGTTTTAAGCACTGTCGCAGTTTCGAGAAATATGCTGGCCAGTACTTCTCTCCGACGGCTTCAAACATCTCGATCGAAACGATGCTGTCGTATTGTCCAGTCTCGTCACGGTAGTCCTGCAACCGGAATTCGGCGCGATCGGCAAGACCGGCCTTCTGGATGCGTTGTTGCGCAAAGGCCAGTTGTTCCTTGCTGATCGTCAATCCGGTGACGCGGCAATCGAGCTGGCTTGCGGCGAATTCAGCGAAACCGCCCCAGCCGCATCCGATCTCGAGTACATGGTCGCCCGGCCTGATCCCGGTTGCCTCGGCCAAGGCACGGTATTTAGCGTGCTGGGCCGATTGTAGGTCGTTGGCACCCGTCGAATAGAGCGCCGACGAATAGGTCATCGTCGGGTCGAGCCATTGGCTATAGAAATCGTTGCCGAGATCGTAATGGGCGGCGATGTTTCGGCGCGAGCCGGCACGCGTGTTGGCGTTCATCCAATGCCTGACTCGCTCGACAAGGCGCATGACGCTGCCCTGACCGCCGGCATAGGTTTTCGCGGCATCGGCGTTTACGAGGAACAGCTCGAGGAAAGCAGCGATATCAGGACTGTCCCAGTCACCGTCCATATAGGTCTCGGCCACCCCGATCGTGCCTGTGGCGAGCGACCGATAGGCGATGTTCCAGTTTTTCAAGCGAAGCAAAGCCTCGGGGCCTGGCGAAATCCCCTGGGCAAGAACGGTTCGCCCATCTGGAAATACGATCGTGAGAGATCCGCTCTGCATCCCGAGGAGGGCGCGCAGGACCAGGCGCACGCGCCATGGAAGGTTCTTGGCGAGGACGGCAATATTTTCCTTGCTCAGAAGCGTGGCGGACGTCCCGCCAACGATTCCCGAATTCGTCATGGTCTGTTCCTCCGGCGTCGCTGCCGGTTAAGGACGATATTGCTCTTGATGTTCCACCCCCCGGCGATTGTCTCTGACGCTATCGCACGTTGTCCAAAAACGAAAATCGTTTCTTCGTGGATGGTCGTCCGTTTCATGGCGTCCTCACTCCGCTGCATCCGGTATCTGCTCCGATGGAACGACACTATGAGGCAGCGGAGGGGGTGGACGGCGAATATATCGCGCGCCCTTCAGCGAGAGTTTAAGCGCTTCCCAGTGGATTCCAGCCATGATCTTGACGGTGAGGAAGGGCAATTTGAGCAGAAGGCCGGCGAGTGCGGCTGTCGTCAGTGATACCTGCTGCCCAGCGAAAGTCGCGGCCAGTAATGGTCCGTCCTTGTCTGTCTCGAGGATACGCCAGCGAAGTTCTCTGCCAGGCGGCAACATCCGGAAATGATAGCGCATCTCCATTTCGATGAATGGCGAGACGTGAAAGAGCTTGTCGCACGCTTGCCGAATGCCTGCTTCGGATGCCTGCCCGCGATCGACGGGACAAACATAGCTGTGACGCTCGCCGAAGGTGTTGCGCACCTCGTAGATCAGCGCGCTGACCTGCCCAGCGCCGTCATAGGCGTAATAAACCGATAGCGGATTGAAGACGTAACCGAATATTCGCGGGTAGCAGACAAGGATGATGCGACTGGCTCGGATGCCCGCATGCGCAAGCAACTCGTCGGCATGAGCGCGGGTCGTCCTGTTATCGGAATGATCGCACTCGCGGAACGAGACGAGGTTCGGTCTGTTCACCGAGAACAGGACGGAGCTGCGGTTTGCCTCATCGAGCCGATCGAGATCGATTGCCAACGAGAACACGCGGTAACGGAAACGGTGGTCGAAGGGCTTCATCCGCTGATGCATGACGTCGCCAACATAGAGGGTGGCCGCCGCCTCGGGCGGAGGGCCGTTCGCGGTCATGCCGACACCCTGGCTTCGGCCTCGTTTCGTCATGCTGCTTCATCCGCAGCCTGCCTGATCGGTCGATGTTGTCGCCAGGGCAGACTGGCGCCGAGCGCTTCCGCGGCGGCAAGGCCCGATACGAGGCCGTCTTCATGGAAACCGTAGCCGGTCCATGCGCCGGCAAAATAGCTGTTGTTCTGCCCCTGGATTGCCCTGAGTGCGTTCTGTGCCGCAACGCTTTCAGCGGAAAACTGGGGATGCTCGTAGGAGAACTCGGCGAAGACCTTGCTTTGATCAGGCTCGCGGTCGGGATTGAGCGTCACGAAAAGCGGAAAGCGATTGTCGATCCCCTGCAGTCTGTTCATCCAATAGGTCACGGCAACGGCGGCATTGCCATCTGCATGGCTGGAGCGAAGGTAATTCCACGATGCCCAGACCTTGCGGCGGTTCGGCATGAGCCGCTCGTCCCGATGAAGAACAACGCGATTGGGCTGGTAGGGGACGGCTGCCAGAATTTTCGCTTCCTGGCCCGTGGGCTGTGCCAGCATTCTAAGCGCCTGGTCGCTGTGCGTGGCGAAGATCACCTTGTCGAAACGCGACTCGGTCCCGGCATCGTCGATGACAGTCACGCCCGTCTCGTTACGCACGACGCTTCTCACGCCGCGCCCGGTCGTTACGCGATCGCCGAGAGGTCGCAGCAGCTTGTCGAGATAATTGCGGCTGCCGCCGGTCACCGTTCGCCATTGATGCTGCCGTGAGTAGATCAGCCGATGATTGTCGAAGAAATTCACGAAGTGTTCGGCGGGGAACTGCAGCATCTTGGTGGCCGGGGTCGACCAGATCGCGGCGGCCATCGGCACCAGGTAATTGTTGGTGAAGCCCGGCGAAAAGCCACGCCAATCGAGATAGTCGCCGATCGAACGGGCAGCCAGATGCCCGGCATCACGGTCCCGCAGGCATGTGCGGTTGAAGCGGAGAATTTCCCGGATCATCAGCAGAAAGGACGGACTCAGCAGATTGCGCGTCTGAGCGAAGACAGAGGAAAGGCCGCCGCCGGCCCATTCGAGCTTTCCGTGGTCGAGGGACAGCGAGAAGCTCATGTCGCTCGCATGTGTCGCGACACCCAGTTCCCGGAACAGGGCTGTCAGGTTCGGATAGTTCGGCTCGTTATAGACGATGAAGCCGGTATCTACGGAGATCTCGATGCCGTCGTAGTTGACATCCACCGTTGCCGTATGGCCTCCAGTCCGCTCCGCCTTCTCGTAGAGCGTGACGTCGTGCAGGGGATTGAGGGCCCATGCTGCCGAGGCACCTGAGATGCCGGAACCGATGATCGCCACTTTCAACTTGCGCAGGGGCTGCGGAAAATGCGCGTTCATGCTGCATCCTTTACGGCGCTGTATGCTTTCAGGGCCCTATCACGGGCGGCAGCATGGTCGACAATGGGTTTCGGGTAGGTCTTGCCGAGCTCGATGCCGGCCTTCTCAAGCACGCCAGCCGGAGCTTCGAACGGGCGATGGATGTACTTGTTCCCTAGAGCCGCGATCTCCAAAACGAACTCGCGAACGTAATCGCCATCGGGATCGAATTTCTCCCCCTGAAGCACCGGATTGAAAACGCGAAAGAAGGGGGAAGCGTCGGCACCCGACCCGGCAACCCACTGCCAGCTCGCGGCATTGCTTGCAGGATCGGCGTCGATGAGGGTGTCGCGGAACCATTTTTCGCCGCGTCGCCAGTCGATCAGCAGGTCCTTGATGAGGAACGAAGCGACCACCATTCGCACACGATTGTGCATGAAGCCGTGGCGCCAGAGCTGGCGCATACCGGCATCGACAATCGGATATCCGGTCATGCCGGTGGTCCAGGCATGGAAATGCGAGCTTCCGTTATGCCACTCGAAGCCATCGAACCGGTCGTTCCAGTTCTCGTGCGGCAATTTCGGAAAGTGATAGAGCAGGTGGTAGGAAAATTCGCGCCAGGCCAGCTCCTTGCGGAAATGGACGATGTCGGCGGCCGGAAGGTGGGTCACGCGTGTCTCTTCCCAGATCCTTGCCGGGGAGATCAGCCCCAGCGCCAGATAGGGAGACAGCATCGACGTTGATGGCTTGGCCGGAAAATCCCGATCGGTCTTGTACCCCTTCAGGCCGTCGTCGACGAAATCCCGAAGGCGGTCTCGTGCAGCCTCCTCGCCGGGGTGCCATATGTCGCCAAATTCCCGCGCCCAGTTCGGCCTGGTCGGCAGCAGGTTCCAGGACGAAAGCTTTTCGCCGGCGCCCGAAATGGATGCGAACTGAATCCTGGTTGGCGCATCGATCGGGCGAGGCGGCTCGCCAGCGCGCTCCAGTGCCCGCCAGAAGGGCGTATAAACCCGATAGGGCGTTCCGCTGCCGGTGAGAAGCCTGGAAGGTTCGTGGAGCAGCTGTCCCGCAAAACTCCGCGCCTCTACGCCTCGCTCTTGCAGTTCTCGCTTCAATCGCTCGTCAATGGCGATGCCGGGCGGATCATAACGGCGATTCCATACGACTGTATCCGCAAGGCTTGCCGACAACAGGTCGGAGAGAACGTCGATTGCCCGTCCGCTTGCAAGGTGAAGCTGCCCGCCGAGCGCCCTCAGCGATTTGTTCAGTTCGTCGAGGGAGTGATGCAGCCACCATCCCTGCGCTGCACCGAGCGCTCCTGTGCCATCCGAGGCGGGTTCGCGGATATAGAGGGCAATGACCGGTTTGCCGCTGCTGCAGGCCGCCTGCAGTGCGTGGTTGTCATCGAGGCGCAAATCCTTGCGAAACCATACGATGATCGGTTTTTTCCCGTTATCCGCCAATGCCCGTTCCCCGTCATGCTGCTTCTTGTCTGATACGAAGGTACGACGCGCGTGGATCAAAAGTTTCAGTTGTATGGGCAGCTGGAAATGAGCGTCGCCGCGGGCGCAAAAGGTTTCAAGTGGACTCTTGGAGGAGGCAGATCACTCGAACGGAGGAGCGCCGCTGTGATCGTGATTATAGTAGCATGAACGCAGATATTGTTGGGGGAGTAGGTCTATGGCGTATCGTGTCCTGTTTGTTTCCGGCGTTCTGGCACTCGGTTTGGCTGGTTGTACGACTGTAGCCAAAGAATCTCCCCCGCAGATGGCGACCACCACCTTGACCTGCGATCCCGCCACCAAACGGTGCCAGACGCCGGACTTCGGCATCAAGGAGACGGACGGCGGCCCAACAGCAGTATCATGGACAGTGAAACCGCCGGCGGGATGGCAGCTGACGGGCAATCCCGGAGCCTATTACGCCGGCAAGGGAATCAACGACGTCACGGTTGTTGCGTGGGATGCCAATTCTTTGACCTGCAGATGGCATGCTGAAGGGCAGGGCTTCCTCTTCCGGACGAAAGGCTCGGTCGCCGGCTATTGCTACGCGGAAGGCGCTTTGACGCCGCCGCCTGCACCGCCGAAGAAGCCGGCACGCAAGAAATAGCACCGCTGACGGCACCGAATGCGTTTGATATCGTGAAATAAATAAAGGCCTGCATTTTTCAATGCAGGCCTTTGAAACTGGCTCCCCGGGCCGGATTCGAACCGGCGACCTGTCGATTAACAGTCGAATGCTCTACCGCTGAGCTACCAGGGATCACCGCTCGCCGCGGTGTGAGTGGGCTAATACAAATGCTTGCTCGATTTGCCAAGCGGTTTTTTCAAAAAAATGACATCTCCTTGCATTCATTGTGGTTATCCCCATCTCCTGTGGATGACTGAGAGCAACGACAACACGCAAAAACAGACTTCCAGGCGCTTTGGCATTGATCATTCGACGCGGCAGATCGTGATGGGCTCTGTCCGGATACCCCTGCCGCAGTCGCGCGCGGCGCGATTGTCGGTCGGCGGCCTGCTTGTCGCAGGCGGCTGTCTGGGTTTTTTACCGATTCTCGGATTCTGGATGGTGCCGCTCGGCGTCCTCGTCCTGTCCCACGACCTGCATGTGGCGCGCAGGATGCGGCGGCGATTCTCCGTCTGGTGGCAGAAGAGGCGGAGACCCGCCCCCTCATCAGTTGAAAAGGGCAGCAGCCCAGTAGAACGCCGCTGAGATCAATGCGGCGGCCGGCAAGGTAATGACCCAGGCAATGACGATATTGCCTGCGAGGCCCCAGCGTACGGCCGAGACACGACGCGCAGCGCCGACACCAACGATCGCACCGGTGATGGTGTGTGTGGTCGAAACGGGAATACCAAGCCATGTGGCCCCGAAGAGCGTCAGCGCTCCGCCTGTTTCCGCGCAGAAACCTTGCATGGGATTGAGGCGGGTGATCTTGGAGCCCATCGTGTGAACGATCCGCCAGCCCCCGAACAGCGTGCCAAGCGCCATGGCCGACTGGCACGACAGAACGACCCAAAGCGGAACGTGAAAGCTGCCGCCAAGATAACCCTGCGAGTAGAGCAGAATCGCAATGATGCCCATTGTCTTCTGGGCGTCGTTGCCGCCGTGCCCAAGCGAATACAGAGATGCTGACGCGAACTGCAGGACGCGGAATGTCCGGTCGACCGCAAAAGGCGTCTGCCGCACGAACAGCCACGAGACGACGAGCACCAGGAAAAGCGCCAGAAGAAATCCGATCATCGGCGACATCACGATCGCCCCGGCCGTCTTCAGAAGACCGCTCCAGACGATCGAGCTCCAACCGACCTTTGCGAGACCAGCACCGACCAGGCCGCCCACCAGGGCGTGGGAGGAGCTTGACGGGATGCCGAGGACCCAGGTGACGATGTTCCAGATGATGGCGCCCATCAGCGCGGCAAAGATCACCAGCGGCGAAACGATGGCCGGATCGATGATGCCGGTGCCGAGCGTCTCGGCGACATGCAGACCAAAGAACAGGAAGGCGATGAAGTTGAAGAAAGCGGCCCAGGCGACGGCATATTGCGGCCGCAGCACGCGCGTCGACACGATCGTCGCGATCGAATTGGCAGCATCATGCAGGCCGTTGAGGAAATCGAAGAACAGCGCGATCGCGATCAGGGCCGCGAGCAGCGGAAAGGCGAGGGTGGCGTCCATCAGACGTTCTCGATCACGATGCCGCTGATTTCGTTCGCAACGTCCTCGAAGCGATCGACGACCTTCTCGAGCTCGCCATAGATTTCGCTGCCGATGATATAGGCCATTGCGTTCGATGCTCCGTGACGAAGAAACAGCTCCTTCAGTCCCCGATCGTGCAACTCATCGGACCGTCCCTCGACACGCGTCACCTCCTCGGCAATTGCCATCAGGCGTGGTGCATTGGCGTTGATCCTGTTGAGAAGCGGTATGGCTTCGGCCACAAGATGCGCCGCCTGGACGATCACGGTTCCCATTTCCTGCATGCGCGGATCGAATTCCCTCTGCTCGAACAGGCGGATGGTCTTCACCGTCTTGTGCATCATGTCGATCGCGTCATCCATCGACTGGATCAGATCCTTGATGTCGACGCGGTCGAATGGTGTGATGAAGCTGCGGCGGACCGCGAGCAGCACTTCGCGCGTGATATCGTCTGCTTCATTCTCCAAGGCGACGATGCGGTCGCAATGGCGGTCGGTGTCCTTGCCTGCAAGCAGTTCGTTCAGAGCCTCGGCGGCACCGACAATCGTGCGCGAGTGCTGGGCAAAAAGGTCAAAGAACCGGTCTTCCCGAGGCAGAAGTTTGCGAAACCAGCTGAGCATTCAATCCATCCATTCAGAACTTTTTCGATGCCCGTCATAAAATAGCGAGCGCTGCAATAAAAGTGTCACAAACGGACTTGTGCGATTCTTTCTTGCCTTGTCCAAAGGCTTGAAACCCTTATTCGTGGCAGGAACCTGCGGCAGATCAGCGCGTTATCCCTGCAAGCATGATGGGTCGATTGTGGTTGAAAGGTACGAAATGAAACGTCTGGCAACGATTTTTCTGGCGGTTGTGACAGGGTTGGCGAGCTTTACGCCGACTTTTGCCGAGAATTCACGCGACCCGTCTTCGGCTCAGAGCAGAGGCAGCTTTGGTGACTCCGGTGTGAACAATCATCGTTCACGCTGCGATATCTATCGCTGCGGCGGCTACAGGAATGGCAACCGCTACTACCGCGACCGTTACTACGGAGATCGGTACTATGGCGACCGCTACTACGGTCGGCGCTACTATCGCGATCATGACAACGGCGCGGGTGCGCTGATAGGCGGGCTTGCTGCCGGCGCGATCATCGGCGGTATCATCGCATCACAGCAGCCTCGGGTCCGGGCGACCGGATCGCACGCCGACTGGTGCTACAGCCGTTATCGCTCGTACCGTGCGTACGACAACACTTACCAACCGTATTACGGCCCGCGTCGGCAGTGCATCTCTCCGTGAGTGAGAGATCGCGTGAGGTGGCCGCGCAATCGACGCGGCCATTTCCATTATGCGGCTGAGGTCACAAGGCGACGAATGTGGCCCTGTAGACTGCGATAAAGCCGCCGATCGCGGTGACAGCCGAAAGCACCATTGCGATAAGAATGATGATGCGCGTTGCTCGTCCCGGTTCGGGCGTTTCTCCAGTTTTCACGACATTCTCTCTTCATGATGCGTACGGACTGCGTGTTGGTCTCGCACGTAAGGACGCCGAAGCGCAACCGAATGCTTGCCCCCTGGAGACCGGTCGGAGACACAGCTGCCGGCCGACGAACCTAGACATAGGGATAGTCGATTGAAAACTCAGGTGTAATTGAGCTCCGCCGAGCCAACTGCAAATTTCCTCTCGAGCAGAACAGCCGTCCTGTTCTTACGATCGAAGGAAGAAACCAATGAAAATTCTCAATGAAAAGATGCTTTCGCAATCCGCCTACACCGCTGATATCGACGTTCCCTTTGAAAAGGTCGATATTGCCGACTGGCTCTTCAATCTGCCGGAAGCCGAATATCTCCGCTGCTGCCCGCCCGATCATATTGCTGCAGGCAACACCACGACCGATGACGGTCGTCGGATGTCGATCAATGTCGAGATGATCGGCACCGGCCTGGTCGTCCAGCATTACGTCGCTGAAGAAGCGACTCCGTCCTATTGCCGCATGAACTCGATATCCGACGTATTCACCCCCGTCGGCCGGACGCAGGTAAACGTCATCTGGGAACTGATCGCTGAGCCGCTCGACGGCGGACGTACGCGCTACACAAACCGCGTCACCTCCCATCCGACTGATGTATTCATGGATTTCATCAAGCAGCATGGTCAAAGCTTCGAGCAGGCTGCCGAAGCACGCCAGGCCGCAGGCGGCGACCATAACCGCCGTGAAACGCCGCTTTTCGCCGCAAGCATTGCGCGCCGGGCGTTGACACGCTGAAATCCTGAAGAGCGAGGCGGGTTTGCCCGCCTCATTCGATTTGACATCGCGTAGAGGCAAGACCGGTGCTGCAGGGGCAACGAAACGCGCACGACGCAAGCGCCGGGTATTGTCTGCAGATCTTTTTATCGGTGAGAATTTTTGGAGGCCTCGCCCGGAATTGAACCGGGGTACAAGGATTTGCAGTCCTCTGCGTCACCACTCCGCCACGAGGCCTCAAACGTTCAGATAAACCGAAGCGTTGGGCGGCATTTAGAATGAATAGAAAGTCAGCGCAAGAGGCTTAGTGGAAAAACCTCGCTCATTTTGGACGCGTTCTGTGGAGAGCGATCTCGCTAACGCGCTATGCCGCGCCAAGCCAGGGTGGGCGCCTGAAATCGCTTCTGCTCAGTCGATACGCTGCAACGACGGCATCGGGGAAATGCCGTTCGTTGTCACATGCGGCGCCGTCGCGGCGACAAGGGGAATCAGCAGAATGATGACGAGGAATGTGCAGACGAACAGTCCGCCGAGCGCAGTAGATTTATTCACCATTCCAGCCCGTTTCGTGCGTTTCAGGAATGGCGATAATTCACTCCGAAGCTGACAGTGACCTGAACGTTCCCGTTTCAGTTGTCCTGTAGGCCCGCCTATCGTGTCTCTCTGTCGAGCAGCCCGCAGCAGAAGATGCCGACAAGCGCTGTCACGATGAGAAAATCAAAGAGCGAAAACAGTTCTGTGATCGCAGCCATGACATGTTCCTCCTTTTCCTCCGGTTGCAATAATATCACAGCCTGCTGCTATATTCCACGAAGGATTGGTTCGCCGCCGTCGGACGTGGCACGTATCCCCTAATTCTTGCCGTGAATGGTCGCGAAGCCTTGAAAGGCGGGTTTTCGGAGATTAAGAGACGAGCAGACAGAACCGCTTTCGACAGGCGAGAGGACAATATGAATTTCGATACAGCGCGCGCCAACATGGTCGACAATCAGCTCCGCACGACGGACGTGACCTCGCATTCCGTGCTGACGGCATTTCTGACCGTCCCGCGCGAAACGTTTGTTCCGGAAAAGTCCAAAACGCTGGCCTACGTCGATAGCGACGTGGAGATCTGTCCTGCTGCGAACGGCCAACCGGCACGCTATCTCATGCAGCCATCGCCTTTGGCGAAGCTTCTTCAGCTTGCTGCGATCAGAAAGGACGATGTCGTTCTGGAAGTTGGCTGCGGCACCGGTTACGTGTCTGCACTTCTCTCCATGCTGGCCGGATCTGTGGTCGCTCTGGAGCAGAACGAAGAGCTTGCTGGCGCGGCAAAGACCAACCTCGCCAGCTACACTAATGTTTCTGTCGCGACCGGCGCCCTGAACGCGGGCAACACGACCGGCGCCCCTTACGATCTGATTTTCGTCAATGGCGCCGTCGAGGAAGTTCCACAGGCGCTGCTGTCGCAGCTGCGTGACGGTGGACGCCTCGTGACGGTCCATGGACAGGGCGGTTCTGCGCGCGCGAAGGTCTTCTCGAGCGAGCGTGGAGCAATCTCCGAGAACGTCTATTTCAACGCCTCCGTCAAGCCGCTGCCGGGCTTCGCCAAGGCACGCGAATTCGTATTCTGATACGGAAAAGACTTTCATGCAGTTTGCGGGCGCCATCGGCGCCCGTTTTCGTTCTCGGATCAGCCGTATTTGAGAAAGCTGTGAATGGCGGCAGTCATTTGATTCGCGCTGATTTTTTTCCTCGTTTCGCTATCCTAAAGTCTGGGTGATTCGGATGCCCATCCACGCAATCCGGTCGTTTGCTTGATAACGGGGATAAATATGGCTCAGCCAAGCGTAGCGCGTGAACCGTCGATGGAAGAGATTCTCGCGTCGATCCGACAGATCATCGAGAGCAATGAGCCAGGTGCGGGCAGGGCGCTGTCGAATGCCTTGCCGCCGGTCTATGCTGCCGAGGAAGACGAGCGCGCCTCCGACATTCATCTGACGGTCGATCAGGCCTACGCAGCTGTCGAGTTTCCCGAGCCGGTTTCCCAGCCAGACCCGCGTTTCGTTGCCGCCAATTCCGCGGGCTCCGCTCCACCGGCGGAGGCGCCCGAGCGCGCCATGTCGCTCGCCGATGTAGCAGCACGGGTCCGCGCCGCGTCCGAACGCAATACCGCTCAGCTGCGGGAAACGCCTCCGGCATTCCGCCAGACTGAGGTTCCGACCCACATGTTCGAAGCGCCGCAGCCCGCCGTCGAATTGCAGCGGCCGGCCGTCGAGCCGACGCCGGTTGTAGCGCCTGCTCCGATCGTCGCTCCCGCTCCCCAGGCACTTGTGGAACAGCCCGTTCCGACCTACGAGGAAGTTGCGCCGGTTGCCGCATCCTTGCCGCCTGTCGAAGTCGCTTCCGCGGCGCCCGTCGCCGAACCGGTTGTCGATGCCATCGCGTCCGCTTTGTCGAACGAGCTTTTGCCGCAGGTCGCGTCTTCCGCGCAGCAATCCCTGATGTCGGCTGACACGGGGCTCCAGATTACCCGCTCATTCGAGGAGCTTGTTGCCGCCATCGATGGTGTCGAGCGTCGCTCTCTCGACGAGATCGCGGAAGACATGCTGCGCCCGATGTTGCGCGAGTGGCTGGACGACAACTTGCCGACCCTGGTCGAGCGCCTCGTGCGCGAAGAGATCGAACGTGTGGCACGCGGCCCCCGCCGCTGATCGGAAACGCCTTTTCTCAAAAAGCCGCTCCGGTCCCCGGGGCGGCTTTTTTATTGACTTGCCCGTAGCCATCCTATTTACAACCCGCATCTAAGAACCTCCAGATTTTGGTCCCCAAATGCTCGACAAGACCTACGATTCCGCTGCCGTTGAACCGAAAATCGCTGCAAAATGGGATGAAGCGGACGCCTTCCGCGCAGGCGCCAATGCCAAGCCGGGCGCCGAGACCTTCACCATCGTGATCCCGCCTCCGAACGTCACCGGCTCGCTGCACATGGGCCATGCGCTGAACAATACGCTGCAGGACGTCATGGTCCGCTTCGAGCGCATGCGCGGCAAGGACGTGCTCTGGCAGCCGGGCATGGACCACGCCGGCATCGCCACCCAGATGGTTGTCGAGCGCAAGCTGATGGAACAGCAGCTGCCGGGCCGTCGTGACATGGGGCGCGAAGCCTTCATCGAAAAGGTCTGGGAATGGAAGGCTGAATCGGGCGGCCTCATCTTCAACCAGTTGAAGCGTCTCGGCGCGTCCTGCGACTGGTCGCGCGAGCGCTTCACCATGGACGAGGGCCTTTCCGCCGCCGTTCTTGAAGTCTTTGTAACGCTTTACAAGGAAGGGCTAATCTATCGTGATAAGCGTCTGGTCAATTGGGATCCGAAGCTCCTGACTGCGATCTCGGATATCGAGGTCGAGCAGCACGAGGTCAACGGTAACCTTTGGTACCTGCGCTATCCGCTGGAACCGGGTGTCACCTACCAGCACCCGATCGCTTTCGACGACGAAGGCAAGGCGACTGAATGGGAAACGCGCGACTACATCGTCGTTGCGACGACCCGCCCGGAAACCATGCTGGGTGATACCGGCGTTGCCGTCAATCCGAAGGATGAGCGCTACGCGCCGCTGGTCGGCAAGCACGTCATCCTGCCGATCGTTGGCCGCCGTATTCCGATCGTTGCCGATGAGTACCCGGATCCAACCGCCGGAACGGGTGCGGTCAAGATGACGCCTGCGCACGATTTCAACGACTTCGACGTCGGCAAGCGCACAGGCCTGCGCGTCGTCAATATTCTGACCGTCGACGCCCGGATCACGATCAAGGACAACGAGGACTTCCTCGAAGGTATTCCTGACGCTGCGGCCCTGCATGGCGCCTGGGACGAGCTCGAAGGCAAGGACCGTTTCGAGGCGCGCAAGATCATTGTCCGCATCTTCGAAGAGGCAAGCCTGCTCGACAAGATCGAGCCGCACAAGCACATGGTTCCGCACGGCGACCGTGGCGGTGTTCCGATCGAGCCGCGTCTGACCGAGCAGTGGTACGTCGACGCCAAGACGCTAGCGGAGCCGGCGATCGCTTCCGTTCGCGAAGGCCGCACCAAGCTCGTTCCGCGCAGCTGGGACAAGACCTATTACGAGTGGATGGAAAACATTCAGCCCTGGTGCGTTTCACGCCAGCTCTGGTGGGGCCATCAGATCCCGGCCTGGTATGGCCCGGATGGCCAGGTTTTCGTCGAGAAGACGGAAGAGGAAGCCCTGCAGGCGGCAATCCAGCACTATCTCTCGCACGAAGGCCCGATGAAGGCCTACGTCGAGGATCTGCTGGAGAACTTCAAGCCTGGCGAAATCCTGACCCGTGACGAGGATGTTCTCGACACCTGGTTCTCGTCGGCGCTCTGGCCGTTCTCCACGCTCGGCTGGCCGGACAAGACGCCCGAACTGGCGCGCTATTATCCGACCAACGTGCTGGTCACCGGCTTCGATATCATCTTCTTCTGGGTCGCCCGCATGATGATGATGGGCCTGCACTTCATGAAGGACGAAGACGGCGTTCCGGTCGAGCCCTTCAACACGGTCTACGTTCACGCGCTGGTTCGCGACAAGAACGGCCAGAAGATGTCGAAGTCCAAGGGAAACGTCATCGACCCGCTGGAACTGATCGACGAGTATGGCGCCGACGCGCTGCGCTTCACGCTGGCGATCATGGCTGCCCAGGGACGCGACGTGAAACTGGACCCGGCTCGTATCGCCGGTTACCGGAACTTTGGCACAAAGCTCTGGAACGCGACGCGTTTCGCCGAAATGAATGGCGCCAAGAGCGATCCGCATTTCGTGCCCGAAGCCGCCGAATTGACGATCAACCGTTGGATCCTGACGGAACTTGCCCGTACGGAACGTGACGTTACGGAAGCCCTCGAATCCTACCGTTTCAACGACGCGGCCGGTGCGCTGTACCGCTTCGTCTGGAACCAGGTTTGCGACTGGTACCTCGAGCTCCTGAAGCCCGTCTTCAGCGGCACGGACGAGGGTGCCAAGAAGGAGGCGCAGGCATGCGCCGCCTATATTCTCGAGGAAATCTACAAGCTCCTGCATCCGTTCATGCCATTCATGACGGAAGAGCTCTGGGCACACACGGCAGGCGAAGGTATCGAGCGCGATACGATGGTTTGCCATGCGGAATGGCCGGCGCCGTCCTATGCCGACGATGCCGCCGCCGATGAGATCAACTGGCTGGTGGACCTGGTTTCCGGCATCCGTTCTGTCCGCGCCGAGATGAACGTGCCGCCATCGGCGGTTGCGCCGCTGGTCGTCGTCAGCGCCAACAGCCTGACGCGCGAACGCCTCGTTCGCCACGACGCTGCGATCAAGCGATTGGCGCGTGTCGACGGTATCTCGCTTGCTGACGAAGCGCCCAAGGGTGCGGCTCAGATCGTCGTCGCCGAAGCGACGGTTTGCCTGCCGCTCGGCACGCTGATCGATCTCGCCGCGGAGAAGGCGCGCCTCGAGAAAGCAATCTCCAAGGCCGATAGCGAGATCGCGCGCATCAACGGAAAACTCTCGAACGAGAAGTTTGTCGCCAACGCCAACCCCGAGGTTGTCGCTGCCGAACGTGAACGGCTGGAAGAGCTGCAGGGTCAGATCGCAAGCCTTCGGACTGCACTCGCACGTGTAGCCGAAGCGGCATAAAATCAACGCTTGGTAGTATAAAATTCTCTGGGCGCCTGATGAGAATCAGGCGCCCTTTTTGTTGCGATGGAACCAAACGGGCAGCGAAACGCCTCTCAACGAATGCATTCGGTATCGTTTTGCTTGGTTTTCTTGGGTTTTCCACCTTCCTTTTTCGAAAAGAAAAAGTGTTGTCTAAGGGTTACAGAAGCCTTCGCGGGGGGAACGATTGTGCTCAGGAATGAGATAATCCCCAAAGTTGGGGAACATTATTCTAAAACCCGAAAATTTTGACGTGCTCGTCAATTGCTTACGTAAATCATCCATTAGCTCACTTTTCAATCACATGGTCTCACCAAGTTGCCATTTGCAGGGTTCGTCTGCACAGTCGCACCGTTGTAAATTGCCTGAGTGGGGGAGACACCTTGGCATCTCGTGTAGTTTCAGTAGGCGCGGTGTCGCTTGCATTGCTTTCATCACTGGCTCAGCCATCCCTGGCGGGTGGCCTGGAGCGCGGTGGTTATAATATCGACCAGCTGTTCGATGCGTCGCAGTTTTCTGTGCAGTCGGGCGTGATCTACGTCATGCCGCAGCGAAAGCTGAAGAATGTGCAGGACAATACAGCAAGCGGCGGTAACCTGAGTTCGCGCCCCAATTTCGCGGACGACACCACCAACTATGCAGTTCCGTACCTCGGACTGAAGGGTGGCGTCGGCGACGTCGATTGCTTGCTCGATTACTCCGAACCTTTCGGTGCGCATACGAACCCGGGCGTCAACTGGGCCGGAGCGAACAATAACGTTGAAACGAAGGTCGAGAGCCATAACTATGGCGCGACCTGTTCCTATAAATTTGACGTTGGCCCCGGACAATTCCGATTGATCGGCGGCGCGTTTTACCAGGAGATTGAGGGCTTCCAGCAGAAGCTTGTTGCGGTCATCCCACCACCCGCATCGGCAATTTACAGTGGCGTTGGGCGGCTCGATATCCAGGATAGTAGCTGGGGTTGGCGGGCCGGCATTGCATACGAGATCCCAGAGTACGCGATGCGCGCGAGCTTGGTTTATAATAGCCGTGTGAAATACGATAACTTGACGGGCACAGTGAACCTCACGCAGCTTCCAGTTAGCGGGCTAAACCCATATCTTGGCGTGATTACGCCGGTCAAAGGAGAGGCAGAGGCGCCGGACTCGCTGGAGCTGAAGCTGCAGAGCGGTATAGCACCGGACTGGCTGGCGTTTGGCTCGGTGAAATGGACGAACTGGAGTGTCCTGCAGTCGGTGCCGTTCTGCCCGACGACCGGCGCCTGCCCAGCGGGTGGTCTGACATCTCTCGATCTTGGTTACCGCGATGGTTGGACAGTTACCGGCGGTGTCGGTCACAAATTCAACGATCAGTGGAGCGGCGCTGTCAGTCTGACGTGGGATCGTGGCACCAGCGATGGCTATGGTGCGCAGACGGATACCTGGATGGTCGGTGTCGGCGCGTCCTACAGCCCCGTCGAAAATGTCGAGTGGCGGCTTGCCGGTGCTCTTGGCGTGATGACGAGTGGAGAGTCCGGAACGATCGTGAAGGATGGTATTACCTACGGTGATGACGTCACCTACTCCTTTGGCAACGATCTCATCGCTGCTATCTCGACCAGCATCAAGGTTAAGTTCTAGTCATCGCAAGATCAGGTTTAGAAGCCCGGCCCAAAGCCGGGCTTTTCTTTATGTACAGACCGTTAAGTATGCTGGCCTGGCGTGTCGTTTTGTGACGATTCAGCAACAGTTTTTTACCGCCATTCGCGTAAGATACGGTTCAGGGCAAATTGTCCATTTCCCGCCACAAACGAAGCGCAGCGGTAAAGTCGGGCGAGGGAATGACAGGCGTAGGGTGCGCGTAAAGAGTAAGATGGGTCGTTTTTCATTGAGTGCAGGCAGGCTTGGCGGAAAGGGTGGCAGCGGCGACGCTGCGACGACCTCTTTGCCTTTGCTGCGTGCCGATTCAGCCGAAAGACTTCGCCCAGGTTCAGCACTCCACAACCGTTCTTTTCCCTCTCTGCTTTGCGCGTCACGGACGCCGGAAACGGTATCTGGTCACGCCGGCTCAGGTTTGGTCACAATTAGTGACTACCTATGCTTGGATAGCGAAGGGCCTCTCGCAGGCGTCGCAAAAATGAGGTTTGTGCCATCGATGGCAAGCGGCGCCGGAAACCGGGTAGCTGAAATCGATGTGCAAGGCATGACCGCCCTGAAATGTGGGCGGATGGCTGGATGCGACGCGGGCAAGGGAGCTTTGGAGCTCACCGCGGGATCGCTCGCCGAAGCATTTGCGCCCGTTGGGCGGCGACATCGAGTGTCGTCCGCCCAGCGCAAGGGAAACGAAAGAAACCGAGTGAAATGCTGACGTCCGAGTTCAGACCTTTCAGAGCGATGCTCGTGGGACTTTCCCTCGCCTGTTGTACAGCGATGGCATGTCCGGCTAACGCGTTCGACATCAAGTCGGGTGTCTCGAAGGAGTCCGGTCCTTTCGATCTCTTCAAGTTCGGCTTCAAGGCCTACAAGAACGGCCAGAAGGAAGAAGCTGTCGAAGCTTACAAGTACGCCGCCGAAAAGGGCCACACCGGCTCGCGTTGGGCGCTCGCCAACATGTATGCCGATGGCGATGGCGTCACCCAGAACGATTTCGAAGCCTTCAAGATCTACAGCGAAATAGCCCAGCAGGGCGTGGAGCCGGGCTCGGAGGATACAGGCTTCTTCGTCAATGCGCTCCTGTCGCTCGCCAATTATTACAAGCACGGCATTCCCGGCAGCCCGGTCAAGATGGACCTCTCGCAGGCGCGCCAGCTCTACTTCCAGGTCGCATCCACTTTCGGGGTGCCGGAAGCACAGTTCCAGCTCGCGCAGATGATGCTTTCGGGCGAGGGCGGTAGCACAAGTTCGCAGCAGGCCAAGAAATGGCTGAACCAGGCCCGCAAGAGCGGTCACCCGGGCGCCATGGCCGTCTTCGGCAATATCCTGTTCCAGGAAGGCCAGACCGCGAATGGCCTGGCGCTGATGACGGCAGCGCTCGATCGCTGCAAGCCGAAGGATTGCAACTGGATGGAATCCCTGCAAGAGCAGGCATTCTCGGTGGCAAGCGAAAACGATCGCCGCACGGCGATCTCGCTGTCGCACAAGATCGCGACGACCAATACGGATTGATCCTGCCTACCTCGGCAAGCCGAACTGGCCGATGCTGCCCCAATCAGGCGGCAAAGTCGAAATAGGCGACAACGGGCACGTGGTCCGACGGCTTTTCCCAGGCGCGCACATGCTTTTCGATGCCGGCTGACGTCATGCGGTCGGCTGCCTCAGGCGACAGCATGAGATGATCGATGCGAATGCCGTTGTTCTTCTGCCAGGCGCCCGCCTGATAATCCCAGAAAGAATAAAGCGGCGCGGCATCGGTCGTTGCCCGGATCGCATCCGTCAAACCAAGCCCTTCAAATCGACGGAACGCTTCGCGCGTCTGCGGCAGGAATAGCGCGTCGTTTTCCCATGCTCTCGGGTCGAAGCAATCGTGCGGCTCCGGGATGACATTATAGTCGCCGGCCAGAATGAAGACCTCTTCATAGCTGAGCCGCTGTGCTGCAAACTTCTGCAGCCGTTCCATCCACGCCAGCTTGTAGCTGTACTTTTCCGTGCCGATCGGGTTGCCGTTCGGCAGGTAGAGGCAGCAGATCCGTGCAACGCGGTTGCCGGGCAAAGAGAACACGGCCTCAAGGAAGCGTGACTGTTCGTCCAGCGGATCGCCCGGCAGTCCGCGGCTGACTTCGTCCGGCTTCGATTTCGAAAGGATGGCGACGCCGTTGAAGCCCTTCTGGCCGTGCGTCTCGACGTGGTAGCCCAAGGCTTCGATCTCGAGCCGCGGAAATCCCTCGTCGACTGTCTTGATTTCCTGCAGGCAGACGATGTCGGGATCGGAATCCTGCAACCATTGCGTCAGATTGTCGATGCGCGCCTTGACGCCATTGATGTTCCAGGTCGCAATTTTCATGGGCAATCCGCTCCGCTGCAATGCTGACCTTCTAGCGCGCGATGCATGTCAGCGACAAGCCTTCAAGGCGGGCAAAGATAATCCTTGCCCGCTCAATGCTTACAGGAGAACGAAAATCAGATGGAGAAGCTGGTGCCGCAGCCGCAGCTCGCGACCGCGTTCGGATTCTTGATCTGGAAGGACTGCCCAAGCAGATTGTCGACGAAATCGATCTCCGAGCCGGCCATATAGACCAACGACATGCTGTCTATCAGGACCTTGGCATCGTTCTTTTCAACGACGACGTCATCGTCGGTGGCGTCGCCGGCGAGATCGAACTTGTAGGAAAAACCCGAACAGCCGCCACCTTCGACCGAAACACGCAAGGCGTTCTTGCCCGGTTCCGTACCGACGATTGCCGCGATTCGCTTTGCTGCGGCGTCTGAAAGGGTTACACTTGCATCTGTCATGTCAGCTCCTGCCGGGGTCAAGATCCGGAGAGAATGGCTTGATAGCCGTCTGCGTAATGGGCTGTTTTCAAAAGGAATTATGTCCAGCGTCGCTGAACGGCCACCCGTTGAAATGCGGCTTGGAAAGGGCTGCTTTGCCGTTTACGCTCTCTATAGGTATGAAGAGCGGAAAGCGGCGTCAATGGGCAGACGCCGCATGATGGCAAATCATGGTGCAGAATGACGATTGACAGAGGTGCCTTAGGTTTCGGCAACAGCGAGAGAGCGATCTTTGCGGCGGATCCTTGGAAGAGCCGCGGACGGCTCTATCCTGAGAACTCCAGCCCGACACGGTCTGATTTTCAGCGTGACCGCGACCGCATCGTCCACACGACAGCCTTCCGCCGCCTGAAGCACAAGACGCAGGTCTTCATCGCGCAGGACGGCGATCACTATCGGACGCGCCTGACGCATACGATCGAGGTCGCGCAGATCGCCCGTGCCCTGGCAAGGGCCCTGAAGCTCGATGAGGATCTCGCCGAAGGGGTGGCGCTGGTCCATGATTTCGGTCACACCCCGTTCGGTCACACCGGCGAGGATGCCCTGCACGAGGCGCTGCTGCCCTATGGCGGTTTCGATCACAATGCCCAGTCGTTGCGCATCGTGACCAAGCTGGAGCGCCGCTACGCCGACTTTGACGGCATCAACCTCACATGGGAGAGCCTCGAAGGTCTCGTGAAGCACAATGGTCCGCTGCTGACCAAGGAGGGGGTGGGGACGCGCGGTCCGGTTCCGCAGCCGATCCTCGATTACTGTGAAATACACGACCTGGAGCTTGCCACCTTTGCGAGCCTGGAGGCTCAGGCGGCAGCAATCGCTGACGATATTGCCTACAACACCCACGATATCGACGATGGGCTGCGCTCGGGTTATCTCACATTCGATATGCTGGAAGACATCCCGTTTCTCGCCGGACTTATGGCTGAGGTGAGGGCGCGCTATCCCAATCTGGAGCCGAACCGCTTCACCCATGAGATCATGCGCCGGCAGATAACCCGCATGGTCGAGGACGTCATATCGGTGGCTCAGGAGCGTCTTGCTCTCTTGCGGCCGGGTAGCGCCGACGACATCCGCCAGGCAGATCGGGTCATCGCAACATTCTCCGAGGCGATGGCCGAAACCGACAGGCAGATCAAGGCGATGCTGTTCAAGCGGATCTATCGCCACCCCGAGATCATGCGCATTCGCGCCGGCGCGGCACAGATCGTGACCGATCTCTTCGGAGCCTATATGGCGAACCCGAAAGAGATGCAGAGCCACTATTGGGTCGACCATATCGCCGGCCTTGCGGAAGCCGCCAAGGCGAGGCACGTTGGCGATTATCTTGCCGGGATGACGGACACCTACGCCATCAGTGCCCACAGGCGATTGTTTGACCACACTCCGGATTTGCGATAGGCAGCGGTCGCTCGGAAAGACCGAGCGAATGCCTGTTGGCACAGCCTATGCATGGAAGAGTGCAATGAACCTTTTTACCGATTTCGAAGCCAGGATTAAAACCGCCCTTGAACAGATCGATCTGGTCAAGGAAAAGCGATCCGAGCTGGACTTCGGGCGCATTGCGATCGAGCCTCCGCGCGATGCGAGCCATGGTGACGTTGCAACGAACGCCGCCATGGTGCTTGCAAAGCCGCTCGGCACGAACCCACGTGCATTGGCCGAGATCATCACGGCCAAGCTGAAGGAAGATGCGGATATCGCCGAAGTCTCGGTCGCGGGACCGGGCTTTATCAATCTCAGGCTCTCTGTTGGATATTGGCAGCGTCTGCTTGCCTCGATGATCGAGGCCGGCACGGACTACGGCCGGTCGTCCCTGGGGGCAGGTAACCGCGTCAATGTGGAATATGTGTCGGCAAACCCGACGGGTCCAATGCACGTTGGCCATTGCCGCGGCGCCGTCGTCGGCGACGCGCTGGCAAACCTTCTGACCTTTGCCGGCTTCGACGTCGTCAAGGAATACTACATCAACGATGCCGGCTCGCAGATCGATGTTCTGGCGCGGTCGGTATTCCTGCGTTATCGCGAAGCGCTTGGCGAAAAGATTGGCGAGATTCCATCTGGCCTCTACCCCGGCGACTATCTCGTCCCCGTAGGTGAGTCACTGGCCCGTGACTATGGCGTGCGGTTGCACAACATGCCGGAAGAAGAGTGGATGCCGATCGTCAAGGATCGCACCATCGACGCCATGATGGTCATGATCCGCGAGGATCTGGCTGCTCTCAACGTTCATCACGACGTGTTCTTCTCGGAGCGCACGCTGCATGCCAATGGCGCTGCGGCGATCCGGACTGCCATCAACGACCTGACCTTCAAGGGACACGTCTACAAGGGAACCTTGCCGCCGCCGAAGGGGCAGTTGCCGGAGGACTGGGAAGATCGCGAGCAGACCCTGTTCCGTTCGACCGAGGTCGGTGACGACATGGATCGGCCGCTCATCAAGTCCGACGGTTCCTACACCTATTTCGCGGCTGACGTTGCCTACTTCAAGAACAAGTTCGACCGCGGCTTCAACGAGATGATCTATGTGCTCGGTGCGGACCACGGCGGCTATGTGAAGCGCCTCGAGGCTGTCGCGCGTGGCGTCTCAGAAGGTAAGGCCAAGCTTACGGTTCTGCTTTGCCAGCTGGTGAAGCTCTTCCGCGACGGCGAACCCTACAAGATGTCGAAGCGCTCCGGCAATTTCGTCACCCTGCGTGATGTGGTCGACGAAGTCGGTCGCGATTCGGTACGGTTCATGATGCTCTACCGGAAAAGTTCGGAGCCGTTGGACTTCGATTTTGCCAAAGTAACGGAGCAGTCGAAGGATAATCCGGTCTTTTACGTGCAGTATGCGCATGCGCGTTGCATGTCGGTCTTCCGGCAGGCCAAGGAGGCGTTTCCTGACCTGGATGTCTCTCCGTCCGTGCTTGCCCGGGCAGTCTCTGGAATCGAAGATTCCGCGGAATTACAATTGGTTGCGAAGGTCGCGGAGTTCCCGAGGTTGGTCGAAGCTGCAGCGCAGTCACAGGAGCCGCACCGCATCGTATTCTACCTATACGATCTTGCCAGTGCGTTCCATGCGCATTGGAATAAGGGCAAGGATCAAGTAGACTTACGATTTATTAACGATAAAAGCCGAGAATCGAGTATAGCCAGACTAGGGCTGGTGTACGCCGTTGCGTCGGTTTTGAAGTCGGGACTTGCGATTGCAGGGACTGCTGCGCCGGAAGAGATGCGGTAGCGTCACCATTTACCCACATTGCGCTGGCACTAAACCTTTGCACTTGCGAGTGGGATGAGTATGGCAGACAAACAGCGGGCGTATGATGCGCGTAAGAATACGGACCTCTTTGCTGACGACGATCCATTGGCGGAACTCGCTCGTATCGTCGGCTTTGAACCTCGCGTAGCCGCAAATACGGTTCCTGACGTTCCTCGCCAGGAGCCGGCTTTCAATCTCGAAGATGAACTGCTTCGCGAGTTCGAGCGCTACGATGCGCCGCACGCTCCTGAAGTTGTCGAGCAGCCTATTGCCGCTTTCGAAGAGCCGGTCGCTGTCATCGATGAGCCGGCTTACGAAGAGCCGTCTGTCCCGCAATGGGACGCTCAGGCTGAGGTCGAGCTTGCACAAGCTATCGAGCCGCAACCGGTCCGTCCGCTTCTGTCCTCGACCGATTGGGCGCCTTCGCGTCCGGTCGAGCCGGTTTCGAACGGTGCTCGCGACCTGATAGAAGAACTCGAGATGTCGATCGGTGCGGCGCCGGCATCTGCCCCCGTTCAGCCTCAGAAGGCGCCGCAGTGGTCGGCGGCGAGCATCCGTCTGCCGCTTGCGAATTTTCACACGGCGCGCCGCGACCAGCCGGTGGCACCGGTTGCTGCACCGACTCCGGCACCTGTGCCGGAGCCTGTCGCTGCCGCAGTTGAGCCTGTTGCCGAATTCCCGGTTGCCGCCGCAGGTTTCCCAGCAGAGATCGACCGCCACGAGCCGGTTGAGTTTCTGCCGGAAGCAGAGGTTGTCGCTGCCATCGAGCAGATCGAGGTCGATCACACTGCGTTCGATCTTGCTGCTGCAGCCAAGGAGGGTGAGGTTCATGCTGACGCTGCCCTGACCGAGGCCGCGCCTGCCGAGTTCGATGATATCACCTTCGACATCGATGATCTCCTTGCCGACGTTTCGAGCTATCCGGTGCCGGAACGTCAGGCAGCAGCACCAGCTGCGGAACCTTCGTCTGTTCACATTCCGCAGCCTGCTCCTGTCGCTGCAGTGGCTGAACGTGCGCCGGAATTGAAACCCGCCGCACGAACAGAAGTGGAAGCGGAAGATCCGTTTGCCGGGCACGATTTCGAGCTTGATCTTGAAGGGATCGAGCTTGAGCTTGCCGACCTGGATTTCGTTGAGCCGACTGTTGCTCGCGAGGTCGAAGCACCACGGCCAGCGGCACCCGCTGCTGTTGTTCAGCGTCCGGCTCCCGCACCGATGGCATTTGCGCCCGTGCAGCAGGCACCAGCACCGGTCTATCGTGATCAGATCATCGCCAGGGCTCCTGCCGCACCGGTTGCCGCGCCCGCACCTGCACCCGTAGCTGCGCCGATTGCTGCCTATGCAGCAGACGCCGGTGACGAACTGCCTTTCGATCCGTCCATGATCTCGGATGCCGAGTATCATCCGGAGACAGTCGAGGAAATGCACGTACCGGCCTTGCCGCCGGTTGAGCAGCCCGAGCCGATTGTCGCGACATCTGACTTCGATTTCGACGTCGACGCGGAAATCGCAAACTTGCTGGCTCCGGCCAAGGTTGCCGAAACGGTTGTGAAGCCTGCAGCGGAAGAGTGGCGGACGCGTGCGCCGATCGCTGCTCCGGCCGCGGCCGTGGTTGCTCCGAAGCAGCCGCTCCAGCAGCAGACATTCGACGAGTTCGAACGCGCGCTTGAGGAAGACTTCCGCCGGAGCGTGAACGAGCCTGTTCAGCAGCGCCGCGAGAACATTTCCGAGGTTCAGATCCAGTCCGCCAGCGATGCGGAAGATATGAGCCGTGCTCGGTCGATGAAGCGTATGCTGGCTGCCGCGGCGGTTGTCGTGGTCTTCGGCGGTGCCGCTTACGCCGGCTACTCTTTCCTGGCTCGCGATGGCGGCCTTGGTATCGTCTCCGGCGAGCCGCGGGTCATCACGGCGGACAAGGATCCGGTCAAGGTTGTTCCCGAGAACCCGGGCGGCAAGACCGTGCCGAACCAGGACAAGGCCGTTTACGACAGCGTCGGCGGCGCAGCCGCCGAGGCGCCGAAACAGAAGGCGCTGGTGTCGAGCGATGAACAGCCAGTAGACGTTGTTCAGCGGACGCTGACGCCGGAAACGATGCCTGAAGACAACGACAGCGATACGCCGCTGCCGTCGATGGCAACGCCTGTCGGTGACACCCAGGATCCGCGCCTGCTGCCAAATCATGACGCCACGGAAACCGCAGCTGACGATGACGCGGGCCAGTCTGGCCAGAACCCTGCGGTCTCCGCTCGCAAGGTTCGCACCATGATCGTCAAGCCCGATGGCACGCTGGTGGCACGCGAAGAGGCCGCCCCGGAGCCCGCCCAGGCCGCTCTGCCGAAGCCGACATCGGTACAGACGCAGAAGATCACGCCAAATACAACTCCGACAGGTGCGGCACCAGCGGCTGGTCAGGTTGCTACGGCTGACATTCGTTCCACGCCTGTCGAGAATGTAAAGCCGTCTCAGGCTCAGGCCTCGGAGAATGTTCTTGCCAAGGCAGCGGCCGCGACGCCTGAAAACGTCGAGCCCCCCGTCCGTGCAGTAACGAGCACGAAGTCGGACACGGCACCGGTCCCTGCAGGTCGCCCTGCGGCACAGGCTCCGGCAACACCGGCAGCACCGGTTGCTGTAGCTCCAGCCGCGCCAAAGGAAGTTGCTGCGGTTCCGCCAGCAGCACCGCAGCCGACGGCCGCTGTGGCTGGCGGCTACGGCGTCCAGATTGCATCGCTTCCATCTGAAGCTGAGGCGAAGAAGACTTTTGCTAGCCTGTCGAAGAAGTTTCCGGGTGTCCTGAGCGGCCGGAGCTATGAAGTCCGGAAGGCTGAGATTGCAGGGAAGGGCACGTTCTACCGCCTGCGCATCCCGGCCGGCTCCAAGGATGAAGCTGCTGCTATCTGCGAAAAGTATCGCGCAGCCGGCGGTTCGTGTCTGATCTCGAAATAACGAGGTCCAGCCATTTGGATTGATGGAGCGGCGAGAGAGATCCCGCCGCTTTTTTGTGCCCGTCGCTTTTTTATGTGAATGTCGGTTGACGTCGCTCGTAATTCCGCAGGTCGCCATTATGATTCGGGTATGACCGAATCAAAAGCAATGATCCTGGGCTGTAGCGGCCTCTCCCTCACCGCCGAAGAAAAGGCCTTCTACCGGGCCGAGCGCCCCTGGGGCTTCATTCTTTTCGGGCGCAATATTTCCGAATCGCAACAGATCAGCGATCTCGTAGCAGAGATGCGCGAAAGCGTCGGCTGGCATGCGCCGGTGCTCATCGACCAGGAAGGCGGGCGCGTTCAGCGCATCAGGCCGCCGATCCTGCAGCATTATCCCTCCGGCCAGCAACTCGGCGACCTCTACCGTCAGGACAAGGCAACCGGTCTTCGCGCCGCCTGGCTGATGTCGCGGCTTCACGCTTTCGATCTGTCCAAGCTCGGCATCAACGTCGACTGCCTGCCGGTCCTCGACGTTCCCGTGGAGGGAAGCAGCAACGTGATCGGCAACCGTGCCTACGGCGGCGATCCGGTCACCGTTGCGGCGATGGGCCGAGCGGCTGCGGAGGGCCTGAAGGCTGGCGGCCTGCTGCCGGTCATGAAGCATATGCCGGGCCACGGCCGCGGCTTTGCCGACTCGCACCACGAGCTGCCGGTCGTTGACGTATCCCGCGATGAACTGGAAGCGCATGACTTCCCACCGTTCATCCAGATGAAGGACGAACTCATGGCGATGACCTGCCATGTCGTATTTTCGGCGATCGATCCGGATAATCCGGCAACGACGTCCCGAAAGGTCATCGATGGCGTTATCCGCGATGAGATCGGCTTTGGCGGCCTGCTGTTGTCCGACGATACGTCGATGAACGCTCTTGCGGGAACGATTGGCGAGCGTGCTGCGAATATCATTGCGGGCGGATGCGATATTGTGCTGCATTGCAACGGGCATATGGATGAGATGCAGCAGGTGGTTGCCAATGTGCCGCCGCTGCAGGGACGCCCGCTTGAACGCGCCAAACGCGTGGAGGCTGGTTTTCCGCAAGCCGATAGCTCGGACGAGACAGCGATCCGGGCGGAGTTCGATGCGCTGTTTGCATCGGTCTGACGACGGAAGGAACGCGACGTGAGCACAGCAAGGGACACAGAGCGCGGGCAGAAGCCCTCCGCACCGATGGACAAGCTGTGGCAGGATGGCGAGGCCGACCGCGCCAGTACTGATCCGGCGCTGCTGATCGATGTTGCCGGCTTCGAAGGTCCGCTCGACCTTCTGCTCTATCTCGCTCGCAATCAGAAGGTGGACCTGTCGAGGATCTCGGTGCTTGCGCTCGCGGAACAGTATCTACAGTTCGTTGAGACTGCCCGCCGCATCCGGATTGAGCTTGCCGCCGACTATCTCGTCATGGCCGCATGGCTCGCTTATCTCAAGTCGCGCCTCCTTATTCCCCAGCAGGTCAAGGACGACGGTCCTTCCGGCGAGGAGATGGCAGCGACTCTGGCATTCCGTCTGAAACGCCTCGAGGCCATGCGCGAGGCTGCCACCGGCCTGGTCAACCGCAATCGCCTCGGGAGGGACGTTTTTGCCCGCGGTGCACCGGAGCATATCCCGGATCGCCAGCGCTCCGCCTATGACGCAAGTCTCTACGAGCTGCTGACGGCCTACGCGACGCTGAGGCAGCGACAGTCCGTGACCCAGGTGACGATCGAACGGCGGAACGTCTGGTCGCTGACCGACGCGCGTGAACTGTTGACACGCCTGATCGGCGAGATCGTCGATTGGACATCGCTTGAACAGCACCTTTTACGCTACATGGCCTCGCCCGAGGACCGCGTAACCGCCATTGCCAGCGCCTTCGCCGCTTCGCTTGAGCTCGTACGAGAAGGCAAGCTCGAGATCCGGCAGGAAGGGGCATTCCAGCCGATTTACATGCGTCGCGGGCCGAAGCATGCGACACTTCATGTCGTGGAACAGGAGCAGCAGGCTTGAGCCAAGTGCAGCATGACGACGATTACCTTGGCGAGGACGACGACCGCCAGCCGGACGAAGCAATAGCAGCGGGTGAGGCCGAACGTATTGCGGAAGCGCTTGTCTTTGCCTCCGCGCAACCCGTCTCCGAGGCATTCATTGCGGAACGGCTGCCGGCCGACGTGGATGTCCACTCCATTATGCTGCGCCTGAAGGATCAGTATGCGCATCGTGGCGTCAATCTGGTGCAGGTAGACGACGCCTGGGCATTCCGGACCGCTGCAGACCTTTCTTTCTTCATCCGCCGGGATGAAACGGAAGCCAAGAAGTTGTCGCGCGCAGCGCTCGAAGTGCTTGCAATCATTGCTTATCACCAGCCGGTGACGCGAGCCGAGATTGAAGATATCCGTGGCGTGCAGACGTCGCGAGGCACGCTTGATGTGCTGATGGAGGCCGGCTGGGTCCGGTTTCGCGGGCGCCGGCGCACGCCGGGCCGACCGGTCACGCTCGGCACGACCCGCGATTTTCTCGACCATTTCGGCCTTGAGGAATTGCGCGATCTTCCCGGTCTCGAAGAATTGAAGGGCGCTGGTTTGCTGTCCGGACGCATTCCGGCAAACTTCAACATTCCGTCACCGACGATGAACGATGAATTGACCGAGGACGAGGATCCGATCACGCAGCTGGATCTCGAAGAACTCGGCCTTCTGGCGCCCAAGGGAGGGCCGGAAGAATAGCTGCATCACGTCTTTGTTTTGCCATCGGTGGCGAAAACAATGCCGATCACAAGTTTTCGAAGTTTAAACGGCTTGTCACCAAGGGCAAAGGCGTGACATTAAGCTTCGATCTACGGGGAATTTGATGTTGGATTTGGTGTTGCAAATTCTTACATCAGACTGACATCGCAACAGGGAGTTAGCGTAATGGGTTCTTTTAGCATGTGGCACTGGTTGATCGTTCTGGTCATCGTGCTGTTGTTGTTCGGTCGCGGCAAGATCCCCGAACTGATGGGTGATGTCGCCAAGGGCATCAAGAGCTTCAAGAAGGGCATGAACGACGAGGACGCGCCCGAGACCACGAGCAAGACCGTCGATCACAAGGCCGACGAAACCAAGTAACACGTCCGGGCAAACGCAGCCCCCGCGTTTCCCGCCCAGGAGCCTTGAATGTTCGATATAGGCTGGACCGAGCTGCTCGTCATCGCGGTCGTTTTGATTGTTGTGGTGGGTCCTAAGGATCTGCCGCCGATGCTTCGTGCATTCGGCAAGATGACGCAGCGTGCAAAGAAGGTTGCAGGCGAATTTCGCGCACAGTTCGATGAAGCGCTACGCGAGGCCGACATGGACGAAGTGCGCCAGACGCTGAATGATGCGCAGAAGCTCAATCCCGTAAACTCGCTGAGAGAGGCCATGAATCCTCTTCGGCAGATGGGAAATGAGATCAAGGCCGATCTCCAGAAGGCGACCACCGTCGACAACAAGACGGAAGTTCCAGCCACGCCAATGTCGGCGCCGGAACCCGCAGTGAGCTTGCCGGCCACGCCGCCCGAAATGCCGCCTCCGACGCCGCAGCCGATGGCAGCCGCTGCGATGCCGGGCGCCGAGCCACAGGCGGCAAAGCCGAAGACCGTGCGCAAGCCGCGCGCCAAGGCTGCGGAGAAATCTGACGCGGTTGCTGCCATCGCAGTCGCGCCAGAGGAAAAGAAGAAGCGGGCGCCAGCCAAGACGGTAGCGAAGAAGCCTGCTGCCGTCGAAACGGATGCCGCAGTCGTCCCGAAGAAGACGACAGCCAGAAAGAAGAAGGATGAGGCATGAGCGGTGAGATCGAAGACAAGCCGCAGCCGCTGATCGAACATCTGATGGAGCTGCGCACCCGGCTGATGTGGTCGATCGGCGCCTTCTTTGTTGCCTTCATCGTCTGCTTCATCTTCGCCAAGCATCTCTTCAATGCGCTGGTATTCCCTTACAAGTGGGCGGTGATCTGGGCGCATCTCGATGTTTCCAAGGCGCAGTTGATCTACACCGCTCCGCAGGAATTCTTCTTCACCCAGGTGAAGGTTGCTATGTTTGGCGGATTGGTCATCGCCTTTCCGATCATCGCCGCGCAGATCTACAAGTTCGTCGCGCCTGGACTCTACAAGAATGAACGCGCTGCTTTCCTGCCGTTCCTGATCGCGTCGCCAATTCTTTTTCTGATGGGCGCTTCGCTGGTCTACTTCTTCTTCACGCCGATGGTCATGTGGTTCTTCCTGACCATGCAGCAGGCGCCGGGCGAAGGCGATGTGGCGATCTCGCTGCTGCCGAAGGTTTCGGAATATCTCAGCCTCATCATGACGCTGGTGTTCTCGTTCGGTCTGGTCTTCCAGCTGCCGGTCATCACGACCCTTCTCGCTCGCGTCGGTCTGCTGACATCGGACTGGCTCAAGGAGAAGCGCAAGTTTGCGATCGTCCTTGCCTTCGTCGTTGCGGCCGTCCTGACGCCGCCGGATCCGATGTCTCAGATCGGTCTTGCGCTGCCGACCATCCTTCTCTACGAGATTTCCATCTACGCAGCGCGACTCGTGGAGCGCCAGCGTGCCCGCGAAGCGGCCGAAGAGGCTGAGGGTTCGACGGACGTCGCCAATACGGACAGCGTCTGAGACTTCAGGCATCCTCGTAACGCTTTTAAAACATCCGGTCAGGGCCCGGTCAGGCTTTGACCGGGCTATTTCTTTTTCAACGACCTGGAACGACCATGCTCGATATCAAATGGATCCGTGAGAATCCCGAAGCGCTCGACGCAGCTCTTGCCAAGCGTGGTGCTGAGCCCTTGTCCGAAGGCCTGATCGCACTGGACGAAAAGCGCCGCGCAGCCGTCCAGAAGGTCCAGGACTTGCTGTCCCGCCGCAATGCCGCCTCCAAGGAGATCGGTGCTGCCATGGCGCAGAAGAACACCGAGCTGGCCGACAAGCTGAAGGCCGAGGTCGCCGACCTCAAGGTCCTGCTGCCGGCTGCCGAGGAAGACGACCGCGCATCGACAGAGGAACTGAACGACGCTCTCTCGCGCATTCCCAACGTGCCCCATGACGACGTTCCGGTCGGCAAAGACGAGCACGACAACGTCGTTGCCCGCGTCATCGGCGAGAAGCCGCGCTGGAACCATACGCCGAAGGAACACTTCGAAATTGGTGAAGCTCTCGGTTACATGGACTTCGAGAAGGCCGCGAAGCTGTCCGGTTCGCGATTCACGGTGCTGACCGGTCCGCTTGCCCGGTTGGAGCGCGCGCTCGGTCAGTTCATGATCGACCTGCACACCAGCGAACACGGCTATACCGAAGTCAGCTCGCCGCTGATGGTGCGCGACGAGGCAGTCTTCGGCGTGGGGCAGCTGCCGAAATTCGCCGAGGATATGTTTCGCACGACGGACGGCCGCTGGCTGATCCCGACCGCCGAGGTCACGCTCACCAACCTTGTGCGCGAGGAAATCCTCGAACACGATAAGCTGCCGCTGCGCTTCACCGCGCTGACCCCGTCCTTCCGCTCGGAAGCAGGCTCGGCTGGCCGCGACACCCGCGGCATGCTGCGCCAGCACCAGTTCTGGAAGTGCGAACTGGTGTCGATCACCGACGCCGAAAGCTCGCTCGCCGAGCACGAGCGCATGACCGCCTGCGCCGAAGAGGTTCTGAAGCGCCTCGGTCTGCATTTCCGCACTCTCACGCTTTGCACCGGCGACATGGGCTTCGGTTCGCGCAAGACCTACGATCTGGAAGTCTGGTTGCCCGGCCAGAACACCTATCGCGAAATCTCGTCCTGCTCGGTCTGCGGCGATTTCCAGGCGCGTCGCATGAACGCGCGCTATCGGGGCAAGGAAGACAAGACGAACCGTTTCGTTCACACGCTGAACGGATCCGGCACCGCCGTCGGCCGTTGCCTGATCGCGGTTTTGGAAAACTACCTGAACGAGGATGGGTCGGTGACCGTCCCTGACGTGCTGGTGCCCTACATGGGCGGCCTGAAGAAGATCGAACGGGCGGCTTGAACCGATGCGCATTCTGCTCACCAACGACGACGGCATTCACGCTGAAGGGCTGGCGGCGCTTGAGCGGATTGCGCGAACCTTGTCCGACGACGTCTGGATCGTAGCACCTGAAACGGACCAGAGCGGCCTTGCGCACTCCCTGAGCCTGTCGGAGCCTCTGCGTCTGCGCAAGATTTCGGACAAGCACTTCGCTTTGCGGGGCACGCCGACCGATTGCGTTATCATGGGCATCAAGCAGGTGATGGACATCAAGCCGGATCTCGTTCTCTCGGGCGTGAACTCCGGTTCGAATGTCGCAGACGATGTGACCTATTCCGGCACCATCGCCGGCGCGATCGAGGGAACGATGCAGGGCATCCGTTCCTTCGCGCTGAGCCAGGCCTATGGCTACGAGGACGGCACGCGGACCGTCCCATGGGAGGTTTGCGAGGCACATGCGCCGGCACTTCTCGACAAGCTTATTCCGCTCGATTTGCCGGATGGGACATTCCTCAACCTCAATTTCCCCAATTGCCGGCCGGAAGAAGTCGAGGGTGTCGATGTCACTTCGCAGGGCAAATTGGCCTTCAATCTGCAGGTCGACGCGAGAGCCGATGGGCGCGGCTTCCCATACTACTGGCTGAAGTTTGGCGAGCGTGCCGGCGCCTTTACCGAAGGCACCGATATCCACGCTCTCAAACATCGCAAGATTTCGGTAACACCTTTGAAACTGGATTTGACCGATTATTCCGTACAGGACCGCCTGGCGCGGGCGCTTTCTGGTACGGAGTAACTAGCGTTGACGACACGTCTTGTCGAAAAGGAAGGCTTTGCGGCGCTTGTTCTGCGCCTGCGGGCAGAGGGCGTATCGGATATCGACCTGCTCACGGCTGTAGAGCAGACGCCGCGATCGGCGTTCGTACCGCCGCAATTTGCCGACCATGCCTATTCCAGCCGGACAATCCCTATCGAATGCGGCTCATTCCTCGAGGGCGTGGATCTCGCGGTAAAGATCCTGCATGCGCTGAAGATCAAACCCGGCCAGCGGGTGCTCGAGGTCGGTACCGGCAGCGGCTTCATGACAGCGGTCATCGCTCGCATGGCCGAACGCGTCCTGACGATCGACCGATACAAGACGCTGACCACCAACGCCCAGAAGCGGTTGGAAGCATTGAGCATCAGGAATGTGATCGTGCGCCAGGCCGACGGCAGCGCGGGAGTGCAGGGCGAGGGAACCTTCGATCGTATCCTAGTCACCGCCGCATTCAATTCGATGCCACGCTTCTACACGGATCAGTTGGTATCCGGCGGCTCGATGATTGCGCCGCTGATGATCTCCGAAAATGAGTGTCGGCTCGTTCGCTTGACGAAGACGGGCAGCCGCTTCGAGCGCGAAGAACTCTTCAATTCTCCCTATTTGCCGATCGTCCCGCGGGTTGCCTCGCAGCTCTAGGTAAACCGGCCGCGCCGTGGCTATGGTTAGCAATCTCTCAAAAAAATCCCGCTGATTTCGCTGCCTTAACCGCGTGGTAATACTAACGCGCTTTAATAAACCCACAAAAGGTTGCGTTCTCAGTGGGTCGAGTCATGCGTTTCAGTCTTTCGTCAAGGTTTGGGAAGTCTGCCGGTAATGTGGCGATGGCGGCTTTGCTGGCAAGTGTTGCAACGGGGTGCAGTTCCGATGTGACGCGGTTCGGTGGTTTGTTCTCCTCCGCCGGCCAGGATCAGATGACCACAAATTCCGTTCCTCGCAGGAATGTGAGTGGTCTTCAGGCCGATCCGGTACCGCAGGCCGACCTGCAGGGCGGCGGCATGCAGCAGCCAGATTATTCCACTCGCTCGCAGGCTATGAATCAGCCATATCCCGCTCAGCCGGCTTACGGCTCCAATGCGCGGATGGCTTCGGCTCCGGTCTCTGTTCAGCGTTCCGAACTCTCGGCGCCCGGTGCTGTGGCTCCTGCCCATGAGCGGCAGGTTGCTCTTGCTCAGCCTTTCCCGGCAGCAGCACCGAAGAAGTCCGCTCCGGTTCTCGTGCCGCCGAAGGCTGATGCCGATGCGATCGTCACCGGCTCGACCCCGAAGAAGGTGTCCGGCTGGTCCGCAACGAACGCTCCTTCGGTCACGCTCCGTCCAGGCGAAAGCGTCACCACGCTTGCGAACCGTTACGGCGTGCCGGAAAAGGAAATCCTTCGCGTCAATGGCCTGAAGACGGCCGCTGCTGCAAAGCCCGGACAGATCATTCTCATTCCGACTTTCAACGGCGGCAATGCAGCCAAGGCTTCGGCGCAGGCAGCTGATCTCTCGAAGGGTGGCCAGCAGCCGCAGCCGGGCAAGCAGCAGGACCAGAACGTTGCGGTCATCCCAGGCGCGAATTCAGCCCGTGACAAGTCGATGGCGAGTGCCGACCAGGCAGGCAAGCTGCCGGCTGGAGCAGGCAAGGGCCCCGGTGGCACCTATGTCGTAAAGCCGGGCGACTCGCTTGCGAAGATCGCCAAGGCGACTGGCACGAGCATCGACGATCTGAAGGCCGCAAACAATCTGTCGGCTGGTTCGATCCGTATTGGTCAGGAACTCAGGCTTCCGAATGGCTCTCCGGATACGATGAAGACCGCGGCGATCCCTGCCAAGGGTGAGCCTAAGGTAGCTGCGCAGCCTGTTTCTGCTCCGGCAACGGCCGCTCAGGCCCAGCCTGCAACCTACAAGGCGCCTGTTGCGACCGAGACGGTTGATGAGGCTGCCAAGAAGGAGGTTGCCTCTGCGGCTCCGGAGGCGACAGGCATCGGCAAGTATCGCTGGCCTGTCCGTGGGGCTGTCATCGCGGCCTACGGCGCTAATGTCAACGGCAGCCGCAACGACGGTATCGACATCTCCGTACCGCAGGGCACGCCGATCAAGGCCGCTGAAAATGGCGTCGTCATCTACGCCGGCAACGGTCTGAAGGAGCTCGGCAATACGGTTCTCGTTCGCCACGACGATGGCACCGTGACTGTCTACGGCAACGCCGACACGCTGAGCGTAACGCGCGGCCAGAAGATCCAGCGCGGCCAGACGGTCGCCGTGTCGGGCATGAGCGGCAACGTCAAGCAGCCGCAGGTTCACTTCGAAGTCCGCAAGGATGCGACGCCGGTGAACCCGATCACTTTCCTCGAATAGGTATTGCGTCTCGAGGACAAAACAAAAGCCCGGCATCTCGCCGGGCTTTTGTCGTTTCAGATGGAATTTTCCGAGCTCAGGCGCGGTCAAGCGCGATCCGCGACCGGCCTGCAAGGTCCTGGATGTACTGCCAGGCGACGCGGCCCGATCGGGCGCCGCGCGTTGTCGCCCACTCAAGCGCTTCGGCATGCATCTTTTCGCGATCGAGCGGGAGCTTGAAGTGGTCGGCATAGCCATCGATCATCTTCAGGTAGTCTTCCTGTCCACACTTGTGGAAGCCCAGCCACAGGCCGAAACGATCGGAGAGGGAAACCTTCTCTTCAACGGCCTCGGACGGGTTGATGGCCGTCGACTGCTCGTTCTCCATCATGTGGCGCGGCAGCAGATGGCGACGGTTGGAGGTCGCGTAGAAAAGGACATTGTCCGGACGCCCTTCGACGCCGCCGTCCAATGCCGCCTTGAGCGACTTATAGGCAGTATCGTCGTGGTCGAACGACAGGTCGTCGCAGAAAACGATGACGCGGTGAGGGGTGTCTTTCAGAAGGTCGAGCAGCGTCGGCAGGCTGGCGATGTCCTCCCGGTGAACCTCGACGAGCTTTAGCGAGACGCCGCTTTCGCGACGCACGTCCTCATGGACAGCCTTCACGAGCGACGACTTGCCCATGCCACGAGCGCCCCACAACAGGACGTTGTTGGCGGCAAAGCCCTCTGCAAACCGGACTGTATTTTCATGGAGGATATCGCGCACGCGGTCGACGCCGCGGATCAGTTTCAGTGCAATGCGGTTTGGCCGTCTGACAGGCTGCAGGTGGAGGCGGGCCGGGGACCAGACGAAGCAGTCGGCTGCCGTCCAGTCGTTGGTTTCAGGAGCCGGTCCTGCCAGACGCTCGACAGCGTTCGCGAGCCGGCGGAGCTCCGCGAGAATGACGTGGTTCAGATCTTCGGCCATTGCTTTTACTCCTTCGAGCGCGGTTGGCTGTGTGCCTTGGTCTTTTCCGAGCGGGGTAGCATGGCAATTCACGAGCGGAAAGGTTAAGAGGCAGCGGAATCGGTACGGTTTCCGGCCGTTCCTGTTGCATTCGCAAAGACCATAATTATAGTCCGGCCACCCGCGAAAAGGCGACATTCCGCCTCCGGCAGAGTTTGAGGAGTTTTAGCATGTTCATCACCCCGGCATTTGCCCAGGTTGGCACCGACACCGCGGCATCGCCGTTCGGCTCTGGCTTTGAAATGATTATCCTGTTCGTGCCGTTGATGGTCGTCTGGTATTTCCTGCTCATCCGGCCGCAGCGCGCCCAGGCAAAGAAGCGCGATGAAACCCTGAAGGCTATTCGCCGTGGTGACCAGGTTGTCACGGGCGGCGGCCTCGTCGGTAAGGTAACCAAAGTCGTTGACGACAAGGAACTGGAAGTCGAAATTGCAGACGGCGTCCGTGTTCGCATCGTTCGCACCGGCATTTCGGAAGTGCGCGTGAAGGGTGAGCCGGTCAAGGCTGACGCTGCATAACTAGCCTGCTTTAGCGAACCGGATTGGCCGGGTCGGATATAGTCGAGTAAAAATGCTTCATTTTTCCCGCTGGAAGACCTTTCTGATCTGGTTCGTCTTGCTGGTCGCCGTCCTGGCGGCCACCCCCAATCTCTTGTCGGACAAGGCGCTCGAACGCCTGCCGAACTGGTTGCCCCATAATCGCATCGATCTTGGAGCAGATCTGCGTGGCGGCACCCACCTTCTTTTCAAGATTGAACGCACCGATATCGTCCGCGAGTTGCTTGAAGAGACCGTCGCCGGCGTCCGCAACAATTTGCGACAGGCCAATATTCGCTACACCGGATTGACCGGTAACGACCAAACGGTAAGCGTCAAGATCGCTGACGGCCCGCAGATACCGGCGGCGGCAAAGGCGCTCGAGGGGCTTGTTGCCAGCCTGAAGAGCGGTTTCTTGGGTGGCGCTGCGCCGAATCTCATTGTCCGTCATGACGAAGCCGGACAGTTCACGCTGGATATCTCCGACGATGCCGTCGATGCCGGCATTTTGGCCGGGCAATCGCAGTCCGTCGATGTCGTGCAGCGCCGTGTGGAAGCGCTGGGCGACGTCGATTTTGTCGTTCGTCCGGAAGGCGCAGACCGCGTCGACCTGCAGGTCATGGGCGACGTGGACGTCGAGCGGCTGAAGAACATCATCAACGAGCCCGCAAAGATCTCCGTGCGGATGATCGATGAGAGCATGTCCGGTCAGGAGGCGCTCTCCGGACGCTGGCCTGCGACCTCGGAAGTCCTCTATTCGCTGGACGATCCTCCAATTCCTTATCTTGTCGATCGAACGGATTTCGTCACCGGCAAAAATATCATCGACGTTCAGTCCGTGGTGAATGGTTCGTCCGTCTCCATCTCCTACAAGCTGGATGCGGAAGGCACCGAAAGGCTCGCGCAGAAGACGCGCCAGAACATCGGTCGGCATCTCGCAATCATCTTCGACGATCAGGTCATGGCGGCTCCGCTAATCAACGCGCCGATCCTCGATGGAATCGGCACGATACCGGTGAGCTTCACCGCGGATGGCGCCCACGACCTCGCCTTGATGCTGCGCGCCGGCGCCTTGCCCGCGACGCTGACCACCGTCGAGGAGCGGACTGTTAGTCCTGCACTCGGAGCCGAGTCGGCTCGCGCCGGCATTTGGTCGGGCGTGGTTGCCGCTGTCCTGGTCGCCGGTCTGATGTTTGCGTTCTATCGCGGTCTCGGGGTGATCGCCGCCATATCGCTCGTCGTGAACCTGCTGTTGATACTGGCCTTCCTGAGCGCGATCGGCGCGACGCTGACGCTCCCTGGGATCGCCGGCATCGTGCTGATCATGGGCATGGCGGTGGACGCAAACGTCCTCATCTACGAGCGCATTCGTGACGAGGCTAAAACCGGACGTCCGTTTGCCGAAGCGATCGAAAACGGCTTCAACCGCGCGATCTTGACCGTGCTTGACGCAAACGTGACGATCTTTATCGCCGCCATCATCCTCTATTTTCTCGGTAATGACGCCGTGCGCGGGTTCGCGGTCACCCTTGCCGCCGGCATCCTCGCGACTGTCTTTACAGCGTTTACGCTCACGCGCTGGATCGTCGTGCGATGGCTCCACCGGCGCCACCCGCGACACTTGCCTCGGGATATCAACACCGGCATCTTTGATCGCGCCAATATCCGCTTCATGGGGATCCGCAGATACTCCTTCACGATTTCCGCGGCCCTCTCGATCGCAGCCATGATCGGCTTCGCGGCTGTCGGCTTGCACATGGGCGTGGACTTTGCAGGCGGATCGATCGTTGAACTGAAGGCGAAACAGGGACGTGCAGATGTCGCTGATATCCGCGATCGGCTCGGCGATCTCAACATCGGCGAGATCTCAGCGCGACGGCTGAGTGACCCTGCTGGCGCGTTGGTTCAGTTGCAGCCACAAGGCGGTGGAGAAAACGCCGAACAGTCGGCGCTCACGTTGATGCGCGACGAGCTCGGCAGCGACTATGATTTCCGCCGCGTCGAGGTGGTTGGACCAGCCGTGTCAGGCGAACTGACACGAGCTGCAACGCTCGGCTTACTTGCGTCCCTGATCGTCATTCTCGTTTATATCTGGGCTCGTTTCGAATGGCAGTTCGCCATCGGCGCCATCGTCGCGACGCTTCATGACATCATACTGGTCCTCGGCTTGTTCGTTCTGACGGGCATGGAATTCAACCTGACAAGCGTGGCGGCACTGCTGACGGTGATCGGCTACTCCTTGAACGATACGGTCGTCGTGTACGACCGTATGCGAGAAAACCTGCGACGCTATCACAAGATGCCGTTGCCGATCCTTATAGACGCTTCGATCAACCAGACGCTATCCCGAACGGTGCTGACAGCCGCGACGACGCTGCTGGCGCTCGCAGCACTTTCACTGCTCGGAGGCGAGGTCACGCGTTCTTTCGCCTTCGTAATGCTCTTCGGCGTTGCCGTGGGCACATTTTCATCCATCTACATAGCGGCACCCGTCCTGATAGCCTTCAAGCTTCGGCCGGAAACGCTGGACAACGACCAAGACAGAAAAGTACCGGAGCCCGAAACAAACAGCGGCAACCCGGCAGTGTGAGCATATGGCCAGAGGCATAGAGATACGCGAAGCGCATTTTCCCGGGCGCGCGCCGATCGATACTTACGGGAATGGCGGCTTTCGTTTCGCCGACATGTCGCATCGCGGCTCCATCCTTTGTCTTCCTTCCGGTATCCACGGCTGGGACATGGATGCGACCAAACCGCTGTCGATCGAAAATCTTCAGCGCGTCATAGATGAGGCAGCTGAGATCGAGTTCCTGCTTGTTGGAACCGGCGTGGACATGCGTCCGATCCCGGCGGACTTGAAGGCAGCCCTGAAAGCGGCGGGCATTTCATCGGATCCGATGAATACCGGCGCCGCTGTGCGCACTTTCAACATCATGCTGATGGAATCGCGCGCAGTCGCTGCCGCTTTGATCGCAGTCTGACGATGGCTGATCAATCGATGACGAACCAGGACATCTGCCTGGCGATGCTGCGCGACATGGACCGCGACCGCTACCTTGCCTGCCTGCTTTCTCCAGAAGACAGACGAGGCGCAATCGCCGCGCTCTATGCCTTCAACGCTGAACTTGCCCGTATTCGCGACCTCGTTCACGAGCCGCTCCCAGGCGAGGTTCGCATGCAGTACTGGCGAGATCTGCTACAGGGCAATGCGCATGGGTCGACGGAGGCCAATCCTGTCGCATCTGCACTACTGGCCAGTGTCGATGACCATCGCCTGCCGCGCCAGACATTGCTTGATATGATCGATGCTCGCATTTTCGATCTCTACGACGACCCCATGGAGACGAGAAGCTCTCTCGAGGGATACGCCGGCGAAACCGCATCGGCCCTGATCCAGTTGACGAGCATCGTGCTGGCTCCCGAAGATGCGGCGCGTTCCGCCGAAGCTGCCGGACATGCCGGCGTTGCCCAGGCGATCGCGGGATTGCTTCTGCTGATGCCGCTGCACCGTCACCGTGGCCAAGTCTACATACCGCTCGAGATCCTCTCCGCGACCGGGCTCGACCGCGATGCCTTCCTCGCGGGCGAGGACAAGAACCGGATATCGGCCGCGATCGAGGCTTTCGCGGGCCTCGGCCGCGATCATCTCGCCAAGGCGCGAAATGTCGACATCCCCGCCGCTGTCTTCCCCGCGTTCCTGCCTGCGTCGCTGGCCGAGCATGTGCTGGCGCGGGCACAGAAATCCGGCGCTGCGATCCTGGCGCGCTCGCCGCAACAACCGCAGTGGCGCCGCCAGATCCGTATGACGCTGGCCTTGATGCGCAAGAAAATCTGACGAATGTTCAAACTCGCGCAAGTCTCGTACATTAGAAGCATGTTGTCTGGTAGTCTCGAACGGAGAGCGGCGTGAGCATTATCGTCTGGAGCGTTATCTTCGCGCTCGTCATTCTGGTCGCCTTCATCGCCACGCGTATGGCGTCGCAGAACGAAGAGGATGGTCTGCACGATACCGGCCTTGCGATTATCGAGTTCAACCGTGCCTTTCCGAACGAGGCGATACGCCAGCTCCAGGCCACGGCAGACGGCCAGGCGGTTTTCGTGCGGTTGCACGACAACAAGGCGGGCTTCATGAGGAACATGCAGCGCCACTTTTCCTGCCATCTGATCGAACCGGGGCGTGTCCGCGTGTTGAGTTCAGAGACGGGAAGGGGGCTCAACGTCCAGTTTCTCGATGCGCCGCATCATAGCGGGACATTCGAATTCTCTTCACCGAAGGAAGCCTCGGAAGTGTCGCTCTGGCTTCTCGGAAACTATGTGGCCGATCCCGACAAGCATCTCGCAGACAGTTCGTCGGCAGCCAACCATCATTGAAATCTGAACTGCGCTCGCTTCGGTAGACCGACTACCACCCAAGCCCGGGCAGCAATTGGCACAGCTGCCAAAGTCGAGCTTTTACGTTGCCTCTCGCAGGAAATAGGCGCAAGATTTGCCTATTCGGTAAATGTTGGAGGCCTGTTTAACAGCGCAAGGGAGGTGCATGATGGTTCTCTCGATCAATGATGTTGCCCCGGATTTCGAAGCTCAGACCACACAGGGGATGATCCGTTTTCACGAATGGATCGGCAATTCCTGGGCCGTTCTCTTTTCCCATCCGAAGGATTTCACGCCGGTTTGCACCACGGAACTCGGCTACATGGCGAAGATAAAGCCAGAGTTCGATCGGCGCGGCGTCAAGATCATCGGCCTTTCCGTCGATCCGATGGAAAGGCATGCGGGATGGATGAAGGATATCGAGGAAACACAGGGCGTCCGGCCCAATTTTCCCATGATCGCGGATATCGACTTCGCTGTTTCCAAACGCTACAACATGCTGCCGGCGCTGGTTTCCGGCGACCCTGCCACGCGCAGCGCCGCTGACAACCAGACCGTGCGGAATGTTTTTGTCATTGGGCCCGACAAGAAGATCAAACTCGTTCTCGTCTATCCGATGACCACAGGCCGCAATTTCGATGAGGTACTCCGGGTCATCGATTCATTGCAGCTGACGGCAAAGCACAAGGTCGCGACGCCGGTGAACTGGAAGAGCGGAGACGATGTCTTCATCGCCGGATCGGTTTCCGACGACGAGGCCAAGAAGCAGTATCCGCAAGGCTGGTCAGCACCGAAGCCATACATCCGAATAGTGCCTCAGCCGCACGGATAACGCCGCATTCGCATAGCGTCATGTCGTCGAAAGCAGGAGGCGAGGGATGATTTTCCGTCAGCTTTTCGACCCGGCGTCGAGCACCTATTCCTACTTGCTGGCCAGCCGGCGCGGCGGTGAGGCGTTGATTATCGATCCGGTTCTCGAGAAGGTCGATCACTATCTGCGGCTTGTTCACGAGCTCGATCTGCGGCTCGTGAAGGCCGTGGACACGCATTTGCATGCAGACCACGTTACCGGTCTCGGTGCGCTGCGTGACAAGACACATTGCATAACCGTCATGGGGGAGCAGACGAAAGCCGACGTCGTTTCGATGCGGCTGACTGATAACGACAAGCTGACGATTGAAGGATTGTCGCTCGACGTCATCTACACGCCCGGCCATACGGACGATTCCTATAGTTTCATACTGCCGGATCGGGTCTTTACCGGAGACACATTGCTTATTCGCGGGACAGGCCGCACCGACTTCCAGAACGGCGACCCTCGCGCCCAGTTCGAATCGATCTTTGGTCGACTGCTGAAGCTGCCGGATACGACGCTGGTTTATCCGGCTCACGACTACAAGGGCGACACGGTTTCCACGATCGGCGAGGAGCGGGCGTTCAATCCTCGACTGCAAGTGCGGTCGGTTGACGAGTACGCCGACATGATGAACAATCTGAAGCTCGCCAACCCGAAGATGATGGACGTCGCGGTGCCGGCGAACATGCATGTCGGCTTTGATCAGAACGAGGTGCGGCGCCACGGTTGGACGGTGACGGCACAGGAAGCCTTCGATCTTTCACGACGGCCCGATATTGCGCTGGTTGACCTGCGCGAAAGCGAGGAGCGGCACCGGAACGGCATCATTCCGGGATCATTTCATGTGCCGTATCAGACGCTCGAAGATGCGATTGGACAGGGAGGCATGCTGCATGAGCTGGCTGCGTCCACGGGCAAGAGGCTGATCTTCTACTGCGCTTTCGGCGAGCGATCGGCAATGGCGGTGGAAGCTGCGCATGACGCAGGTCTTGCGACAGCATCCCACATCCACGGCGGGATCGATGCGTGGAAAAAGGCAGGTGGCCTGCTCGCGCAGTGATACCGCGAGCAGGGAGCCGGCCTAAGCTGCTGTTTCCGGCAGCGACAATGGCTGGCCTAGCCATTCGGCGCAGGCAGAAAGCGCGCGCTTGGCGATCAGCTGCCGTTTCATGATGGTCTTGTCCTTGCCGCGGAAGCGTTTCACGCCTTCCGGCTTGACGATGGAGCCGGGCTCCAGCTCCGGGAAGAGACCGAAGTTGATGTTCATCGGCTGGAAGGAGCGCTTGCCGGGCTCTTCGTCGGTGACGAGATGGCCACCGGTGATGTGGCCGAGCAAGGAGCCGAGCGCCGTCGTTGCCGGCGGCGGGGATACAGCCTCGCCCTTGCGCTCGGCCGCGGCGAAGCGGCCGGCAAGCAGACCGATGCTGGCGCTCTCGACATAACCTTCGCAACCGGTGATCTGGCCGGCGAAACGCAGGCCCGGCCGAGACTTCAGCGTCAGCGAGGAATCGAGCAGCGTCGGCGAGTTGATGTAGGTATTGCGGTGAAGCCCGCCGAGGCGCGCGAACTCGGCGTTACCCAAACCGGGAATCATGCGGAAGATATCCGCCTGCGCGCCATACTTCAGCTTCGTCTGGAAGCCGACCATGTTGTAGAGGCTTCCGAGCGCGTTGTCCTGCCGCAGTTGGACGACGGCATAAGCCTTGACGGTGGGATTGTGTGCATTCGTCAAGCCCATCGGCTTCATCGGACCGTGGCGCAATGTCTCACGTCCGCGTTCCGCCATTACCTCGATCGGGAGGCAGCCGTCGAAATAGGGAGTGCCTTCCCATTCCTTGAAGCCGACCGTATCGCCGGCGATCAGTGCATCCACGAAGGCGTTGTACTGCGCTTCATCCAGCGGGCAGTTGATGTAGTCCTTGCCGGTCCCGCCAGGGCCGACCTTGTCATAGCGCGACTGGTACCAGCAGATATCCATGTCGATACTGTCACGATAGACGATCGGTGCGATGGCATCGAAGAAGGCCAGCGCATCCGCGCCGGTTTCGGCCTGAATGGCGCTTGCAAGGGAAGGGGCCGTCAGCGGCCCGGTCGCAACAATCGCAAGATCCCACTCTTTAGGGGGAAGCCCCTCGACCTCTTCCCTGACTACGGTGATCGACGGATGGTTGTGGATCGCGTTGGTAACCGCTTCGGAAAAGCCGTCGCGATCGACTGCCAGGGCGCCACCGGCTGGAACCTGGTGCTTGTCGGCGCAGGCCATGATGAGCGATCCCGCCATGCGCATTTCAGCGTGAATGACGCCGACGGCATTGCTGGTGGCATCGTCCGATCGGAAGGAGTTCGAGCAGACAAGCTCGGCC
This sequence comes from Hyphomicrobiales bacterium, assembly GCA_900468535.1. Lineage (GTDB taxonomy): Bacteria > Pseudomonadota > Alphaproteobacteria > Rhizobiales > Rhizobiaceae > Rhizobium. The sequence goes on along the minus strand of UBTY01000016.1, from coordinate 38,947 downwards.
AATCCATCGGTCTTGTGGGCATCCGTGCCGCGTACGCCGCGCATTTCATGCAGGACAACAGGAACGCCCGCGTTGGCGATTTGCCATGCCGCTTCCGAGCCGGCGAGGCCGCCGCCGATAACGTGAATGGGAGAGTAGGGAGAGGTCTTGGTCATGGCGGCTGATTACCATGAGAGGCTGTGACTGAAAACCGGAGAATTGCTGTGCGTTGGCAATGTCCTCGCTGTTCGTTTCGAACCGATCCGGCCGGCAGAAACAACTCGAGAAAATATGGCCGCCATTCTGGGGTGAAGGAGACGCGCATCTGAGAGGCACTACGCGTCAGGCGGAAATTCTGTACGAACTGCGACCTGCCTTTGACAGGCCAGTTGCTTGTAATACTAGTAACTCTATTGGGGCATGAAAAGAATCGCGCTGGAGCTACATTTGTCGCCTAGGAAACTGTCGATCGTCGCGCCGACTTACAATGAATCGGACAATATTGTCCCGTTCATTGAGCGAGCGAAAGAAGTTCTGGGGCAGTTCGATTGGGAGATTATCTTTGTCGACGACAATTCGCCTGACGGCACCGGCCAAAAGGCATTCGACTGCTCCATGGAAGATCTCCGCATCCGCTCGATTACGCGATTGAGCGACCGTGGTCTTGCCAAATCCAGCATTCAGGGTCTCCTCTCTGCGAGAGGGGAGCTTCTCTGCGTCATGGACGTGGATGGCCAGCATGATCCGGCTGTGATCAATGAGATGGCCGAACGGCTCGAAGGCGACCGTCTCGATATCGTGAGCGCGGCCCGCCGTCTGGAGCGGGATCAGGAGATGGAGGGTCTTTCGCCGATCCGGCAGAAGCTGTCGAACTTGGGAAATTGGCTAAGCAGCCGGGTGCTCGGCCGCAAGCTGACCGACCCTCTTACGGGTTTCTTTGTGATCAGACGCGACAGTTTTATCGAGACCGCTCCGCGTCTTGGAGACCCGGGCTTCAAGCTGCTTCTGGATATCCTCTATTCCAACAAGACTTTGCGGCATGCCGAGATTCCTTTCGATTTCGGCGTCCGTCTGGCCGGCCAGTCTAAACTCGACAGCTATGTGATCTGGAAGTTCGTCACCTTCCTGTTGAGCAAGATGACGGGCGGCATCGTCCCGGTCAGTCTCATCTCGTTCCTGCTTGTCGGCGGCTCAGGCATATTCGTCCACTTCGCCGTCCTCTATCTGGCCTTGTCGCTGCTGGTTCCCTTCACCATCGCCCAGACAGCCGCAACGCTGACGGCAGCCACCGGCAATTTTCTTCTGAACAATCGCCTGACATTCAGGGATCGACGACTACGTGGCTGGGGGAAGTTCTGGGGCTATCTGAAGTTCTTGACCGTCTCGGCGGTTGGGATCGTTGCCAATGTGTCCGCTGCGACGCTGACTTACGAACGGCTGGGGCATGTGGTGTTCATCGCCACGTTTGCGGGGATCGCGATCGATACTGTTTGGAAATTTGTGATTGCCAATAGGTTCATCTGGAGGTGATGGGCGCTGTCGCCCACCCCGATGCGCCCTGGTAGCGTAGGCGCGATTGTGGGGGCGACAGCCAGCCCAGTTCGCTGGTTTCAGCGTAAACCCCAAAACGCAAAAACGGCGCCGTCATGGCGCCGTTTTTGGAAGCTTCGCGCGCCAGGCGATTAACGGAAGGCGCGGGAAGCGATGTTGCGGATGTCGTAGCGGCTTACGCCGATGTCAGACAGCGTCTGGTTGGAAAGGCTGCCAAGTTCGCTGAGCGTGCGGCGATAGCTGAGCCAGCTCTTCGCAATGCGGATCGGGTTCATGATGTTCTTCCTCAGAATGAATGTCGTCAGCGGCATGATCGCCGTATGAGCGGTTGGCATTCATATAGGCTTTTGCTTGCATATTGTGCAGTGCAAATATTAGGCGCCTGCCATGCATTTGTGCATTGAATGCTCATAAAACGGGCTCGATCCATTTAATGAGCAGGGCGCTGAGGAGGTCGTGTCGAATAGGAAATCGACAAAAGAAAACGCCCGTTGCCAGAGGCAGCGGGCGTCTTGGTAAGCGATCGGCTGGGAGGCGCAGATCGCCTGGAAATCAGCGGACAGCGTCGCGAGCAACGCGATGAATGTCGGAGCGATCGATGCCGAGATCGTGCAGTTCGCGGTTGCTCATGCGGCCGAGTTCGGTGACCGTCTGACGATACTTGCGCCAGTTGTTGAAAGAGCGTGCGATGTTCATTTTGAAGTCCTTCCTAAGTTTCGTGTTCACCGGCTGCCATTGTCAGGCGCTGGCCTTGATCTGATGGCTCTGAATATATGTTGCGCCGCAAAACGGCGCCACAGACAAGAATTCAGATCACCTATGCGCTCGATGCAATTCTTTCGCTGTGAAATCCGCATTTCGGATGCTGTTTGGTCAAGAAATGGGCAAAATCTGGTCTTGCAGTCGATCTCAGTGCCTCAGCAGCCGTCTGACGCATCACCGGCGCTCTCATGACGTGCGACCCAGGCGCGCTATCCGCGGACATTCGTCATAAGCCGTTGAATCATAAAGGTCGGAAAAATCAAAACGCCTGCCGGGGGAGGATCCGGCAGGCGTCGTGAAGGTGACTGACAACTGGGAGGAGGAGTGTTGCCAGCCTATCGGAACGCGCTGGGAGGAGGAGTGCGCAGATCCGAATTCTTCTCACCAGAAACGACCAATTCGCTTAAAGCATCGACGTTTCGGGCTGTTGCAAACTAAATAGTATGACTTATTCAGATTTTGCAGTGCAATATTCTCATGGTCGGCATGCGTTTGTTGCATGGCTCCAGTGATTGGTCTCAGCGTAACGTTGCAGCATTAGCCATTTCTTAAGTCGGAAACCCAATTTCAACCGTGAGGAATTTGGGATTGGTCGTTTCTCAAGCGCGTTTCCGTGGATATAAAAGACCATGTAGAGGCGCGCTTTGCGCATAAGGCGGAGTGGGGAATGTACCGCGGGCGTTTGCAGAGAGATCTGTCTTTATGGGTCGAGAAGGGGTTGTTGGGTAAGGATACGGCGGAAACCTTGCTGAAGGAGTTCGACGACCGCCCGGCAAGCTTCAGTCTTGGAAGCGTTCTGATGATTCTGGCCGCGATCCTGTTGGCGGCCGCCGTCCTGCTCGTCGTTGCCTCGAACTGGGAGGCGATTTCGCGCCTTGTCCGCGTCGGCGTCGTGCTGGCGGTCATATGGGTGACGCATCTGGCTGCTGCGGCCGCGCTCAAGCGCGAATCCGTCGGCGTAGCCAGCGGTCTTCTCGTTATCGGTGCGCTGAGCTTCGGCGGTGCCATTTCCCTCGTCGGGCAGATGTATCACCTTTCGGGCGACGAACAGTCGGTAATGTATCTCTGGTTCGGCGTGACGGTCGTCTCGGCGATTCTCTTTCGTTCCGCTGTGCTCACGGCTGTGGCCGGATTTCTGGCATGGGCGAGCTTTGGCGTATATCTCAGCGTGTTCGATATGCGGTGGCTTGGTGCCGCGCCCTGGGTCGCGCCGTTCATGGCCGTCATTATCATCGCGCTGGTGCGATACACCGGCGCCGATCGCGCCCGACACCTTGCCTATCTGCTGCTGGTTGGCTGGCTTGCATGGCTTTATACGCTGAACTCGGATCCTCGGCTTGCGCTGGCCTATGCTGTCGTCGGAATCGCACTGCTGATTCTGGTGAGCGTGCCGCCGACGCCGCTGGCGACATTCGTGAAAAGTGCGGGCGCAGCACCCGCCTTCTATGCATTCCTCGTAGCGGTAATCGGTCTGTTCTTCCTGCATGTCGAAATTGACGGCGGCAGCTGGCTCGTCGTGCTCGGTGTGGCGACACTCGCCGCCGCGATCCTCGCGATCGCCCTGCAGGGGCGTGATAACGGCGCGGTCCGATACTTGGCCTATACGATCTTTGCCGGCGAAATGCTCTACCTTGCCTCGGTGACGGTCGGATCCATCATCGGCACGTCAGGCCTTTTCCTGACATCAGGCGTGCTGGTCGCTTTGGTTGCGTGGGTCGTCATACGGCTCGAACGTCGCTTCGCGTCGGTAGGCGGGGAGGCGAGCCGATGAGTATGTTTTCCCTTTCAAGCCTCGGGACACGCCGCTATCTGCTCGCGGGCATCTTCGTTGCGACGCTCCAGACGGTGATTGTCGGCTACATCATAGAGAGCCGGGCTGCCATCCTGCGCAACGGCTCTGACGTGCTGTTGCGGACTGCACCCGTCGATCCTCGTGACTTCCTGCGCGGTGATTATGTCGTCCTCAACTACGACATCTCGTCGGTACCGGCTCATTCTATCGTTGGTGCAATACCTGTTGATGCGGGAGAACGCACACTCTGGGTGCGCGTGAAGCGCCAGGACGATGGGTTCTGGGGAATCGCGGAATCATCGTTCGAGCCGCTGCCGGAGCAGGCGGACACCGTGGTTCTTCGCAGCCAGCCCTTCTATAGCTACGGCGCTCAGACGACCGACAATATTCGTGTCGACTACGGCATCGAGCGTTATTATGTGCCGGAGGGGGCGGGCAAGGCGCTCGAGCAGGCGAGGCAGGATGGAGACGTGTCGATCGCCGTTCGTGTGGGGCGCAACGGAACGGCGCAAATCCGCAGCCTTCTGGTCGATGGAAAGCCCGCCTACGACGAACCACTCTATTAAGAGAGCGAACTGTCGTGCATTGGACTGTGTAATGGCCAAAATCCCTGTCATTTGACCTTCATTTTTCCTTTGCCTCTACCAAATCGGGTGATATAGAGACGCCGCGCTCCGGAAGGCCTCATGTGCAGGCATATGCATGCGGTTTTTGAGAACGCGGGTATGGTGAAATTGGTAGACACGCCAGATTTAGGTTCTGGTGCCGCAAGGCGTGGGAGTTCAAGTCTCTCTACCCGCACCAAAAGCTGGCTTGCAGGCGGGGGGACCGGAATCGGTGTCCCTCGATTACCCGGAAGCAAAGCGCCGTTCCGCCCTGGGCGGAATGAATAAAGAATTGAGAACAGGCCACGCCCGGCAATTTTCCGGCGTCGTGCTCATCGAAACAAACGGCGTCTGGGCACGGCCGCCACGAAATGAAGGTAGGAAGACATGCAGGTTATCGAAACGCTCGCTGAAGGGCTGAAGCGCGAAATCAAGGTCGTAATCCCGGCCAAGGACATGGAAACCCGGATGAACGAGCGTCTTGCCGACGTGAAGGACAAGGTCCGGATCAACGGCTTCCGTCCGGGCAAGGTTCCGGCCGCTCACCTCAAGAAGGTTTACGGCAAGTCCATCATGGCCGACCTCGTCAACGAGATCGTTCGCGAGCAGCCGACCAGCATTCTCGCTGAACGCGGCGAAAAGTCTGCTACGCAGCCGGAAATCGCGATGACTGAGGACAAGGACGAGGCAGAACAGATCCTCGCCGCTCAGAAGGATTTCGAATTCACGCTGTCTTACGAAGTTCTGCCGCCGATCGAACTGAAGTCCAACAAGGGCATCAAGATCACGCGCGAAGTCGTCGACATCTCCGAAGATGAAGTCAACGAGCAGGTTCTGAAGGTCGCTGAAAGCGCCCGTTCCTACGAAACCAAGAAGGGCAAGGCTGCCGACGGCGACCGCGTCACGATGGACTACGTCGGCAAGGTCGACGGCGTTGCATTCGATGGCGGCACCGATCAGGGCGCCGAACTGGTTCTCGGCTCCGGCCGTTTCATCCCGGGCTTCGAAGACCAGCTGGTCGGCACCAAGGCTGGCGAAGAGAAGACCATCACGGTTACCTTCCCGGCTGACTATCCGGCCAAGAACCTCGCTGGCGCTGAAGCCACCTTCGACGTTACCGTCAAGGACGTTGCTGCTCCTGCCGACGTTGAAATCAACGACGAACTGGCAAAGAAGCTCGGCCTCGAATCGGCTGACCGCCTGAAGGAAATCGTTCGCGGCCAGATCGAGTCGCAGTACGGTTCGCTGACCCGCCAGAAGGTAAAGCGTCAGATCCTCGACCAGCTCGACGAAATGTACAAGTTCGAGACCCCGACGTCGCTCGTCGACGCCGAGTACAACGGTATCTGGAACCAGGTTTCCAACGATCTCGCTCAGTCCGGCAAGACCTTCGAAGACGAAGACACGACGGAAGAGCAGGCTCGCGAAGAGTACAAGAAGCTTGCTGAGCGTCGCGTTCGCCTCGGCCTCGTTCTCTCCGAAATCGGCGAAAAGGCCGGCGTCGAAGTCAGCGAAGACGAAATGCAGCGTGCGATCTACGACCAGCTGCGCCAGTATCCGGGTCAGGAAAAGCAGATCCTGGAATTCTTCCGCAGCCAGCCGGGTGCAGCTGCTTCGATCCGCGCTCCGATTTTCGAAGAGAAGGTCATCGACCATCTGCTGACCGAAATCGACGTCACGGACAAGAAGGTCACCAAGGAAGAGCTGCTCGCTGACGAAGAAGGCGAAGGCTCCGAGAAGGAAGCCAAGAAGGCTGCTCCGAAGAAGAAGGCTGCTGCCAAGGCAGAAGCCGCTGAAGGCGAGGAAGCTGCCCCGAAGAAGAAGGCCGCTCCGAAGAAGAAGGCTTCCGAGGAAGGCGCCGAGTAATCTCCGGCCAATTGGAATTTTCGAAGAACCCCGCCTTGCGCGGGGTTCTTTCGTTTCAGCATCCGCTACGGCTTCGGCCTACGCCAAAAGTGGAGGCGCACACGATTTGGTTGCATTCGCGATTGCGTAGACGCACACTGGCGCATCGCGAGCGGGGGAATTGGACGATGGCTTCCAATGATGACCTTGAGAACGTGGTGCGGAAAATCTTTCATGCGCGCGCACAGGGCGATCTCGACGGCTTGATGTCGTTTCTTGATGATGACTGCACGTTTCGTGTCGCCGGCAACCAACATCTTTCACCGTTGACCGACCCGGTCGTGGGAGTCGCAGCACTACGTCCGACGATGCAGTATCTCATCGACAATTGGGACATGCGCGGCATTGATTTCGTGTCGATCCATATCGATGGGGATGTCGCTTTGGTTCATCGGGCCGGCCGCATGCGTTTCGGCGCGACGGAGTACGACGCCGAAATCATGGACAAGATGACTTTCGAGAACGGCAAGCTCAAGGAGTGTGTGGAGTTCATCGACACCCTGCAGGCGGCCGCGCTGCTGGATATGATAAAGCTGCCAGCGCGGGGCTGAGTAAGCCGCTCCTTCTGAGCATGTGGGCGGCAACGCGCGAAGCTAAGTCGCCTCACACCGCCCTATGGGCATGCGTGAGCTCGTTGACCTTCTTGATATGCGAGACCGCTGCTTTTCCGCCCGCAGTCTTGGTGAAGAGTTCCAGCGTTTCGTCTTCGTGGTCACCGACCGGTGTCAGGGCCTGGTCCATGTAGGTTTTCGCGCTTTTGTCGCGTGAAATAAGGAAGGCGCTGATGGCGAGCCGCGCGATCGTGCCGCCGAGTTTGAGATGCTTGGTGATCGTCTCACCGACGAAGCGTGGCCAGAAAACCAACGCGCTCTCGCGCGGCATGTCGGGCCGGCGCTCGGAGGGATGCTTCAGCCGCAATAAGCCGCTCTGCAACGGATGTACGTTTTCGAGCGGCACCGTGGTCGCGAAGGATACGAGGACCTTGACCAGTCTCGCCAGCGGCACGCCTGTCGCCACCGCCCGGCGCAGCAGCGTCTTCATGTGCTCAGGCGAATAGTAGAGCGACCAGGCTTCGTGGTAGATGCTCTCCCATTCCTGCTTGCTCATCTTCGGATGGTCGGTGCAGACATGCTCGACATCGTAGATGTTGAGATCGGGATCCATCGCCACGCCCTTGCGGAACAGCGTCTGGTGATCCTCAGAACCCGGGAGAGGGGTCAGCACGAAGAACTCGATCACGTCGAGCGGCAGTTCGTGCTGGATGATCGCTATATCGCGGCGGATGGATTCCGGCGTATCGGCAGGAAAGCCGAGGATGTAGCCGGCGAGCGTCATGATACCCTGCGCCTTCCAGGCGAGCAGCATCTTGCGGTATTCAGTGATCTTGTTCTGGTTCTTCTTCGCAGCCGTCAGATTGTCCGGGTTGACGTTCTCCAGCCCGATGAACACGCGGGTAACGCCGGCACGCTTCGATTTCTCGATAAAATTGGGGATCTTGTGGCACAGCGTATCGACCTGGATCATCAGGCCGAGCGGAATGCCATCTCTCTCACGCAGCTCGATCAGTCGATCGAAGATCGCTTCCCAATCCTTGTTGCGGGCGAAATTGTCGTCGGTGATGAAGAACTTGTGGATGCCTTGCGCCCAGTTCATCCGCACCAGCTTCTCGACATCATCAGCTGTGCGAAAGCGCGACTTGCGGCCCTGCACGTTGATAATGGTGCAGAAGGAACACTGGTAGGGACAGCCACGACCGGCGTCGAAGCTGGTGCTGAGGCCCAGCGTCTGCGCGACGTTGGCTTTCGGCAGGAACGGAACTGCCGCACCCTCGATGCTCGGCAGGTCGTTCATGAAATTGTAGAGCGGCGCCAGCGTCCCGGATGCCGCGTCCTGCAGTACCTTATCCAGCCGCCCCTCGACTTCGCCCGCGAACATCGAGATTCCCATTTCGCGGCATGCGTCGAGCCCAACAGCATGGCCATCGAGCATCGAAAGACAGCCGGACACGTGAAAGCCGCCCATCGCAACGGGAATGCCGGCATCGCGGAACGGCTTGGCGATATCGAGTGCACGCGGATACTGGTTCGACTGCACGCCAACCAGCGCAACCATGCCGAAATTGTCGTTGGCTTTCAGTTGCCGCAGCAAGGCAGCAGTGTTCACCCGCGTATTGGTCTCGTCGATCACGGTGATCTCGATGCTGACATCAGGTCCGAGGACCTTTCGCTCCGAGCAATCAGCGGCAATGCCATAGAGCGCTGCAAGCGAATTGGAGGGGATCATCGCCCGCCACCAGCGGATGACATATCCATCGTCGTCATAGTGAGACGGCTTGATGAGGATGAGTTGAAACTTACGTTCGGCAGTTTCTGGCTGATTCCGCACGGCTACTCGCTTGTAAGAGTGAACCCCCGAAGCCGAACGCTAACAGATGTTCGGGAGAAGACAAGCGGCGTCTTGTCGTTCCCGTTTGCGCAAGCAATGCGCGAGATCGGCCGCAAAATGCGACGCGGCCGATCTCATGGAACGCCTCAGCGCTCAGAGTTCCGATTTGATGTCGCCCATGCGATTCCATGCGTCGAGGCCGGCAATCTTGTAGGCTTCGGCGAGCGTCGGATAGTTAAAGGTGTTTTCGACGAAGTACTCGACCGTGCCCTTGAGGTTGAGCACCGCCTGGCCGATATGCACCAGTTCGGTTGCGCCTTCGCCGACGATGTGCACGCCGAGCAGCCGCCGTGTCTTCAGCGAGAAGATCAGCTTCAGCAGACCTGTATCGAGGCCCATGATGTGGCCGCGAGACGTCTCGCGGAAGCGGGCAATCCCGCATTCGTAGGGAATGCCGCGCTCCTTCATCTCCTCTTCGGTCAGGCCGCAGGTGGAGATTTCCGGCACTGCATAGATACCGTACGGGAAGTATTTCGGCGGTTCCTTCGCGACAGCGCCGATGGCCACGCGTGCTGCGATGCGGCCCTGTTCCATCGAGGTCGACGCAAGGCTCGGAAAGCCGACGACGTCGCCGGCCGCATAGATGTTGGGAACGGACGTCTGGAATGTTTCGGGGTTCACCTTCAGGCGACCACGGCTGTCGGCCTCGAGCCCGGCTGCTGGAAGATTGAGCGTATCGGTCGCGCCCATACGGCCGGCAGCGAACAGAACCATGTCTGTCACCAGCCGGCGACCATTGTCGAGAAGCAGTTCGACCTTGCCGTTATCGAGGCGCTCGACCTTCTCTGCCTTGGTGCCAAGCAGGATCTTCATGTTGCGGTCGCGCAGCTGATAGGTGAAGTCCTCTACGATTTCCTTATCGATGAAGTCGAGCATCGTCGGCTTCGGATCGATCAGCGTTACGGCCGTATCGAGTGCGCTGAAGATCGTTGCGTACTCGATGCCGATGACGCCGGCTCCGATAACGACCATGGAACGCGGAAGCTCTTCGAGTTCAAGAAGCTCGTCGCTATCAAGGACCGTCTTTCCGTCGAACGGCATGTAATCGGGCCGGAAGGGCTTCGTGCCGACCGCGAGAAGAATGCTTGCTGCGGTGACCTTGATGACCTCACCGTCCTCTTTGACGACCTCAAGCGTCGAAGGATCGACGAAGCTTGCCTTGCCGCGAATGTGCTGAACGCGGTTGCGGGCGAACTGGTGTTCGAGGACTTCGACCTCGTGGTCGAGGGTAATCAGCAGGCGTCGGCGCAGGTCGTCGGCGCTGATCTCGTCCTTGACGCGGTATGCCCGGCCATAGAAGCCGCGCTCGCGCCAGCCGGAAAGATTGAGCGCTGTCTCGCGCAAGGTCTTCGAAGGGATCGTGCCGGTATGAACAGACACACCGCCGACGCGTTTGCCCTGTTCGACGACCAGCACTTTCTTACCGAGCTTGGCGGCTTGAATTGCGCCGCGACGGCCCGCCGGCCCGCTGCCGACAACGACAAGATCATACTGGAACATGGACTGGCCCCGATTGGAAAGCTGGAATCATTTTGCGACGCAAAATGTCGCGCGATCACCGGTAGCGGGTCAATGTTGCAGATTGATTTACGCGCCGATATCAGGATTCAGCGAAGCCAAATAGGGGCTCCATCATTTCGAAGGTGCGATCCATGGCAAAGGCACGCGAAATCGGCAGGCTGATATGTCCGTAAAAAATCGACATTTGTCCCTCTGCCGTCCGCTCATTCGTCTTTGCGATTGCCGCCAGATAGAGCGCTGCAGCGAGTCCGGTGCGATCCGCGCCTGACCGGCAGTGAATGAGGATCGGCTTCGGCGCGTTGCGCATGATCTCGATGAGGGCCTGGGCTTTCTCCGGCGTGAGCTCCTTCGCGGCTGATATGCCGAAGTCGATATGGGTGATGTTCAACGCCTTCGCCTGTGCGACCTCAGCCGCGTACCACGCTTTGTCGTCGGAAACGCCGCGCAGGTTCAGGATAGTCTTGATGCCGTACTCCTGTTCGAAGTTCGCAATGGATTTCGCCGACGGCTGCGATGACCGATAGACCTCGCCAGGAATAACGGCGTGGAAATTGTCGGTTGCTGCCAGATAGGAATAGTAACTTCCTGCGGCGAGCACGAAGGCCGTCAGGGGCAGAAGCAGAACCTTACGATAGGAACGGAGTTTCGGAAAAGTGAACTTCGCCATTTGGGATCCGAACAGGTTGGTTGCAATGCATTTGCTTTGCCAGCGCAACCTGACGGGCACCTGAAAGGCCCGGGTCCTAGATCAGGCGTAGTCCCTTGAGGCTCGCATGTCCGTCCTTGCCGATGATGATGTGGTCGTGAACGGTGATGCCGAGAGGTTTCGCCGTATCGATGATCATCTTCGTCATGTCGATATCCGCCCGAGAGGGCGTGGGGTCGCCGGAGGGATGATTGTGGACGAGGATGAGGGCTGTCGCTGACAGCTCCAGAGCCCGCTTGACCACTTCGCGGGGATAAACGGGGGTGTGGTCGATCGTGCCCAGCCCCTGGACCTCGTCGGCAATCAGGGCGTTCCGCTTGTCCAGGAAGAGAATGCGGAATTGCTCGCGCGTTTCGTGCGCCATTGCCGCGTGGCAATACTGGATCACGGAGGACCAGGACGACAGAACCTGCTTGCCCCGAAGCTCGCTCTTCAATGTCCGGTGGGCGACTGTCGAAATCAGCTTGATGTCGAGGGCAACGGCCTCGCCGATACCCTTGACCTCCTGAAGCAGGGAGGTCGGTGCGCCAAAGACGGCCGCAAGCGAGCCGAAGCGGTCAAGCAGCGCCTTGGCGATCGGTTTCGTATCCCTGCGCGGGATCAGGCGAAACAGCAACAACTCTAGCAGTTCGTAGTCGGCGAGCGCGGCATCGCCGTGGTCGCGGAACCGGCTGCGCAGCCGCTCGCGGTGACCATGATAGTGTTCATCGCTGGGGTGCCGTAGCTGAAGCGCCGCAGGCTTGGTGGATTGCTCGGCGAAGAAGGCTCTCTCGTCAATGTCATCTGCGGTCCCGAAGGACAGCTGGTCATTGTCGGAGCGCGGTTCTTTCGCCATCAATGCTCACCGAACGAGGGGCGGTAGGCCCGGCCGGTCGAGGCCGGCAGGCGACAGCGTGAATATCTCGCAGCCCTGACTAGTCACGCCGACGGTATGCTCATACTGCGCCGACAGGGAGCGATCCCTGGTCACGGCCGTCCAGCCGTCGGCGAGCACCTTGACGTGCGGGCGGCCGAGATTGATCATCGGCTCGATCGTGAAGATCATGCCTTCCCGAAGTTCCGGTCCTTCGCTGGCGCGACCGTAGTGAAGGATATTCGGAGAATCGTGAAACAATGATCCGACGCCGTGGCCGCAGAAATCACGAACGACCGAACAGCGTTCACCTTCCGCATAAGTCTGGATGGCCTCGCCGATCGCGCCTGTGCGGGCGCCGGGACGGACTGCCGCAATACCGCGAAGCAGCGACTCGTAGGTCACCTCGAGTAGACGCTCGGCCGCACGCTTGATCGTGCCAACGGGGTACATGCGGCTGGAATCTCCGTGCCAACCGTCGACGACATAGGTCACGTCGATGTTGACGATATCGCCCTCACGCAGCGGCTTGGCGTCGGGGATGCCGTGGCAAACAACGTGGTTGATCGAGGTGCAGGTGGACTTTGTATAGCCGCGATAATTGAGCGTTGCCGGAATGGCGCCGTTGTCCATGCCGAACTCAAAAACGAAACGGTCGATGGCATCGGTCGGCAGGCCGGGCGTTACGATCGAAGCCAACTCGTCGAGGCACCGCGCTGTCAGCTGGCAGGCCTTGCGCATGCCCTCGAATGCTTCGGAGTCGTACAGCCGGATCGCACCCGTATTCTTGGACGGTGCGGTTGCTGCTTCGATGTAATTTACCATTGCAAGGCCTTAGTAGAGATTGTCCGTTCGTACATAGAGCAGCTATGCCGGGTTCGTCCATCGCGATCAATGGGGAAGTCGCGATTTGCCGTCCAATCCGCCCTGTCGATCGCCTTAGAAAGCGGGCCGGCGCGGGTCATCCCAGCGCCGAAGGATCTCAGGATCGGGAAGAGAAGAGCGACGCCAGCGTCGAAGACGGCTTGCTCGGCATGCTCGTTACGACAACCAGCTGACGAATGTCGCCGCGCTTGAAGGCCGCCAGGAAGCGCCTGTAGTCCTTGAACGAAACGCAGCCGTTGGAGTCGCCGCGTGCGCCGAGCATATAGGTATGTGCGAGCAGGCCGACGCGGTTGTAGATATTGGCGGCGCCGCCGACGGGGGTGAGCCGGATCGCCTCGACGCCATGGAACAGGCTTTCGCGCATCGTCAGCGTGTAGGTGTGTGGCGGTGTCGGTCCGCGCATCTTCTCGTGCACGTAACGCGGATTGTCGCGCATCTTGCCGAGGCCGGAATGCGCTTCGAGACGCTCGCCGCTCGGCAGGTAGACCATGCTGGCCGAGATGTCGTAGACCGCGACGCCGGCGCGCGCGATCGGGTTGCTCTGCCGCTTCGGAACCGTCGGGATCTCGCCTTCGTCATCACCAACATCGGGACGTGCATAGGCAAGCACCGGCTCAGCCGGCTTCTGCGTCCGGTCATTGGCCTGTGGACGCTTGGCGAGTGCGTCAGGGCGAGCCATCGGCAATGGCACCGAGCTCTCGCGGTCGGTCAGCACAAGGTCGAAGGACTGAGCGGGATCCGCATCCTTCACATCGGTGTCGGTAGCAGCGCTGGCGACCTCGACAGCCTGCTCGTTGCCCTTGCGGTTATTGCTTGGCAGCGCAGCCACCTTTTTCTCGTCTGATGCAGCGGCGAGCGCTAGCAGGTTGGTGCCGGTGATCGCTGCGACTTCTTCCTTTGACGGAATGACGATGCGATCCGCCGAATTCTTGTCGGCAGCCACGGGCGCCGGCTGCAGGGCGAGCAGGTCGTCCTTGGCCTTGTCTGCAGGAGCTGCAGCAGCAACAACGGTTGCCGTCTTGTCAGGGGACGCTTCTGCGATCGTGATCGGCGCCGACTTGCCGACAAGGGCGCTCGCAAGCCGCGCATGAGCGGCCGCTCTGCCGTCCTTGGTGATCTGTGCCAGCTTGTCGGCATCCGATGTCGCAAGGCGCGAAAACTTCGTGACGTGGATAAGCCGCTGGTGTGCCTGCTCGGGCGCTGCTGTCTTCGCCGTGAGCGCAATCCGCATGGCTGGTTTGGCTTCCGGGGCGATGGCATGCATCGTCGCGATTGTCGTGACGACCCACGCCGAGGCGGCAAACCCTGCACCAATGAGACTTGCACCGGAAATGAAACGGAATGAGCGACTAAAACGAGAAATGGTCGTACCTACAGGCCTGGTATTGGCAAACACATCGACCGCAAACGCCATGAGACTCGTCTTTCACAACTCGTTACTAGGCCGGCGGTACTGACAGATGGATACTTCTTCGCCGGGGCCGGTATAGAAGCTTCGAGGCCAAATTACGGCTCACTAATATATTCGGCTGTCTCAAAGGATGACGAATTATGGTAACCAAACTCTTTACGTGATCGCGTCGCCTGCCGAAATTTCTCCGCTTGCTGCCGATCGATCGGCTGCCTCGGAGACTGTGTTCCCGCGGCAACTCCTCCTTTGTCCTAGCGTGCCGCGCAGCCTCAATTCTGCTATGAAGGAAGCCGTCGGGCAGCTCTGTTATGGGAGGAAAAACCGATGTCTTCGACACATGCGGAAGTTTCGCCTGCCTTGCTGGTGGATGCGATGTTTGCGTTCCGAAAGACCGCCGCGATCAAGGCGGCAATCGAGTTCGATCTTTTTACGAAGTTGGGCGGAGAGGGGCGAACGGCGCGTTCTCTAGCTCCGGAACTGGGGTGCGCCGAGCGCGGCACCCGGATCCTCTGCGACTTTCTCGTCGTCTCCGGGTTCCTGACGAAAAGTGGCGAGAACTACATAGCGACGCCGTCAAGCCAGGCCTTTCTCGACCGGCGTTCACCCGCCTACATGGGCGCTGCGATCGACTTCCTGGCCGCGCCGCAGATGTTGTCGCTGTTTCTCGACGACCCCGCGTCCTACGTCCGCAATGGTGGCTCCGTCGGTCTTGCCAATGTCGCGCCTGATAATCCGGTGTGGGTGAAGTTTGCCCGCGCAATGGGCTCGTTCACCGGTGCCAGCGCTAAGGCCTTGGCTGGCGAGGTCGAGACGTGGTCAAGCAAACCGGCGAAGGTGCTTGATATTGCCGCCGGGCCGGGGGCTTTCGGCATCGAGATCGCCAAGGTGGCGCCATCGGCCAGCGTGGTAGCGATCGACTGGAAGCCTGTCCTTGCCGTGACTGAAGAGAACGCGAAGAAAGCAGGCGTGGCGGAGCGCTTCACATTCAAGCCCGGCAGTGCCTTCGAGGTCGACTGGGGTTCTGGCTATGACCTGATCCTGCTACCGAACTTCCTGCATCATTTCGATACGGAAGGCTGCGTCGCACTTCTGAAGAAGGCACGAGCGAGCCTTGGATCGGGTGGCCGCGTGGCGATCGTCGAGTTCGTGCCGAATGATGATCGCGTATCGCCTGAGTTCCCAGCAGCCTTTGCCATGGTCATGCTCGCAACGACGCCACGGGGCGACGCCTATACGGAGCGGGAGCTTGCCAGCATGGCAAAAACCGCCGGATTCGGCAAAGTCGTCATGAAGCCGTTGCCGCCATCACCGGCGAGCCTTTTGTTCCTGGAGTGAGTGCTGTGGTCGCAATGCGTCAGGCCCGCTCCAGCACATAGCTTCCCGGCGCCTCTTCGAGGGCGTTGAGCGCTGCGCCGCCCGGTTTCCGGGCGGGCACGCGCGCATCGTTGTTCGCCTCGATCCAGGCCTGCCAGTGCGGCCACCATGAGCCAGCGTTTTCCGTGGCCTCGGTCAGCCATGTGTCGTAATCGCCCTTCGCCGCACCGCCGACCCAATACTGGTACTTCTTCTTGTCGGGCGGATTGACCACGCCTGCGATGTGACCGGAGCCGGCAAGCACGAAATCGACCTTGCCGCCAAAGAACTGGCTACCAAGGAATACCGACTTTGCGGGCGCGATGTGGTCTTCGCGCGTCGCGAGGTTGTAGATCGGGATCTTGACGTCCTTCAGCGATAGCTTCTGTCCGTCCAAAACCATCTCGTTGCTTGTGAGCGCGTTCCGCAGATAGCAATTGCGTAGATAGAAGGCATGGTTCGCCGCCGCCATCCGCGTGGAATCCGCGTTCCAGAACAGCAGGTCGAAGGGCATCGGTTCCTGGCCCTTCAGATAGTTGTTGACGAAATAGGGCCAGATCAGCTCCGAGGCGCGCAGCATGTTGAAGGCGGTCGCCATCTTCGAGCCGTCGAGATAGCCGACCTCATGCATATGCGCCTCGAGGCGACCGAGCTGCTCTTCATCCACGAAAACCTTGAGATCGCCGGCGTGGGTGAAGTCGACCTGCGTGGTGAAGAGCGTAGCGGTCTTGATCCGCTTGTTCCTCTCCTTGGCATGCAGTGCCAGCGTCGCCGAAAGCAGCGTGCCGCCGACGCAGTAGCCGATTGCGTTCGCTTCCTTCACTCCCGTCGCCTTCTCGATCGTGTCGAGCGCGAAGTCGATACCTTCACGCGCGTAGGAGGCCCAATCCTTCCCGGCATGGCGCGCATCCGGATTGACCCAGGAGATGACAAACACGGTTTGCCCTTGGTCGACGCACCATTTGATGAACGATTTTTGCGGGTTGAGGTCGAGGATGTAGAATTTGTTGATCCACGGCGGGCAGATGAGGAGAGGGCGTTTCAACACCGTTTCCGTCGTCGGCTCGTACTGGATGATCTGGCAGATCTCGTTCTGCGCGATCACCTTGCCCGATGTCAGCGCCATGTCGCGCCCGACGGCGAATTTGCTCATGTCGGTCTGGCGAAGTTTCAGGTCGCCATGACCCGCAGCAATATCCTCGGCCAGCATCTTCATGCCGCGCACCAGGTTTTCGCCGCTGGTCGCGATCGTCTCCCGGTAGAGCTGCGGATTGGTAGCGACGAAATTGGTTGGGGAGAGAGCAGCCGTTATCTGCTTCACATAGAAGCCGGCCTTGTGCTTCGTGTGATCGTCCAGACCATCGGTCTCGGCAACGATCTTTTCGGCCCAGTCGGCGGTGATCAGGTAGACCTGCTTCAGAAATTCGAAGAACGGGTTCTTCTGCCAGTCCTCGTCTGCAAAGCGCTTGTCCTTGCGGTCCGGTTCTTCCGCTGGCGTCTCTCCCTGCATGCGCTGCATCGAACGCATCCAGATCCCGAAGTAGCTGCTCATCAGCTGCGTCTGCGCCTCGAAGGTGCGGCGCGGGTCCGACATCCAGTATTCGGTGACCTTCGACAGCGTCTTGACCATGTCGGTCATCGGTTCGGCCGCGTTTTCCGCGATCGCGCCGCGTTCGCGTGGGGCAAGCCAGGCCGTCGCGGCTTTGCCGAGATTCTCGATCGCGCGGGCGAAGTTGAGCGCCATCGCCTCGGGATCTTTCATCAGGTACGGATCCAGGTCTTTCGCATCAAAGCCCGGGCTTTTCGTCTTGTCGCCGTTTTCCTGCTTGCTGTCGGTCACTCGTTTCCTCCGGCGGCAGCATGTTCCTGCAAATCGAGTTGTACATCTGGAAAGATCGATAAAACAAGTTCCGCTGACGCGCGCTCGTGCTATTGCTTTGTCGCTGCGACGAATCTAACAGTCGAGACAGCTCAGGATCTGGAACATCTGGCATGACGAACAAAGGCATTCGCATTTTCGCAAACGTTATCCGCACCGCGCTTATCGGCGCCACTGCGGCCACGACGCTTGCGGCTTGCATGCGAACGCCCGAGGAAAAGGCCGAGATCGCCGCCAGACGAGCGGCGCCGACCGCCGTTGTCATGGGGCCCACCAAGGGTGGCGTGCCGGCAGAAGGCGGTCTTGCGCATTATCCGGATGGATATCCGTCCTTTGGTGCGCCGCTGACGGCCGCCAACGTCCAGATGAACGACGAGCAGGCAGCTGATCTTCAGCATAAGCTCTCTGCGCTCGGCGCACAGCGCAAGGCCGGGACGATTTCCGAGGCGGAGTATCAACGCCGCGTGGAAGAATATCGCAAGCTCGCGGCTGAGCACGGCCCGGAAACGCTCTCCGAAATCACGAAATAGGCCTTGCCTTCGCAGCGTTTTGGAAGCAAAGCCTTCCATCGGTAGCGAAAAATGAATTTTTCCTGATAATGCGCGGTCTGCGCGGTTTTCTGTCAAAGAAATGCCGCGCAACGCAAGTCTGATGAATACGGCGCTGGCGATTCTGAAGTTCGTATCGCGAGCAGCCGGTAATTAGGACGAACTTCGAGCGCGGCCGTGGTGGCCGCATTTCCGTGGGGAAAGAAATGGAAGAGTTTCACAAAGTCCGGCGTTTGCCGCCTTACGTTTTCGAACAGGTCAACCGTTTGAAAGCAAGCGCGCGAGCGGGCGGGGCCGATATCATCGATCTCGGCATGGGAAACCCTGACCTTCCAACCCCCAAGGCGATCGTCGATAAGCTCTGCGAGGTCGTTCAGGACCCGCGCACGCACCGTTATTCGTCCTCCAAGGGCATTCCCGGCTTGCGCCGTGCCCAGGCCGCCTACTATGCGCGCCGCTTCGGCGTGAAGCTGAACCCGGACACTCAGGTCGTTGCGACCCTCGGTTCCAAGGAAGGCTTTGCCAACATGGCGCAGGCGATTACCGCGCCTGGCGACGTCATTCTCTGCCCGAACCCGACCTATCCGATCCATGCCTTCGGCTTCCTGATGGCAGGCGGTGTCATCCGTTCGATCCCGGTCGAGCCGGATGAAAACTTCTTTGCCCCGCTCGAGCGCGCCGTGCGCCATTCGATCCCGAAGCCGCTGGCGCTGATCCTGAACTATCCGTCGAACCCCACGGCTTTCGTGGCGACGCTCGACTTCTACAAGGACGTCATCGCTTTTGCGAAGAAGCACGACATCATCGTGCTGTCCGACCTTGCCTATTCCGAAATCTACTTCGACGGCGAGCCGCCGCCCTCGGTTCTGCAGGTTCCAGGGGCTATCGACGTGACCGTAGAGTTCACGTCGATGTCGAAGACCTTCTCGATGCCCGGCTGGCGCATGGGCTTTGCGGTTGGCAACGAACGCCTGATCGCAGCGCTGACGCGCGTGAAGTCCTACCTCGATTACGGCGCCTTCACGCCGATTCAGGTGGCCGCCACCCACGCGTTGAACGGCGACGGCTCCGACATCGCGGAAGTCCGCAATGTCTACAAGCGCCGCCGCGACGTCATGGTCGAGAGCTTTGGCAAGGCCGGCTTCGAAGTGCCGCCGCCTGCGGCGACGATGTTCGCCTGGGCCAAGATTCCAGAGAAGTTCCGCCATCTGGGCTCCCTGGAATTCTCCAAGCTGCTCGTCGAAAAGGCCGATGTGGCCGTGGCGCCGGGCGTCGGCTTCGGCGAAATGGGCGATGACTACGTCCGTCTGGCACTCGTTGAAAACGAGCACCGCATCCGCCAGGCTGCACGCAGCATCAAGAAATTCCTGTCGACGGCCGACGAGACGATGCACAACGTCATCTCGTTGAACGCTCACCGTTGATTTAATCTTCCACGGCGGTCGTGTTGGGCGACCGCCATTCATGACACATTTCAGGATCGATCCATGGCAGATGCCCTCAAAATCGGCATTGCGGGCTTGGGTACCGTTGGTGCTTCGCTCGTCCGTATCATTCAGCAGCGCAGCAACGAGCTTGCCGCTACGTGCGGCCGGCCGATCGTCATTACGGGCGTTTCGGCACGCGACAAGACGAAGGATCGCGGCATCAGCGTCGGCGGCATCGAGTGGTTCGATCGGCCGGAAGATCTCGCTGCAAAGGGCGACATCGACGTCTTCGTCGAGCTGATGGGCGGTGCTGAAGGTTCGGCCAACGTCTCGGTTCGCACAGCCCTTGAGCGTGGTCTCCATGTGGTGACTGCGAACAAGGCGCTGCTTGCCTATCACGGCGTCGAACTGGCGACCATCGCGGAGGAAAAGGGCGCGCTCCTGAATTTCGAGGCGGCCGTCGCCGGCGGCATCCCCGTCATCAAGGCGCTGCGCGAGTCACTGACCGGCAATACGATTTCCCGCGTCTACGGGATCATGAACGGCACCTGCAACTACATCCTGACGAAGATGGAGAAGGAGGGCCTGTCGTTTGCGGATTGCCTGAAGGAAGCCCAGCGGCTTGGCTACGCCGAAGCTGATCCGGCTTTCGATATCGAAGGCAACGACACCGCTCACAAGCTGTCCATTCTGACGACACTGGCGTTCGGAAACCAGATCGCGGCCGACGATATCTATCTCGAAGGCATCACCAACATCTCGATCGAGGACATTCACGCCGCCGCCGATCTTGGTTATCGCATCAAGCTCCTCGGCGTGGCGCAGCGGACGGACACCGGCATCGAGCAGCGCGTTCATCCGACGATGGTGCCTGTCGATTCCGTCATCGCTCAGGTCGATGGCGTCACCAACGCCGTGGCAATCGAGTCCGACGTTCTCGGTGAATTGCTGATGGTCGGCCCCGGTGCCGGTGGCAATGCGACGGCCTCTTCCGTACTCGGAGACATCGCCGATATCGCCAAGAGCCGTCCCGGTGCCCAGCAGGTTCCCGTTCTTGGTCATCCGGCCAAGTTGCTTGAACCTTATCGCAAGGCGCAGATCCAGAGCCATGAAGGCGGCTATTTCATCCGCTTGACCGTGCTCGACCGCACCGGCGTCTTCGCAAGCGTCGCGACCCATATGGCGGAGAACCAGATTTCACTGGAATCCATCGTTCAGCGATCGAAGCAGCATCTGGCGCCATCGCATCATCAGACCATCATCATGGTCACGCATGCGACGACCGAGGACTCGGTACGCAAGGCCGTCAACGCCATCAAGGAAGAAGGCTTCCACGTCGGCGAGCCGCAGGTCATCCGGATCGAGCGTCCGAAGGAAAGCTGATAAAGAGCCGCAGCTTCTTCCTCTGGGGAGAAGCTGCGCGCAAGCGTTGTCATCCTGCAGGAAGCCGCATAGATGTGAATTTCACTCCGGTCACGGGGTGGTGACAGATGGCACTGCAGAGAGGAAGCAGGTGGAGATAGCCGCCGATCCGGTACAACGCGCCTTTCTTGGTGTGGAGAAGTCGGTTCTCAGCAACCGCTGGGTATCGCGCCTCGATCAAGCTGGTCAGAACCGAGCGCTCGCGATGTCGCAGACGCACGGACTGCCGGATCTGATTGCACGGGTTCTTGCCGGCCGCGGCGTCGGCGTCGATGAGGCGATCGGCTTTCTGGATCCGACGCTGCGATCCTTGATGCCGGATCCCTACACCCTGACGGACTGCGAGAAGGCCGCCTTGCGCCTCGTCAACGCCATTCGCGGCCAGCAACAGGTCGCGATCTTCGGCGACTACGATGTCGACGGCGCATCCTCGTCGGCACTGCTCTATCGCTTCCTCACGCATTTTGGCGTGAAGGCCGAGATCTACATTCCCGACCGGATTTTCGAAGGCTACGGCCCGAATGCCGCGGCGATCGATCAGCTGATCGACAACGGCGCGCGGTTGATCGTGACGGTCGATTGCGGTTCGACGAGCCACGACGCGCTTGCCGCCGCGGCAAGGCGCAACATCGACGTTGTCGTGATTGATCACCACCAGGTGACACATGACCTGCCGCCTTGCCATGCATTGGTCAATCCGAACCGGGAAGACGATCTCTCCGGGCAGGGACATCTCTGCGCCGCCGGCGTCGTCTTCCTCGTGCTCGTGGCGACCCTGCGCCTGCTGCGAGAGGCTGGAGATGCGCGTGTCCGCACCATGGATCTGCTGCAGTGGCTCGATATCGTGGCCCTAGCCACTGTCTGCGATGTCGTGCCCCTCAAAGGACTGAACCGAGCCTACGTGGTAAAAGGGCTTATCGCGGCACGTCATCAGGGTAATGCGGGCCTCGCTGCCCTGTTCAAGAAGGCCGGGCTTGCCGGCCCGGTAACGCCCTATCATTTCGGCTTTCTCATCGGCCCGAGAATCAACGCCGGCGGACGCATTGGCGACGCGGCACTCGGCAGCCGGTTGCTGACGCTGGAGGATGCCGGCGAGGCCGAGGCGATCGCGCAGCGGCTCGACGAACTGAACCGTGACCGTCAGGTCATGGAGGCGGCCATGCTTCAGGAGGCGGAAGCCGAGGCTCTTGCCGAATACGGAGACGGCGAGGGCGCCTCCGTCATCGTCACCGCTCATGAAAAGTGGCACCCCGGTATCGTCGGTCTGATCGCGGCCCGGCTGAAGGAGAAGTTCAAACGTCCCGCCTTCGCCATCGCATTCGATCCATTGGGCAAGGGCACCGGCTCCGGCCGCTCGATCAATGGCTTCGATATGGGCAAGATGGTGCGGGCCGCAGTCGATGAGGGCCTTCTCGTCAAGGGCGGCGGGCATGCGATGGCGGCTGGCCTCACAGTCGAACGTGAAAAGCTCGGGCGCCTGCGCGGCTTCTTTTCGGAGCGCGCCGAAAAGACGGTTGCGAACCTCGTGGCAAACGAAACGCTCAAGGTCGACGGCGCAATCGCCGCAAGCGGCGCCACGATCGAACTCATAGACCGACTGGAAACCGCCGGCCCCTACGGCTCCGGCCATTCGCAACCGATCTTTGCCGTTCCTGCTCATCGGGTACGCGACTCCCGGGTGGTCGGTGAAAAGCACGTCAAGATCACCCTAGAGGCAATGGACGGAGCGCGCCTCGATGGTATCGCCTTCCGGGCAGCTGATACCCAGCTCGGCAACCTTTTGCTGAATTCGCGCGGCGCCAACCTGCATGTGGCCGGTTCCTTGGGAGCGGAACACTATCAGGGTTCGAGGCGCATACAGCTCCGCGTTCTCGACGGCGCTCCCGCGCGATAAACCAGGCTTATCGAGGCAGGACGACGTGCCGGCGGACGCTTGGCGCGACGAACAGCCATTGCGGTCTGGTGCCGCTGTTTGTGCGAACATGCTTCGCTTCTTCGCTGTTTATGCAACCCATCCTTTACATATTCACGGATAATCATACCGGGACTTGCGGAATCAATGGCATGAGGTCACGAGGTGTCGCAGCGCATAAGAATAACCGCATTGCTGGCGATCCTGCTCGCTTGCCTGATTTTCCTCCCGCCGTTCAATGGATACGTGAACCGCGGCATTGAATCCGCTCTGGACCATTTCGACAAGAGGCCGGAGCAGACCGCGCTGTTCATCGGCAACAGCCGCACGTTCTACAACGACATGCCGCATATGGTCCGCGCAATCGCCGATTCCGCCGGCTATTCGAAGAAGCTGCGCATTGAGATGGATGCGGAGCCAGGTGTCAGCCTCGGCGACCACATCAAAAGCAAGCTAACCCAGGGGCTGCTTTCAGAGCACTGGGATCATGTCGTCTTGCAGGTGCTGAGCAGCGACCAGTATAGCGCACAGCAATCCGGCCCGGCATGGGACGATGCCGAGAACCTGATCAAGGAGGTTCAGGAGAGAGGATCCTTGCCCGCCATGTTCGTTACCTGGCGCTATACTGACCAATGCACCGAGAATGCCGGTATGCCAAAAAAGGCCGGCGATTTGTCGCCGTTGGGTTATGCCAACATGCACGTCAACATCCAGCAGCAGCATGCCCGTCTCGCCGCGCTGACCGGCGTCGTTCTTGTCAACGTCGGTATGATCTGGGAAGCTCTTCAGAGTGAGCCGAAGGACTTCAATCTCTACTATGACTGCAACCACCCATCGATCTACGGCAGCTATCTTTCTGCGCTAATGTTCTACAGCTATTTTTCGGGAAACGACGTGCTGAACGTGACGTTCCGGCCCGCAGGAATGTCCGCTGAGGATGCCGAAATGCTGAGGAAGACCGTGTCGGAGTACCTTGGGAAGACGGTCAAGGCCTGACCGATCCGTCGATGTCGTTAATCGTCATGATTACATTAATATCTCTTAAATTCCCCTATGGTTGTATGGTGTCGGCTGGGGGCGAGATAAATGACGAACGACAGACTGGACGGAAGACGTCACGACCTTGATGCGTTGCGTGTGTTCTGCTTTGGCACGCTCATCGTCTACCATTCGAGCCTCATCTACGGGACCAGAACTTGGTGGATTAACGCGCCTTCCAGCGAAAAACTGGTCGATCTGATTACGCTGGTCTCCCATCCGTGGCGGATGAGCCTGTTATTCTTCATCTCCGGCGCAGTCACGGCATTGCTTCTGAAGAAGAAGTCCGTCGCCGAGATCCGAAGGGTCCGCACGAGACAGCTCCTTCTACCCTTCGTGCTGGGCGTTCTTTTCGTCGTACCTCCGCAAATCTATGTCTCGCCGTACAATCTTGTTCCGGATCTCTCGTATTGGGATTTCTGGAAGGTCTACGTTGTCTCCGGACTTCGGCTTGAGCATATGTGGTTTCTCGCCTTTCTCTGGATCTACGTCGTCGCATGGTCGGTCGCCCAGCCAGTGCTGACACGCCGCTGGCCTGGCATATCTGCGTCTCTGGCGACTTGCCTGCAGGGGAAGGGATTGTTTCTCGCGCCGATCGCGTTTCTTTCGTTGCTGAGAGTATGTCTCTATCCGGTCTTCGGTGAGACGCTCGTCATCAACTCCGATCTCTATTCGCACACATTGTATTTCGCGATGTTCATGGCGGGCTCGCTGCTCGTCAACGAACAGCGGTTCTGGCAGGAGGTCGATCGCCAACGATGGTTGGCCCTTGGGCTTGCCACGCTGTCGCTGACGGCACTTACAGCACTATTCTTGTTCGTACCTCGAGAAGCGAGGCCGGAGGCTTTGGTGATAGCGGCTCGGGTCGTCCGGTCGGTTTTCCAATGGTGCGCCGTCCTTGCGCTGCTTGCTTTCGCGGGCAGGCTGGCCAGCCGGCCGAACCGGATCATCTCGCATCTGAACAAGTCGATCATGACCTACTATATTGCCCATCAGACGGTGATCGTGCTTGCTGCCTATCAGATCTCGCGGGCGGGCCTGCTCGACATCCGTTCCTTCATCCCAATCATAATGATCACGGCATTCGTCTGCGCGTTTATCGCAGAGATGAAGAGCTTGACGACCTCGCGCCTCATCCCCTTCCTTGTCGGCGTTGCATCGACGAGAAAAGGGCTGCGAAAGACAGTGCCTGCGGAAACCGCCTGAGCTGTCTCGCGTTGTACTCTCAGCCACGAAAATGGCAGTCAGCGGTATGCGTAGGCCGCCCGCTCGGACTTGTGCCTGCCGGAAATTCACAATCGCCTGCATGCCCGATGGTACGCCCTAGGGGAGTTGAACCCCTCTTTACAGAATGAGAATCTGTCGTCCTGACCGATAGACGAAGGGCGCTTTCACGACTGTCTGTAAAATAGGAGGAACCCGCCGGGCTCGCAAGATGCACGGCAAAGCGGCCTCCTTCGAACGCATGGCTTTAACGGGAAGCGATATAGGTTATCCTGCAGTGCAAACCGCGCCTTCGAGAAATCGTAAGGCGCCAAAGGCTGGATCAGGAGCCGATGGTGAGAATGATCCCCAAAGGTGTGGTGCCATGAGCCTGGAGCCGATCGGCATTTTCACGATTGTCGTCGGCCTCTGTTGTGTGCTGCTCGGCTATTCCGCCACGGCCACGGTCTTTGTGGTCATGACGGTCTTCGGCGCGGCGGCGGCAATTGTTGCCGGGGCTGCCAACATCCAGCCGGCTCACCTTTTCCTGCTTTTCCTTGCCATTGCCACCTTGTCCTGGCGCCGGAACGCGATGCCGGCGATGCAGGCACTGCGACCGGGGCAACCTGCATTCTGGCTGGCTTGCCTGGTGCTTTATGGAGCGGCTAGCGGTTTCTTCTCGCCGCGGCTTCTAGCGGGGGCGACGCAGATCATTCCGGTGGGGATTTCCGAATATCCCTCAACGGGCGGAACGGTGCCTTTGGGGCCGGTGTCGAGCAATGTCACCCAGGCAATCTATCTCGTCGCGGATCTGATCTGCTTCGTGATCATCGTCGCTGTCGGCTCCACGCGAAGAGGATTCGCGGCGATTACCACTGGCCTGGTTGCTTATGCATTCGCCAACGTGTTTTTCGCCTTGCTCGACATTGCGACCGACGCGACAGGCACGCAGGCGGTGATGCAGTTCATGCGAAACGCACAATATGCGCTCCACGACAACGAGACGGTCGCGGGTATGAAGCGGATCATTGGCTCGTGGCCGGAGGCCTCGTCATTCGCCGGTACGACCCTCGGCGCCTTTGGCTTCACCGCGACGATGTGGCTCTGCGGCCGTGCACCTCTTTGCACAGGGCCGCTCGCTCTGGCGTCGCTCGTCCTTATCTTCCTATCGACATCATCGACAGGTCTCGTCGCAGCGCCCGTTTGCCTCGTGTTACTGTATCTGACAGCAATGGGGCGAAGCGGGGTCGGTGGGGGAAGTTTGCGCAGTTCCGCTGTTGCCGTCATCGCGCCGCAGATTTTGGCTGTCGCCATCCTTGTCGTGCTGTTGAACGATGACATCTACAGAACGCTCTACGATTATGTCGATCTGCTTGTTCTCAGCAAGACGGGTTCGGTATCAGGCATGGAGAGGGCGTCCTGGAATGCTTACGGCCTGCAGAACTTCATGGATTCCTGGGGGCTGGGGGTTGGTCTGGGAACCGCGCGCACATCGAGTTTTCCTTTGGCGCTGCTGTCGAACGTCGGCATTCCCGGCGCGGTCTTCTTCGCGCTCTTTGCGTTCGGCGCCATTGGTCGGCGGAGAGGCACGGACCGGACGGTACCATCCGATATCCGCCTTGCCGCGCGAAACGGCAGCCTGTGCCTCCTGGTGGGAGCGCTCGTCTCGGGAGCCCTTGTTGATCTCGGCCTTCTTTTTTTCGTTCTCGCAGGGCTTGCGAGCGTAGAGCCCGAGCGACACGAACCGATACTGGCGGCGGCAGGCGATGGCCGTCATTGAAATGGCGGCGCGCACCGGCAGCTTGATCAAACATAGGTCCGGAAATAGTCCACGCGCATATGAGACAGTTTGTCCTCCTCCTTGAGTGGATTCGGGAAGGGGTAATCCGGATGGAGCGCAAGCGTCAGAAGCGGCCAGAAGACATCGTCGTGCTTGTCCATTTCGGGCGCGCGGGTGATCTCCCAGTTGGCGGCGACGCCGGTCCGGGTATCGATTACGGGCTTGCGCTCAAAGAATGGAACGCAATGCGTATCGTCGACGAATATCCCATAGCGGCAGTAGTTCCGGGTGACGTCGATATCTGTCGGAACGCCAGTTCCTTCGTGATGTTCTCCGGGCTGGCCCCATTCATGCAGGTAGGCGCCATAGAGTTGGTATTCCCAGCCCTTGTGTTCGACGACATCAAGTTCTACCGCCGTTTTCGGGAAGAGAATGCTTCTGGCATTCAACATCCAGAATGCCGGCCATGTCAAAGGATGGCGCGGAAACAGCATCCTTGCCTCGAAATAACCTTTCCGCCAGCCTTTGCGGATAGTGCCATCCGATTTCGCCGTCTGGATATTGCCTGAGATCCACTGGAACTCGCTGCGCGTATTGCCGTAGTAGTTCGGGACACTCATCGGTGTTCCGATATATTTTACGGAGATCTGCAACGCCTTGCCGCCGCCTGCAAGCGGGTCGTCAACGATCGCGTACGGATTGAAGCCCTGGTCTCCAACCTTCTTCGCAAAAGCAGATCGCCCGTAGAAGCCGGGATCCGCCGTTGATGCCTTCGGACCGGCATCCCAGACGGTCCAGTCGAGCGTCTGGAAATCGTCCTCGAACTGGATCTGCCGACCGGTGGTCGGATCCTCCTCGGCAGCGCGCGCGACATTTGGCGGCAGAGTGCTGCCGACGGCCGCAAGTGTCGCAGCTCCCTTCAGGAGATTTCGCCTCGAAACCGTGGTTCTCATCGCGATCCTCGCTTTAGCTCTGTTTTCGACACCTATCCATATTGTGACAGCTCCCCGAAGAGCGTGCGAATACCGACGACGTACCGCGCCGCCGCGGTCTCTGAAATCCCTTGCAAGGCAACACGCAGAGTAGACTCGAAGTATAAAGAGTATTGCTTCGCTTTGTTTTAGAATTGTCTTCTTATCGTGCCGCGCTTCTGTCGCACTCCGAACGAGCTCAGTCGAAAATGCGCAATGCGTTATCTTGCAATACTCGATACTGCATCCCTTGAAAGGATCATTATTCGGACGAATACTTGGATGGCAGGTCTAGGGGAGATTGCTGCCTGCTCGCCCGTTCGGATCGCTTGATGTAAAGAAAGTAGAGCAGGGCGTGCGCGAGAACGTAGCCGATCTCCAGGGAGGCGGCATAGGCAATCGTCCAGATCGCCGTGGACGCAACGGATATGCCGGCGTGAATGTTGATCGCCGCGAAGACAGTTGCGACGAGGAACACCACCAGAGTAAAGATCAAAATGGGCAGGCGCACGGCGCAGACTGCACCGACAACAAACGACACGATAAGCGCCCATATTGCCAATTTATGCTCCGATCAGCATTGCTCCATATCGAGGCCCAGTAATGTTATCGATATATTCGCGATTTGCGCAAGTATAAATTGATGCGGCCTCTTCGCTTCAATTCGATGTGGTTTGCGCACGCGCCTTTTCACTTCTTTCCACACGCAGGACATCACCCGGCTTTACGGGGTCGTTATCGCCAACGGCGATCGTTCGCATCATGCCGTCCTGCGCGCGATCGATGGTGGTCGCAAAGGACAGGCCGCCATTCTCGTCGATTGTCGCTGCCGCTGCGGGTGCGTTCGCTTCCAGGTTGCTGATTTGCGAATGTGTCGTCTGAATCTTTTCGGCATTGGCGGCCAGTTTGTCGCGCACTTCGCCGGATTCCGTGAGGGCATCGACGCGATATCGATTGCGGACATTTGCCATGTCCTGATCCATTCTTGCGAGATCCTGTTGTGCCTTCAGCATCGCAAGCGACACGTCGAGATTTTGGCTCTCAAGCTGGGAGAGGTTCTGGTTGGCGCCGAGTTCTCGCGCCGAGAGGGTGAGGCCCTGCGCGACGAGCTTGTTCACACTGCCAACGTCCTTGTTGGCGAGTTCTATCTGCTTCGCCAGCGAGGCCGCTTTCGCCTTCAGGGATTCGATCTGGTTGGTCGTTAGGACCTTGGCCTGGTTCAGAGCGTCGATTTCATTCGCCATGGACTCCTTGCGGGCATCGAAAAGCGATTTCTCTTCAGCCATCATGCGTGCCACGGCGGGCTGATCGGATCGCGTTGTGAGATCGGCGGGAAAGACAACCACAGCGCTGTCCTTCACGACGGCATCGGTGCGCGCTTGTCTGGCGAGTAGCCCCAGCCGCTCCGCTTCCAGGGTTCTGACATCGCCGCGATCGGAGAGAACGTCGCGTTGGAGATCGATCAGGTTGCCGTTGGCAGGCCCGAGACCTCCGGCCATGCTGAGAGCCTGCACGACCGTCAGGCCCGGGCTGTAATTGAATTTTCCGGGATTGGCGACTGCGCCCGTCACGAAGAACGGCCGGTACTCGGCCACTTCCACGGATGCGTTCGGCCGCTTTTGCAATCCGACCTGGGCCTGCAGGCGTTCACCGATCGAATCTGCCACCTGTTCCAGTGTTTTGCCGGCGGCTGGTACCGTCCCGATGATCGGCAATGAAAGATTGCCGGCGGCCGAGATGGTGAACTCGCCCGTCAACGGTACCCATTCGAATGCCGTTCCGCTCGTCGGTCGCCACTCGAAGACCCGCACCTTGAGCGTATCCTGTGGTCCGAGAATATAGTCTTCCGCGAATGCTGGGACCGCTGCCAATCCGATGCAGGCCATCGCGAGCGCAGTCAGCCGCGCACGAATAGGTTTGACCGAAGTGCGCTCGGCGCTGGTCGAGTATTGGTATCGCGTCGGAGATGAAATCGGCATTGGCGGAACTCCCTACATCTCACCTGGCTATCGCAGCGACACGGCTCGCGCCCCGTAGTCGAGGCTGGCGACGTCGCTGAACACGCCTGTCGTCCTGCCGACAAACGTGCTGAACTTCTCCATGAACACATCCGTACGGAATTCCGCCGCGCGAGCGACTGCATCGCCCGGATTGAAGTCGCTACGCCGAAATCGCTCGATGGCCTCGATAAGGTTGTCGACGGTTTGGCTGTTGAAGAACGTGCCGGTCTTGTCGGCGACGACCGTTTCAGTGGCGCCACCCTTCCCATAAGCAATGACGGGTCGTCCGCTCGCCATGGCCTCGACAGGCACGATCCCGAAATCTTCCTCGCCCGGGAAGATGAGTGCCTGGCAGCGCGCGTAGTGGTGCTTGAGGACGTCGAATGGCTGCGGGCCGAGGATCGTCACCGTCGGCCCGGCGATCTTGCGGAGATGATTGAGCAGTTCGCCGCCGCCGATGACCACCAGCTTCAGTCCAAGGCGATTGAACGCTTCGACCGCAAGGTCCGGACGCTTGTAGCTGACAAGCTCGCCGACCATCAGGAAATAGTCGCCTACCTCGGAAGAAGGCACTGGCCGGAAGGCGCGCGTGTCGACGGGCGGGTGAATGACGACCGCTTCCCGGCGATAGTAGCTCTTGATGCGGTGGGCGACCGTCGAGGAGTTCGCCACGAAGTCGTCGACGCGATTGGCCGTCGCCACGTCCCAGGTTCTCAAATAGTGCGCCAATGGAGGCATCATCATGCGCGTCATCAATCCGGAGTCGTGGTAGTACCGGTTGTACATGTTCCAGATGTAGCGCATCGGCGAATGGCAGTAGCAGACATGCATGGCGGGAGAGGTCGGTATAACGCCTTTTGCAGGTCCGGATTCGCTGCTTATGACAAGGTCGTAATCGCTAAGGTCGATCTGCTCCAGTGCCATCGGCATCAGTGGCAGGTAGCGCTTGTACATCCTCCTTGCGTAAGGCAGCCCGTCGATGAAGGTCGTGCGAATAGTATGCGTCTTGATTGTGTCAGATATCGCCGATGGGTTGAAAACATGCGTGTAGATATCGGCTGAAGGATAAATATTGCACAGAGCTTCGAGGACTTTTTCGCCTCCTCGCATACCGACAAGCCAGTAATGAATGATTGCTACTCGCATGGAATGCTCCACGAATACAGACAATCTTGGCGTGCAGAAAAGGAACGAATAGTTCCTGCATCTCTAGCCTAAGAATATAGCAAACATGCCTTGCTATCACCAAAAAAGAGGCGGATGCTCCGGCCCCGCTGATACTTAGGCAATTCTGCGTTGCACTCATTTATATTGCGATGCAATATTAGCATTGTCAAATTATTTAACCCTTGTTACCTTTGCTTTGCGTGCCATTTGGCATTGTCTGCACATGCCCGAGTGATGTCATTCTCTTGTAGGGAGTTCGCAGATGAGTGGATTTAATCTCAGTCGGGATTTCGACAGATTGAACGAGGCGCAGGTACACGGAGAGGCAAAAGCGCCTTCCCGGGTCGGTCCGTCGCGGAGGAGGGGCATCGCAGGCGGCGTGAAATACAGCTTGGACGTTCTCCTTGCCGTCACAGGATTGATCGTGCTTTCGCCGATGATCCTGATGGTTATCGCAATACTTCTTGTTCTCCAGGGGCGGCCGATCTTCATCGCACACCCTCGGATTGGTCGCAGGGGGGCGGTATTTCCCTGCCTCAAGTTCCGCACCATGGTTCCCAATGCCGCTGAGGTCCTGACACGCTACCTCGCCGCAAATCCCCGGGAGAAAGCTGAATGGAACGCCACCCGCAAGCTGAAGAAAGATCCGCGGATAACACCCTTTGGCGCATTCCTCCGTCGCAGCAGCGTCGATGAGATACCGCAGCTTTTCAACGTCGTTCGTGGCCAGATGAGCCTTGTCGGTCCGCGGCCGATCGTCGCGAGCGAAGCTGAACTCTATGGCATTCATTTCAGCGATTACATTCGGGTGCGCCCCGGATTGACTGGCCTGTGGCAGGTGAGCGGAAGAAGCGACACCAGTTACAGCGCGCGAGTCGAACTCGATGTGCAATATGTCGCCGAACACACGGTGTGGGGCGATGTCATCATCATGGCGAAGACTATCCCCGCGGTGTTGCGCTCGCGAGGCAGTTACTGAGCGTCAGGATGCTCGCCCGATCGAGCTAGTTATCGATCGGTCAGCCAACTCAGCAAGCTTATTGAGACGTCCAACGTAGCCATTAAAACGCGGCCGAGAGCTGCGCAGGGCGACAGGAACCCAGTATGAATGCCACGCTACCCTTCGCGATAAACGGCCGGTTTCTGACGCAGAATGCCACTGGCGTTCAGCGCTATGCGATGAACGTCGTTCGCGAAATGGACCGTGTGATGGGCTCGGACGAGGGGGCTTCCATCATTGCTCCACCGCATACGACCGACCCGGGTTTCACAAAAATCGCGGTTGTTACGCGCGGCCGGTTGCAAGGACACGCTTGGGAGCAGCTTTCGCTGCCGACGGCATTTTCAGGTCGTTTGCTGAACCTCTGCAACACGGCGCCGGCTCTCAAGCGCGATCAGATCATCTGCATCCATGATGCCAACATATTCGCAGCCCCGGAAAGTTACAGCCCCCGGTTTCGAATGCTCTATCGCTCGCTCCAGCCACATTTGGTTCGCCGAGCAGCGAGGATCGCCACCGTGTCGCATGCCGCGGCCCGCCAGATCGAGCGCTACCTGCCGGTTCGCGCCGAGGATATCGCCGTTCTTCCGAATGGTCACGAACACGCGCTCGTGTGGGACCCGTCCAGGGCGCAGATCGCGCCGTCTTTTTTACATGGATATGGCAATCCAAACGAGCGACCGTTCGTGCTCGCGCTGGGTTCACGCGCCCGGCACAAGAACCTGGCTCTGCTTGTCACGGCGGCTGACGCTCTGGCCGAGATCGGCGTCGATCTCGTCGTGGCAGGCGATGCCGGTACGGTCTTTGCTGCCGAGAACCTTGGTGCGAAAGCAAACGTTCATCTGCTCGGAAGGGTAACGGATGACGATCTGGCCTATCTGCTGGAACGAGCCCTGTGTCTTGCCTTCCCGTCATTTGCCGAAGGATTTGGGCTGCCGATCGTTGAGGCCATGGCGCGGGGTTGCCCGGTCGTCGCGTCGAACTGCGCCAGCATGCCCGAGGTATGCGGCCCGGCGGCGTTGCTTGCCTCACCGTTCGATCCAGCCGAATGGATCGGACATATCAGTGCGCTGAAGAAGTCACCTCAACTCGCCAGCGACCTTGTCGGCAGGGGACTGGAACGGGTGAAGCTGTTCTCCTGGCAAAATACCGCCGAGGGGTACCTATCACTTCTTGAGCAGCCGTCGAGACATCTGAATTCCTATTGCAAGGAAAGACCGGCAAAGCCGCGAATTGCAGCGGTGTTCGCGACGCGTGGTCGCCCGGAGATCGTCAGCCGCTCCGTCAAACGTCTTCTCCAGACACAGTCGCTAAAACCGGTTGGTGTCATCGTGTCATGTGCGGAGCCGTCAGATGCCGGCGATCTTGCCGTTACCCTTGGCGTGCGGGTTGTTAGTGGTCCTCCCGGGCTTGCAGCTCAGCGCAACACCGCGCTTAAGGATCTGCCGCCAGACACGGAGATCGTCGCGTTCTTCGACGACGACTTCATCGCGGATGATGAGTGGTTGGCGACGGCAGGCAGCGCCTTTCGCGACGAGAGCCGTGTCGCGGCCTTCACCGGTCGTGTGGTTGCCGACGGAATAAAGGGGCCGGGCATCGGCTTCGATGAAGCCGTCCGTCTGCTGGAAGCCGCTTCACCTGATGATCGCACGTGGGCTGAGCCATACAGCCCGTACGGTTGCAACATGGCTTTTCGTGTCGCCGCCATCAGCGGTATGCGCTTCGACGAGCGGCTTGTCCTCTACAGCTGGTTGGAGGATCGCGACTTTGCCGCAGCGGTTGCGAAAGCCGGAGGCCGCTGCGTGAAGTCGGGCAGGGCCTATGGGGTCCACATGGGCGTCAAGAGCGGCCGTATAAGCGGAGAACGGCTTGGCTATTCGCAGATTATCAATCCGCTCTACCTGCTGCGTAAGGGGACGATGACTGTGGGGCAGGTTGCCGATCAGATTCTCCGCAACCTGGTCAGCAATTTTGGCAGGGCGATCTGGCCCGAACCGTTCATCGATCGGCGAGGGCGCGTTCGCGGGAATATCATTGCGTTGCGCGATGTCTTGAATGGTCGCCTTGAACCGGAGCGCGCCGTCACGTTGCCCAAAAGAACAATCCGGTCCACAGAGCTCGAGGTGGAAGCCAAATGATGTTCAGCAACCTTCGGCCACTGGAGCGTTCGTCGCGGCTTTGGCGGTTTGACGACGGGAACGGCGAGGCGGGGTCAGACGGGCCACTGGCCCTCGTGCGGACCATTTGCGAGCTGGCGCTCAGGCACAAGACGATGCTGATAGCGTGCACGGCGGTCGGGCTGGTCGCCGCGGGCTTGTACGCGAATTCACTGCCGCGAACCTACGTCTCATCAGCCACCCTGCTGCTTGAGCCACGCCAGGCTGCTATCCCGGGGGTGGAGGGAGTGGCTCAGCAGGGGCTCGACCTTAATCGCGCCGACAGCGAGTTGCAGATCATACGTTCCGAGCGGCTGCTTTCCTCGGTGTTCGATAGCCTTGGCCTACAATCGAATCCCGAGCTTGGGCCCCAGCCGCAGACAGAGGCGGATCGGATGTTGTCACCGCTGCGTAAACTCTGGGGCGGCGGCGGGCCGCCGAGTGATGAGACGCGTGCTCCGACCGCCTCCGACAGCACGCGTCGGCTGGAGACAGACGCACGCCGGGCGGCATTCAGCAATTTCACGAAACGTCTCGATGCCCGCCGCGTTGGCCAATCCTATGTCATCGAGATAGAATACTCGTCGTCGGATCCGGCGTTGCCGGCCCGCGTGGCGAATGCAGCGGTGTCGGCGTACATCATGCAGGCGGTCGCCTTTAAGGCCCAGGCTGTGCTGGCCGGTGGCGGAGCGCTCCAGGGACGTCTCGACGCCCTTGACGCGCAGGTTGACGCGGCAAACGAGGCGATGAAGCGCGGTGTGCTACCCGCAATTCCAACCCCGGATGCCGATGCCCGTATCATCGGTGCAGCATTGACGCCCCTAAGTCCGGCAAGCCCACGGCCGAAACTGATAATCCTGCTTGGCGGTTTGCTTGGCCTGTTCGCCGGATCTTGCCTCGTCGCACTGAACTTCGCGTTCGACCGCAAAATTCTGACCGCGGAGGAACTGGCCCGCGAAACCGGCGTACCCTGTTTGGGACTGGTGCCAGATGTCGGCGATGGTCCGGCAAACACCGGACGCCTTCACAAGCAACAATGCCACTACGCCACCGCGATCCGCGATTTGAGGACATCTGTTGAAATTGCATGCTCGACGCTGCGGAGCGAGAGAAGCATCGTCATCGCGCTGGTGGGCTGGTCGGCGGGCAGCGGCGTCTCCACGCTCTGCTTCAGCCTTGCGCAGCTCATCAGGGGAAGCGGACGCTATGTGACGCTGTTCCAGGAAAAGGAGTGGCCTGAGAGGTCGAATGGAGAAGCGCGCGTCGCCGCGCTGACATCATTGGCCGATGCAGCCATATCGGGAACGCAGCAGGATCTTCTTTTCCGGAATCTCGACGGCGTCGCTGTGCTTCCGATCCATTCGACGGACAAGAAGGCTAATCTCTTTGCGGATTTCCGCAGTCCTCGGGTCGGAAGATTGCTCGATGCTGCGCGTTTGCAGGGCGACGTGCTGCTCGACTTGCCGGCCCTCGACGCGTCCAAGGATGCGCTGGCTTTGGCAACGCATGCCGATGCCGTTCTGTTCGTGGCTACCGCCGGCAAGACCACCATCGGTGAAGTCCAGAGCGCCTTGCAGCAACTGCGCCATGCGCGTGCAAAGGTCATCGGGACCGTGGTGACCAGGGCAAACTTATGAGCGCGCTACTGGCGAGGTCGGAGGCAAGTAAGCCGAGCAGCGCCTCGCCGCCTGCGCTTGCGATCATCGTCAGCTGTTTCAACTATGAGCGTTATGTGGCTAAGGCGATCCGGAGCGTGACATCGCAGTCACGCGATGATTGCCAGCTGGTCGTGATCGATGACGGATCGACAGACGCTTCGTGGGAGGTGATCTGCGCCGAGGAGGTCGAAGCCTATCGGATCGAAAACGGGGGCCAGCGCGCTGCCTGTCTGTATGGCGTCGCAAAAACGCAGGCTCCATTCATTCTTTTCCTCGATGCCGACGACGAGTTGGTGCCCGGAGCACTCGACACGATCATTGCTCGCCTCGACGACGGCGTGGCGAAGCTTCAGTTTCCGCTCGTCCGCATCGACGAACTCGGTGTTCCGTTTACCGGTCTTCCTGTCCCGAAGCTCGATAGCTTCCGCGACCGCCGTTTGACGGAAAGCGTCCTCGACACTGGTGTCTACAACTCGCCGCCGACGTCTGGAAATGTCTTTCGGCGGGACGTTTGCGACCTATTGGTTGACGTGGATTACGAGCCATGGATCGATGGCGTCATGCTGTTTGCGGCACCGTTTTACGGCGATGTCGTGAGCCTTTCCGAGCCGCTTGGCCGATACCGGATACACGGCCGCAACGACTCGGGTCTTGGGCGCGCCGTTGATCCGCAGGTTCTTCGGCGTGAGCTGAAGCGGTTCGTTGATCGGATGAAGCATTTGCGGCAGATTCTGCAGCGTTTTGGGGTGGCCAAGGATCTGGTGCCGACCGAAGAAGCGTATTTCTATCTCGAGCGCTCTTTCTATCTGGTCGTCGCGGAAGGCGGAGAAATCTCTGCCTCGGCGACGTTCCGGCTTCTCAAAAAACTCTGGGCCGGCGACAGCCCGCTCAGGACGAAGTGTGCGCTGAGCGGATTTCTGCTGTTGACTGCGCTGTTGCCGAACCGCCGTGCTCAACGTAGTCTCTCCTACCGGTTTGACGTCGGGGAGCGTTCGATGATCGGATTTTTCCGCGCGATCTTGTAAGGCTCTATGATCGATCGACCAGCTCAAGGCGGCCGGCGCCTGCGACAAGTCTCATGCCCAGTCCAAGCAATGCGCCGGCATAGATCGCCGCGCCACCAGTTGACACGACGGCAAGCTCAACGACGTCATGCCAACCGCGACCGGCTACCTCCTCGCGCAGGACCAGGACGCCGATTGCCATCGCCGCACCGGCGACCGGAATCTTCCAAATGTTCATCAGCTGCTCGGAGATAGCAAGCCCGAGTAGCCTCCTTGTTTCGGTCAGATAGAAGAAGAACATGACTGCTGCGAGCAGAACGCGGGCGATGCTGACGCCTGTCACCGAATAGAGATAAAATCCCGCGACAACCGCCACGAGGCGGAAGCCGAGATCGATGACATTAAGTCGAAAGATGACATGCGGTCGATCGCTGGCAAGGCTTGCCGAGTTCAGCGTCTGAAAATAGGGGATCGGCAGGATGGAGAGCGCGAGAAGGCTGAGGAGGGGTGCCGATGCCTTCCATTGGCTCCCGAGTAAAAGGTCGGTCACCAAGTCCGCCGTCAGCGAGATGCCGATGCAGACAGGCAACGACACCATCGTTATGAAACGAACAGCTTTCAAGAATGCTGTCCTCATACGTTCCGGATCGTGTGTGATGCGTGAGAAGGCTGCCATGACGGGCTGCTGGGCGGGGCCGATGATGCTCTGCGAAGGAATGACCGCGACATCACTTGCTACGGCATATCGGCCCAGCGTCGGTTTATCCGCGAAGGCGCCAATCAGGAAACGATCAAACTGCCAGTTCAGTGCAGCGACGAGCTGGGCCGAACTAAACCAGCCAATGAAGCCGGCGAAGTCTCTCAAGCGCGCCAGCGAAAAGGCGGGGCGATATGGCGCCAGCACATATGAGAGGCCCGTTGCGGCGACCGATGCAGTCGCGAAATTGGCTGCGATGGCCCAATAGCGCCCGCCCGAGAGTACGACCGTAATGGCGACGATGCTGGCGCATACCTTCCCGAACGTCTCGAGAAGAAAGATCTGCCGGAAGCCGAGGTCTCTCGCGAAGTAGACCATCCCGGGACTGCTCAAGCCTCTTGCAATCGGCCCGATGGCGAGAACAGCGACAAGCGGTATCAGCAAGGGATCGTGGTTGAATACCGAAAACGGCCACACGATCACCAGCAGAATAGCCGCGACGACCACGCTGCGCAGAAGACTGAGGGTGAAGCCGGTGTCCAGGTGTTTTTTGTCGATCGCGTCCAAACGTAGCAAAGCT
Source organism: Hyphomicrobiales bacterium (assembly GCA_900468535.1). Lineage (GTDB taxonomy): Bacteria > Pseudomonadota > Alphaproteobacteria > Rhizobiales > Rhizobiaceae > Rhizobium. The sequence continues at coordinate 737 of UBTY01000016.1, read as the reverse complement.
TGAGTCACGGGCACTTCGAGCACGGTGTCGACTATAACGACCATCGAAGTAGCCAAAGCCGCGATACCAAAGTCAGCAGGCGTCAGGATCCGCGCGAGCACAAGAAGCGTTACGGAATCGATGATTCTGGTCACGAAGCGCGAAAAGACAAGCCAGCCGGCACCTTTGAGGGCTTTCGACGCTAACATGACGTCTCCTGGTCCGCGGATGGGCTGGAGGCGAAGGCGGTCAAACGGAGCGTGCGGCGGGCGCCGGACGATATGGATACAGTGTACTTGCTGCCACTCGTCTTGTCTGGCACGCAACCCCCTTTGCTATCGATCCGCAGATCGATATTGCAGCCGGACAGCGCTCCGGCCGGAGAAGGAAAAACGGCATCTGAGGTGATATTCGTGTCACCGTCACGCATGCTAACAGCACGACGCTCGATCCATCAAGACCGTCCGCTGAACTACTCAGTAACTTGTATGATATTATCCGGGTTTCTGGCGAGTATCTCGCTTTTGTTGTTTCGAACGAACCTGAGATCTACTGTACTCTGAGATCCCATTGTCTCGCAGTGCGACTGGAATCGAAAGGGACGCGCACGCATCTGGCCGAACGAAACCGCTGCCAACCCAGATTATACCGGACCAAAAATCTCTAATGATTTTGATTGGAAGTGGCACGCCCTAGGGGAGTCGAACCCCTCTTCCCAGAATGAAAATCTGGTGTCCTAACCGATAGACGAAGGGCGC
>UBTY01000021.1 GCA_900468535.1 Hyphomicrobiales bacterium | reverse complement strand
TCGCTGTCATGTATCTCGGCCGCGTTGTGGAAGAGGCCTCGTCGGACGTGATCTTCCGCACGCCGCTGCATCCCTACACGCGCGCGCTGGTTTCCAGCGTGCCACGTCCGGGCACCCGTCTTCAGGGGCGTACGATCCTGCAAGGCGAGCCGCCCAATCCGGCAAATCGCCCGTCAGGCTGTGCCTTTCATCCGCGCTGTCCTCTCGCGCAGGACATCTGCCGTGTGACGGCGCCTGTCTTGAAGCAGATCGACGACGGCCGAACCGTAGCCTGCCACGTGACGGCGGGCGAAGACGTCCAGATCGCAGCGTAGGGAAGGCACCATGATCCGCTTCATTCTCGTGCGTCTGTTTCGCGCACTGATCACAATCCTTGCTGTCGTGACGTTTGCCTTCGTCGTGCTGCGCATGTCCGGTGACCCGGCGCAGGTTATGCTGGGGCCGGATGTTCCGCAGGATTCGATCGACGCCTTCAGAAAAGCCTGGGGGCTCGATCAGCCGCTGTGGGCCCAGTACATCGCATATCTCAAATCGATCTTCACCGGCGATTTCGGCGTATCGATGCGTGACAAGGCCTCGGCACTACACTTGGTCATGGAGCGCGTTCCGGCGACCTTGCAGCTGACTGTGCCGGCACTCCTCCTCAAGTTGGTCATCGGCATTCCGGCTGGCGTTTATGCCGCCCTGCATAGGCAGAGCTTTGCCGATCGCGGCGTGATCCTTCTCGCGATCTTTGGTTTCACCATTCCCTCTTTCGTGATGGGACTGGTTCTCGTGTTGATCTTCTCAGTGATGCTGGGTCTTCTGCCGTCCGGCGGGCAGGATACCTGGGTGCACGGCATCTTGCCGACGATCACGATGAGTATTGGCGGGATCGGCATTCTTGCCCGCTTCTCACGCAGCGCCATGATCGAGGTCATGGGCCAACCCTACATCCGCACGGCGGCCGCGAAGGGGCTGAAGTGGCGTGATGTCGTGTGGAGCCACGCGTTGCCAAATGCGGCGGTGCCCATTGTCACGATCGTTGGCTTCATGGTCGGCTCGCTGATTGCCGGTGCTGTCGTCGTGGAATCCATCTTTTCCTGGCCGGGGATCGGCCGCCTCTTGGTCGTCTCGGTCAGCAATCGCGATCTGGCGGTTGTCCAGTGCATTCTCCTGATCGTCGCCGCCACGATGGTCGTCTCCAACCTCGTCGTCGATCTGCTCTACGGCTGGCTTGATCCGCGACTGCGTTCGCACGCTGGACATTGAGGAAAAATAATATGGCTACTGCCGATTTCAGCGAAGCCCTGCCTATCCGGAAAGGATCCGCCTGGATCTCGCGCCTGCGTCGAACGGTCCCGCCACTGGTCGGGTTCGGTATCCTTTGGCTCGTCGCCATGGTGGTGGTCGCAGTGCTCGCGGATTATATCAGGCCCTACAACATCACCGCCATGGACCTGACGAGCAGACTTTCGGCACCGGGCTCGGCCAAGCACTGGCTTGGCACGGATGAACTCGGACGTGACGTGCTCTCGCGCCTTGTCCAGTCGATCCGCATTTCCTTGGTCATCGCCTTCGGTGCGACGCTTCTGTCGGCGGTCTTCGGCACGTTGCTCGGCTTTGCCGCGGCGCGCTTCCGCGGCTTTGTAGAGCATCTCGTGTTGGTGCTGGCGGACTTTCAGGCAGCACTTCCGTTCTTGATCATGTCCCTGGCAGTGCTCGCGTTTTTCGGCTCTTCCATGGTCCTCCTCGTCTGCCTCATGGGCTTTTACGGGTGGGAGCGCTATGCGCGGATCGCACGTGGCCTGGCGATTGCGGCGGGTGCTCAGGGGTTTGCCGCAGCCGTGGTGCAGCTTGGGGCCACGCCTATGCGCGTCTATCTCCGCCACATCCTGCCTAATGTCGCTTCGACGCTGATCGTTTCGATGACGCTCACCTTCCCGGAGATCATTCTGATGGAAAGCGGGCTCTCGTTCCTTGGTCTCGGTGTCCAGCCACCGGAATCCAGCCTTGGCAACATGGTCGGCTTCGGGCGCGAGTATCTGACGCGCGCGCCGTGGATCATGCTGGCACCGGCCAGCGTCATCATGCTGACGACGCTTTCCATTTCGCTCGTCGGCGATTGGCTACGTGACAAGCTCGACCCAACCGTCAACTGACCCATGCTGTCCGGGCTTCAGAGGCCGGGCCGCCTACACTTTTCTGCGGTGGCAGCCTCCGCCGCAATCTGATCCTAACCTCAAGAAGGACTTGTCATGAGCAATATCATCTCGACCGGTTTCAATTCCGGTTCCACCGACGGAGAACTCGACAGCCTCGAGGCCGATCTGCGCCGTCTTGCCGGGCTTGGCGTCGAAACCGTCGAGCTTGGGCTGACCAGCATCGACCTGATCGCGGGCGGTCGCGTCGTCCAGGAGCGTGCCGAGCGGCTCGCGGCGATCACTGCCCAGTTCCCCTTCCGCTACACGGTTCACGGGCTCGTCTCGTCGAACTTTATGGATCCAGCCACGGCGCGTTACCAGATCGACGCCGCAAAGGCGCTGGTGGAGGTCTGCGACAAGATCGGTGCCCGTGTGATCGTCCAGCACGGCGGAAACCTGCGTGCGGACCAGCTTTTCGAGCGCGCAGACGCCGACCAGCGCGAACGCGAAGCGCTCTTCGAACTCGCTGAGTTCGCCAAGCGCTATGATGTGCGCATCGCGTTCGAGAACATCTTCACGACGGAGCCCGGGCAATATCGCCAGACGCCGGCCGAGGTCGCGGAGACCGTCAAGGCGGTCGGTCACCCGAACCTGGTGGCACTGATCGACTTCAGCCACGCTTACATTGAGTCCACGTATCGCGGCCTGAACTTTCGTGAGCAGATCCGCGCCATGGCGCCGGTCGCGGGCCATCTGCATGTGCATGACTCCTTCGGTCGTCCGCAGGCTTTCTACAAGCCGTATCACCTGCAGGAATCGACGGCGCTCGGCATCGGCGACCTCCACATGCCGCTCGGCTGGGGCGATATCGACTGGGAAGACATCTTCAGCGAACTCGAGTTCCTGCCGGGAACCGTATTGATGATGGAAATTGGCGCCCGCTATCGCAACGAGCAGAGCGCGTCGCTCGAGCGTGCGAAGCGGCTGATCGCGCTGAACGGCAAGCGCGCTGCCGTGGCTGCCGAGTAAGGTGACCCGTATCGGCCAGCCGGATATTCGGCCAGCCTTTCGCGTCACTGCCTTGAATGGTGCCATCGCAAGGCTGGACCTTGCCTGCGATGGCTTCTTGTCAGCCCCGAGGCTGACGTTGATCAGCGAAGCTTACGCCTCGAACTGGCCGGCCTTGTACTGCGCGACCAAATTCCTGCATGCGCGCAACGTCAGGCCCATGACCGTCAGTGTCGTGCCGGCGACACCGCTTCCCGGGAAGGAGCTGGCGTCGGTAACGATGACGTTCGGCGCATCCCACACCTGGTTATACGGGTTGAGAACCGAATCGCCGCGGACCTTGCCCATACGAGCGCCGCCCGTTTCGTGGATGGCCGCGCCCATGCACATCGTTTTGCGGAACCATTTGCGGAACATGAAACGGCTGAATCGCGACGCATCCGGAAATGCACCGCGGCCCATCTCCTTCAAACCGGTGGGGGAACCGATAAACTCGAGATCGCCACCGACTTCCTTGATCATCGTGATCAGAGTTTCCTCCTGTTGCCGCAGGAGTTCATGTTCGTCCGCCTGCATCACGCAGCGGATATGCGGAACCGGAATGTTCCATGCATCCTTTCGGCGCCGGTCGAGGGTAATGCGATTGTCAGCATAAGGCAGCATCCGCCCGAAGCCGAAGAAGGCAAGGCGGGAATCTTCGTCGCTCGGAGTGGGGGCGCGCCCGACACTGCCCTGATAGTCGAAATCTCCGCGGCCGCGATCACCTTCACCGAAGCGCGGAATGAAGATCCCGCCGGACGGATTATAGAACGGGTCGGTCGGTGCGGATTCGTCCACCGCCCATCCCTTCGCACCCGCGAATGAGCCGAAGGCGAGGCATGGAAGCTGATCCATGAAGTATCGCCCGAGCATGTCAGCGCTGTTTCCAAGGCCGTTCGGGTGCTTGGCAGAGGCCGAGTTGAGCAGGAGCCGCACGCTTTCGATGGGTGAGGCAGCGACCACGATGGTCGCGGCGCGCGCCGTCGATACCGCGCCGGTGTTGCGATCGATGTATTCGGCGCCGGTGGCATGACCGGTCTTCTCGTCGGTGGTGATACGACGAACGATGGCGTTGTATTGAACGGTCAGGTGCCCGCTCGCGAGGGCGTCTCTCAGCGGCCGCGGGACACGCTCGGCATCCGGCGCGATATACCGCCAGGACACGACGCGCCGTTCCGGCCAGCGGCTCTCGACCGCACCCTTGAAGGTCTCCTCGGCAGGCGTCAGGCTTGCGGACTTGGCATAGACGCCATCAGGCAGCGTTGGGGCGTTGTCCTGATTGCCGTAAAGGCCGAGATAGGTTTCGACCTCTTCGTAAAACGGGGTCATTTCCTCATATGAGATCGGCCAATCGACGCCCTTGCCGGTGCGCGAGCGGATCTTGAAGTCTTCGTCCGTCCATCTGAGCAGAACGCGCCCGAAGCTGTGGAGGCGGCCGCCGCCCTGGCGGCCACGGATCCAGAGGAAGGGCTCATTCTTCGGGGTCGTGTAGGGGTTCTTGCGGTCGTTGACGAAGAAGTGGCTGAAGCGCTCGGTGAAAAACGCGGCGCGTGCCTGGATCGGCTGACCCTTGATGGTTGCGCGTGCGCGCTCCCAGATGTTGATGGCGCTTGCCGGCGGCTTCTTGCGCGAAGGATCGAAATCCCTGGGTCCAACCGCGGGTCCCGCCTCGAGGAGCAGCACGGAGAGGCCTTGCGCGGTGAGTTCCTTGACCGCGAACGATCCCGCCGCGCCGGAGCCGATCACCAGCGCATCATAAACTGTCTGAGACATGTCTTATCAAATCCTGCTTGAAGCAATTCCTCGGCGCTCCAGCGCCGGGGATCATGAACAAAACGGGCGCCTAGAGGCGCGAACCGTCGGCGCCGAAGAGCGACGCCTTGGTGACATCCAGGCCCGGAGCCATCGCGTCGCCCGGTTGAAGCGAAACGTCACCCATCAGCCGAAGCGAAAGGCTCTGATTGTTCCAGTCGAACCAGATGACGGCGTCGGAACCCATGGGCTCGACGACCGAGACCTTGCCGGGGATGGTCGGCAGCACGCTTGCGGTTGGATCGAGTACCAGATGCTCGGGACGGAAACCGAGCGTTGCCGGCCCTTCCGCCGGAGCGGCTGATTGGAAAGCGTAGCCGGCAAGGCCGATGGACAGTCCGTCGCTGACGAACTGGGCTGCGCCGTTGATCGTCTCGATCTTCCCTTCGATGAAGTTCATCGCGGGAGCGCCGATGAAGCCCGCGACAAAAAGATTCGCGGGTCGATGGTAGATCTCGGTCGGCGAAGCCAGTTGCTGAATCACGCCATCGCGCATGATGGCAATCCGGTCGGCAAGGGTCAGCGCCTCGACCTGGTCATGCGTCACGTAGATCATCGTATTGCCCAAGCTTTGATGCAGCTTCTTGATCTCGACGCGCAGTTCGTTGCGCAGCTTGGCGTCGAGGTTCGAGAGCGGCTCGTCGAACAGGAAGACATCGACCTCACGCACGAGGGCGCGACCGATGGCGACGCGCTGCCGCTGGCCACCGGAAAGCTCGGCCGGCCGGCGGTCCAGCAGCTTGTCGAGATGAAGCAGCGCCGCCGTGCGGGCAACGCGCGCCTCGACTTCAGCCTTCGGCAAACCGGCGACGCGCAGACCGAAGGAAAGGTTCTTGCGCACCGACATGCGCGGATAAAGCGCGTAGGACTGGAACACCATTCCGATGCCGCGGTCCTTCGGCTCGTCCCAGGTCACGTTCTTGCCGGAGATCCAGATCTCGCCGGAGGTGATGTCCTGGAGGCCGGCGATCGCGTTGAGGAGGGTGGACTTGCCGCAGCCCGAAGGGCCGAGCAGCACCAGAAACTCCTGCGGCGCGATGTCGATCGACATCTTCTCGATCACGGTATGGTCGCCGTAAGCGATCTGCAGGTCCTTGATGGAAACGGTTGATTGCATAGGAGACGTCATCCCTTGACTGCGCCGGCGGCGATGCCGCGGACAAACCAGCGGCCGGACAGGAAATAGATCGCGAGCGGAACCACTGCGGTGAGAATGGTCGCTGCCATGTTCACGTTGTAATTGCGCTCGCCCATCGTCGTGTTGACGATATTGTTGAGCTGGACGGTCATCGGCAGATTATCACGCCCGGCAAACACCAAACCGAGAAGGAAGTCGTTCCAGATGCCGGTGAACTGCAGCATGGAGACGACGACTACCATCGGCACTGCGAGCGGCAGCATGATCTCGAAGAATATCCGCCAGAAGCCGGCGCCATCGACCCGCGCCGCCTTGCAGAGTTCCTCGGGAACGCTGACGAAGTAGTTGCGGAAGAGCAGCGTCACCAGGGGCAGGCCGAAGATGACGTGGACGATGATGATGCCGGCCAGCGAGTTGTAGAGCCCGACCGTCGCCATCGTGCGAACCATCGGATACAGAAAGATCTGATAGGGAATAAGGCCGCCGGCCATCAGCAGAGCAAACAGGACGTTGGCTCCGCGTGGGCGCCAGAGCGACAGCGCATAGCCGTTGATGGCGCCGATCAGGACCGAGAGAGCGACCGATGGAACGGTAATCGCAACAGAGTTCCAGAAGCCGCTGCGAATGCCGACGCAGACCGTTCCCATGCATGCGCCGGACCAGGCGGTCACCCAGGCAGAGAAATCAAGCTTTGCAGGCAAGGCGAATATCTGCCCGAGCCGGATTTCGTCCATGGTCTTCAGCGAGGTAACGATCATGGTGTAAAGCGGCAGCATGAAGAAGAGCGCCGCAACGAAAAGGAAAGAGTAGAGCCCGATGCGACCGGCGGTGATCTGGGTCGGCTTTGGACCGTTCGGATTAACGCTTGCCATCAGGATGCTCCCTTTGCCTTGCTGCGCACATACATTGCGTAGCGGAACGGGGCGACCGCCATGATCACGCCGAGGACGAGGACCGTTGCGCCCGCCGTGGCGAGACCGAGGTTCTGACGGCCGAAAAGATTGTCCATGATGAACTTGGCCGGGACCTCTGTTGCGCTGCCCGGCCCGCCATTCGTCATGGCGACCACGATGTCGTAGGTCTTGATGACGCCCATTGCGAGAAGCATGCCGGCGGCGGCGAGTGCCGGCCCGAGCTGCGGCAGGATGATCGAAACGTAGATACGCCAGACGGGGATGCCGTCGATCCGCGCGGCCTTCCATTGCTCGGCCTCGATGCCGCGCATCCCGGCGAGAGCGATGACCATGACGAGGCCCGCCCCCTGCCAGACGCCAGCCAGCACCAAGGCGTAGATCGCCATGTCGCGGTTCACCACCCAGTCGAGCACGAAGCTCTCCCATCCGAGTGCGCGCACGCTTGCCTGAATGCCGAGTGTCGGATTGAGCATCCACTGCCAGATCAGGCCGGTTACGACAAAGGACATGGCGTAGGGATAAAGGAAGATGGTGCGGAGAGCGCTCTCGAAGCGGATCTTTCGGTCGAGTGCTGCCGCGAGCAGGAAACCCAGCAAAAGACAGCCGCCGACGTAGAGAACACCGAAGATCAGAACATTGTGCAGCGAAGCGAGCCATTTTGCGGAGGCAAAGAGCTTCGCATATTGGGCGAAACCGACATAGGTCGATGACGGAAAGATCGTCGAGTTGGTGAACGACAGGCGTATCGACCAGGCCATGGTGCCAATAAAGACCACCACCGCGACCAGCCATGTCGGCAGGAGCGCAAGGGTCGCAGAGAGATTGGACTTACGTTTCATAGGCATCGTGCGTTCTTGACGGAAAGAAAAACGAGCGTCGCGTCGCCCGCAAGCTCCGGGCAACGGCAATGGCGCCGGATTTGATCCGGCGCCACCTACCGGGATATTACTCGAAGATGGCGAAGAAGTTTTCAGCGGCTGCGGCCGCGTCATAGGTGCCGCCGCTCCAATATTCATCGACAAAGTCGTCAAGCTGGCCAACCTGCTGTGGCGTCAGCACAATGGCCTGGTCCGGCACGATCGAACCGGCGCTCATCAGCTCGAGGCCTTTCTGCGCGCAGACATCGAGTTTCGATTTGTCGACGTCCGAGCGAGCCGGAACCGAACCTTTTTTGAGCGAGAATTCCACCTGAACAGCCGGATCCATCACGACTTCAGCGAGGAGTTTCTGTGCCTTGTCGGTTTCAGCCTTGCCGGTCTTGGGGAAATAGAACGAGTCCGCGATATAGACCATGCCAGGGGACTCAGGCACGATCATGCAGCCGTAATCCTTGCCGGGTTCCTTGCCGGCAACGGTGAACTCGCCCTTGGCCCAATCGCCCATGAACTGCACGCCGGCCTTGGCCGTGATCAGCATGGCGGTCGCGTCGTTCCAGTTGCGGCCGGCTGCACCGTCATCGATATAGGTGTGCAGCTTGGCAAGGATCTCGAGGGTCTTCTTGACGCCAGCAACGGACGCTTCGCTCTTGTCCTTGTCCACGTAGATCTTCTGGAAACCGTCAATCCCGACCTGGGAAAGAAGGATCATGTTGAAGACCTTGGATTGCTGCCACGGCTGGCCGCCCCAGGCGACCGGTACGATGCCTGCCGCCTTCAGCTTGTCGAGATCGGCGAAGAAAGCGTCCCACGTCTTCGGTTCTTCGGTGATACCTGCCTTTGCGAAGGCATCCTTGGAGTAGAAGACCCAGCTTTCGCCGTGTGCGCCGGTCGGCACGAGATAGGCCTTGCCGTCGTAGGAAATGAGATCCTGGATCGACTTCGGCAGGACGTCGGCCCATTTGCCGGTGGCAGCCACGTCGTCGATCGGGTTGAACAGCCCCTGGCTGACGAAATCAGCGGCGGCAAGACCGATGACACCCTGCTTGGCGCCCGGAGGATCCCCGGCCACGACGCGGTTCTGGAACGCGGCATCGGCGGCGCCGAAGCCTGCGATCGAGGAGTCCTTCCAGACACCGCCGCGCTTTTCAAACTCGGTCTTGATGACGTTCAGCGCTGCCGCCTCGCCACCCGAGGTCCAGGACGAAAGAATTTCGATCGTCGGCTTGTCTTCGGCGTGGGCCTGGATCGAGAAACCGGCGAGTGCCACGCCGGCCAGAAGGAGTTTCATCATTGTCTTCATGGTTCCACCTCTTGAATATGCCCTCTTGGCGGGGCGCTGGTCGTCTTGGGAGTAGTTGTCAGCTATAGATCGGCAGGAGCGACTGCCGCACGAGCGTCAGGCCATTGGCGATGTCGCCAACCGGATCGGCTGCAGCGTCGAGTTCGAGAATTGCCCAGCCCTGATAGCCGCGGTCGCGAAGGAGTCTTGCCCAGGCGGCCCAATCGACCCGCCCCAGGCCGAAGCCGCAGAAATACGGCCGGTGGCTGTCATGGATATGCTCGTCGATCGGCGTGTCGGCAGGCATTGGGCCGAGCGCATCCTTCCAGTGGGCGATGATAACACGCTCATGATGACGGTCGACCAGCTGAACGGGATCGGATCCGGCCACGATGATATGCGCCGTATCCGGGCACATGTGCACATAAGCCGGATCCGTGAGCATCATCATCAGATCGACGTCGCGCGCGGCGGCAAAGATCGAATGCGCTTCCGTGTGCAGGGCAAGCCGCACGCCGCGCGCATAGAGAATGGCGCCGAGCCGGTTCAGGAAGTCTGCGATCACCTTTGCCCGATCAAAGTCGAAGAACTGTACGGGCTGAGCGCCGAGCGTCTGACGAAGCGGCGCGCCGATCACCATGATGTCGCTGCCACAGGCTTTCAAAAAGTCGGCGTATTTCTCTGCCTTGGAGATCAGCGCATCCTGCGCTTCCCGTTGGGTAAAATCGCCGGCTGCTTCCAGTTCGGCGAAGAAGCCGCTGCAGAGCGTGAGGCCGCGCTTCGACAACTCGCTGGCGAAGGCCTCCACGGAACCGTAGGTCTTGATCGCGTCCTGCCAGTTGAAGGGGGAGAAGGTCAGCTCGACGCCCGTGACGCCCGACGCCTGAACGCTGTCGAGGATCTTGTCCCAGAAGGCGCGGGGCTGGGTCTTGGCATGCTCGATGATGGCGTCATGACTGTCGACGCCCCAGAAACCGGGGTGAAAGAAAGTCACGAGGTCGACGCCGAAGCGGAGCCTTTCATTCGTCATAGCCAATCCAATCCTCCAGGCATGACTCATCGTCTTGCGGACGGACTGTTCCGCAGTAAATAAGTCATACTTTTTCAATGCGTTACGTTGTGGCAAACGTTTGCCATGACTAGATAATAGCCAAGCTGTTTTTTTACGCAAGCGGTTTTTGGCAAACGTTTGCTATGAATCGCGGCTTGCCCTAGAGTTGCGTGCAACTAACGCCGGGGAGGGAATGAAGAGACGTGAGCAAAAACAAGGATGTGCTCGGCGAGGAGCAATCGGGGCCGCTCATGGCGGATGTGGCAAAACTTGCGGGCGTTGCGATTTCCACAGTGAGCCGCGCGCTGGCGAATCCCGGTCGAGTGAATGAAAAGACGCGTCAGAAGATCGATGCGGCTGCCAAGCAACTGGGCTACACACCGAACGCCATGGCTCGGGGATTGAGGGTCGGCAAATCGAACATCATCATGATCGTCCTGCCGGGCTCGCTCTACTATGGTGCCTCGCAAGTGATCCCGCAGGTCCTGCAGAGCATCAACAAGTCGCTGATACAGGGCGGCTATAACCTGATGATCGCCAACCTTGATCGCGACGAGGCGTCGGAGCGGCACATTCTCGACCTTGCGTTCGGTGGGACGGTGCGCGGCGCGATCATCCTGTCGTCGAAACTGCCGGAGGTCGATGGAAGGTCGCTTGCCTCTGCCGGTCTGCCGATCGTTTCCATGCTTCTCGACATGAGCGAGGTCGGCCTGCCGAGCGTTGTGACGAATGATCGCGAAGCGATCCGGGAGGCAACGAACGATCTGCTCGGTCTCGGTCATCGCCGGTTTCTCTACCTCGCCGGACCACAGGAGAACTATCACGACGTCGAGCGTTTCGCAGGCGTCATCGAGGCTCTTCGAGCTGCCGGCCTGCCCGAAAGTGCGGTGGTTCGATCTGGTGGCCTGCTAGATTATCAGCAAGGTTTCAACATCGGCCTGGCGGCGGCGGATGATTTCGCGGCGCTCGGCGATAAGCCCACCGCCGTCATCGCAACCAGCGACGACATGGCCATTTCCTTCATGAGCCGCATTCAGTCGATGGGACTGAAAATTCCTGAAGATCTCTCGATCGTGTCCTTTGACGGTTCTCCTGTTTGCGCCTTCTGCTCGCCGCCGCTCTCCACGATAGAACAGCCAATGGAAGAGATGGGGCAGACTGCCGTTGCTCTGCTTCTGTCGGCGATCGACCGGACGGATGAACCCCGGCAGCTTCGAAACGTCATCCGTAGCCGGCTTATCGTGCGCGAAAGCATGGCGACGCCGAAGGTCTGACCCGACGATCGTCGTTGAAGCAGCGTGGCGACGAGCAGTGAGTAGAAATCGCTGCCGAAGTCGTGGCAAAGATAGTCGTGGGTCCCACGATGGTTCGAACGATGACGAAACCAAGCTACCAGGATATCGCCCGGCTCGCGGGTGTCGGCACTGCGACGGTCGAGCGCGTATTGAACGGGCGCGGCGGGGTTCGGGCCGAACTGATCGAGAAAGTCGCCGTTGCCGCGCGCGTGCTGAACTATCCTCGCGTCCTGCCCGAAACGCATCGAGGTCTTGTTCGGATCGAAGTCCTGATGGTGCGGCCGGAGACGACCTTTTACCGGCGGCTTGCCAATGCCTTCGAGGCAATCTCTGCGACGCTCGACCCGTTGGTGATCGTTCACCGCAGCTTTGCCGATGAGCGGAATGCGGCTGAGATTGCCGAGCGCATCCTCAAGTCGAGATCGTCCCGCTCAGCCCTGATACTCGCGGTTCCCAATAGCCCCGCGATCAATGCGGCCGTGGAGGCCGTCGCCAAGCAGGGCCTTCCGGTGGTTCATGTGGTCACGCGCGCATCGGAGACGACAGGGGATTTTGTCGGTATCGACAATTACGCTGCAGGTCGGACAGCCGCCCATTTCATTGCGCGAATGGCCCGCCGAAGCGGCCCCGTCGTGGCGCTCTGCCATCCGATCTACCAGGTTCACCGCGACCGCATGCGCGGCTTCTCCGATTATTTTCTGGAGCATCCCGGCGAGGTGCAGTTCCAATGGCTGGCCTTCACGCGCGACGAGGAGCACTACAGCGCGGAGTCGCTGTCAGAGGCGCTCACCAAATATCCGGATCTCGTTGGCCTCTACAATGCCGGCGGTGCGAATTCGGCGCTGATCAATGTTCTTCGCCGCCACTCTGGATTTCGCGATCTCTTGTTTATCGGCCACGAGTTGACCGACTATACGCGTTCCGCCTTGCGGGACGGCATCATGGATGTCGTGCTCGATCAGGCCCCGGAGGCGCAGGCGCAACGCGCTCTTGATCTGATCCTGCATCGCATCGGTCTGACGAAGATCAAGCCCGATCCCAGCCACATCCGGTTTATCACGATCACCGCCGAGGGGCTTTGATCTAATTTGATCAAGTAAGCCTTCGGTGTTTCGGCCATCCTCCTGCTACTTTGAATGCAAGGAGGAGATGCTGGCAGGTCCCGATGGGACCGGGCCGGACCCCAGCGCGCTACGCGCGCTCCTCCACGTCGAAAACCTTGTGTGGGCGCAGGCTGACGAAGCGCGCCCGGAGGAGCGCGCAATGGACGATCTGAAGTATGGAGTGCGCAACAAGCGCGGAGATTGGACGCCGAACAAGCCGGTCGAATATGCGCCGCTTTTTCAGTTCCCGACCCGCTTCATGGCGATCCTGAAGTGGCTGCCACACTATTTCTTGCCGTGGAACGTGATCTTCGCGATTTCCGCCGTTGCCTATTGGGCATGGGTCATTCCGTCGGTCGAGACCATGCAGACGATCAGCGTCGGCTGGGTCGCGTGGCTGTATGGCGTGAACGCAGTCTGCGTCTTTCTGTTCTACGGGGCGTTCGAACTTCATCTGTATGTTTTGAAGCGCCAGGAAAACCGCTTCAAATACAATGGCAAATTTCCGGCTGATCAGAAAAGCAAGGCATTCTGGTTCGAAAGCCAGAACCTCGACAATATCCTCAGGACGTTCCTCTCAGGCGTGACGATCTGGACTGCGCTCGAGGTTGGGATGCTGTGGGCTTACGCCAACGGTTATGCGCCGTGGTTGAGCTTCGCCGAAAACCCGTGGACGCTCGCCCTTGTCGCCCTCGTCGTGCCTGTTATCCACGAGTTCCACTTCTTCTGCGTTCACAGGCTCATCCACACGCCGTTTCTTTATAAATGGGTCCACTCGGTTCACCACAATTCGGTCAACCCTTCGCCGTGGTCGTCGCTGTCGATGCATCCCGTCGAGCACCTGCTGTACTTCGGCACGGTTTTCTACCATCTGGTCCTGCCGTCCAACCCGATCATCATGCTCTATCAGCTCCACTATGCGGGATTTGGTGCGATCCCCGGCCACGTTGGCTTCGACAAGGTCGAGGTTGGCGACGACAAGCTGGTCGATAGTCACGCCTACGCTCACTACCTGCACCACAAGTATTTCGAGGTGAACTACGGTGATGCCCTGATCCCGCTCGATCGCTGGTTTGGCACATGGCATGACGGTTCCCCCGAAGGCGATGCCCGGATGCAGGAACGCTACAAGAGGCGGAAGGAAAAGCTTGCTGCCAAGAAAGCCAGCTCCGAAACACAGGAGGCAGCACGATGAACTGGATCCCAGCCTGCAGCCTCGACGACATCGAACAGGAAGGTGCAATCCGCTTCGACCACGGTGGCCGCACCTACGCAATCTACCGCGCGCCCGACGACAGCGTCTATTGCACGGCGGGTCTCTGCACCCACGAAGCGATCCACCTGGCGGATGGCCTCGTGATGGATTTCGAGGTCGAATGTCCCAAGCATTCCGGCGCGTTCGACTACCGAACGGGTGAGGCGCTCAGACTTCCTGCCTGCGAAAACCTCAAGACTTATCCGGTCGAAGTGATCGACGGAGAAGTCCGCGTGGCCCTCGCCTAAACCCACCGAAGCACACTGCGATTGATATGAACCGGGCCCCTTGCCGGGGCCTCCGGATGCAACTTGGGCGGTCCGGCGCTCATTGGGAGGATGACATGAAATCATTTTACTTGGGCGCTTTGGCGGCGCTTCTGATGGCTGGTACCGCATCGGCCGAGACGATCGGTGTCTCGATGCAGAGCTTCGACAACAACTTCCAGACATTGCTGCGCGAAGGGCTGCAGTCCAGAGCCGCCGAGGTGGACGGCGTCAAGATACAGGTCGAGGACGCCCAGACCGATATCTCCAAGCAGATCAACCAGGTGAACAATTTCATCGCCGCGGGCGTCGATGCAATCGTCGTGACCTTGGCCGACGCTTCAGCAGCTCCAGGTATCAGTGCTGCGGCCCAGAAGGCAAACATTCCCTTGATCTACCTCAACCTCGAACCCGGCAATTTCGCGCAGCTTCCCGAGAAGCAGGCCTATGTCGGATCGAAAGAGACCGATTCCGGCAAGCTGGCAGCCGAGGCAACCTGCGATCTCTTGACGGCGAAGAAGAAGGAAGGGAACGCCCAGGTCTATATCCTGATGGGAGACCTCGCTCATCAGGCATCGCGCGATCGGACCTCGTCGTTCAAGGAAACGCTGGCCGGCGGTGCCTGCAAGGGCGCGGTGATTGCCGACGAGCAGTCCGCGGCATGGCAGCGAACCAACGCCATGGATCTGACGACGAACTGGATCACGAGCGGCCGGCCGATCGATGTCGTCTTCGCCAACAATGACGAGATGGCGCTCGGCGCAATCCAGGCAATGAAGGCTGCCGGAACGTCGATGGACGACGTCATCGTCGTCGGCATCGACGCGACGCAGGACGCCTTGGCCGCGATGGCGGCTGGTGATCTCGACGCGACGGTGTTCCAGAACGCCAAGGCTCAGTCCGCAAGTGCACTCGATGCCGCCGTGGCGCTCGCGCGTGGGCAAAAGGTGGAGAAACAGGTCATGGTCCCCTTCGAGCTCGTTACGCCGAAGAACATGACCCAGTACGCAAGCCGAAACTGATGGCTCGCTGGCGCGTCGCCAGGCGATGCGCCAGCCCAACTCCGGGGTGGAACGAAGATGGACGATATCGTTATTGTCGGGGCAGGCGAGTGTGGTACGCGGGCGGCTTTCGCATTGCGCGAGAACGGCTACACCGGAGCCATCACTCTGGTCGGCGCCGAGCCTCATCTGCCTTACGAGCGGCCGCCTTTGTCCAAGCCGATGGACGGTGCCGTGCAGATGAAGGCAATTTGCGGATCTGACGCGATTGCGAGCGCCGGGATCGATTATCTGCGGGGCGCGGTGGCTACCAACCTCGACCCATCCTTGCGAACCGTCTCTCTCAACGACGGTCGTACGCTTCGCTATCAAAAGCTTCTCCTCGCGACCGGTGCACGCCCCAGGCGACTGACATGCATGGGCGCCGAACATGCGCTCGATTTCAGGACATACGGCGATGCGAGCGAGATCTTCCTTCGCGCGGTCTCGGCGAAAAGCGTCGCGATCATTGGCGGCGGCTTGATCGGCATGGAGCTTGCGGCGGTTCTTCGGGCCAAGGGCGCAACCGTCACCATAATCGAGGCCGCTGCAAAGCCGCTCGGAAGAGCAGTGCCGACGCGGTTTGCGCAGAGCCTGCATGCAAGGCACATCGCCGAAGGCGTGGAGTTCCGCCTTGGCGTCGGCGTTGCCGAGATCACGCGCGTCGCCGTCCTGCTGGCTGATGGAACGGAGGTGCCTGCCGATGTTGTCGTTTCAGCCATCGGCGTGACGGCGGACTGTGCGCTTGCGGAAGCGGCAGGGCTTGCGACGGGCAACGGCATCCATACGGATCCTTTCTTGCGTACCAACGATCACGATATTTTTGCAGCCGGCGACTGTGCCGCCGTCGCACAGCCGGGCGGTGGCCACATCAGGTTCGAAAGCTGGCGGAACGCGCGGACGCAGGGGGAGACGGCGGCGAGAAACATGCTCGGGGAGGCAAGGCCTTTCGATGCCATCCCGTGGTTCTGGTCCGATCAGTATGACCTCAGCTTGCAGGTCGTCGGCTTACCCCGGCCCGAGCATCAGGCGATTGTCCGTGGCTCGCCTGATGGAGAGTTGGAGTTTTATCTTGATGGTGGGCGTCTCGTTGCGGCGGCGGGGCTTGGACGCGGCAACAGTCTCGCCAAGGACATCAAGCTCGCCGAGATGCTGGTTGCCGCTGAATTGGTTCCCGATCCGGAAGCGCTGGCTGATCCAGGCGTAAATCTCAAGGCTGTTCTCAAGAGCGCCCGCGCCGAAGCGGCGGCTTGACTGCCGCACAATGTCATATGGACGGCAGCTCATCCTCAAGTTGCCTGTCCGGAAGGGAGGCAGCTTTACGGCTCCTCCCTCCCCAATTTCTGGCTCAACGAGCGTTCTGTAATGTATAAAACGTCCTGCACTCCAATCACCTTCCGGAGGCTCGAATGCAAAGCTTGAACGTTTTCCAGTCGCTGTGGGCAATGGAGCTGCGAAGCGCGGTTCGGCCCGAGCCAGCGCTCGAGGAAAATATGGAACGCATCGCGGCGGCGGGCTTCGATGGCGTCAGTGCCCATTGGTACGACCGCGCCTATGTCAAGCGGCTAAGCGTCCTTCTTGCCGAACACGGCTTGAAGGCCGAGGGGCAATGCTTTCCAAAAACTGTCGATGATCTGAAGCCGGCCCTCGAAAACGCCGTCGAATTCGGCGTCTCGCATCTTTGTCTGCAACCGCATGTACGGTTGCGCCGTGTCGAGGACTGTCTTCCATTGCTCGAAGGGTGGCAGCGCCTAGGCGAGGAGGCGAAGGTGCCTGTCTATATCGAGACGCACCGCGACCGCATGACCACCGACCTCTTCTTTACACTCGACCTGATGGATCGGATGCCGGACCTCAAGCTGCTGGCCGACCTATCGCACTTCCTTGTCGGCCGGGAATTCGCGGTCCCCGTCTCGGACGAGAACCATATCTTGATGAATCGCATCCTCGATAGCGCCTGGGCCTTCCATGGTCGCGTGGCTTCTCGAGAGCAGGTGCAGATCGAAATCGCCTTTGCGCACCACAAGCCGTGGCTGGACCTCTTCATGGAGTGGTGGGAATACGGGCTGAGAAGCTGGCGCCGCCGCGCCGGAACTGACGATACCGTCGCGTTCGTATGCGAACTCGGACCGAAACCCTATGCCATCACGGGGCCGGATGGAGAGGATACGACGGATCGCTGGCAGGAGGCACTCCGCCTGAAGGACGAAGTACGAGCACTTTGGAAACGAATTGCTGCCGAAGAGTAAAACCAATCGATTGAGGAGAATTCGCAGATGGACGTACGCGCCGCCGTTGCCGTTCAGGCAGGAAAACCGCTCGAGGTCATGACCGTACAGCTCGACGGCCCGAAGGCCGGCGAAGTGCTGATCGAGGTGAAGGCGACCGGCATCTGCCACACCGACGACTTCACGCTGTCGGGCGCCGACCCGGAAGGCCTGTTCCCGGCAATCCTCGGCCATGAAGGTGCGGGCGTCGTCGTCGACGTCGGCCCCGGCGTCACCTCGCTGAAGAAGGGCGATCACGTCATTCCGCTCTACACGCCGGAATGCCGAGAATGCTATTCCTGCACCTCGCGCAAGACCAACCTCTGCACCTCGATCCGCTCGACGCAAGGGCAAGGCGTCATGCCCGACGGCACCAGCCGCTTCTCGATCGGCAAGGACAAGATCCACCACTACATGGGCTGCTCGACCTTCGCGAACTTCACCGTCCTGCCGGAGATCGCGCTAGCCAAGATCAATCCCGACGCTCCCTTCGACAAGGTCTGCTACATCGGCTGCGGCGTGACGACAGGCATCGGTGCGGTCATCAACACCGCCAAGGTCGAGATCGGCTCGACGGCGATCGTCTTCGGCCTCGGCGGCATCGGCCTCAACGTGCTGCAGGGCCTGCGCCTTGCCGGCGCCGACATGATCATCGGCGTCGATATCAACCCGGATCGCAAGGCCTGGGGCGAGAAGTTCGGCATGACCCACTTCGTCAACCCGAAGGAAGTGGGCGACGACATCGTGCCTTATCTCGTCAACATGACCAAGCGCCATGGCGACCTGATCGGCGGCGCCGACTACACTTTCGATTGCACCGGCAACACCAAGGTGATGCGCCAGGCGCTCGAGAGCTCGCATCGCGGCTGGGGCAAGTCTGTCATCATCGGCGTCGCCGGTGCCGGCCAGGAAATCTCCACGCGTCCGTTCCAGCTGGTGACAGGCCGCAACTGGATGGGCACCGCCTTCGGCGGCGCGCGCGGCCGCACCGACGTGCCGAAGATCGTCGACTGGTACATGGAGGGCAAGATCCAGATCGATCCGATGATCACCCACACCATGCCGCTCGAAGACATCAACAAGGGCTTCGACCTCATGCACAGGGGCGAGAGCATTCGCGGCGTGGTGGTCTATTGATTGTCATTTTCAGGGCGACGGCTTGCCGCCGCCCTTTTCGGCTCACCTTTTCGGCGGCAAACGCTAGATGTGCCAATCGGTCGTATGGCTCGTTTCGGTCGCGACCGCGACAGGGCTGTCGGTGAGCGCATAGGCCCTGATGTAGTCGATATGCATCTCCGAGCCATTTGCGAGGCCGTTCGAAGGCGTTCCCGCTGTGCCGCCGACGGCCAGGTTGACCAGCATGTACATCGGGTCATGCATATCATCAGGCGTGTCGGTCTGTGCGATCGCAACGTCGTCAAAATACCAGGTGATATGGTCCTGGTCCCAGAGAACGCCGTAGTTGTGAAAGCCGTCGGTGCTCGGCACCTTGACCGGAATTGACTCCATGGTGTGCGAGCCGCTTTCGTTCGTGTGCGCCGTCACATTGACCGTGTTCGGATCCTGCCCGCGCATCTCCACCACGTCGAGCTCCGGCGGCCACGAGCCATCTTCGGGAAGCAGCCAGAATGCCGGCCACACACCTTGTTCCGTTGGCATGTCTGCCCGGATTTCGAAATAACCGTAGGTCTGAGCGAAGGACGAATGCGTGTTCAGCAGGCCGGACGTGTAGTCGTAACCATTGATCTGCGACTGGAGCGCTTCGGAGGCTGGCTCCGCCGAGATGGTGAGGACGCCATTGCTGACTGAAAAGGGATTTGCCGCCGCGGTCGGAGCGTAGTCCGGGTTTATGTACCACTGCAGCTCGCCATTCCCCGGCAGCGTGCTCCCCTTTTCCGGCGCCCACCAGAACTTCGCGTCCCATGTTCCTTCGTCCCCATGCCGCAGCGACAGACTGTTGAACTCGTCGTCGAATGTGAGGCTGAGATGCGAACGGTCGAGCGGCAATTGGAACTGGCTGGCTTGCAGGCTGGAAGCCTGAGTGTTTGCCAGCACAAGACTTTCGCCGCCACCCAGATCGAGCCGCAGGTTGGCTCCTTCCTGCGTGGAATGGGCAAGCACCTGCTCGAAGGACGACAGGCCATAGCCGTTCAATCGCAGGGTATCGTCGCTCGAGAAATCGACAATGAGATCGCTGCCATTGCCGTGGGACACGATGAACGTATCAGCCCCTCCGCCACCGATCAGGACGTCGTTTCCGGCGCCGCCATCGATCGTCTGGCTTCCGGATGCGCCGGAGATGATGTTATCCAGGGAATTACCAAAGGCGTAGCGCCCGTTACCGGTTACCGTGAGGTTCTCAAAGTTGTCGGGAAGCGAGAAATTCATCCAGGTATTGATGGTGTCTATTCCCCCGCCCGGCTCCTCCACCGCGCGGTTTATTCCGGAATAGAGGTAGTAGATGTCATCCCCCGTTCCGCCATGCATGGTTACATTGACCGAACTGTCACCCCAGATCGAGTCGTTGCCGGCCGTGCCGTTCAGAACGGCACCTCCGCCGCTCGCCGAAAACCAGGCTGTCGACCCACCGCTATAGTACAGCGCCTGGCCGACGGCATTGTCGATTGATTTTGCCATTTTCAACTCCTTCGATTTCGGATCCGTTGAGGATGGGTTGTTCCTCCCAGGGCTGCGTCAGTCCTCCCGAAACGCACGTGCAAGCTGGTCTGTGAATGGCTTGGCGACATAGCCGAGCCCGGTCTGCTCGCCGGTCGCGATGAACGCCTCGACAGGCATGCCGGCAATCGGCGTCAAGGTGCCAAGCCGTTGCCACTCGGCTGCCGATACCGCGACGCGGACCGTGTAGAAGGACTGGCCTGATGTCTTGTCGGTCGTCAGTTCTGCGGAGATCGATGCGACATTTCCGGTGATCTCGGGCGTCGTGCGATAGTTGAAGGCGGAGAAGCGTAGTTCGACGGCCTTCCCGACCGCCACCTGATCGACATCTCGCGGCGACAGCTTCAACTCTGGCACCAGCGCGTCGCGATCCGGCACGATCTGCATGATGGCGTCACCGGCCGGAATGACAGTCCCCGGCGCGTGCACCGCAAGCTGATGGACGATGCCGTCTTGCGGCGCCGTTATGTCGGCATGTTGAAGATCGTCCTCGATGGCGGCACGGCGCTCGAGATACTGGCTGCCTTCGCTCTCGGCCTGCTTCAGCTGGTCGGACACATCGCTGCGCTGATCGTCTCCGAGCTGGATGATCTGGAGCTCCGTCTCCGCGATCTTTCCTTTGACCTCCGCAGCGGAAGCAAGAAGGCTGCCAAGCTCACCGCTAAGGTCGGCCTGATCGCGTTGCAGCGCATAGACGCGAGTGGCCGGAATGACGCCTTGCGAGAGGAGCGGTTGAAGGCTCGCAAGCTCCTTCCCGATGACGGCGATCGCGCGACGCTTTCCATCTTGCTCTGCCATCAGGCCTGTCACCTGCTGGTCGAGCTGGTGGATACGCTCTCGCAGCTGCGCGATTTTCCCCTGCATGGACGCGCGACGATCGTCGAACAATCTCTGCTCGCCGTTTTCTATGGATCTGGTTTCATTGACGTCGAGCCTGCCGGGATAAGATGGAAACGCGATCGTCTGGCGACCATCGCGTTCCGCCGTAAGGCGTGCTGACCGGGCCGCCAGTTCTGCCAGTCGACGCGATACGATCGCGAGATTGATCTTTGTCTGGGTGTCGTCGAGGTGGACGAGGACTTGGCCGGCGCTGACCCGATCGCCGTTGCGAACCGATATCCGCGCGACGACGCCACCCTTCTGATGCTGCACCGGCTTGACGTAGCTGTCGACAACCAGCGCGCCTCGCGCGATCACCGCGCTGTTGATGCGGACCGTTGCTGCCAGGCCGCCAAGGACGAATACGAGTACGAAGACGACGGCAAGGGCAAGCGTGGTGAGGTGACGGATCTTCTTTTCCGCTGTGGTTCCAGCCAATTGCATCACCGTGATGTCTCCCCGCCTGCCCGCAGGAGCTGGACGAACGATCCAGTCGCGGCGGTACGCTTCGCTCCTGTTCCGAGAACCTGCGCGGTGGGGCCGAACGCCTTGGCACGACCGGCCTCGAGAATCAGCACCTTGTCGCAGACGGAGAGGACGCTTGTGCGGTGGGTCATGACAAGCACGATGCCTCGGCGCGATCGGATATGCTCGATCGCCTGCCTCAGGGCTTGCTCGCCTTCGCGGTCGAGATTGGAGTTCGGCTCGTCGAGCACCACGAGGAAGGGATTGCCGTAGAGTGCCCTTGCAAGCCCTATCCGCTGTCTCTGGCCTGCTGACAGCATCATTCCCTGCTCGCCAATCCGGGTGTCGAACCCATCGGCGAACCGGGTAATCATCTCGTAGACGCCTGCCGCCTTGGCAGCCGCGATGACACGTTCTGACGGCGCCTCCGGGTCGAACCGGGAAATGTTTTCGGCGATTGTTCCGTCGAATAGTGAGGCATCCTGGGGAAGGTAGCCGACATGGCGACCGAGGGCTGCACGCGACCATTGCGCAAGGGAGGCGCCGTCCAGGCGAATATCGCCCGCGAATACGGGCCACAGGCTGACCATGGCTCGCGCCAGTGACGTCTTGCCCGAGGCGCTTGCACCGACGACACCGATCACCTCGCCGGCTTTCGCTTCAAAGGATAGCCCTCGAATGATCGGTGAGGCCGAACCCGGAGCGCCGAGATGGAGGTTGTTGACGTCCAACAGCTGTTTGGGCGCCGGCAGCGCAACGGCGTGTATCGCCTCCTGAGTGGAATGCGCCTCTTGCTCCAGCCTGAAATAGGCGAGGCGGGCAGCCGCAAATCCTTTCCAGTGCGCGATCGCAAGTTCCACAGGAGCAAGCGAACGGCTGACCAGGATCGAGCTTGCAATCATGATGCCGCCGGTGGCTTCCTGGCGGACGACGAGCGCGGCGCCAACTGCGAGCACACCGGACTGGAGAAGCATTCGCGCGGATCGAGATAGCGTCGAGAGCGTGGCGGATACGGTTCCCGCGCGAGAATGGCTGTCGAGGTAGCGCCGGCTGATCCCAGCCCATCGCGCGGACAGTTCCGGTGCGAAGCCCATTGCGGAAATCACTTCGGAATTACGTCGCGTCGCCTGGGCGAATGCCATCCTCTCGGCGAGCAGTTCGACGGATTCCCTTGTCGGTTGGCGCGACTTGATCTCTGCCAGAAAGGCAAGGCCGACAATGATCGCGGCGCCGATTGTCGCCGTTACCCCGATCCAGGGATGGAAGAGAAAGCAGAGCCCGAGATAGAACGGCATCCACGGCATGTCGAACAATGCGCAGGGGCCGGGGCCAGATAGAAAGCCGCGCAGTGTATCGATGTCGCGGATGGACTGTACGCCATCCCCCGCCGATGGTTTGCGGCACGCTGTCTGGGAAAGTGAGGCTAACGCAGAAGCGCTATAGCGCTCATCCGCCGTCCGCCCGATCTCACCCAGCAGCAAGGACCGAATGAGATCGAGAAGCCAATAAAAGGCGAAGAGCACGACGACGATGACGACCAGCCCCACCAGCGTCGGAAGGCTGTGGCTTGGGATGACGCGGTCATACACCTGTAGCATGAAGAAAGAGCCGGTGAGCGCTAGCACATTGAGAATGCAGCTGGTCACCCCGATGCCAAGAAAACCAGCTTTCAAAAGATTGAACATGCCGTGAGAAGGTCGCGCCGGCGACCGAAGGCTCGTTCTTAGCAATGTGTTCTCCGCTTGTTGCTAGAGTTGCGGTCGATGCAACCGACAGTTCCAAGAGTGAGCTAAAATGGTCGCGCTGACGACCGCAAAGCGCCGGCTGCAGCTACCTTCGAAATAGGTTGCCAAACGACCCATTAAACTGGTGGTGAAGCCCTACGCCGAAGCCCCGAACACTGTGTGCTTATCGAGCGGCGAGACGGCCGATCAAGCAAGTCGGAAGATGCTCGTTGATATGTAACACATTTTCGGAGGAGGCCGAGTTGATCAGATCGCATAGCGGTGACGTACACGGGCTTTACCTGCAGCTTCATCTCGCCGTTAGTTTCGATGAAAGTGGTATGGGTGATCAGCCTTGGCCAGACGGCTTCGGACAACTCCAAGTGAGAGTGGCCGAAAGGTTAAGCGGAAGAAGCCAGTTCCAAGTGACTGTCAAAATACTCGCGTTAAACGCGAGTTCAGAAGATGCCAGGGCCTGAGTGAAAGTAGAACCGCACGCGCGGGCTATTGATTTGTTCCTTACGCTTTCAAAACCCTAACCGAGCAGCCCGCATGGAACAATTTGGGGGTCTTCCGGCGTTTGTCATCAGCAACGCCCAATGATTTGGCACCCCGACCCTGTGCGAAGGTGTCATGGGCAAAGTTCAACAGGCGGTCGATTCCTGATCAGGGGAGGCAGCCTCAGGCATGGAGAGAAACAATGAAAAACATTGTTCTGTCAGCAGTCATCGCCACAGTCGTCGCGAGCGCTGGATTAGGTCAGGTGGACGCGGCGTTTGCGCGGTCCCACCATCACCACGATGACGGCGCGGCTGTCGCTGGCGGGCTGGCTGCTGGTGTGATTGGCGGTCTGGTCGGCGGTGCCATCGCCAACAACAACGAGCCGAGATACTACGACCCGCCGCCACGCCCGCGCTGCTGGTATGAGGACCGCCAGGTGCGTGACGCCTATGATGGCGGTTGGCACGTCGAAAGCGTGCGTGTTTGTGATTGATACAGTGAACGCCGGAACCGCCAATTTCTGGCGGTTCCCTGAGGGTTCAGGCTGTCAGCGCAAGGTGTAGCCACCGTCGCAAAAAAGCGTGCTTCCCGTCATGTTGGTATTGTCTAAAAGAAAGAGTGCCGCGTGGGCCTGCTCTTTCGAGGATGCGGGACGCCCGGCAATGCAGATTTTGCTCCAATAATCGTAAGCAGGCTCCCGAACATCGGCAGGTCGGTTGCGCCAGAGCTCACTGTCTGTCGTGCCTGGCGATAGGCAGTTCACCCTGATCGGCTTTATTTCCATGGCAAGGCCGCGGGCAAGCCCTTCGAGCGCCGAATTGCAGGCCGCGTAGGCCGGAGCTCCGATTGGCCGGACCGAGGCCGCGCCTGACATCAGGACGACGGCGGCGTCGGGTCGCAGATAGGGAAGGGCTTCGTGGATCGCCCAGTATTGAGACCAGAATTTCGCTCGAAAGAGATCCTCGCTGGTATCGAGAGATCCATCGCGAAACGTGCCGGTATTGTACGATGCAGCAGGGGTAAATATCCCGCTCAGGCTTGGTGAATCTGAAAAGAACAGGGTGATCGACTGGCGGTCGGTAACATCCACTGTCTTTCCTGTCGCCAGCGGCCCCAGTGAATTGACCGCCGATGTCAGCCGCTCCGACGAGCGCCCGCCAATCAGCACGCGGTCGCCTCTTTCGGTGAGTTTGCGAGCCAGCGCGAAACCGATGCCGCTGCTGCCTCCGATGATTGCGTAGGTGCGTTTCTTGTCCATGACGCAAATGCTATTCGCGAACAGCAGTGCTTTAAAGCGACAAGAATTCCGTTGTTTCAGGAACCAGGTTCATTAAATTGCCGTGATGACTCATCGACCAGGCGACGATATCGGCATATTTCTCGAAGTCTGCGAGGCAGGGAGCTTTGTCGTGGCTTCCCGCAAGCTGGCGCTTTCGGCGTCGGCTGTGGCCAAGGCGATAGCCCGACTGGAGCAGCGTCTGTCTGTCGTTCTTTTCGCGCGCACCACCCGCCATCTGACGCTCACGGAAGAGGGGATTGCCTATCAGGACGTCTGTCGGTCTGCCCGGGAGACGATCGAACAGACCGAGGCAGCATTGCGCAATCTCTCGGGCAAGCCGGCGGGCACAGTACGGGTCAGTCTGCCTCCGCTATTTGGCGCGCAGGTCGTTGCACCGGCTCTTTACGATCTGACGAAGGTCTGGCCGGAACTGCACTTCAGCATAGCCACGTCGACCGACGCTGCGGATCTGCTTGCTGGGGCCGCCGATGTTGCCGTGAGAATTGGTGATTTGCCTGATGTCTCGGGTCTCGTCGCGAGACGTTTGGGAGTCCAGAGGATCGCTCTATGCGCTTCTGCGGATTACCTTGCCGGACGTTCGGTGCCGCACACGGTCGACGCTCTTCTCGGCCATGACCTGATTGGCAACGCACGCAATGGCACCCCCGTTCCATGGCAGTTCCAGCGGGCCGATGGAGAACTGTTCAGTTGGATGCCTCCTACCCGTCTCCTGCTGGCCGGAAGCTTGCTGACGCTCAGTGCCATAAGGGACGGTCGGGGAATGGGGCTTATGCCTTGCTGGGCCGTTCAGAGAGAGATCGATGAGGGACGCATCGTTACCGTGCTGGATGATGCGATCGCAGGCCATTTGCCGGTTCACGCCATCTGGAAATCCAGCCCGATCGTCCTGCCGCGTCTGCGCGTGACGATCGATGCGATCGTGGCCAGGGCACGGACAGCGCTGGAGCGTTGATCGCCGAGGGCGGATCACCTGGAGTTTGAATTCCACGGTGCTCTTCCCCAATGCGATGGGTGCCGTTCGACGCGACCGAGCGCAAATATCAGAAGAACCACACCCAGCGCGATCGGCAGCGCCCAGATCCAGTCGGGAGTCTGGAGCGGGCAGACGCAAATCGCCGCACCAGCGACGAGAGGGATCGCGCTTGCCGCGACAAGACGGAATGTAGTGGTGCGGAAAATTCGCATTGGAACCTCGAACTTGACTTCGCTCATTAGTCCATAAAATTTATAGACTAAACAACGCGCACCATCCCAATATTCTTGTCGGGAATAGAATCTCTTGCTCTCCGGGACGAGGCGATGATCACGAGATCGCGCTTCTGGGGCTCCGTAAGTGCGGGATCCTCCACAAAACCACGGCATCATTGCCGTCTCGTCTCCAAGACAATTAATCTGCCGTAACCACCGGAAATAACGAGCTTTTAAGCGCGTGAGCGACAGCGCCCGCCACGCCGTCCCGATGCCTGCACAGGGCCTCAATCGCCAATTTGTCCCGTCCGGCAAGGAAACGGGTTGACAAAGATCAAAACGAAAGTCCAATATAAATGTACATTGTCTTGTAATGTTGGACAAGAGGCAAGGAGCAAAAAAATGGCAGTGAAGCCGCTGACGTCAGTCTTGAAGACCCTTGCCGCATTCGATTGCGTTGCTGCAGCGCCGGAACCCTTGCGTCTTGCCGATGTCGCTCGACATCTCGAGGAAGCGCGTGGTGCCGCCCATCAACGTCTCGTCACCCTCGTGGAGGCCGGCTGGCTCGAGCAAACCCAGGATGGTCGTTATCGATTGAGCCTTCGGGTTGTCAGCCACGCGGCCATGGCCCTTGAACAATCCAACCTCGGCGCACGGTTCGCGGGCGTGCTGGAGGAGATGGTGACGCAGAGCGGGGAAACCGCCTCGCTCGCCATCCTCGATGGCAGGGACGCCGTCATCGTTCGTCGCGTTGAGTCTCGCGGCGTGCTGCGTGCCGATCTCAAGGTCGGCGCTCATCTTCGGCTGGATCGCACCGCCTTCGGCAGGGTGCTGGTTTCTCACGCACGCCCTGAGGTGGTCGAGCGACTGAGGGTGCAGGGCGTGAGCCTGCCGGAGGATGAGGTGATCGCCCAGGTTCGTTCGCAGGGCTACGCGATCTCCGAGGTTGAAGGGCCCCGTACGGTATCGGCCGTCGCGGCTCCGCTTCTGGATGCGCAGGGCGAGTGCGTCGGCGCGCTGGCGCTATCCGGCCCCTTTACTGGTTTTGATACTGAAAAATGCGCGCGGATCGTTATCGCTGCAGCGGCAGCCAGTTCCGGTCGCATGCGAGGAGAACAATAAGCATGACCGCCATGAAGAAACCCGCTCCGGAATCGGACGCCTACCGCATCACGCGGCTGATGCGTTCGGCCTCCGAGATGATGGAGCCCGAGCGGCTTGCCGCCATACAGCCGTCGCGCATCAGCGCCTCGCGGGCCCTGGTTGGCCGCGCCGTCCGTGGCCGCTGGCAGATCATCTGCAAGCGTTTCGACATCGATGAAAAGGGCAATGGCGTCGCGGAATACCGTATCGATATCGGCGGCTGGCGTTTTTCATTCCCCGTCTACTCCTTTGAGCCCTCGCCGCATGGCCGCACGGGCCGCATCATCGGCCGCTCCTGGGATATGATGGGGGCTCTGGTCGAAGGCGATATGAGCCAAGCGGATTTCGAGACGACCCGCGCGGAGCTTCCGAAGCTCTACGAAGGTCGCGCCACGCCCGGCACGCTGATCTGGTGCCGCTCCAATCGCAGTGGTCGGTTCTTCGAAAGTGCGAAGCAAGCGCTGCAGGCTGGGCGTCAGCCTGACGTCGCCGAACTGGCGCAGACCTGCTACCTCATGCGCAATACCGGCCTCGACGGCAACGGCACCTTCGGCACCAAGACGTTCCTCGCCTACGAAGGCGATCATCCGTTGCGCTGGTCGCTCGCCGCGCAGATGCTATGCGCCTACATGATGCGCGTGTTCGCACAGGATCTCCTCCAGCATCTCGTTCGGCTGGCATCGCCGCAGGCGCCGGCGATGGCTAAGGATCTTCGTCGTTTCCTCGGCGTCGGCAACGGCTCGGCGCTTGGCCTCATGCTGTTTGTTAACAATCATCCGCGCCTCATCGAACGCTGGCTCTTCATTCGCGAGGAAGCGATCGCCCGCGCAAAGGCAGTGATGCCTGACGACGAAGGGTCCGAGATCGCCAAGCTGCTCGCGCTGGTCGAAAAGGCGATTACCTTCCGCACCCAGGACCGGGCGGCCTATGAAAACTTTACCCGCTCGGACGTTCTGGCCGAGGAATTGCAGGTCATCCGCCGCGCCGTTGCCGATCTTCTCGATCGTTGGCGGGCCGGCAACCGCTTCGCAGCCGAGCCCTTCGCCGATCTGGCTGCATCGCTTGAGGGACGCGTCCATGCGGAGGCTATGGAGACGCTGCATTCGCTGCTGATCGAACTCGTCCCCGAGGACGCCGATGCGCTCGTCGACGGCCTTGTCATCGACGAGGAGCTGACGGGGCGCCCGGAAATGCCGGTCGGCCGGCTTCGCGATATCCTGCGCAACGATTACGCCTGGGCCTTCCGCCTCGATCTCGATATCGCGGCAGACAAGCGTTACGTCTGGTACAAGTCGGTGACGGCGGAAGAACCGCGCCGCGGGCCTGCCGCTGAGGTCGGCGAGGACGTCGTCAATCTAGGTCTCGATCTTCCGAGGCTGGTCGTGGCGCTCGACCACGATCTTGCGGCCGTCGATCCGTCGCTCAGCACCGCGCGGTTCCTGCTTGCGCACCCGCAGCACCGCGCGATCGTCACCCGCGTTCAGGCGCTCGCCGGCACCAGCCTGCATTCGCCACACGCCGATATCATGAGCGGCGCCTTCACGCCCGCTCACATCACCCGCCTTCTCAACGTCGGCATTCACGGCATCGACAAGACCCGCGACTTCCTCGACCGCAACCTGCGTGGCGTCCTGTTCCACGGCGCTCCGATCCCGGAGGACATCGCCAACGGAACCGCTGACGACCAGTGGTTCTACCCCTCGGAGCCAAACCTATGAGCACTTGCCAGTCCAATCCCTCCTCGTCGCTGACCGTCAGCCTGCGCGAAATGCGCATGGTGTTCGAGCGTCTCGTTCAGGTGACCCGTGTGGAACCGGGCCTCGTTCCCGCTCTGCGGGACTGCGCCCTCTATTCGGCGGCCCTTGGCCTCGGCGGGTTTTCCCGGGTGAGCGACAACCTCGAAGCGGTCAAGGCTGCCGATCCGCATGCGATCTCACTCGACGACGACGCGGGATTGAGCGTTGATGGCGGGGGGCAGCATGCCTGGATCGTCGCCGATGCCGCGCTCGGGCTTGCTGTCGATAATCTCCGTGTTGGCGGTGAGGGAACGGTCAGCGTTCGCAATGTCTCCGACATCAGCGAACTGCGCGTCGCCGAAGCACTGGCCCAGCGTTTTGCGTTGCAGGCACGCGTTGCGATCGATGAGGCGGGCGCGTCCGCCACCGTCACGGTTTCACCGGCGACAGAACCTTCGCAGATCGCTCTCTTGGACACGATCCGCCGCAGCGGACTCGTCGTGAATGCCGCCCTTTGGTGGGAACTCTATCATCGCTCGGCCGATGCGCTTGCGCCCGATTCCTACACGTCGCGCCGACATGCCGGCCCAATCATTGTCGAGGCAGACGGCAAGGTGATCGGACGTCAGGACGAGGACGAGACCGACTTTTCGCTGCTTCTGGCCGACGCACCCAAGTCCGGTGCAGCGACAGCCAAACATTGAATGGAAAGACCATGATTATCGATGCTCTTCAATGCGGACATTTCAACCGGGAATCCTTCGAGGCGCTGAAGCGCGGGGGCTATAGCGCCGTCACGCCGACGCTCGGTTTCTGGGAAGGAACGATGGAGTCCTTGGATTCTCTGGCGCGCTGGCGCGACATGGAGCGGGAGAACGGCGACCTGATCCTGATCGCCAAGACGGCCGCCGACATCGAGCGTGCCGAACGTGACGGAAAGCTCGCGGTCGTGCTTGGCTACCAGAACTCGAACCTCTTCGAGGACCGCATCGCCTTCGTCGAATTCTTCGCCGAGCTCGGCATTCGCGTCGTACAGCTTACCTACAATAACCAGAACGAACTTGGCGGCTCCTGCTACGAGGAGAACGACAGCGGCCTGGCTCGCTTCGGCAAGGATGTCGTGCGCGAGATGAACCGGGTCGGCATGCTGGTCGATCTCTCCCACGTTGGCGACAAGACGACGCTCGATGCGATCGAGTGGTCGCAAAAGCCGGTGGCCATCACCCACGCGAATGCCGCCTCCCTCTTTGCCCACAAGCGCAACAAGTCCGACAAGGTCATCAAGGCCCTGGCCGAACGTGGCGGCGTCATCGGTTGCGTTGCTTACCGCAACATCACGCCCGACAGCGCCTGCGCAACCGTGGACGGCTGGTGCGAAATGGTGGCGCGCACGGTCGATATCGCCGGCATCGATCATGTCGGCATCGGCACCGACATTTCGCACAATCATACCCAGCGCGACTATGACTGGATGCGCAAGGGCCGCTGGACCCGTTCGGTTCAGTACGGTGCGGGCTCGGCGGCAACGCCCGGCGCGGTGCCGAAACCGGAATGGCTGCTGAAGCCCGACAATCTGAAGGAAGTGGCACCGGCACTGCTGCGTGTCGGCTTCAATCAGGAAGAGGCCAAGAAGATACTGCGCGACAACTGGTTGCGCCTCTATTCCGAGGTTTTCCGCGACCACTGACCGATTCCGAAATCAGGCATCCAAGAACAAGAAGAGTCGCCAGATCGAGCGGCTCCCGGAACAGCAATCAACCGACCATTCGAATAAGGAGAAAGACGGATGGAAGAGTTCAAGAAAGCATCAGCTACCGCCCTGTCACGTCGTACTGTGCTCGGGGCAGGCCTTTTCGGCGCGGCGATGCTCGCGTCGCCGTTCGTCCGGCGCGCAACCGCCGAGGAGAACGTACTTTACGTCAACACTTGGGGTGGCGACTGGGAGGCTTCCGCAAAAGCCAACCTGTTTGATCCCTTCACCGAGAAGACCGGTGTCGAGATCCGCACGGTCTCGCCGATCTCCTTCGCCAAGCTGTCGGCGCAGGCAAGCACCGGTATATACGAATTCGACGTCACCACGCTCGGTGTTGCCGACATTGCGCGGGCCAATGCCGCGAGCCTCATCGAGCCGCTCGAAGGGCATGTCGACGCTTCCGCGTTGTGGGAAGGCGCTATCTACGAGAACGGCGTCGCGACGCATGGATTCGCCAACCAGATGGCTTACAATGCGTCGAAGTTTCCGAACGGCGGGCCCAAGACTTGGGCCGATTTCTTCGACGTCCAGAAGTTCCCCGGCGCCCGCAGCATGCAGCGCCATGCCGTGCGTGTCATGACCTTCGCCTTGCTGGCCGATGGCGTTCCGAAGGATCAGCTGTTTCCGTTCGACATCGATCGCGCCTTCGCTGCCCTCGATCGGGTCAAGCAGGATGTTCGCGTTTGGTGGACCGCGGGGCCGCAGGCCCGGCAGGTTCTCCTGGACGGCGAGGTCGACATGGCAGCCGTTTGGAACTCCGATGCCCGCGCCGCGCAGGAAGGATCCAAGGACAAGGTCGAAATCCTCTGGGATCAGGCAGTCATCGATAAGGGTTGCTGGGTGGTGGCAAAGGGCTCGCCCCGCGCCGAGAACGGCTTCAAGCTGCTCAATCATATCGCCGGCAATGCCGAAGGCCTCGCAAAGTTCTGCATCAAGGACCAGAGTGGCCCGATGAACCCGAAATCGTTCGATTTCATCCCGAAGGACGTCGCGATCTACATGCCGACCTATCCCGAGCACCTGGCCAAGGCCGTGGTGATCGATGCGGCGAAGCTGCTGCCGCAGTTGGACGAGGTGACAAGCCGCTTCGAAAGCTGGGTTGGCATCTGACATGAGTGTTCCGGTCCCGGACTGACATCGGGACCGGACTTATCAATACCTCGGGATTGGCTGCGTCTGACGCCTCGACGTAACTCCTGGGTTCGATGATCGAACCCAGTCCGATGATGAAGGAGCAAGGCGATGAAACTCCGAGCGTCTCCGGCCCTGGTCGCAGGGCCGATACCGCTGATGGCGCCAGCGGTGATATTTCTTTCGGTCTTCTTTCTGGTGCCGCTCGGCTATGTCGGGTGGATGAGCATCTCGCAACCGGCCTTCGGCTTGCAGAATTTTGCGCGTCTCACCCATTCCAGCCTATTCGCTTCGGTCCTGCTGCAGACCTTCAAGACTGCCTTCATGGTCACCGTGCTGGCCTTGCTGTTTTCCTATCCGCTGGCCTACGCCGCGGCGAACGGTTCAAGGCGTCTCGCGATGTTTCTGCTGACGCTGATCGCGATGTCCTTCTGGACCAGCTATCTGGTTCGCACCTACGCCTGGATGGTCATCCTCGGCAATCAGGGCCCCGTGACCGCCTTGCTTGTCTGGCTCGGGTGGAATCCGGCCCCGAAGCTTCTCTACACGACATTCAGCGCGACCCTTGCCATGACGCATGCGCTGATCCCGTTCATGACCATGTCGCTCTATGCTGTGATGAAGCGCATCGATCCGCTTTACATGAGAGCAGCCCAGAACCTCGGTGCAAACCCTCTGCGTGCCTTCACGACCGTCTATCTGCCATTGAGTGCGCCAGGTATCGTCAACGGTTGTACTCTGGTTTTCATTTCGTGCCTCGGCTTCTACGTCATGCCGGTGCTGCTAGGCAGCCCGCGCGACCAGATGATCGCCGGCATCATCGGTGACCAGATCGAACAAACCCTCGATTTTGGCCTCGGCGCCGCAATCTCCATTGTGCTGCTCGCACTCACGCTTGCAATCTATGCCGTCTATAATCGCTTCTTCGGTCTCGACCGACTGTGGGCAGGAGGTGACCGATGAGTCCCTGGGTCCGTGCACTCGCACTCGTGATCATTGCCATCGTCGCGGCGCCGATGTTCGTCGTCTTGCCGATGTCGCTGAGCTCTTCTGCTTCGCTGGCGTTTCCGCCGCCGAGCTACACGCTGGCCAACTATGCGCGCTTCTTCTCCGATCCGAACTGGACACAGCCGCTCGTCAACAGCCTGATCATCGGCATCGGCACCGTCTGCGTGACGATGGTGGTGGCCGTGCCGGCGTCCTTTGCCCTCGTGCGCCACATCTTCGTCGGTCGCGGGCTGTTGAATCTCTTGATCATGCTGCCGATGATCGTTCCGACGATCGTCATGGCGCTCGGCTACTACATGTACTTCGGGAAGCTGCATCTGGTGCAGAGCTATGTCGGTGTCATCCTCGCGCACAGCTGTATCGCGATGCCGATGTCGACGCTGATCCTTACGGCGGCGCTCAAGGGATTTGACCAGTCGGTCGAACGCGCTGCGATGAGCCTCGGCGCTTCGCCGTTCACGACGTTTCGCCTGATCACCTTCCCGATCCTGCGCCCGGCATTCTCCGTGGCCGGGCTGTTTGCCTTCATTGCTTCCTTCGACGAAGCCGTGATCTCTCTATTCATCTCCGGTCGTGACAAGGCAACACTGCCGCGCCAGATGTTCAACGCCGTTCGCCAGGAGGCAGACCCGACCATTTCGGCGGCATCATCGTTCCTCTTCCTGCTCGTGCTCGCCGGGATCTGCATCTGGCTCGCGCCACAAATCATGCGCCGCCCCAAGCGGTCCGCCGACAGCGCGGAACCAAACGGCGCCACCCAACCTGCCGCTGCGGCATCCTGATTAGGAGCAAAGCCATGAACGCCCGTTCCCTCACGCTTCGAAATGTCAACAAGACCTATGACGGCAAGCACATGGCTGCCGACGATGTTTCGCTCGACATCAAGGCCGGAGAATTTGTTTCCTTTCTGGGACCGTCCGGCTCCGGCAAGACGACCACGCTGATGATGATTGCTGGCTTCCAGCATCCGACAAGCGGCGAGATCCGCTTAGGTGACCGCGCCATAGACAACCTGCCGCCGCACAAGCGCAACATCGGAATGGTCTTCCAGAACTACGCGCTTTTTCCGCATATGAGCATCGCCGACAATGTAGCATTTCCGCTGCGGATGCGCGGGTTGGAAAAGATGGAGAAGGAGCGGCGCTCGCGCGAAGCGCTCGCCAAGGTCGGCCTCCAGGGTTTTGAAAAGCGCGTCCCGTCCGAGCTTTCGGGTGGCCAGCAGCAGCGCGTCGCGCTGGCACGAGCTCTCGTCTTCCAGCCCGATGTTATTCTGCTTGATGAACCGCTTGGAGCTCTCGACAAGGCGCTGCGCGAGCACATGCAGGTGGAGCTGAAGCGCATCCACAAGGATCTTGGCGTTACGATGGTTTACGTGACCCACGACCAGACGGAAGCCATGACGATGTCCGACCGCATCGCTGTTTTCAATCAGGGGCGGATCGAGCAGATCGGGACGCCGAACGAAATCTACTTCGCTCCGAAAACGCGGTTCGTTGCGTCCTTCATCGGGGACAGCAACATCATTTCGGCCGCGTCGCTAGGCGATGGTCGTTTCGAAACGTCGGTCGGAATCGTCGAAACGAAGGCAGCTGCCGCCGAGCGCAATCGCAAGGCAGATCTTCTGCTGCGACCGGAGATGATCCGTATCAGCGACGACGCTCGATCGAGCCGCCAACCACTGAAGATCGAAACGACTATCAACTACGGCGACAACCTCCTCGTCATCGGCAAGCTCGGGGCACAAGCGATCCGCATGCGGGTGCCGGGCGTCGATGCGCGCAAGCTCGATGGCGTTTCCGAATGTCACGTGACCTGGCGCAGCGAGGACGTTCACGTCATCGCCTAAGTAATAGTTCAAGAACACCACAGCATTCCTTATGGAGCCTGCCATGAACGATCGTCCGAATTCTCTCCACGCCCTGGACAAGGAGACACTGGTTCATCCCTACACGAACCTTGCTGTGCACCAGGAGGTTGGGCCGCATGTGATCACGGGCGGCGAGGGGATCTACGTCTTCGACGATGAAGGCAAGCGCTATATCGAGGGGCTTGCCGGCCTCTTCTGCGCTGGCCTCGGCTTCAGCGAGCCACGGCTTGTCGAGGCGGCGACGCGCCAATTGAAGACGATGCCGTTCTACCATGCCTTCGCGCACAAATCGACGGAACCCGGCATTCGGCTTGCCGAAAAGCTCCTGTCGATGGCGCCGGTTCCGATGTCGAAGGTCTTCTTCGCGGGCTCCGGTTCCGAGGCGAACGATACGGCAATCAAGCTGATCTGGTACTACAACAACGCGATGGGGCGGCCGGAGAAAAAGAAGATCATCTCGCGGCGCAAGGCCTATCATGGCGTGACGGTCGCGACGGCCAGCCTGACGGGTCTGCCCTTCAACCATCGTGACTTCGATCTGCCGATCGCAAACATCCTGCACACCGATTGCCCGCACTATTGGCGCTTCGCAGAGCCCGGCGAGAGCGAAGAGCACTTCGCGACCCGGCTTGCGGGCAATCTCGAGGCCATGATCCTGGCCGAAGGTCCTGAAACGATCGCGGCATTCTTCGCTGAGCCCGTCATGGTGTCTGGCGGCGTGATCACGCCGCCGAAGACCTATTTCGAGAAGATCCAGGCAGTTCTGAAGAAATACGACATCCTCTTGGTGGCTGACGAGGTCATCTGCGGCTTCGGGCGCACTGGCAATATGTTCGGTTCCGAAACCTACGGAATCAAGCCCGACATGATCAGCTGCGCCAAACAGCTCTCGGCTGCTTACATGCCGATCTCTGCGCTGATGATAAACCAGAAGATCGCCGATGCGCTTGTTGATCAGAGCCGCAAGATCGGGACGTTCTCCCACGGCTACACCTATGGCGGCCATCCGGTGGCGGCAGCGGTGGCGCTGGAGGCACTCACGATCTATCAGGAGATCGACATCGTCGCGCATGTCCGCAAAGTCGCCCCTCGGTTCCAGGAGGGCATCAGGAAGCTCGGCGAGCATCCACTGATCGGCGAAGCCCGTGGCGTCGGTCTCGTCGCCGGCCTGGAATTTGTCAAGGACAAGTCGACGAAGGAAAGCTTCCCGCCTGCCTGGGCGGTGGCCAACCATGCTGGCAAGTTCGCGACCGAGCGCGGCGTCATCACCCGTGGCCTCGGCGACATGGTCAGCCTCTGCCCGGCGATGATCATCACCGAAGAGCAGGTCGATGATCTGATCGGACGTATGAAGTCGGCGCTTGACGATACTCTCGTCTGGGCGCGGGCGCAGGGCTACGTAGCCTGAGGGAGAGCCAAGATGTCAGGTACGAGCAACTTCGGCTACGAGCGACTGGGCATGCTCATCGATGAACGCTGGATCTATGAAAGGGAACGGAGCCAGGATGTCTGCGATCCCGCCACGGGCCAGATCATCGGTCATCTGCCGCATGCAACCGACGCAGATCTCTCGCAGGCCGTAAGTTCGGCGCAACGCGCATTCGAGAGCTGGAAGGACCGTTCGCCGCTTGATCGCGGCCGAATCCTGCGGCGCTTTGCCGAGCTCGCGCGCGAGCATGCCGAGGAAATCGGCGCCAGCATGACGCGCGATCAGGGCAAGCCGCTGGCCGAAGCTGTCGGTGAAATCCGCTTCGCGGCTGATCATGCCGACTGGCACGCCGAAGAAGCACGCCGCATCTATGGCCGGATCATCCCCTCTCGCGATCCGCGTGTGCAGCAGCTTGTGACGCGGGAGCCTGTCGGCGTCTGCATCGCCTTCACGCCCTGGAACTTCCCCTTCAGCCAGGCTTTGCGCAAGGTCGTGGCGGCCTTGGCGAGCGGTTGCACCATCATCCTGAAAGGCCCGGCGGAATCGCCGTCTTCGACGGTCTCGATCGCAAGGCTCATGCAGGAGGCGGGCTTGCCCGACGGTTGCCTCAACATCGTCTGGGGTTCGTCCGCGCATATTTCCGAGACACTTCTGGCTGCCCCTGACGTCAAGAAGATTTCCTTCACCGGGTCGGTAGAGGTCGGAAAGGTGCTCGCCGCCCTTGCTGGGCGGCACATGAAGCGTTCAACGATGGAGCTTGGTGGACACGCTCCGGTCATCGTCTTCGACGATGCTGATATCGATGCCTCGGCGGACGCACTCGCTGCGCAGAAGGTGCGCAATGCCGGCCAGGTCTGCATTTCACCGACCCGTTTCTATGTGCAGGCGAAGGCGCACGATCGTTTTCTCGCTCGGTTCGCCGAGAAGATCGCCGCCACCAAGGTCGGAAACGGCTTCGACGAGGGCGTCCAGATGGGGCCGCTCTGCCATGGCAGACGGGTGACCAGCATGGAGGATTTCGTTCGCGACGCCCGTGAACAGGGCGCCGAAATCGTGACGGGTGGGGAACGCATCGGCAATGCCGGCTTCTTCTACGCTCCCACGGTTGTCGCGGGTGGCACCGATGCGCTGAAGCTGATGAACGACGAGCCTTTCGGCCCGATCGCCGCCGTGACACCGTTCAACGATTTCGAAGAGGTCATCCGGCGCGCCAACGGCCTGCCTTTCGGTCTCGCCTCCTACGTCTTCACCGGTTCCAGCAGCCGGGCGCAGCACGCATCGCAGGCGCTTGCCGCTGGCATGGTCAGCATCAACCACTTCGGTCTGGCCCTGCCTGAAACGCCGTTCGGCGGGATCAACGACAGTGGCCATGGCAGCGAGGGCGGCACGGAAACGTTCGACGGCTATCTCAACACGAAATTCGTGACCCGCTTCGACAACCGGCCGCAATGAGAATGCAATGAAAGCCTATTTCTCGCCGCGTCAGGCCGCACATCGGCCAGAGCGTTCGTTCTATAATGGTGCGTTCATCCCGCCCCAGGAAACCGCAGCGCGCACCGAGCGACTGACGGCAGCGCTGATCGATGCCGGAGCCGACGTTCTCGCACCTGACGATCACGGATTGGCGCCGATCCTCGCCGTGCATGATGCGGACTATGTCGCCTGGTTGCGCGAGGCGCATCGTCGTTGGCGCGAGGCAGGGTTCGCGCACGACGTCATGCCGAACGTGTTTCCGCACGATCGCGCGTCGGTGAGCCGCGACCTGATCGAGAAAGGTAAGGTCAACGCGCAGGCGGGCCTCTATCTCGGTGACCTCTCCTGTCCGGTGGCAGAAGGAACATACGAGGCCGCATACTGGAGCGCGCAAGCGGCCGTCAGCGCTGCCGCAGCCGTCCTGGAGGGGAAAGGACATGCCTTCGCCTTGTCCAGGCCGCCGGGACATCACGCCTATCGCGATCGCGCCAATGGTTTCTGCTACTTCAACAACGCAGCGATCGCGGCAGAGACGCTCCTGAAGGGCTTCAAACGCGTCGCGGTCATCGATTTCGACATGCACCATGGCGATGGAACACAATCGATTTTCGTGGAGCGGCCCGAAGTCTTCTTTGGATCGGTTCATGCAGATCCTGCTGGCTGCTATCCATATTTCAGCGGATTTGCGCACGAGCGCGGCAAAGGTGCCGGTCTCGATACGACCCTGAACATAGCACTCGAAGCTGGCGCCAACGACGCGGCTTTCGCCGCAGCCAACACTGTCTTGGCGAACGCACTATGCGCTTTTGGCGCCGAGGCGCTGGTGCTTTCCGCTGGCTGGGACGCACACGGGTGCGATCCACTTTCACCCTTCAAGGTGACGGATGACGGCTTCCGTGCGATCGGCGGTCTCTTTGCCGCCATGAACCTGCCGACGGTGATCGTGCAGGAGGGCGGCTATAACCTTGATAGTATAGGCACGTCGCTTGCCGCGTTTTTCAGCGGCTTCGAGCGCGAACGATAAGGAGAATAGATAATGTTTGACGTCATCGATACCGGGTCAGAACCGGCGGATATTCCGGTCAGCGAAGTGGTTCGCGCCGGTAATCTCGTCTGGTCGGTTCATATTTCCGAGCATCCAGTTACCGGTGAGCTTGTGCTCGGCGATATTGAAATGCAGACGCGCCGCACGCTGCAGAACCTCGATATCGCGATCCGTGCGGCCGGTGGTACGCTGGCGGATGTCGTGCAGGTCCAGGTCTTTCTCGTCGAGAAGACGGATTCAGCGGGAATGAACAAGGTCTATGCCGAGTTCTTCAAGGAGCCTTATCCCGTACGCGCGACAGTCGTCGTCAAGGAACTCCTGTCGGAGGGGCTTCGCATCGAAATTCTCGCTCACGCGGTGCTCGGTAACGCCGGCCAGCCGTCGGGAAATTGATCAGATGTTCGAGAAAGTCCAAACCGGTATCACTGCATCGAAAGCGCCTCTCAGCGGCACCGTCAAGGCTGGTCGCATCGTGCGCTCCGCCCATATCGCCAAAATACCGGAAACCGGCGAACTGGTGACGGGCAGTATCGAAGAGCAAACGCGGCAAG
Organism: Hyphomicrobiales bacterium; assembly: GCA_900468535.1. Lineage (GTDB taxonomy): Bacteria > Pseudomonadota > Alphaproteobacteria > Rhizobiales > Rhizobiaceae > Rhizobium. The sequence goes on along the minus strand of UBTY01000021.1, from coordinate 122,698 downwards.
CCCTTCTGAACCTGCGTCAGGCTCTTGAAGCTACCGGGGGAGGTCTATCCGATGTCGTACAGGTTCAGGTCTATCTGATCGATCGCACCGACGCGCCGGGTTTCAACGCGGTGTACCGGGAGTTTTTCAAAGAGAAATTCCCGGTCCGGGCGACCGTAGTCACCAACCTTTTGTCCGCGGGCATCCGGCTCGAAATCCTCGCGACAGCCGTCATCTGACGATCTTCGATGCCGGGCGGTATCAAGGCTCCCAAACAAGTTTTGGGAGCCTTGGCGCCAGCAGTGGATGCTATTGAGAGAACCGGTGTTCTTTTCCTTGAACTGGCGAGGCAAAGAGCGTCTGGCCGATCGACAGCGGCCGATCTCCATCCGTTCTGGCGACGAGAGACGGCAGCCGATCGGCGTCCAGAAAAACCACCGTGTCGGCGCCGAGCCTTTCGATATGCCTGACCTTTCCGCGCCATTTCCCCTCGTTTTCCGAAAGCGTAATGTGCTCAGGCCTGATGCCGTAGGTCTTGCAGCCCTCTTTTTCCGCGATCTCGCCATCGAAGAGGTTCATCTTCGGTGAGCCGATAAAGCCGGCGACGAAGGGCGAAGCGGGGTTGTTGTAGAGCGTCATCGGACTGCCGACCTGCTCGACCTTGCCGCCGTTCAGGACAACGATCTTGTCGGCCATCGTCATCGCCTCGACCTGGTCGTGCGTGACATAGATCATCGTGGCTCCGAGCTTCGCGTGCAGTTCCGTGAGCTCGAGGCGCATCTGCGAACGCAACGAGGCGTCGAGGTTCGAAAGCGGTTCGTCGAACAGGAACACCTGTGGATTGCGGATGATGGCACGGCCGATCGCTACGCGCTGGCGCTGGCCGCCGGAGAGAGCCTTCGGCTTGCGATCGAGCAGATGCGAGAGCTGCAGGATGTCTGCGGTCTGCTTCACCTTCTCGGCGATTTCGGCCTTCGGGCGGCGTGCGAGCGACAGGCCGAAACCGATATTCTCGGCCACGGTCAGATGCGGATAAAGTGCATAGGACTGAAAGACCATGGCGATGCCGCGCTGGGAAGGCTCGGCTTCCGTGACATCCTTGCCACCAATAAGGATCTTGCCCGAGGTGGACGTTTCGAGGCCGGAGATGATGCGCAGCAGCGTTGATTTTCCGCAGCCGGAAGGACCGACAAACACGCAGAACTCGCCAGCCTCGATCGTCAGATCGACGCCCTTTATCACGTCGAGGCTGCCAAAGCTTTTGCGGACATCTTCAAGAACGACTGATGTCATGACTTATCCCTTCACGGCGCCGGCAGTCATGCCTGCCACGATCTGCCGGTTGAAAAATACGAAAACGATGAGGGGCGGAATGGTGACCAGCAGGATGTTCATGAAGAGGAGATTGAACTGGGTCTGGAACTGCCCCTGGAAGTTATAGAGCGTCAACTGCACCGTCACGTTCTCGCGACCCGGCAGGTAGTAGAGCGGGTTCGTGAAATCGTTGAAGATCGCGATGGACTGCACGACGATGACTGTCACCGTGACCGGTTTCAGAAGTGGCAGGACGACCCGGAAGAAGATCTGCAGAGGCTTTGCGCCGTCGATGATGGCGGCTTCATCGAGGTCACGTGGAATGGTGGCGATGAAACTGCGAAACAGCAGCACGGTAAAAGCAAGGCCATAGGCGACCTGAATGAGGATCATCCCCGAGATCGTCTTGAACAGTCCGAGCGATTGCAGGACCCAGATGGTCGGGACAACGGCCGGAGGGATCATGAGGCCAGCAAGAACGGCCCCGTAGATCACGGTATTCCAGCGCGAAGGACGGCGTTGCAGGACGTAGCCAACCATGGCGCCGAACAGCACGAGCAGCGTGACCGCGACCACCGTGATGACGGTCGAGTTGAAGTAGGCGAGCAGAAGCATATAGTTGCGAGTCTGCACAACCTCCATGAAATTCTGCCAGAGATGCCATTCGCGGGGCAGGCTGAAGGTCAGCGTCGCTGCGTCCTGCTTGGTCTTGGCAGCCGTGACGAAGATGAAAAGGAACGGCAGCACGAAGATCACGCCGGAGGCAAGCAGCGCCGTGATGCCGGTGTAAAGCTGACGGCGGTTCATAGGTCCACCTCCTTGCGATTGAACCATGCCGTCATCGGCAGCACGATCAAGGCGATCAGGAGAAACAGGATGACGTTGCCGGCCGTCGAGAGGCCGTAGAAGCCAGCCTGATACTGCTTGTAGATCACGCTCGCCAGCACGTCCGAGGAAAAACCCGGACCGCCGCGGGTCATCGCCCATATCAGGTCGAAACTGCGCAGCCCGCCGATAAGCGACAGTGTGACAACGGTCACGGTGGCCGGTTTCACCAGCGGCACGGTAACCCGGAAGAACATTTGTCGGCGGGTCGCGCCGTCGATCCTTGCGGCCTCGTAGTAATCGGGGCTGATCGACGCAAGTCCGGCGATAAAGATGACCGCGGCCAGTCCGATCCCTTTCCAGAGATCGACGAATACGATCGAGTAGAGCGCCAGCGCCGGATCGGTGAGCCAGCCCGGGCCATGTATCCCGATCGCGGCCAGGGCGACATTGATGATCCCGCGGGTTGGGTGCATGAGCACGGAAAAGGTGATCCCGACGCCGATCGTCGAGACGAGCACGGGAAAGAAGATTACCGTCCGAAGCAGGCCTTGCGCCCATATTCCTGACGTCAACAGCACTGCCAGAAGCAGTCCAAGGACCGTCTTCGTGCCTGAGGTCAGGATCGCGTAGATGACCGTGTTTATAAGCCCCTGGATCAGGAAGGGTTCGCGAAAGAACTGTCGGTAGTTCTCAAACCCGATGAACTGCGTGCTGAAAAGGTCCCAGCGGGTCAAGCTGAACCAGAACGAGGCAATCGTCGGGGCGAGAAAGAGGACCGTGAATACGACCGCGGCCGGCAACACGAACCAGTAGGGATAAGGCGATTTGCGGGTCATGGGGATACCTTGAAGCTTCCCCCACCTGACTGAGGTCAGGCGGGGGACCGGCTGGGAGGTTACCAGTTCGGCAGGCCGAGCTGCTTGGCCTGCTTCTCGACATCCTGGTCGTAGAGGGCGGCGGCGTCCTTCGCCGAGCGAATGCCCGTTCCGACTTCTACGGTGATCTGTTCCAGTGCGGGTCCCTTGACCGGCGACAGGAATTCAAGCGCGGGTCCGGTGCGGCCTTCCGTCTCGAAGTAGGGGAGCATGTCAGCCACAACAGGCGGAATGTCCTTCGGAAGTTCGCATCCCTTGACCAGATACGGGCCCGACGGAACGGCCTTGGCCATCAGATCGCAGGCTTCCTTGGAGGCGATGAAGTCCAGGAATTTCTTTGCCTCTTCGACATTCTGCGACTTAGACGAGACGTAGAGTGCTGCCGGCATCCAGACCGTCAGGCCGTTCTTGCTGGCGTCGGCTCCGGGCTGGGCAAAGAAGCCCAGATCCTTGAGGTTGTCGGGGAAGTTCTGCTGAACGTTGCCGATCCCGAAAGTCAGGTTCGGATAGTGCGCAGCTTCGCCGGTCGCGACCATGCGCATGCCGTCATCGAAGGTTGCAGCACCGAAATCGGCGTTGAACAGACCTGCTTTGGCTACCTCTTCGAGGTGTTCGAAGCCGTTGAGGGCAGCCGGTGTGTTGGCATACTTGATCTTGTTTGCGGTGTAATCGGCCGCAAAATTCGGGACTTCCGCCTGGACATTGTAGAAGTCGGCAAGGACGAACAATTGCGATGTCCACGTCGTCCCGTAAGTCTGGGCGACAGCGACCTTGCCGGCTGCCTTGATCTTCTCGTTGTTGGCCATGAACTCGGCCCAGGTCTTGGGCGGGGTCAGGCCGAGCTCGGCGTAGATCTTGCGATTGTAGAAGATGCCGCCACCCATGGCCGGACCGAACGGAATCCCGCGCACATGGCCGTCCGGACCCGTAACGACCTTTTTGAAGCTATCGAGAATGCCCGCCTCGGAAGGGAGGTCGGAGAGGTCGGCCATCGTTTCCTGCGGCTTCAGCGCCTGAAAGAGCGAGCCGCTGTTGTACTGGAAGATGTCGGCCATTTCGCCGGTTGCGAGGCGCGTCTTGACGATGTTGTCGCCTTCCGATCCGCCGGCGCGCTGCTCGACGTCGAAGGTCACATCGGGATGCTTCTCCGTGTAGGCCTTGGAGACGGCGTCGAACGAGGCGATCGTCTCGGGATTGGTGTCAATCAGGACGCTGAGCGTCACGTCGGCATGGGCGACGCTGGCTGCGAGCGAAACCATGGTTGCGGCAAGGATGCTGCACTTCGTCATTCTCATAGTCGTTTCCTCCTCTTGAAGACCGGAATGATGGGGCTGCGCGCCTGCGGACGGGTCCGCAGGCTACCTGTCAAATCGAAAACGTGATCGTATGCTCTCCCTGGCCGAGCTTGAGCTCTTGTGCTGGTTCGACCACTCTACCGTCTGCTGTCAACTGCTTGCGGTCATCGCTGCCCTTCAAGCGCGCGGTGACGCCTTCGGGCAAGGAAAGGCGGCAGGTTACATTGCTGCCTTCCAACGACCATCCCGCCTCGATCCGCCCGAAGCGCGTATCGTGCCATGCCGAGACCGGCGAGAGCGTCGGCAGGATTGCCGGATCGAAAGCGATCTCTTCGAAGCCCGGCTTGTCCTCCAGCGGCTTGATGCCGGCGACATCCTCGAACAACCACTGGCAGACTGCGCCGTAGGCATAGTGGTTGTAGCTGTTCATGTCGGGATCGTAGATCGTGCCGTCCTCGGCAAGCGCGTCCCATCGCTCCCAGATGGAGGTAGCGCCGCGCTCGACCTGATAGAGCCAGCCGGGAACCTTGCGGTTGAGGAACATCTTCTCCGCCAGGTCCAGCATGCCAAGCCGGGTCAGGGCCGGCAGCAGGGCCGGAGTGCCGATGAAGCCGGTCCCGATGACGCCGTCGGTCTCCTCGGAGACCCGGCGGAAATAGGCGCGTCCTGCCTCTTCGTATTCAGCTGGAACCAAACCGTAGAGGAACGCGAGAGCCCACGAGGTCTGGTCGTTGTGGGCGATACGGCCAGACGGCGAGAAGAACTCGTTCTTGAACGCCGACCTGATGTCCTGGGCGCGACCATCGAGACGAGAGGCGTCGGATTTCTTGCCGAGAATGCCGGCAATCTTCGCCGTCAGTTCGGTCGAAATGAAGTGATAGAGCGTTGCGGCGCAATCGTCGGCAACGGTCGGTCGTGGCTTGCGGTTGTCGCCAACGGGTTGCAGCCAGTCACCGAAGGTAAAGCCGTGATCACCCCATACCGCAGGCGGGCGGATGATCGGACCGTCGGAGATGCCCCAGAGGTAGTCTAGCCACCGCAGCATGGCCGGGAAGCACTCTTCCAAAACAGACACGTCGCCGTAGTGCAGGTAGAGCTGCCACGGGATGATGACGATCGCATCGCCCCAGCCTGTTGAACCTGCCCAGTCGCCCCGTCCATCGATCGGATGAAGCCGGGTCGGGTCTGGAGAGAAATGCGGGACCGCACCATCCGCGCGCTGGTCGTGCATGACGTCGCGAAGGTATTTCTTCAGGAACGAACCACTGTCGGCCAGCCAGCATGCAGTGCCGGCAAAGACCTGTGCGTCGCCGGTCCAACCAAGCCGCTCGTCACGCTGCGGGCAATCCGTCGGGATTTCGATGAAGTTCGATCGCTGCGACCAGATCGTATTCTCGACGAGCTTGTTGACGGCGGCAACCCCGGACGTGAACCCGCCTGCCGCGACCGGCACGGATGAGATTGGCACCATGGCGATGCTGACGAGCTCAGCCCGTCCGGTGACGGTGATGCGTGCGTAGCGGAAGCCCATGAAGGTGAAGACAGGAGCGTAAACTTCCTCGCCTTCGCCGGCCAGCGTGTAGATGAGTTCGGCGCGGGCGCTGCGATAGTTGCGGTTGTCGAAAAAGCGGTCGGGTCCAAGAACCTCGGAATGTTCAACCCGGACGGTGGCACCGGCGTCGCCTTTCAGGCGAAGTCGAATGTAAGCCCCGGCGTTCTGTCCGAAGTCGTAAACGGTACGGCCATCGGTTTCGACCCACTGATCCACAGGTGCGCGCCCGGCAAGTTCCTTGACGCCCTTCGTCTCATGGGGGACAAGCAACTGCCTGTCGAAGGCAAGGATCTCGACGCCGCTGGTATCTTGCGGGCGGATCCGGGCGTCGAAGTTCTCACCGAAATAAATGCCGTTTTGCGTGACCGGCGTAAATCCGCTGGTCCAACGTTCGTCCGTCTTCAGTAGTGTCATTCCGTCTGCGCTGATTTCGGCGATCCCTGCCGTGCGGTCGCCCCAGCAGTTGAATACGGGGTTCAATGCCCACATCAGCTGGCTGCGATACCATCCATCGCCGAGCCAGATTTCGATCCGGTTGCTGCCAGGTCGCAGTGCTTTGGCGATGTCATAAGTCTGGTAGGCGATCCGGTCGTCATAGCAGGTCCAGCCGGGGGTCAGCAGATCATCGCCGATGCGCTGTCCGTTGACGTAGGCGCGGTAGAGGCCAAGTGCGGAAATGCGCACAGTAGCCGAAGACGGCACGGCGTCGAGTTCAAATTCGCGGGCAACGAACGTGCCGGCGGTGCCTTGGCCGGCATCGCACTGCGGCGCAATCATCGATGCAGAAAACTGAAATAGCGAGCCGCCAGCGCCGTTGTCCACAGCATCGCTGTGGCCAGTCACAATCTTCATCACGAAACCTCCCTCGATCGCCGGTCAACCAGCAGATCTATCCTTTTGTGTATCGTTCTATGTATATCATTCTACATTCCAGATTGCCGCGCAAGCATTTTGTGCGTATAATTTTTCGGAACCGGGGATTGAGACATTTAAGAATGAAAAATCAAATTGTTACCGCGACACAGGAGCGGGTCACGATCCGCCATGTGGCACAAGACGCCGGCGTTTCCGTTGCGGCGGTGTCCAAGGTCCTTCGTAACGCGTACGGCGTCAGCGAGGTCCTGCGGAACAAGGTGGAAGCCTCGATCGAGAAACTGAACTACCGGCCTTCGGTCGCCGCGCGCGGGATGCGCGGGCGAACCTACACGATCGGCATCCTCGTCATCGAACTGTCGAATCCGTTCCTTGCGGGTGTGATCGAGAGCGCCAATACGATGCTGTCTGACAATGGATACAAGTCGCTGATCGGTATCGGTCGTTCGGCAAGCCCGATCGAGGCATCGATGATCGAGTCGATGATCGACAACCGGATGGATGGCGTGTTGATCATCGCGCCACGCATCTCCGGCAAGGTGCTGGAGCGCTATGCCCGCCAAATTCCAATCGCCGTCATCGCCCATCACGAACCACATGCCCAAACCTACGACACCGTGAATTCCGACGATCGCAAGGGGGCCGCTCTCGCGGTTGAGGTCGCAGTGAAGCAAGGCTACCGGGACATAGCGATGCTCGGTTACGACTTTCTCGATTCCCCGTCGACGGTCGTCGCGCTTCAACGCGAGATGGGATACGTGGAGGCTATGAAACAGGCGGGGCTGGAAAGCCGTATCATCCGATTGCCGCCCGTTGCCGAAAACCGCGAGGCAGCGATCAGGGATTTTCTTGCGACGACGGATCGCCCGAGAGCGGTTTTTGTCTGGTCGGACCTCGACGCCGTACCGTTGATCAACGCTGCCAGAACCAGCGGGATCCGGGTTCCGGAGGATCTCGCGATCATCGGTTACGACAACTCGCCGATGGCCGCCATTCCGCTCGTGGGCCTCACCAGCGTGGACCAGAATGCGGTTCAGCTTGGCCGAACCGCATCCGAAGTTCTAATGGGGCGCATCGACGGGCGTCAGGAAGCGCGGCATCTGTTGATAGAGCCACACGTAGAGCTTCGCGGCAGCGCCTGAAGGGTCGGCATATCTGCCGACGAGCTTCACTCGTGGATCGAAGCGACGAGCCTCTGGCAGGCGTCGACAAGGTTCGGCTCCTGAAGCAACGCGCCACCGACAAGATACATGACGTCATTGCCGTAAGCCTCACGCATCTCCGGGACGCGGTTCAACGTCATCCCGCCGCCCGGGGCAACGGCGATCGCTTTCAGCCCCGAGAGTTCAACGCTACACGCATTGGCGATCGAGAGGCATTCGTCCCGCGTGAAACCAAAACGACCGCCAAAATTCGGATAGACGACCGCGTCGGCGCCCATCAGCCGATGCAGCGTTCCGAAGAATACACCGTGCGCAAAGCCTGCCCCTGCCGAGACCACATTCGCGCCGCTGAAAGCGGGGTGCGAGACAATGGGGAGAGTGAAGCTTGGATCGGCCGCGAGCGTTCGTATGACGTCGTAGCCGGTCAAAGCAGGGGCGATCATCACCGCGCCCGCGCCGGCCTCTTCGGCCTGTTTTGCGCGTTCGATCACAGCCGTAGCCGGCCCCGTGACATTCGGCACAAAACTGGTGTTTCGCCCGCTTGTCGCATTGGCCTCGCCGACCGCTTCGATACACGCTTTCAATCGCTCGTCAAAAGGCGCGGTCCGCTGATTGACGAGGCCGTGGTCGTCTTTCACGTAGTGCATGCCCCCAAGGGCAAAGTCATGTGCGAGGCTGGCAAGGGCTGCGGTCGAGAGACCGACCGGCTTGATCGCAGACATGACGAGCGGGCCGGCATCAATTCCAGCACGTGTCCGCAGCCCAGCGATGCCGTGGCGTGGCCCCGGGAACATCTCGATAATTCCGGGCGAGGGCGAGATCGCTTCGACGCGCAGGCCCGGCTTGATCGAACTGTTGCCAAACACGATGTTGAGGAACTGCGGAAAGTCGTCGCCGACGTCATCCTCCGAATAGGAAATCGTCGCGAGATAACCGCGCCGGCCCGCGTTGTCCTTTTCAAGCGCTTCCAATCTGCCGAGGATCTCGTCCTCGACATATCCAGTCGGAACGGCGTTTCGCGGAATCTCCACCGTCTGCTCGAGAGCGATGTCGAGCGCACGCGTCTTCGCTTCGATGGCATCATCAGCCGCAACGAAGTAGGTCACCGTGAAGCGGTCAGCCATCAGAGCGCCTCGGCCTTCTGCGCTGAATGCACATGGTCGAGGCGCACCTCGGCCAGTTCCTCTTCCCCGATATCGAGTGATTTGCCAAGCAGTTGCTCGATTGTGGTAACAAGGGCGCCGGCGTCGAGACCATACTTCTTCATGAGATACGGCTTTGAAGCGCCGTGTGCGAAGGTATCATTCAGTCCGAGGCGTCTGAGGCGGATGCCAAGTCCTTCCTCTGCCAGCAATTCGGCGACCAGTGAGCCCAAACCACCGACGACCGTGTGATTTTCGAGGGTGACGATCCCCTTCTTGCCGCGGGCTGCATCCAGAAGCGTATCGCGGTCGAAAGGCTTGAGCGTGGAGGCATGCAGGTGATGGACGCCAATGCCGCGAGCGCTTAATGGCCGGCTGGCGCGAAGCGCCTCCTCGGTGCAGACACCGGAACTGACAACGAGAATGTCGTCTCCCTTTGAAAGGGTGCGAAGCCGGTTGAATTCGAACGGCGTCGAAAAGAGCCGCGGCACTTCACCACGAAGGACGCGCACATAGACTGGACCGTCTATCTTGTCGGCCACTTCCAGCACCGTTTCGACTTCCGTCGCGTCGCCCGTTTCAATCACGGTCATGTTGGGGATCGCGCGCATGACCGCGATATCTTCGATGGCCTGGTGCGTGATGCCGCCCGGTGTGGTGATCCCTGGCAGGAAACCCATCAAGCGCACTTTCCGGTTTGAATAGGCTATGGAGTTGATCAGCTGGTCGTAAGGGCGGCGATAGAGGAAGACCGAGAACGTATGAATAAACGGCCGAAAGCCCTGCATGGCCAGGCCGCCGGCAAAAGAGAGCATGTTCTGTTCGGCCATGCCGAGCGACAGAAACTGGTCCGGGTAGCGATCCCTGAAACCGTCGACCTCGCAAGACGAGGTAAGGTCGGCCGACAAGCAGAGCACGTCGGCGCGTGCGCTGGCAAAAGCCTCGAAGGCGCGTGCATAGGGACGATTGACGATTTCGACCATGGTCAGGCACCTTCCATCGCGCGCGTATCAATTCCGAGTTCATCGGCAAGAGCTGCCTGCATTTCCGACCGCTCTTCGGCGCTCTTGAAGCGTACGTAGTGAAGGCGCGGAAATCGCTTCTTCAGATAGTTCATGCCCTGGAATGGTGATGTCTGGGCGAGGATCACCAAAGGCTTTCCGGGCTCTGCACTGTCTGCGGCCGCCCGCAACGCATCCAGGCTGTGGCCGTCGACCGAACGGCAGGTGACGCCGAACGCGGCGATACGCGATGCGAGGTCGCCAAGGTCGAGCACCGACGACATGGCGCCGTCGCACTGCTGGCTGTTTACGTCGACGATGACCCTGATGTTGTCTATGCGATGATGAGCCATGGCCGCCAGGCATTCCCAGGTTTGTCCTTCCTGGAATTCCCCGTCCGACATGTAGACCCAGACCTTGCCGGTTTCGCCTTTTCGTTGACGGGCCCAGGCGACGCCCGAGGCCATCGACAGGCCCTGCGCCAGAGAACCGGTCGTCACTTCCATGCCAGGGCTGTGCTCGGCACCGATCATCTCGACCGAGCTGCCATCCTTGTTGAAATGGTCAAGCGCGTGCTCGTCCATGCGTCCGGCTTCGATCAGGGCCGAGTAGACGACGAGGGCATAATGAGCAGGCGAGATGAAGAGACGGTCGAAGTCGGGGCCGATAGGCCCATGGTAGCCGGCGCCCGTAAAGGCATCCGGGTTGTTTGCCGAGGGAACGCCGCCGAACGGCAGCGGCACTTTGGGAAGCGTCGGCTCGCCAAGCTCGAGAAGCTCATTGTAAAGGATAGCCAGGCTTTCCGCAGCGGAGCAGGCCTGGCTGAGATAACCGCCGTTGTTCTTCATCGTGTGGAAGAAGACGCGCCGGCGGATGCCGAGCGCGAATTCCTCGGTGGTCTTCTGGTTGGTCAGGGCCATTGTCAGCTCCGTTCAGGGAAGAGTGCCTTGAGGCCTTCGGGCGACGGTGTTGCGACGCCACGCTCGGTGATGAGGCCGGTGATCAGCCTTGCCGGCGTTACGTCGAAGGCCGGATTGGCCGCAGGGCTGCCTTCTGGAGAAATACGCACGGTCGAAATCGACCCATCAGGCGCACGCCCCTGCACGAAGCTCACCTCGTCACTTGCCCGCTCTTCGATCGGGATTTCCGCGATGCCGTCGTGAACTGTCCAGTCGATCGTTGGCGAAGGAAGGGCGACATAGAAGGGGACGCCGTTGTCGCGCGCGGCAAGCGCCTTGAGATAGGTGCCGATCTTGTTGCAGACGTCGCCATTAGCAGTGGTGCGATCGGTGCCGACGATCACCATGTCGATGTCGCCATGCTGCATCAGGTGGCCGCCGGCATTGTCGACGATCAGCGTATGCGGCACGCCGTGGCCGTTCATCTCCCAAGCCGTGAGGTAGGCCCCCTGATTACGCGGGCGCGTTTCGTCGACATAAACGTGAACCGGAATACCCTCTTCGACCGCCATGTAAATCGGCGCCGTCGCCGTGCCGTAGTCGACCGTTGCCAGCCAGCCGGCATTGCAATGGGTGAGAATGCGAACCGGCTCGCCGGGCTTCTTCTTCGCGGCGATGCCACGGATGATTTCGAGGCCGTTGGCGCCGATCGCGCGGTTGAGCTGGACATCCTCTTCCGCGATTTCCGCTGCTCGTCTATATGCGGCTTCGGTTCGGGCCTCGGGCGATAGTGGCAGCAGATGATCGCGCATCGCATTCAACGCCCAACGCAGGTTGATCGCCGTCGGTCGCGTTTCGTTCAGTTCGTCCCACACCGCGTTGAGGTGCGCATCGGAAGGATCATTCGCCATGGCGATCGCGATGCCGTACGCCGCCGTGACGCCGATCAGCGGTGCACCGCGCACCCACATGTCGCGAATTGCGACTGCAATGTCCGCGACTGTCTTCAATGTCACGACACGAAATTCATGCGGGAGCCAGCGCTGGTCGATGATGTCGACGGAGCGACCATCTTCGCTAAGCCAGATCGTGTGGTAGTGTCGTTCTCCGACTTTCACGCGAGTGTCTCCTTCTGCAGCCGTTCCACGGTTTCGCGAATGTCGCTCAGGCAGTGGATACGGTGTCGGTTGACGGCGAGATGACGCCCGAGTTTCAGCGCTTTTGCTTCGCAGGAAGCACGGCGGTCGGGGTCGGCGATCGTTTCGAAATCGGCATTGTGGGCAAGGCCGAGGATACGGCGGTGAATTTCGATGCCCGCGAAGCCCAGCATCTCCCGATAGATTTCATCGAGCACGATGTTCAGAGCCTGTTCGGCCGCAAGCGGGTCGCCGCGTTCTTCGAACAGCCGCGCCTGATAGAGGATGCCCTTGCGCTCGGTGCGCCAAAGCGTAGCGAACTCGGCGCGGAACGTGTGCCAGATCGTGTCGACGGTCTCCAGCAGGTAGTCACGCATCGCATCGCGTTCGCCTGACGTCGTTTCGTGACCGCTCTGGGAAAAGTAGCTCATCCAGAAATTGGCGAGCAGCATGCCGATGTCGAAGCTGATCGGTCCGTAAAAGGCAAATTCAGGATCGATCACTTTGGTTTCGGTGTCTGTGACCATCACCGAACCGGTGTGCAGGTCGCCATGGCAAAGGGTCTCGGCCTTCGCGGAGAAGAGATGCTTCAACCTCTGCGCCTCGACCTTGAGGTCCCGATCGGCTCGAAGCTCCGCGACCAGCGGATCAAGCTGGGGCGATGTGTGGCGGTTCATCGCAGCTTCGAAGTATGGATCCGAGAACACCAGGTTTTCGGTGATGTCGCAGAGCTCCACATTGTCGGCGAAGAGGGCCATGTCGGCCTTCTTCTCCTGGGTTGGCAAGGAGAGATCGGAGCCGCGGAACAGAGTGCGGGCAACGAACAGGCCAAGATCCCTGCCGATCCGCGAAAGCTGACGGCCCTCGATGAGTGCCCGGCGCAGGATCACATGCGGCGTCAGGTATTCCATGACGATGATCGCCTGGGCCATGTCGAAAACATAGATCTCCGGGATTATGCCGGGATCACGCGCGGACTGGCGCACGAGTGCGTGATACTCGAAAAAGGAGCGCTTCAGCGGCAGCGGCCAGCTTTCGCCAACCAGTCTGACATAAGGCAGCGCCTGCTTCACAATGGCGGCGCCCTTGTCGCCGGTGACGATAAAGACGAGGTTGAGATTGCCGTCGCCAACTTCCCGAACATTCCAGTGGGTGTGATCCGCACCGATCTTGTCTTTGAGCACATCATTGCTGCCAAGCCGGCTCGGCAAGGTCTCGGCGCTCAGCGCCTCGAAGACTTGCTTGTCCATGTAGTTCTCCTCCTGCACATGGCGCGGCCTCCAACCGCACATCGCCATGTCCTTGATGCTAGGTAAGGCGTCATTCTGTCAAATGTCAATGGCCTTGACATTTGATGATTGCCTATCTTAACCTGACGAAATTGGGAGGAGATCATGAGCGAACGAGCTGTGTTTCGCATCGAGGGCGTGCGCAAATCCTTTGGAGCCGTGCAGGTGCTCCAGGGGGTCGATCTCGATCTCAATGCCGGAGCCGTTACGGTTCTGATGGGCGCGAATGGTGCGGGAAAGTCGACGCTCGTGCGTATCCTGAGCGGCGTCTACTCGCTTGACACCGGTTCGATGAACCTTGCCGGCGAGGCTTTCGAGCCATCAACGCCTGCACAGGCTATCCGTTCGGGCGTCGTGACGGTTCACCAGAATATCAATGACGGCGTGGTTGCCGACCTCGATGTTGCGACCAACCTGACGCTGGACCGTCTGAACGGGCGTGGCGCGCGTACATTTTTCAACCCGCGTCGTGTGCGTCGCGAGGCCGCGGCCGTTGCTGCCCGCATGGGGCTGGATATCGATCTCGCCGCTGATGTCAGCGACCTTACCCTTGCCGACCGCCAGATGGTGGCGATCGCCCGTGCCATGGCGCATGAACCCAAGGTTCTGGTTCTCGACGAGCCGACGTCCTCGCTTTCAAGCGCGGAAGCCGAACGGCTGTTCGAACTTGTCGACCGTCTGAAGGCGCGGGGAGTAGCGATTCTCTATATCTCGCACCGCATGTCGGACATCCGCCGACTGGCTGATAGCATCGTCTCGCTCCGCGACGGGCGCATTACCGGTCGCTTCGAGGGACCGGATATCGATTATGAAGGCGCGGTCAATGCGATGCTCGGTCGAACGATCGCTGCCGGCGCCATCGCGCTGCGGGATGCCAATGCTCCCGTCCTTGAAGTCCGTAGCCTCAAGCTTACCGAACGCTCGCGCCCGATCGACATCGAGCTAGGGGAAGGCGAGGTCGTTGCGGTCACCGGTCTCGTGGGTGTCGGCAAGACCGCGCTTGCTGAAACGCTCTTCGGCGCCAGGGCGCCAATCGCCGGCGAGATGGTGCTTCATGGCGAGCGATATGCGCCGAGAAACACCGCGCAAGCCATAGCAAGCGGCGTGTTTCTCGTGGCCAAGGATCGTTCCGAGAGTGGAATTGTTCCTGACTTCAATATCTACGAAAACATGAGCCTTCCGTTCCTGCGCCGTCTGTCGCGCCTCGGCATTTCGAACCGTCGCGCAGAGCGAACCAAGGCGCGGGGGCAGATCGCGTCGCTCGGCATCGTGTGCCGCAGCGAACGCAACGACATGCAGACATTGTCGGGCGGCAATCAGCAGAAGGTCATGGTCGGGCGATGGCTTTCGGAGCCATCACGTCTTCTCATCCTCGATGAGCCATTTCAGGGTGTGGACATCGCCGCGCGGCGTGACATTGGCGCGAAGCTTCGCGCTACCGCTGCCGGTCGCGCCACCATCGTTTTCCTCACGGAGCTCGACGAAGCCCTGGAGGTCGCCGACCGCATTCTTGTCATGTCGGAACACACTATCGTTGGCGAGCATCGCAACGCCGACATCGACGTCGAGCGCCTGCTGTCGGAGATAGCGGGTCAATTCTATCAGCAGGTCAACGCAATATGAGCAGTGAACAGAGCAAGGCCACACCTATGACGTCCGTCGTCCCGACCGCACCGGGCTTACGGGAGATGGTGATCAAGTACGGGTTTCTCGTGCTTCTCGCCGGTATGGTCGTCTACTTCTCGCTCGTCACCGGTGGCTTCGCCTCGCCGCAGAGCGCTGTCTTCATCTTCCAATCCGTATCGATCACCGGCATCCTCGCGCTTGGCGTGACGGCGACGCTGGTGGTCGGTGGATTCGATCTCTCGATCGGCTCCGTCGCGACCACCGCGATGATGGCCTCGTCCTACGTGATGGTGGTGATGGGCGGCGATGCCGTCACCGCTACGCTGGTGTGCTTGGCGATCGGCGTGCTGGTCGGGCTGATCAACGGTGTCATTATCGTCTACATGCGGGTGCCGGATCTTCTTGCGACGCTGGGGATGATGTTCCTGTTGCTCGGCCTTCAGCGAATTCCGACGGAGGGGCGGTCAATCGCGACCGGGATGACATTGCCGGACGGATCCGTAGCGAGTGGTACCTTCAGCCCGGCATTCCTTGCGCTTGGGCGCCACCGTTTCGATTTCATTCTGCCGAATCTCGTGCCTGTATCGGTCGTGGTGCTGATCGTGCTGGCGATCGTGATCTGGTTCTTCCTCGAATATACCCGCTTCGGTCGCATGATGTATGCGGTTGGCTCCAACGAGCGCGCCGCAAGCCTCGCCGGCGCTCCGGTCAATGCCTACAAGATCTCGGCTTACATCATATCCGGTGTCTTCGCGTCGATCGGCGGGATCCTTCTCGCGGCGCGTCTCGGCCGCGGGGACATCGCGTCCGGCAACAATCTTCTACTCGATGCCGTTGCCGCAGCGCTCATCGGCTTTGCGGTCATGGGAGCCGCCAAGCCAAATGCGTTCGGCACCGCGGTTGGCGCACTCTTCGTCGGCATTCTTCTTCAGGGGCTGACGATGATGAACGCGCCCTATTACACCCAGGATTTCGTGAAGGGCGCCGTCCTCGTGATCGCCCTGATCTTCACCTTTGCCCTCTCGAAAAGAGGCAAACCCTGACGGGCGCAGCCCGCAGGCGGATAGACAAGGTTCACCAGTGGAGGAGACTGAAATGAACATAACACGTAGAACCCTGGGCAAATTAACGCTCGGGCTGATGGGCGCGACGGCATTCGCCGGTCCATTGGCGGCGGCAGACATGCCAAAGCCATTCGACAAACCGGGCGACGTGAAGATCGCGCTTGTGCGCTATCTGTCGACCGGCGACTTCTTCCAGTCGTACCTTGCCGGTGTGGAGGCACAGGCAAAGGCGCTCGGCGTCCAGCTGCAGGTTTTCGACAGCCGACAGGATGCGGCGCTCCAGGCTGACATGGTCGACCAGGCGATCGCGCTCAAGGTCCAGGGCATCATCATCCAGCACGGCCTGACGGAATCCATGAAGGAAGCCGCACAGCGTGCGATCGATGCCGGTATCAAGGTTGTCGCCTTCGACGTCAATGTCGAGAACGACAAGATTCCCCAAGTCGAGCAGTCGGACCGCGACCTTGCTCGCCTGGCTCTGGAGCAGGCGGTGAAGGACAACGGCGAAAGCTTCAAGGCAGGCTACGTGTACGTAGCCGGTATTGCGCCGCTCGATCGTCGTGACGAGACCTGGAAGCAGTTCAAGGCAAAGTACAACGGCATCAACGAAGCCGCCCAGTTCGGCACGATGGATAATCCGATTGCCAACTCCGTTGCGAACCAGGCTCGTTCGGTAATCTCCGCCAACCCTGACATCACCGTGATGTTTGCGCCCTACGACGAATTTGCCAAGGGCGTGAAAATTGCCGTCGATGAGGCTGGCCTGTCGTCGAACGTGAAGATCTACTCCGCAGACATTTCGACGCCTGATATCGCGGCGATGCGGGAATCGGGTTCTGCCTGGGCTGCGACGGCTGCAACGAATCCGGCTGTCGTTGGTCAGGTCTCGGTGCGCACGCTGGCCATGCTTCTTGCCGGCGAAGACCCGGGCCACCAGGTCATCGTGCCGCCAACGCTGATCACTCAGAAAGATCTGAATGATCAGGATATCAAGAACATGGAAGAACTCGGCGTGAAGCTGCCGCAATTCGCGCATGCCGACGTTGCCATGCCCGCTTGGATGCCGAAGCCCTAAGCAGATCGCATTGACAAAAGAGAAAGGGACGACCGGTCGGTCGTCCCTTTTTTATTCTTTGTTCTAGCTGCAACAGGTGGAAGCTGGCCTCCTTCCCACTGAGGCCATGCCTTGCCTAACGCATTGCCGCTGCGATGTTTCCGCCGTCGACTGTCGTAACGTCTGCTGTCGTGCGTTCCGCCAGCGCGTGATGGACGAAGGCTCGCGCCACGTCATCCGCCGTCACCTCGAGGCCGAGAAGGTTTCCAGCCATATACTCGTCCGTTGACACACCGCGTGCAGCCGATCGGTTCTCAATCATCTCGTCGTTCAGCAGACCGGAGCGGATCCGGTCGGCGTTCACGGCGTTGACGCGGATGTTGTCCGCGCCGTGCTCGAGCGCGTATTGGCGGGACAAGAAGAGTGTTGCTGCCTTCGGCAAACCATAGGCGCCGAATTTTGCGCCTGGATTGACCGCCTGCTTCGATGCATTGAAGAGCAGGACGCCGCCGGTTGCCTGGGCCTTCATGACGCGCACGGCATTCTGTGCCACGCTCTGGTGAGCGAAGAAGTTGAGCTCGAAGCTCTTTCGTAGAAGCGCATCGTCCATCGTGGCGATCGGGCTTTCCCAAGCGGCGCCGGCGTTGGAGACGACGATATCGACCCCGCCGAACCTCGACACGGCCGCATCAAAAGCGGCACGGACAGATGCGGGATCCGTTATGTCACATCCTACGCCGATTGCGCTGTTGCCAACGGCCTTCGCGATCGCGGCTGCCTTTTCGCCATCCAGGTCGACAATGACAGCATGGGCACCCTCGGCGGCGAAGGCTTTCACGATCGCAGCGCCGATGGCGCCGGCACCACCTGTCACAAGAACAACCTGGCCCGTAAACGGCTTTGGCTTGGCGCCGCTGAGCTTTGCCTGTTCCAGCGACCAATATTCGAGATCGAAGAGATCCGAACGGCTTACCGGTTCGAAACGTCCCACCGATTCAGCATCTCGCGCCGCCTCGATCCACATTTCGCCGACATCGGCCGCTATCGCGGCATCCTTGTAGGTGCGTCCATGGCCAAACATGCCGACGCCGGGCACTAGGGTCAGCCGCGGCTTCGGATCGAGCATGATGCGCCTTACGTCGGTTCGGGCGTCATTGCTGCGGAAATACTCGGTGTAATCGGCGACAAAAGATGCAACGCGCTGATCGATGACGTCGCGATAGCCGGCCAGCGCTTCTCGCGCCGGCGCTGGCAGTACGACCGGGCCTGTCTTGATGCGGATCGAGAGGTCGGGGGTCGAGACGCCGCGCGCAGCCATATCCTCGACCTCCGCCGCGTTGACGAAATCGAGGATAGCAGGGGAACTCCGGAAGACGCTCACCATGCGGTC
Source organism: Hyphomicrobiales bacterium (assembly GCA_900468535.1). Taxonomy (GTDB): domain Bacteria; phylum Pseudomonadota; class Alphaproteobacteria; order Rhizobiales; family Rhizobiaceae; genus Rhizobium. Next base: position 104,218 of record UBTY01000021.1, on the reverse strand, counting down.
GAAGCGGCCGTTACCTTTGTTCACGGCGACCGCGCCACGCAGCATTGGCGCAATATCGTTCGCGTCCGCAATCGCGGCTGGGAGGCGGGCGGGCGTAAAGGGATTGCGCCCGTTTCGCGTAACGTAGTCCTCCGCAAGCGTGACGTAGTGGATCATTCGGTCATAGGCTTCTTTCGCCGTTTCGCCGAACGTGAATATTCCGTGCTTGTCGAGGATCAGCCCTTCGACCGTCGGGTCCTGCTCGAAGACCTCTGCGGCGGCCTTGGCCAAGGCAAAGCCGGGCATGATGTAAGGCACGAAGCCCATCTTCTTGCCGAATAGCTGTTGCGACATCGTTCGGCTTTCGGCCTGGTCGGCAATCGCAAGGATCGCGGTCGAATGGGTATGATCGACGAACTTGTGCGGCAGGAAGGCATGAAGCAGCGCCTCAACCGACGGATTTGGAGCGGCCGGATCCATGAGATTGGCCCGCAACAGCGTCACCATGTCTTCATCGGATAGCTTCTCGAACCTGCGGCTCTTCAGAAGCGGGCCCATCTTCACCGCAGGCAGGCCGGGCGGCTCTATCGTGCCCATGTCCCATCCGCTCCCCTTTACGCACAACACCACGTGCGTATCGCCGACCATATCGGTGGCTTCGGTCTTGACGGACGTGTTTCCGCCGCCGTGGAGAACGAGACGAGGTTCACCGCCCAAAAGCCGGGTCGTATAGGTTCGCAGCGCAAGGTCACGGCCGATCCCCTTCGCTGCGTAATCGGCGACGACCTTCTCCGCCGTGTCGTCGCGCCACAGATTTTCCATTGTATGTTCCTCCCGATAAGTCGGCTGCACTAAGGGCTGCCTGATGAAACCTAGGCGGCGCCTGGAGCGCCTTTGCCAAGCCCTTCCCGGTTCCAGCGCTCCATGACCCTGCGCGCCATCGAGGTGGTGACGATGAGATGCGATGCGAAGCCGCCCCTGAGGGCAGCCATCAGAGGCTCGAACTTGTTGTCTTCCTGCACGACAAGCATGCGTTTCTTGATGGCGCGTATCGAATCCAGATCGGCGGATATGCAGCGCCGGTTATGGGCGCAATCCACCCATTGGCCATCGCGGTCGATCAGCTGTCCGGCGATGACGCCGGCGGCCCCGTTCTTTCCAAGAGCATGCATATCTTCAGCGGATAGCGCGCCACATTTGACGAGGTGACTGTCATCCTCGATGCCGCCGACCGAATAGAGAGCCAGCTGGCAATCGGAGATCGTCGCAAGCTGCTCCTTGATGACAGGCTCGCCGCGCAATTCCTCGGCCAGACGTTCGGTTGAAAGTACGAGTGGTGCGTAGAAGTTGATGCCTTCGGCATTTAGACGGCGGGCAATTTCTGTCGTGCACTGATCCGGACGGTAGGAATAGGGCGCGCCGAGGTTTCCGCAAAGCTGCACGACGGTTACGCCGCGCAGATCCGCGAACGGCATCACGTCGGCGATATGATAGACCGTACGGCCCCACGCCACGCCGATCCGGTCGCCTTTCTCAATCAGTTCGAGGAAAACAGAGGCTGCCACGACTGGCATTTCCGCAGCAGGATCCATAGCCTGCCGGTCCTCAGGGACGATCCAGGCTGTCGTCAGACCCGTTGCATCCTCAAGCTCGCGGGCGAGAACGTCGTCTGAAAACAGCTCGGAGGATGTGGTGATCGTGACGATGCCCATCTCACGCGCGCGGCGCAGATATGCCGCGATCGAAGCGCGGGAAATCTCCAGTTTCTGTGCAACTTCGTCCTGGCGCAGGCCGTGATTATAATAGAGCCAGGCGGCCTTGTGGATGATCTGGTCGGTGGCGCGTATCGGCATGGGGGCCCTTCAAGAATCTGTTCTGACATAATTCACTGATGCTGACAAAAGTCAATAATGCGAAGTGAGGCCGTAGTGACCGCGTCTCGCGATCACGTTCCGACAACGGTCATTCATCGAGAACTCAGCGCATCAACACAAAGGCCGTGCGTGGTCGACGAAGCTCGTCGCTCCCGCAGAATAGAAGCGATTTCAAGGCGAATAAGGTGCCGGGATGGATCGGGCTGGGAGGTATATCAGCGTGACACAGCGGACGTCGCGATAACCGAGCAAGCCTGCGCCGACACACTCCTGCAATCGCAGATGCGAGCGTGCTGCCGACTTTGGTTTTAGTGTGTTTTAGAGGATATAGCTGATCGGCGCGTGGCTGACGGGGTGCGGGAACACGCCCATCTCGACACCAAAGACCGATTTCAGCACGTCGGACTGAACGATCTCGCCAGGGCGTCCCTGCGCGGAAATCCGGCCGTTGTTCAGCGCAACGATCTCGTCGCAGTAGCGTGCCGCGAGGTTGATGTCGTGGAGAACCACGACAATGGTCAGGCCGCGCTCATGGCTGAGTTCGCGCAGAAGGGCCAAGACGCCATCCTGATGCAGCAGGTCGAGCGCTGAAGTGGGTTCGTCGAGAAGCAGGCAGCTCGCGTTCTGCGCAAGCATCATTGCGATCCAGGCACGTTGGCGTTCGCCGCCCGACATGTTCGCAACCAGACTATCCCGAAAACGCTCGAGATCGGTTCTCTCGATGGCATCATCGACAAGCTGCTGGTCGCTCTTCGTAAAGCGGCCAAGCGTTCCATGCCAGGGGAAGCGACCAAGAGCGACGAGTTCGCGCACCGTCATGCCATCTGTTGCCGGCGTGAATTGCGGCATGTAGGCGACTTCGCGGGCGAAAGCCCGGGCTTTCCAGCTCGCTGCGGTCTCGCCCAGCAGGTGGACATCGCCAGAGGTGGGAGAGATCTGCCGTGCCATGATTTTTAGAAGGGTGCTCTTGCCGCTGCCATTCTGGCCGACCAGACCGTAGACGCGACCTTTCTCGAGCGAAAGATCGATACCGGAGAGGATTTGTTTCTTCTCGGCTTCGTAGTGCACCTGAGACATGGACAGGAACGTGGTCGCCATACGAGCATCTCCGAATTCGGCAAAAGCACTTTGAATGCGCCAATGCTTCTGCAAAACCTTACTGCATATGTCAACTTAGAAACACGGCAATGTGCTTCATGGGAATCCGAGCGTGTATGGGTGTCTATTTGGGGCGCCGCGCGTCCTTGGGCGTAAAGCCAAAGCGCCGTTTGAAGGCCGTGGAGAAGTTCGCGGCGCTGGTATAGCCGGCCATGTATGCCGCATGTGCGATCGACAGTTCCTCGTTCTCGAGCGCGAGCCGAGCCTGCTCAAGTCTTCTGGCGCGGACGTAATGAAAGACGGTTGTGTCATGGGCGGCATGGAAGAGACGCTGCAGCGTGTTGACGCCGACCCCAGCGGTTGCCGCGATTTCCTCAAGCGAAAGTGGATCGGTTGTGCCGGCAATCAGCTCTTCAGCCAGAATGAGGCGGCGTCTTTCGGCGACCGTGAGGTCGCTTCGCCCATCGGACGGCTGATGATGCTCGGAGAGCATTCCGAAAGCCTCTCCGATGATGCCGAGCACCCGGCTCTCGATATAGAGGCGGCTGAGGCAAGGTTCGATCGCCGGAGGGCGGATCACCTGTTCGGCCAGCGCCAGCAGGGCAGCGCTCGGCGTCCACGAGCGCGCTGCCAGCGTTTGAGCCGTAAAGCGCCTGATCCCGTTGGCGCTTGCATCGGAGAACATGTCTCCCGACTCCAGCCATTCCGGAAATATCTTGATCGTCAGTTTGCGCACCCGGTCACCGATCGCCGCCCGCCGCCGAAAGACCTCTGGGCCTTTCTGGTGGAAGAGCGTGGCCGAGGGCGTCCAGCGATCGCGATCGTGCCTGCGCGGCATCGGAATGTCCTGGTCTCCGATACTCGCAGAAACGCCGCCCCGGAAAAACAGCTTGATCCCGAGGTGAGCCGGCGCCTCCGTTTCGGTGTGGAGATCGCAAAGGTTCGTGACGTCGGAATAATGCACGCTGAGGCCCGACCGGATCGCGGTCTTGCTGAAGCTGCCTTTCAAAAGAGCCTTGTCGGACTCGATGTTGGAGTTCAGCAGCCGGAAGGAACGGTTTCCTGCCTGCATCTGCCCAAAGAATTCATGCGCTTTTAGAAGAGAGCTCATCGGGCAACTTTATCCATTTTTGGAACCGGGCGGTTCCCGCCCCTTTCGAACTCAAACAAAACTGTCGTTTTCTCAAACAACTTCATCATGGCCATGCCGTCGCAAATGGCTATAACGCCAAAACATGACAACTTCCATCATCTTTTTAAATCGTGATGGATGCGCACCGCTATAGATGTATTCGCGAGGGATAGATGACTTACCGACAGATCGTTGCAGGGTTGCTGGCCGGATCGGCGAGCCTCTTTGCGGTGACGACCGCCATGGCCGAGGATCAATCTGCAACGGACCTGCAGAAGATCACGATCACGGGAGAGAAGGGTAAGGACAGCGGCCCTGTCGCCAAGCGTTCGCGCGCTGGCACGAAGACGGACACCGCCATCATCGAGACTCCCCAGTCGGTATCGGTGGTAACAAGCGAGCAGTTCAAGAAGCAGGGCGCGACCAGTGTATCGTCGGCACTTCGCTATGAACCCGGCGTGACCACAGGTTCGCGGCCCGGCGATCGCTTCGACAGCGTCTTTATTCGCGGCTTCGGTGGCTTCGGCGGTAACGCCAACTACGTTCATTATTGGGATGGACTACGCCTGCCGACGGGCATCAATTACGATGTGCCGTCGATCGACCCCTATCTGCTTGATGGCATCGAAATCACGCGCGGACCGGCATCCGTGCTCTACGGCTCGGGAAATCCCGGCGGCATCGTCAATCTCGTCAGCAAGGAGCCTCAGTCGGAAAGTGCCAACGAGGTGTTCACGCGCTTCGGCAACGATGGTCGTGCCGAGGCTGGCTTCGACTTTACCGGGCCGGTCGATGAAAGCGGCGACCTCCTCTATCGCCTGACCGGCGTCGGACGTCTGTATGATCTCGGCTTCGACTATTCCGACAGCAAGCGGATCGCCATCGCGCCATCGCTGACATGGTCGCCGGACGAAGACACGACCTTGACGATCAAGGCGAGCTATACCCGCGATCCGAATGCGGCCCTAACAAACTGGATGCCCGCTCTCGGAACCCTGCAGACCAATCCGAACGGCCAGATTCCGTACGACTTCTTCAGCGGCAACCCCAACTACAATTCGTTCGAGCGGACCCAGGCGACCATCGGCTACGAACTGGAGCATCATTTCAACGACGTCTGGACGGCCAGGCAGAATCTGCGGTTGATGCACAGCGAAAGCGAGTTCAAGGCCTATTCCGTCGTTCCGAACGCGAATGCCTGGGCCGCGGCCGCCAGTTGCGGCGGCGTCGCCTATCTTTGCATCGGGCGGCAATCGACGCACTACGTCGAACAGTTCAATGCGCTTGCGATCGACAATCAGCTTGAGGCCGATTTCGACACCGGAGCGCTCGAGCACAAGGTTCTCTTTGGCCTCGATTATCAGCTCGTCGACGCCCGCTCGACCTATGGAAACGGCGCCACGACTTACATCAATTACCTCAATCCTGTTTACGAGGCCGCGCCGAACGTGGCTTTCACGGGTCAGCAGGACCAGACCCGTCGCCAGACCGGCATCTACATCCAGGATCAGGTAAAAGTCGACAACTGGGCGTTCGTGCTCGCCGGCCGTAACGACTGGTCTTCCATCAACAGCGCGACCACGACGCTTTCAAGCGGTGCGGTGAAAGAGGTCGATACGACCGACAGCGCGTTTACCTGGAAAGCTGGCCTCCTATACGAGTTCGACAATGGAATTGCGCCTTACGCGAGCTATGCCACTTCGTTTGATCCGACGATGGGCACCGGCTACGGCGGCACGCCTTTCAAGCCGACGACCGGGCAGCAATATGAAGTCGGGGTAAAGTATCAACCGACCAATTTCGACGGCCTCTTCACCGTCGCACTTTATGACCTGACGCAACAGAATGTCCTGACGACGGACACCGTGCATACGAGTACCAACACCACGATTACCGGCTGCAGTTCCACGACCTGCCAGACTCAGACGGGCGAAGTGCGCTCGCGCGGGGTTGAACTGGGAGCGAAGTTCGCCATCATGGACGGGCTGAACCTCAGTGCCGCCTACACCTACGCCGATGTTGAAGTCACCAAGAGCAACGTCGCGTCGACGCTGGGCAAGACTCCGGTTGGTGCTCCGGCACATATGGCGAGCCTTTGGGCGGACTACACCGTCGGCCAAGGCGCACTGGAAGGCCTGAACTTCGGCGCGGGCGTTCGCTACATGGGGTCGACAAACGGCGACGCTGCGAATACCACCGCCATGAAGGTTCCCGCCTACACCCTGTTCGATGCGGCGGTCAGCTATGACTTCGGCAACTACGACCCGAAGATGAAGGGCTTCCAGCTGGCGGTCAACGCGACCAACCTCTTCAACAAAGAGTATGTCGCATCCTGCGCATCGATGTATCAGTGCTTCTATGGTACCGGCCGGGTCGTCATGGCCACCGCCACATACAAATGGTAATGAGCATGAGAGCGATTTTCGTCCGCAAGTATCATCAGTCCGGAAGGCTTTTCGCTCTCGTTGCGTCTGCGCTGCTTCTGTTGACCTTCGCCTCCGGTGCTTCGGCGGCGATCACCGTCACGGATATGAAGGGCCGGCAGGTTTCCCTGCCAAAGCCGGCTCAACGCCTTGTGATCGACGACGGTCGGATGATTATCGCACTGGGGTTTCTGACTGACGATCCGGTTTCGATGATTGCTGCCTGGCCTCACGATGTCGATCGCTTCGGGCGCGAGCTTTACGCCGACTATCAAAAGCGGTTTCCGCAGATCGATACCTTGCCGAAATCGACAAGCAATGCGCAGGATATGGCCGTCGAGCAGGTTCTGGCCGGTCACCCCGATGCCGTGGTGCTGTCGGTCTTCTCGCATCCGGCGGACGAACAACTGAAGCAGCTCGATAAGGCGGGCATTCCCGTTATTTTCGTCGATTTCGTAACCAGCCCGCTGAAGAACACGGATATCAGTCTTCAGATTTTGGGGGCGATTACCGGCCGCGAACAGCAGGCGCAACGCGTCGTCGAGCTGCGTCAGCAACACAGAGCGCTGATCGCGCAACGTGTGCAGGATGTCGCGGTTTCAGACAAGCCCTCCGTATTCCTGGAACCACACGCGTCGACACAGGAGGCGTGCTGTAATTCTCCAGGCGGTGCGGGCATCGGAACCTTCATCGATTTTGCCGGAGCGCGCAATATCGGCGACATCCTGAAGGGTAAGCCGTCTGGCCAGCTCAGCCCGGAATACATTCTTGCGTCGAAGCCCGACGTCTACATCGCGACCGGCGGCGAATATATGAAGAGCCGTGGTGGGCTTCTGGTCGGTCCGCGCTTTGACGCGCAAACGACGAGCTTATCCTTGCAGCAACTGTTGGAGCGTCCCGGTTTCTCCGCTCTCCCGGCCGCACAGTATCATGCCGTTCATGGCTTTTCTCAACAGCTGTTCAATTCGCCGCTCGATATCCTTGCCCTCGAACTCATTGCCAGATGGTCGCATCCGAAGCTCTTCGCCGACCTCGATGTCGAGGCGACTAGGCGATCGTTGAATGCTCTGTCAGCTGTGCCGCTCGACGGCCTCTATTGGACGGAATAGGGGCGAACGATGGGTAAACATAAATCCGCGGCGATGCCTATAGGCGGGAACTTGCCGGGGCGGCATAGCGATGGCGCTCGTGATCGATCGGATACCAATGGCGAGCTGTCGCTGGAGACTATGCCGCTGCTCCTTCCGGACTGTCGCCGCTTTGCCATGCGTGCAGACGAAACCGGTCTTGAGTACGAGATATTCATCTATGTACCTGACCTGCCGGCGCCACCTGCCGGCTTTCCGGTGTTCTACGTGCTTGACGCCAACGCCGATTTCGCCACGGTCGCCGAAACTGTTCGCCGCGTCTCACGACGGTCGTCCGCGACAGGAATCTGTCCCGCGATCGTGGTCGGCATCGGTTATCCAAACACGACAAGCTATGCCGCCGACCGTCGCTACTTCGATTTCACGCGAGGACCGGCAGCGAACGCCTCGACGGATGTTCCGGCAGGCGGGTTTGGTGGGCAAGCTGCCTACGTCAGGTTCATAAGTCGGCAGTTGATGCCGATGATTGCGGCGCGATTCCCGATCCACCAGAAGCGCCGTGCGTTGCTTGGGCACTCGCTCGCCGGCCATTTTGTTCTGGAGGTTCTGGCACAACAGCCGTCGCTCTTCGATGGCTATGTCGCCTTCAGCCCCTCCATCTGGTGGGACCAGCAGCGCTTGGTTGCTAGCCTCGGCGACAGCAAGATTACGAATAATCTTCGGCTTTATGTCGCGTCCGGACGCTGGGAACAGGAACTTGCGCCATGGCAAAGCCAGACAATGCTCAGCACCTCATATCATGCTCTGCGCAAGCAGCGTCTTATGGTCGACAACGCCCGCGACTTCGCGCGTAAGGTCGAGGCGTCGTTCGGCGCGAACGCAAATGTCCGTTTTGAGATCGGCGAGGACGAAGACCACGCGACGATCATGACTACCTTGCTGACCCGCGCGCTACGGTTCGTTGCGACGGGCTGGTCGGACTGAGTTTCGGGACAGCAGTACGCTTCCGCTCTACTCGGGCTTCACCGCCACGATCGCGTATCGGTGCTGCAGTCCGCGCGCCAGCGCCTTGAAGTAGTTCCAGTTCTTCGCCTGGCTTCTGTGAATCCCGCGGAGATTGCTATCGATTGTCACGGGATCAAATCCTGCCTTCTCGAGGAGAACCGCGACCGCGTCCGCTCTCGCGCCTTCGGAAAAATGGACGCGCGCGAGGATGCTTTTGTGCTGTTGCGCGAGTTCAGGGGGAGCATGCATGGGATCGGTCTTCAGAATGCCGGCGCGTTCCAGCCATGTCGCCAACTGCTTGGCCGCGCGCTCGGCGCGCCCGACGTTGACGAAGTCACCATCCACGACGAGCAGCCGACCACCTGGCTTCAAGACCCGGAACCATTCGCGAAAGCAGGCCTCCGGATCCACCAGCGTCCAGACAAGGTGTCGATTGACGACGACGTCGTATGTCTCCGATGCTTCCATCGTGCGCTCGGCGTCGCCGACAAAAAAGCTGATGGCGCGGCCGCGAGCCTTCGCCTTGGCGCGCGCGCGCTCAAGCATGGCTTCGGACCAGTCGATCCCCGTTACCCGGTAGCCGAGATCGTCCATGAGATGCGAAATGACGCCGGTGCCGCTGGCGAGATCCAGCGCCTTTCGCCCTTCACCCTGACCGAGGTGCTTGAGAAGCAAGGCATGCCAGGCCTGTCGCTCCTCTTCCGAAAAGATTTCGTGACCGGGAGATTGGTCGAAGGTTTCGGCACGTCGCGACCAGTAGTCCTTGATCTCGTCACGCAGTCCGTGATTGTGCCCCTGCATTACCGAATTCCCTTTTTCAAGCGGGCTAGCGTTTCGAACGCTTCTAAAAGATAAAACTTGACGATTCCAATCATAAAATAAATACAGGGCGCAATTTCCACCGGAGTTCTCTCGATGCGAATGACCCTTAGAATCGCAGCCGTTTCCGTCGGTATGCTGATGTCCGCCGCATGGCCGACGCTCGCCGATACCATCACGTTGAAAGACGTCACCGGCCGCGACGTCAAGGTCGATGTTCCTGTAAAGCACATCATTCTCGGAGAGGGCCGGCAGATCTATTTCCTCGCCGCGCTCGACAAGACAAATCCCTTCGAGCACGTGGTCGGCTGGCGTGACGACCTGCCGAAGGCAGATCCGGAAACCTACGGTGCCTATCTCGCAAAGTATCCCGAAATCGCCAAGCTCCCGACATTTGGCGGCATGAAGGACGGAACCTTCGATATCGAGCAGGCTGTGGCGCTGAAGCCGGACGTCATTCTGATGAACGTCGACGCCAAGACGGCGACCGAAGAGGCCGGCTACATCGAAAAGCTCGGCAAGGTCGGGATTCCTCTTGTGTATGTCGACTTCCGCGAGAAGCCGATGGAAAATACCGAGCCCAGCATGCGGATCATGGGCCAGCTGATGGGCAAGGAACAAGTTGCCGAGGACTTCATCAGCTTCCGTGCTGACAGCATCAAGCGCGTCACCGATGTGCTCGCGAAAGAAAATCCGTCGAAGCCGGTTGTTTTCGTGGAACGCGCAGGCGGCTATTCGGATGATTGCTGCATGTCCTTCGGCAACGAGAACTTCGGCAAGATGGTCGAGATCGCCGGCGGCAGTAACATGGCCAAGGGCATCATTCCCGGCACATTCGGAACCGTGAACCCGGAACAGATCATCGCGTCGAACCCGGACCAGATCATCGTGACCGGCGGCATGTGGGATGCATATGTTCCCGGCGGCAAGTGGGTCGGTGTCGGCTACGGCGCTGATCTGAAGGAGGCACGGCGCAAGCTGGAAGGCCTGACCGAGCGTCCGGCTTTCACCGGCGTCAAGGCCGTGAAGGATGGCAACGTCCATGCCATCTGGCACCAGTTCTACAACAATCCCTATCAGTTCGTGGCTATCCAAGAGATCGCCAAGTGGCTGCACCCGGACCTCTTCCAGGATCTCGACCCGGAAGCGACGTTCAAGGAACTGCATGCCCGGTTCCTGCCGCTGGACTACAAGCCCGGCTACTTCGTTTCGCTGAAGGATAATTGATCATGGCGAATGCGGCGCTTCAGCCGACCGCAACGGGGCGGGAGCGCTATCGCGCTCTCGCCTTGCGGCGTATTGTGATCCTCTGTCTCCTGACAGCTGCACTTGCATTCAGCATTGCCGCCGACATGGCGCTCGGTCCCGCAAACTACAGCCTCAAAGAGGTATTTGCGGCGCTGTTCGATCCGGCGACAGCCGGCGACCAGTTGCGCGTCGTCATCTGGGACATTCGCATGCCCATCGCTTTGATGGCGGTCACGGTAGGGGCCTCGCTGTCCGTTGCCGGCGCTCAGATGCAGACGATCCTCTCCAATCCGCTGGCGAGCCCGTTCACATTGGGCATTTCGGCAGCTGCCGGTTTCGGCGCGGCGCTTGCACTGGTGGCTGGCGTTGCGATTTTTCCCGGTGCGGTCGAGTACATGGTGCCGATCAATGCCTTCCTGATGGCTATGCTCGCAGCACTTTTCATCCACTTCGCTTCCACGATGCGCGGCGTGACCGTCGAAACGATCGTTCTTCTCGGCATCGCCCTCGTCTTCACCTTCAACGCGGCGCTCTCTCTACTGGAATACCTCGCGTCCGAGCAGGCGCTTGCTGCCGTGGTTTTCTGGACAATGGGCAGCCTGACGAAGGCGACATGGAGCAAGGTCTACGTCACTGCCGCCATTCTGGTCGTGACGCTGCCGCTCTTCATACGGAATGCCTGGGCGCTGACGGCGCTTCGGTTGGGCGATGACAAGGCGGCAAGCATGGGCGTGAACGTTCGCGGGCTTCGGCTGCGGACCATGTTGACGGTTAGCCTGCTCGCAGCCATCCCGGTTTCCTTCGTCGGAACGATCGGCTTCGTCGGTCTGGTTGGTCCTCATATCGCGCGGATGCTTGTCGGAGAGGATCAGCGGTTCTTTCTCCCCGGCGCGGTCATTGCGGGCGCATTGCTGCTGTCCGTCACCTCCGTTGTCAGCAAGATCCTCATTCCAGGCGCGATCCTGCCGATCGGGGTTATAACGGCGGTCGTTGGCGTTCCATTCTTCTTCGTTCTCATTTTCAGCAACAGGAGGCGGGCTTGGTAGCTCTTAGCCTGAAGCAGGTCGGCGCCTCATATGGCCGTGTGACGGTCCTTTCGAATGTCGGCATCGAGACGCTGAAAGCGGGAAGCCTGACGGCCGTTGTCGGGCCGAACGCGGCCGGCAAATCCACGTTGTTCAAGCGGATCGCCGGGCTCATCTCCGGTCCGGGGCTGGTCGAACTCTCCGGCTCCGCGAACAACGACCGCGCCATCTGCTACATGCCGCAGGATACCGGGGCGAACGCGGTGCTGACTGTCTACGAGTCGGTTCTTCTGGCAGCGAAGCAGGGTGGCAGCTGGCGGGTCCACGACGGCGAGCTTTTCGAGATCGACGCCATTCTGCGGGCATTGCGGATCGAAGATCTGGCTTTCCGCGGCCTAGGCGAACTCTCCGGCGGGCAGCGTCAGCTTGTCTCGCTTGCGCAGGCGCTGGTGCGGAACCCCGAAGTTCTGCTGATGGACGAGCCGACCTCTGCGCTCGATCTTCATCGCCAGATCGAGGTTCTGGGTTTTGTACGCGATCTGGCCAGCAAGACCGGCATGATCGTCCTCGTCGCTTTGCACGATCTGAACCACGCGCTGCGCTATTGCGAGCAGACCATTGTGATTGCCGGAGGCAACATGGTGGTAAGCGGCGAAACGGAAGAGGTCATCAACTCGGATATGCTGCGGGAGATCTATAAGGTTCAGGCCCGGATCGAGACCTGCTCGCAGGGCCAGAAGTTCCTTCTCGTCGACGGTATCGCACCGTAAGGCGGCCTTGAAACACAGCAGGGATGCGACGAGATCGTATCCCTGCGCTTAGGCAGATTCTCTCAATTGAAGCTCGGCCTTGAGAAGAATGCGCCCATCCGACGGGAAATCGCTTCGCGGCCCTGTCGGCTCTCCGAGCTTGTGCAGCAGCAGCTCGATCGCCAGTCGTCCGATATCGTTGTAATTCTGTGCAACCGTCGTGATCGGGGGACAGGCGTAACGGGAAAGTGGATGGTCGTCGTGGCCGGCCACCCTTATATCGCAACCCGGTGCGTGCCCGACCTTCAGGCCCGCCTGATAGGCGGCGGAAATAACGCCGAATGCCATGCGATCGTTTGCGCACAACACCGTCCGCGTCGGAAAGCCGCCTTCGCGAAGGATACGCTGCGTCTGTTCGAAGCCGAAGCGTTCGAAGTCCCAGGAGCGCTGAGGTTCGAGTTCAAGGACGATAGGCTCGAGCTTCAGGAGCGCCATGGAGCGACGGAAGGCATGCTCACGCGTTCGGGCATTGTTGTTGACCGAGGGCATCGGAAAGTAGCAGGGCTGCTCGCCTGAGCGCGACAGATAGTCGACGATCAGCTGGAAGCTCTGCTCGTTATCGGTGCCAACGAAGGACGAGCTCTCGTCGAGCGGAGAATCCACGTAGACGAGTGGTATGCTGTCGCCAAGGGCTGCGAGCGTGTCATGATGGGAGTTGACGCCAAGCGGCGCGATGATGGCGCCGGCCACGTTCATCGACTTGAACGTCTCGATGGCGCGGTCTTCCATTTCGGGATTTCCGTCGGAGGACAGAACGAAGGCAAGAAATCCAGCCTCGTTGGCGATCAGTTCGATCCGTCGCGTCAGAGCCATGTAGAAGGGATCGGTGGAATTCGGGATGATGACCCCGAGGATGTTCGTGCGGCGCCGGTTGAGATTCACGGCGAAGATGTTCGGTCTGAAGCCTGATTGCTTGATGGCAATTTCAATCAGATCACGTGTCTTGCCGCGAACCGACTTGGGATCGTTGAAATACTTCGAGACCGTCGGCCTGGACAGGCCAACGAATTCCGCGAAGTCTTCCATCGTCTTGATTGGTTTATCCAATTTTCTCTCCCGCAGCTCGATCGTCATATCCGTTGGAAAGAGCGTCGCCTGTCAACCGAAAAGGCGACGCCATCCCCAATGGCGAGGAAGTCGATACGGTTATGCCTTGCAGGCTTCGAAATAGTCTTCGAGCACCAGATCGATCGCTCCGATGATCAGCCCCGTGGCTGTCGGCGCGACCTTGCCGTCGCGCACCAGCGGGTAGAGCCGCTGCAGGTACTGGCTGATCATCGTCTCGGGAATTGTGGTGTCGCCGAAAAGCTCGAGCAAATTCGAAACGGCCGCCGAGATCTTCGGCTGCGGCCAGTAGTAGCGGATACGATCGCTGTAGGAGAAATGACGCTGCAGATGCTGCTCCTCGCCGGAGCCATGGTAGTACTTGTTCCAGTTGCCTGGATCAGAAACCATGATGTCCTCGGCCACTTGCATAAGCGTTGCCGTTCGACTGCCGGAGAAGAGGAACGCTGCAATCTGGTCAAGACCGTAGAGCGCCTCCCGCAAAGCGAAGGTCAGGCCTGGGCCGACCTTCAGGATCGCAAAGCCGTCAGCGACCAAATCGCGCAGCGCGTCGCGCGTCTGGTAGTCGGTCGAATGTGCCTCGAAAACGAGGCCGGGAAGGCTCGACAGTCTTTCGCTAAGGGATTTCGCCTTCTGTCGATCGTAGGCAATCACGTTGTGATTGCCGAACTCGACACCGGGCTGAACGACGACGCCGACGGCTCTCTGGAAAGCATCCTTCGCGCCAGCCTCTTCGAAGGCGCGTGCGTGGATCCGAACGGTTTCCGCCGCTGCCTCGGGCTTCGTCGGCTCCAGTCCTTCGATCTCCTCCATCGCGCCGCCCGGGATCGGGACTTCGGTTCCGATGATGTAGACGGGTTGCGGGCCGGCGGTGCCGGAAATCGCCTCTTCGGCCGCTCTGGCAAGCCGTGCTGCCCGGGCTGCCGTTACTTCGTCGCTGAGGGCCACCGGCTCGCCGGCGCAGCCCATGCTGGTGTCGAGATGCAGCTTGGTGAAGCCGGCTTTTGCATAGGCGCGGATCATGGTCTCGGCCTTATCCATTGCCGCTTCGGCGCTCATTGCCTTCCACGGATTCGGCCCCAGATGGTCGCCGCCGAGGATGACGTCAGCCATCGGGAAGCCGGTCTTGGCGGCGATCTGTTCGACGAAAGCGCGGAAGTCCGCGGGCGTCATTCCAGTGTAACCGCCATCCTGGTTAACCTGGTTGCAGGTCGCTTCGATGAGCAACGGCGATTGAGCGCGCAAGGCGTGCAGCATCGCGGCTTCGATCACGAAGGGATGTGCCGAGCAGACCGACGGAATGCCCTTGAAGCCGATCTTGCGCTCGCGCCAGGTTGCGATATCGAGAAGGTAATTCTGCGTCATGCGATTGTCTTTCTATGCGGCAAGAAAGGTGTCGATTTCAGCGCGGCTCGAGGCGCCTTCCATGGGGCCGGTCTTGGTGACGGCAAGGGCGCCTGCTGCGTTGGCATATCGAAGCGCGGTCTGCGGGGTTTCGCCCTCAAGCCACAGGGTTACGAAGGTCGCGCCGAAGCAGTCGCCCGCACCGGTCGGATCAACTTCCTCGACCTTCATGCTCGGCCGAGTGAGGCTCCCTTTGGCATCGTAGTAGGTCGCGCCGGCGGCACCCTGCTTGAGCACGATTGCCTTGACACCCTTTGCAAGCAGCTCCTGAACGGCGGCTTCCTCGGTCCGGGCCGAAGCGAAGAGGTAGAGTTCGTCGCCGCTCGGAAGAAAGAGGTCCGTCTCCGCGATGACCGACTGCAGGGCTTCGCGCATGCCGGGGCTGTTGAGGATCTCGGGTCGAAGGTTCGGGTCGAACGACACCGTGCCGCCTCTTGCCTTGATCGCGCGCATGGCAGAGAGCACGGTTTCGATCACGCTCGGCGCGTAGAGCGATGTTCCCATCACATGAAGGTGCGATGCTTCCGCAACGAGTTGCTTGGCGGCGTCGGTGAGTTCGATCGTGCCGCAGGCGCTGTGGCGAATGTTGAAGACGAACGCTCTGCTTCCGTCTTCACGATAGCGAACAAATGCGCTTCCGGTCGTGCCGCCGGCAACAACGTTGATGCCGGAAATATCGACGCCGTCGGTCTTCAGGCGTTCGGTGTTGACCCATCCGAAATCATCATCGCCGACCGCGGAGATGATGGCGCAGGGATGCCCGAGCTTTCCCACCTGATCGATGAAGATTGCCGGTGCGCCTGAGGGGAATGGGCCGATCAACGGCACGGCGGAGCGAAATCCGTTGCCCCGGTCCGTCGCGATGATCTCGACGAGAACTTCACCGATCGTCAGAATTTTTTTCATGGTGTTCTGCCTATTGCTTGGCGCGCTTCGCGCGAACGTCGAGCCAGACTGCGATGAGAATGACGAGGCCCTTCACGATCAGCTGGTAGAAGTACGGGACCGACAGCATGTTCATGCCGTTGTTCATGACGCCGATGATCAGTGCACCGATCAACGTACCGACCATGGTGCCGACACCGCCTGCGAGGCTCGTGCCTCCCAAGACAGCCGCCGCAATGGCATCGAGTTCGTAGCTCACGCCGGCATTCGTCTGGGCAGAGAACAGGCGCGACGAGAGGAGAATGCCGCTGATTGCCGCCATGATCCCGGAAATGACGAAGATGATGATCTTCAGGCGATCGACCTTGATACCGGAGTACAGTGCCGCTTCACGGTTGCCGCCGGTCAGGTAGGCGCGGCGACCAAAGGTCGTCTTTCCAAGCAGAACCTGGTTGAAGACGAAGAGCACGAGGACGATCCAGATGATGATCGGCAATCCGAGGAAGCTTTCCGTTCCGATCGCCGTCCACGTCTCGTTCATGATCATCGCCGGCGCGCCATTGGTCGGCAGGCTGACAAGGCCGCGATAGATGCCCATCGTTGCTACGGTCACAATGAAGGACGGCAGCAGCAGCTTGGCAGTCAGCACGCCGTTGATCAGGCCCATTAGGGCACCGGCAACCAATGTCAGGACCAGCGCCGGGGCGAACCCCATGCCATAGGCGAAACACTGCGCGCCGACCATGCCGGCCACGGCGATGATCGAGCCGATCGACAGGTCGATCTCGCCAAGCAGAATGACCCACGTCATACCGAAGGCAGCGATGGCGATAACGGCGACCTGCTGGAGCACGTTCATGAAGTTGGCCACCGACATGAACCGCGGGTTCATGACCGAAAAGATGGCACAGAGAATGATGAGAGAAAGGAAAATGCCGCCGTACTGCTTGAAGATCTTCAAGAGCGCTGCATTGGAGGTCTGGGTCTGGCTCATGATGTCATCCCTGTCGCAAAAGCCATAATCTTTTCGGGTGTCAGGTCGCCGTCGGTGGCGATGCCGCTGAGCTTGCCTTCGTGCATGACCGCCACCCGGTCGCTCATGCCGAGCACTTCGGGTAGCTCCGACGAAATAAGCAGGATCGCCGTTCCATCAGCGGCAAGCTGGCGTATGATCTTGTAGATTTCGAACTTCGCACCGACGTCGACGCCGCGCGTGGGCTCGTCGAGGATCAGAACCTTGGGCTTCATCAGAAGCCACTTGGCGAGTACGATCTTCTGTTGGTTGCCGCCCGACAGCGCGCCGGCCGGCGTATCCAATGATCCCGTCTTGATCGAAAGGCGGGAAACCTGGGCAACGGCAGAGTCTCGCTCCGAACGGCGACGCAGGAAGCCGAGCTTGTTGGCGAAGTGCTTCAGCGCCACCATCGAAATATTCGTCTCGACGCTCTGGCTGAGGACGAGACCTTCTTCCTTCCGGTTCTCGGTGACGAAACCCAGTCCGTTCTCGATCGCGCGGACAGGAGAATCGAGATCTATCACCGCGCCGTTGAGACGCACGGTGCCGCCCGCGCGTTTCATGCCGAACAAGGCGTTCATGATTTCCGAGCGACCGGAGCCGATCAGTCCGAAGAAACCGAGGATCTCGCCCGGGCGAACGGCAAAAGAGACGTTGTCGAATTCGCCCTCGCGAGTGAGGTTTTCGACGGCCAAGACAGGTGGCACGGAGAGCTCTGGTGCCGCCTCTTCGCGCGGCGGATAGATCTCTTCCATCCGTCGCCCGACCATAAGCGCGATCAGCTCTTCAATGGTCACGCTCTCGCGCTGACGCGTAGTGATGTACTCGCCGTCGCGGATGACAGTGATATCATCGCTGAGCCGCATGATCTCTTCCATGCGATGCGAGATGTAGATGACGGCTGCGCCCCGCGCCTTGAGACGGTCGATAATCTGGAACAGGATTTCGGCTTCGCTGTCGCTGAGCGATGACGTCGGTTCGTCGAGAATGACGACCTTTGCTTCGATGCTGAGCCCCTTGGCGATCTCGACGAGCTGCCGCTGGGCGATCGACAGATTGCCGACCTTTTCGTCAACGGCGATCGGCAAGCCCAATTCCGCGACAATCCGCGCGGCATCCCTGGCGAGCTTTCGATCGTTGATGAAGCCGGCTGTCGCTGGCTCGCGTGTCGCAAGGATATTCTCGGCGACCGTCATGTTGTTGCAGAGGCTGAGTTCCTGAAACACGATCGTCAGGCCAAGTGCGGCTGCCTGCTGCGGATCTGTGGGATGGTAGGGCTGCCCATCCAGAGTGATATCGCCCGATGACGGCTGGTAGACGCCGGCGAGGATCTTCATCAGCGTCGACTTGCCTGCGCCGTTTTCGCCGAGAAGCGTGTGGACGCGACCCCGTCTGACGTCCAGCTGCATCGACTTCAGCGCGGCAACGGGTCCAAACGTCTTGGAGATGTTATTGATTTTGAGAATGGTATCTGCGGTGGGCGCATTCATGGCGGCCTCCTTGTCAATCTTTGCAGATGGCTCCACGCTGTATTTGCGCGGAGCCATCTGGCACGGAGCGGCCCCGTCCTGGGAGAAGGACCGTCCTGGAGCAGATCACTTCTTGACGTAGACGCCGGGCACGATCGGCTGCTCGGCCGGGACTTCTTCGCCGGCGATGACCTTCACGGCCGTGTCGACGGCTGTTTTGCCCATCTGATCAGGGAACTGCTGGATTACGCCGACCATGACAGGGTTGGTGTCGACTGCCTTGCGGGCTTCTTCCATGCCGTCAAAGCCGATGACCTTGACCTGGTTTTCGAGACCTGCAGCCTTCACAGCCACGGCTGCAGCGAGAGCAGCGTCGTCGCCGAAGCCGAAGATGCCGGTGATGTCGGGATTTGCCTGCAGCATGTTCTGTGCAGCGGCAAGAGCTTCGGCACGGGTGATGCCGGTCTGCTGTGCAACGATCTTGATATCCGGGTGACCGGAGATCGACTTCTTGAAGCCGTCGATACGGTTCACAACCGACTGGACCGTCGGGTAGTCGATGATGGCAACGTTGCCCTTGTCGCCGATTTCCTTTGCCATGAGGTCGCCAGCCTTGACGCCACCGGTGAAGTTGTCGGTTCCGATGTGGGAGGTGACCTTCGCACCCGCGGCGGGGACGTCAACCGTGATGACCTTGATTCCGGCCTTTTCTGCCTTGGCGATCGCAGCGACGACGCCCTGGCTGTCGACCGGCGAGATGACGATGACGCTGACGCCCTTGACGATGAAGTCTTCAACATCGGCGAGCTGCTTGTTCAGGTCCTGGTTTGCGATGGAGATTTCCAAAGGCACGTTCTTTGCCTTGGCTTCCGTCGTCATCGCGTTGGCGAGCTCGATGTAGAAGGGGTGCTGTTGCGTAAGCAGCGATGCACCAATGCCATCCGCATGTGCAGCAACTGCCGACAGGGTGAGTGCAGTGCCCAGTGCGAGCGACGCCATGAATGTTTTGATTGTCATGTTTCCTCCCGAGTAGGACTCGGCTTGGGCCTTCATCTGTCATAGCGCGATCGAGTAGGCCCTCCCGAAACCCGATCGCCGCTTCATACATCACTAAAATTTACGCATGTCAAATTATAAAGAAATGCAATGAAAGAAAAATCTGTGCGCACATAACATATCGTTGTTTCCATTCGAAATGTGTAGCCATAGGTGGCAGCCTGTTGCATTTGCTCAACACGAGCCACGGATGCTGCATACGTCTGGAGCGCTTCGGGCGTATTCATCACAATTCGGCCACGGATCGGACTAGGGGCTGGCAGGTATCAATCCCGCCCAACCGAATCGGAAAATCTGAAATTGCATCCCACCACCTTGATCCGCGCGTTCGCAGTGGCGGTCGTGACGGCTCTTCTTGCCGCCTGTACCCAATCCGGATCGATACCCATCGACGCAAACGCCATCCCGCGTCCAACGGCGAAGCCACCCGTTTCGTCTGAAGTGGCGCGAGCCGAACTTGCGCAAGCGCCGGAACGAGAGCCGAAGAGGCCAGATTATGCGCAGACCTATGCTGCGCTTGAGGACGGCGAGTATCGTCTGCCTGGAATCGACCATGCTCGAGTCGATCCAACCTATCTGCGCCAGGAAGTGGACTACGCGACCGACGAGCCGGCGGGTACGATCATCGTCGATACCAGCCAGAAGTTCCTCTACTTCGTGCTCGGCGACGGTCGCGCGATGCGCTACGGCGTCAGCCTCGGGGCTCAAGGGCGCGGCTGGAAAGGGCGAGCTGTGATCCAGTGGAAGAGGAAATGGCCATCCTGGACACCGACGCCGGCCATGATCGCGCGCAATCCGAAGCTTGAAACCTGGAAGCAGGGCATGCCGCCGGGCCTGACGAACCCGCTTGGTGCCCGCGCGCTGTATATCTACCAGGATGGTGTGGATACGCTTTACCGCATCCACGGCTCGCCCGAATGGCAGTCGATCGGAAAGAATGCCTCGTCCGGCTGTGTGCGGATGTTCAATCAGGATGTCATCGATCTCTACGATCGCGTCCGCGGTAAGTCGCAGCTTATCGTCCAATAGTCGTGCTCTGGCCGGTTTGCGCGAGACGGGCCGCCTAGGGCGGCCCATTTAAGTTTACGCCAGCGATCGCTCCATGCGGTCGAGCGCGTCGTCCAAAAGAACGCGAGGGCATCCGAAGTTGATGCGGATGAACTGGCCGTAGTCTTGGCCAAATTCCGACCCGGCACTGAAGCCGACTTTTCCATGCTGCAGGAAGTGTGTTTGCGGGTCCGGACGAAGCTTCATTGCCGAGCAGTCCAGCCAAGCAAGGAATGTAGCCTCGGCGGGGATCAGGCGGATCGCGGGAAAACGCCTGGCGACCTCGGCAGTGAGATAATCACGGTTGCCTGCGAGATATGCGAGCATATCCGCCTTCCAGCCATAGGCTTTCGAGAACGCCGCAAGCGTTGCTTCCAGGCCGAGGATGTTGACGCTGTCGACCATTCCAAGCCGCGACTGCATGAAAGCGTCACGCGTGGCCTTGTTGCGGATGATGGCGAATGCGGTCTTCAGGCCGGCGATGTTGTAGCTCTTGCTGGCCGCCATCAGCGTGATTGTCCGCTCCGCGGCGTCCTCCGACAGGCTGGCGATCGGAATGTGGCGGCGGCCATCAAAGAGAAGATCACAGTGGATCTCGTCGGAGATGATGAGCGTATCGTTCTTGCGGCAAAGCGCAGCAATGCTCTCGAGCTCTTCGCGCGTGAACACCTTGCCGGTCGGGTTCTGGGGATTGCAGAACAGGAACGCCTGTGCTTCAGCGATCCTGTCGGCGAAGGCCTCAATGTCCATCGCATACCCGCCCTCGGTCGCGATCAGGGGCGCATCGATGCGCTGCAGGCCCCAATGGGCGGGCGCGTTGAGGATCGGGCGGTAGACGGGTGGCTGGACCAGCACGCCGTCGCCGGGACGAAGCATCGCCTTCAGCGCCATGTTGAAGCCAGGCTCCACGCCCGGCAAGAAGACAATCTCATCAGGTGAAACTGTCCAGCCGTATTTGCTTTGCATGTCAGCGACGATTTGCGCGCGCAGCTCATCCCGCGCCACGCCGTAGCCGAGAAGCGGATGCTCAAGCCGATTGCGGATCGCGTCCACGATCTCCGGAGCTGCCGGGAAATCCATGTCGGCAACCCACATGGGCAGAACATCACCGGGGTATTTGCTCCATTTGGAGCTGCCGGTGCCACGGCGCTCGTGAACGACATCGAAATCGGTCATGCGTGTCACAACCCCTTGATCATGCCGCCGTCAACGCGGATGGCAGAGCCTGTCACATAACTTGCCTGGGCGCTTGCCAAAAACACGGCGACAGCGGCGAATTCTTCCGGCTTGCCGTAGCGACGGGCGGGGATGTCGTTGCGGGATGCTTCCCGCACGGCTTCCACGCTAGCGCCGGTGTTTTGCGCCTTGATGCCGTCGAGTTCGCGCACGCGGTCGGTGTCGATCCGTCCCGGCAAGATCATGTTGACGGTAACGCCATGTTGCGCGACTTCGCTCGCCAGTGTCTTCGACCATCCGGCGATGGCAGCGCGTACGCCGTTGGACAGGGCAAGATTGGGGATCGGCTGTTCGATGCCGGAGCTGCCGATCGTAATGATGCGGCCCCACTTGCGCTCGATCATGCCGGCAAGCATCGCGTTGGAGATCTCGAAGATCGATGTGGCCATCGCGTCGAACGCCGAACGCCAGCCGTCGCGTGGCTGGCCGAGCGCCGGACCTGCCTTCGGACCTCCGGAATTGTTGACGAGAATGTCGATGCCGCTCTGGTCGGAAAGGGTCGCGATCAGAGCTGCGACGGAGGACTGGTCGGAGAGATCAACGGCGACGGGCGTGACGTTGGCGTGAGGCGGGATCTTGTCGACGCTGCGGGCTGCCGCGAATACCTGCACGCCTTCATCGGCCAGACCCTTTGCAATTGCTGCGCCAAGGCCGCGGCTTGCGCCAAGAACGAGCGCCTTCTTTCCGGAAATCTGCAGATCCATTATGCCAACGCCTCCAACTTGCGTTCCTGTCGTTCGATGAGTTTTTCGACTTCCGCAACCGCCTGGGCGCTCAGCGCCATTCCCGGACGCCGCTGCGCTGCGCTCGCGATCGCGCCTCGCTTGGCAAGCACATATTTGCGTACTGCGAGGCCAAGACCCGGCTGCTGTTCGTATCGCATCAGCGGCAGGTAGGCGTCGAAGACATCCTGTGCCTCTTCATACCTGCCGTCGCGGCTGAGACGGCAAACGTCCACCATCATCTCCGGGTAGGGGAAGCCCGTCATTGCGCCATCAGCGCCGCGTTGCATTTCCTCCGGCAGAAAGATCCCGGCATTGCCGCAAAGGATCGAAACGCGCCGGCGACCCTTTGCTTCGGCCTCGCGCAGATCGGTTATCTTCTGGAGGCCCGGCCAGTCTTCGTGCTTGACCATGACAATGCTCGGATGCCCTTCGATGATGGCGCCGAGCGTCTTTGAGCTGATCTGGACACCTGTCGAAAGCGGGAAGTCCTGAAGCACGACCGGAACATCGCTGCCGACGGTTTCGACGACATTGCGGTAATAACCGATGATCTGGTCGTCGGTGCGCAGCAATGAGGGAGGAGCCACCATGACGCCGGCTGCGCCGATATCCATCACCGCTTTCGTCAGTTCGCTGATTGCGGCAAGTCCCGGCGCGGAAACGCCGACGACGACGGGGCGGTTGCCCGAGCGCTTCAGCGTTTGGCGCGCGACTTCGATCGACTCCGCCTGGGTCAGCTTCGGCGCTTCGCCCATCATGCCGAGAATGGTGAGGCCATCGGCACCTTTCTCATAATAGAAGTCGACCATGCGGTCGATGCTGGCAGGGTCGAGCGATCCGTCTTCGTTGAACGGCGTGACGGCAATGACGAAGACGCCTTGGCTGTCCGATGTGATGAGCGGCATGATGACTATCCGATCTTATTCAAACCAGTGAGAGCTGCCACGGCGAACAAAGCGCCCGGCTCCGGGATTGTTGACGACGGCGACGCCGTCCCATGCGAGTTGCCCGCCGAGATAGGTGCGGGTGACGGTCACGCAGAATGCGCGGCCATCAAACGGGCTCCAGCAGAGTTCGTCATGAGCCCGGGATGAGTCCCATATCTGCGGTCTGCGTGAGAGAACCGCGAGGTCTGCATCCGCACCTAACCGGATCGCGCCCTTCCTCGGCCAGAGGCCAAAGAATTTCGCGGGGCGCTCGCAAAGCTGCTCGACGGTAACAGTCGCGGCATCAAGGTCACGGTTGTCGGCCGCCGTGTAGAAAGCCGGAAGCAGTGTTTCCAGCCCCGGCACACCGGCGCCCGCGTCGAAGATCGACGGCGTGAACTTGTTGTCCACGGGCCAGCTCGAATGGTCGGAGCTGACAAAGGCCACTCGACCGGAAAGGATCTCGTCCCACAGGGCATCGATCTGGCCGGGACGGATCGGCGGGTTGACCTTCATGCGGGCGCCAAGCTCGGCGCCGTCGCGATCCGGGTCGAACCAGAGGTAGTGAACGCAGAGCTCGCCCGTCGCCCGGAAACCGTCGGCAAGGTAGTTGTCGACGAGTTGGAAGCCGCGCGGTGTCGTTAGGTGAACGATGTGCGCATGCGCTCCAGAAGCGGCCCCGAGTTCAAGAAACTGGGCCGTTGCCGCCAGTTCGGCGGCCGGTGGCCGGCTGCCGGAGTGCGCCTCGATACCGTTGCGGCTTGAGGCTTTCGCCGCAGCGATGTAAGCCCTGACGATCTCCTGATCCTCATTATGCACGCCGAGCGGAATGCTCGTGTCGCGAAGCGCGAGAAACGTTGCGAGAATCTGGTCGGAGGCGATGCGGGGAAAGCGCGTCGGGCTGCTCTCGAAGGTGGAAATCTTGAAGGCAACCACACCGCCTTCGATCAGCGGCTCAATATCGTCGGTCGTCTGGCCGGGCAGGATCGTGCCGTAGAGTGCGACATCCGCATGGGCGTGCTCGTTGATGGCGGCGATCTTGTCGTCGAGGCGCTCCAGCGTGTTCAGTGGAGCCGGGTTGTCATAGGGCATGTCGACGATCGTCGTCACGCCGCCGGCGATCGCCGAGCGCGTCGTTGACCGGATGCCGGGAAGGCCGCCATAGCTGCAGGCGTGCGTCTGGCCATCAACGACGCCAGGTATGACCAGATCGTCGCCGGCGTCGAAGATTTCCTTCGCCGCGGGTGCATTCCCGGTTCCGATGGCTGCGATCTTTCCGTCACTGACCGCGACCCAAGCGTTTTCAGCCGGCCCTTCCGGAAGGACGACAGTGCCGCGTACTACAAGATCAAACGTCATTGCTTCGTCTTTCCGTAAGCGAGGTCCAGATTGGTGCAGGCAAGCGCGACGCCGGCCTGAACCGGATCGACGACGGGAATGCCCAGGCTGTCCTGCAGGGCAGTTCTATAAGCGCCGAGGCCGGCGCACCCGAGAATAACGACATCGGCGCCATCTTCATCGCGCAACAGACGGCCGGTTCGCGATACCGTCTCGACGACATTGCCGGACATCAATTCGACGACCGTCATGTCGATCGAGCGATCGCCGGCGAGGCGGCGCTCGAGTTGCAGTTCCTTGAGGTAGCGCAGGTGGCGGGCGATCGAGGAGGGACCGAGTGAGATGATCCCAAATCGTGCCCCGAGGCCGATGGCGGCTAGGTAGGCGGATTCGGCGATACCGAGAACCGGACGGTCCGACAGCTTCCGCACATGCGCGATGCCGGGGTCGGAGAAGCAGGCAAGTACGAAGGCATCGGCCGATGAGGCCGAAATTGCCTCGACGATATTTGGAATCACCTCGCTCACGTGCGCGTCCGTCTCGATCCCCGGCGGTGATTTCGCAAGTTCGACGCATTCGATCCGGTGCGATGTCGCAGCCCGGATGGGGCTCAAGCACGCTTCCATGGAACGGGTGACCGAGGCAGAGCTGTTGGGGTTGATGACAAGAATGTCGGACACGACGCACCCTTGGGTTTACGCGCAGCCATGGTGATTGCGCAGGCAAGATATACCACGTAATATATTATGGGTCGGGTGGTGTCAAAGTCCAGTTTGCCCGGGACGCGAATGTTCGTAATATCAAAAGGCTTTGACTTGCCGGCGATGTATGGCGAGAAAGCAGCGTCGGCCTGCTGTGGTCGGATGGGAGATGGGTTTTGAACAGGACTGACAGGTCGGGGCCGACGTCGGAAAGACGGGCGAAATCGCTGACGGAGCAAGCCTACATGATATTGCGCGAGCGGATCATCGTCGGGCAGTTGGCGCCGGGCATGGCGGTTTCCGAACCCGAGCTCGCCGAAAAGCTGGAAATGAGCAAGACGCCGGTGCGCGAAGCATTGGCACGTCTGTGCGTCGAAGGGTTCATGGAAGCCTTCCCGCGGCGCGGCTATCGCGTGACGCCGGTTACGGTCAAGGACATGAACGACCTTTTCGCTGTTCGCGGCGTGCTCGAGGGAACTGCTGCAGCACTTGCCGCGAAGAACCTCACTGATGCCGAACTGGATGCGCTCGATCAGCTGGCCAACGCTAGCTACGTCGTGGGCGAAAATGTCAGCACGAAAACCTTCGTCGACTCCAACGAGGAGTTCCATTCGGCGATCGCGCGCGGTTCGCGTAACCCACGCCTGCACTCGCTGGTGATGAGCCATCTCGAGGAGTGCGCGCGCCTATTCTACATGGGGACGAGAGTTCGCGACATTAATCCGGAGACGGCCAACGACCATCATCGGATCGTTGGTGTGCTGCGCGAGCGCGACAGTGACAAGGCACGCGCCGCGATGGTCGAGCACAACGAAAATACGCTCCAGGGATTGCTCAACGCGCTGATTTCAAACGCCCACGGCAGCTTTACTCTCTGATCAGGCGCTCTGCACTAGCCTTGCTTGACGAGGTGGCCGGGTGCCGCTTCGCGATAGCTTGCCTTCGGGGGGAGGTAGTCCGCCGGCCTGACGGCGCTTCCGAGTTCGACGCCGGGTTGGCGCGCGCGGACGTGGCGGCGGCTTGGGTCGGCAATCGGCACGGCATCCAGTAGCCGCTTGGTATAGGCATGCTGCGGGCTGGCAAAAATCTGCTCGCGCGAACCAATTTCGACAATCTCGCCGAGATACATGACCGCGACGCGGTGGCTCACGCGCTCGACGACTGCCATGTCGTGGCTGATGAAAAGATAGGCGATCTTCAGGTTTTCCTGAAGCTCCAGCATCAGGTTCACCACCTGCGCCTTGATCGAGACGTCAAGCGCGGAGACCGCCTCGTCAGCGACAATCAGGTTCGGGTTCAGCGTCAATGCGCGCGCGATGCTGATGCGCTGGCGCTGGCCACCGGAAAATTCGTGCGGAAAGCGTCGCGCCATATCGGGCTTGAGGCCAACCCGTTCGAGGAGATCGACGGCCTTTGCCTGGGCTTCCGTCCGCGAGGCCAATCCATGAGCGATCAATGGCTCGGCAATGGCGTCGCCCACGCGCATACGCGGGTTGAGGCTGGAATAGGGGTCCTGAAAGATCATCTGCATCTGGCGGCGCTGGCGCGTCAGCATGCCCGACGTCATCGCGCCGATGTCCTCGCCATTGATGCGGATGTTGCCGCTGACGGGTTCGATGAGCCGGAGCACCGCGCGGCCGGTCGTTGACTTGCCGCAACCGGATTCTCCGACCAGCGAAAGGGTTTCGCCCTCCTTCAGGTCGAACGAGACGTCCTCAACCGCGTGCACGCGACCGGTTACGCGACCGAGTACGCCGCTCTTGATGTCGAACCGTGCGACGAGGTTGCTGACCTCAAGAACGTTGCGCTCGCCGGCCCGAGCGACTTCGCGCTCTCCAAGCGCAAGGCCGCTTTGGACGTCGACCAGCGGAAAGGTCGCGGGATTCGAGCGGCCAGTCATCGAGCCGAGTTTCGGCACGGCTGAGAGCAGGGCCTTCGTATAGGCGTTCTCGGGGTCGGCAAAGATCGCATCTGTGGGACCGCTTTCCAGCGCGCGCGAGCGGAACATCACCACAGTCCGGTCGGCGATCTCGGCGACAACGCCCATGTCATGGGTGATGAAGAGCACGCCCATTTGCTCTTCATCCTGGAGGCTCTTGATGAGTCCAAGGATTTCGGCCTGAACGGTCACGTCAAGCGCGGTGGTCGGCTCGTCTGCGATCAGAAGCTTCGGTCTGCAGGCCAGCGCCATGGCGATCATCACACGTTGCAGCGTGCCGCCGGAAAGCTCGTGCGGATATTCATCGAAACGTTTTGTGGCCGCCGGAATGCGCACGCGGTCCAGCAAGGCGATTGTCTGCGCGCGGGCCTCACTAGCGCTAACCCCGCGATGGCGCCGGATTGCCTCCGCGATCTGACGACCTACAGTGAGGACCGGATTGAGGGAGGTCATCGGCTCCTGAAAGATCATCGCGACCTCGTTGCCCCGGATGTCCTGCATCTCGCGCTCGGGTACAGTCAAAAGTTCCCTGCCGCCGAGCTTGACGCTACCCTCGATCCGAGAGGTCTTTTCCGGAAGCAGGCGCATGATCGACATTGCCGTCACGCTCTTTCCGGAGCCGGACTCGCCAACGATCGCCACCGTCTCGCCGGCTGCCACCGTCAGGCTGACATCGTTGACGACGGGCGTCCATTCTCCGCCTCGACGAAAGGACGTTGTCAGATGCTCAACGGATAAGATGGTCACGCAGGACGCTCCTGTGGCGGTAGGGCTGTCGCCTTTCATACAGGATACGAAAGGTCGTGATATACTACGTAAGATATTTCAGCTTGCCAAGCTGCATTGGATGAAGGAGGATGGTCAAATTCCTCAGCTTGTAAAGAAGTTGGCGCCATGATCGACGACGTCCGAAAAAAAGTTCTTCTGACACCCGTCGAATTGGATGAGCTCCGCAGATCCGGTGCGGATATCACCTTGCTCGCTGTTCATTCGATCAATCCCTATACCGGTGCCCCGTCCTTTAACGGGTCGCGTATCGATGGGGCAATCGACACGGAAGCCTATACTGACTTTCAGGCGCCTGCCTCCTTCGAGGGTGGGCAGCGACCCTTGCCCGATATTCTTGTTCTGCAGGAGAAGGCTCGCCGCTGGGGGCTGCGCAAGGAGAGCACTGTCGTCGTTTATGACGGCGATCGCAGCATGACGGCAGCGAGAGCGTGGTGGGTGCTGCGATGGGCAGGCCTGCCAGATGTTCGGGTGCTTGACGGTGCCATGCCGGCGTGGCGGTCTGCCGGACTTCCTGTGACGGACAAGGTGGCGACGCCACAGCCAAGCGAAATCACACTGTCCGTCGGCCATATGCCCGAGCTTGACGCGAATGCTGCCTTGCGCCTCGGCAAGGAAGCGGTGTTGCTCGATGCGCGCATCAGGCCCAATTACATCGGCGGCGCGGTGGCGCCAGGGCAGCCGGCACGAGGGCATATTCCTTATGCAATCAGCGCGCCGGCGCCTGATAACCTCACCGACTATGGCAATTTCACAGATGCAGCCACGCTGGCGGAAATGTATCGTGCGCTCGGCGCGGATGGATCGTGCCCGGTCGGTGTCTATTGCGGGGCCGGCATGTCGGCCGCGCATACCGTTCTGGCGCTTGCCTCGATCGGCGTCGAGGCAGCCATGTACCCCGGTTCCTGGTCTGCCTGGATCAGCGATCCGACACGTCCGGTGATAACGGGCGCGGATCCGCTTTGAATCGGCGCTTGGCCTATTCTCCACCCTATCCCCTGTTTCTGTTCTCATAATGCGCGAATAATCGGCATATTTTTTCTTATATTGCATAAAGAATGTGCGATTTTGGCGATTGTCTAAACAGTCGCCAAGCATGCTTTACAGCCTCATTTCTGATGATATATTTCGTAGTATATCACGGATTGGCTAAGAAGTGCCGGTATTGATGAAGCCGGCTTTTGAACGAAAGCCGCGACTACGAAAGGGGCGTAGAATGAAAGTCTGGAAGGGATTTTTCGCAGCGATGGTGGCCTTGCCGCTCGTTGCGGGTCACGGGATGGCGCAGAGTGCGGAACAGTTGAAGACGCTGGTCGTTGCCGTTCCCTCGGATCCCGTCAGCCTCGAGCCCGGCACCAACAAGGCCGAGCCCGTCGGCAGCGAGATCATTCTGAACGTCTTCGACACGCTGGTTGCGTGGACGGCGCCTGACTTCAAGGATCTTGAGGGGCGCCTTGCTACGGGCTGGACTGTTTCCGCGGATGGCAAGGAGTTCGACTTCAAGCTCCGTGATGGCGTGAAATTCCAGGACGGCACGCCTTTCGATGCGGCTGCCGTGAAGTTCTCGCTCGAACGCACCAAGGCATCAAATTCCTACGTCAAGGCGACCTTCGACCTTATCAAGGATATCTCCGTAGTGTCGCCGAGCGAGGTAAAAATCACCCTCACGGCGGCCTATCCGGCATTCCTGTCAATTCTGGCGCAGCCGCAATCGGCGATCGTCAGCCCGACGGCGGTGGAGAAATATGGTGACAAGTTCGCCGCCAATCCCGTCGGCACCGGTCCGTTTGTCTTCAAGAGCGCGCAGGCCGATACGAACGTCGTTCTCGAGGCCAACCCGGACTACTTCCGCGGCGCGCCCAAGCTTTCCAAGATCATCTACCGCGTCATTCCAGACGCCTCGACGCGCCGGCTCGAGCTTGAAAGCGGCGGCGTGGATATCGTTCAGCAGCAGGGTCAGCTGTCGGCGATCGCTGCCGAGGATATCGAAGCGTTGAAGGACAACAAGGATGTGAAGGTGCTCGAAACATCGAGCCAGATCATCCGCCAGCTCGAGTTCAACAACAATAAGAAGGACGGGCCTTTCGCCAACGTCAAGGCACGCGAAGCGATCGCACATGCGATCGACTATGACGGCCTTTTGCAGGGCGTCTTCGGCGGCACTGCCGAGCGCGTGTATGGTCCTCTGACCAGCAACAGCTGGGCGTTCAACCCGAAGATGAAGGAACTTGCACCGGCCTATGATCCGGAACTGGCCAAGAAGCTTCTGGCGGAAGCCGGTGTCGATCCGTCCAGCATCAACCTGAAGCTCTATAGCTTCCAGGGGCCGCTCTGGGGTGCTGTTGCCACCTTCGTTCAGGCGAACCTAGCCGACATCGGCATCAACGCCACGATCGAGCAGACCGAATTCCCCGCGTTGCGCGCGTTGCAGACATCAGGCCAGTTCGATGTCGCGCTCGATGGCCGCCAGCCCTGGTACAATGATCCGGATGCGCACATCACCATCGGCTACCTGTCGTCTCTAGCCGACACAGCCATGACCTTCCGCATGCCCGGAGACAAGGACCTCGATGATCTGATCGTCAAGGCGCAGCAGACGTCGGATATGGAAGCCCGCAAGAAGCTCTATTTCGAGGTTCAGGAAGAAATCGCCAAGCGTGTGCCGGGCGCCTATCTTTTCAGCCCGAAGCTGATCGTCTTCACGCGCGCCAATGTCGAAGGACTCGTCGTCAACAGCGCACCGCCGCTCAACGAGTACTGGTCCGTCTACAAGAAGTGACGAAGCCGCGCTAGAACACGAGCGATCCCTGATGGCTCGCTCGTGGCACCGCGCCGCGGCGCCGGCAATCGAATAGTGGCCACCCGCTGAGGCGGGCGGCACCATTGATGAGTGGAAAGGCATGGCGAGTTTCATCATACGACGACTGATCGCGCTGATACCCGTCATGTGCATCGTTCTGGTCATCGTTTTTTCCCTGGTTCGGCTGATCCCGGGCGATCCGGCTGTCACGCTGCTCGGTCCCGGCGCGACGCAAGCGCAGATCGATGCGCTGCGCGCTCAGCTTGATCTCGATCAGCCTGTCGTATTTCAGTTCCTCCACTATGTCGGCGGGCTCCTGCAGGGCGATTTTGGATTGTCGCTGAAGACTGGCCTGCCCGTTGCCCAGGAGATCGTCCTGCGACTGCCGGCGACGATCGAGCTGTCCGTGTTCGCCGTCATTGTGGCCGTGATTTTCGGCATTCCGATCGGCGTTCTTTCCGCCATCAGGCCCAATTCGCTGTTCGATCATATCACGCGCGTTGTTTCCCTGGTCGGGGTCTCGATGCCCGCCTTCCTGCTTGCGCTGATCCTCCAGCTTGTCTTCGGGACCTATCTCGGCTGGCTGCCGGTCTCCGGGCGGATGAGCTCCTTCATCACGGCGGAACACATAACGGGCTTCGCCATTCTGGATGGCCTGCTCTCAGGCGATCTCGTCGCGACCTGGAGCGCAGTGCAGCATCTCATCCTCCCGACCGCCGTGTTAGCCGCCTTCCTCTCCGCCACGCTCGGACGCTTCGTGCGCAACACGATGCTCGATGTCATGGGTGAGGATTTTATTCGTACCGCCAGGGCAAAAGGTCTGCGGCGCGCTGATGTCGTGCTCAATCACGGCCTGCGCAATTCGCTCCTGCCGGCGATCACGGTGATCGGGCTTAAGTTCGCCGAGATGCTCGGCGGCGCCATCCTGACGGAAACAATCTTCGCCTGGCCCGGGATCGGTCGCTACATGTTCGAGGCGATCAAGAACCGCGACTATCCGGTTATCCAGGGCACGACACTGGTCTTCGCGCTGCTTTTCGTCATCACCTCGATCATCGTGGACGTGCTCTATGGCGTTCTCGATCCGCGCGTCCGCAAGAAGATGAAGTGAACGTCATGCGCGAATTCATAACGTTTCTCAGACGCAATACACTCGCAGTTGTCGGGCTTGGCATTCTCGTCGCGCTGATCGTGCTCATCACAATCGGGCCGATGATCACCGTGTATTCGCCGACCAAGCTCGATGTTCTCCATAAGCTTGCCGCTCCAAGCGTCAGTCATTGGCTGGGCACGGACGCCTTCGGCCGCGATGTGTTGACGCGCATCATGTATGGCGGGCGAGCCACACTGACGATCGGCGTGGGCGTCGTCGCCATCGCATTTCTCGTCGGTGTGTTCTTCGGCACCATCGCCGGTTTCGCGGGGGGCTGGACGGACAGCGTCATCATGCGCGTCGTCGACGCGATTTTGGCTTTTCCTGCACTGGTGCTCGCCATCGCATTGGCGGCCGCTTTCGGTCCAAGCCTGCAAAATGCTATGCTTGCCGTTGCGATTACGCTTGCTCCTCAGTTTGCGCGTGTCGCGCGCAGCCAGGCGCTCAGCGTTTCGGTCAAGCCTTATGTCGAAGCCGCCGTCTCGCTTGGGCTGCCGAACAGCCGCATCCTCTTTCGCTACATCTTCGTCAATGGCCTTGGGCCGCTTCTGGTTCAATCGACATTGGCTCTGGGCAGTGCCATCCTGCAGACCGCCAGCCTCGGCTTCCTGGGTCTTGGTGCCCAGCCGCCGATGGCCGAGTGGGGCGCGGATGTGTCGGCGAACCTTCAATATGTGCGCAGCGCTCCCTGGGTAGCACTGGCGCCCGGCATGGCGATCCTTTTCGCCGTCCTGTCCTTCAACCTGGTGGGCGACTCCCTGGCGGACTGGTTCAACCCGCGTCGCCGCAGCGAACTAGATTGAGGTCATCTTGGACACACTGACGATCAGCCTCGAGAAAGTCGACTTTCTTCCGCCCACGCGTGTCACCGACGACACCAGTGTTCTGACCCTGAAGAACCTCGTTTTCGAACCGCTCCTGAAATGGGATGACGGGTTTGTCCGTCCGGCGCTGTTCTCGCGTTGGTCTCATTCCGATGACGGTCGTATCTGGCGATTCTTCATTCGAGATGGCGCGATGTTCCATGACGGGAAGCCGTGCACCGCCGAGGATATCATCGGCTTTATCGATGGTATCCTGCAGGCGGTCGATACCTTCGGGATGAAGTGGTCCTATGCGCGTTATCTCGCCGACGCCCGGATTACCGCTGAGAGCGGCGGTGTGGTTCGGGTCGAGAACCCCGAGCCGATCGCCGACATTCTCGACATTTTCTCGGAGTTTTACATCTGCCGGTTGGATGAGGCCGGCTTGCCCGTCCTCGGCACCGGCCGCTATCGCGTCGAGGAGTTCGAGGCGGGCAGGCGCGCGGTGCTGGCGAAAGCCGGCTCGGGCAGCGGCCCGCAGCGGATCGTCGCGTTGGCCGACCGACACGCTGAAGCGCGCTACGACTCCCTGATACACGGCGACGTCGACGCAGCACTCAACCTGGAACGCATCGAGAAGCGTTTCGATTTCGATGAGAACCTTGCCTGGGGAAAGGCCGTCAACACCTTGTCGGTCATGTACTACCTGAATTGCCAACAGGGCATGTTCCGTTCACCGGAAGCGCGGCTGGCGGTCAATCATGCGGTCGATACGGCTCTGATCGCCGACGAGATCTTCCATGGGCTGGCGGTCCCGTCCTCTACAATCGTCAGCCCATTCCATCTTGGTGCGAAGCGCGCCGACCTGCGGCCAATCGCCTATGATCCGGAAAAGGCTCGGCGGCTGCTCGATGGCGTCGATGCCGGTGCTACCTTGACCTTGCGCACACCGACGTTCATGCCAGAGAGGGCGCCGGAAGTCAGCCGTTTCGTGGGCGCTGCGCTTGAAGCGGTCGGCCTCAAGGTCGAGATCGAAACCGAACGCGACCGACCAGAATACGCCCGGCAGATCGGCCGCAAGGAAATGGGAGACATGGCGATATTCGACTCCTCGCCACACAGCACATTCCGCATCCTGAACGACAAGATATCAAGCGCGACACAGGCGGTCTGGTGGCAGGGTTACGAGGATCCTGAAACCGAGGAGCTGATTTCGGCTGCAAACCATGCCGTCGACGACGGTGCCAGGGATCTCGCCTATGCGCGCTGCCTCACCCGTCTTCACCAGAACCCGCCATGGCTCTACTTGGTCCACCCAATCGACGTCTTTGCCATGCGCAAGGGTATCGCCGGTCTTACGATCGACCACAAGGGCACTCTGAACATCGACTAATGCAGGACGCGAAAATGGAAAAGGACTACTCGATCACCTTCTTCTACTATGAAGATATCCACGCCGTCGCACCCTTCTACGAGAAGGTGTTGGGTCTCGAGCTGGTATTGGATCAGGGGCTCGCGCGCATCTATCGCATAGCTGGAAAGTGCTATTTTGGTATCGTCGACGGCAACCGCGGGCACCTCAAGCATCAGCAAAAGAGTGCGGTCCTGTTGACGATCGTCGCGCAGGATGTGGAAGGTTGGCATAAGCGCATGTCCGATGCCGGCGTGACCGGCCTGTCGGAAATATTGCGTGGCACTTACTGCGAGCACTTCTTCTTCGAGGACCCGGCGGGTTACG
This sequence comes from Hyphomicrobiales bacterium, assembly GCA_900468535.1. GTDB lineage: Bacteria > Pseudomonadota > Alphaproteobacteria > Rhizobiales > Rhizobiaceae > Rhizobium. The sequence continues at coordinate 69,632 of UBTY01000021.1, read as the reverse complement.
CCATCGAAATCCAGCGCTTTCACAATCCCGATGTAGCAAAGCTATTCTGATGAACTCAGTAGGGACGTACACACCCGCCAGCCTTCGCGAAACGCTCTTCTCCAGAGCGCGTGCGTATGGACAGCGCCCGCTGCTAACCTTGCCCGATGGATCCGTGGCGGACTTGCGGACGGGATACATTCCGCTGCTCGTCAATTTCAGTTTCGAGGACAAGGCGGCCAAAGGTCTGCGAAAGCTCAAGGACCAGTCGGAGCCGGAACCCGCGGTGTATTTCTCCGCGCTGGAGATGGTGCGTGATCATGCGTCCCTTGTTCTGACCGCGGAAACCGGCGGTGGCAAAACGAGCTTTGCGCAGCACTTGGCATTGACGCTTGCCGGCGATCGTCTGGCACCGCCGCGGGTGGTGCGCAACGAACTCGGCGCCGCGCACGATGAGTATTGGGACCTCGACCACGTTCTTCCGCTCTACTTGGCGGTCAAGCCGGGAATGGGTGTCCGGGATTTGCTCGATGAAGCGTTGCCCGGTCTCGATGCCTTGCTGTCTGGCGACGTATGGGCGGCATCAGATACAACCCTCCTTGTGATACTCGATGGGATCGAGGCCGCCGGTGACGAGGGGCCTGTTCTGCTTGACCAGGCACTCGCCTTTCAGTCGGGTTTTCCGCGCATTCGGCTGCTTGCCCTTGGGGAACAGTCCGCAGTGAAGAGCTGGGCATTGCCTCCCGCCTTTGCGCGCCATGATCTGCTGCCGCTGTCCCGGGCGCAACGGCTTGAAGCCGGTCGAAGGCTCGCGGGCCTTGATCTGGAACAGGAGGCCGTGGCTCTTGGTATGGCGGCCGGAAATCCGGCGCAATTCGTGATGGCCCTTCATAGCCATGATGAGGGCCAGACTGCGGAGGCGATTGCGGATCGCTGGCTGGCCAAGCTCGCCGGCGACGCGCAAACAGCCAACTTCCTTTGCGGGCTCGCCTTCGATGCGCTCTCGGGCACGCTCGATGAAGACGGGCTATTCCCGGTGACGCGCGTTCGTCAATTGCTGGCGGCGCGCCACTTGTCCACGTTGCCGGCTGCGACTGCCGTTCAGGCGTTCCGCTCGCGACCGCCGCTTTGGACACCGGTGCTGCAAGGTCTTGCCAGGCGCCTGAATGGTTCGGCAGCCGCAGACGAACTCATCCGAGCGCTCATTGCGGGCGATGGTGACGACACGCGCCGTGGCGCGTTGCTCGCGGCTGGCATGGGAGCGCAGGCCGGACCATCAAGGGATCGTATCGCCGCCCATCTTTTGGACATTGTCGACCATGGCGCGCTGTCGATCCCCGAGCGTGAAAGCGCCGGCCGAATCCTGTCGGCCTGGGGTGATCCGCGCGACCTTGAGGTCTTGGCGCAAGTGCCGGCAGGCGTGTGTGTGCTTGGTTCCGATACGCACCCGAACTCCGCGCCGCCGCATGCCGTCGACGTCGATGCGTTCCGCATCGGCCTCTATCCCGTTACCAACGCTGCCTACGCCGCCTTCGTGCGCGATACCGCTCGGCTCTGGCGCAGCCCTGATGGTTTCGCCGAGGGCCGCCGAAACGCCCCGGCGACCGATCTGACGTGGCGCGATGCGCGAGCCTATTGCGACTGGCTGACCGATCGCTGGCGCGCGCAGGGAAAAATCGGCCCGGAAGACATTGTTCGGCTCCCAACCGAGCCGGAGTGGGAGCGGGCTGCCCGTGGCGATCAGGCCGACCTTGGCGTTGAAACCATCATCTATCCCTGGGGGCACGAGTGGATCGCGGATGCCGCCAATTCCGAAGAAGCAGGGCTCAACAATACCTGTACCGTCGGCATGTTTCCCAAGGGGCGCTCTGCCTTTGGCTGTCACGACATGACCGGACAGGTGTGGGAATGGTGTACGACCCTGTGGGGCGAGGACATGGCGACGCCAAGTTTCCGATACCCCTATGACGACGATGGGCGTGAGGCAGACGATGCGGGGCCAGCGGTTCGTCGCGTCCTGCGTGGCGGCTGCTTTTCGAGCAACAAGACGAAAGCCTGTTGCACGTATCGCGGCAGCCTCGAGCCGGATGGTTTCTGGCGTGGCAACGGATTTCGTATCGTCGTGGCACCATCCGCACCGCTTGGCGACAGGGGATGACAGCGGGTACCGCAAAGGCCGCTCATCAATGGAATAGGTTTACCGGTGCCAGGCGACGTCAAGTCCGGCGGCTCATTGCGACGAACGCCTTGACGGCGGGCGAGGGGTCGATCTTGCGATAGGCGACGGCAAGATCGGACGTCACTTCCAAGCCTGCAAGGGGCACGTGCCGGACACCGGGAAAGTCCACACGTTCCATCGATTTCGGTACGATCGTAACGCCCGCGCCAATGGCGACCATGCTGGCGATACCGGTAAAATCGAATCCAGCCGGGGCGATCGCCGGCTCGAAACCAGCCTCATGGCAGGCGTCATAGGTCGTGCTGTGAAAGCCGACGTCGCGGGGTTGCAGAGGCGTCAGGAATGTTTCCGATTTGAAAGTCGAAAGCGCCGCTTCACGCTTCATCGCTTGCGGATGATCGGCGGGCAGCACGATGCTAAGGGGTTCCCGCTTGACGATGTGTGTCGAGATACCGTCCGGTATGGGTGCCGGCCAGCGTATGAAGCCGAAATCGAGCAGCCCTTCGGCAATCCGAGCCAGCTGCTGTCGCAGTTCCATCTCGACGAGCTTGATTTCCACGCCGGGATGGTCGGCCCGGAATAGCTTGATCGCCTCCACGACCGCGCCGGAGTAAGCGGCCGACGCCACGTAGCCGATCGACAGTTGCCCCGATTCGCCCCGACTGACACGACGCGTCGCGATCAGCGCCGATTCAGACTGCGAGAGGATCTTCTTGGCCTCCTCGTAGAAGACCTCACCGGATTGCGTCAGATTCACCGATCGACGTGAACGATCGAGAAGCGGCGTTCCGACAATGGCTTCAAGGTTCATGATTTGCTGGCTGAGCCCTGGCTGGGCTATGCCCAACCGGCCGGCCGCACGTTCGAAGTTTCGTTCATCGACCAGCGCCACATAGTAGCGAAGGTGGCGCATTTCGAAGGATCGAATGCGTGAGGGGGATCGGTCTGCTGGATCGGACATACACTCTCACGGATCAGTTTGAATAACCGGTACCTATAATTTCTTCATTACCATAAGCCGCAATTCTGAAAATAGCCCGCGCCGGTTATTGGAACAATTTCGATAAGATGAATAAAAGAGTCCAGTTTTAATTTTCTGGGCGACTTCTCCTTTGGCGATGAACAGAACTCTTCAAAATGCGCTGACAACCGCTGCTCTCCTCGGTGGATGGGCTCTGGCACCCAACCTGGCATTCGCGCAGGATGCAGAGCAGGCAACGGCGCTCGCGCCGATCACCGTTAAGGGTGCGGTGGACGAGGACCCAACGGGACCGGTCAAGGGCTATGTCGCACGGTCCAGTTCGACCGCCACCAAAACTGGCACCCCGATTCTCGAAACGCAGCAGTCTATCTCGGTTATCACGCGCGACCAGATTCAGGCCCAGGACGCCGAGACAGTCGGTCAGGCGCTTGACTATACCCCGGGCGTTATTGGCGAGCCCGGTGGCTCGGATCCACGCTTTGATGCGCCGAAGATCAGAGGCTTCGATAGCCGGCAGGCGCAGTTTTTGAATGGGTTGCGCATGATGCGTACCGCAGGCGCGCCCGCCGTCGATCCTTATCTTCTGGAGCGGATCGAAGTGCTGAGGGGGCCGGCGTCGATCATGTACGGCCAGGGTAATCCGGGCGGAATGATCAATCTCATCAGCAAGCGACCCGTCTTCGAGCGTTTCGGCGAAGTCGGTCTGCAAGCCGGGAGCTACGACACCTATGGCACGTTCTTCGATGTCGGCGGGCCGGTCTCCGACGGCTCTGACTTTGCTTATCGTATCACGGGTCTGGTTCGCGCGGCAGGCGCGCAGACCGACGAACTTGACAATGACCGCTACTTTGTCGCGCCTGCGGTAACCTGGCAGCCTGACGAGGACACCAAACTCACGATCCTGACCAGCGTTCAGCACGACAATCCCAGTTCGCCATCCGGTTTGCCGTCGCAGCTGACACTGAACGCGACGGGCTACAAACTGCCGCGCGACTTCTATGTCGGTGACCCTAGCTTCGACAGGTCCAGCCGCACACTTACTAATCTCGGTTACGAACTGGAACATCGCTTCAACGATGTATGGAGCTTCCGCCAGAACCTGCGCTATTCCAACTTCGACTGGAACTACCGGGCGCTCGGCATGTCGACCCTGGGCCTGGCGGCAGACGGGCGCACGATCAATCGCAATGCGACGTTCCAGGATGAGTTGCTGAACACGTTCAATGTCGACAACAATCTTCTTGCGGAATTCGATACCGGTGACGTGGACCACAAGGTCCTGATCGGTCTCGACTACCGCTATTTCTCGAACAATGTCAGCACGCAATTCTGGAGAGCGACGCCGCTCGATGCGTTCAACCCGACGTACGGAGGGCCAATTTCACTAATATCGCGGACAACGGATACGACCGTTGATTCTGATCTGAGTCAGGTTGGTATCTACGTGCAGGACGAGCTTGCCTATGAGAACTGGCGGGCGACACTGGGGCTCCGGCAGGACTGGGCAAGCACAAGCGGGACATCGTTCAACGGGATATCAAACGCGTCACGCCCGCTCGATAAGGACGACCAGAAGCTCACGGGAAGAGCCGGTCTGGGGTACGTCTTCGACAATGGCATCGCACCCTATATCAGCTACGCGACCTCTTTCGAGCCGGTTCCTGTGCCGACAAGCGGACAGCTCCTCGAGCCAACAACCGGGAAGCAGCTTGAAGTTGGCGTGAAGTATCAACCCGAAGGATGGGATGGGTTTTTCTCTGTAGCCGCCTATGATCTCAGGCAGCAGAATGTCTCGAATACGGTAGCACTGCCCGGCGGCGGCACCACCATCGAGCAGATCGGCGAGGTCCATGTGAAGGGCCTCGAACTCGAAGCCGTGACCAGTCTCAGCGATGGCCTCGATCTGCGGGCCGCCTATACCTATACGGATGCCGAAATCAGCGGGAAAACCGACAACGGAAATCGTCACGACAATCTCCCGGAACATGCCGCCAGCCTCTGGCTTGACTATACCGTCCAGGACGGCAGCGCGCTTGATGGGTTCGGCGTCGGCGGCGGCGTGCGCTATGTGGGCCAGCGGTATGGCGATACAAAGAACACGCTGGATCTGGACGCCGTCGCGCTACTTGATGCGTCGATCCACTACCAAAAGGATGGTATCCGGGCCTCCCTGAACTTGAAGAACATCGCCGACAAGGAGTATGTCGCCACATGCTCGTCCTTCGGCTGCAACTATGGGGACGGGCGTACGGTGATGGCGCGGCTGACATTCGCCTGGTAGGTGACAGATCTCGATCGACATGACGAACAGCTTCGACAGCTCGCGTGGTGGGGCAAGACGCAGGGACATCCTCTGCATGCTGGCGGCTCTCGCGGTGCCGATGCGTGCAAAGGCCGATGGCCCCAGGCGCGTCGCAGCCATCGATTGGGCGATGCTCGAAACGATGATTGCTCTGGGCTCGATGCCGATCGCTGCAACGGAACTGATTCAATTTCGCAAGGATGCAGTGGAGCCTGATATACCGAGCTCGGTTGTTGATCTCGGCCTCAGAGGCTCACCGAATTTCGAACTGCTGCACCTTTTAAGGCCCGACCTCATCCTCATTTCGCCGTTCTACGCGCGCCACCAACCCGCGCTTCAGGCCATAGCACCTGTGCTGTCTCTGCCCTTCTATGTCAGGGGCGAGCCGCCCTATAGCAAAGCGCTGGCGGCAGTTTCGGCGCTTGCCGAGACTCTCGACCGGCAACGTGAAGGCGAGAATGTGCTGGCTCAACAAGCTCAGCTCCTCGACAATCTTCGGGCTCGACTGAAGCCGTTCGCGGACCGGCCCACCTATGTCATCAATATCGGCGACGCGCGCCACTTCCGCGCTTTCGGAGCCGACAGCATGTTCGGCGATATCCTGCAGCGTCTGGGGTTGCCGAATGCCTGGACGGATCGGTCAAGGTTCACCTTCGCGGCTCCCGTGCCGATCGAGACCCTCGCAGAAAATCCCGAGGCGCGGATCGTGATCGTATCCGACATCCCGGTAGAAGCGCGCACGACACTGAAGGACAGTATGATCTGGCGGTCGCTGGACCAGGTGCGCGCCGGGCGCGTCGTCAATATCGGTAACGTCAATCCCTATGGCGGCATCGTTGCCGGGCTTCGCTTTGCCAGATTGTTGAGCGATGCGTTGACGTTGAACGGAGGCGAACCGTGATTCCGGCTAGGGCCTGGCTCGGGCTAAGCATCTGGGCAATGTCGGCGGCGGCGCTCTTCTCACTCCAGGTCTTGTCGCAGTCGCCGATTGCGACATGGCCCTCCTTCCCATTCGTTCCTGAAGCGATGACCACGCGTCAGATCATTCTGATTTACGGTGTGCTGCCGCGTGCTGCGGTCGCGCTTCTTGCCGGCGCCGCACTTGGCCTTGCCGGTGCCTTGCTGCAACGGCTGCTGCGTAATCCGATGGCGGACCCAGCCACGCTCGGCGTGTCGGCTGGTGCCCAGCTCGCCATCGTAGCCGCGACAATACTGTTTCCATCCGTACTCGACGGCAACCGGGTTCTCGTCGCACTGGCCGGCGGGGCGGCTGCCGCTCTGCTTGTGTTTCTGCTTGGCTGGCGCCGCAATTTCGAGCCGGTGACGATGGTGATCTCCGGTCTTCTGATAGGGGTTACGTGCGCTGCTCTGTCGGCAGCCCTGGTGCTTTCGCAAGGGGAGTACCTGATGTCGCTCGTGACCTGGAACGGCGGATCCCTCAGCCAGCAGGATTGGTCCGCTGCGGGCTCACTTGCACTTCAGCTCCTGATTGGACTGCCGTGCGCCCTTCTGTTGGTTCGCCCACTCTCCGTGCTTGCGCTTGGGGATAATGGCGCGCGTGCTTTGGGCGTCGGGCTTGCCGGTGTTCGTGTTCTTGTAGCCGCGTTGGCGGTCGCCCTTGCCGCCGGCGTTGCCGCCAATGTCGGCCTCGTAAGCTTTGTCGGATTGGCTGGGCCCGCCATTGCCAGAGGTATAGGCGCGCGTCGACCGGCGGCATTCCTCGTCTTATCCTCTCTCATCGGCGGGCTCCTCCTCTGGTTCTGCGATGGTCTCGTCGCGCTCCTGGCGTCTTCATTGAGCGAGGCTTTTCCGACCGGGGCGGTAACAGGCATCTTCGGCGGCCCGCTCCTGTTGTGGCTCGTCAATCGCGTAAGGCAGACCGAGCCGCTGCCGGTGACCGAACCGCCGCCAGTCCGTCGATCGACACGGTCCTTGCTCTCGGTCTGCGCCCTGCTGCCTCTGGCCCTCGTGGTCGCGCTGGGCGTGGCACGAACGCCCAACGGCTTCGATTGGCTCGCGACTGCCGACATATGGGACCTTTTTCCTCTGCGATGGCCAAGACTGCTGGCTTCGTCCGGCGCCGGGGCATTGCTCGCAATCGCCGGCACCATCCTGCAGCGGCTCACTGCCAATCCGATGGCGAGCCCTGAGGTTATCGGTGTCAGCGGCGGGGCGGGGATAGGCTTTGCCGCAGCGATCTCCCTCAACCCGGATGCCGGGCTGACACAGCTTTTCCTCGGTGCGGGAGTTGGCGCTCTGGTGTCGACTGTTGTTGTTCTTGCTTTTGCAAGCAGGAGGCATGTATCGCCGGATCGCCTTCTGTTGGCCGGGATCGCGGTCAGTTCGTTCACCTCATCGATCCTGTCGCTGTTGCTGGCGATTGGGGATCAGCGCTCATGGCAGATCCTGGCCTGGCTTGGGGGCTCATCCAATACGGCCACTTCAGGCACCGCATCCTTTCTCGTTATCGCCGCCGTCATGGTGACCATCGTATCGCTGCTGTTGAACCGTTGGCTGACGATCCTGCCTCTTGGCCAGGCAGTGCCCGTCGCCGTGGGCGTTCCGCTACGCCGCGCCAGGATATCCCTGATCGCAATCGCCGCGATCGCAACCGCCGCCGCATCGCTTCTCGTCGGGCCGCTGAGTTTCGTTGGCTTGATGGGACCGCATATCGCCTACCGCGCCGGCTATATCGGTGGTGGGCAGCAGATCGTTGCTGCGGCAACGATTGGCGCATTGCTGATGATCATCGCGGACTTCGGCGCGCGCACCGCATCGTTCCCTTATGACCTGCCGCTTGGCCTGTTCGCCGCGTTGATCGGCGCGCCCTATCTTGTCTGGCTGATCGTGAGCCGGAAGTGACCGAAGCACCGGCCTTGCCGGTACTCCCGGCACCTTTCTGGGATTGCCACCGGCTTATTGTAGGGGAAGGCGAAGAGCTGACGCCAATCCCAGCGTTTTTGACAGATACTACGCTGCAGACCGCCGTTACGCGCTACGTTCGCCAATGGGGACCGGGTGACAGCCGAGCCGCCGCTTCTCTTTGGACGCAGGGTTATTTTCTTCGGCTGGTCCGGCCGGTCCTTGCCTACGGCGTTCTCTTTGATCGATGGTTTTCAATCGACGAGAACTCGCGGGTCGTGGTGTCGCCGATGTCCAACGCGGCAGGATTTCGCCTGACGGAAGCCAGCCGGGACGAGGCCATGCCGGCGCTATTCGACCATATCGAACACGTTGTGTCCTTCACCGCGATGCGCACGCGGACGAGTGCGCGCGTTCATGCAAGCAATGCCGAATATATCGTCGCGCGCACCTTGATGCAGCTTGAGCCCCTCGCGGTCGAAAGTGTTGTGAAGCAAAGTCTAGCCGTCGTTCGGCGGTACTTCGCGGGCCAACCCTATGGATTGCGGAAGTCTCTGCGTGAACACGCCGGCTGCGATCACCATCGCCGCATCTGCTGCCTGCGTTATCTGCTCCAGGGGCTGAATAAGTGCGAACGGGTCTGCCCGATCGGCACCGTCGCTGATGGGGCGGCTTCGATGCAGGATCGTCGGATAGACCAGGGGTCAGCCGGATGAGGCGGGAGTCGCTTCGAAATACTTCGTGGTTGGGCGACTAGCTCTTTCATCGACGTCCGGGCCCTTCACGACCCAACCTCGCAGAAATTTTCTGAGAAAACGTTTTCTCTTATTGACGGATTGAATGAGAAAAGGTTTTCTCATCGTGTTTCTGGGAGGAGGCATTTCTGGCTGCGGTTCAAAGCAAAAGTGCGCGTGTGACCATTCACGATCTGGCAAAAGCTGCCGGTGTGAGTGTCTCGACGGTATCAAAAGCGCTGAATGGCAACGGCCGGATGGCAGCCGAGACGCGTGAGCGTATTCAGCGCCTTGCGAGAGAAACAGGATTTCGTCCCAACGCGTTGGCACGCGGGCTTTTGTCGAGCCGCAGCTTTACCGTTGGGCTTCTGACGAACGATACCTACGGGCGCTTCACGCTGCCTGTCATGGCTGGCATTTCCGAGGCTCTTGTCGATCACGGCGTGTCGGTTTTCCTCTGCGCGATCGAGGATGATCCGACGCTCGCGAAGGTGCACGTCGATGCAATGCTCGACAAGCAGGTCGACGGGATTATCGCGACAGGCAAGCGGATTGATCGCTCGCTTCCTGTCGATCTGGAGGGGTTGCCGGTGCCGGTCGTCTACGCCTTCACGCAGGGCGCGACTGGAAGCGTGACACTGACCTCGGATGACAGCCAGGGCGCTCAACTCGCGACCGAATGGCTGCGTGGTCTCGGTCGATCGCGTCTGGTTCACATCACAGGTCCGGACAGCTTTCAGTCTGCATGCGAGCGTGCCGATGCGTTTCGCGAGGCGGCCGGGCCCGACGCTGTGGTCATGCATGGCGAGTGGTCCGAGCTTTGGGGTCACCGGGCTATCGCAAACATTTGGCAAAGTGGTCGGGAACAGCCGGACGGAATCGTTTGCGGCAACGACCAGATCGCCCGCGGCGTGGTCGATGCGCTGCGCGAACGCAATGTGGCTGTGCCCGAACAGGTTTCGGTCATCGGTTTTGACAACTGGGAGATCGTCGCGGCCCAAACGCGGCCGCCGCTGACGACGATCGACATGAACTTGAGGGAGCTTGGCCGTCAGGCCGGTCTCATGGTGCTTGCGCTTTCGGAGGGAAAGACGGTCGAGGGTGGAGTGAGGAAACTGCCCTGCAAGCTCGTCGTCCGGAAATCGTGCGGAGGCGTGCAAGACATAGAGTGATCTGAAATCGGATCGTCGGGAGCGATCCGCCAATGGGAGGAGTGGAAATGCTGAAAAGACAGTTTGCAATCGCAGCTCTGATGTCTCTTTACATGGCCTCGACGGCGTCTGCCGAGACCATTTCGATGTGGGTACGTTCAGGGATCGGCGATTCCTTCAAGGAAGTCGTTAAGGCCTTCAACGACAAGGGCGGCGACAAGGTCGAAATGACCGAAGTGCCGTTCTCGGAACTGGTCCAGAAATACGCAACCGCGGTTGCGGGCGGTCAGGCGCCGGATGCCCTGTCGCTCGATCTGATCTATACGCCGGCTTTTGCAGCGGCAGGTCAGCTTGAGGATCTGTCGGACTGGGCGAAGGCGCTGCCATACTTCAATTCGCTGTCGCCTTCGCACGTGAAGCTCGGAACCTACGACGGCAAGATCTACGGCATGCCGCTCTCGGTAGAGACCTCGATCTTTGCCTGGAACAAGGACCTCTACAAGAAGGCGGGCCTCGATCCGGAGAAGGCGCCGAAGACCTGGGAGGAGATCACGGCGAACGCTGAGAAGATCCGTGCTCTCGGCGGCGACACCTACGGCTTCTACTTCTCCGGCGGCGGCTGCGGCGGCTGCATGATCTTCACGTTCACACCGCTCGTGTGGGGCGCCGGCGCCGACATTCTGTCGGCCGACGGAAAGAAAGCCACGCTCGACACGCCGCAAATGCGAAAGGCTGTCGATATCTATCGCAACTTGGTGGCCAAGGACACGGTTCCCGCCGGCTCCGCAAGCGACAACGGCGTGAACTTCCTGAGCTTCACCAACGGCAAGATCGGCCAGCAAAGTCTGGGCGCGTTTGCGATCGGTACCCTGGTCACGCAGCACCCCGAGATCAACTTCGGTGTTACGCTGATCCCGGGCGTCGATGGCAAGCCTTCATCCTTCGCAGGCGGTGACAACTTCGTGGTGACGAAGGGAACGCCGAAGCTCGATGCCGTCAAGAAGTTCCTGGAATACACCTATTCCGTCGAAGGTCAGAAGATCATGGCGAAGTTCGGCAGCCTGCCGACCCGCGGTGATATCGCCAATGAAGTGCTCGACGGACTCGATCCGCGCCTCAAGGTCGGCATTGAGGCTATCGCAGTCGCCAAGACGCCCTACACGCTTCAGTTCAATGATCTGATCAACTCGTCGAACGGTCCGTGGGCGACCTTCATCAACGCGTCGATCTACGGCAGCGATGTCGACGGTGCATTCTCCAACGCGCAAGCGGAGATGCAGTCGATCATCGATGCGGCAAACTGAGCCTGTCCTCATGCGCCGGGAGGGATCTCCCTCCCGGTTTTTCAAAGCACATAGCGGAAGAATTCAGGATGACGTCAACTCAGACGGCAGGACCCCATCGCCGCCGGGTACGAAGGAAAAGCGGCTATCGCGGATTGCTCTATATCGCGCCGGCGATGGCCCTCGTTCTGGTTTTCTTCGTATTGCCGGTCCTGTTCACGGTCTGGATGAGCCTGCACAAGTGGCCGCTGCTCGGCCAGCCGACCTGGAGCGGCCTGCAGAATTACACACGCATGTTCTCCGACATCCGGTTCCTGCAGGCTCTGACTTTCACGGCGAAATATACGTTCTTCGTGACGATCGCGATCTTCGCCGTCGCGTTTCCGCTGGCTCTCTTCGTCGAGCGGCATCGTCCTTTCATCTCATTTTATCGCACCGCCATCTTCCTTCCCGTCGTCGTTGGGCTTGCGTCGGCCTCCCTGCTCTGGGTGTGGCTCGCCAATGTCGATAGTGGCCTGTTCGGACCTCTTCTCCAGCGCCTCGGGCTGACATCCGGCAAGGTCAACCTGCTGGCCACGTTCGATGCCGCCTTCCTGACCGTCATAGCCATGGTGGTTTGGAAGATCGCCGGTTTCACGATGATCATTCTGGTGACCGGATTGCAGGCGATCCCAACAGAACTGACGGAGGCGGCGCGCATCGACGGAGCGGGCCGCTGGCAGCGTTTCCGGCATCTCACGCTACCGCTCATGCGCAGAACGATCGCGTTGGCGCTCATCCTGTCTGTCACCGGCTCCATCCTGGCATTCGACCAGTTCTACATCATGACCAGCGGCGGTCCGCAAAATCGCATGATTTCAGTGGTTTACTATATATTCAACCAGTCGTTCGTCTCGTTCAATCTCGGATACGGCGCAGCACTCTCGATTGCATTGCTCGCCATTCTTGTCGCCATCAGCGTCGTTCAGCTGTGGCTGCTGCGAGTGGGGGACGAGCGGCCATGACAACGAAAGCCGACATGCGTCTTCGACGCAAGCGATGGGCCGCCGTGCGCTATCACGGCATCGGTTTGGGGGCTGCGTTCTTCTTCCTCGCACCGTTCGTCATCACGTTTCTCTCATCGTTTCGACCGAACGCGGAGGCGGGATTGCCGCCGCTGCCGCCTTGGCCGACCACGGGGGTAAGCTTTGATGCCTACCGGGCGCTCGACACGTTTGGCTCCGGTATCTGGCGCCATATGCTGAACTCCTTCGTCGTGTCGACCGGCACGGTTTTCCTGACCGTTGTCGTCAGCCTTCTCGCCGGATACGGCTTCTCGCGATATCGCTTTCCCCTGAAGAACGTGATGTTCGTTCTGATCATCGCGACGCTGATGATCCCGTTCCAATCCATCCTCACGCCGCTCTTCATCATCCTGGCGCGTCTCGGACTCAACAATTCGTTGTTCGGCCTGACGCTCGTCTACGTGACGCTTCAACTGCCGTTCTCCGTCTTCATGATGCGAAACGCCTTTGATGCCGTGCCGAAGGAGATCGAGGAGGCGGCGCGGATCGATGGGGCGCGGGACCTGAAGCTTCTTGTCCGGGTCCTTTTGCCGCTGGTTATGCCCGGGGTGGCAACGGTCGCGATCTTTGCATTCCTGAACGCCTGGAACGAATTCTTCGCAGCCCTCGTCCTCCTGTCGTCGAACGACAACTACACGCTGCCGGTCCTGATGACGGCCGTGCGTGCCGGACGCCTCGGCGCCATCAATTGGGGCGCGGTCCAGGCCGGCGTGGCTGTTATGGTCGTCCCTTGCCTCTTCGTATTTCTGCTTCTGCAACGCTACTACATGCGCGGGCTGATGGCCGGCGCGGTGAAATGATCCAACCGAAAGTGAAGATGATCCGATGACAAAAACAAAGACAAACCGCCAGTTTCGCCCCGTCGGCGTTCCCGACGTTTCACTGTCCGGCTTCTGGGGCAAGTGGCAGGATGCGGTATGCAATTCCACGGCCGAAACTTTGCTCGACAGGTGCGTCGAGGCAGGCATGCTGCGCGCGATAGATATCAGCCAGCCGAGCCCTGGCGTCGTCATTCCCATTCAGCCGTGGGGCGGCACGACCCAGATGTTCTGGGACTCCGATCTCGGCAAATCCATCGAAACAATCGCCTATTCGCTCTACAGGCAGCCCAATCCCAAGCTCGAAGCCCGTGCGGACGCCATCATCGACCTCTATGAAAAGCTGCAGGACGAGGATGGTTACGTGAATGCGTGGTTCCAGCGTGTTCAGCCGGAGCGGCGCTGGACCAATCTGCGTGATCATCACGAACTCTATTGCGCTGGCCATCTGATGGAGGCTGCCGTTGCCTATTATCAGGCGACGGGAAAGCGCAAGCTTCTCGACGTGATGATCCGCTTTGCCGACTACATGATCAAGGTGTTTGGGCACGGTGAAGGCCAGCTGCCCGGCTATTGCGGTCACGAGGAAGTCGAGCTTGCACTGGTCAAGCTTGCCCGCGTGACGGGTGAGAAGAAGTATCTGGACCTCGCAAAATTCTTTGTCGACGAGCGCGGTCGTGAGCCGCACTTCTTCACCGACGAAGCAATCCGGGACGGGCGCGATCCGGCAAGCTTCATTCAGAAGACCTACGAATACGGTCAGGCGCATCTGCCGGTACGCGATCAGCGCAAAGTGGTGGGCCACGCCGTCCGCGCGATGTATCTCTATTCCGGTATGGCTGACATCGCCACGGAGTATAATGACGATACCCTGACCGAGGCGCTCGAGGCGCTTTGGGACGATCTGACGACAAAGCAAATGTACGTCACCGGCGGTATCGGCCCTGCTGCGAGCAACGAGGGCTTCACCGATTACTTCGACCTTCCGAACGACACGGCCTATGCCGAGACCTGCGCATCGGTTGGTCTTGTATTCTGGGCCAGCCGCATGCTGGGTCGAGGCCCCGACCGCCGCTATGGCGACATCATGGAGCAGGCGCTCTATAATGGCGCGCTGCCGGGCCTGTCCATCGACGGGAAGACGTTCTTCTACGACAACCCGCTTGAAAGCAGCGGCAAACATCATCGCTGGATCTGGCACCATTGCCCCTGCTGCCCGCCGAACATCGCGCGCCTCGTGACGTCAATCGGGTCGTACATGTATGCCGCAGCCGACGATGAAATCGCGGTTCATTTGTACGGTGAAAGCAAGGCAAGCTTCAGCCTTGCAAATGGCAGCGAGGTTGAGCTGACGCAGAACACCAACTATCCGTGGGAGGGGTCGGTTGAGTTCACGGTCGGCCTCAAGGCGCGCTCCAATTTCGCCTTGTCGCTCCGCGTGCCGGAGTGGGCTATCGGGGCAACGCTCACCATCAACGGCGAAAAGGTCGATATCGCTTCCCATCTTGTCGACGGATATGTCCGCCTCGAGCGGGAGTGGACTGACGGCGATCGCCTGGCGCTTGATCTACCGTTGGCGCTTCGCCCGCAATATGCAAACCCCAAGGTAAGGCAGGACGTCGGACGCGTGGCACTGATGCGCGGGCCGCTCGTTTATTGCGCCGAGGAAGTCGACAACGGCAAGGATCTGAACGCGATCGTGCTGCCGCTACAGCTGCCAGCCGCGCAGACAAGCGTCCTTGGAGACCTGAACGGGGCCGTTGCCGTCGACGTCCAGGTCATGCGCGAGGATGTGTCGGATTGGGGAACGCCGCTTTATCGCAGCGAACCCGCCAAGCGCGCGTCCGCCAAGGCACGGTTCGTGCCTTACCATCTGTGGGATAATCGCGAGCCGGGCGAGATGCTCGTCTGGGTTCAGGCGGACAAGTAGGCGGCCAGGGGCACGACACATGAAACAGACAAGTGTCGAATTGCGTGACGTTCGCAAGAGCTACGGCAGCCTGCAAGTCGTTCACGGGATCGATCTTGCCATCGACGAAGGCGAGTTTGTCGTCTTCGTCGGTCCCTCCGGATGCGGCAAGTCGACTCTCCTGCGAATGATCGCGGGGCTCGAGGATGTGACGTCGGGGGAGATCGTGATCAAGGGCCGTGACGTCACGGACCTCGATCCATCCGAGCGCGGTATCGCCATGGTCTTCCAGTCCTATGCGCTCTATCCGCATATGAGCGTCCGCGATAATCTAGGCTTCGGCTTGAAGATGGCAAACACAGACGCGGCGGAAATCGCCCGCCGCGTCGGACATGCGTCAGGTGTGCTCAAGATCGACCACCTGCTCGACCGCCGCCCAGGACAGCTTTCCGGCGGCCAGCGGCAACGCGTGGCGATCGGCCGTGCGATCGTGCGCGAGCCGGACGTTTTCCTTTTCGACGAACCACTGTCCAATCTGGACGCGGAATTGCGTGTGTCGATGCGCATCGAGATCGCCAAGCTGCATCGCAAGCTTGCGAATACGATGATCTATGTCACCCATGATCAGACGGAAGCGATGACGCTTGCAGACAAGATCGTCGTGCTGAGAGATGGTCGGATCGAGCAGACCGGCACGCCGCGAGAGGTCTACGAAAACCCCGCCAATGTCTTTGTTGCGGGTTTCATAGGGTCGCCCCGAATGAACCTGCTCAATGCCGTCTGGCGCGGGGACGGCCAGTTGACCGTCGGCGGACAGGATCTCGTCGCCGAGGGTTTCAACGGCCAGCAACCGGACATCGGAGACAAGCTGATTTTCGGGATCAGGCCGGAGCACATTCATATCGCTGACGGCAACGGTGCTATCCGGGCGACGGTCGAATTCACGGAGTATCTTGGCGGGCTGCGCTACGTCTACTGCACGCTTGCGGACGGACAAAGCCTGGTTGTTGAGCAGCGCGACGGTCCTGATATCGCGGAAGGGCAAGAAATCGCCCTATCGGCGCCATCAGACAAATTCCGTTACTTCAATGAAGCGGGAATTCGCATGCGGTAATGCATTGCGGGTCTGATATCTGCCTGATGTCAGGCAGATATCGTCCGTTTGTCCAAATTCGCTCAGTATTTGCTCGGAACATAGAGTTCCGGCGGCAGCACCTTGCGTTCGTAGTCCGGATTGAAGACGCGATCCGGAAGGGTGATTTCCTCGTGCGGAACATCCGTGTAGGGAATAAGCTGCAGCAGGTGGTCGATGCAGTTCAGGCGCGCGCGCTTCTTGTCGTTGCCTTCGACGATATGCCAGGGCGCTTCGGGTATATTCGTGCGCGCAAAGGTCTCTTCCTTCGCCTTGGTATAGGATTCCCAGCGGACGCGGGACTGCAGATCCATCGGCGACAATTTCCACTGCTTCAGTGGATCGTGAATGCGCACGAGAAACCGCATCTGCTGCTCCTCGTCGGTAATTGAGAACCAATATTTGACGAGCCTGATTCCGGAACGAACCAGCATGCGCTCGAATTCGGGAACGTCATTGAAGAACTGTTCGACCTGATCCTCGTCGGCAAAGCCCATCACGCGTTCGACACCGGAGCGATTGTACCAGGAGCGATCGAAGAGGACGATCTCGCCGCCGGCCGGCAGGTGCGGGACGTAGCGCTGGAAATACCACTGGGTCTTTTCACGGTCTGATGGCGCCGGCAATGCGACGACGCGAACGACACGGGGGTTGAGGCGCTGGGTGATGCGCTTGATAACGCCGCCCTTTCCGGCAGAATCACGGCCTTCGAAAATGACGACCACTTTCTCCTTGTTGTAGACCACCCAGTCCTGAAGCTTGATCAGCTCGGACTGAAGCGCAAGGAGCGCCCGGAAATAGTCAAGCCGCGGGATCGATGCCGGGTGAGCCTCGCGATAGATCTTGCGGATCGCGTCGGACAGGGCCGGCTCGGATAGCTCCAGCTCATAGTCTTCGTCGATCGTGTCGGCCAGCTCGGCTTCAAGCCAGTCCTGTTGATTCATGTCAGACGGTTTCATCCTTTACCCCTCGCTGTGCCCGCACGATACGGTTGTCGGCTACCGATGCCTTGGCACCAGATGCCTAAGGGCATCTAGCCTGCAAGCGTGAACGCAGCATGACATCTCGTCAAAGGAGGTCAACATGCGACGATTTCGCCCGCGGGTGACCGTTTCCGAAATGATCGCGGCTTTGATGTTGCCATGCGAAATCGCATTCGACTATAAAGTCCGAACTCACCCTGGACCCGGTGAAATTCCGGGTGGCTCTTCTGGCCGCCGATCCGCCAGACAACGCACAGCCTGCAGGCCTTCCAAAACCGCTGGATAGCGGTATCAGCCAGCTTTGCGAGATCAATTCACATGCCACTATCAGCCATTCGTCGAGATTGGGGCGCCAATCCGTCGCGCGAAATTCTAGCCGGGGCGGTCGCGACCTTCGCGTTGATCCCCGAGGTCATCGCCTTTTCCTTCGTCGCCGGTGTCGATCCGGAGGTTGGGCTTTTTGCCTCCTTTGTTATCGGCATTGTCATCGCCTTCACCGGCGGCAGACCAGCCATGGTGTCGGCTGCCGCCGGATCGGTCGCGCTCGTGGTCGCTCCGCTCGTCCATGCTCATGGGCTGCCCTATTTGCTCGCGGCCGGACTGCTCGCGGGCGCGTTGCAGATCGCCTTCGGCCTGCTTCGCCTCGGCGCCCTTATGCGGTTCGTCTCCAAATCTGTCCGCACGGGTTTCGTAAACGCGCTGGCGATCCTGATCTTCTCGGCGCAGCTGCCGCATATTCTTGGCGGCGGCTGGACTTCCTATGCCATGCTGGCGGCCGGGCTCGCGATAATCTACCTGGTTCCGCGACTTTCGACGGCGATCCCGTCGCCGTTGATCTGTATTCTCGTTCTGACCCTTGCATCCGTCTATCTGCAATTGCCCATTCCGACGGTTGCCGACCTCGGCAAGCTGCCGGACTCGCTTCCGTCCTTCGCATGGCCGACGGTGCCGTTGACCTGGGAAACGCTGTCGATCATCGCGCCACCCGCCCTGGCGATCGCAATGGTGGGGCTGCTGGAATCGCTGATGACGGCGAGCGTCGTCGATGATCTCACGGGTACGCCGAGCTCCAAGAACCGTGAATGCCTGGGTCTTGGAATGGCGAATGCTGCCGCCAGCCTCTTCGGCGGTATCGCCGGCTGCGGAATGATCGGACAGACCGTCAGCAATGTGAAATACGGCGGGCGCGGGCGGCTATCCACGCTCTTTGCCGGTGCCTTCCTATTGATCCTGATGGTGCTTCTGAAGCCTTGGGTTTCCCAGGTGCCGGTCGCCGCACTCGTGGCAATCATGGTCACTGTTTCCATCGATACCTTCGACTGGGCCTCCTTGAGGACGCTGATCGTTCATCCGAAGACATCGAGCATCGTCATGTTCTCGACTGTCATCGTGACCGTATTGAGCGCCAACCTTGCACTCGGCGTCACGGTGGGCGTTCTCCTTAGCGGCGTATTCTTCACCTTCAAGGTTGCGCGGCTGCTTCAGGTCAAGCCGGAAGCCGACCCCGCAACCGGCAAGCTGACCTATCGCGTGTCTGGCCAGGTTTTCTTTGCATCCGCCGACATGTTCGTCGATTCCTTCGACATACAGGGGGCGGCCGAAGACGCCGTCGTAATCGATGTATCCGAGGCTCATTTCTGGGATATCACGGCGGTTGCCGCGCTGGAGAAGGTCGTCGAGCGCTTCCGCAAGCACCACGCTTCCGTCACCGTTGTCGGCTTGAACCACGCGAGTGCGACCCTGATCGGCAGCCTCGGATCGACGCCTCTAAAAGAAGTGTAAAAAGAAGCCTGCCTGTTGGCCGGCGGGCTTAAGAATTTTCGGTCTACGTTATGCTAGTGCCAACTCTGGTTGTCGTACCAGCTGTCGATGTCGGTCTTCGCACGATCTTTCGCGAGGCCGTAGCGTTCCTGCAGTTTCCCTTCCAGCTGCTCTCGCTTGCCGGCGATCTGATCAAGGTCGTCGTCGGTGAGCTTTCCCCACTGTTCCTTGACCTTGCCCTTCATCTGCTTCCAGTTTCCTTCGATGCGATTCCAATCCATCGATATTCCTCCTTCTGCTTCGGATAGAATGGCAACGATGCAGGTCGGATAAGGTTTCATTTTCGCCCGGATATGGAGTGGGCGGAGGTACCCGCGGCTTGCCCGGCACATGACGTTGAGGTCTTGGGTTTGGATGATTAAATTCCTGTAATACTTACGGTTTTGCAATGAAATGGTAATCAACATTTAATTTGTAAACGAACGTTGCGGGGCGCATATAAATTTCAACGCTGATGCTTTGAGCTGGCAAGAGTAATTCCAAGAATTACCTCAAGCGGTTCTGTTCAAATTAGCGTCCGAGAGCCCCCGACGCCCATTCCGAAGCCGGAAGAAGACGCCGTAACCCAACGTTTGAAGGGATACTTTGCCATGCCTAGAATTCTCCTGAAGCACCGCACTGCGGCCTTGGTCGGTGCCGCCATCGTGGCGGGTGCGGCCGCCTTGCCGTTTGCCTTCGATGTCAGCGCGAATGCTGCCCCGGCCGTCGTCGCCGGCCCCGCCAATGGCGGATCCTTCGCCTCGGTCGTCGATGCCGACAAGCCCGCAGTCGTAACCGTGACCACCACTATGAAGGCTGACGTCAGCGATGATCAGCAGCAGGCCGCACCCGACGACGAGTTCCAGCAGTTCTTCGAACAGCAGGGCATTCCGATGCCAAAGGCAGCGCCTCGCCACGAGGGTAAGGGTGCCATGGCGCTCGGTTCAGGCTTCATCATTAGCCCGGACGGCGTGATCGTCACCAACAATCACGTCATCGATCATGCCATGAGCATTAAGGTTACACTCGACGATGGCACGGAGTTGCCGGCGAAGTTGCTTGG
The DNA here is from genome assembly GCA_900468535.1 of Hyphomicrobiales bacterium. Classification (GTDB taxonomy): domain Bacteria; phylum Pseudomonadota; class Alphaproteobacteria; order Rhizobiales; family Rhizobiaceae; genus Rhizobium. The sequence continues at coordinate 49,391 of UBTY01000021.1, read as the reverse complement.
CAGCGACGCCAAGTCTGACTTGGCCGTTCTCAAGATCGACGCGCCCAAGCCGCTTGCCACCATCGCCTGGGGCGACTCCAACAAGCTGAAGCTTGGCGATCAGATCCTGGCGATCGGCAACCCTTTCGGCATCGGCACAACCGTAACGGCCGGTATCGTCTCGGCTCGCGGGCGCGATCTTCACAGTGGGCCCTATGACGACTTCATCCAGATCGATGCGCCGATCAATCACGGCAACTCGGGTGGACCGTTGGTCGATAGCACCGGCAATGTCGTCGGCATCAATACGGCGATCTATTCGCCGAACGGCGGCAGCGTTGGCGTTGGCTTCGCAATTCCGTCCGATGAAGCAAAGACGATCGTTGCAAAGCTGCAGAAGAGCGGCTCCATCGAGCACGGCTATCTTGGGGTCCAGATCCAGCCGGTCACGCAGGATGTTGCCGATGCGGTTGGCTTGTCGAAGGCGCAGGGCGCACTGGTGGCGACCGTCAGCGATGACACCCCCGCGGCGCATGCCGGCGTAAAGCCGGGCGACATCGTCACCGCCGTCGGCGGCAGCGAAGTTCGGACGCCCAAGGATCTGTCGCGTCTCGTCGCCGATCTCGCCCCGGGCGACCACAGAACGTTGAGCGTCTGGCGCGATGGCAAGACGACTGACGTGAGCGTGACGATTGCCGGCAACGATGACGGCGAACAGCAGGCTGCAGCCGATATCAAGCCGGAGGCCAATGCAGGCCCGACGATCGGTATCGGTCTTGCGAACCTGACGCCGGACGCCCGACAGGAACTCAATCTGCCAAAAGGCTCGACCGGAGCCCTCGTCGCGAGCGTCAATCCCGACAAGCCTGCGGCGGCCGCAGGCGTCCAGGCGGGTGACGTTATCATCGCTGTCAACGACAAGCCGGTCGCTGGTGCCAGTGATGTCAAGCATGCGGTCGCCGATGCCGCCAAGGCCGGTCGCAAGTCGGTGCTTCTGCTGATCGAACGCAGCGGGGCTCAGACTTATGTGGCTGTGCCTTTCAAGTCCGCCTGAGAGGCAGACCGCATCGCAGGCCGGAGTTTCATCCAGCTCCGGCCTGATCGCTTTTCTGACGTGCAGGTTCGAGTGTCAGGCGCCGGCCTCGGCGTCGAGTGAGTGTTGCGAAGGCATGTCGACCACGGCCAGCTGCCAATCCACCAGCGCGGCGCGCAACTCCGAGCGCGTCGGCGCTCCTATCCGGCCTCCAAATCTCTGGCATTTGATGGCCGCCGCCATGGAAGACAGACGCATGATGTCTTCCATCGGCATTTGTTCCGCCAAGGTCAGCGCGAAGGTTCCGTGAAAGATATCTCCGGCGGCTAGCGTATCGACAGCCTTGATCTTTGGCGCCTCCAGGTGGCGGACGAGGCTCCTCTCTTCATCAAACCAATAGCAGCCCTTCTCGCCCATCGTGACGCTGATGAATGCCTGGCTGAACCGTTCCTTGAGAGCGATGACGATGGCAAGCGGATCGTTTAATCCCGAAACTCGCTCGGCGGCGGGCTGGGAAAAGACGATGTGGGTTGCCGAGGGCGCTAATATCTCGATGATGCCGTCAGGCGCGACATCGCCATCGAGAATGGCGGGGATTCCGGCCTCCTGCGCTGCGCGCAAGGTCTGCTGGGCTAACTCGGGCCAACGAACGTCGACGAGCACCGCATCGAAATCCGCAAGGTCCTCGGCGCTGACAAATGGAACGACGTCATGCAGACGCGGATCGTAGAAGGGTACGATCAGGCGCTCGCCGTCGTCATCGATCAGAATTGTAGACAGAGCCGAGCGGGCGCCATCGACACGTCGCATCTGGCGGGTGTTAACACCGCTGGCCTGAAGATCGCTGACGATCCGCGCGCCGGTATCATCGTTTCCGACCGCACCCCAAAGACTGGCCGTGCCGCCAAGCCTTGCGACGGCGAAAGCAGCGCTGGAGGCCATTCCCTCGGCAATCTGCAGCATCTCATAAGGCAGGACCTTGCCCTGACCGGTGGGCATGGTGCGGACCCTGAAGAGGGTGTCTAGGACGGCCGCGCCGACACACAGGACATGCCGCGCCCGCCCCGGCTGATCGTCGGCAGTGTTCGTCACTTCACGGCACCTGCTGTAAGACCGGCAACGATCTGCCGCTGCGCGAAGACCGTCAGGACCAACACAGGCAGCGTCACGATAAGGGCCGCAGCGGCCAGCGGTCCCCAGCTGACCTGCTCGAACGAAAGCATGTTGTAGACCGCGACCGGCAAGGTGCGCGTTTCCCGGCTGGCAAGCACGATGCCGAAGACGAAGTTGTTCCAGGAAAAAATCACCGACAGGATGAAGGCGACCACGATGCCCGGCCGCGCGATCGGCAGCGCGACTAGCCGGAAGACCTGCCACGGCGTCGCCCCATCGATGCTCGCGGCCTCTTCGAGCTCCATCGGCGTCGTTTCGAAGTAGCCGATCATGATCCAGACCACGATCGGGACGGTCACAACCAGGTGGATGATGATCTGGGGCCAAAGCGTGCCAAGCAGGTTCAGCCATTGGAAGAGAAGGAAGAGCGGGATCAGGAACGAAAGGCCTGGTGTCATGCGGGCGATCATGATGACGACTGCCGATTTCTCAGCCTTCAGGCGGGCTATGCCGTAGCCGGCCGGAACGCCGATCAGGAGTGCGAGCAGTGTCGCCGCGCCCGTCACCAGCACGGAATTCCAGAGATAGAGGAAGAAGTTGTTCTCCTCGAAAACCTTCAAGTAGTTCGACCATGCGAAGCGTTCGGGGATGAAGATCGGCGGATAGGCGCCGTTGTCGATCTCGTACTTGAGAGACAGCGAGATCATCCAGAGAAAGAACAGGATCACCGGCGAGACCATCACCAGGGCCACGAACAAAAGTCCAAGCCGATCGAGTGCTTTGCGCTTCATTATCGTGCCTCCCCGTCAGACCAGTTGGCGCGCTGCTTGACCTTCAGCAGAGTGAAGGAGAGCATGACGATCAGTACGAAGAAGATGACGGCCATGGCCGAGCCATATCCGATATCGTAGTAGGAAAAGGCTTTGTTGTAGAGATAGATGTTGATGGTCTCAGAGGCTGTGCCGGGGCCGCCCTGTGTCATCGCGTAGATGATGTCGAAGCTCTTGACCGCATCGATGCTGCGGATGATGACCGCGATCATCAGGAACGGCGCGATCATCGGCAATGTGAGGTAGCGGAATTTTTGCCAGACATTCGCGCCATCGATTTCCGCGCTTTCATAGGGCTCGCGCGGCACAGCAGCCAGCCCGCCGAGCACGATCAGCATCACGAGCGGCGTCCATTGCCAGGTTTCCACCAGCACCAGCGAGGGAATGACGCTCTTCTGGTTGTAGATCCACTCCTGCGGCCCGATGCCTATGAAGGATAGCAGGTAATTCAGGACGCCGAGTTGCGGATGAAACATCATCGTCCAGACGAGGGCGATGGCGACCGGAGTCGCCATCATCGGCATCACGAATACGCCACGCAGAATACCGCGGAACGGAAACTGAGCGTCGAAGATGAGTGCAGCCAGTGTCCCCAAAAACAGGGGAGCAACGACCGACAGCGTCGTATAGAGCACGGTATGCCACAGCGATTCCCAGAAGCGCAGATCAACCGCTAGGCGGAGATAGTTGTCCAACCCGGCGAAGACCTGAGCCTGGCCGAGTGTCCAGCTGTTGACGCTCATCCAGAGGGTGAAGACCCACGGGAAGACGATCACAGCCGCCACGACGACCAGAGCGGGAATGACGAAAGGCCAATAGTTGGGAGCAAACCGACCCGGTTTGCTCCGCTGTTTCGCCGCGGCCTTGACCGCTGCCGTGGTTTCCATGCTCACCGATGCCATTATCCCTCGCTTCGTGCCAGAACCGGCTCGAACTGAGCCGTGGCATTCTTCAGCTCTGCCGCAGGGTCGGCGCCGCCGATCATGTTGGTCAAGCCGACGCCATAGATGTCACGGAACTCCGTGACCGGGATGATAACGGGCAGCGCCAGCTGCGACACCTTGGCGGAGCCTGCAACGGCATCGAGCCAGGCCGACGGCATCTTGACGCCTTCGCGTACCTTCGCATCATCAAGAACGGATTGCCGGAACGGAACGCCGGCACCGGCCTGCAGCAGACGCGCACCCATCTCGTGGGAAATGGCCCACTGGCAGAAGAGATAGGCGGCTTCCTTCTTCTGGCTGGCGGCGACCACGCCGAGGCCGTCTCCTGTCGTCGCGGCGGCCTGAGCCTTCGGGCCCTTTGGCATGACGCCGTAGCCGACCTGGCCGACGACACGGGACTTCTCGGGGTTCTCGATCGGCGGCGCAAAACCGACACCATCGAGCCACATGCCGATCTTGCCCTGCAGGAAGGCGGACTGGGCTTCGGCCCAGTTGAAGCCGGATACGCCGGGGGGGGCTGCCTTGGTCATCAGGCGCTGGTAAAGCTTGGCGGCTTCGATCGCCTCTTCGGAGTTCGTGCGCAGCTTGCCGTCAGGTCCGAGCGGGCTCGATCCGTGGCCGAGAAGCAGGGTCGTCCAGACGGGCGTGTTGGCGTTCTTCAGTCCGCGTGCAACGAAACCATAAGTGCCGGCCGATGGATCGGTCAGTGCCTCGGCGGCGCTTGCCAGTTCATCGAAGGTCGTCGGATAGGAAAGCCCTTTCTTTTCGAAGAGTGCCTTGTTCCAGTAGATGATCCAGTAGTCGACCGAGAAGGGCAGGGAGCGCAGGACGCCGTCGCTGTCCTTTGCGAAGGTCATACCGGCCTCCGCGAAGTCGCCTTCGACCAGAGACGGATCGGTGAGCGACGGATCCTTCAGGAAGCCGCTAATATCCGCAAGCCAGCCGCCCTTTTCGAACTGGCGCTTCTGGACGTGGTAGCTCATATGCACGACGTCGAAGCTCGGCTTGCCGGAGCTCAATTCAATTGTGGTCTTCTGGCGCTGCTGCTGCTCGGGCGTCGCTTCCGCATTGACCTTGATGCCGGTCAGTTCTTCGAATTCGGAGAGATACTTGATCAGCGTTTCGCTGCGCGGGCTCTTGACCAGGTTGACTTCCAGCGTCGTGCCGGAAAAGCGCTTCCAGTCAACAGCGGCCGCGGCCGGGCGGAAGCCGGCGAGGGTGCTGGCGCCGAGTGCCGCGCTGCCGGCGAGAAAGCCGCGCCGGGTCGGATTCAAAAATGATGATGGCATGGAACTCCTCCTCTTGTTGCCGTCGATCTCCTCATCGCCGGCTTGTTATGAACTAGATCCTCAGTGCGCGATCCCTCGCGTGGTTGATGTGCGCGGCGAGATTGCTCACGGCGTCCTCTGCCGATCGCCGCTCGATTGCTTCCAGAACCTTCAAGTGCTCTCCCATGACAGGACCAACGCGACCGTCGATGCGGAAGCGCTCCTGGCTGATCAGGCGCATCTTGATCGAGTTGACCCGATAGGCGTTGGAAATGATCGTGTTTCCCAGGGCGTCGATGAAGGCGTCGTGCATGCCCCAGTCGACCACCTGGGCGCGGACTTCCAATTCGTGCGACGCGTCGCCATTGGCGATCGCATCAGCGATGTCGCGATGCTGCTTCACGAGCTTCGCGATCGCCTCGTCGGACGCGGAACGTGTGAACAGCGCTACTGCCTCCTTCTCCAGGAAAAGACGCAGCTGAAAGGCCTCACGAATGAGGTTCAGGTCGATGTGGGCAATCTGCAGACCCCGCTGCGGGACTGTCTTGATCAGCCCTTCCGCCTCGAGCCGGGGAATGAGTTCGCGGATCGCTGCAAGCGTCAGGCCCGTCAACTCGACAAGCCGGCGCTGGGAGACGAACTGACCGGGACGGACATCGCGCGCCAGCAGGTGGCGCGTGAAGCTCTCATACGCCTTTTCCCGCAGTGTCGGTTGTTCGTCCGTTCCGTCCATCGGCTCCCCCTCGTACATGGCGCCTATGCTGCTTTGGAGCGGAAAAGTGAATCGAAGGCAAGAGCAAGCTGTTCCTGTCCCCCTTCGGATATTGAAACGAGCGGCGGGCGAACGGCAAGCCAGACGTCATCGCCGGTAAGCCGGGCCACCATGACCTTGACCGCCGCCGTGACGGGGTATTTCAGAAGTTCCAGAACGAAGTCCTCGATCCGGGCGTCGTCCGTGCCCTCTTCGGCCATCGCCCTGACTTCGTGGGGCAGGAAGTTCGCCATCCCGGATATGGCGCCTTGGCCGCCGAGCCTCACACCTTTCGCAAGATGCCGCTCATCGCCGATCAGGATGATGAGGTCTCCATGCGCCTTGAGGAGCGTTTCAGTGAACGGCCAGTCGCCCGACGAATCTTTGACGCCGGTAACGACAGCCGGAAAGGCGTTACGAAGGCGGCCAATCAGCGAGACCGTCAGCGGCACCATAGTCACCGAAGGGATATTGTAGACGATGATGTCGCGCGCCGTGTCGCCGAGGATCGCGAATACTGCTGAGAACCATTTGAACAGCCCGTCATCGCTGACATTCTTGAAGTAGGAAGGCGGGGCGAGCAGGATGTTGCGTACGCCTTGCGACAGCGCGTGACCGGTTTGTGCGGCAGCGTCCTCGGCGGCGTCGACCAGAACACCCATGACAATGTTTCTGGGCTGGATGCCGGAACCGATGAGGGCCGCAAGAATGCGTTCCCGTTCCTGGGTGCCGACGGAGCAGCCCTCGCCCGTCGTGCCGAACAAGGTGACGCTTGCACATCCAGCTGCAAGGCTTCGTTTCGCCTGTGCGATCATCGCCTCGACGTCGATGTCACCATTGGCGTCAAACGGCGTGGCAAGCGCGACGGACAGCCCGAATTTCTCAGTCAACTTCATTCCTCCCAATTGACGGGTTAGATGTAACAGACTGACATGTTAGTTGTAAACATCTAAACTGCCACGATGATGTGGACGGGTTCAGGTGACGGGAAGGGCGCGGGCTTGCCCCGATGTATCCGGCCAAATCACGGGTTCTCTCTTGCGAAGTTGGCTCGGCTGTTTCAGATACGGGGACAGATCGACCAGGGACCGGACATTTGCGGCATATTCACATCATCGGCATCGGGACCGGAAATCCGGAACACGTTACCATTCAGGCGATCAACGCGATGAATGCGGCCGATGTTGTGTTTCTCCCGACGAAGGGCGAGGGGAAAGAAGGGCTGGTGTCTGTGCGCAGAGAGATCTGCGAGCGCTACATTTCCAACCCTCGATGCTCGATCATCGACTACGAGGTTCCCAAACGTCAGACGGAAGGGCGAAGCTACGTCCAGAGCGTAGCCGAATGGCATGCCGCGCTCGCCGATAGCTATGTCGAGCTGATCTTCAGCCTCCCGCCGAACGGTGCCGGTGCCTTTCTGGTTTGGGGTGATCCGAGCCTCTACGACAGCACGATCCGCATCATCGAACGGGCCAGGGAGCGAATGACGGTCGAATTCGACTACAGCGTCGTTCCCGGCATAACGAGCGTCCAGGCGTTGGCGGCAAGCCATCGAATACCCCTCAACCACGTCGGCAAGCCTGTGGAAATCACGACGGGACGGCGTCTTTCGGAGCTTGGCCTGCAATCGGAATCGACGGTCGTGATGCTCGATGGCGACCAGTCGTTTCGCAAGATCGACGAGCCTGATGCGGAGATCTTCTGGGGCGCCTACCTCGGAACGGAGGACGAAATCATCGTCTCCGGACGGTTGGGTGATGTCGCAGAGGAAATCATAAAGGCGCGCGCCGAGGCAAGACAGCGCCACGGCTGGATCATGGACATCTACCTGCTGCGGAAGGGGCGGGATCTTGAAGAGCTCTGACCCGCGCTGTGCTCCATCTGGAGCCTTTTGACATGGCGAGCGAGCAAAGCCACCGTGCGGCTGTCGCCATGTCTAGAAGGGGCGCGTGCCCGAGCCTTGCCGAGCCAATGCAGACGGGTGATGGGCTGCTGGTGCGCCTGCGCCCTCGACATGGCGTTCTCACCCTTCAACAGTGTCGGGCATTGGGAGAAGCCGCGCTCCGGTTCGGCAACGGGCTTCTCGAGATCACGGGACGCGGCAGCATCCAAATTCGCGGCCTGACGTCCGAGATGATCGCGCCGTTGGCGACCGCACTTCACGAGGCGGCAATCGAAATTCCGAAAGGACCGGCGATCGAACTGCCGCCGCTGCATGGCCTGTCTCATGAGAACGCCAACGCTGCCGCGCTCGAAGACTTGGTGCGACAGCGTCTGACTGCGCTGCTGGACTCGAAAAAGCTTGCCGCAAAGCTCTCTATTGTCATCGATGGTGGTAGTCGGTTCGGACTCTCCGCCGTGCCCGCCGACATTCGTCTGGAAGCGATTGGGCCGGAGCGCTGGTTGGTTTTGATCAATCCAGATCGGCCTAAGCCTTTCCCTGTTGCCGTCGGAAACGCCGGAGAGGCAGTCGACTGTCTTGAAAAGCTGCTGCGGTTCCTCGCTGAGAATGGCGGCGCGCGCTGGCGCGACATTCCGCCTGATCGATTGCGCGCGACATTCCTCGAGTTACAGGAGAGCACTGAGACAGCTATATTGTCTGCACCGGAAGCTCCGATCGGCCCGGTGCAGATCGATAGCACCGCAATTGCCTATGGTCTTCGAGCCCGGTTTGGCCAGATGCGGGCAGCCGATCTAATTGGTTTCGTTGACGATATTAGCCACCTCGGCATTCGGAGCTTACGGCCGGGGCCCGGGCGGTGCCTGTTCCTTGCTGGTCTGGCGAAGTCCGATATCGATACCGTCGCAGACGCAGCACGGCGTCATGGTCTGTCGACTGACGCGAATGACCCATCGATCAAAATGGCGGCTTGCGCCGGAGCCGGAGCGTGTGCGTCCGGCCACTATCACACACGGGCGCTGGGCGAGGCCATGATCGACCGTTGGCCAGGCATTCTTGATGGCTCGCTGGCGGTTCATATGTCCGGCTGCGTCAAGGGATGTGCCGAGCGGCGTGCCGCGCTGACGTTTGCCGGTGTTGACGGCGGCTATCATGTCGTGCTTTCCGGTCGCGCTTCCGATCCGCCCGATGCACTGATCGCTAGCGGTGACGTCGAATCCGCTATAGAGAGGCTGGCGCGCCTCATAGAGGCCGAGAAACAAGGCGGCGAAACGGCCGCCACTTGCCTCGCGCGCCTCGGCAAGAAGCGCATCGTGGGCGCGCTGCGACAGGAATAGGAATGCCAGAATACGATTACATCCATAGCGGCGACGCAATATACGAGCGGTCTTTTGCGATCATCAGGGCAGAGGCGGATCTCGCCCGGTTTTCGGAGCAGGAAGCTGATGTCGCTGTCCGCATGATCCATGCCTGCGGCCTCGTCGAAGCCAGCGAGCGTTTCCTGTTCTCGCCGACGTTTGTCAGCGATGCGCGCAGTGCCCTGAAGGCCGGTGCGCCGATCCTTTGCGACGCCGAGATGGTCGCTCATGGCGTGACGCGCGCGCGCCTGCCCGCAAACAACGACGTCGTGTGCACGCTCCACGATCCGCGCACCGCCGAATTGGCAAAGCAGACGGGAAACACGCGGTCGGCCGCGGCCATTCATCTGTGGCTCGACCGGCTTGCCGGAAGCGTGGTCGCGATCGGCAATGCCCCTACTGCGCTCTTCCATTTGCTGGAGCTTCTTCGCGACGGAGCACCCAAGCCAGCTGCAATCATCGGGATGCCGGTCGGCTTCGTCGGTGCCGCAGAATCGAAGGATGCTCTTGCCGAGAATTCCTATGGTGTGCCCTTTGCCATTGTCCGAGGGCGATTGGGCGGAAGCGCCATGACGGCCGCAGCGCTTAACGCTCTGGCGAGGCCCGGACTATGAGCGTGCAAGGTTGTCTCATCGGTGTCGGCACCGGCCCCGGCGATCCCGAGCTGTTGACGGTCAAGGCTGTCAAGGCGATCGAGAGTGCGGATGTCGTCGCCTATTTTGCCAAGCAGGGCAGGTCGGGCAACGGGAAGGCCGTGGTTGAGCATCTGTTGCGCGCCGACACGACGCTTGTTCCACTCTATTATCCGGTCACAACCGAGATCGATAAGTCCGAGACGGCTTATATCGATCAGATCACCGAATTTTACGAGCAATCGGCAGAAACGATCGCCGGTCATCTCGACGACGGCAAGACGGTCGTCATCCTGAGCGAAGGCGATCCGCTTTTTTACGGCTCCTACATGCATCTGCACGTGCGACTGGCAAACCGCTACCCAACGCAGGTAGTGCCGGGGATCAGCGCGATGTCGGGATGCTGGTCGCTGGCCGGCATACCGATCGTGCAGGGTGACGACGTCCTCTGCGTTCTGCCAGGCACAATGGCCGAAGACGAGCTGGAGCGCAGGCTCATCGATACCCAGGCGGCGGTGATCATGAAGGTCGGGCGCAATCTGCCGAAGATCCGGCGGGCGCTTCAGCGCTCGGGCCGTCTTGACGAAGCCGTCTACGTCGAGCGCGGGACGATGGTCAATGGCGCGATGCAGCGGCTTGTCGATCGGGCTGAGGACGAGGCTCCGTATTTTTCGCTGGTGCTCGTTCCCGGCTGGGAGGCCAAGCGATGAGCGGTCGGCTTTACGTGATCGGCACCGGACCTGGTAACCCGGAGCAAATGACGCCGGAAACCTGCCGGGCTGTCTCTGATGCGACGGAATTCTTCGGGTACGGCCCCTATGTCGACCGGCTTGAACTCCGGCCGGATCAACATCGCCACGCCTCCGACAATCGCGAGGAGTTGAGCCGTGCGGCCGCGGCGTTGCAGGCTGCCTCGGCGGGCGCGGTCGTCTGCGTCGTATCCGGCGGCGACCCCGGTGTGTTCGCGATGGCAGCCGCAGTCTGTGAGGCGATCGACACTGGGCCGGTGCAATGGCGCGAAGTCGAGCTGGTTATTCTTCCCGGCATCACGGCGATGCTTGCGGTTGCAGCCCGGGTCGGTGCTCCGCTAGGGCATGATTTCTGCACGATATCGCTCTCTGACAATCTGAAGCCTTGGGACATCGTCGAGCGTCGACTGGAAGCTGCCGCCCGCGGCGGCTTCGTCATTGCTCTCTATAATCCCACTAGCAAGGCGCGGCCGTGGCAGCTCGCCAAGGCCTTCGAACTCCTGCGGACACACTTGCCTGCAACAACACCCGTTATATTTGGCCGGGCCGCCGGTCGGCCCGACGAGCGCATTGTTGTGCAGGAGCTGCAGAATGCCGATGCCGGCCTTGCCGACATGGCGACCTGTGTCATCATTGGCTCGCCGGCGACAAAGATCGTCGCAAGGCCCGGGATGCAGGATATCGTTTATACGCCGCGCTTTATCGCAGGGTAAAAAGGTGGTCGATTGCTGCCAACGCCTCATCGACATTGCTGACCGTCGGCAGCGCGGAGGCGGACGCGCGTTCAATCATGATGACAGGCAGAGCCAGGCGACGAGCCGCTTCGATCTTCGCATAGGTGGCGCTACCACCGCTGTTCTTGGCAATGATTACGTCGATGCGCCGCGTCGTCAAAAGCTCGAGCTCGCGTTCGATCTCGAAGGGGCCGCGGTCCAGAATAGTCTCGACAGAAGGCAACGCCAGCGGTGGATCGATCGGATCGACGCTGCGCACAAGGTAGAAATGCTGCGGTGCGGCCTCCGCGTTGTGCGCCTCCTGCCTGCCGATCGCAAGAAAGACGCGCCGGGACATAGGTCCGAGCGCGCCGATCGCATGCGGTACGTCGGGAACTGTTTGCCAGTCATCACCCACTTCCGGCTTCCACGGCTCGCGGCGCAGCGCGAAGGCGCGCGTCTTCGATTGCAAGACCGCCTCGGCCGCATTGCTGGAGATATTGACCGCGTAAGGGTGCGTTGCGTCGATCAACAGGTCGAAACGGCCGTCCTGCAGGAAGGCCGCCAATCCTTCCGCGCCTCCGAAGCCGCCGATACGGACCCGAACGGGTTGCGCGGACGGCTTTATCGTGCGCCCGGCGAGCGAGAGAAGCACGTCGAAGCGCGGATCGCCCGCGAGCGCGTCGGCCAGTGCGCTCGCCTCACTCGTACCCCCAAGCATCAGGATGCGGATTTTGTCCATGTCTGAAACCTCCATCGCTCCTGACCGCTGGCTGACTATTATCGGGATTGGCGAGGACGGTCCAGCCGGCCTTGGCGAGCGGGCGAAGCACCTGATTTCAGCGGCTCCGGTCGTTTATGGCGGGGCGCGTCATCACGCATTGATGGCCCCGCTCGTTAGGGGGCAGCAGCTGGATTGGGTGAGCCCCTTCGAGCGTTCCGTGGCGGAGATCGTTGCGCGAAGGGGAACGCCCGTCGTGGTTCTGGCCTCCGGCGATCCATTCCTCTACGGCGTGGGCGCCACGCTCTCGCGGCACGTTCCGGCGGACGAAATCCTCACCATTCCCGCACCGTCATCCTTCAGCCTCGCCGCATCGCGGCTCGGCTGGGCGCTGCAGGACGTGGCGTCGGTGTCGCTTCATGGCCGCCCGATCGAGCTACTATGTCCGCATCTGCATCCGGGCCGGCGGATAGTCGCCCTGACCTCCGATGCCGAGACCCCCGCGCAACTTGCGGCGCTCCTTTGCAGGCACGGCTTCGCAAAGTCGAATATCTATGTCCTGGAGGCGTTGGGAGGAGCGCGGGAGCGTATCCGGCAGCAGCACGCCGAACATTTCGATCTCGACGACATCGACCCCTTGAATGTGTGCGCGCTTGAGATCGTGGGCGCTGCGGATGCCAGAACAATCGGCTTTGCAAGCGGCCTCGACGACCACTTCTTCGAGCACGACGGTCAGATTACCAAGCGGGAGCATCGGGCTATCACGCTTTCGGCGCTTTCGCCGCGTTATGGCGAGCTGCTGTGGGACATCGGTTCAGGCTCCGGCTCCATCGCAATAGAGTGGATGCTGCAGCATCCCTCTCTCAAGGCCATCGCCATCGAGCAATCGGGAGAACGCGCGCAGCGTATTGCGCGCAATGCGAACAACCTCGGGGTGCCAACTCTTGCTGTTGTCGAGGGTAGGGCGCCTGAGGCCCTGGAGAGCTTGCCGCGGCCGGACGTTGTCTTCGTCGGCGGCGGGGGAAGCGGAGAGGGCGTGATGGATGCCGCTCTTGCCGCGCTCAGGCCTGGCGGCCGCATCGTCGCCAATGGTGTGACGCTTGAGATGGAAGCAAAGATAATGGCGCTGCACGCGGCCATGGGTGGCTCGATCACGCGGATTGAAATCAGCCGCGCGGCCGCCATCGGTCAGATGACGGGATGGCGTCCGGCCATGCCGGTGACGCAGTGGTGCTGGACGAAGGAGTAGAGACGAGACATGACGGTGCATTTCATTGGAGCCGGACCAGGGGCCGCAGACCTCATTACCGTACGCGGTCGCGATCTGATCGGCAGATGCGCGGTATGCCTATACGCCGGCTCCATCGTGTCGCCGGAATTGCTGCAATACTGCCCCCCGGATGCGCTGATAATCGACACGGCGCCGTTGTCGCTCGATGAGATTGAAGCAGAGTATGTGAAAGCAGCCGATGCGGGGCACGACGTCGCGCGCCTTCATTCCGGCGACCTTTCTGTCTGGAGTGCTGTCGCTGAGCAGATCCGTCGACTGGAGAGGCTTGGCATCGACTACACGCTGACGCCGGGCGTCCCATCATTCGCTGCTGCTGCTGCTGCACTTGGTCGGGAACTTACCATCCCGACCGTTGCGCAGAGCCTGGTGCTGACACGCGTATCGGGTCGTGCATCGCCAATGCCCAATGAGGAGACGCTGTCGAAGTTCGGGGCGACCGGCTCTACGCTTGCCATTCATCTCGCGATCCATGCCCTGGCGCAGGTCGTGGAGGAACTGACGCCGCTCTATGGTGCTGATTGCCCGGTTGCGATCGTGGCGAAGGCCAGCTGGTCGGATGAGCGGATCCTTCGTGGCACGCTTGGTGACATCGAGGCAAAACTGGCGCAGAACCCGATCGAGCGAACGGCGATCATATTTGTCGGACCATCGCTTGCGGCGGACGATTTTCGGGAAAGTTCGCTTTACGATCCAGCCTATCAAAGGCGGTTCCGCGACCGGCGATGAAAGTCGCCATTTAGTTACTTCCCGATATTCCTCAATGCTTCTCTTGCCTTGAACGGAATGTCAATTTTAGTACAACTTAAACGAAACTTTATGAACATATGCAATGTTCAGCCGAGTATTGGCGGCAAGAACTATATTTTTCTATTATTATTAAGAAACGTTATTTCCAATCAGTAAAGGAAGGGTGCTGCAAGACCGCCTTTCGATCATACTGAGAAAATTAAATTCCTACTTTGGACCAATGGAGGTAGAATTTTATATACTGCGCTCTAGTTATGCTTTGGCCGGTAAATATTTGAGGTTGATTATTAGTAGTCCTGTATGTAGGTTCTTAACAAAGTAGAAACCTTCTCTCTTCACCGAAGTCAGCGCCGGAAACTACTTGAATACAATAAAGCAGGAAGAAGTCCCAGAGTATTGCATTTCGTTGCGAATGGTCACCTCGAAAACTATTGAGTATGAGGCAAGTATGAATTACGTACCTTCGGAATTTGAAAGTGGACGCACACCTATCGGCAAAATTCAGACGATGACAACGTCGGCGCGAGCACTAAACGATCTCGCCGGCGTCGATGATGATCGGTGCCTTCTGATCATCGATTCTCGGACGCTTGAGCGCGAATGCCTGGCGACGACCCTGACAAGAAACGGATTGGGGATGAAGGCGCTTGCCGTCGGATCCGTATCCGAATGGCGCCGCAAGAAGGATTCTTTCCAGAATCTGACAGCGGTTCTGTTTAACATTGCTGGTCGCAAGGCAAGCGATGGCAATCTTTGCGATGAAATTGCAAGTATCGCTGCCGAACTGGCGCCGGCGCCGGTCGTCATTCTTGCCGACGGCGACGATCTGAACCAGACGCTCAAAGTATTGGAGCGCGGTGCACGTGGTTTTATTCCGACCTCCGTTGGGGTCGAGGTATGTGTGGAAGCGATTGCGCTCGCGGTTGCGGGTGGCACCTTCATCATTGCCGGAAACACGTTCTCCTCGTCGACCGTTGTCGACAACGCGCCCCGGCAGAAAGAACTCAGCCGCATGTTCACCCTGCGACAGGCGGAAGTGGTCCAAGCTCTTCGAAAGGGCAAGGCAAACAAGATTATTGCGTATGAACTCAACCTGCGCGAAAGCACCGTCAAGGTTCATATCCGCAACATCATGAAAAAGCTGAAAGCGACCAATCGCACCGAAGTCGCCTACAAGCTCAACGATCTGTTCCAGGGTGAGTCCCGCTGGAGCGCATCTGCCGAATAGCCCTTTGTTGGCTATTCGGTAAACTCAGCGATCGAGCTTGGTGTGCGATCGCTGGATTTTGATCCAGTCCCTTTCAGGCCGGCAATCCCAATTTCGGGATGGTCGGCCTTTCGTCCTAGAATCTGCCGGAACCCTCGTGTCGAGAAGGGCTGCAGGAACTGACCGACGAAGCTGTCCGCGACGCGTCCGCTTATGCCGATATCAACGGGCGGGCGGCGGTCGGGGTTAAAATATGTCCCGAAAACCTGGTCCCATAGGACGAGGTTCTCTCCGTAGTTGGTATTGCCTTCGGCGAGCACTCGAGAATGGTGCCAGCGATGAAGCTGAGGTGTGCTGAAAACGAAGTCGAGCGGCCCCGTGCGGACATCAATGTTGCAGTGGGTGAGCAGGCCGATGAAGGCCGTTACCGCGCCGACCCACAAAAACACTTCGAGCGGCGCCCCGAGCAGATAGAGCGGAATCTGGCTGAGCGCGATCTTGAAAAGGGAATCGACAAGGTGGAAGCGACCGGTGTTCACCACCCACAGCCGTTCGACGCTGTGATGGAGCGCGTGAAACCGCCAGAGAGATAGCTTTTCATGGGCGGCGCGGTGGGCGATGTAAAGCCCGAGCTCGGCAATGATCAATCCAATCACGACCTGAACCGCAAGCGGCCATCCGACCGGCCACAGCCAGGTCGGCGCGTTGATGGCCGGCTGAGCGATCGTCGCGACAGCAATCGGCGCCGATGCGCCAAGCGCTGCCGCCAGCTGCACGCCGCCTTTGTTCAATAGGGTGTGAGCAACATCGTTGAAGGTCTCCCCGTCGCGCCGCAGCCATTGCTGCTCGTAGGGCATCAGCCGCTCGCATAAAGCAATGGCGGCGACGATCGATAGATACACGACGTTGAACCATAGCAGCGGCATATCTGTATGGAAGGCGAAGCCCGCGCCGATGAGACCGGCCGCGAATAGCCCCGGCCAAAGAAGCCATGCAGCCAGGCGATGGAGATTGGGTCTTGTTGTATTCTGCACGCACCGCTCTCGCTGCTGTCCAAAGTGGCGGGTAATAGATAGCGACTTCTGTTTCGACGCAAGATCGAATGAGGCGGCGCGTGGTCGCGGAGGCCTGCCGCACACCGAACGGCGAAATCTCGCAGTTGTCATCCCTGTGCGTTCCTGATACCTGCCGGTCAAATCCGACCCGCCATACCCATTCGTTTTCAAATGTCCTCCCGGTCTCCCGATCAGCCTTCCGACGCACTCGCTGGAATTCTTCTCGCTTGCAGCGGTTATTCCCTGTTTGCGATCCAGGACGCTATCGTGAAATGGCTCGTTGCCGACTACTCTGTCCCGCAGATCCTGTTCATTCGAAGCCTCGTCATCATGGTGGTGGCGGCCGTGATGGTGCATCGCCTGAAGCACCCGTCCATATTGAAGAGCCCGCATCGCAATTCGATGATGCTGAGGGCGGGTTTGATGTTCGCTGCCTGGATGGCCTACTACTCCTCCGCGAGGCATTTAGGCCTCGCCGAGCTGACGACAATGTATTTCTCGGCCCCGATCATCGTTGTCGTTCTGTCGATCTTCGTGCTCAAGGAAAGCGTCGGCGCGGTCCGCTGGATTGCGTGTATCGGTGGTTTCGTGGGCGTGCTCCTGGCTGCGAACCCGGCGACGGCGCCGTCGCTGGCGCCGGCGGGAATGGTGCTCTTCGCAGGATTCTGCTGGGCGTGGAGTACGGTGTTGATCCGGCTGGTCAGCCGAACCGAGAGCACCCTCAATCAGATGATGGCGACCAGCTTCCTGTTTCTGATTGCCTGCGGCGCCACTTTGCCCTGGTTGTGGAAGGCGCCCGACCTGACTGGATGGTTGCTGCTTGCCGCGCTCGGGGCTGTGGCTGCACTCGGACAGTACCTGCTTTATGAAGGGTTTCGCTACGCACCCGCATCGACTCTTGCGCCGATGGAGTACAGCGGGCTCCTCTGGGCTTTCCTCTTCGGCTACCTGATTTGGTCGGAAGTTCCGACCCCCAACGTGATCGCCGGCGCCCTGTTGATCGTTGCCAGCAGCCTGCTGATCATCTGGTGGGAGCGTCGGCAGGCGAATACGAATCGGCTGTCGCACAAAGGCTTCGGCAACGCTACTGGTGCCTAGTTCGACGAGCGGGCGACTACCCTGAGTCTGCCATCCGAATGGATGAAGCCCTATCTCTTCCGGTGGATATTGACTTTTGGCCAATTCGCGGGCGCGGAACATGTTCCCGCGTTATGACTCCGACAGATCGCTGACATTTAATTCAAAGTTAATACTTAATTCTGCGCGCCGAAGTCATGTCTATACACAGAAGCGACAGAACCAAATCCTTGCATTCTGCGCTATAATATAAATTCATCAATATATTAGGTGTCTGGCTTAATTTGTTAAGTATAGTCTCTATCGCCGTCGGAATATACAGACGTTGAATCGATGGGGTCTATGGCACGGCCACCGCGGAGCGCCGCGGTCGCCGATGATCGGCCGCTGCGTAGTGTGCGGCGCGGCAAGTGGAGCCTCGAAAGCGTTTGCGGGAATGGTCGCTAACGAAGCTGTGATGTACTCCATTGTGCGTTGTTCTCACCCACCGGCGAAGCCATTACTATGCAGCCAGTGACGCTCCAAGTCGGGCCAAGCTTTGAGAAATAATACTCCTGTTGAGGCAAAGTATGCGTATGAAATATGCCTGTGCGGGTCTGCTTTACTTGGCGCTGTTGGGTACGGCCCAAGGGCAGGAAAAATATCTCCTCCAGCCGGGTGATACTTTAGAGGTGTGGGTTGCCCAGGAAGAGGACCTTCGCCGTAACGTGGTTGTCGAGCCCGATGGCTGGGTTTCTTTCCCGCTTGCCGGACATCTGAAGGCTGCCGGGCTGACTGTTACCGAGGTTGAAGCGGCATTCAACGACAAGCTGCGTCCATTCTTCAAGGAAAATCCGAACCTGACGATCATGCTGCGTCCGGATCCGCTGCATCAGCCAAGTATATTCCTGGGCGGCGAGGTCACGACCCCCGGATCCTATCCTTTCCGGAAGGGCATGACTGTCCTGCATGGTGTGAGCGTCGCCGGAGGGTTGCGTCGTAGCCAGCTGCTGCCGGCCGATGAGGATCGCACCATCGTCGTGCGGCGAACAATTGCCGAGACCGAGACCCGGCTTAAGCAGATGACGGCCCGCCACGCCCGTCTGCAGGCAGAGCTGGAAGACAAGACGGCGGTCGAAATTCCCGGTGACGACCCGGAGAGCAAGGCGATCGCGGAACAGGAGCAGACGCTGCTCGATGCCTACCGCCAGGGAATCCAAGCACAGGTGAAGGCGCGCAGCGATACGGAGACGCTCGGAGCGCGAAACATCGCTGCTATCACCGAGCAGTCTGAAACGCTCGATCGGCGCATTGAAGTCGCAAAACAACGCCGCGATTCGGTTGTTGCGTTGATCGAGAAGGGAGCTCTTCAGGCCACGCAGCGATTTGACCGCGAGAATGAGATCGCCGACCTTGAGACTGCCAAGGGCCGGCTTGTCGCCGACTTTACGACTGCTCAACGCGCGGTTCAGCAGGAGCTGACCCAGATCGATACCGCACTTCGCCAGCAACGGGAAAGAGCGCTCTCCGAAACCGTCGATGTCGAACGTCAGCTGGAAGAGACGAAAAACACACTCACAGATGCCCGCAAGGTTCTCGACGTGTACGAACGGAGCGCAAGCGAGACTTCCAGTGCGAACGTTCGCACCGTTCGCTACCGCATCGTTCGGGCGGTCGATGGAACACCGCAGGAATTTGACGCCGACGAGATGACGCCGCTACAGCCGGGCGACCTCGTGAGGGTCCTTTACGGCACAACCAGCGTGCTGGCGGTCGATGCCTTGCCAAATGCCTCTGAAGCGCCGCGGCTTGAAAGCAAGGCTTCATCTGCCGAGGGGGCTGCCGTCCAATGACAATTTCCAACAGTATCCGGCCAGAAAACGAGCAGGCGCCAGCCCGACGAGTGACGCGATGAATAAAGATTTCCTGATCCGAAACGCTCGATACTATTTCGATCTTCTCTTGGCGAAGAAGAACTATTTTCTTCTGCCATTCCTGCTCCTGCTCATCGTTGGAACAACGGTCGTGCTGCAACTGCCGCGGACCTATTATTCGCAGGCGGTCCTGATCGTCGAGGGGCAGCAAATTCCATCGACATTGGTGCCGGCGACAGTCACCAACGAACGCCTGCAGCTGATTGAGCAACGCGTACTGGCCCGCGATAGCCTGCTTGGACTTGCCGATCGGCACGACCTCTTTCCGGCGCTGGCTCAGGCTCTTTCGAAGAGCAAGTTCGCGGACGTCATTCGCCTCGCGATCACCATCACTAGCGAGACGCCGGAAGGCGCCGACCCGACCTCGGCCAGTTCTGTTGTCCACGTTGGTTTCAAGTATGGGGATCCGAAGGTTGCCGCTGCAGTGACGGCCGACCTGATCGATATGCTGATGAACGAGACCAAGCGAATCCGCGTGTCGCGCGCTACGGAAACGGCACAGTTCCTGACGCGAGAAACGGAGGATCTGGAAGCAAAACTGAAGCAGAAAGAAGCGTATCGCGACAAGTTCGTTGAAGAGAACAAGGATGTAATGCCCAACCGTGTGCCTCAGCTGCTGATCGAGCTGCAGGAACGGGAGCGCGACCTGTCGGGACTGGAGACGGCGATCGCCTCGCAGAATGAAGAGGTCAGTCTTCTGCAGGCCCAGCTGCGGCTGGGGATCGAGAATTCGGCCGACGCGACACGCCGACGTGCGCAACTCGCGCAGTTGCAGACGCAGATCAACGAGAAGCTTCTGATCTATTCGGAATCGCACCCGCAGATCCGTGCGTTGAAACAGAAGATTGACCTGTTGAAGAGCCAGGCCGCCAATCCGCCGGAGGCAGGCACGGAGGCTAATTCGGGTGCAGTCGACCTGCCGCCGGAACTGGCGCTGGTGTCGCAGCGGGTTCCGATCGCCAAGGCACGCCAGGCAGCACTTCAGCAGCAGCGCGATCAGCTTCGGTCTAAGATCTCCGCGATCAAGATGGATATCAGCCGAGCACCCGATATCGAAGCACAGATGAATGCGATCGATATAGAGCGGACCGGCCTGCAGCGCAGTCTCGACGACATGAAGAGCAAGCTTGAGACTGCACGGACCGGGGAGCGTCTGGAGAGTGGCGAGTCCGCGATGCAGATCGAGGTTATCGAAACGCCCGACGTACCGCTCTATCCCACCCAGTCACGGATGAAGTTCCTGATCGTTGTCATGGTCCTTTCGCTGGCCGCTGGCATGGGCACGGTGCTTCTCGCCGATCTCCTGACGCCGACGATACGCGGGACATTTGATCTTGCTGAAGCGCTCGGTGGGCAGACGCTGGTCGTGCTGCCTGAATGGACGCCACCAGATCCCGCCGGATACCGGCGACGTGGATGGTTCGGTTCCATCCGGAAGTTTTTCTCGACGCCGGGCATGCAGAGCGCATCGCGGACCTGAACACCACGTCTTCGAAATAGGAAATGACGACATGGAAATCATCGCCAGAGCCCTACAGCGCGCCAAAAGCACCCCGCAGTTGGGCGGGATCGGAGGTCTGCCTGTGCAGCCTGAACGCGTCGCATTGGTCGGCGAGGAACAGGAAAATGCTGCGGTCCGGTTGTTGCCTTCGACCATGCTGGCCGCACGCATCGTAGCCTATGACACCAACCATATGGCGACCCGTCCGTATGATGTTCTGCGCAACCAATTGCAGTCGCTTGTCCAGGACGATCGGAACGGTCTTGTGGCCGTGACTGCTCCCACGGTTGGTTGCGGAACGACGACCGTCGCCGCCAATCTTGCGTTCAGTTTTGCTCGCACTCCTTCCGCCAACGTGCTTCTGGTCGACGCGAATGCGGGCGCGTCTTCGATCATGGCCATGATGGGATTTCCGTTGAAAGGCCCGCCAGGAAAGATGGAGCGACCGGAGCTGATCCTTGCCGAGGTCGGTGGTACGCAGATCCATGTTTTCTGCCCGGGGAACAGTTATGAGAAGACGTCCGGCAAAAGCGATGCGATGCAACTGTTGCGCCGCATCGATGCGTTGCGGCGCGCGCTGAACCCGACGATCACCATCCTCGACCTTCCGCCGATGCTAAGCGCCGACGAGTCGGCCGCGCTTGCATCCGAGGCGCAGGCAGTTGTCCTGCTTCTCTCGGTTGGCCAGTCCCGGCTCGCTGAGCTCGAGGCATGCCGTACTTATCTCGGCACGAGAAGCAACGTGCAGGTGGTACTCAACAAGTGCCGAAAGCACGGTCTGTAGCAAAAAGGGCGTCTCTTGCTGCCGATAGCCCAGGCGCGGAGAGTTCTACCCGGTAGGGCAAGTTTGAGTGGAGTTGTGAATGTACGAAAAGCATTACGGACTGTTGGAAAAGCCATTCTCCATTCTGCCAGATCCGAAGTTCCTATATTTCGGCTCTTCACATTCCATGGCGTTGTCGATGTTGGAATACGGCCTGGTCAATCAGGCCGGTTTTACGGTCATCACCGGTACGGTCGGCTCGGGCAAGACGACGCTGATCCAGCATTTCCTGAGCAACATGCATCAGTCGACCAGAATCGGGATGATCACCCATACCACTCGGGCCGGCGGCAACCTGCTCGAATGGATTCTGATGGCCTTCGGCCAAGGTTTCGAGGACGCCTCCTATCCGCGTCTCTACAAGCGGTTCTGTGAGTTCGTGGAAGGTGAAGTCAAGCGCCGGGGTCGCGTGGTCCTGATTATCGACGAAGCCCAGAATCTGGAGCCGGATCGGCTCGAAGAGTTGAGAATGCTTTCGAACATCAATACGAAGTCTATGATGATGCAGCTCATCCTCGTCGGGCAATCCGAACTCCGCGCGACGCTGCAGCTTCCGGAACTAAGACAATTCGCACAGCGCGTCTCATCCGACTTCCAGCTTCCGGAACTCGGTCGGGTTGAAGCCCGAGCGTACATCGATCATCGCATCCGCGTCGCTGGCGGTCCCGAACATCTCTTCTCGTCGTCGGCCAAGACGCTTCTCTTCGAGGCGTCGAAGGGCATCCCGCGTCAGATCAACGTTCTCGCCGATCGTTGCCTCGTTTACGCCTTTGCGAAGATGCGTACGCAGGTCAGCGCGAGCACCGTTCGCCGGGTTCTCGATGACCGAAGTCGTTATGGGATCTTCGCGTCCGACGAGGCCTCCGCCCTGCGGCCCGAACTGGCTGTCCAGCGCGCGTTTTGAAGGCAGTTTTTTCATGGCTGATTATGATCAGAAGCTCTTTATCGTCATCGTCAACTATCGCACTGCCGATCTTGTTGTCGATTGCATGCGCTCTCTCATGCTCCCGGACGCGTTGCCGGAGCGCACCCGCGTCGTCGTCGTCGATGGTGCGTCAGGAGATGGATCGGTTCACACGCTCGGGGCTGCCATCGTCGACAATCGGTGGCAAGACCGGATCGAACTTCTTCCGCTTTCGACAAACGGGGGCTTTTCCTATGGAAACAACCGCGGGATCGAATATCTGAAAGAGCGCTATGGAAATGCGCAGTATGTCCATCTGTTGAACCCCGATACCGTTGCTAGGCCAGGAAGCATCGTCAAGCTCGTGGACTTCATGGATGAGCATCCTTCGGCTGGCGTCGCCGGTAGTCGGCTTGAAGATCCTGATGGTTCGCCACAGGCTTGTGCCTTCCGGTTTCCGACTGCGATCGCGCAGTTCGAGGGCGAGATCCGTTTCGGTCTCGTGACCAAAATGCTGGATCGGTGGCGTGTGGTACTAGACACCCCGACAGATGCCGTGCGCGTCGACTGGGTATCCGGCGCGAGTTTCCTGATCCGCAGCACCCTGCTCGATAAGATCGGCTATCTCGACGAGGGCTATTTTCTCTATCACGAAGAGGTGGACTTCTGCCTCCGGGCGGCTCGCGACGGCTGGGAGTGCTGGCATGTGCCGGAAAGCCGCGTAATACACCTTGTCGGACAGGCGACTGGAGTAACGGAACGCGAGGCGCCACCGAGACGACTGCCAGCGTATTGGTTCGAGTCGCGCCGACGCTATTACACCAAAAACTACGGCACGACCTATGCGGCAATGGCCGATACGTGCTGGCTTGCCGGGAATCTCCTGGGCCGTGTGAAGTCGGCCATCAAGCGGGAACGCTACCCGCAGCCGCCGCACCTGTTGCGTGATTTCGTTCATCACGCGACGTCGAAGACAAGACAATCCTGAAAATGGGCGACTAGCCGTTTGCCTGAAGGCTTAAGGAGGCGGCCGTGGACACGTCGGCGGATCGGCTCTCGCCGGCGCGGATGATCAGTTCCTCGATCTGCGCTGCCGACTGTGAGATGTCATGTCGCGCAAGAACATGCTGACGGGCAAGCTGGCCCATCGTCGAAAGCCGTGTGGTATCCGATGTAAGCGCAGCCTTCATGGCGGCTGCGAGCGCCTCGACGTCGCCGGCGGGAACAAGCCAGCCGTTTTCGGGCTGCACCAGTTCGGGTATTCCGGCGACATAGGTGGAGATGACAGGGCGGGCGAGCGCCATGCTCTCCATCAGCACGACCGGCAAGCCCTCCGCGAAGCTTGCGAGGACCATGGCCCGTGAGGCGGCAATTTCTTCCTGCACGCGGTCCTGGTCAACCGTGCCGATCAGATCAACGACGTCCACCAGCGACAACCTCTTCACCTCGCGCTCGATTTCTGCTCGCAGGGGTCCGTTGCCGGCAAGGATAAGTTTGAAGGACACGCCTTCGCGTTTAACGCGGGCTGCAGCCTGCAGCAGCAGAAGATGCCCTTTTTGCTCACCGAGGCGCGCGACGCAAACAAGACGCCTGGTGTCCGGCAACTGTTCAGTCGGCTCGCGATGATAACGCTCGTCCAGGCCACAGCGAACAACGTGCAACTTGTGCCAGTCTTCCGTCCGGGTCCATCGCATCAGCTGGCTGCGCCCGAACGAACTGACGCCGATCACGAAAGATGCTGCGCGGGCCTTCAAACCAAGCCCGATGGTCAAAGGCCGATCGAATTCCTCTGGGCCATGAACAGTAAAGCTGAAAGGCACGCCGGAGATCGCGTGTGCTAGCGCCGCGACGGCAGCCGGGTTGGTGCCGAAATGAACATGCAAATGATCAATGTCCTGTTCGCCACACCACTTCGACAGGATCATCGCCTCCGCGAGATATGCCACGTGGCGCGAAAGGCGCGCACCCGGCGCCGTGCCGAGGCGAAATGCCAGCTTGATGGCTCGTCCGATGCCCGCTGGATGGTGGAGAAGCACTGATATGCAGGCAGCCAGCGAACCACCGATCCCCTGCCGGAGGAGATAGGACGTCTTTTCGCGTTCCACGATGTCGTCGGCGTCACCAAGAACGCCGGGGAACGGGCGAATTGCATACCGAAAGAGAGAGTGCCCCCTCTTTTCGAGAGCAAGAATTTCGCGGCGGATGAACGTATGGCTCGGAGCGGGATACTGGTTCGTTAGATACGCGATCCTCATGGACAACCCGCCGGCACTCGTTACAGCTGCGAGCATGTATAGCAACATCGCGTCCCCGGCTTAATTTATCCAAAAGGGGAAAATCGCGCCCCAGTTCCAACCGAAAGGCGGTATCCCCCTCTCGGCTTTCGCTCTCTATAGTCGATCCATGTTCGCAATGTTCGCATGCAGGATCAAAAGCCTGACGCGAGCTCCGAGGGGCGACATCCTTGCTGCCGGGTTGGCATCGTGTAGAGCGCTTCGTTGAGTATGATGACGAGCATTGCCAAATTTGACTTGCACGACAGTTCGCCGGTAACGCCCCCTGAGCACGCAAAGAGCTCAGCTGGGCCCGCAGTTGCCGAGGGTGGGCTCTCCGACGTTGGTGTCGTTGCGATTGGACGAAATGAGGGTGATCGCCTCGTTGAGTGCCTTCTTTCTCTAAAAAGCCGCGTGTCATGTATCGTCTATGTCGATTCCGGATCGAAGGACGGTAGCGTTGAGCGCGCCCGCGATCTCGGAGCCATTGCGGTAGCGTTGGATGACAGCATCCCCTTCACCGCTGCGCGCGGGCGCAACCAGGGTCTCGAAACGCTGATCGAGCAATGGCCGAATCTGCAATTCGTACAGTTCATCGACGGCGATTGCCAGTTGCAGGAAGGATGGCTCGAGCGCGCGCGATCATTCCTCGTTGCCAATCCCACCGCAGTTGCCGCTTATGGCAACCGCCGCGAGAAATTTCCGGAAAGAACGCTTTACAACGCTCTTGTCGACCGCGACTGGATCGGTCCCCCAGGTGAAATCTACGGCTGCGGCGGTGATGTGATGATGCGCATCTCGGCCGTTCGCGAGGTGGGGGGATATAGGAACTGGCTTATCGCCGGAGAAGAGTCCGAGATGTGCGTCCGGCTTCGCGAGAAGGGCTGGCGCATCTGGCGGCTGGATGGCGAGATGTCCAGGCACGACGTCGACATGCATAGCTTCAAGCAATGGTGGCGCCGGTCAGTCCGTGGTGGCCATGCCTTTGCGCAGGTTTCCTACCTTCACCGCAAGTCGGCCTTCTCCATCTGGAAGAAGGATGTGACGCGCATCGTCTTCTGGGCAGCCTGCCTGCCGTTAGCCACGTTGGCGATGATGGACCCGTCTCTGTTGATCCTCTACCCGCTGCAGATCGCCAGGCAAGCCTGGCGAGAGGGTCTGCTGCGTCCGGTAAGCTGGCGCAATGCGCTGTTCGACAGCATCATCAAGTTCCCCGAGATGCAGGGCGTGCTGAAGTTTTACGCCAACCTGCTTGCCGGTAGGTTGCAGACCATTATCGAATACAAGTAAGTAATATCCCGCGAAAGAATGTACTACCGCAAATTGAAGGTGTGCTGGCCACCCTCTAATACATTTTAATGAAGAGATTTACTTCCAAAGGGCGCGCGCCTTCCTGGAAGCGGTCGATGGGCGGTTGCGAAGGCTGGATATGCGCCCGATCAAGCAGGCAACTCATAACGAAAAACCCTGATATTTCAAGTACTTAATGGCATCTGAAATGGCGCGGGTCGCACGATGGGTGCCACACACCCAAGGTAAATAGCACCAACAAAAAGTGTCAATCAAGCGGATTCAAGCGTTGGTAGCGTCGTTCCAAAATGACACAAAGCGCCGAAAACGCGCTTTAAGTATCTGATTTTCTTAGCGGTTGTCGCTCTAATGCAACGCTCAAATCTATATTAGGAATGGTTAATTTTTGACTATTGCATACGTGAATTTTTGCGCTTAGCATCAATTCATAACGAAAAAGACGTTCGAAAACATCACCTAGTGGGGACTCCTTAGACCGCAGGCAGTTGAACTGGCGCGTGTAGTGCGCCGGAGTGTTAATCTGTGCGCAGACGAGGTCTATTATGGAAATTGAGTTGAATCCCTCCAGTCTTTTGCAGAATTCAAAAGCTGCAGTACTGGACAATTTTTATCCCGCAGTAGCACCTGACGTTAGCAATTCTCGTATCAGCATTTTTGGTGCCGGTTATGTGGGGTGTGTTTCGGCCGCTTGCCTGAGCAATGATGGTTTTCAGGTCGTTGCAGTCGATCCCGATCAGTTCAAAGTCGAGCGTCTGGCAAAGGGCCAGGCGCCTATCGTGGAACCAGGTCTTGCAGAGCTCCTGGAGCACGGCCACCACACAGATCTGCTCTCTGCAACTCAGTCGGTGGCGGACGCCATCAGCAATACGGACATTTCCTTTTGCTGTGTCGGAACGCCAAGCTTGCCGGACGGAACGTTGAACACCGACTATGTCCGTCAAGTCTGCGAAGACATCGGCAAGGCGCTGAAACAGAAGTCCGCATTCCACATCGTCGTCATGCGATCCACGATTCTGCCAGGGACGATGGAAGAGCTTGTCGTGCCGACACTGGAAAGGGTTTCGGGCAAAACCGCGGGCCGCGACTTCGGTGTCGCATACTATCCGGAGTTCCTGCGCGAGGGGACGGCGATTGCCGACTACTATCGGCCGGGCGCCATCGTGTTCGGTCAGTACGACAACGACAACCGCTCGATCGAAGCGCTGAAAGCCCTGGTCAGCCATATCCCTGTAACGCCGCATGTCGTGGCGATGCGGTGTGCGGAGATCGTGAAGTATGCCAACAATTGCTGGCATGCGGTCAAGATCAGCTTCTCCAATGAGATCGGCAACCTCTGCAAGGCAAAGAGCATAGACAGCCATGTCGTCATGGATGTGCTTTGCTCGGATACCCGCCTCAACATATCTCGCGCCTATATGAAGCCGGGTTTTGCGTATGGTGGCTCCTGCCTTCCGAAGGACCTGCGTGCGCTGTCGGCGCTGGGCCGGATGTTGAATGTGCCGACGCCTGTGCTCGATGCGACCCGTATCGCCAATACTGGTCAGATCGAGCATGCGCGTTCACTGATCGACACGGCGCGCCAGGAGAGGATCGGCTTCGTCGGTATCACGTTCAAATCCGACACCGACGATCTCAGGGAAAGCCCGATGCTGGAACTGGTCGAAGGTTTCCTTGGCAAGGGCAAGGAGATTGCGGTCTACGATCCGAATGTCGCGAGGACCGCCAACGAAGGCCGCAATTTCCTCAAGCACATAGCGCCTCTGCTGCGCGGCAGCATACAGGAGGTTCTCGCAGCCTCATCGGTGCTTGTGATCGGCAATAAATATCCCGGTCTCAAGGAGGCAATCGAGGCGGCAAAGAAGCCGCTTGTCGTGATCGATCTGACACGCATCGAGGCGCCGCAGAACCGAAACGTAATCTACCACGGCCTGTGCTGGTAGCGCAGGTCCGGGCCATCGGCACGAGGCCGTAAGCTCTTGTTTACAGCAACAAAAGCGGGCTGTGGCGGCCCGCGCAACACGTGACGTGATGGCAGGGGCAGATGCTTGAGCATGCAAAATACGACGATGGAGGCGGTGGCTTCAGCGGTGCACCGGTTGCCCAGGACGCGACTGACGGAAGCGCCCGGCGGTCGATTGCTGAAACCGCTCTCGTTTCCTGGAGCGAAACGCTTGAAGCACATCTTCTCTATGTCGCGTTGATTGTGTTCGTGGCCTGGATCGTTCCGGCAGAGGATCTCTGGCGGAGCCACTCCGGTGCCCTTGTCGGCCTGGGGTTTTTGGCGGTGTGGCGTTACGGATGGGGGCTCCTTCATTTCGTCCGCTCCAATATCTATCGTTTCATCGTCTTTCCTCGTATGCGCTCAAAGGCCGACGCGGCGCTTCGTGCGCGCCGCAGCATAGGCGGCGACCCGCACGTCTACTTTCTCGTGACGAGTTTTCGCATCGACGGAGATACGACGGCCCAGGTCTATCGGGCCGTATTCGAGGCGGCCAAGCAGGCCTCAGGCGGTGCAACCGTCGTTGCCTCGATCGTCGAAATGGCCGACCAGCGCCTGATCAGGCAGCTCTACAGACTGACCTGCGATCAAGCATCGGGCGTTCGCCTCGTCATCACGCGCATCGAAGGCAGCGGCAAACGCGATGCACTGGCCTATGGATTCCGCGCGATCTCGCATCAGGACCCGAAACCTGACGACATGGTAGCCGTCATCGATGGCGACTCGATCATTCCCACCGATCTCGTCAGCAAGTGCGCGGGTTTTTTCCGCACAGACGCCAGAGTCGGCGCGCTGACGACGGATGAGCGGTCCCACGTTCATGGCAATGCGAAGTTTCATATCTGGTACAGCCTGCGTTTTGCGCAGCGCCATATCCTGATGTCGTCCAACGGCCTGTCCCGCAAGGTGCTGACGTTGACGGGACGGATGTCGATGTTCCGTGCTTCGATTATTTGTGATCCCGATTTCGTGCGTCAGGTCGAAGCCGACTATCTCGATCACTGGCGGTTCGGCAGGCTGAAATTCCTCACTGGCGACGACAAGTCCAGCTGGTTCTGGCTGCTGCGTAACGGCTACCGCATGCTCTACGTTCCCGACGTCGTCGTTGCGACCGTGGAGGAACCGCCATCGACGCGCTTCCTGCCGGCCGCGACGCAATTGATGGTTCGCTGGTTCGGAAACATGCTGCGCACCAATCGCCGTGCCCTGGCCCTCGGTCCGACAAGGATCGGCTGGTTTACCTGGTGGACGATTCTCGATCAGAGGATATCGATGTGGACATCGCTGGCGGGCGTCGCGATGGTGCTCCTGATCGGCATCTTCGAAACGCCGACGGCGTTCATCGTCTACCTGCTTTGGATATTGGTCACGCGCTATCTGCAGACGCTTCTGCTCTTGAACTCCCGGCCGCGCGTGTCGGCTTTCTATCCCTTCTTCATCTACTTCAATCAGGTCTATGGTTCGTTAGTAAAGACTTACATTTTCTTCCATCTCAACAAGCAGAAATGGACGCGTCAGAAGACGACGCTCGCCGACAATAGAAGCCGCCTGCAGATGTATTCTCGCGAGTTCACATCAGGCACGCTGCATGTCGGCTCGCTGCTCTGCTTCATCACATTCGTTGCGTTTCTCCTGGGTCAACTGCCGATCCCGGAGGCAAGGACTTTTTCGCTGGTCTACGAGTTGAACATGTTAAAGTGAGGGGTTCCCATGAGTATCAATGTCGTCAGTTTCGAAGCGGACGCGCAACGTCAGCATCAGCGCTACAAGCTGCCGCTGAAATGCATCATTGATGGCTATCGCTACAGCTGCATTGACTGGTCCGTCGGTGGCGTTGGCGTAGCGACAGGCCAGACTGTGTTTCCTCAGTTCGAGACATTCCCGATCGAACTCGAGTTTCCGTTCGGCGATATCGTCGTCTCGATGAAGGTGAAGGCCCAGATCCGCTACAGCGATCCGAACAAGGGGCGCACTGGTCTGCAATATGTTTCTCCGACCGAGAGCAACCTTCGCTTCTTTCGATATGTCCGGGATTGCTATCTGACGGGCGATCTTGTCGCTGCCAACGAGGTTCTCGATTTCTCCAGCCGCATGATCGACACCAAGGCCCGCAAGAAGGACGCCGTGCCACCGGCTAAGGCTCCCGGCGAAAAGATGAAGGCAACGGTCGTTCAGTCGCTGCGCATCGTGGCGACAGCGGCCGCGGGCGTTGCATTGCTGATGTTCCTGGGCGCCTCGCTTTACCAGAAGCTATGGACATTCCGGGCGGAGGAGTCGCTTGTTGCAATTGATGCTTCGACGGTCGTCGCACCCACGGACGGGATGCTGACAAACATCGTCAAGAGCGGTCCCGTCAAGGCGGGTGATCCCGTTGCGACGATCCTTCCAAGTGCGAACGGACGAAGCGTGACCGTGTTTTCTCGGTGCGACTGCGTGGTGCAGGAGGCGCGAGCCGACGTCGACACGCAGGTGCGGGCGGGACAATCATTGTTGTCTCTCAGCATGCGCGACGCCAAGCCTCATGTCGTGGCAATGGTCGACTACGACCAGGCGCTGCGGCTGTACAGGGGAGCGGAAGTGGTCGTCGACCTGCCGCAGGGCGGTCGTCTGTCTGATGCGGAGATCAGGGAACTGCCAAAGATTTCAGGCGCGGACCTGGCATCTGGCCGAAAATTCCCGGTCAACATTGATGTCGATGGCGCGGATCTCAATTCGATCGTGGGCGCACCCGTCACGGTTCGGTTCGTTCAGGCGCCATGGACCGGCGCGAACCCGCCCGGAGACGCTAGACGCGTCGTGACATCAGTGCCGGCGGAAACCCGCTCACGGCCTGGTTCGGAGGGATAGCAAGGCGCCCCCAGTCATGAGGGGTGGAGTGAAGGCGATATCCAGGGAATAGCGAGGTCAGGTAGATGCGTCAGATCTGCAAACAATGGAGCCTTGGCAGAACCACGCTCGTTTGGGCGGCAGGTGTGCTGGTGTTGATGGGGGCGCTGCACGGGCCTGCATTCTCTGCGGCTGCGGATGTCCCTACCTTGGTGGAAGACATCAGGCAGTCGGTTCTCGTGGCCGATCGGTCGAAGACGATGGACGAGCGTCTAGCTGCCTATAATGACGGGCATGAACACTGGATGTCTCTGTCTGCGCTTGCCGCTGATGGTTCACCGGAAGCAAAAGCCGCGCTGTCAGAGCTGCAGGATGACGGAATTAGTGGTGATACTTTGACGAGTGGGGCCCTGAGTGCGTCGTTGTCGCAGCTCGAGGGCAAGATGGATGACCCCGATGCGCGCGTTGCATTACGCACGAGCATAGATGAACTGACCGACAGCCTGACGACGCCCGGCCTCAAGGTTTCCGCCTTGTCCAGCTATGCTCGCCAGCTCGCGGGTGACCACGATGCCGCTACGGGTCTCCTCCAGCGCGCCATCGATGCCAGCACAAAGATCTCGGATCTCGACGAGAAGAACGCAGCACTCAACAATATTGCGCAAGTTGCCGCATCCGTAGAGCCGGAACTTGGCTCAACGATCATCACCCGGACGATTGCCGGCATGTGGCCGGCGCGGATGCGGGGTTACGCACGCTATGATGTCGCGCTGCGTTTGCTCGAGAAGGAGACGATCGCAGGCAAGAAGGTCAAGGACGCGGACGGAAGCGCCGTCGCCGCCGCCGTCAAGTCGTCGTTGAAGGGCGGCAAGCTGGAGGCGGCATTGCTGTGGGCGCTGGCTATCGACCCCGAGGCGGCCGAAAAGCGGGCGGATGCCGTCAATGAAGTCCTGACCGCGGCCTTGAAAGCCAATGCGGTCAATCTCCTGCCGATCTTCGCGACCAGCCTCGCCGATCGGAGCGATCAGGAAGACCTGATCATTCGGATCGTGAAGGACCGTATCGACGCCAACAGGCTGGTCGATGCTACGGCGATGACCGCGAACATGGAAGCGGGACCGGGGCTGGTCGAGATCGATTTTACACTGGCGTCGGAGCTGAACGATCGCGGCCTGTCGGCCATGGCGAAGGAGCAGTATCAGCGCGCGCTTGCGATGACCAAGAGCTTGAACGGTGATGAAAAGCAGGCCGCATTGGTCTCGGCCTTGCGTAGCTCCACCGATCTCAAGCTGCTCGACGAAGCGAAAGGCCTCGCCGACGAACTCGGCGGTGAGCGCGATGCGTCCAATGCATTGGGCAATCTCGCAAAGGCGTTCGCGGATGCGGGGGATGTCAAGGAAGCCGAGGCTCTGCTGCCAAGGATCGCTTTGGTGAAGGATCAGGAGCAGGCGCTATCGGGGATCGGACGGGCGAAGGCGAAATCCGGCGATGTCGACGATGCGGTCAAGATCGCGGAGCGCATTGGTGATGCCGAGGACAAGGGGCGTGTCCAGTCCGAGATCGCTAGGGCTTGGGCGCGTAACGGGCAGGTCGATAATGCGCTCGGGCTGGCGTCGTCAATCGCGGAACCGCAATACAAGGTCGAGGCCCTGCTGCGCGTCGCGAAGGAAATCTCCGGCAAGGCTGGTGGGGAAGGAAAAGTTGTCGATCAGGTCGTCGCCTATGTCGGCAAGATAGACGATTCCCATGAGCGGGATCAGCGCCTCCTCGACATTGTCGACTATTTCTCGAAGGCCGGACAAATCGATCGCGCCAAGCAGATGGCGGAGAAGATTTCCGACGAGAAACTAAAGGCCAAGGCCGTCGGGCGAATTGCCAGCCGGGCGGCGCTTTCAGGCGACGCTCCAAGTGCTGTCGCCTATTTCCAAGCAAGCAAGGCGGCCGCGGACGAAGGGCTGGCGGCTGACGTCGTGATCGCGGCCTCGGCAGATCCGAATTATGTGAAGCAGGCCGTTCTCGGCGCGGCAAAGATACAAGACACCATGCTGCGGGTGCGCACCTTCCGCGCGATTGCGGAAGCGCAGTTGCGCCAGCTCGATCGTCTTGGATTTGGTTCCGGCAAGGGCGAGCCGTCCGATTTCAAGGACTGGGTTCAAAAGGCTTCCGCCGCTGCTTCAGGATCTGCCGCTGCAACCTCCGCAGCCCTGCTTTCAGACGGGCGGATGCAGCTTCGGAAGGGCTCGCCCGGCGCAGGTGACTTTGCGACATACGGCTATCCCGACCTTTCAAAAGGTGCGGACACAATTCGGGCGATGCTTCCCTTGCCGGTGCCAGGGCATGTCGCCCTGACTCTCGGGAATCTGAGCCCATATCTCGGAAAGTTTGTCGAGGACATTCAGGACGGTTCGACTAGCCTCTCATATGCCGCCCGTGCGCAGGGTATGCTCTTCCCGCGCATCATCGTGGTTCAGAGCGGCACCTACACGCTCGGTAGTCTTGCCGATCAACTGGACAGTGTCAGCGGCATGCGCCTTGTCGAAAGGCAAGGCGACACCATCACCCTCCGGGCGCCCATACTTGTCGGTGAAGGCGCTTCGCTCATCCTATCGGGCGAGGAAGCCTCGACATATCGCCTTTCCGCCACGGCAGGCGCGTTCGTGATCGTTGCCGGAAAACTCTACATCCAGGACACGACAGTCACGTCGTGGGACGAGGAACTGCAGCAGCCTCGCCATTCCGACAAAGACAAGAGAAGCATCTTTCGCCCCTTCATCGTCGCGTGGAGCAATTCCGAAACTTACATTGGCGGTTCGATCCTGGACTCCCTTGGCTATGCGGCTCCAAAGTCATTCGGCCTATCATTCTCGTCCGGGCCGAAATGGGCAAGCGAGACAAAGGCGGACACCCGCCGGCCTACCGGCATCGTGGTCGACAACTATTTTCACAATTTCGAATACGGCTTTTACTCCTACGAAGCCGATGACATTTCGCTTGTCGGTAACGAATATGACGACAACGTTCTCTATGCGATCGACCCGCACGACCGATCCCGGCGGCTGCTGATCGCGCTGAATACGGCGCATGACACGATCATAAAGCACGGCATCATCATCTCGCGAAACGTCGACGATAGCTGGAAAGTTGGCAACGTTGCCTTTCACAACAACGGCTCCGGCCTCATGCTCGACCGCTCGAGTGTCGGCAATCTGATCTATGGCAACACCGCCTTCGAGAACAAGCAAGACGGTCTCACCTTCTTCGAAAGTGCCTGCAATCTGGCCTTCAACAACGCCTTCTTCGACAATGGTCGATCCGGTATTCGCGTCCGCAACAGCTGGGACGTCGCCATCCATGACAACCGGATAACCAACAACAAGCTGGAGGCTATTGGCGGCTACATCAGCAATGTCACGCTTGTACAGACGGACCACAAACGCGATCTCGCGATCGACCCTTATGTGCCGCTGACCACGTTTGCCGCGGTCGATAACGTGATTTCTGCGAACGGCAACGGGATCAAGGTCGCCGGCGTATCGGGGATCACCCTTGCGGGCAATCAGTTCGTCAACCAACAAGGCAGGCTTCTGGGCGGAGATGCTCGACCCTTCGAAGGGCATATGCTGCGGCTTGCCGGTCAAACCGACGTTGCGATCTCGTCCACATGCCGCCCGCAGCGTCCACCCGCTGACATCTGCACATTCCGTGATGCCGGCCTGATTGGCCGCGACGATCCGCTGTTCTTCGACAGCAAGGGTCCTGGCACATGCACGGAACAACGGGGATCCGTCCAGTTCGGTGCGTTCCACGGCAAGAAGGACGATACGTGATGGCCCGGAATCAACTGATTGCCATCCTTGGAACCTGCGCCGTTCTGCTTGCGGGCGCCGTGTCGACTGCGGCGCAGGGACCCCAGTCCTATCTCGGCCTGTTCGATGTGGCCGCGCGCAAGGCCTTTCTCGCGCAGGATTCCGCCGCGGACGCGCGTCAGGCGTGCCTCGCAGTAGAAGCCGATCCCGCGTGGGGGCACCTCGAGGTGATCAAAGGACTTTCGAGCACGCAGGGATACGGCACGGATCGCTCAGGCGCGGCCTATGCCTGGGCGACGATGGTGTTGTCGGGCCGTGCCCTTGCTGGCGATCGGAACGCCGAGGCGTCATTGAAAGCACTCCTCCTGAAGTGGGCCGACGCCGGCGCCTTCGCGCAGACCGAGCAGGTGCACGACGCTTACTATGCGCTCAAGCGTTTGCTGCTGCCGACTGTCGTAGCCTTTTCGATCATCCGCGACGACCTGACAGCTGACGAGAGCAAGCGCGTGGAAGCGTGGATCGATCCGCTGGTGCGCCGCATCGACCAGACATTCGACGGCGATGTCGATCTCAACAACCACCGCTATCTTGCCGACAGTGTTCTGATGACCTGGGGCAGCATGATCGGCGACGAGGCGCTGTATCGGAAGGGGATGGACCGCTTCCATACAATCCTGAGCGACGCCCGGGGCGACGGAAGTCTGCCGCTTGAGACACGGCGGGGCTCGCGGTCCCTTTGGTACATGCGTCAATCGCTGAGTAGCATGACTGTCATGGCAGAAGTCGCGGCTGGGCACGGCGACGACCTGCTGCGCGAAACCGTCGGCGATACAGGCGACCGGCGATCCTTCGCCACGATCTTGTCCTTTTGGATAAATGGCCTGACGAACCCGATCATGGTTAACGCTTATGCAGCGGAAAACTACATTCCGGGGCCGGAGGAAGATTTCATGAAAACGGATTTCGGGTTCCTGCAGAACCGGGGCAATGGGCGTCACTATCTGGCCTTCCTCGAGGCCCTGGCCGTCCGCCAGCCGGACAGCTATGCGCTCCGCCGGTCCGCTGCCTTGCTGGCGCGTGAGGGAAGCGACGAGCGGCCGTTGATCGACGAATTCATCGGCGGCAACGCCACATGTTTCTGGAGCCGATCATGAGAGGGCTGCGGCGACATCTCCCGATGGCGTTGCTGTTGGCAACGGCGCTTCTGCTGACCTCCCGGTCAAACGGAATTGCGGCCCCGAGCGATCAGCCGATCGGGGTGCAGATCAACGAGCTTGTTCAGGACCGGGATGGAATGGGCCTCGTCAAGCTGGCGAAGAAGTTGCGGTCGGGCTCGGCGGTATCTGCCGTTAACCCATTGAGGATCCCGGACTACATCGCGGCGCGCCAGGTTCTCGAGAGCGCTGTCTCGCTGGCTGGCGCTACTCCGGTCGAAGCGAAGGTGATGCTTGCCAAGATGCTGCTGGTCGGCGAGGGCGGGCCGATTGATACCGGCCGAGCGCTCGTTCTCCTCGACGAGGCGACAAAGGTCGGGGATGCGTCGGCGGCATATCTGAAGGGACAGCAGCTGGCCGCGGTCGCGGGAAAGGCGCAGGAGGCTCGCGAGGCTCTGAACCTTGCGTTTCGCCTCGGGGATGCATCCGCTGCCTTCGCGCTTGCGAAGTTGCCTGACACCGGCGCCGATCAGGCGCGGGCAATGAATACGTTCGGATTGAACGTCCTCCTTCAGCGCGCTGCTCAGGGTGATGCGGATGCAGCCTTTGAGTTGGGCGCTTATT
Organism: Hyphomicrobiales bacterium; assembly: GCA_900468535.1. Lineage (GTDB taxonomy): Bacteria > Pseudomonadota > Alphaproteobacteria > Rhizobiales > Rhizobiaceae > Rhizobium. Next base: position 12,889 of record UBTY01000021.1, on the reverse strand, counting down.
ATCGCAGCCTGCCACCGCGGCCTGAAGATCAGAAGAGCGCCTTGGACTGGTACCGGAAGGCAGCGGAGCTCGGCAGCGACAGAGCGCCTGTTTGGGTTGCGAGACTTTTGGCCGCGCCGCAAAGCAGCACGTTCGACCGGCAAGCGGCACTTGCTCAGTACGCGGCTGCGGCGAACGCCGGAAGTCTGGAAGCAGCTCAGGAGATGGTCCGCGATTACACTGACGCCGGATCTCTCGATGTGCCGGCGCCGACCTACGAGCAGTGGATCGCCAGGCTCCTTGAGGCGAAGGACGCAACGGCTGTTCTCTACAGGCTGGAGGGAGCCGGAGAGAGTTTCGAACAGCGGAAACGGGCGTCCGATGATCTCTATGCGGCAGCAATCGGCGGCGTGATCGTCGACGTCGATGATCTTATCAGGGTCGGTGACAGCTTTCAGGATGGTAGTGGCGTTCTCACCGACCGCCGGCGCGCGCTTGATATTTTCCGGCTGGGCATAGAGCGCGGCTCCAACGCGGCACTGACGCGCTTCGTGAAAGTACTCATAAGTTCGCCGTCGCTCCGTACGGCGGACAACTATGACCTTGCGTCCGAAAAGCTTAGCCTCATGGCGCAAAACCAAAGCGCTACCGCCGACCTGCTGCTCGGTGATCTGGCCGCCAAAGGCGTCGGCGGAACTGTCGACGAAGAGAAGGCCGCGAGCTACTACAAGCATGCCCTGTCTGTAAACCAGTCCGCCGAAGTGCTGGAGCGCATCGCAGATCTCCATCTCGCATCGCCCGATACTGACCGCAGGAAGCAGGCTTTTCCCTATCTCCTTCGCGCGTCCGAGGTCGGTTCGAAGAATGCCCTGCTACGATTGGCACGGGCCTATGCAGACGGCGATCTCGTCGCAGTCAACGTCCAGAAAGCAATCCCGCTCTATCGGCAGGCTCTGGCCGCCGGAGCGACGGACGCTCTGGTGGAACTGGCCAACCTCTATGTCTCCCAGGATCCGAAGAACGGTCTCGCCAATGCCCGCAAGCTCTTTGCCGATACGGTCGCTGCCGGCAACAAGGAAGCCGTTCTCGCAATGGCACGTTTCCTGAAGGCGAACGGCAAGATGGACGAGGCGATCGATTGCCTGACCGTGGCCGCCCGCAAGGACGATAGCCAGGCAGCCGTGGAACTCTATCGGTTTCTCGCCGAGCGTGCGCGTGACACGAATGTCGGTAAGGAGTGGCTGGAGCAGGCTTTGAGCCATTCAGGGCAGCGCCCGCAGGACAAGATAAACCTCGCCAGCGCCATGCTGGAAACCGCGGATCTGAAGCTCAACCTTCGAGGCGTCTCGATCCTACGCGAGCTTGCTGACGTCGACGTTCCGGGCGCCAGCGTCGCGTTGTCGGCCGCCTACATCGAAGGCAAGGGCTCGCTCACGGACGTAGCGACAGGTGTGGAAGTCTTGCGGCAGGCAGCAGCGCGCGGCGATATCGACGCCAACCTGAAGCTGGGCGATCTCTACATGGAAGGCAAGTTCGTCGAGAAGGATCAGGAAAAGGCGGTCAGCTATTATCAGCAGGCCCTCGCAGATGATCCGGACAACAGGGCGGCCAATGTCCGGCTGGCCGATGCGTACCGGACGGGTAGGGGTGTCGATCGCGATCTTGCAAAGTCAGCCGCCTATCTCACCCTATCCGCGGAGGCCGGCAGCCGCATGGCGACGCGGGACCTGGGTCTTGCCTATCTCGAGGGCAGCGGTGTTGCGCGCGACGACGATCGGGCGATCCGGCTTCTGAGTGCTGCTGGCGAACGTGGTTTTGTCTTCGCCTGGCAGGATCTGTCTCAGGCTTACAGCTCCGCAATCGGCCCCGATGTCGACAGCGCGAAGAGCTTCCGTTTTGCCATGCGCGGAGCCCGCAGCGGCGACGTGTCCTCGATGATCTCGACCGGAACCGCCTTGATATCGGGATACGGCACCGTTCGGGACGCAGCGGCCGGCATCCTGTGGCTCGAGAGGGCCGCAGGCACAACCGGGCCGGAAGCGCCGGTGGCGATGATGCGCCTTGCTGATACCTATCGATACGGCGCAGGCGTGCCGAAGGACATCGCGAAGGCGCAAGCCTGGCAATTGAAGGCGGCGCAGGCCGGCAGCGGAAGCGCCATGTTTCATATGGCGTTGGATCGTCAGGCGGAGGCGACGCCCGAAGGTCACGCAGCCGCTGTCGAATGGCTGCGCAGCGCCAGCGCACAGCGGCACGTTCAGTCCAGAAAACTGCTTGGAAAAATGGGACTTGGCGCCGACTTACCGTCCTCGGCGTTTCACGAGAAGGTCGAGGATGATGGCGTGGAAGAGTGAACGGATGCGTAGCATCACGTTCCGCAAGCGCAAACCGCGACCAACGCAGGTCGGGTGGCGCTTGCCGGGGGACGGAGACATGAATGCCCGCGTCCTCGCCTGCATGGCAATCATCATGCCTCTGGGGCGAAAGACAGACCTGGAGAGCATTCAGAACTGGTTGCTGCTGATGAAGCTGGACGAAATGGTACGGGCGCAGACCCGGGCAATGCGTAACAGGGATGATAGTTCAGACGAGTGAGGCGTTCGAGATGGGTAGGTTCGACGAGCAACGAGCACTGAAGCGATTGGCCGCATTCCGGCGTGGCGGAATACCACTCTGCTTCGTCGTGACGGCGACGATCACCTCAACTTTTGTCGCGGCAAGCGCGCTTGCGGATCAAGCCATCCCGATTCCTGTCAGCCCCGAATTCGACTATTCGCAGATATGCGTGGCTCCTGCTGTGCCGGCGCCTCCTCGCAACTGGTCCGGCTGGGATGGCAAAAGTGCGCCCAAGGTCTCCCCGGATGCGATGCTGAAGGATGCTCAGGCGCTCTACAATCCTTACAGCCGGTATCCGAGAAGCCCCGCCACAGCCGAACGCATCGTCCGCTATCTCAGTCAGCAATCGTTTCCAGGTGCCGGTCGCGCCCTCTACCTCTACGGCCGTATTGTGGCCGACAGCGACATGGCTGCCGGACATGCTGAGGAGATCGTGCAGGCCGAAAAGACCGCCTACGAGCGCGGCGTCATCGAAGCTGGAACATTTCTCGGAAAGATCTACAGGAGGGGCGATCTCGTTTCTCCAGACCTTCCTCTTGCCAAGACCTATCTTCGCAATGCCGCTGACGCCGGTGATATCGGCGCAGCCCTTGAGCTTGCTCGCCTCTATACCGCGAGCCCCGATCTGGCTGACACGCCAGACGCCGGGTGGATGCTGTTGCAGCGCATCATTGGCAAGCTCTCCGAAAATCTTGGAAAGGGTGACTGCAGCGCGCTGACCAGCTTTGCCGAAATTCTCGCCGATCCTGATATTGGCGAGGGCGATGTGAAGGCGTCTGTACAATGGCTGGTGGCAGCTGCAAAGCTCGGCGACATCCGGGCGATCTCGCTTCTCGCCAAGCGTCTGCGAGATGGCGGCGATGGGGTCGATGCTGATCGACAAAAGGCCGCAGAACTACTGCGAACGGCATCGCGTCTCGGCCATTCAGCAAGCAGCCTGGCGCTCGCCGAAATGCTTCTGTCCACTCCCTCAGATGCGCATGCGCGTGAGGAAGGGCTTGCCTTGGTCGGGCAAGAAGTTTCCCGCGGCAACGTGGCTGCATTCGCGATGCGGGCTGCCTATTATCGTGGAAGCTATGGTGGAGATCCGGATCCCGCGCTGGAACGACAAGCTTTGGAAAAAGCGGCTTCAATGCCCGATGTTTCCGCCGAAGTGCTGGAGCGACTGGGTGTTGTTTATGCCCGAGGTCTAGGCGGCGCGCCCGACAGCGCGCGTGCCGTCAAGGTGCAGATGCGCGCGTTCGAGATGGGCTCGGCCCAGGCGGCGTTTGATCTCTACAAGCTTGGCTCCGGTCCTGAAGCGGTCCAACTCGACCGTGGACCGATCGACTACCTAAAGCAGTCGTCGGACGCCGGCTTCCCCGGCGCGATGCGGGAACTGTCGGCGCTCTATGCCTGCGGGCAGGGCGTGGAAAAGGACCGTGGCAAAGCGGCCGAATGGCTGGAAAAGGCGGCTGTGGCGGGTGACAGCGAGAGCCTTCTGGAACTTGCCGACAAGGCCTTTGCTTCAGCCTCCTCCGAGAGCAAGACCGATGGCGTCGCCTACCTGCAAAAGGCAGCCGAGCACGGCGACGTTGAAGCCATGATGCGCCTCAGTCTCGCCTATGCCAGCGGAACCGGGACGCCCCGCGACGATGCCGCCAGCCAATCCTGGCGTGCGCGGGCAGTCGAGGCAGATGCGACAGTCGCAAAACTGGTCGAAGCAAGAGCGCTTCTCGTGCCGACCGGGTCATACGAGCGTGACGCGCCGGCGGCGCGCGCGCTTCTGGAGGCATCGCTTTCGACTGAGAATGCCGACGTGCTTTATGAACTCGGTCGGCTCTACGTCGACAATGATCCGGCGCTCGATCCGGATCCGATCCGAGCCAAGAGCCTTTTCGTGCGGGCAGCGCAGAAGGGCAGCGTCTCCGCTATGCTTCGGTTGGTCGATCTCAAGGTAACCGCAGCAGAGGGTGGCGGCACGGATTGGCAGCAGTGGCTCGGTCGCGCGGCTCGCTCCGACGATCTGCGTGTTGTATTGAAGCAGGCACAGGTGGAGCCCGATAACTCCCGCAAGGCGACGATCCTCTCCGGCCTGCTTGACCGCCCATCCTGTCTGGACAAGGACAAGGTGCAGCTTGCGCTCGCCCTGCAGGACGTTCCGCAGTTTCGCGACAAATACCTCGCGATATTCGACGCACTGATTGCCGAAAACACCGACGATCCGGCGATAGAGTACCAGATAGCCGCCTTTCTGCGCGACGAACGGCCAAATGAACAGAAGGCAGCCGTAGGATACATGAAGCGGGCTGCCGAAGGCGGCAAGCGCGAGGCGATGCGGGAGCTTGGGCGCCTCTATATGGCCGGCACCGATGTGGGGCTCAGCAAGGCGGAAGCCTATGGATGGCTCTTCAAGGCCGCGCGCCTCGGCGATGGCGGTGCCTTGGAGAGTCTCGTCAAGATGATCCTGGCGCAGCAGACGACGCTCGACCATCCAACGCTTGGGGATCAGGAGATCGAAGGCATTCTCAACAAGCTCACCGCGGAGAATTCGCCGCAGGTCGCCATGCTTCTGGCCAGGCTTTATCTGCGCCTTTCCGATAGCAGTCCGGCGTTCAAGGATCTTGGCAAGACGTGGGTTTTGAAAGCCGCGACGCTCGGAAACGGCCAGGCCATGCTCATGGCCTCCGATTTCTATGCAACGGGGACGCACGGCTTCGAACAGTCGAGCGAGAAAAGCACCGAGTGGGTTGCAAAGGCTGCCGATGCCGGTTTCCGAAAAGCCTTCGAGAAATACGCCATCGCGCTGCAGATCGGCTTTGGGACGCCGCCCGACGAGGCGCGCGCCCAAGAGTGGTTGGAGAAGTCGGCTAAGCTGTCGAACTGAGAGACGTGGGAGGATGAATAAATGACGCGCCATCGATCCATCACCTTCACCGCTCTGGCATTCCTTGTGATGGCTGCCGCCGCCAATGCTTCGCAGCCCGCCAAGCCCACGCCACGACCTGTCACCGAGACATTCTCAAGCTGGGAGGATATGCGCACAGCCAAGGGCTGGCCCAGCGTCGAAGCTGCTGCCAAACTGCCGCCACAGAAGAGGCTCGAGATCGCGTCCGCAGCATTGACATCGCGGAACCGCAACGTTCGTAACCTCGAGTATGGTTTTACGCTCCTGCTGACGGGAGCGCCTTCCAAGGAGACAACGCGGCTGCTTGCCAAGGCGATCCTCATGAACGACTACACGTTCGGTCCGAAGGCATCCGCGGTCCTCAGTCTTCTTGCGGCCGAGAGCATGCGCGGTTGCAAAAGTTGTGTCGCCGCCTATGCCGAGATTCAGTATTCCGGCGACGGCATTCCGCAGAACGATGAGGTGGCCTTCAAATGGTACCGCTGGGCGGCAATCGTCGGCAACAGCAAGGGTATCGAAGCAACGGCGATCGCCCTTGCGGAAGGCCGAGGTACGCCCAAAGACTTCCAGGAAGCCATGAAGTGGGCCGATCGACTGGACGTGCCGCGCCGCGCCAAGCTCTATGTCGAGCTTGCAAAGAGTGTTGCCGGCGGTGGATCCCCCGAGGATCTTGCCACAAGCGCCGACCTCCTGGTGCGCTCGATAAAGCTCAATCCCGCCGATGCCCGTCGACCGATCAAGCAGCTCTTGGCGTCGGGATATCCTGCGGATGTCCGGAGCAAGGCGATTGCGACCTTGCGCGCCGCAGGCGCCAAAGCTGATCCCGTCGCGCTTCTCACGATTGCTCAGAGCTTATGGAATGCGGGCTCTACCGGCGAGGCGGTTCCGATTTTTGAAGAGCTGGTCTCTGACGGCGATCCGGCTGCCGCCGACTACCTCGCACAGGCGCTGGGACGGTCGGACGTTGCTCAACAGGAGAAGGACCGGATCATCGACACTCTGCGGAAAGCAGCCGATGCGGGACAGCCTTCGGCCGCAAGGGTCCTTGGCAATGCCTACTACTATGGCACCGGCGTTCAGCAGTCGGCGGTTGAGGCTAGAGCCTTTCGCGAGAAGGCCGCCGCTCAGAACGACGTTGAAGCGCAATATCTTCTCGGCATGATGATCCTGGACGCAGGTGCAAAGGATGAAGCTGAGGTCGGCCGGCAGTGGTTGGAGAAGTCCGCCTCTGGAGGATATACATTGGCGCGTGCGGCAATAATGAAGATGAGTCCGCAGTAATATTTCTGATGCCTATGCTTTGCTTTTTATCCCAAGAATAGATGTGATCTAGGCTATCGCGCGGTGGAAATACCAAGTTTCTTGCAGGAAATCGAGCGCTAAGGAGGTCTTGCGTCATGTGGAAGTCAGCTTTTGTGTTGTCCCTGTCTCTCTCTCTGCCGGCGTTCTCCGCTCATGCGGATAGCCCGTGGTACCAGTTGCTGCCGGTTCCGAATGCGCCTGAATGCAAGGTGCTCGCCGATCCACGCGGACAGCCGATTCAACGCCGCTTCGACAAGGGCGGCGCCCGGATCTATGCGATCGGCGGCAAGGCCTGCCCGCCCAGCTTCCCTGGAAACGACTACGCGAAGATATCGACAGCGCGTACGATCACCATGGATGGCAATTTCGCGCGTATCATAACGAAAACGCGTAAATATGTTGTGAGCCGTTCGGGCAGCGGCAACCATTACGACTTTTCGAGCTTCAAGCTCGATTGAGCCGATAATTCGGATCGAAAGGCTCAAAACGGATCCAAATCTGCGATCCGCCGCGCCTATTTGTGCCTGATGAGCCCTCCCAAACTCTATTCGATCGGTGGCAAGATATTACTGTCAATATTAAAGGGCGGTTCTGGCCATACTTCGATTTTACTGAATAAGGAGTATTTCGGGGCAATTGTTGCGCGTGTTTATCTCATGTTAACTAAGCTGGTAGGGTTGAGGTGATCTCTAATGGCCATACCAGTCGAACAGAGTTGGAATGCTCGCTTTTCCGTCCGGAGCGACCGGAGGTGGCTGGGCTTCAACAGCGTTGCCGTGACCTACGCTGCGGCGATTTTCGACTTTGCGTTGCTGCTCTTCGCCAGCGCTGCCGGCCACATTGCCTATCAGGAAATAACGTTTGGATTCAGTGACGACCCGTCGGTCTATATCGGAATTGGCCTTCTGGTTGCGACGATGTTCGTGCTGGCAATGGCGGGAACGCATGCCTATCGGCCTGCCGAGATGGTGTCGTTTCGTCATCAGTTGACGGCAATATGCACAATCCTTCCCGCAATCGTTGTGTTTCTCTTGACCATCGCCTTCTTCATGAAGGTGGGAGCCGCGATCTCACGCGGTGCAATCATCTCGACCACGGTGCTGTCTCTCGGCGGGCTTCTGGCGCTGCGGGTTTTATGGCGTTCCTATCTGATGCGCGCCGCCGCGCACGCGGCCTTTCCAACGCATCGGGTCCTGTTGATATGTCCGGATGCGACGCCGGTCGAACCGATCGCGCAGAGAGCGACGCTGAACGGCCTGGCAATCACGCATACGATGCATATTGGCGCTGGCAATATTGGCGGTTCGACGCTGCTAGAGGCCTGCGAAAAGCACGGCATCGGCGATGTCGACGAGGTGCTGATTGTCTGGGGTGACTACGGAAATCTGAAGGTCCTCGACGAATGCCTTGTCACGCTTCGTCAGTACTGCCTTCCCGTCAGCGTCATGTTCACCGGCTTGGTCGGCGAGATCGTGCAAGGCTTCGCACACGGCCTTGGGGAGAACTGCGCCTTCCAGACGCATCGCCCGCCGCTCGATCTGTTCGAGCGAGCCCTCAAGCGGACCTTCGATATCGCCTTTTCGATCGGTGCGCTTCTCGTCACGCTGCCGATGTGCATCGTCATCGCGCTTGCCATCAAGCTCGACAGCCGCGGCCCGATATTCTTCTGGCAGTCGCGCAAGGGCTACAGCGGGAAATCCTTCCGCATTCTGAAGTTCCGCAGCATGTCGGTGATGGAGGACGGTAGCGATATTCGTCAGGCCACCCGGAACGATCCGCGTGTAACACGAGTAGGTGCGTTCATTCGCTCGTCGAGCCTCGATGAGCTGCCGCAGTTCTGGAACGTTCTGCGTGGCGAGATGTCGGTGGTCGGTCCTCGTCCGCATGCGCTGGCCCATGATGACTTCTATGGGACGCTGATCGCGCAGTACGCCTCGCGTCGCCACGTCAAGCCGGGCTTGACCGGCTGGGCGCAGATCAATGGTTACAGGGGTGAGACCCCAACGGTCGACCGCATGGCGGAGCGAGTCCGGCATGACATCTGGTACATCAATAACTGGTCTCTTTGGCTCGATCTGCGGATCGTGTTGCAGACGATGCTCGGGATCAAGGACCGCAAGAATGTCTATTAGCGGGTGATCCCTCACCTTGGTGTTTGCGTTGTGAAAAGGGGTGCGTAGACGTGTTGTTCGTAACGGGTGGCGCCGGTTTCATCGGCTCAAATTTCGTCCTCGACTGGCTGGCGCAGAGCGATGAGCCGGTGCTTAATCTGGACGCGCTGACCTACGCCGGAAACCTCGGCAATCTTCGCAGTCTTGAAGGCGACAAGCGGCATGTTTTCGTCCACGGCAGCATTGGTGACGGTCCGCTTGTCGAGCGACTGCTGGCAGACTATCGGCCGAGGGCCATCCTCAATTTCGCGGCTGAAAGCCATGTCGACAGGTCCATTCATGGCCCCGCCGACTTCATCGACACAAATATCGTCGGCACATTCCGCCTGTTGGAGGCGGCGCGCGCATACTGGAGCAGCTCCAAGGACGACTCGTTTCGCTTCCTGCACATTTCTACGGATGAAGTCTTTGGTGCACTCGGCGCTGACGACGAAGCGTTCCATGAGGAGACGCAATACCAACCGAACAGCCCCTATTCCGCAAGCAAGGCGGCCAGCGATCACCTCGTAAGGGCGAATCATCACACCTATGGGCTTCCGGTTCTCACCACCAATTGCTCGAATAACTACGGACCATTCCACTTTCCGGAAAAGCTGATCCCGCTGGTGATCAACAATGCGTTGCTTGGGCGGCCGCTGCCGCTTTACGGCGATGGCCAGCAGATCCGGGATTGGCTCTACGTCAAGGACCATTGCAGCGCGCTGCGTCGTGTATTGCAATCAGGTGTGCCCGGGCGAACCTACAATGTCGGCGGCTGGAACGAACGCACCAATCTCGATGTCGTGCAATCGATCTGCGATCTTCTCGACGAGCTGAAACCGAGAGATGACGGCCAGTCGTATCGACGGCAGATCACGTTCGTTACGGATCGTCCGGGGCACGATCGCCGCTATGCCATCAACGCACGCCGGATCGAAAGCGAGCTCGGCTGGCGACCAAGCGAGACTTTTGAGACGGGCATTCGCAAGACCGTTGGCTGGTACTTGGACAACGCCGAATGGGTGCGCAACGTGACATCCGGCAGTTATCGCAACTGGCTTGAGAAGCAATACGCATGACCGTGATGCTGCTCGGCAAAAATGGCCAGGTTGCCCGCGAACTTCAGCGCACCCTGTTGCCCTTCGGCTCCCTTGAAATTTTTGGACGGGATCGCCTCGACCTCGAGCAACTCGAGAGGATACCGGGTGTTCTGCGAGACGCGGGTAATGCGAAGATCATTGCAAACGCCAGCGCCTTTACCCAGGTCGACCAGGCGGAGGCAAATTCTGCTGCTGCCTTCGCGGTTAACCAACATGCCGTCGGCATCCTCGCGCGGCAGGCGCTCGATCGCGACGCCCTGCTGGTTCACTATTCGACGGACTATGTCTTCAACGGCCGGAAGGCTGCGCCGTACGTCGAGACGGACGAAACAGATCCGCTAAACGTGTACGGGCATTCCAAGCGGGGCGGGGAGCTGGCAATCACCGGCTCGCGCTGCAAGCATCTCGTGTTCCGCACGAGCTGGGTGTTCTCGGCAGACGGCGAGAATTTCATCAAGACCATTTTGCGCTTGGCTCATGAGCGCCCGCAGCTTCGTGTCGTCGCCGACCAGTTTGGGGCGCCGACCTCCGCCGAATTGATTGCCGACGTGACGGCGCTTGCAGTTGCCGCCTACCGTCGTGGAGATCTGCCCGACGGCATCTACCATTTGACGGCCAGTGGGCGCACGAGCTGGCATGGCCTCGCATGTCATGTGGTGCGCCGTGCCATCGAGATCGGCTTCGAGCCGAAGGCCGGTCCGGATGATATCGAACCCATCACAACGGCCGAGTTTCCGCGTCCGGCCGCCCGGCCGATGAACTCATCGCTTGATTGCCATGCACTCTCGTCCCGTCTGGGGCTCGGCCTGCCGGACTGGACAGTGCATGTCGACCGCATGCTGGATCAACTTCGAACAAGGGGATGGAAGCCATGACCCGCAAAGGCATCATTCTGGCCGGAGGGTCCGGCACACGCTTGCATCCCGCGACGCTTGCGATCAGCAAGCAGCTGTTGCCGGTGTTCGACAAGCCGATGATCTACTATCCGCTGTCGACCTTGATGCTCGCCGGCATCCGCGACATTCTGATCATCTCCACGCCGCAGGACATCCCGCGATTTCGGCAGCTGCTGGGGAGCGGGCAGGAGTGGGGCGTGACGTTCTCCTACGCCGAGCAGCCGTCTCCCGACGGGCTTGCGCAAGCCTTCATCATCGCCGAGGATTTCCTGGCGGGAGCGCCTTCGGCGCTGGTGTTGGGCGACAACATCTTCTACGGCCACGATCTCCCGGCCTTGCTTGAGAGCGGGATGTCGCGCAGGGAAGGGGCGACCGTGTTTGCCTATCATGTGCTGGATCCGGAGCGTTACGGCGTCGTGGAATTCGACCGCCGCCGCCGTGTCCTTTCCATCGAGGAAAAGCCTATAGTCGCGAAATCCAACTATGCCGTGACCGGCCTCTATTTCTACGACGAACGCGCCGTGGAATTTGCGAAGCAGCTGAAGCCTTCGCCGCGCGGCGAGCTCGAGATCACGGATCTCAACCGCTGCTACCTCGACGATGAAAGCTTGACGGTCGAGATCATGGGCCGGGGCTACGCGTGGCTGGACACCGGGACACATGATTCACTACTCGATGCCGGCCAGTTCATTTCGACGCTCGAACGCCGCCAGGGACTGAAGGTATCGTGCCCCGAGGAGATCGCGTTCCGCAACGGTTGGGTCAGTCGTGCTGATCTCGAGCGGCTTGCCATGCCGCTTTCGAAGAATGGATACGGCAAGTACCTGTTGCGGCTTCTGGACGAAGGCGCCCTGCAATGAGTTTTACTCCGCTGGATATTCCGGATGTGCTTCTCGTTCAGCCAAAGGTCTTTGGCGACGACCGGGGTTTTTTCTTCGAGAGCTTCAATCAGGCACGATTCGATACGGCACTCGGCAGGACGGTAACTTTTGTGCAGGACAACCATTCGCGATCGGGCAAGAACGTCCTGCGCGGGCTGCACTATCAGATCAAGCAACCGCAGGGCAAACTCGTGCGTGTCGTCGAGGGGGAGGTGTTCGACGTCTGCGTCGATATCAGGCGCTCGTCTCCCACTTTCGGGCGCTGGGTCGGCGAGGTTCTGTCAGCGACGAACAAGCACCAGCTCTGGGTGCCACCAGGCTTCGCACATGGTTTTCTGGTCCTGTCCGAAAGCGCGCAGTTCCTCTACAAGACGACGGACTTCTATTCTCCGGAAAATGAAAGAGCGATTCTCTGGAATGACCGGCAGCTCAATATTCGCTGGCCGATCGAGGGCGAGCCGATCCTGTCGTCGAAGGATGCAATTGCCTCTTCCTTCGAGGACGCCGAACTGTTTCCGTGACGGCGTTTCAGAGCGGTCCCAAGTATTCGCGTAAGAGTACTCCGGCTTGGAAGATCAAACCAATCCACTCGTGACGTCGTGAAAGGTTCGGCGCGCCGGGCCACTCTCCATGTCAGCATATCGCGTCGATGATCGCCTAAAGTGCTTCTCGGAAACGTTTCTGTATGGCAAGTATGGGCCGAGGCGTTTCGGGGTGAGGAGGAATTTGCTGCAAATGAAGGGAATTCGCCAGCTGGCAAAACATCTCGATATCTCGATCGGGACAGTATCGCGGGCGCTGAATGACAAGCCTGACGTCAACGAGGAGACGCGCAAGCGCGTGTTGGCGGCAGCGGAGGAACTCGGTTACGTGGCCAATCAGTCCGGCCGTAGCCTTCGGCAGGGCACGACCAACGTTATCGGGCTCATGATCGAAGCGAGTCAGGAGACCGTCGAGAACGGGGACAACTTCTTCCTTAGCGTCACGGGCGGGCTTCAGTCCGTCTTTACGCGGCACAAGCTTGACCTCGTCATGCTGCCTTGCCCAAGCGATGAGGATCCGCATGAGTATCTGAAGC
>UBTY01000017.1 GCA_900468535.1 Hyphomicrobiales bacterium | reverse complement strand
GGCTTCTTTTCCGGCGGCGGCGGTGGTGGCGGTGGAGGCTCAGCAGGCTTTTCTTCGGCCTTCTTTTCCTCCGCCTTCTTCTCCTCCTGCTTCTCATCCGGCATCTTCAGCTCGGGAGGCTTTTCCTCAGGCTTCGGTTCTTCGGGCTTCTTCTCTTCAGGCGGCGGCACAAGGTCAACACTCACCGCCTCCTCTTCCTGCGGCTGAGGCATATCAGGCAGCTTCAGGAAGAAGGCTCCGACGACGACAAGGTGAAGCAGCACGGAGGCAAAGACGCCCCAGCCGAATACTCCCAAACGCCTTTCCAGTATTCTCGGCATGCCTGCCCGCTACGCTCCGTCGATCCAATCCCGATGTGGCCGTTTAAGAAGGCGCCATCAAGCCGGAAAACAAAAAAAGCACATCGAGCGCCGTTAAAAGCAGAGCACCAACAGATAAACCCGCCAATCTCGGCATCAGCGCCTTCTCGGTTTCAATCGGAGAGCTCAGACTGCGTGGAGAATAAGAGCAGGGAGTTTGTAGCGACAACGCCTTGCCGACGCCGCCGTCCTGCGGCGCCCGCAAGGCTAGCCAGGTTGCGACCCGCTACCCGAGTGACCCTATGATTTCGCGATATGCTGCCTCCGGAAACGCCTTGAGCGTACGCGTACGCACATTTCCGCCCATGCCAAGAGAAAGACCAAAACGCGCCATTACAGCATCATCAGGCGCATCGCAGACGGCCACCATGTCATGATCGCCAAGCGTGAGAAAGAATTGCTGGAACGAACCGCCCATGTCGCCCAGAAGCTTCTTGGCTGCGTCCAGGCGCTTTGCCGAGTCGCGAACGTTGCGAATGCCCTGATCCGTCCAGTTGATAAGCACGATGTAAGTGGTCATTGCACACCTCCCGACGGAGGGTCTTGGCCCACGCAACAGGCTATTGCGACCGTCGCTCATGCGCTGTGGCCGGCCCCTTCCCCCGTGAGCGACATTTTACTCCTGTCGCACCCTGACAACAAGAAACAGCGACGGAGTCGCCAAAAGCAAAAGCCGGGCACAAGGCCCGGCTTTCGAATGGTTTTCTCTGCAGAAGATCTTAGCTGTCGAGGAACGAACGCAGCTTGCGGCTGCGGCTCGGGTGCTTCAGCTTGCGCAACGCCTTCGCTTCGATCTGGCGGATACGTTCACGGGTAACCGAGAACTGCTGGCCGACTTCCTCGAGCGTGTGGTCGGTGTTCATACCGATGCCGAAGCGCATGCGCAGCACGCGCTCTTCGCGAGGCGTGAGCGAAGCCAGAACGCGGGTTGTCGTCTCGCGCAGGTTCGCCTGGATGGCGGCGTCGATCGGCAGAAGCGCGTTCTTGTCCTCGATGAAATCGCCGAGGTGCGAATCTTCTTCGTCACCGACAGGCGTTTCCAGCGAGATCGGCTCCTTGGCGATCTTCAGGACCTTGCGAACCTTTTCGAGCGGCATGGCGAGCTTTTCGGCCAGTTCTTCCGGAGTCGGCTCGCGACCGATTTCGTGCAGCATCTGGCGCGAGGTACGAACGATCTTGTTGATCGTTTCGATCATATGCACCGGAATACGGATCGTGCGGGCCTGGTCGGCGATCGAACGGGTGATCGCCTGACGGATCCACCACGTCGCATAGGTCGAGAACTTGTAACCACGGCGGTATTCGAACTTGTCGACCGCCTTCATCAGGCCGATGTTGCCTTCCTGAATGAGGTCGAGGAACTGCAGACCACGGTTCGTGTACTTCTTGGCGATGGAGATGACGAGGCGAAGGTTCGCTTCGACCATTTCCTTCTTGGCGATACGCGCTTCGCGCTCGCCCTTCTGCACCATCGACACGATGCGGCGGAATTCGGCGATCGAAATGCCGGTTTCCGTTGCGAGGTTCTGGATCTCCTGGCGGATGTCGCGGATCGTCGTGTTTTCGCTCTTGGCGAATTCCTTCCAGCCGCGCGCAGCCAGATTGCCGATCGACTTCATCCAGTTCGGGTCGAGTTCGGCGCCCTGATACTGCTCGAGGAAGCTATCGCGCTTGACGCCATAGGATTCAGCCAGACGCAGCAGGCGGCCTTCGTTCTGCATCAGTCGCTTGGAAATGTCGTAGAGCTGCTCGACGAGAGCGTCGACGCGGTTCTGGTTCAGCGACAGAGACTTGACGGCCTTGATGAGCTCATCCTTGAGTTCCTTGTAGCGGCGCTCCTGAGCTGATGACAGCGTGCCGGTAGCGGCCAGGCGCTGCTCGACCTGCTGGTCCTGCAGCTTGCGAAGCTTCTTGTAGGTCTCGGCGATGACGTCGAGCGTTTCCATGACCTGTGGGCGCAGTTCCGCTTCCATGGCGGCGAGCGACAGGTTGGACTCGTCTTCGTCCTCTTCTTCCTCTTCCGGAGGCAGGCCTTCGCCGCCGACATTGGTGATGTCGTCGTCGCCCGAACGGGTCCGGCGCGTCTTTTCCTTTTCCTCGGCAGCCTTGCGGTCAGCCTCGATCTTCTCGGGGCTTTGGAACTGCGGTGCAGCCTTGGCCTCAGGACCGGAATAGGTGGTTTCGAGATCGATGATCTCGCGCAGCAGCGTCGTGCCTTCGTTGAGTTCATCGCGCCAGATGATAAGCGCCTGGAACGTCAACGGGCTCTCACAGAGGCCACCGATCATCGTTTCGCGGCCGGCCTCGATGCGCTTGGCGATCGCGATTTCACCTTCGCGCGACAGAAGCTCCACCGAGCCCATTTCGCGCAGGTACATGCGAACCGGGTCGTCGGTACGGTCGGTCGGTTCCTTCTTTTTCGCGGTCGCAAGTGCGGTACCGCTGGAAGGTGCGAGTTCACCGCCTTCGTTGTCGTCGTCGGAGCCGGAATCGTCGTCGTCGCCGCCGGTGGCGCCAGCCTCTTCGGCTTCTTCGTCCTCGATGACGTTGATGCCCATGTCGGACAGCATTGCCATCGTGTCTTCGATCTGCTCGGACGTCACTTCTTCGGACGGAAGGACGGCGTTCAGCTCGTCCATCGTCACATAGCCGCGCTTCTTCGCGGCCTTGATCATCTTCTTGACCGCGTCATCGGAAAGATCAAGAAGAGGGCCGTCGGTACCGCCGTCGCGTTCGACTTCCGCTTCTTCGTTCTCTTTGACCTTGGTTGCCATTTATATCGTCGCCTTCCTGACGCTATTCAAACTCGCCGCAGTGGACGACCGTAAGCAGGCGATACGCCGCACACGATCGTCTCGAATCACATGCTCCCAACTAATGGGATGAGATTTAATGCCTGATTAACCACGATTGCCGGCGCCGGACGACAGAGCTTTATTGTCATCAAATGTCCGGCCATGGTTGTGCGATCCGCCCTTGACCCAGTTCACCGCTTTCCAAGTTGAACGGTGATTCCCACAATTTTTGTTCTCGTCAAGCTTTTCTGGAAAAAAAGCATCGGAAAACCCGGAAAAAGCCTTATCCACAGGCTCGGAACCGCTCAAGCGATTGCCAAACATAAATAGGATGTCACCAGAAGAAGACAAGAGCGGCAGGCGTTCTTCCTGAACGGCAAAGTTGCCGCCAAGATTCTAAACGCCCGCCGCCAGTTTTCTGATGCGGCTCGAAAGTTAATGGGACTGCCCGTCCCAGGGTTGGATCTCCAGACTTGCAAGGTCGACTGCGGGAATACAGCGGACGTTAATGCAAGCCATTTCGGCTCCATTCGGCATCTGCGCCTCGGCGAAGGGTGCAACACCGCACGTTCCGCAGAAGCGGTGCTGGATGCTGTGAGTATTGAATGTGTAAGTCGACAGGTTTTCGCGTGGCGTCTTCAGTGTGAACTTGTCGCGTGGCACGAAGGCCAAGAGCCCGCCGCGCCGCCGGCAGAGCGAGCAGTTGCAATCAAGCGCGGACGTGAACTCACCTTCCACCTCAAACTCGATGTTGCCGCAATGGCAGCTTCCCTCGTAAAGCATCGTTCCTCCTCAGTTCCAGTCCATGACCACCTTGCCGGAATTACCCGAACGCATCGCCTCGAACCCCTCCCGGAAATCGTCTATTCCGATCCGATGCGTGATGACCTGCGAAAGATCCAGGCCTCCCTGCACGAACGCAATCATCTTGTACCAGGTCTCAAACATCTCCCGGCCGTAGATGCCTTTCAGGTTAAGCATCTTGAAGATCACTTTGTTCCAGTCGATCTCGAATCCGGCCGGCGCGATGCCGAGAATGGCGATCTTGCCGCCATTGTTCATCTTGTCGATCATGTCGCGGAAGGCAGGTGCTGCGCCTGACATTTCCAGCCCGACGTCGAAGCCCTCAGTCATCCCGATCGACTTCATCACGTCGGAAAGGTTCTCTTTCGAGGCATCGACAACGTGATCGATGCCGAGCTTGCGGGCAAGATCCAGCCGGTGCGGGTTGATATCCGTGATGACCACCTTGCGGGCGCCTGAACGCTTCGCAACCAGCGCACCCATGATGCCGATCGGCCCGGCGCCGGTCACCAGCACGTCCTCGCCGACGAGATCGAAGGACAGCGCCGTGTGCACCGCATTGCCGAACGGGTCGAAGATCGCCGCGATCTCATCCGGAATATCGTCCGGGATAGGCACCACATTTGCCTCGGGAATGCAGACGAACTCTCCGAAAGAGCCCGGGCGGTTGACGCCGACGCCAAGCGTATTGCGGCAGAGATGGCCCCTGCCCGCACGACAGTTTCGGCACTTGCCGCAAACGATGTGCCCTTCACCGGAAACACGCTCGCCGACGTGATATTTCGTCACCGCGGATCCGATCTGAGCGATCTCGCCGCAGAACTCGTGTCCGACGACCATGGGGACCGGAATGGTCTTCTGCGCCCACTGATCCCAGTTCCAGATATGGACATCGGTGCCGCAGATCGCCGACTTCTTGACCTTGATCAGCACGTCGTTCGGCCCGACCTCGGGAACCGGAACGTGTTCCATCCAAAGCCCGACCTCCGGCTTTGCCTTGACCAGTGCCCTCATCATGTTCGACATGATCTTACTCTCCCAAACCCTTTAAATGACTCCAAGTTCACGGCCAGCCTCCGCGAAGGCCGCGATCGTCCGCTCGACATCCGCACGCGAATGCGCCGCCGACATCTGCGTGCGGATACGCGCCTGTCCCTTCGGCACGACGGGGAAGGAAAAGCCGATCACGTATACGCCCTTGTCAAGCATCAGCGCCGCCATATCCTGCGCCAGTTTCGCATCGCCGAGCATGACCGGAATGATCGGATGGCCCTCGCCCGCCAGCGTGAAGCCGAGCTTGGTCATTTCGGAGCGGAACAGCGTCGCGTTGGAGGCGAGCCGCTCGCGCAAGGCATCGCCGTTGTCGATCAGATCGAAGACCTTGAGCGACGCAGCCGCAATGACCGGCGCCAATGTGTTCGAGAAGAGATAAGGGCGCGAGCGCTGCCGCAACCAGTCAACAACCTCCGCCTTGGCCGACGTATAGCCGCCGGAAGCCCCGCCCAGCGCCTTGCCGAGCGTGCCAGTGATGATGTCGACCCGGCCCTCAACTCCGCAATATTCAGCCGAGCCACGTCCATGCTTGCCGACGAAACCGACGGCATGACTGTCGTCGACCATGACCATCGCCCCATACTTCTCGGCGAGGTCGCAGACACCCTGCAGGTTGGCGATGATGCCATCCATCGAAAACACGCCGTCGGTGGCGATCAGCTTGAAGCGGCTGCCTTCCGCCTTCTTCAGCTCCTCCTCCAGCGCCTTCATGTCGTTGTTGGCGTAACGGAAGCGCTTGGCCTTGGAGAGGCGCACGCCATCGATGATCGAGGCATGGTTCAGCGCGTCCGAGATGATCGCATCTTCTTCACCGAGCAGCGTCTCGAAGAGACCGCCATTGGCGTCGAAACAGGACGAGTAGAGGATTGTATCTTCCATGCCGAGGAAGGAGGAAATCCGAGCCTCAAGCTGCTTGTGCTCTTCCTGCGTGCCGCAGATGAAGCGCACCGAGGCCATGCCGTAGCCGTAGCGGTCGAGCGCCTTCTTTCCGGCCTCTGCAAGCTCTTCATTGTCGGCGAGCCCGAGATAGTTGTTGGCGCAGAAATTCAAAACCCGCTCGCCTGAAGCAACCGCGATCTCGCCGGATTGTTTCGAGGTGATGACGCGCTCCGACTTGTAAAGTCCGGCATCCTTCAAGGCGGAAAGTTCTGTTCGGAGGTGGGAGAGGAAGTGCGAGGTCATTGGATGCCCTTCTTGTGATGGTTCCCGGTGCCCTGCACTAGCACATAGCCACACGCCTGTCTTGCCATCCTCAGCACTGAGCAGCGATCAACAGGAACATCGGTCGATCCATCTCCTCAGCCCATTCAGGATGTGCGCCAAGCTGCTCGTCACTCGGTCGCCACTCCTCGACATGCCGGATCGAAAAGCCCTTCCCAATCAGAGTATTGAGCGTCGTCCCAAGTGTGCGGTGGTATTTGACGACACCCTTGGCGAGCCAGTCCGTCGTACGCTTGCCCTCGCGCGAATAGCCGTCCAGCGGCCAGATCCGGCGTCCCTCCCCGTCTGCAGTCCAGGCGGGTTTGGCCGGCGCCATGTAGATCGGGTGTTCAATCGTGAAGACAAAATCGCCACCCGCGACAAGCGCATTGTGGACAGTGGTAGCGAGCCTGCCAAAATCCTCGATGTAGTGGAATGCCAAGGAGCTATAAGCGAGATCGAAGGATGCCGGCGGCAGCACCAGCGTTTCAAGATCGGCAATTTCGTAACGAACGGTCGAATCACCGGTTTCGAGTCTTGCGCGCTCGATCATTCGCTCGGAGATATCGAAACCGAGCACGCCCGCAGCACCCTGACCGGCTGCATAGCGGGCAAACCAGCCGAAGCCGCAACCGAGGTCGACGATCCGCTTGCCAGCCAGTTTGGGCAACACCGCACGGATCGATTCCCATTCGGCGGCGCCATCAAGACCGTATAGCGAGCGCGAAAGCTGGCTGTATCCCTCGAAGAACTCGGGCTTGTCGTAGATGTTCTGGGCCATGACCGTTTCCTTTCAGCCGGCCCATATAGCCAGAACTCTCCTTATCGCAATGCTGGTCGGGCTTATTGCGACCGATCGTTGCCGCCGACAGGCAGCATCGTCTGGAGAACTCCGTCGCGACGAACGAGCCCGTGAAACAGTGCGGCAGCGATATGCAGCAATACGAGCGCGAAGAAGGCAAAGGCCAGATAGAAATGCGCGTTCCAAAGGAGCGCGTGCAAACTGTCGCTCTGCGGCAGGATCGGCGGGAGCCGGATACCCCCATAGAGCACGATCGGATAGGCAGCGGCCGACATCATCGCCCAGCCGATGACAGGCATGCCGATCATCAGAAGATACAGGGCGACGTGGGACAGATAGGCGGCGAGCTTCATCGGTTCAGGAAGATCGGCGGGCAATTTCGGCGAACCGGAGATGAAGCGAACGACAAGACGAAGCAACGCAAGGACAAGAATGGCGATGCCGAGCGTCTTGTGCGTCACCAGCAACGGCACATATTCCCGCCCGATGGTGGACACCATGCCGACCCCGATGAACAGCATCGCCAGAATGCCTGCTGCCATCAGCCAGTGGAGCAGCCGCTGAACGAAGGTGAATTGGGCGTGTGTGCCTTTCATGGCTTCGCGCTCCCTGCAGTTCGGGGATAGTGGCTCGCTTCGGCGGTCCGCAGATCGAAGGACTTGGCGTAGGCCGCCGAGCGGGCTGCCGGGAACGGATCGTCGGAAACCTTGATGCCATCAGGCAGAATGGTCGGATCGAAATTGATGTCGCGGCAAGGTCCGTCGGCTTCCGGCTCGATTTTCTGCACCGACAGGGTTCCGGCTTCGACAGTGCGCCGCTCCGGCGGCCAGGCCTTGGTCGGATCCGATGTCGGATCGGAGGGCTCGGCTACCGTCAGCACGAGTGTCCAGCGCTGAGGTGACTTCCCAACGCGCTCGGCAATATCGTCCTCAAGATGATTGGGCCCGAGTTTGGCGAAATCCTCGGCGGTGATGGGCGTCGCCGGCGCCTCCGGTCGCCAAGACCAACGCACGGCATGGTCCGTGCCTGAAGCATCGGTGAAGATGAACGCGTTGAGGCTGTTGAACGTCACCTCGGCGTAACTGGCCGTCCAGGGCGCCTTCGTCGCCCACTCGACAAACGCCGGGAATTCCGGATGCGCTGCCACGAAGGCCTTCATCGCCGCCGGATCCTTGCTACCCGACGCCTGCAGCAGGTCGTAAAACCCCTGCGGCGTGGAAGCCGCAAAGACGGGAGGATCGATCATCGCCATCCGCCAGACGCCTCCATCGGGCGCCGAAATCTGCACGCCGATACCACGCACCCTTACCGTGGGATCGGCCGCGTCAGGGTCAGGCGTTGCAAGATTGAAGCGCCCGACGACCGGATACTGTCCGGTTGCGAAAACCGTCGCTCGCGAAAGCTCGCTAGCATTTCCGTTCGCTTCGAACACGCCGGTAAAACAGATGCCTTTTGCGTGATTGCGCCGATGCCCCAGGGTCGGGCCGCCGGGAGGCGCAAGCGCGCTGACGAGTTTTGTCGACGTAAGACGATCGGGGGAAAGCCAGCCGGCGGTGTAGGCGAATGCGGCGGCGCCACAGCCGACCACGGCTGCAATCAGCACCAGAGATCCCAGAGCGGAACGCTGCGACTGCGACGGGCCTGGCATCGAACACTCTCCGTTTTCGTCAATCGGGCACGGTGGGCAAGTCTGCAATGCAAGGAGGTCATGTGGGCAGGCCGGTGCGGCAGCAGGGAAAGCCATCACACGTCCGTCGGTGAAACATGGCACCGCTGACCCGTCAGGTCAAATCCCCACAGCATCGACCCGAAAATCGGCATCGGTTCTCGGCAAGCCTGATACGTCGATTCAATAGGATAGGGCGTCCTTGGAGACGCGCGGCGCTCTAGTCATCATGCCCAAGGATGACCTCGAGAAACGCATCGCCATAGCGCTCGAGCTTCGACTGGCCAACACCGGAAATCTCCAGCATCTCCTTGTGCGTCCGAGGCCGCTCGGTCGCGAAGGCGATCAGCGTCGTATCAGGAAAGACCACGTAAGGCGGGACGCCAAGAGAGCGGGCGATCGACGTGCGCTCGGCTCGCAGCGCTTCGAAAAGAACGCCATCGCTTCCCGACAACACCGAGCGGCGCTCCACCTGCGCCGTCCGCTTCGAACGCCGCTCGGCGACCGGACGATCCTTGCGAAAGAACACGGACCGCTCGCGCTTGAATACGGCACGCGCCTCGGGCTCAAGCTTCAGTGCTCCGAACGCCTGCTGATCGACCCTGACCAGCCCCATCGCGAGCAACTGTCGAAACACCGACTGCCAGGTTCGGGCGGGCAGATCGTTGCCCGCACCGAAGACCGGCATCGTCGTATGACCGAAGCGCTCGGTCTTCTCGTTGACATTGCCGAGCAGGACGTCGACCACATGCCCGGTGCCGAACCGCTCGCCCGTCCGGTAGATCGCCGCAAGAGCCTTGATGGCGGCCTCTGTGCCGTCCCAGGTTTCGACCGGCTTCAGGCAGGTATCGCAGCCACCGCAACCGCCGCCGTGGGCTTCGCCGAAATGCGCGAGGATCGCCTGGCGCCGGCAGGAAGCCGTTTCGCAGATTGCCAGCAATGCGTTGAGCTTGGAGCGCTCGACACGCTTAATTTCCTCGGCGGCACCGCCCTCGTCGATCATCCGGCGGCGCTGGATCACGTCGGCCATGCCATAGGCCATCCAGACCTCGGATGGCAGGCCGTCACGCCCGGCGCGACCGGTCTCCTGGTAATAGGCCTCGACCGATCCCGGCAGATCGAGATGCGCGACATAGCGTACATTCGGCTTGTCGATCCCCATGCCGAAGGCAACGGTGGCGACAAGGCAGAGCTCTTCTTCCTTGAGGAAGGCATCCTGGTTCGCATCGCGCATTACGCGGTCCATGCCGGCGTGATAAGGCAGCGCGCGAATGCCCTGCCCGTTCAGCCATTCGGCAGTTTCCTCGACCTTGGCGCGCGACAGGCAATAAACGATCCCGCTATTGCCCTTGTGTCCGGAAAGAAACCGCAGCAGCTGCTGACGCGGCTGGTCGCGCTCGACGATCTCGTAGGAAATGTTCGGGCGATCGAAGCTGGTCGTGAACACCTTGGCATTGTTCAGCGCCAATCGCTCGATGATATCGTCCCGCGTATGCGCGTCGGCGGTCGCCGTCAGTGCAACGCGCGGCACGCCGGGGAACTGTTCCGCCAGCCTGCCAAGCTCGCGGTACTCGGGGCGGAAATCATGCCCCCATTGCGAGACGCAATGCGCCTCGTCGATCGCAAACAGCGAGATCTTCGCGCTGCCGATCGTGTCGCGAAAGCCATCCAGAAGAATACGCTCAGGCGTGACATAGAGGAGATCGAGCTTGCCTGCCGAGAGCGCCCGGCGAACGTCGATGAACTCCTCTCGCGACAGGGCCGAGTTCAGCGCAGCAGCCCTGATGCCCAACTGCTTCATCGCCTCCACCTGATCGCGCATCAGGGCGATCAGCGGTGAAACGACGATGCCGATCCCATCGCGGCAAAGAGCCGGAATCTGGAAGCAGAGCGACTTGCCGGCTCCGGTCGGAAAAAGCACGACAGCATCGCCGCCCGCCACAACGTGCTCGACCACCTGCTGCTGCTTGCCGCGAAAGGCCGGATAGCCATAGACGCGGTTCAGAATACCAAGCGGCGATCGCTCGGCCCCGAACAACGCATCGCCCGCGGAAAATTGCCGATCCGTCGAATCCATCAATGGCTCGCCGCTCCCTTGACGCGACCGGAAAGCACACCGAAGCCGTCGATGATCGCCTCCTGGTTTTCGAGCCGAAGCCCTTCGAAATGGACTTCCTGCAACGCACGCATCAAGAGGTCGATTACTTCGCCATTACCAGCCTCGGTCGCCTCGGCGATCTCGCGTTCGAGCTCGATCTTCTGGAATCGCAGCGCCTTGGCGCGCTTGTGGAAGGCAAGCGCCTGCCGATAGCCTTCGCGCGCGTCTTCCATCGCCGCTTCCGATGTGGCGATCCAGAGACGGGCGTTGCGGATCTGCTGCTCGAGCCCCTGCAGCAACGCGCCGAAGCCCTGTTCCTCCATGCGTTCCAGCAGATACTCCCGAGTGAGGTGTGGTCCAGCAGCAGCCGCAGCGGCACCAAGCATCACCGACCAGAGGCGCTGAAGCTCGCGATTGTCGTAGTCGATCGAGGCGATCTCGTCATATTCGTCCTGCATCAGGGCTGGATGGTTGATGACGGTCAGCGCCAGCACGCTTTCACGCAGGGCCGGCGTTTCCTGGTGACCGCGTACCAGGCCGGAGCGTGCCAGGCGATCGGAAATGCCGCCGCCCGAAAGCCGCGGTCCGCGTTGTGAATCGTTGCCACGACCGCGGGACGGCCCCGAGCCACGCTCGAAATTGCGCCGCTCGCCGCCACGGTTCTGAAACTGCGGCTGGAAGAAACCGTTCAAGCGGTCGCGAATGTCCTGCTGGTAGTGCCGGCGCACATTTTCATCGGCAATGACGGACACCAGTTGTCGCAGGCGCGCTTCAAGCTCTGCCTTGGCCTCCGGCGTCTCGAATTGCCCGGAATTGATCTCGCGGCTCCAGATCATCTCGGCCAAGGGCTTTGCCTGGCTCATGACCTTGTCGAAAGGCGCACGGCCCTCGTTGCGCACCAGATCGTCAGGATCCTTGCCGTCAGGCAGCAGGGCAAAGCGCACGGTTCGCCCCGGCTTGATATGCGGCAGCGCCAGATCGGCGGCGCGGTTGGCGGCACGAATCCCTGCCCCGTCGCCATCGAAGCAGAGAACCGGCTGCGGCGTCATTTTCCAGAGAAGCTCAAGCTGATTCTCGGTCAAAGCCGTGCCAAGCGGCGCGACGGCGTTCTCGACGCCTGCCTGATGCAGGGCGATCACATCCATATAGCCTTCGACGGCGATAATCGTGCCCTCGCCGTTGGCGCCCTGCGTCGCGCGGCGGGCGCGTGCGAAATTGTAGAGGACGTTGCCCTTGTGAAAGAGCTCGGTCTCATTGGAATTGAGGTATTTCGCCGGCGCATCCGGAGACATGGCCCGACCGCCGAAGGCAATTACCTTCTCTCGGGACGAGAGAATCGGGAACATGATGCGGTCACGGAACCGATCGTAGGAGACCGGAATATCGGGACCGTGTACGACCAGACCGCAAGCCTCGATCTGCTCTTTGGCAACGCCCTGACCCGCCAGAAACTCCTTCAATGCATTGCGACTGTCGGGCGCGAATCCGAGCCGGAATGTCTCGATCGTACGGCCGGTCAGTCCACGATCGCGCAGATAGGCACGCGCCCGAGCGCCAAGCGCCGTCTGCAGCTGATCCTGGAAGAACTTGGTCGCAAGCTCCATCACGTCGAGAAGCGATGTACGCTCCTTCTCGCGTCTCTCCATGACCGGATCGGCAACCGGCATCGAAACACCGGCCATGTCGGCGATCTGCTGCACGGCTTCGGGAAAGCTCAGGCCCTCCAGTTCGGTCAGGAAGCGGAAGTGGTCGCCGGTGACGCCGCAGCCGAAGCAGTGGTAGCGCCCCTTGCGGTCCTCGCAGTGAAAACTCGGTGATTTCTCGCCATGAAATGGGCAGCACGCCCAATAGTCACCGCGCGGGACATTGGTCTTACGCTTGTCCCAGCTCACCCGACGGCCAATCACGTCCGAAATCGGCACGCGATCGCGTATCTCGTCGAGAAAGGAATTGGAAAAGCGCATGTAAACCTCTTGATGGGTCCATATAAGCAGGTTGGCACGCATATGCCACGATCTTCGGCCAAAAGGTTCGCTATTCACAGCCCCTGTAGACAGCCGGCCAGAAGCGATCAAGAAACCGTTACCTGACCTGCGACAGGGGGTGCGACAATGACTACACCGTTGCTGTCGCCATCCCGGCTTCATAAGCCAAAACTAACTTATGACCAGCAGAGAAATTGACGAAAAGCAAAATAACAACAGCAACTTATGGAGCGTTTCCGCTCACCATGGCACTCGAAAAATCCCCTGAAAGCAAGCGCCGCCGGACACCGAGTCGCAATTAAGGCGGGGCAGCGACGGAATTATTATATTTTTGTAATTTGAATTGCTTTTCGCATCGCAATAATTTCGGTCTCAACAAAGCGATCCCCTTGTGAGGCACCATCCCTACCCCCGGCGCCGCCTCACCAGGGTGCCTTTGCAACTGTCCTTAGGCATGGGCCCAAACCCTGCGTAGCCTCAGGATGCAAAGAGCGAAAAGGCAGGAGCACCCCCAGCTCCTGCCTTCTTTGTTTTCTCACTCAGGTTTTATTTTTGTCGCTGCTGAGCAGGTCATTGACAGCCGCAAGCCCTATGTTCATTGAAGGCAGAATTGCGATGGTTGCTAGAGATGCCCCACAAGGTTGAAGATTTTCTCGAAAGCGATGCCTTCTTTGCAGCCATGCTGCACTGTGCGGGCGAAATGCTCGCGATTTATCACGAGAGCCCACGCATAGCCTCGATTTTTGCCGCCCAGCAGCGGTGGCTGATGGCCCATGCCGGCTTTGCACTTCACTTCGGCGTTCCCGGAGAACACAAACCCGGCCTTTATTCCGGCCGCTTCATCGCCTTCGTCGTCGAGAACAAGATTGCAAGCCGCAACACGGCTGCGGCCTTCATCCAGGAAATGGTGGCCTACCGCTTTCTCCGCGTCGTCGAAGGCACGGCCGACAAGCGCACGCGCCTGCTGGAACCGACGGATACGGCGCATGAGCACTTCTTCAAGTGGCTGGCGACGCATCTCCTTGTTCTGGACCATCTGGACGGCGGAGGTCGCTACGACCACGCGGTAGCCGATACTGCCGCTTTCTCGCGGATGCAGCCGCTGATCGCAACGCGCATTCTCGGCAGCGATGCCGTTCGGGATCCAGGCCCGACCTACAATCTGTTCAACTGGGCCAATTCCGGCGGCCTGGTGATGGACTTTCTCATGAGCAGGATAACCGAGTTCGACGGGTCGACCGAGCAGGTCAATCTCGGCAAGGTATCGCTGAAGGAAGTCCGTGACCGCTTCATGATTTCCAACACCCATTTGAAGCGCCTGTTCACGCAGGCAGCCGAGATGGGAAGCATAGGCTGGACGGAAGCATCGTTCAAAGGCGACATGTGGCTGTCGCGCAAGTTCGTGATGGAATACTGGGGCTATCAGGCCGCCAAGTTCGTCGTTGTCGACGGAGTCGCAGAAGAAGTGCTGGGGCTCGCAATCGGGAAGATCGCGAGCCGGCGCTGATCAGATCAGTTCAGCTGTTCCTTGACGGCGCCCGAGGCCTTGGAGAAATCCATCTGGCCGGCATAGCGCTCCTTGAGTACCGCCATCACCTTGCCCATGTCCTTCGGTCCGGCAGCGCCGGTCTCGGCGATGATCGCAGCAATGTTGCTGCGCACTTCCGCGTCGGAGAGCTGCTTCGGCAGGAAGTCTTGCAGCACGACAATTTCGGCGCGCTCCTTGGCAGCCAGTTCCGGCCGGGCGTTGTCTTCGTAGATCTTCGCCGATTCGTCGCGCTGCTTCACCATCTTGGCGAGGATCTGCAGGATTTCGTCGTCGCTGGCCTCTTCCTTGCCGGCGCCGCGATTGGCGATATCCCGGTCCTTGATCGCAGCCTGAATCAGGCGAACCGTCGAGAGACGCTCGGCGTTCTTGGACTTCATGGCATCCTTGAGGGCGGCGGCGAGTTGATCGCGCAACATCATAATCACTCCTGTTTGAATGCCGCTTCATAAACCACGCGAATGCATGGGATCAAATAAATTGCGGAAAACGACGGCAGAAACCGCGAGAAAACCGGCAGAATGTGCGGTAGAAAGATTGACCTCGCGCAATAGCGTGGCTATTTACCGCCACCTGCACCAAAATTCGTGATCAGGCCTGAGAGCGCGCGCCTTGCCGCGTGCGTATGCTTGCGAACCAAATGGCCGGCCAGCGTTGCCCAAGGACGTATGGCCGCCGGAAACGGGATGAAGATGACCGCGACAGCACCCTGGACAACCGAAAAGCCGACCGCCCTGCTCGTTCTCGCAGACGGAACCGTCATTGAAGGCAAGGGCATCGGCGCGACCGGCAAGGTCCAGGCCGAAGTGGTCTTCAACACGGCGCTGACTGGCTACGAAGAGATCCTGACGGACCCTTCCTATCTCGGCCAGATCGTCACCTTCACCTTCCCGCATATCGGCAACATCGGCACCAACGACGAAGACATCGAAGACCTGACGCCGGCAGCACGCCACGGCGCGGTCGGCGTCATCTTCAAGGCCGACATCACCGATCCGTCGAACTACCGCGCCGCCAAGCACCTCGATGCCTGGCTGAAGGCTCGTGGCATCATCGGCCTTTGCGGCATCGACACGCGTGCGCTGACCGCCTGGATCCGTGAAAACGGTTCGCCGAACGCAGTCATCGCCCACGATCCGAACGGCGTCTTCGACGTCGAGACTCTGAAGGCGGAAGCCAAGGCATGGAGCGGCCTCGAAGGTCTCGACCTCGCCAAGATCGCTTCGTCGGGCCAGTCGTCGCAGTGGTCGCAGACCCCGTGGATCTGGAACGAAGGCTACGGCGAACTGAAGGCCGAAGACGCCAAGTACCACGTCGTCTGCCTCGACTACGGCGTAAAGCGCAACATCCTGCGCCTGTTTGCCGGCCTCGACTGCAAGGTCACCGTCATGCCGGCAACGACGAGCGCCGAGGAAGTTCTCGCCATGCAGCCCGACGGCATCTTCCTGTCGAACGGCCCCGGCGACCCGGCCGCGACGGGCGAATACGCTGTTCCTGTGATCCAGAAGCTGATCAAGACCGACATTCCGGTTTTCGGCATCTGCCTCGGCCACCAGATGCTCGGCCTGGCGCTCGGCGCCAAGACCGAGAAGATGCACCAGGGCCACCACGGCGCCAACCATCCGGTCAAGGACCACACCACGGGCAAGGTCGAGATCGTCTCGATGAACCACGGCTTTGCGGTCGACACGAAGTCTCTGCCGCATGGTGTTGAGGAGACTCACGTTTCCCTGTTCGACGGCACCAACTGCGGCCTGCGCGTTTCCGGCAAGGCGATCTTCTCGGTTCAGCACCACCCGGAAGCTTCCCCCGGCCCACAGGACAGCCACTACCTCTTCCGCCGCTTCATCAATCTGGTGCGCGAGAAGAAGGGCGAAGAAGCTCTCGCCGAGCGCTGATACCTGGTGAACAGTCATTAAAAAAGCCCAGTCCTCGGACTGGGCTTTTTGTTTGTCCGGTGTCCGGCGGCTCTATCGACCCATCCTGCGGATCAGGACGTAGAAACGCCAGCACAGCATGATCGACGCGGTGAACAACCCGATCAGGAAGCCGAACCAGATCCCGATGCCGCCGAAGCCAAGCGGAAATGCCAGCGCCCAGGCGAGGAAGAAGCCGATGGGCCAGTAGGCAATCAGCGCCAGGATCATCGGCACGCGGGCGTCCTTGAGGCCACGAAGCAGGCCGTTGGCGATAGCCTGAAGACCATCGACAAGCTGAAACAACCCCGCAATGACAATCAACGGGCCGGCAAAGGCAAGCACCTGCGGCGCTTGTGCCGAACTCGTATCCAAAAACCAGCTTGCGAAGAACTCCGGCGCGATCGCAAACAGGGCTCCCCCGACCGCCGATATGGCGCAGGAGATGGCGAAGACCGAGATTGCCGCCCGCACCAGCGCGACATGATCGCCCTGCCCGTGCGCAATGCCAACCCGCACGGTGGCCGCTTGCGACAGGCCGAGCGGAATCATGAAGGCGATGGAGGCCCACTGTAGCGCGATGCCGTGCGCGGCAAGCTCGATCGTCCCGATACGCCCCATCAGCAGAGACGCAACAGTAAACAGGCTCACCTCGGCCAGGATCGTTATGCTGATTGGCAGGCCAAGGCGAACCACTTCCCTGAACGCCTTCCAGTCCGGCCGCCAGAAACGCACGAAGATCTCATATCGCCGCGTTTCGGGTCGGCTCTGAACGTAAGCGACAATGAACAGAAACCCGGCTGTCTGCACCAGCACGGAAACAATCGCGGCCCCCTCCAGCCCCAAGGCCGGCAGCCCGAAATGGCCGAGCACAAGAGCATAGGCGAAGATGGCATTGAGCGTCAGCATGGCGATCGTCACGTTGAGGACGACGGCAGCCTTGCCGATCGCACTCACCAGGGCGCGCATGACGTTGTAGAGCAAGCCCGGCAGGACGGCGAATTGCCCGATGACGATATAGCCGTGCGCCAGAGCGGCAACATCTGGCTTTTGCCCGGCCGCGAGCAGAATGTGCTCCGAATTGTAGAAGGCCGGCAGCATAATCAGCCAATAGGCGCATACGACCCACAGGCCCATCCGCATGGAGCGGCGCACGCTGACGACGTCGCCACGCCCATAAGCCTGAGCGACCATCGGAATGACGGCGATGGAGAATCCCGAACCAAAGACCAGAATCGTGAAGAGAAACTGTCCGGCAAGCACCATCGCCGCCAGATGTTCCGCCCCAAGGCGCCCGACGATCATGACGTCGGTCGTGTTGATTCCCAGCTGTGCCAGCTGCGCTCCAATAAACGGAATCCCGAGCGCGAGGGTGGCGCGAATATGCGCGGCCCAACGGTTATCGGTTTTCGGCGCGAGCGCTTTTGCGTCGATCGGCGTGTCCATGATTGTGCTCTATGATTTCGAGGTCCGGTCGCAAATGCAGTGACCAGCCTGATGAATTAATGGAAAGCCCGCAAAATAGACACCCAAAATGGGCAGATGATGAAAATTTCATCATCACATCATGAATTCTGATGGTTCACTGCGCGGGCTGCCGGGCCGCCTCGTTGTGCGACGCCGTGCGAACCTTCAACAGAAACACCAGCGCGGCGATCAGGATAAACACCGCCGCCAGCAGATATGGAGCCCCGGCAAAGGTGACCGGCGCTGCCGGGCTGGTGAAGTAGCCGAACAACTGCGTGAAGATCAGCGGCCCGATGATCGTGGTGATGCTGCTGAGGCTGGTCAAAGCGCCCTGCAGCTCTCCCTGCGCCGATGGCGGAACCTTGCCGGCAGCAATGCTCCGCAGCGGCGGATCGGCGACGTTTTCCATGACCGTCAGCACGATGACCGCATAGACGACCCATCCCTCCCAGGCGAATGCATAGCCCGTCAGGCCGACGACTGAGAAGCACAGTCCGACGATCGCCGTCTTCCATTCTCCGAGGATCGGCACGATCCTCGGCAGGACCAAAGCCATCACGACGGCGGCGCCGATACCATAGAGCCCCAGCGAGAAGCCGATCTGCCCTTCGCTCCAGCCGTAACGGTATGTCGAGACGAACGACCAGACCGCCGGATAGACCGCATGGGCGAGCCAGAACAGAAACATCACCGCCGACACCCAGCCGATACCGGGATAGTGGCGCATCTGTCTCAACGCGCCGAGTGGATTTGCCCGCTTCCATTCGAACCGCCGGCGATTCTTCGCGTCCAGCGTTTCCGGCAGCAGGAAACAGGCAGCTGCGAAATTGAGGAACGACACCGCGGCGGCTCCGAAGAACGGCACCCGCGGCCCGAACTCGCCGAGAAACCCGCCGATTACGGGCCCGACCGTGAAGCCGACGCCGAAAGCGATGCCGATCAATCCGAAATTCTTGGCGCGATTCTCGTCATTGCTGATATCGGCGATATAGGCGGAGCAGGTTGCAAAGCTGCCGCCACTGAGACCGGCAAGCGCGCGCCCGATGAAGAGCATCCAGAAGCTCGTGGCAACGGCGCAGATGAAGTTGTCGATCGCAAATGTCAGCACGGACAGAAGCAGGATCGGCCGACGCCCGAAGCGGTCGCTGAGATTGCCGAGGAACGGCGCGAAGAGAAACTGCATCCCGGCGTAAACGACAAGCAGCCAGCCGCCATCAAGGGCCGCATCACTCACCGAGCCACCGGTCAGTTGCTCCAGATAGGCAGGCAGCACCGGCATGATGATCGCGATCCCGATGACGTCGAGAAACAGGATCATGAAGACGAGGAAAAGACCGCGGCGAACAAATTTCGGATCGAGCATGAGACGTCTCTACAGCAGGTTGTTTTCTGGAAAGACGATCTCGTCGCCGGGTTTGTTACATAGCCCACGCATATTAGCGAAACAATCCGTGAACATTTCAAATCTTTTGATAGGCACACGACTTATCTTGATGGAGAAGCGGAACAAAGGCGGATTCTAGCCTCCCCGTCGCTGATCTTCCCTGACGAAATCGACAAAGGCGCGCAGAGCGGCCGGCATGTGGCGGCGGCTCGCATAGTAGAGAAACGGCCCGGAGAATTCCGTTACCCACTCTTCGAGGATCGGCACCAGCGATCCGCTCTCGATCGCAGGCAGCATGACCTCCTCGAAGGTTCTGATAACGCCGAGCCCGGCGACGGCGGCAGACACTTCCATGTCGATCGCGTTGGCGATGATCGGCCCCTTCGGCATGATCGTGAGCGTTTCCGCTCCACGCTCGAATTCCCACGCCAGGGCGCCGCTGCTCAGGAAGCGGTGTCGGATACAGTCGTGCTCCAGCAGTTCGCGCGGGTGGCGAGGCACACCACGTCGTTCCAGATAGTCCGGCGATGCGGCGGTTATGTATCGTTGCCGGCGCGGCCCGATCGGCACCGCGATCATGTCCTGCTCCAGCCGCTCGTCGTAGCGGATGCCGGCATCGTAGCCCGCCGCAAGCACATCGACGAACGTATCCTCGCCGACGATCTCGAGCGAGATTTGCGGATAGCGCTTCAGGAAGCGGTTGGCGATATCGGGCAGAAACAGTCGCACGGCAATGATCGGCACATTCAGACGAAGTGTTCCGCTGGGGCTGTCCCGGAACGTATCAAGCTGCTGAAGCGCCTGCGAGACCTCTCCCAAGGCCGGCGCGAGCCGTTCGAGCAGCCTCTGCCCCGCCTCGGTCGGCGTCACGCTGCGGGTCGTCCGATTGAGCAGACGGACGCCGACGCGTTCCTCGAGGCGTCGCAGCGAATCGCTAAGCGAAGAAGCGGAGACGCCACGCTTGCGCGCCGCGGCACGAAAGCTTCGCTCCCTTGCAATGGCTGTGAAGGCATCCAGATCATTGAGGGGAAGATCGTCCATTGTGCGCTTTTCCGTACGGCCCGTTCGAATTCGCCCGGATTATCGCACGAAGTGCGGCGCGGTAGAACCACCCAGCACAGACACTTCATCAGGAGAAGCATATGGAGACGCACCCTTTGGGGAAGACTGGTCCGATGGTCTCGGCGATCGGCCTTGGATGCATGGGGATGTCCGGCATGTACGGCCCATCCGACAGGAACGAGAGCATCGCGACCATCCACGCCGCTCTCGATGTCGGCATCAACCTGCTTGATACCGGCGACTTCTACGGCATGGGCCATAACGAAATGCTGATCGGCAAGGCTCTCAAGGGTCGCAAGCGGGAGGACGTGGTCATCAGCGTCAAGTTCGGCGCCCTGCGCGATCCGTCCGGCAACTGGAGCGGCTACGACTCGCGGCCGGTCGCGATCAAGAACTTCCTCGCCTATACGCTGAAGCGACTCGACGTCGATTACATCGATATCTACCGCCCTGCCCGCCTCGATCCCAATGTCCCGATCGAGGAAACGGTGGGCGCGATCGGTGACCTGATCAAGGCGGGCTACATCAGGCACGTCGGGCTGTCCGAAGTCGGCGCGGAAACCATTCGCCGTGCAGCCAGTACACATCCGATCTGCGACCTGCAGATCGAATACTCGCTGATCTCGCGCGGTGTAGAGAAGCAGATCCTGCCCACCTGCCGCGAGCTCGGAATTTCCATCACCGCCTACGGCGTCCTCTCCCGCGGCCTGATCAGCGGTCACTGGCAGAAGGGACAAGGCGGCACAAGCGGCGATTTCCGCGGCATGAGCCCGCGTTTCCAGGACGGCAACATCGATCGCAACCTCGCTCTCGTCGAAGAACTGCGCAAGATCGCGGATGCGAAGCGGGTGTCAGTCGCCCAGATCGCGATCGCCTGGGTCGCCGCCCAAGGGACGGATATCGTGCCTCTCATCGGCGCGCGCAGGCGTGACCGGCTGACGGAAGCGCTCGGGTCACGCGCCGTACGCCTTGACGCCGAGGACATGGCGGCGATCGAAAGAGCCGTCCCGAAGGATGCCGCCGCTGGCGCGCGCTATCCCGACGCCCAACTCAGGCATATGGACAGCGAAAAGTAGGAACTCGATCGGCCTCCCGATGGAGGCCGATACTTGTTCAGACAGGGCCGGAGAACGTATCGCAATCCGAAAGCTTGCCGCTGTCGAAGCCACGCTTGAACCACCGCGCGCGCTGTGCCGAGGTCCCGTGATTGAAACTCTCGGGCACGACATAACCCTGGCTGCGCTTCTGCAGCGTGTCGTCGCCGATCTGCTGCGCGGCATTGAGTGCCTCTTCGAGGTCGCCGGCTTCGAGGATGCCCTTCTGTTCCGTGAACTTGCCCCAGATGCCGGCAAAGCAGTCGGCCTGGAGCTCGACCCTGACGGACATCTTGTTGGCATCGGCCTCGCTCATGCGCTGCCGAGCTTCATTGAACTTCGGCAAGATGCCGAGCTGGTTCTGGACATGGTGGCCAACCTCGTGGGCGACCACATAGGCTTCCGCGAAGTCGCCGGATGCACCGAACTGTTTGCTGAGCTGCTGGAAGAAGGCCGTGTCGAGATAGACCTTGTGGTCGCTCGGGCAATAGAACGGACCTGTCGCCGCCGAGGCAAAGCCGCAGGCGGACTGGGTCTGGCCGTTGAACAGCACAAGGCGTGGCTCCTCATACTGCCGTCCCATCGACTGGAAGATGCCGTTCCAGGTGTCTTCCGTCTCCGCCAGCACCGTGCGAACGAAAGCGGTCATTTCATCGTCGGCTGGCTGGCGGCTGCTGCTGGAATCGCTTTGCTCGTAACCGGAGCCGCCGGTCGACATCCCACCGTCCATCACTTGCAGGAGATCGATCCCCATCGCCTTGAAGATGAGGTAGATCACCACGAGGAAAATGATCGTGCCGATGCTGAGGCCGCCGCCACGGCGACCCATGCCGCCACCGGATGGGAAGCTGAAGCCTCCTCCTCGGCCCAATCCGCCGATGGAAGGATCGCCACGGCGATCCTCAATGTTGTCGGACTGACGCCGGCCTTTCCACTCCATAACGGTCCCCTAGAGCTAAACCTCGGTCGCTGTTGGTTCATTTATATATCTCGACAGCCGGGAAATTCCAGCGGCTGAAAGAGGCAAGTCGCAGCGGAGGAGAACCTCGGAAATTGAGGGACCGACAGGCGTCCAAACTCGGTGCCGGGATCGCGCTGTCGGAGCATGCGACAGCAACGGGCGCCTTCCCTCGCAAGCTGATCCGCAGTCAACATAGCTAAGCGGCTCATTCGCTTGACGAGACATCCGCGATCAGGCCTCCTTGTATAAAGTCTGGGAGGAGACGGGGATGAAGGCAGTACGTCTGGAAGCAACCGGAAAACTTGGCCTGCGCGACGTGGAGAGGCCGGAACCGGGCGTCGGTGAGCTGCTCGTTCGCGTTGAAGCATGCGGGATCTGCGGGACTGATCGCCATCTGTTTCATGGCGAGTTCCCCTCCAAACCGCCTGTCACACTCGGTCACGAGTTTACGGGCATCATCGAGAAGATCGGGAACGGCGTCAGCGATTTTCGCGAAGGCATGCGCATCACCGGCGACCCGAACATCGCCTGCGGTCGCTGCCCCGAATGCCAGCGCGGTCGCGTCAATCTCTGCCAAAACCTTCGGGCGATCGGCATTCACCGCGACGGCGGCTTTGCCGAGTATGTCTGCATCCCACAGCAGCAGGCCTTCGAGCTGCCCGATGCGCTGCCTCCCCTGCACGGTGCCTTTTGCGAACCGCTGGCCTGTTGCATCCACGGGATAGACCTCGCCGAAATCCGCACCGGTTCTTCCGTCGTCGTGCTTGGTGGGGGCGTGATCGGCCTGCTGGTCGTCCAATTGGCGCGACTGGCAGGGGCGACCACGGTGGTTCTCGTGACCCGCAGCGAGGAGAAGCGGCGGCTCGCCGAGGAGCTTGGAGCGACCGACAGTGCAGATCCCTCCACCGGGGACATTGCCGCTCGCCTGACGGCGGCAGACGGCCTGCTGGCCGGCGGCGCCGACGTTGTGATCGAATGCGCCGGCGTTGCCGAAACGATCGAGCAGGCTCCGAGCCTCGCACGCCGCGGCGGTACGGTCGTGATCCTCGGGGTCATGCCGCAAGGGGTGAAGGTCGCCATCGAGCCGTTCGACCTCCTGTTTCGCGAGATCAAGTTGATAAGCTCGTTTATCAACCCATTCACGCACCGGCGGGCCGCCGATCTCATTGCGACAGGCACCATCAAGGTCGAACCGCTGATCTCCCGCCGAATCGGCCTTGAGGAGGCCGTCGAAGCCATCTCCAATCCTGCCCGAAAAGGCGAGATCAGGGCGCTTGTGGTGCCGGGCGTCGGCTAGGGTCCGGCAGGAGCCGCCAATTCCTGTCGATTCCGTAATTTATGGGGTTCCGTTTACAAATACATTTGCCTATAAGCCGCTTCTAGCCTGAAAAGACCATCATATGCGCGACCCGGCCGGTGCCTCCCACCCTGGCCGGCTTTCTGCGCAGCTAGGAAACGGAAAACGCCCATGCCGAAGCGCCAAGATATCAAATCGATCCTCATCATCGGCGCAGGACCGATCGTCATTGGCCAGGCATGTGAATTTGACTACTCCGGCACCCAGGCCTGCAAGGCGCTGAAGGAGGAAGGCTACCGCGTCATCCTCGTCAACTCCAACCCGGCAACGATCATGACCGACCCGGGCCTCGCCGACGCCACCTACGTCGAGCCGATCACCCCCGAAGTCGTCGCCAAGATCATCGCCAAGGAGCGCCCCGACGCGCTGCTCCCGACCATGGGCGGCCAGACCGCGCTCAACACCGCGCTATCCCTGAAGCGCATGGGCGTTCTCGACCGCTACAATGTCGAGATGATCGGCGCCAAGCCGGCCGCCATCGACAAGGCCGAAGACCGCGCCCTCTTCCGCGAGGCGATGGAAAAGATCGGCCTGGAAACCCCGCGCTCGATGCTCGCCAACGCCACCGACATCAAGGATGCCGACCGCAAGACGCATGAAGCCGAGCGCAACAAGCTGAAGGAAAGCCTCTCCGGTGCCGAGCTCGACAAGGCGCTCGACGAACTGGAAAACCAGTGGAACCTCGGCGAGACCGACCGCAAGCAGCGCTATATCAGCCACGCCATGGCGATTGCCGCCCAGGCGATCGACGTCGTCGGCCTGCCCGCCATCATCCGCCCCTCCTTCACCATGGGCGGCACCGGCGGTGGCATTGCCTACAACCGCTCGGAGTTCTTCGAGATCATCGGCGGCGGCCTCGATGCCTCCCCGACCACCGAAGTGCTGATCGAGGAATCGGTTCTCGGCTGGAAGGAATATGAAATGGAAGTCGTCCGCGACAAGGCGGACAACTGCATCATCATCTGCTCGATCGAAAACATCGACCCGATGGGCGTCCACACGGGCGATTCGATCACTGTCGCGCCGGCCCTGACGCTGACCGACAAGGAATACCAGATGATGCGCAACGCCTCGATCGCGGTTCTGCGCGAGATCGGCGTTGAAACCGGCGGCTCGAACGTTCAGTTCGCCGTCAACCCGAAGGACGGCCGCCTCGTCGTCATCGAGATGAACCCGCGCGTCTCGCGCTCGTCCGCTCTGGCATCCAAGGCCACCGGCTTCCCGATCGCCAAGGTCGCCGCCAAGCTCGCCGTCGGTTACACGCTCGACGAACTCGACAACGACATCACCGGCGGCGCAACGCCTGCTTCGTTCGAACCGTCGATCGACTACGTCGTCACCAAGATCCCGCGCTTCGCCTTCGAGAAGTTCCCGGGCGCCTCGCCGGTCCTGACCACCGCCATGAAGTCGGTCGGTGAAGTCATGGCGATCGGCCGCACCTTTGCGGAATCGCTGCAGAAGGCGCTGCGTGGCCTCGAAACCGGCCTCACGGGTCTCGATGAAATCGAAATCCCCGGCGTCGAGGAAGGCGAATCCAGCCAGAACGCCATCCGCGCCGCGATCGGCACACCGACCCCGGATCGCTTGCGCATGGTCGCCCAGGCGCTTCGCCAGGGCATGAGCCCGGAAGAAGTCCACGAAGGCTGCAAGATCGATCCGTGGTTCATCGCCCAGTTCAAGGCGATCGTCGACATGGAAGCCCGCATCCGCGAGCACGGCCTGCCTGCAGATGCCGCGAACCTGCGTAAGCTGAAGGCAATGGGCTTCTCCGACGCCCGCCTCGCCACGCTGACGGGCAAGCGCCCGAAGGAAGTGGCCGAACTCCGCAACAGCCTGAACGTCCGCCCGGTCTTCAAGCGCATCGATACCTGCGCCGCCGAATTCGCCTCGCCGACCGCCTACATGTATTCGACCTACGAAACGCCTTTCGTCGGCGAACTGCGCTCCGAAGCCGAAGTCTCGGCCGCCAAGAAGGTCGTCATCCTCGGCGGTGGCCCGAACCGTATCGGCCAGGGCATCGAGTTCGACTATTGCTGCTGCCATGCCGCCTTCGCGCTTCGCGACGCCGGCTATGAAGCGATCATGATCAACTGCAACCCGGAAACCGTCTCGACCGACTACGACACATCAGATCGTCTCTACTTCGAGCCGCTGACGGCCGAAGACGTGATCGAAATCCTGCGCGCGGAGCAGGAAAAGGGCGAAGTCGTCGGTGTCATCGTGCAGTTCGGCGGCCAGACGCCGCTGAAGCTTGCCGAAGCACTCGAGAAGAACGGCATCCCGATCCTCGGCACTGCGCCTGATATGATCGACCTTGCCGAAGACCGCGACCGCTTCCAGAAGCTCCTGATCAAGCTCGACCTGACGCAGCCGAACAATGGCATCGCCTACTCGGTCGAGCAGGCCCGCCTGGTCGCGACCGAAATCGGCTTCCCGCTGGTCGTGCGCCCATCCTACGTCCTCGGCGGCCGCGCCATGCAGATCCTGCACTCGGAAAGCCAGCTGCAGACCTACCTGCTCGACACGGTTCCGGAACTGGTGCCTGAAGACATCAAGCAGCGCTACCCCAACGACAAGACCGGCCAGATCAACACGCTGCTCGGCAAGAACCCGCTGCTGTTCGACAGCTACCTCTCCAACGCCATCGAAGTCGACGTCGATTGCCTCTCCGACGGCAAGGACGCCTTCATCGCCGGCATCATGGAACACATCGAGGAAGCCGGCATCCACTCCGGTGACTCGGCCTGCTCGCTGCCGCCGCGCACTCTTTCGAGCGAGATGATCGACGAGCTCGAGCGCCAGGCGAAGTCGATGGCCAAGGCGCTCAACGTCGTCGGCCTGATGAACGTTCAGTTCGCCATCAAGGACGGCACCGTCTACGTGCTCGAAGTGAACCCGCGCGCCTCGCGTACGGTTCCCTTCGTCGCCAAGACCATCGGCGCCCCGATCGCCAAGATCGCCGCCCGTGCCATGGCCGGCGAAAAGCTCGATCCGCTCTTCGCCGCCTATGGCGAGAAGCCCGATCCGCGCAACCTGAAGCATATCGCCGTCAAGGAAGCCGTCTTCCCGTTTGCGCGCTTCCCCGGCGTCGACACTTTGCTCGGCCCGGAAATGCGCTCGACCGGCGAAGTCATCGGCCTCGACACCGATTTCGCGCTGGCCTTCGCCAAGTCGCAGCTCGGCGCCAGCGTCGAACTGCCGCGTGACGGAACGGTCTTCGTGTCGGTCCGCGACGCGGACAAGCCGCGCGTGCTGCCGGCAATCCGCGTTCTCGTCGGCGAAGGCTTCAAGGTTCTGGCAACCGGCGGCACCCAGCGCTTCCTCGCCGAAAACGGCATCGAGGCCACGAAGATCAACAAGGTTCTGGAAGGCCGTCCGCATATTGAAGACGCAATCCGCAACCGTCAGGTCCAGCTGGTGATCAACACGACGGATGGCAACAAGGCGATCTCTGACTCCAAGTCGCTCCGCCGCGCCACGCTGATGCAGAAGGTGCCGTACTACACGACGATGGCCGGCGCCGAGGCCGCGGCCCAGGCAATCAAGGCGCTCCGCGCCGGAAACCTCGAAGTCCGCCCGCTGCAGAGCTACTTCGCCTGATCCTCATGCGTGATCGCAACCCGCATTGTCGCGGGTTGCGATGACTGCTCATCGCCCAATCGATGCGATTGAATCTCTTTGCGAGATCGATTCAATAAGTTCTTGTATTTTCACCATATCCTGCAGAAACCGATCCGTTTCCTCCGCCTTCTTGGCGGGATCCGGCAGGCGCAGCAAATAGGACGGATGCACCGTCGTAAACAGCACGCGGCCATCCGGGGTCGCAAGTGCCTCGCCCCTGATATCCGAGAAGCGATATTTTCCGTCGGTCAATGACGCAACCGCTGTTGCCCCCATCGCGACAACAAGCTTTGGAGCGATCAGCTCCAGTTCCTGCTCGAGCCACCAACGACAATGTTTCACCTCGCCCATGTTCGGCCGCTGGTGGATGCGTCGTTTGCCTCGAGGTTCGTACTTGAAGTGTTTCACCGCATTGGTGACGTAGATTGTCGTTCGCGCGATGCCCGCGTGAACCAATGCCTGATCGAAAATCGAGCCCGCCGGGCCGACGAAAGGTCGGCCAGCCAGATCTTCCTGATCGCCCGGTTGCTCGCCGACGAAAACCGCCACGGCATCGCGCGGCCCCTCACCGAACACCGTTTGTGTCGCAGGGCCATGCAATGGGCAGCGGGTGCAGGTCGCGGCTGCCTCTCGAAGCGATTCCAAAGTTCCAGCTGCCGCAGCTGGCACGCCGGGCGCGTTTCTCACCGCATCCTGCAGGCGCTC
This sequence comes from Hyphomicrobiales bacterium, assembly GCA_900468535.1. Taxonomy (GTDB): domain Bacteria; phylum Pseudomonadota; class Alphaproteobacteria; order Rhizobiales; family Rhizobiaceae; genus Rhizobium. Next base: position 54,630 of record UBTY01000017.1, on the reverse strand, counting down.
GTGAAATGGCAGCGGACGGGTTGCCTCCCGCTTCGCCATTGCCAGTACCTGGCTCTCTGCATTTGCGATCAAACCGGGAATGAGGTCCGCTTCGGGCAGATTCTTCCAATATTTCTTCGGCATCTCCGCCTGCATCGCCTTCACCTTCAAACGCGCCGGATTGAAGATATTGGCGTAGTAGGTGCGCCACAGTTCATCGGCTGCGTCGGAGAGATCAGGCTTTTCGCAGGCCTCGTCGCCGATCGTCAGCGTCTTGCCATCCCAGCCCGCCGAGCCTTTCGGCGTGAGAATGATCCAGTCCATATCGTTGAAGCGTCTTTGGAAGAACGGTGCCTTCCGCCCGACGATGTAGTGATCAGGCTCGAACCAGGCGAGAAACTTGCGCCGTCCGTTCACGGAAATCCCGCTGCCGACTTCCTTGAACCGAACGAACGCCGTCATCTTGTGTGCGTCGCGCCGAACGCTTTTCTCCATCAGGCGCGCGCGCACCACGTCTTCGTCCGAAGGCTGTTCCAGAAGCCGTCGGTCGGCCTGCAAGCGAACGAGAAGCCTGTAAAGCAACATGAAGCGCGCCGGATCACTGTGACAGATGACAGCATTGGCCAGTTCGATAAAGGCCGGCGGCACCGTCAATGGCGCCGCGTCCGGCAACGGCGTAGGTAGCGGCATTTCGCCGTCATGCCGAAAAAGCCCGCCGTCCTCCGCTTCCGCATGCCACTCGACCTCCTCGGAGGCTACGCCGGCGGTGGCCAAGGCGCGGGCCGCAATCCGCCATTCCTCCAGATCCCCTCGCCCGCGCAACGTTATGTGTCGCATCACAGCAACCTCAATTGCTCCGGCTGCGGCTCGAACATCTGGCGAAGATCGGGCCGATCGATCAGTCGCCGCGGCGACCAGTCTTCGGCAATGATGAATGCCTGCACCTTCTTGATCGAAACCCCGAGACGCGAAAGGTCATCCATCCGCAATCGGCGGAAGCGTCTCGCCGACAGCAGGGATTTCACCGTCTTCGTTCCAAAACCCGGAACCCGAAGCAGCCTCTCCCGATCGGCCTTGTTGATATCGACTGGAAACTCGCCTCGATGGCGAAGCGCCCAGGAAAGCTTCGGATCGAGATCGAGGTCGAGCATCCCGTCGGTCTCAGACGAGGTGATCTCATCGATACCGAAGCCGTAAAAGCGATAAAGCCAATCGGCCTGGTACAGCCGATGCTCCCGCATCAAGGGCGGCTTGATGAGCGGCAAGGTGCTGGACGAGTCTGGAATTGGGCTAAAGGCCGAATAGTAGACGCGGCGCAGGCCATAGCTTCCGTAGAGATTGGCGCTGCAGCCGAGGATGGCGGCGTCGTTGGCACCATCAGCGCCGACGATCATCTGCGTGCTCTGTCCCGCCGGAACAAACCGCTTGCGACGCTTTGTCTGCAATGTCGGCTCGCCCGCCGCCTCTATCTTCAGGCGGAGATCAGCCATCGAGCGACGGATTCCGGACGGCTTCTTTTCCGGCGCGAGCCGCGCCACGCCGGCATCGGTAGGCAGCTCGATGTTGAGCGAGAGCCGGTCCGCATAAAGACCCGCCTCCTCGATCAGCTGCGGCGAGGCCTCGGGGATGGCCTTGAGATGGATATAGCCGCGAAAATTATGTGTTACTCGCAGTTCCCGCGCGATCCTGACGAGTTGCTCCATCGTATAGTCCGACGACCGGATGATCCCCGACGACAGGAACAGGCCCTCGATATAATTGCGGCGATAGAACTCCAGCACGAGCCAGACGACTTCTTCCGGCGTAAAGCGTGCGCGCTCCACGTTGCTCGACGAGCGATTGACGCAGTACGCACAGTCATAGATGCAGAAATTGGTCAGCAGGATCTTGAGCAGGGAAATACACCGCCCGTCGGGTGCGTAAGCGTGGCAGATGCCGGATCCTTCCGTCGAGCCAAGGCCGCCGGATGCTCCCGAATCGCGCTTCGTTGTCCCGCTTGAGGCGCAGGAAGCATCATACTTTGCGGCATCGGAAAGAATGGCCAGTCGTTCTTTAAGTGACTTCCTCATCCTTGTGTTCACTATATGTTCCAGAGATAAAAGTCAAGATTGTCGGGCTTGGCCGGCGCTCACGGTAGGCGATACGAATTTTATGGAAATTCGCGGGGGCGATCTGCTATAACCCAGCTAATCAGAATTGTTGCACGGTTCCGAAGTTTCCTCTTCGGGACCTGTTTTCTTTTGTGTCTGCGGCTAAGCGGATACGGGGAGTGAAGGACAGAAAAATGGTTGATAAGGTACCGATGACGCAGGGTGGTTTCGTCAAGCTGCAGGAAGAACTGCGCTGGCGTCAGCAGGAAGAGCGCCCACGAATCATCGAGGCGATCGCCGAAGCTCGCGCCCACGGTGACCTTTCCGAAAACGCCGAGTACCATGCCGCCAAGGAAGCGCAGAGCCACAACGAAGGCCGGATCGCCGAACTGGAAGATCTGACAGCTCGCGCCGAAGTCATCGACCTCTCGAAAATGTCCGGCAGCACGATCAAGTTCGGCGCCAAGGTGAAGCTGGTCGACGAGGACACCGAGGAAGAAAAGACCTACCAGATTGTTGGCGATCAGGAAGCCGACGTGAAGCAGGGCCGCATCTCCATCTCCTCCCCGATCGCCCGCGCGCTGATCGGCAAGGAAGTCGGCGATTCCATCGAAGTGAATGCGCCTGGGGGCTCCAAGGCCTACGAAGTACTGTCCATCAGCTGGGGCTGACGGACTGTGGCGGACCGCGGCCAAACCGCAATCGTCGACGTCAAGGACGTCGAGGTCATAGCGCCGAACTTCAAGAAGCGCCTGTCGGGCGTTACCTCCACCATCATTCAGCTGGTCCCCATTCAGCGCAACCTCGGACAAAAGGTTGCCGCCCTGGGGCCCGGCCTGCCCGGCCGTTTGCCGCATATCCGCTTTTCCGACCTGACGCGCCTGTGGCGACCGCCTGAAGGAAAGCCGTTCCGCATTTGGCATGCGCGCCGCAACATCGAGATGTTGCCGGCGATCATCCTGCGCGATCTGCTGAGAATGCCGCTCAAGATCGTTTTCACCTCGGCTTCGCAGCGCAAGCATAGCGGCTGGACGAAGTGGCTGATTTCCCGAATGGACGCGGTGATCGCGACCAGCGGCAAGACCGCCGGCTATCTCGAGGTGCCGAGCAATGTCGTGCTGCATGGGATCGATACGCATCGCTTTGCGCCGGCAGCCGAGAAGGCCGCTGCCAAGCGCGCCTGCGGGCTCGACGAGACCAAGAAGACAGTCGGCTGTTTTGGACGCGTTCGACACCAGAAGGGCACCGATCTCTTCGTCGACAGCATGATCCGGCTGCTTCCCGGCCGCCCCGATTGGAACGCGATCGTTGCCGGGCGGGCAACGCCGCAGCACATCAGCTTCGAAAACGACCTGAAACAGCGTGTCGCGGCAGCAGGCCTTTCCGATCGCATCCTCTTTGTTGGAGAGCACACCAATATCGACGACTGGTACAAGGCGTTGGATCTTTTCATCGCGCCACAGCGCTGGGAAGGCTTTGGCCTGACGCCGCTGGAAGCCATGTCGACAGCCGTGCCTGTCGTCGCAACCGATGTCGGCGCCTTTCCGGAACTGCTGGTCACCGGCCCCGGAGAAACAGGCATCATCATCGCGCGCGACAATATCGACGCAATGGTCGACGCTGCTGCCCAGTTGATGGACGATACGGCAAGACGCGACACGGCGGCGGACCATGCACGCGCACATGCACTTCAGTCGTTCAGCATCGATGGCGAAGCGCAGAAACTCGGCGCGGTCTATAACCGGCTGTTCTCAGCAGCCTGATCCGCTCAGACTTCGACCAGACCCAGCCGCTTGACCTGACGGATCGTCAGCATGGTGCGAACCGTGTCGACGTGCTCATTGGCTGTCAGCACTTCGATGACGAAATCCTGGAAGCGCGTCAGGTTCTCGGCGACGCAATGAAGCAGGAAATCGCTGTCGCCGGACACCATCCATGCCTGCCGGACCAGCGGCCACTCAGCGGTGGCGGCGGCGAAGGCCTTGAGATTGGCTTCGGACTGGTGCTTGAGGCCGACCATGCAGAACGCCACCAGATCGAAGCCGAGCTTCGGGCTGTTCAGCATGGCGTGATAGCCTTCGATGATCCCCGATTCCTCGAGTTTTCGAACGCGACGCAGGCACGGTGGCGCGGATATACCGACCCTGTCGGCCAACTCGACATTGGTCATGCGACCGTCGACCTGCAGTTCACGCAGTATCTTGATGTCGATGGCGTCGAGTTCAGCGCGGACCAAGCGAGTGCCTTTCTTTAATTTGCTCTGGGCAGCTTCTATATAAAGCAACGCAATACGCAAGAATGTTTCCCCAGTATGACGGAATCTTGCATATCCAAACCGGAATGCCTTGTTGGTAACGCAAGGCTGCCCTTGAATAAAAGCATTGGACGTTCATAAATGGCGAATGGATCGCGAAACGGCCGCATTCGCCTTTTAGCCGCCGCCTCCTGACAGTTGAAAGGAAATATCTATGTCCGCCCGCCACACAAAGGTGCTCATCATCGGCTCCGGGCCCGCCGGTTACACGGCTGCCGTCTATGCGGCTCGCGCAATGCTGAAGCCCGTGCTGATCGCAGGCATGGAGCAAGGCGGACAGCTGATGATCACCACCGACGTGGAGAACTATCCGGGCTTTGCAGATCCGATCCAGGGCCCGTGGCTGATGGATCAGATGCTGCAGCAGGCAAAGCATGTCGGCGCCGAGATCGTCAACGACATCGTGACGGAAGTGGACATGAACCAGCGTCCTTTCGTTGCCCATACGGACAGCGGACAAGTCTGGACGGCTGACACGCTGATCATAGCGACCGGCGCCAAGGCCAAGTGGCTTGGCATCGAAAGCGAGCAGCATTTCCAGGGCTTCGGCGTCTCGGCCTGCGCCACCTGCGATGGCTTCTTCTATCGCAACAAGGACGTGATCGTCGTCGGCGGCGGCAACAGCGCCGTCGAGGAAGCACTTTACCTTTCCAATATCGCGAAGTCGGTCACCGTCGTGCACCGCCGCGACAGCTTCCGTTCGGAAAAGATCCTGCAGGAGCGCCTTTTCTCCAAGGAGAATATCAAGGTGCTGTGGAACACGGAAGTTGCGGAAATCACCGGCGCGCCGGCGAAGCCGCCGATGCCGCCGTCCGTCAGTGGCGCGCGTCTGCGCGACACTCGTACCGGCGCCATTACCGAGGTTGCTGTCGATGGCGTCTTCGTCGCGATCGGTCACGCGCCTGCCACCGAACTTTTCAAGGGCAAGCTGAAGCTCAAGGATAACGGCTATCTCTGGACCGCGCCGGACTCGACCGCGACCAGCCTGGAGGGGGTCTATGCCGCTGGTGACGTGACGGACGATACGTTCCGTCAGGCGATCACCGCTGCCGGCATGGGATGCATGGCCGCCCTGGAAGCCGAACGTTATCTGACGGGCCATATGCCCGTCGCCGTTGCCGCGGAGTAGGATCGGCCATGAGGGGTGGGGGAATGCCATTGGATTGGGACAAGCTGCGTATTTTTCACGCAGCTGCCGAAGCGGGCTCGTTTACGCATGCGGCCGACAAGCTGCATCTGTCTCAATCCGCCATCAGCCGCCAGGTCAGCGCTCTTGAGCAGGATGTCGGCACCAAGCTGTTCCACCGCCATGCCCGCGGCCTGATCCTGACGGAACAGGGCGAGCTGCTTTATCGTACCGCGCACGACGTTCTCCTGAAGCTCGAAACGGTGAAGATGCAACTCACCGAAACGACGGAAACGCCGACCGGCAAGCTGCGTGTCACGACGACCGTCGGCCTCGGCCAGGGCTGGCTGACCGACAAGATCCAGGAGTTCATGCAGCTCTATCCTGACGTCCAGATCCAGCTGATCCTCGACAACGAGGAAGTGGACGTCAACATGCGCTACGCCGATTGCGCCATCCGGCTCCGCCAGCCGGTGCAATCGGATCTGATCCAGCGCAAGCTGTTCACCGTGCACATGCACGTCTATGCGGCCCCCTCCTACATCAACAGGCACGGGGAACCGCAGACGGTGGAGGATCTCGACAACCACCGCATCATCACTTTCGGCGAACCGGCACCGAACTATCTCCTCGACGTCAACTGGCTGGAGGTCGCCGGACGCTCGTCCGACAACAAGCGCATTCCGCATCTGCAGATCAACAGCCAGACCTCTATCAAGCGCGCCTGCCTGCTCGGCATGGGCGTCGCCTGCATGCCGGATTACATCGTCGGTCGTGACCCGGGCCTGATTCAGCTACCGATAAACGCCGATGTTCCGTCGTTCGACACCTACTTCTGCTACCCGGATGAAATGAAAAATGCGGCCAAACTCAAGGCCTTCCGGGACTTCATCGTCAGCAAGGCGCGCAACTGGAACTTCTAGTTGCGGCATCAGGAAATGCAAGCCGTGCATTTTGCGCATGACTGGCATGCGCAAAATGGGGTTGCCGTTTGCCCAATAAAGCACCATATCGCACTCAGCTGATGCACACGGTGGCTTTTCCTCCCAGTTCCACCGCATTAGCTGTTCCCCTCTGGAGGTTTATACCTTCACACCTATAAGGGCCCCGGCTTTCCGGCGGCCCTCTTTTTTTGCCCGTTTTTTTCGCAGCGCAACAAAAAATGCTGCAATGCATAGCAGGCATGCGCAAACAGGCGTTGAATTCTGCCTGCCAAAGCATCATATCCATCTCAGCTGATGCACATGGTGGCTTCTCTCCCAGTGCCACCGCGTTAGCTGTTCCCCTCTGGAGGTTTATTGACCTTCACACCTTAAAGGGCCCCGTTCATTCGGCGGCCCTCTTTTTTTGCTTAAAATTTAACCATGCAAAAATCGACCGTTGCGTCGGTTGCCGGCCTTGAATCGAATTCTGTCTATCCATATATCGCCTTTCATCGATTTATAGTTCGGGAAACGACGATGGATAAGGACGAGATCCTCAAGGCTCTCTCGCATCCGAAGAGGATGGAGATCCTCAATTGGCTGAAGAAGCCGGAGGAGCATTTCACCTCGCAAGAGCATCCGCTGGAGATGGGCGTCTGCGCCAGCCAGTTCGAACGCTGCGGCCTGTCCCAATCGACCGTATCCGCCCATCTCGGCACGCTCAGCCGGGCAGATCTCGTAACCACTCGCCGTGTCGGACAATGGATCTTCTACAAACGCAACGAAGAGACCATAGCCGCCTTTTTGAAGCAGCTCTCACAGGATCTCTGAGATGCCTATTGCTCTTCTCGTTCTCGCCCTGAGCTCATTCGCGATCGGCACCACCGAATTCGTCATCATGGGCCTCCTGCCGGAGGTCGCCTCCGATCTCGCCGTCTCCATTCCGCAGGCGGGCTGGCTGGTGACGGGATACGCGCTCGCGGTCGCCATCGGCGCCCCGATCATGGCGGTATCGACCTCGCGCCTGAAGCGCCGTACGGCGCTGATCAGCCTGATGGGCTTCTTCATCATAGGCAATCTGCTGTGCGCGATCTCTCCGAACTACTGGGTCCTGATGGTCGCCCGCATCGTAACCGCCCTTTGCCACGGCGCCTTCTTCGGCATTGGCTCCGTGGTCGCGGCAAATCTTGTGACGCCCGACCGCAAAGCCAGCGCCGTCGCGCTGATGTTCACCGGCCTGACGCTCGCCAACGTTCTCGGTGTCCCGCTCGGAACGGCCATCGGCCAGGCCTACGGCTGGCGCTCCACCTTCGCGATCGTCACCGTAATCGGCATCGTCACCATTGTCGGCCTGATCGCGGTGCTTCCGAAGGACAGCCAGGAACAGCAGGGAAGCCTGCGCAGCGAAATCGCTGCGCTCAGAAATGCGCGCCTCTGGCTCGCCCTATCGACGACGGTGTTCTTCGCCGCATCGATGTTCGCTCTCTTCACCTATATCGCACCGCTCCTGCGCGATGTGACCGGCCTGACGCCTGATGGCGTGACCTGGACGCTCTTCCTGATCGGCCTCGGCCTGACGATCGGCAATCTGGTCGGCGGCAAGCTTGCGGACTGGAAACTCGGCCCGACGCTCGCGGTTATGTTCGGTCTGATCGCGCTGACGTCCATCGCCTTCAGCATCACCATGCGCTCGCTTATCCCGACTGAGATCACCTTGTTCCTGTGGGCAATGGCCACTTTTGCCGCAGTGCCAGCCCTGCAGGTCGGTGTCGTCCGCTTCGGCAAGAATGCGCCAAACCTTGTCTCGACGATCAACATCGGCGCCTTCAACACAGGCAACGCGCTCGGCGCCTGGGCAGGCGGAATGGTCATCGATGCAGGTTTCGAGATGACCCGCGTTCCCGTCGCTGCGGCATTGATGGCCCTGCTCGGCCTCGGCGCAACCGCCCTCACCTATCTTTCCACCAAAGAGCAGCCAGACCCTGCTCTGGCCGAATGACCTCTTAAACTCAGAGAAAGGACTCCCATGAGTAAGCTTTTCGAACCGACGCAGGTTGGCGACCTGACGCTCAAGAACCACATCGTCATGGCCCCGCTGACGCGCAATCGTTCGCCTGGAGCCGTTCCGAACGACCTCAATGTCGAATACTATCGCCAGCGTGCGAGCGCCGGCCTCATCATCACCGAGGCCACCGCGATCACCCATCAGGGTCAGGGATACGCGGACGTTCCCGGTCTCTATTCCGAGGAAGCCATTGCCGGCTGGAAGCGCGTAACGGACGCCGTGCACGAGCAGGGCGGCAAGATCGTCGTCCAGATGTGGCACGTGGGCCGCATCTCCCATGACACGCTGCAGCCGAATGGCGGCAAGCCGGTCTCCTCGACGAACAAGGTTGCAAAGTCCAAGACCTATCTGGTCAACCCCGACGGCAGCGGCGCATTCGCACCAACGTCCGAGCCCCGTGCACTTGAGACCGGCGAAATCGCCGGCATCGTCGAGGATTACCGCAAGGCAGCCCGCGCAGCGATCGAGGCAGGCTTCGACGGCGTCGAGATCCACGCGGCAAACGGCTATCTGATCGATCAGTTCCTGCGCAGCGGCATCAACGATCGCACCGATCAGTACGGTGGCTCGATCGAGAACCGTGCCCGCTTCCTGTTCCAGGTCGTCGATGCGATCACCGAGGAAATCGGCGCGCGCCGCACCGGCATCCGCATTTCACCCGTCACCCCCGCCAACGATTCGGCCGACACCGATCCGCAGCCGATCTTCACTTATGTCGTGGAAGGCCTGGCAAAGTACGATCTGTCCTACATCCACATCATTGAAGGTGCGACGGGCGGCGATCGCAACTATCAGCAGGGTGAAAAGCCCTTCGACTACAAGGCGCTGCGAACGGCCTACGAAAAGGCTGGTGGCAAGGCGAGCTGGATGGTCAACAACGGTTACGATCGTCAGATGGCGATCGACGTGGTCGAAAGCGGCGAAGCCGATCTCGTCGCCTTCGGCAAGCCCTTCATCTCCAACCCCGATCTCGTGCAGCGCTTGAAGGACAATGCGCCCCTCGCAGGGCTCGATCAGGCAACGCTCTACGGCGGTGGATCGACGGGCTACGTCGACTATCCTGCCCTCGAAAAGGCAGCCTGAGCCTTTCAGGTTAAGTAACGGAAATCCCGCCACTTGGCGGGATTTCTTTTTCCGGCAAGGCCGCTACGATCGGCCCATGTTCAAGACCTACCTGGACCGCTGGCATCTCGTGCCGGACGGCGACCCCATCGTCACCCATTCCAGCAATCTCCTTCCCGTCATTTGGCAGGACCAGCCGGCAGTCCTTAAGATCGCTCGCGACGCCTCCGAGATGGCAGGCGGTCAACTGATGCAATGGTGGGATGGTGACGGCGCGGCAACGGTCTTTGCCTGCAGCTGCGAAGCCGTGTTGCTGGAAAGAGCGCTGGGACCCAGATCGCTTCTGACCATGGCGATGAACGGAGAGGACGACGAAGCAAGCCGCATCATCTGCGCCACTGTCGCAAAGCTTCACGCGCCACGCAGCAAACCTCACCCGCCGCTGATCGAACTTCATGAATGGTTTCGAGCGCTCGCCCCGGCAGCACAAACCTATGGCGGCATACTCTCAGATTGCGACAGGATCGCCGCAGCCCTGCTGTCCGACCCTCGCGACCGGACGGTTCTCCATGGCGATATCCATCATTCGAACATCCTGGATTTCCGCACCCATGGCTGGCGCGCGATCGACCCCAAGGCTCTCCTTGGAGAACGCGGCTACGATTACGCGAATATCTTCGCCAATCACGATCTCGCGGCCATCGCGGACAGCAACAGACTGCGCCGACAGCTGGGCATCGTATCGGCAGCGGCGAATCTCGAACCCCGACGCCTTCTGCAATGGATCGCAGCCTATTCCGGGCTTTCCGCCGCCTGGTTTCTCGGAGATGGAGCAACGCTCTCGGCGGAAGCGCCCCTCGCCATCGCCCGCATCGCCGTCGCCGAACTGGGTTGACGCCGATCAGGCGGGCTTCGCCGACAACGACCGCTGTTGCGCCTGACCGACACATCCAAGCGATGTCAGAGACACCAGCACAGCCTGATCAATCGGCGTATGCGGCTCGCTTCCGAGTGTGGCGACGAGACGGGCGTTGGTCATGCGCAGCGGTTCACGCCAGAGATAGCGCATTTCCAGCACCTCACGCATGAACCTGTTGAAGGGCGCGGCGATCGGCACGACCCACCATGGAAACGAGCGGATCTTCGCGTCGCGTCCTGCAACGCGCCGGATCGCCTCGGCCATCTGACGACCGTCGCCGTCCCAAAAGCCGTCCATGTGGTAGACGGCAAAGGCCGGTAGCTCCTCACGCATCTCCACCAGACGCACCATCGTTTCCGCAACGTCAGGCAGGTAAGCCCATTGGTGACCGACACCGCGCGCAGCGGGGTTCCATATCGTCTTCACCGGTTGACCCTTCTTGATCATCCCCTGGGCAAACCAGTTGTTCCCCGCGCCAGGGCCAAAATAATCCCCGGCACGCACGATGATGACGCCGACGCCATCGCGCGACGCTGCAGCCAGGCGTTTCTCCATTTCCACGCGGATTGCGCCCTTCTTCGTCACCGGATGCTGCGGGCTCTCCTCGCGAAGAAGGGGGAAGGCATCCGGACCGAAGTTGTAGATCGTGCCGGGCAGGACGACGGATGCGGAGACGGCCTTTGCCGCCGCGATCGTGTTGTCGAGCATGGGCAGAACGAGCGTCTCCCAATCGCGGTAGCCCGGCGGGTTGACGGCGTGAACGATGATGTCAGCTCCCTCTGCAGCCGCCAGGATGTCCGCTGCGCGCATCGCGTCGCCGCGCAGCCATTCAAACGCGCTGTCGCCGCGGCCGGCATTCGCATTCCGGCTCAATGCCCTGACATGCCATCCCCTTGAGGCCAGCACCTGCGCGACCGCGCCGCCAATGCCTCCCGTTGCACCCAGCACCAGTGCGATCTGCTTGCTTTCCATGCTCATGAGAGCCTCCATCGTTTCGATGGAGAGACTGTGCAGCAGCATCGCGATAAACAAAATTGACTAAATTAATATCGCAGATATACATAATTGCATGACTCGGGAGTCGAATTGGGACTACTATCGAACGCTTCTCGCGGTGCTGCGCCACGGTTCACTCTCTGCGGCCGCGCGCGAGATCGGCTTGACGCAGCCGACAGTCGGACGTCACATCGACGCCCTCGAGGAAACGATCGGTGCGCAACTCTTCATACGCTCGCCGAACGGCCTGCTGCCGACGGACGCAGCCCGGGACCTGCAGCCCTACGCGGAAACCCTCGCCTCGACGGCCGCAGCGCTCATGCGGACCGCGACGGGCGAACGCGATCGCATTTCCGGCGCCGTTCGCATCAGCGCCAGCGAAATCATCGCCGTGGAGGTGCTGCCATCCATCCTCGCGCCGCTGATGGAAGAGCACCCTGCCCTGCGGATTGAAATCTCGGCGTCGGACGAAGTCGAGGACCTGCTGCACCGGGAGGCGGACATCGCAGTACGGATGACGCAGCCGACGCAAGACGCGCTCGTCGCAAAGCGCATCGGAAACATCCCGCTCGGCTTCCATGCACATCGACGATATCTGGAACGGAATGGCACGCCGCAGGCGATGGAGCATCTCGCCGGGCACCGGATCATCGGTTACGACAGGCAGACCGCCTATATCAGGGCGATGCTGGATCGTTTCCCGATCCCAGATAACATCGCCTTCGGTTTCAAGGCGGACAACCCGCTCGTGCAACTCGCCGCGATCAGGGCTGGGCTCGGCATCGGAATTTGCCAGACCGGCCTTGGACGTCGCGATCCAGGCCTCGTTCACATCCTGGCCGATGCCTTTGAAATTCAGTTGGAAACCTGGGTCGTCATGCACGAGGGCATCAAGACTTCGTCGCGATACCGCGCCACCTTCGATGCACTGGTGAACGGCCTGACAGACTATGTCAGGAGAGAAACTTCCGGACCTTCACAAAGAGCGGATATGCCATCCTAGGCACACCTTAAGCACGTGGGGATGCATCCGACGAGCGCGTCCGCCAGTTGCCGTCGACCACTTCGGTCTCCGGTCGGTCGCCGCCCTCGGCATACTCCTCATGCCATCTGCCCTTCTCGTCCTGCCAGCTGATTTCCGACGAGTCGCCACCGACCCGCTGCTCGGCAGCCACGATCCTGGCCGCCTCGAGAGCTTCGGAATGCGTCGGGAATGCTTCGGAATAGACATTGTCCAGCCGGTAGGCCCAGCCTCCGTCATGCGGAACGACTTCGTAGACCACCTTGACCATGCATCTCACTCCTTCTTGTTTACGCACCCGAAACCGACCGGACTAATCCAGTTCCGCCGCGGGCCGTTGGGCAAGAAAAACGAGGGCGCCGCGATATGCTTCCGGCTGACCGATGCGTTAGTATTCCATTAAATCGGCGAGACTGCAAACCGCAGCCTCCGTTGCGTCACTTGATATGCAAAATCATTGCCTTAGACTTATTTTGTGAATCACCACGGGAGCCCGGCATTGGCAATCGCGTCACGTCTGAAAGACGAGAAATATCTTGTGCTGGCGCTTCTCGTCGGCATCGCCGCCTACGCCTCGGAGCACACCATCATGGCGATGGGGCGTGGACCGGCGCTTGTTGCGGCGGCAGCCCTCGTCGCGACCATCGTGCTTGCCTCGATGCGGGTGGCGCATCATGCCGAACTGCTCGCGATCAAGGTCGGCGACCCCTACGGCACGATGATCCTCACCCTGTCCGCAGTTGCCGTCGAGGTCATCATCCTCGCGATCATGATGAGCGGCGAAAGCTCGCCAACCCTGGTGCGCGACACGATCTACGCCGCCCTGATGCTGGATATAAACGGCATCCTCGGGCTCGCCGCCCTGCTCGGTGGCCTGAAGCACGGCGAGCAGCCGTACAACGACAACTCCGGAAAGACCTACGGCGTGATGATCCTGACCGCCATGGGCATTTCGATGATCGTCCCGGAATTCGTTCCGGACGATAAGTGGCACTATTACTCCGCTTTCACGATCGTCGCGATGATCGCGCTTTATGGTCTGTTCCTGCGCATGCAGGTCGGCCAGCACAGTTACTTCTTCAGCTACAGCTATCCGCGTTCAGAAAAACGCAAGGATGCCACTGACACCGAGCATGGCGAGGGATCCACGGCCGAGTCTATTGTGGTGATCCTTATTGGCGTGGTGCTGATCGGCCTGCTGGCCGAGTTCATGTCCAGTTTCATGAACGAGGGCCTGAAGGATCTTGGCGCTCCGGTCGCCCTTACCGCGATCGTCGTCGCCGCGATCTCGGCAGCGCCGGAAATCCTCACCGCCTTGCGCGCCGCCTTACGCAATCGCATGCAGGCAACGGTCAATATCGCGATGGGAGCATCGCTCTCGACCGTCATTCTGACCGTCCCCGTCATGGAAGGCATCGCGCTCTACACCGGGCAGCCCTTCGTCATGGCGATGACGCCGGTTCAAACCGTGATGGTAACGATCACGCTGATTGCAGCGGCAATCAATCTGAACGACGGGGAAACGAATGCGATCGAAGGGATGACCCACTTCATCCTCTTCACGACGTTCCTGATGCTGACATTCCTCGGCCTCTGACGGATCGTCAGGCAGCGATGCGAATGCTTGGCTCGAACAGAACAGCGCGATCGCGGCCGGAATCCTTTGCCGCGTAAAGTGCTGCATCCGCCATCTTGAAGAGATCGGCCAGTGAGCATTGCGGCTGCGCGACCGCTGCGACACCGATACTCACAGTCAGCGGTATCCGTTCACCGCAATGCTCGACGGTAAGATCGCGCACGACGTTACGCAGGCTCTCGCCCATGGCAAGCGCTTCACTTGCCGTGATCCTCGGCAGGTACAGTCCGAACTCCTCACCGCCCAATCGGCCGAAGCTCGCATCCGCCTGCAGATTGCGGCTGATCGCTTCGGCGAAGGACACAAGAACCGCATCACCGGCATCATGGCCGAAGCGATCGTTCACCTGCTTGAAGAAGTCGAGATCCATCAACAGCAGCGCGTTGCCTTCGATGGCGGTACGCGGAAGGCGCGACATGAACCAGCGCCGGTTGCCGATACCCGTCAGCATGTCCGTGTCGGCGACACATCGCAACTCGGCTTCGGTTCGCTCGGTCACGAGAATGACAACGAACAGCGCGACTCCGAACTGGCACATGATGCGCAGAAAGAAAGCCCATATCGGCGGCATCGGCGCAATGTCGGGAGCAAGAAGACCAAGGATTACAAGGAAGGCCAGGAGCGCGCCCAGTCCAATCGAGACGGCGAGAAGTATGCGCGCCGGCAATCGTTCACGCGAACGGTCCTTCAACACGCAAACGGCGGATACCGCAAGCGACGTGAATGCCAGTGCGTTGCTGACACTGCTGCGCACAGGGCTGATGAGATAAAACTGCGTTGCAAACGTGAGAGCGGCAGCAATGACCGGAATGACCAGAACCCACCAATCCGTGCGCCGCAGCCTACCGCTGCTTAACCGGCGAATGCCGATCCAGAAGAGCGCATACCCGGTGGCGCCCATGATAATACTGCCGGGTCCCCAAACGGCAACCGTCAACCGGTGCTGTTCGCCCAATCCGGCAAATGCCGATGCCAGGGCCAGCGACAGATACCCCGTTGCGAGCGCACCCAATCCCTCACCATTACGCGACTGCAGACGCATGTAAACGAAGCACAATGCGCCCACCAGGAAGGAGCATTGGTGCAGCAGCAGAACTGTCGCCAGATCGAGATGAACGTTCATAAGCCATCGCAGTGAGAGGAATTGCGGGCGACAGATAAGCGACAGTTATTAGCGAAGATTAAATTGCCAACCTGCAAAAAAGAACCCGCCGTTTCCGGCGGGTTCCTGTTGGATAACCAGTAGGATCAGACGCTTACTTGCAAGCGCCGCAGAAGCGCTGGATGCGCTTGCAGGCTTCCTCGAGCAGAGCTTCCGACGTCGCGTAGGAAATGCGGAAGTTCGGGCCGAGACCGAATGCCGAGCCGTGAACGACGGCAACGCCTTCTGTTTCCAGCAATTCCGAAACGAAGTCCTCGTCTGTCTCGATGACCTTGCCCGACGGAGCCGTCTTGCCGATCAGACCGGCGCAGGACGGATAGACGTAGAACGCGCCTTCCGGCGACGGGCACGTGATGCCCTTGGCCTGGTTCAGCATCGATACGACAAGGTCACGGCGACCTTCGAAGATCTTCTTGTTTTCAGGAATGAAGTCCTGCGTGCCGTTCAACGCCTCGACGGCAGCCCACTGGGCGATCGAGGTCGCACCCGAGGTCTGCTGGCCCTGGATCATGTCCATGGCCTTGATCAGCTGGATCGGGCCGGCTGCATAGCCGATACGCCAGCCGGTCATGGCATAGGCCTTCGAGACGCCGTTCATGGTCAGCGTGCGATCGTAGAGCTTCGGCTCGACTTCGACAGGCGTGACGAACTTGAAGTCCCCGTAGGTCAGGTGCTCGTACATGTCGTCGGTCAGAACCCAGACGTGCGGGTGCTTGAGCAGCACGTCGGTCAGAGCCTTCAGTTCGTCATGCGTATAAGCAGCGCCCGACGGGTTGGACGGCGAGTTGAAGATGAACCACTTGGTCTTCGGCGTGATCGCCTTTTCAAGGTCGGCAGCCTGGAGCTTGAAGTTGTTTTCCTGCGTCGCTGAAACGATGACGGGCGTACCGCCGCAGAGCGACACCATTTCCGGGTAGGACACCCAGTATGGCGCTGGGATGACAACTTCATCGCCGGGGTTCAGCGTCGCCATGAAGGCGTTGAAGAGGATCTGCTTGCCGCCGGTGCCGACGATCGTCTGCTCCCAGGAATATTCCAGGCCGTTCTCGCGCTTGAACTTCGCGGCGATCGCCTTGCGCAGTTCAGGGATACCGGAAACCGGCGTGTACTTCGTCTCGCCGCGGTTGATCGCGTCGATAGCGGCCTTCTTGATATTGTCGGGCGTATCGAAATCCGGCTCGCCGGCGCCCAACCCGATTACATCGCGCCCTTTCGCTTTCAGCTCGCGCGCTTTCTGGGAAACGGCGATGGTGGCTGAAGGCTTCACACGGGAAAGAGCATCGGCAAGAAAGGCCATGATATCGGTCCTATACGGTTGATTTTAGCAGACGGCCGAGGCCAGAAATCTGCGCTAAGGTCTATGTCCAATGTAAGCAGGCTTTTCAAGGCCAAACGCGTGATGGGGCCAATGATTCTTCGTGATAGATCGGCCCTCCCGCGCTCGCGATTCGCCGCATATGTGCATGATCGTCGTTGAATCAGCTTCTGAAGCACTTGAATCGGTTTCTGAAGAGCGCCGGATTTGTATCCTAAAATCAACAGTTTCGAGATAACCGGCCTTTGCCATGAATTGGCCGCAACAAATACCGCGGCATGCCGCAATTCGGACGTGAGCGCGCCGCCATCACCATCGCATCTTTAGGCATGGGCACTGGTTATTGAGGGTATACCATGTTTCTGAACGACGAATTGGCCGCTGGCCGCCTCCGCGCAAGACGGGTTTGCATTTCGCTGATGGTTGCGGTTGTCGCCGTGACGGCATCGCTGGTCACGACCTTCGGCCTGGTGACGGCAGCCTATGCAGGCGAACCGCCGCGGGCTGAACTGAGGGCAATGACTGCCGATTTAAACACCGCCCTCCATGGTCCAAAGCCTGTGCTCAAGATTGCAGCCACTGAGAAAGTCCATACGGACAAACGGCTGCTCGCAGCCTCTACCACCGCAACCTTCCAGTCGCCGGCCGATCAGCAGATCCTGCACGGCCTGACCGCGCTGCTCCTCGCCTTGACAGTAACCAGCGGAATGGCCGTCTGGCGCCGCCGCCTCTATGGGCTGTTCTCCGGAGGCCATGCATGATGACCGCGAAGCAGAACGCGCGCATTCGCGATGAGGACGCCGACGAGTTCGGCCCCCTGCCGACGTATCTGGAGCTGGCGATGGCAACCGCTGCCGCCAATGTCCACGATCCCGCTCAGGCCCGGAACGGCCGGTGGTCGCTCGCACGTCTGACGAAGATCGAGAAAGCGGTCGCAAGCGTTATCGCAATGCTCATCGTCTACGGCCTGCTTCTGATCGGCCACGGTCTCTACCTGAAAACCGCCTCTGAGTTTTCGCACATCCCCCTGAAGTGGCCCTCGGTCTCGGGACTGAACCATGAGAACACAAAACCGTTATCGCGCGCCTCGTAGGGGTTGAAGCGTTAAGGATGCCGCGCCACGTTCAGGAAAAAGGGGACGAGGCCGCCAATGAAGCAACTTCAGAGACTTAACTTAGCATTGGCACTGTCTGCCGCCGCCATTCTCTCGTCTCCCGTCCGTGCCGCCGACACCGTCGAGACCAAGAAGGTCGCAGTCCAGGTCGATACCATAGCCGCCGGCCTTGAACACCCTTGGGCGGTCGCAGTTCTCCCGGACGGCGCCTATCTCGTCACCGAGCGCCCCGGCCGGATGCGCATCATCCGCGACGGCAAGACCTCCGATCCGATATCAGGCGTTCCGAAGGTTCATGGCGCGGGTCAGGGCGGCCTGTTCGATGTGGAACTCGCTCCCGATTTCCAGGTCAGCCGAACACTCTACTTCACTGCGGCCACTGTCGATAAAGGTGGATCCGGCACCGAAGCTTTCCGGGCGAAACTCTCGACAGACGGCACGAAGCTTGAAGACGTCACCTCAATTTTCCGGATGAACCGCTACACCAGCGGTAACATCCAGTACGGCTCGCGCATCGCGATTGCTCCGGACGGCTCCCTCTTCGTCAGCATCGGCGATCGCGGCGACCGGGATCGCGCCCAGGACTGGAAAGACGATGCCGGCGCGATCATCCACATCAACGCCGACGGCACGATCCCCGCCAACAATCCGTTCAAGGACGGCAGCAAAGCCCTGCCTGAGATCTGGTCGAAGGGGCACCGCAATCCCCAGGGCATCACCTTCGACGGTGCCGACGGCAAGCTCTACACGGTCGAGCACGGTGCGCGCGGCGGCGATGAAATCAACTTCATAGAGCCCGGCAAGAACTACGGCTGGCCGATCATCACCTATGGCCGCGACTACTCGGGAGCCGAGATCGGCGAAGGCACCTCGAAGCAAGGGTTGGAGCAACCTCTCTACTATTGGGATCCGTCGATCGCACCCGGCGCCGTGGCGGTCTACCGGGGAAAGATGTTTCCTGAGTGGGACGGAGATTTCCTCGTCGCGGCACTGAAGTTCCAGCTTCTGTCGCGCATGCAGCGCGACACAGAAGGCGCCTTCGTAGCGGAGGAAAGAATGTTCGACGGAGCTTACGGTCGCATGCGCGATATCGTGGTCGCTCCTGATGGTGCGTTGCTGATCGTGACGGACGAAGACGACGGCGCATTGCTGCGCGTTTCGCGCGCTCCGGCGGAATGATTGCCCATCGCATGCCCTTGCCCAAACGAAAGGCAACTGTTAACGCTCGCCGACAACAAGCCGTTTCCCCCCATTCGAGGACGACATGACGCGCATTCAGGCGAACCTACTTCTGTTGCTTGCAGCAGCGATCTGGGGTGGTGGCTTCGTTGCGCAGTCGACGGCGATGAAGGCGATCGGTCCGTTCTGGTTCATCGGCCTCCGCTTCGTCATTGCGGCAATGGCGGTCTTGCCGTTCGCGCTGATGGAAAGCCGCAAGGCTAAGCTCAAGACCACGCCTCGCCATTTCAAGCTTTACCTTCTCACCGGCCTTGCCCTGTTTGGCGGCGCGGCCACCCAGCAGTTGGGCCTGCAGACGACCACGGTAACGAATTCCAGCTTCATCACAGGCCTTTACGTCGTTTTCGTCCCGCTCATCGCTGTCGTCTTTCTCCGTCGCACGCCGCACTGGGTGATTTGGCCGGGTTCGCTGATGGCATTGACGGGGATCTACCTGCTGTCGGGCGGCGAACTGTCCGCTCTATCGACAGGCGATCTCCTTACCGTGGTATGCGCGGTATTCTGGGCTTGCCAGATCACGCTTGCCGGCATCGCCGTTTCGGAAACCGAGCGTCCGCTCGCGCTGTCCACTGCGCAGTTCGCGATAACAGGCGTATGCGCCCTCGCCGTTGCGCTGGTCAACGAGCCGATCAGCTGGGACGCAATCTTCGGTGCGGCTCCGGAAATCCTCTACGTCGGTCTCTTCTCGTCCGGCATCGCCTTTTCCCTGCAGATCATCGGCCAGCGATATACGACATCGTCGCAAGCCGCGATCTTCCTGTCCTCGGAAGCGCTCTTCGGCGCATCGCTCGGCGCATTGCTGCTGAACGAGACGATGCGGCCCATCGGTTACGTGGGATGCGCGTTAATGTTTTTCGCCATGCTTGTGGTTGAGCTGGTGCCCGAATTGGCGCGCCGACGTGCCACAAATCGCCTTTCAGCAAGCCCAAAATTGGGTTGAAAGCGAAAAATTTAAGAAAATGATAACGCGAGGCAGATCGCGTTAACGTTGCATTTTTGGGAAAATCTGCCCCGAAACTATATTGCCGACGATATAAAACCGTCTGTCGCAACGCCCAGTGAGCTTTTTTTTGCGCAAAACGCATCTTGAAGCAGCTTTGCGCGTGCCGCGAGGCACTGCCGTAAAAAAAACTTTTACTTGCCAAATTCTAATAATCGCAGCACTCTCACTGCGTTCGGGCATTTTGCGAGCATGGGAAGTCCTTAATAATGTGCGCGCCGGAGACGCTAATATTCCGGTCGGTCGGTTCCGATAAAGCGAGCGAAAGTCTCGCGGTGAGCCTGATTGAGATAGAGGGGACCTTTTTCTCACAATTCAATAATTGCCTGCCAAGCGTCTCCGTGAGGAGGCAAAGTGTAATGCTGCCCGTGTGGATGGTGGGCAGAGATAAAAGGACCTGACGCATGGCCGAGACTGGCACTGTAAAATTCTTCAATACCGACAAAGGCTTCGGCTTCATTAAGCCGGACAAGGGCGGCGCCGACATCTTTGTTCACATTTCTGCCGTGCAGGCTTCGGGCCTCGCCGGACTGACGGAAAACCAGAAGGTAAGCTTCGACACGGAGCCGGACCGCCGCGGCAAGGGCCCCAAGGCTGTAAACCTGCAAATCGCAGGTTGAGCCTCCAGCCAACGCTGTCAATTCGAGTTGAAGCCCGGCAGGAATGCCGGGTTTTGTTGTTCAGCCTGTATTCACGAGCCGGCCCTTACGTTGCCATCATCAGAGTGCAACACCGGTGATCGGACTAAACAGGACAGAACACGATGAACAGCCTCGCTAAAACCCTCTTCTTGACGGCGACAGCCGCTGCGATCACCTTCTCGTCGATCGCCACGGCTTCGGCTGACGATTGGCGCTATCGCCATAACCACAACGACGATGCGCTGGTAGGCGGTGCCGTCGGCCTTGCGACTGGCCTGATCGTCGGATCGGCTATCGCCAGCGCCCCGCGCTACGATGAACCGCGCTACATCGACCCGCCTTATGAGTATGAGGATGCGCCAGTCTACCGCGCCCCTCCTCCGCGTTACTACTATCGCCCGGTACCGGTTCGCGCTGAGGTCGAGCCTTGGACGCCGCAATGGGAGCGCTATTGCTCGTACCGTTACCGCACCTTCGATCCGCGCAGCGGAACGTTCATCGGCAACGACGGCCGCAGCCATTTCTGCGTCGCCAGCTGATCTCCAGCATCTATCCGAACTAGAAAAAGCGCCGCGTCTCGCGGCGCTTTTTGTTTGATACGATCAGATTCCCTGCAGGAAGGGGTTGCTTCGACGCTCGTCGCCGATGCGGCTGCCCGGGCCATGACCGCAGATGAAGCCGACGTCATCACCGAGCGGCAGCACCTTGTCGCGGATGGAATCGAGCAACTGTTGATGATTGCCGCCGGGAAGATCCGTTCGGCCGATCGACCCATTGAATAGAACATCGCCGAGGTGAGCGAAGTTCTGCGCACGATTGAAGTATATCACATGTCCGGGCGCGTGCCCCGGCGTATGATATACTTCAAAACTATGATTGCCGAAGGAGACGGTGTCGCCGTCCTTCAACCACCGGTCGGGAACGACGTTCTGCATGCCGGGCGGCAACCCGTATTTCTGCGATTGCGTCTCGATGCGCTGCAGAAGCGGGAGATCGTCTTCGTGCGGTCCGACAATATCGACGCCGAGCGCTTCCTTCAGCTCCTTGGCGCCGCCGGCATGATCGAGATGCCCGTGCGTCAGCCAGATTTCCTTGATGACGAAGCCATTTTCCTTGATCGCCTGCAGGAGGATAGGGACATCCCCGCCTGGATCGACGACGACACCTTCCTTGGTGTCGGGATCGAAAAGGATAGTGCAGTTCTGCTGGAACGCGGTTACCGGTACGATCCCGGCCTGGAGCATGCCCATATGTGCCTCGCTTCGTCTCTGAGAGAGCATGGGTATAGTCAGAAACGCCCGCGCGTGCAGCCGTATTTTTTCGAACACTGCGTTCTCGGCGACCTCTCCGCTCCACTAGCCACACGTCCGGAATCCGGAACCGGATCCCTTCCCGCACGTTAACGAGCATCCAATACAAGGAGAAAAGCGAGATGACCTTGAAACGAAATCTTTTCCTGGCTGGCGTGATCGTGGCGGCGAGCGCCGGTCTTGCCAGGGCGGAAATGACCGCGACGGCCATCAACGACCTGAATGTTCGCGCTGGTCCGGGCACTCAATATCCGTCAGTCGGCGTGGCAACGCGCGGCTCACAGACTTTGTTGGATGGTTGCGTCGCCGGAAGCCGCTGGTGCCGGGTTGACGTGAACGGGATGCGTGGCTGGGTCTACGCTGAATATCTTCAGGTCGATCAGGGTGGAGCGCAGGTGGTCGTGGATCAGAACCGCGAGGATCTCGGCGTTCCGGTCGTGACATATGAAACGACGGCAAGTGTTGCGCAGACCGAACCCAACCCCGGTGACGAACTGCTTGGACCGGTCGGATCCGTGGAAGCAATCTCCCCGCCGGAGACCGTGACGACCTACGTTGAAACCAACCCCGGCGAAACCGTCAGCCTCGGCGGCGACGTCGTCGTCGGTGCAACGGTACCTGGCGACGTGGCCTTCGAGGAAATTCCTGACTACCAGTATCGTTATGTGAGGATCAACGACCGTCCCGTGCTGGTCGATCCAGGCACGCGCCGGATCGTCTACGTCTATCAGTGATGGACTGATCAACAAGCAAAGGCAGCGCTCGACGCTGCCTTTGCTTTATCGTCTCCCGCATGGGTTGCCATCCGTTTATTTTCCATTCACCATATGATAACATCCTGATATTCAGACGACATCCATGACCTCATCGGACTTCGGATCGCCTGTGTGGCTCGCCATCCGCAGACGATCGCGCAGCCGGCAACGGCGTTTGAGGAAACGCGAAGGAGGGAAAATCATGGAAGCACTCATACCAATCCTGACACAAGTAATCGCCGGCGCGGTCGGCGGGAATGCCGCGAGTGGTGCGTTGAAGCAGGTGGCGATAAGCGTCGTCGCCCGCACGATTGTCGGTGCGATCGGCGGCATCGGCGGCGGCATGCTGCTCAGCATGTTCGGCGGCGAAGCTGCGATGACCGGCCTCGTGGCCGACGGCATCGGTGGCCTGATCGGCGGCGGCATCCTGTCGACCATCGTCGGCGCCGTCGCAGCGAAAGCACGGTAAGCAGCAGGCGGCTGGTCGCGTCTTGATCCCGGCCAGCCGCCGGCTCCCGCCATCAACAAATTCCCGGACTCTGGCAGAACCATCTGCAGCGGACACCCGTTGCCTTGCATCTGTTCTGCGCCATCCCTGTTGATTGTTGTCCCGATTGCGTTCTATCCACTGGAACGGGGAATATCTGTGGGGAAGTCTGTCGCGACAGAACGTTTGCGAATCAAGCGAGGTTACAGCCCTACCCGGCCGGATGGCCTACCCCTAAAATAGCGATAGGACGGCACCAGCAGCACCCCGCATTGGATGCCACCCGAAGAGAGGAAATGCCAAATTGGCACGGAAGACCAGCCCAGCAGCGACAAAGCCCGAACCGCTGAAAATGCCGATGGAAAGCACCGGTATCATCGACTTTGACATCATAGAGCTGCTGTTTTTCTCCTATCGCGATTTCGTTTCCGATCCGGATGCCATCCTGGCGAAAAGTGGCTTCGGGCGCGCCCACCACCGCGTGGTGCATTTCGTTAACCGAAACCCGGGCATGACCGTTGCCGATCTGCTCGATACGTTGAAGATAACCAAGCAGAGTCTTGCAAGGGTACTCAAACAACTTATCGATTCGGGGTATATTCGCCAGATTGCTGGTCCGGAAGACAGGCGGCAACGCAAGCTCTATCCGACCGAAGCAGGCCGCGAATTGGCCTTCGCACTCGCGGAGCCGCAATCGCGCCGTATTGAGAAGGCATTCGACGGGGCTTCTGCCGAAATGCGGGAGGGTGTCAAAGCCTTCCTGAGGGGCATGCGGAACACATAAAATTCGAAAGCGGACTGAATGGCGCCAAAGACAGTGATTTCGGACGATGCGGCTCATCTGCTCGTTGTGGACGACGACACCCGTATCCGCGCCCTTCTCAACCGCTATCTGGCGGAGAACGGCTTCCGGGTGACGGTGGCCGCCGACGGCGCCGAAGCACGGCGCAAACTGGCCGGTCTCGATTTCGACCTCATCGTGATGGACGTGATGATGCCCGGCGAGTCCGGTATCGACGTGACCAAGGGGCTGCGTTCAATCAAGAACGTGCCGATCATCATGCTGACGGCGCTCGCCGAATCCGGCAACAGGATTGCCGGTCTGGAGGCCGGCGCGGACGACTATTTGTCGAAGCCCTTCGATCCGCGCGAGCTCGTTCTGCGCATCAACAACATCCTGCGCCGCAACGCCTCCAACGACACGCCGAAGATCGAACAGGTGATGTTCGGGCCCTATACCTTCTCTTTGACCCGCAAGGAACTGAAGAAGGCGTCCGAAGTCGTGCGCCTCACCGACCGGGAGCAGGAAATCATGCTGCTCTTCGCAAAACGCGCCGGCGACACGATCCCGCGCCACGAACTGATCGGCAACGACGTGGACGTCGGCGAACGGACGATCGACGTGCAGATCAATCGCCTGCGCAGGAAAATCGAAGACGATCCGGCAAATCCGGTCTGGCTCCAGACGGTTCGTGGTATAGGATACCGGCTGAGCATCGATTGAACGCCCAATGTCAGGACCGGCGGTTTAGATGGTGACATTCGACTCTTTGCGGCGCGAGGACCGCGGGCCTGCGCATGGCTGGCGCTTGATAACCCGCAGATTGCGCCATTATCTCCCGACGGGCCTCTATGTCCGCTCCCTTCTCATCATCATCATTCCAATGGTGCTGCTACAGTCGGTGGTGGCGGCCGTGTTTATGGAACGGCATTGGCAGATGGTCACGCAGCGGCTTTCCATGGCCGTCACGCGCGACATCGCCGCGATCATCCAGATCATCGAAACCTATCCGCAGGATACCGACTACAGCGAAGTCACGCGCATCGCGCGCGATCAGCTCGGCTTGCAGATCTCCGTCGAGCCTGATGGCGAGCTGCCGCCGCCCCGGATCAAGCCGTTCTTCTCCATCCTCGACGGCATTCTCAGCGATGAACTCACCGACCAGATCAAGCGACCTTTCTGGATCGATACGGTCGGCGATTCAAATCTGGTCGAAATCCGCGTCAAGCTCGCGGACAAGATCCTGCGCGTGCTTGCGCGGCGCAGCCAGACTTACGCCTCGAATACCCATATCTTCATTGTCTGGATGGTCGGCGCATCGCTCGTCCTGATCGGCATCTCAATCCTCTTCCTGCGCGGTCAGATCCGACCGATCCAGGCGCTGGCGGCTGCCGCCGAGAGTTTCGGCAAGGGACAGAAAGCCGACAACTTCTATCCGCGTGGCGCGGACGAAGTGCGCCGCGCCGGCCTCGCCTTCATTCTCATGCGCGAGCGCATCGAACGCCAGATCGAGCAGCGCACCGCGATGTTGACGGGGGTCAGCCACGACCTGCGCACCATCCTGACGCGCTTCAAACTGCAGCTTGCGCTTGCCGGCGATCATCCGGACCTTCAGGGCTTGAACGAAGACATCAACGACATGCAGTCGATGCTCGAGGCTTACATGGCCTTTGCGCGAACCGAAGTCGAAGAAGATGTCGGCGAACTGAAACTCAGCGACCTTTTCGAAAAACTCGAGCCGGACTTCACCCTGAACGGAAAGAACCTCGCCTATTCGATCGAGGGCGAAGACGTTATCTCCGTCCGGCCAAACGCCTTTACACGCCTCGTTACCAACCTTGCGTCGAACGCCCGCCGCTATGCGAATACGCTCAAGATCGATGCCAAGCACAGCGCGAAATGGCTGACGGTCACCTTCGATGACGATGGCCCAGGAATTCCCGAGAAGAACCGCGAGGATGTCTTCAAGCCTTTCTTCCGGCTCGACGAAGCGCGCAATCTCGATGCCTCAGGCACGGGACTCGGCTTGGCGATCGCTCGCGACATCGCCCGCAGCCATGGCGGCAATGTCACGCTCGGCGACAGTCCCCTCGGCGGGCTGCGCGCAACGATCCGCGTACCGGCGTGAGGACCGATGGCCTTCGTTTCCTCTGGAATGAAATGGTTCAACCCGCCGCCGCTCGCCAAAGAGCAGCCTGACGGCTCGCTGCTCGTCCGCTCCGGCGAGAACACTGATTTCTGGCAGGAAACCTACTACGGCTTCCATCGCGACGATGGACATTTCCTCCACATGAGACGTCGCGGCGACTTCACCGCCGAGGTCTGCTTTTCCGCCGACTATCAGGCGCTCTATGACCAGGCAGGGCTCATGGTGCGAGCCGACGAAACGAACTGGATGAAATGCGGCATCGAATACACCGACGGTGCCAAGCATTTCAGCGTCGTCGTCACGAACAAGCGTTCAGACTGGTCAGCCTTTCGCCTTGATCATGCCTTCGACCGGATAAACGTCAGGGTAACGAGAAATGGCGATGCGCTTTTCATCCAGTACAGAACGGACGGAATGGCCGACTGGCGCATGGCGCGGCTCGCATGGTTCGACCCGCAGTTCGACGAACTCGATGTCGGCCCGGTGTTTTGCTCCCCGCAGCGCGCCGGCTTCGAGGCAACATTTCATGATTTCACGCTGACAGATCCGCTGTCGCGAGACATCCACTGATCACATCAGCTTCTTGCCGTTTGGCACCTGCTTGTCGGTCGCGGCAAGCACGATCGCACCGGCCTCGTCCTCAAAACCAAGGGTCAGCACTTCCGAGCGGACCGGGCCGATCTGCCGTGGCGGGAAGTTGACGACGCCGAGGACCTGTCGACCGACAAGGCTCTCCGGCGTGTAGTGGACGGTAATCTGTGCCGACGATTTCTTCAGGCCGATCTCCGGTCCGAAATCGATCAGCAGCTTGAACGCCGGCTTGCGTGCTTCCGGAAACGGGCTTGCCTCGACGATCGTCCCGACCCGGATTTCGACGCGCTCGAAATCGGCATAGGTTATTTCTTCGGCCATAAATGGGTTCCCTCAGCCGGCAAGCTCTTCGGCACGCTTGCGGGCTGCCTCGAGCGCCTTGTCGAACAAAGGCTGCATCGCATCCTCGGCCATCAGGACCGACAATGCCGCTGCTGTCGTGCCGCCGGGCGACGTCACGTTCTGCCTCAGACGCGAGGCGTCGTCGGGGGACTGGTGCAAGAGTTCACCAGCCCCCGCGACAGTTTCCCGTGCGAGGCGCATGGCAAGGTCCGCCTGCAGGCCAAGTTTACGGCCTGCTTCTGCCATACACTCGACGAGATAGAACACATACGCCGGGCCGCTGCCCGAGAGAGCCGTGACGGAATCGATGTCCGCTTCTGTTGGCACCCATTCCACAGGACCCGAAACACGCAACAGCGCCTGTACCTGGTCACGCTGCTGTTCGGTTACTTTTGCATTGGCAAAAGCGCCGGTAACGCCGCGCCCGACCATGGCGGGCGTATTCGGCATGGCGCGAACCATCGCCGCCTCGCCAAGGTGCGTTTCAAGGAATTTCAGCGTCTTGCCGGCAGCAACCGAAACGACCACCGTCCCGGCGCCGACGGCGCTTTTGACAGCCGGCAACACCGTTTCCATGACCTGCGGCTTGACGGCGATGAAAAGCACACCCGCCTTGAGGTCCGCGGGAACCGCCGTAACATGCGTTGCGCCGGCATCCCGGATTGCGTCCATCATCTTCTCGGACGGGCCGGGATCGACAACGACGACAGAACCGCCGGCAACGCCGCTCTTCAGCCAGCCTGCCAGCATTGCGCCGCCCATGTTACCGGCGCCCACAAGAACGATGGGCGCCGACGCCGAAACACCTGAAATCATCTTACGCTTCGCCTACCGTTTCGAACAGAACCGCTTCCATGGCGCGGGCAGCATCCATGCCGGACCAGATCACGAACTGAAAGGCCTGATAATAGGCCTCGCAAGTATCGAGCGCGCTCGCAAGCAACACCTCGACCTGACGGTTCGTCGGCTCTGCGCCACCAGCAAGTAGAAGAGACTGACGGAAAATAATGACATCTTCCTGGCGCCAGAGGTCGAAATGCCCCATCAGCACCTGGCCATTGATGCCGGCCAGAAGCTTCGTCACCTCGTTGACCCGCTGTTCCGGAACCTTGACGTCGAACGCGCATCCAAGATGCAACGCTTCGAACTCTTCCATCCAGGAAAAGGAGACGTGGTAGTCCGTCCATTTGCCTTCGACCGTCATCGCGATTTCATCGTCGCCAGACCGCTCGAAAGCCCAGTCGTTATTGGCGGCGACGTACTCGATCATATCGACCGGGTTCGACTGACGCTCGACTTCCAATTCCATAAGGCTCATGCAGCACCTTCTTGACCGGAGTGAATGCGGCCCAACTACGTCAAACACGACGCAAGCAAGAACACACGCAGCTACCGGAAACCACCAACCCAGATGACCGTTGAACCGCTACCAGACTTACGCAGTTACCCTGCCTGGAGCTTACCAACCGCTTCGAATCATCATTTAAAATCAGTGTATAATGCGTCCGGGGGTATGCCAGCCCCATGAGAGGCCTTTTAGGGAACGCCACTGTGGAAAGGTCTTCGGATTTGCATTCAGGAGGAGGGATTAAACGACTCTGCGAATTGGCTTTTTTGGCAGTGTCCACAGGTGGATAAGCACACCTGATTTTTTGGGCGTAGCCGCGGCGTGTCTCTTAAAGGTCACACCGCGACCTGTGTCAGAACGGGATTACTTGCCGGCTGCTGCCAGCTTCTCTTCCAAAGCAGCAATGCGCGCCAGCAGCGCGTCGTTTTCGTCGCGAGCCTTGATGGCCATCTCGCGAACAGCCTCGAATTCCTCACGCTTGACGACGTCAAGGCTGTTGAGCCAGCGCTCGGCCTGCGCACTGAAAGCCGTTTCGATTTCCTTGCGCACGCCCTGGGCTGCGCCAGCCGCATCGGTCATGAGCTTGGCGAACTCGTCCATGATGCGGTTTGTCCCTGTCGTCATGGCGGACTACTCCCTTTGAAACACTTGAATTCCGGCCATCGGTGGCCCTCGGAAATGAGGTAGGGCTTCGCCGTTAAGGATGCAAGCGCTTTGCGCTGGATAAGGAGCAGCCCGCGTGACCCATCGCTCACAATCGACTTGACCGCCCGTCGGCGCAGGGCCATCTTCCGCCAACCTTGGGTGCCGAGCGCCTTGAAAAAGACGCGGATCGGATGCCTTTGCACTTCGAAGACGCGTACGGACATTGAGTCTTTCAGCCCTCGATAGGTCTGTGCGCCAGCGGATGGGGACACCTTGCCGACAGTAGCCAACCTCCTGGCAATCATGCCTTTTCCTAATATCGATCCGATCGCCTTTTCGATCGGCCCCATCGCCATTCACTGGTATGGCCTCGCCTATGTCGCGGGCATCATGCTCGGCTGGTACTACGCGCGCCTGATTGCCGGCAATGACGCCCTTTGGCCGGGCAACGTCTCGCCCATCTCCAAGACCCAACTCGACGACTTCATTGTCTGGGTGGCACTGGGCATCGTTCTCGGCGGCCGCATCGGCTACATTCTCTTCTACGACATGCCTGCCGTCATCGAGAGCCCGATCCGAGCGATTCAGATCTGGAACGGCGGCATGTCGTTCCACGGCGGCCTGACTGGTACCACGATTGCGATGATCATCTTCGCCAGGCGAAACGGCATTCCGCTCTGGAACCTCTTCGATATCGTCTCGGCCGTCGTTCCGATCGGCCTGTTCTGCGGCCGCATCGCAAACTTCATCAACGGCGAACTCTGGGGCCGCCTGACGGATGTGCCGTGGGCGTTCGTGTTCCCGAACGGCGGTCCATTCGCCCGCCATCCGAGCCAGCTTTACGAAGCGGGCCTCGAAGGCATCGTTCTCCTGCTGGTGTTGACGGTCCTGATCTACGTCTTCCGCGCGTTGAAGACACCGGGGCTGGTTACCGGCGTATTCGTCTGCGGCTATGCGCTGTCGCGAATCTTCGTCGAGTTCTTCCGCGAGCCCGATGCGCAGCTTGGCTATCTGCTCGGAACCAACTGGCTGACCATGGGAATGGTTCTTTCCTCGCCGATGGTCCTGCTTGGCCTGTGGGCGATCGTCCGTGCCCGCAGCCGCGCAGCCCTGCAAAGCTGACCTGTGCCGGTACGGAGGAGCCCGTGACGACTGCTCTCGCGGAAAAGATCAAGACGATCATCCAGGCCAACGGTCCGATCAGCGTAACGGATTACTTTTCGCTTTGCCTGGCTGACCCGGATCACGGCTACTACAGGACACGCGAACCCTTCGGCCGTTCGGGCGATTTCGTGACCGCCCCTGAAGTCAGCCAGCTCTTCGGCGAAATGATCGGCGTCTTCATTGTCCATGCCTGGCAGCGCCACGGTGCGCCTGCCGATGCAAGATTGGTGGAAATCGGACCCGGCCGCGGGACCATGATGGCCGACATGCTTCGCGTCATCGAGCGCCTCGCGCCGCCTCTTTTCGATGCGATGAGCATTCATCTGGTCGAAACGAGCGAACGCCTGCGGGATGTCCAGCAGGAAACACTTGTGGCGCACGAGGGCAGGATCAACTGGCACGACAGCTTCGACGAAGTACCGCAGGGCTTCACCCTGATCGCTGCCAACGAGCTCTTTGATGCGATCCCGATACGGCAGTTCATCAAGACGCCGACCGGCTTCCGCGAGCGGATGGTGGGCGTCGATGCGCAGGACGAATTGTCGTTCGGCGTCGGCGTCGCCGGCATCGACCCATCCCTGCTGCCCGCTCAAGCCTCGTCGGTTCCGGTCGGGACGCTGTTCGAGATCTCGCCTGCGCGTCAGTCTGTGATGACGGCGATCGGCAACCGCCTGATGCAGTTCGGCGGCACCGCGCTTGCGATCGACTACGGCCACCTGATCACAGGTTTCGGCGACACGCTTCAGGCCGTCCGCATGCATGAATTCGACCCGCCGCTGGCGCATCCCGGTGAAGCCGACCTGACCAGCCATGTCGATTTTCAAGCACTTGCGGAAACCGCCCAGGCATCAGGCCTCTATCTGAACGGGCTGCTCCATCAGGGCGATTTTCTCGTCGGTCTTGGCCTGTTGGAGCGCGCTGCTGCTCTCGGCCGCGATCGCCAGCCGAATACCCAGCAGATGATCCAGGCGGCAGTCGATCGACTGGCCGGTGAAGGCGAAGGCAAGATGGGGGAACTGTTCAAGGTCATGGCCGTTTCCTATCCGGCGGTCGATCTCATGCCGTTTCGACCAGTAGATTGACAGGATGTTTTCGACTGACCAACATTCGCCCTTGCTGAAGACCGTTTCGAAAGAAGCCCATACAAATCTCGGAATTGCTGATGACTGACACGCCCTCCCCGGCACCCCTCCAAAGCGCCCTTCTGACAGAGGCGACGGGCGAGGCCATTCGCCATGGATACTTCACCCGGCAGGGCGGCGTGTCCGAGGGAATTTATCGAGGACTGAATGTCGGCCTCGGCTCGAACGACGCGCGTGAAAAGGTCGTCGAGAACCGCAGGCGCGTCGCCGAATGGTTCGATCTACCGGAGGCAAGTCTTGCCACCGTTCATCAGGTCCATTCGCCGGATGTCGTGGTCATCAAGCCCGGATATGACGGCACCCGCCCCGCAGCCGATGCGATGGTGACGGCGACGCCGGGCGTTGTGCTGGGCGTGCTCGCCGCCGATTGCGGCCCGATCCTTTTCGCCGATCCCGAACACCGCATCATCGGTGCGGCCCACGCCGGTTGGAAGGGCGCGCTGACGGGCGTTCTCGAAAACACCATCGACGCGATGGAGAAACTCGGCGCCACACGCCAGACGATCGTCGCGTGCCTTGGCCCTTCGATCAGCAGAAGCAGCTACGAGGTCGGCCCGGAATTTGTCGATCGCTTCCTCGCCTACGACCCGGCTTACGAACGCTATTTCACCCCGTCGTCGAAACCCGGCCACGCGATGTTCGATCTTCCGACGCTGACCGTCGACAGACTGCGGGCAGCCGGCATTCGTGCCGAAAGCCTCGGCATCTGCACCTATCCCGACAACGAACGCTTCTTCTCCTATCGCCGAACGACGCACAATCGCGAACCGGACTACGGCCGGCAGATCTCGGCGATTGCCATCAGGGAGGTTTGAACGACATGGCCCTTCATTTCGAAAAGACCGAATTCGCAAATCGCCTGATACGGCTGACGGACGGGATGAAGGAAGAAAAGCTGGATGCGGTCCTGCTGTTCGCGCAGGAAAGCATGTACTGGCTGACCGGATACGACACCTTTGGCTACTGCTTCTTCCAGACGCTCGTCGTGAAGGCCGACGGTACGATGGCGCTGTTGACGCGATCGGCCGACCTCAGGCAGGCGCGCCACACCTCGATCCTCGACAATATCCAGATCTGGGTCGACCGCGTGAACGCCGATCCAACGGTCGACCTGAAGAACATGCTGGTCGATATGGACCTGCTCGGCGCCCGCATCGGGGTCGAGTACGACACGCATGGAATGACCGGACGCGTTGCCCGCCAGCTGGATACGCAACTGACCACGTTCGGCCAGATCATCGATGCGTCCTACCTCGTCAGCCGGCTGCGGCTGATCAAAAGCAACGCCGAGATCGCCTATGTCGAGAAGGCAGCAGCGCTTGCCGACGACGCACTTGACGCTGCCCTCGCCCTGACGAAGCCCGGCGCTGACGAAGCTGAAATCCTGGCCGCGATGCAGGGAGCTGTGCTCGCCGGCGGCGGCGACTACGCCGCCAACGAGTTCATTGTCGGCTCCGCGCAGGACGCCTTGCTCTGCCGCTACAAGGCAGGTCGTCGCAAGCTCGACGCAAACGACCAGCTGACGCTCGAATGGGCCGGCGCCTATGCGCATTATCATGCGGCCATGATGCGAACGATCGTGATCGGAGAGCCGAGCTATCGCCATCGCGAGCTCTACAATGCCTGCCTGGAGACCATGCAGGCGACCGAAACCGTCCTCACGCCAGGCAAGGTTTTTGGCGATGTTTTCGACATGCACGCCAAAATCATGGACGAGCGCGGACTGGCACGCCATCGCCTAAACGCCTGCGGCTACTCGCTGGGTGCCCGCTTCTCCCCCTCGTGGATGGAGCACCAGATGTTCCATGTCGGCAACCCGCAGCCGATAGAGCCCGGCATGTCGCTTTTCCTCCATATGATCATCATGGACTCCGACAGCGGTGCCGCGATGACGCTTGGCCAGACCTATCTGACCACCGATGGCGCACCGCGAGCCCTTTCCCGGCATCCGCTCGACTTCCTCAACGTCTGAGCCTTGATCGACGACAATCCGCAATTGACACGGACCGACCCGCGCCGTCATAAAGTCAGCCGGGGCTGTACGCGCATGCGGGAAGGACGACACGAGGGATGACGCGACTTGCGACAGCATCCACGATTTTTGCATGCCTTGCCCTGCTCTCTGCCTGCAACACCACGGATGCACTGACGCTGACGCCTCTCGTCGACATCGGCGAAACCTCGAGCGCACAGCGCTCATCCCCCGTCAGCCAGGGCGAAGCCGAGCGGATGGCTGGCGCACCCTCACACAGACAGGCCTTTGCAGTCGAGTCTCGGCAGAATAGCGGCGGCTATCATCCGGCCTATGTCGAACAACCGGCCTACGTTCAGCAGCCAAGGCCGGGAAGCGGCGCCCCGCCGACGACCATGGACGAACAGGCACTGGCGCTGCAGAGCGAAACCCGCTCGCCCGCGGTTTCAGCGCCGATCCAGAACCAGCCGCTCTCCGAGCCGGTATCGAACGCGCAGGCCGAAGAAGAGGATATGGTCGAGCAGCCCGCGGCGAAACCCGAACAGACGGCAATGGTACGGTCTGCTCCGGCACAGGGTGGCGCGACGGTGCGCTTCCTTCCGATCATCGGCGCCCCGGTCCAGGCGGTCACTCCATTGTCCAGGCAGCTCGGCAATGAAGCGCGCGCCCACGGCCTTTCGATCAAGAGCTCCAACGACAACAGCACCGCCTATATCCTGAAGGGCTATCTCTCCGCCTTCACCGACAGCGGAAATGTCACCGTGGTATACGTCTGGGACGTGCTTGATAACAGTGGCGCCCGCCTCCACCGCATACAGGGACAGGAACAGGTGCCGTCTTCTGCCAAGGACCCGTGGGCAGGCGTTCCGGCATCCGTGATGCAGCAGATCGCATCGCGAACGATCAGCGAGTTTTCGACGTGGCGCGAGACGCGTGGCGGCTAAGCCACAAGCTTTTCAGAAATATGGAAGCGTGAGGCGCCTTTACGCTTGCATTCACGAAGAAGCTGGCTAAAAAGCGCGGCTATCAGCAGGTAACAGGCGGACCAAGATGAAGGTTTTCGCAGGCAATTCGAACCGGCATCTCGCCGAAGCGATCTGCAACTATCTCAATGTGCCCTTAGGCAGAGCCACCGTCCGAAGATTTGCCGATCAGGAAATCTTCGTCGAAGTCCAGGAAAATGTGCGCGGCGAGGATGTGTTCCTCGTACAGTCGACGTCCTTCCCGACGAATGACCATCTGATGGAACTGCTGATCATGATCGACGCGATGCGCCGCTCTTCGGCACGTCGCATCACGGCGGTCCTTCCCTACTTCGGCTATGCCCGCCAGGATCGCCGCGCTTCCGGCCGTACCCCGATCTCGGCCAAGCTCGTCGCGAACCTCATTACCGAAGCTGGCGCCGATCGCGTTCTCACGCTTGATCTGCATGCAGGCCAGATCCAGGGCTTCTTCGATATCCCGACAGACAACCTCTATGCCGTGCCGATCCTGACACGCGACATCAAGGCGAACTACAATCTCGGCAATGTCATGGTCGTTTCGCCCGACGTCGGCGGTGTCGTGCGCGCTCGCTCGCTCGCGAAACGCCTGGACTGTCTGTTGGCGATCGTCGACAAGCGTCGCGACCGCCCCGGTGAATCCGAAGTGATGAACATTATCGGCGACGTAACGGGCAAGGACTGCCTGCTGATCGACGATATCGTCGACTCCGGCGGCACGCTTTGCAACGCCGCCGACGCGCTACTCGCGCAGGGCGCCGCCAGCGTCACCGCCTATATCACTCATGGCGTGCTCTCGGGCGGTGCGGTTACCCGTATCACATCATCGAAGCTTCGCGAGCTTGTCATCACCGACTCCATTCAGCCGACCACGGCCGTCCAGTCGGCGCATAACATCCGTGTGGTCAGCACGGCGAGCCTCATGGGCGAAGCCATCAACCGCACCAGCCAGGAAGAGTCGGTCTCCAGTCTCTTCGACTGATCGAACGACAATCGAAAATAGCATCTGCACGCCGGGGTCTTTTTCCGACGTGCAGCTTCCGCTAGAATTCCTCGACATTCTTCAACGTCGAGGACGCAGATGCGACACGCCCGGTTCCTATCCGCGAAAAAGCTTGCACTGATCTTGATTGCGCCGGTGCTCTCAGCCTGCACGGTCGAGACCGATCCCGGCTACTCTCGACCACCTCCGCGCCCTCGCCCGCCACAACAGCAGATGTGTACGATGGAATACGCCCCTGTTTGCGGCGAACGGGGCGGACGAACCCAGACGTTCGGCAATGCCTGCCAGGCTCGCGCCAACGGCTTTGCCATCGTCGCCCGGGGCGAGTGCCGCCGCCAACCGCCCGTCACGCCAATGCCGCCGCAGCCGAGACCACCACGTCCACCATCGCCCGAGCCAGATCGCCCGCAAAGGCCAGGAGGCATCTGCACGCGCGAATACCGCCCCGTCTGCGGCCAGCGTGGGCCTGAGATGCGCACCTTCCCGAATGCATGCGAGGCCGGCAACGGCGGCTTCCGTATCATCGGCCAGGGAGAGTGCCGGCCCTGATGCCCGTCACGCGGCGATATGAGATGCCGCCGACATCACTTCCTGAGGTGCCGGAACGCCGAACATGTGGCGTCCGTCATCCGCCACCTCGGTGAAGCACCAGCGGACAAAGCCATCTCGGTCGAGGAGGAATTCACCGACGAGCTGTCCTTCGCCTCCGGCGATCATCCGCCTGTCGTCATCGTTGAATTCGTACCCGTCGGCCTTGTCGAGGTATTCCGTCGCCGCCATCGGATCCATTGGCCGTGGCAGTTCGGGCATGTCGACGCGCATCGAGTTCACCACGTTGAGCCCAACCTTGTAGGGCCATGCGGTTTCCGATTCCGTGAACTCCACATTGGGGAGTCCGAATGCACGGTGCGAAATCCTGTCCGGGTCGGAAGCGGCCAGCAGGTTCGGCAAAGGGTGATATCGGAAATACAGCCTTGCCCGCTCGGTCGGCGTGTTGACGACGGTCAGGCTCTCGATACCCTTCTGCTGCAGCTCGCCGGCAAGGTTCGCCATGGCCGCAATCTGGCGACGACAGAAGGGACAATGCAATCCGCGAAAGAGGCCGACCAGAACCGGTTTCTGGCCACGAAAATCATCAATGGCTATCTTCCCTTGGCGGGTGATCGCGTCGAGCACGACATTGGGGGCGCGATCGCCTGGTTTCAGGGGTCTGTCAGTCTGGGTCTCCGGCATGATCTCCTCCTTCGCTTGTCCGCCGGCGCAGTCCGCCGGCAACGAAACTCGGTACGCCGCTTTATCCGACGGCCTCGAACCGCCGCATTCCTCAATCCAGAAAAGGCAACACGACGAGTGCATCGGGATCCAGGCCATGGCGGGCACAAACGTCTTTTGCCAACGCGAAATTGTGCTCCGCGCTCGCCATGTCGTCTGTCTCGAGATCCAGTGTCGCCAGTCCATCATAGCATGGAAACAGAAGCTGCGGCTCACCAATCTCCATCGCAAGCTGAAGCGCTTCCTGATAGCATCGCCGCGCCGACCGCAGCTCGCCGTGGCATTGATGGATCTGACCGAGAACGATGAGCGGCACGGCAAGGTGGTCGCGCTGGTCGAGCGCACGGTCGATCTCGATCGCCCGCTCCGCTGCCGGTAACCCTTCGCTCGCGCATCGGTCGGTGAACGTGCAGCAAGCGACCGCAAGGTTGGCGTGGAGCCTTGCCTGGAAACCAAGGTCTGCGATCCCGATCGCCAGATCGAGCCCGCGCCGGCAAACCTTGATGGCGCTGGCGGGATCGACGATGGCGTAGAGCACGCCGAGATTGGAGTAGGCCCTGCATGCCGCGCGAAGCAGTTGCGCCTGCTCGGCAACCCGAAGACTGGCCTCGACCTCCCCCACCGCTTGCCGATGATAGCCCAGGCGCGCAAGAGCAACGCCCTTGGTGTTCAGCGCTTCTGCTCTCGCCTGCGCCGCTTCCGCATTTGTGAGGTTCACGTCCGCGAGGCACGCCAGGGCCTCATCGGCCCAGCGCGCCGCCGCCTGATGGTCGCCCTGCCTGAAGGCGAGATGCCCTCGTTCCTGCAGCAGATGGGCCAGTTCGATGGATGCGGGCATGCCTTCCAGGCAGGTGCTGGCCTCCACGAAGAAGGCATCCGCGAGGTCACGCCTGCCGGCATTCACATTGAGGCGGCCGAGCTTTCGCAGCATCCGCGCCGCCGCCGACCGGTCGTTACCGGCTCGATATGCCGCCAGCGCTTCCTCGCAATAGCCGAGTGCAGCGGTGCGGTCGCCTGCAGCAATGCAGA
Organism: Hyphomicrobiales bacterium; assembly: GCA_900468535.1. Classification (GTDB taxonomy): domain Bacteria; phylum Pseudomonadota; class Alphaproteobacteria; order Rhizobiales; family Rhizobiaceae; genus Rhizobium. Next base: position 17,037 of record UBTY01000017.1, on the reverse strand, counting down.
GATCGGCCAAGCGCTCGCAGAGCGTCAGCTTCTGTCGCAGCATATCGCTCCGTTCGCCTATCGCGGCGAAGGCTTCGAGGTAGAGCCGCATCGCGTCGTCATTGGCGTAGGCCTTTCCGGCCAGGTCACCCGCTTCGGTCAGATAGTGGGCGCCCTTGGCAACCTCATCGGCTTGACAGAAGTGGTGTCCCAGCAACGCGACATCCTCGAGCCGCGGCAAGCTGGCCGGCAGCAGCCGTTCCATCGCGATCCCGATCCGGCCATGCAGTTCCTTGCGCCGCTGCAGCAGCAGATTGTGATAAACGACGTCGTGCAGCAGGGTTTGCGTGAAAGCATAGGTTCCGCCCGACGGCCCTCTCATCTCCTCGACCAGAATTTCCGCCGAGCAAAGCGCATCGAGGCCAGCTTCGACATTTGCCCGATCCGACGCCACCGCCTGCAGCAGAACGGCTTCAAAACGCGGCCCCACAACAGCGGCTTCCTGTAACAACCGCCTTATGTCGGCGGGCAACCGATCGATGCGCGCAAGCAGCATAGCCTGCAGGCTCATCGGGATCTCCGCCCCGCCATCTCCGATGGAGAAAGCCCAGGCACCGTCACGAGAAACCACCATTCCGGTATCGATGAGACTGCGGACTATTTCCTCGATGAACAGCGGATTGCCACCCGACCGCGTGAGAATTCCGGTGCGGATACCCGTGGGAGGCTCGGCTCCGAAGAACTGCGACAGCAGCCGTTCTCCATCGGCAAGCGACAGCGGCGACAGCCGGAGGATCGTGCGGTTGGTTCGATTCGATGCCAGTCCCTCGCCCTCTTCCGAGGACCGTGCGGTTGTCAGCATCATCAACCGCGCCCGCTCCAGCCGATCCAGTACGAACCGCAGGGCATCGATCGAGGCGGCATCGGCCCAGTGCATGTCCTCCACGACGAGCACGAGCGGACTGATCGCCAGGCGGCGCTCGATGATCGTGCGCGTCGCATAGAAAATCTGCCGCCGCAGTTGCTCTGGTTCGAGATGGCGAAGCGCATCGCCAGGATCACCGAAACCGAATACGCAGAACAGAAGCGGCGAAAGCTCCGCGACGTTCTCCTCGGGAAATCCCAGTCCTCTCAGACCAGCGGTCAGAAGCTCGACGGTCTTGGCCGCACTCTCGCGATTTGCAATCCCGTAGGCACTGCGCAGCACCGAGGCCAGCGTGCCATAGGATTGATCGCCGAGCGGCGAGCAGACCGCGCAACGCACCACGAGGTCGGTGAATGCATCGCCCTCCTCGATCCGGGTCAGGAAATCGCGAACGAGGCGCGACTTCCCGATCCCCGCCTCACCGACGAGCTGCACCAGTTGCGCGCTGCCGGCGCAGGCAAGCTCGAGGCAGCCGGTCATTCGTGCCAGTTCTGCATCGCGGCCGATCGTTTCGGCCCGCAGGCCGAGGCTTTCCAGACCGCGAGCGGCGTGCGGCGTTTCCAGCGCGCCGATGAGGCGGTGCACGGCGACGATACCGCTCTTGCCGCGCAACTCCTGTGTCCCGAGGTTTTCGAACCCGAAGGCATGGCGGGTGAGCCGGTGCGTTACCGGACCAACGAGAATTTCGCCCGGCGCGGCCAGGGATTGCAGGCGCTGAGCTGTATTGACCGTATCGCCTGTTACCGAATAGGAGCGCGCACCGCCTGTCCCGAAGCTGCCGGTCACCACAGGACCGGTATTGATGCCGATATGAAGCTGAAGCGGAATTCCGGCAAACTCACGTCTGCGGGCTCCGAGCTCGGCGACGCCCCTTTCCATATCCATTGCCGCGCAGAGAGCACGGTGCGGATCGTCCTCATGGGCCGTCGGAGCACCGAACAGTGCCAGGAGCGCATCGCCGACGAACTTGTCGACGAAGCCGCCATAGGCAACGACGCAACGGCTGAGCTCATCGAAAAGCTCGTTCTGCAGGCTGCGCATCAGTTCTGGATCGAACTTCTCGCTGAGCGTCGTGAAACCGCAGAGGTCCGCGAACAATACCGTCAGCGGCCGCCGGTCAGCGGCAGCGTCATCCGGACTACGCGGGGCGGGTAAACTCTCCGGGACAGCCGGTTCCGGGCGTACAGTGGAACTGTCGCCGAGTGGCTTCCCGCAACGGGGACAAAAGAGAAAGTCGGGAGCGCATTGCTGGCCGCAGGCGGCACAAGAGATCGGTTGCTTTGCGCCGCATTTGGGACAAAACGCAAAGCCGCTCTGGATCACAAAACCGCAGGCCGCACAGTTCATCGCAGCCGCCCTTACGCCAGTCCACAAGCTGGCAGGCCCGGCTCAATTGAGCACCAAGGCTAGGCCAGAATGAACCTGCGTCGAGAGACACGCAAGAGGCCGTCGAAATGCTAGTCGGCGCCTTTGACGACCTGACCGTTGATCGTCACGGCGCCGTCCTTGGCGACGTTGATGTCCCAACGCTGGCGCCCGTCGGCATCGGTCTTCGCAAAGCCCTTCGCCATCATCAGCCCGAACGAGACCTGGTTCAGGTCTGGGTTGGTCTTGGCGAGATCCTGGATTGCAGTGATCGTCTTGTCGAAATCCCGCACGAGGATCGATGCGTCGAGCGAGTAGTCGTTCTGTGAGGTCGAGTGCCCGCGCAATTCGCCGGAGAGATCGACATCATACATGCTGGAAACGGCGGAGATTTTCGGGAAACCAATCACCAGATTGTCGTCCTTGAAGAGCTTCTCGAACGCCTTCTTGCCCGCCTCGTCAGAACCCTTGGATTTCGTGAAGTCCATCTTCAACAGCTCATCGCCGAAGGTGGCAAAATCCATATCCGGCATGGAGAACTGCATGCTGAAGGATTGCGGCAGGAACGCAGAATAAGCTGCGGGAACGAGCGCGCTGTCGAGCGTGATCCCCTGCGCCGTGACGCCGACGTCAAACCGGGTCGCGTTGGTTGGGCCGGCCATGGCAATGTTGTAGTCGATGCTCTTGGCACCGCCGCTGCCGTCCTTGGCCGAAACGGTCACGTTGTTGAAGCTGATGGTTTCGTTCAGGCTGGTTACCAGCGGGAACGCATCACGCAGCAGCGACTTGAGCTTTTCGCTGTCCGCCCGCCGCAGTTTCTTGTCGTCGGCATGGGCGATGACGAAGGCCACGATCTCGCGGAGTTCCTTGGCCGCAACGCCGTTGACCGCCGCAGCGAAATCCAGTGCGTCTGCCCGGATTTCGACCAGCGGCATATCGGCGCCGCTGACGCTCTCGAGCAGCTGCGTCATGCTTCCGCTGGCGGCAAAATTCGTCCTGCCGGGCTGCTCGTTGTCCGACGAGGTCATTTTCGTCGTGGAATTCGCGGCGGTGACCTTTACCTCTTCCTTGTCCGTCTTGGAGGTAAGCCGTATCGCCTTCGTCGAGAAGTCGCCGGACCGGAGATAGCTGATCGCGGGATCGAACAGAGCGTTGAAGACGTAGGAATCGATGCCGTAGGAGAAATCCGTCGTCGGCTGCCCTTCGGCCTTGATGGTTCCGGAAACGTCGAGCGAGTTGTCGCCCTCAAGCTTCCAAAGCCCGCCGTCCTCCGGCGTTGCAAATATCGACCACGGGGTCAGGCCGGCAACCGACAGGCCGGTATGACTGCCGAACGCCTTCAGCATCTTGTCGAGGTCGTAGATGATCTCGTAGCGCTCACCCGCCGGATTGACCTTGATGCTGCCGTTCTTCTGCGCATCTTTCGGCAGGAGGCGCGTCAGGTCGCGCTTGAGGTTGTCAGCGCCCTGCTGGGTGATGTCGGCGGCAAGGGCCGGCTCTGCCAGGCCCGCAACGACAGCACAAACGAGAACTATGGCGTTGAGACGCATAACGAATTTCTCCTGCCTCATTTGGTGGGCCATGTGAAGTGTGCGATGGGGTTATGTCAACCCCGACGGGTTGCCGCGATCACGCCGCCGCGCCGCGCGAACCGTCGATGCTGGTCGGCACTTGCTCGTTCGCGGGGGATTTTGAAGCCGGTCTGCCGACAAGTTCTTCGATCTCATGACGCGGAACCGGCCTGCTGAACAGGAAGCCCTGCACCTGCGGGCACCCTTCCCGCCGCAGAAAATCGACATGCTCCTCCCGCTCCACGCCTTCAGCGAGAACCGGAATGTCGAGGCTCTGCGCCAGGATAAGCGTCGATCGAACGATTGCCGCCGACTGCTTGTTGTTGGTAACACCCTCGACAAAGGCACGGTCGATCTTGATCTTGTCAAAGGGGAAACTCTGCAACGTCGAAAGCGAGGAATAGCCCGTTCCGTAATCGTCCATCGCTATCCGCACGCCCAGCCCCTTGAGGCGACGGATCGCGTTCAAGGCATGCACATGATCGGCAACGATGCCGGATTCGGTGATCTCGATTTCAAGGCGCGCAGGCGCAAGGCCGGTGTCCATCAGGATCTGATGGACGATCTGCGGCAGGCGGCTGTCGGCAAGCTGCTGAGCCGCAACGTTGACGGCGATGCGCAGCGGGTTTTGCCAGGTGGCAGCCTCCGCGCAGGCCGTCCGCATCACCCACTCGCCCAGCTCCATGATGAAGCCGGTCTTTTCAGCAATCGGAATGAATTCGGTCGGCGGTACATATCCGCGCGTCGGATGCTGCCAGCGCAGGAGAACTTCCAGACCGACGACCTCACGGCTCACCGTATCGTTCTGCTGCTGGTAGAAAAGCAGGAACTCGCCACGCTTGAGGCCGTCGCGCATCTCGATGGCGAGCGCGTTGCGGGCGCGGGCAGCCTCGTCCATCGAGGGATCGTAGAAGCATATGCTGCCGCCGATCGTCGACTTGGCACGGTACATGGCGACATCGGCCTGTGACAGCAGATCGTCGATCGTCCGTGCCCGATCGGGGAAGCTCGAAATGCCGATGCTGGAGCCAACGCAGAGGGATTGCCCGTTCCATTCGACGGGACGCTCGATCTCGTCCAGCAGGCGCTGCGCCAGGTTGCGCGCCTCCGGGCGAGCGATGTGGTCGCGAATGACGACGACGAACTCGTCGCCGCCGACACGCGCTGCAAACCGCTCTGGCCCGGTCACTGACGCCAATCGTTCGCCGATCGCCCGCAACACGGCATCGCCCGCCGCATGGCCGTGCACGTCGTTGATCTCCTTGAAGCGATCGAGATCGAAGCAGAGAACCGCGATGCTGCTGGTCAAGTCGTTGAGGCTCTTTATCAGCGCCGGAAGATGCTCGTTCAAAGCGGCCCGATTCGCGAGGTTCGTCAACGGATCATGCAGGGAAAGATGACGATAGCGGGCGACGGCCGCGACGGTCGATTGCATGTCGATGATATAGGTTGAGGCGCCGAGAAGCAGGATCACGATCATAACCGCCCCGACGAGACCCGTCATGATACCGACTGACAATATCTCAGGAGGCACAGAAACACCCACGTCAGGAACGATCGTCATCCCGGCCATGCCGATGAAATGCGTGGAAACGATCGCGAGCAGCAACGGAATGGCCGCACCGCATTTGCTGAGGCGCCGGCTCGGTCGCACGACGCGGTTGGTCGCCAGGGCTCCGAAGAAGCCACCGGCCAAGAGTGAGCAGATCACATAGGCCTGGTTCCACTGGATCTCGCCCGCGATCTTGTAGCCGGAAATGCCGACATAATGCATCGCCGCAACGCCGAGACCGACGATTGCACCGCCGGCTTCGATAAACGCGCTCTTGTCCCGCCCCAGCGAGGCAACGGCAAAGCCCGCAATCGCCGAGGTGATGCCGATGAACAGTGAGAGAAGCGTCAGGTCCGCCTCGTAGCCGGACAAAACGGGGCTCTGATAGCCGAGCATCGCGATGAAATGCGTCGTCCAGATCGTCGATCCGCCGACGAACCCCGACAGGAACAGCCAGTTGATCCGCTGCAGCGCCTGCGTTCGCCGCACCCTTGAAAACAGCCGCACGGTCAGCAGCGAACCTGAGATGCAGATGACGGTAGCAAAGAGGAGGTGCAGCGCGCTGTGTTCGATGCCGATGCAGGTGATGAGGCGGAGCATATGAGGAACCGTATTGAGACAGCTTCCTTATATTCATCGCGACATTAGCATTCATTAATGCGTGACGAATTCCAGCCATATGGTTAAGTGTTGGCGACGCGCCGCAACCTCGAATTCCTGAGCCAGCCCGCAACTCGCCGGGAGCTTGCCGGTCGGACCAACATCGCGCAGTCATACTGCCTTGCCTTTGTGAGCCATCTATACTATAGCGCACGCGTCCGCACAGACACCCTTGGAGGCAATGCGGATGAGGATGGGGAAACCCGCCTCCAGTTCAGCGACAGGCAATGCCTGCGCCGAGCTCTCCAAATAACCTCGGAAGGAAAAGTCATGAGCCACGAAAGCTACGAGCTCAAGGCCGAGGCGCGCGAACGGGTTGGTAAGGGGTCCGCCCGTGAACTTCGCCGCAATGGTCTTATCCCGGCTGTCATCTATGGTGACAAGCAGGCCCCCATTTCTATCTCGCTGAGCACCAATGAGGTGACGAAGCGCATTCATGCCGGTGGTTTCATGACCACGATCGCGACGATCGACGTCGACGGCAAGAAGTACAAGGTTCTGCCGAAGGACTACCAGCTGGATCCCGTCCGTGATTTCACGATGCACGTGGACTTCCTGCGCGTATCCGGCAACACCCAGGTTACCGTTGAGATCCCGGTTCACTTCATCAACGAAGAGAAGTCCCAGGGCCTCAAGGTCGGCGGCGTTCTGAACATCGTTCGTCACGAAATCGAAGTTCATTGCCCGGCAGACGCTATCCCGGAATTCTTCAACATTGACCTCAGCGGCAAGAAGATCGGCGACAGCATCCATATCTCGGAAGTCACCCTGCCGAAGGGCGTGACGACGGTTATCGACCGCGACTTCACGATCGCAACGATCGTTGCTCCGGCCGGTGGCGTTGACGAAAGCGCCGCAGAAGCTGGCGACTCCGAAGCCTGATAAGCTTCCATAATTTGTAAAGCATACGGCCCGCTTTCTCACGAAGGCGGGCTTTTTCATTTTGGCGAAAGGAGCCGTTTCAGCAACATTTAATACATTTCGGGGAAGCATTCAGGGACCGTCCGGAGGATGCCGAGGGCACCAGGAAACGGCTAGAATGCGGCAAGGGGAAAAACGGAACAAATGCACAATTCCGTTCAGAATAGATTTCTCGCAATCGTCTGCGGAGCACTGCTTCTCTTCGTTGCGCCCCTTTTTGTGCTGTTCCTTTTTCTGTCCTCCGAAAGAGCCGACAAGGAAATTCGCGATCACATCTCGGTCCTTCTCGTCGCCAATGCGCAGGCGCTCGCCAAGCCGCTGTGGGACCTGGATGACGATAGCGTCGCCCAGATCAGCGCCACCGTCGTTTCGCAGGGCGCGATCGTCAAGGTTCAGGTCCGCGATCAGTCCGGCCAGCTCGATGTTACTCAATCAACAATCCCGAAGTCCTTCCGCGGCGAACTCATCCAGGTGTCCCGCGCGATCATCTACAACACCGTGGATGGCCCCAAGAACCTCGGCACCATCTCCGTATTCTATCCCGCGCTCGGTCTCTTCGGCGGCCTGAAGCATGAAGAGATCGTCTTCATGGCGATCTTCGTCTTCGCCGTGCTCACGGTCTTCAGCGCCGCCCTGATCGGCAACCGCATCTTCGTCATTCGCCCGCTGATGCGCCTGATCGCGGCTATTGAAGCCACCGGTCAACTCGGCTCGCGCCATCACGTCGACTGGCGTTCGAACGACGAAATGGGTCGCCTGGCCAGCAGCTTCAATGAAATGCAGTCGAAACTCGAGAGCGAGGAACGCGAACTCAAGCTGGCCCACAGGCGCGCGATCGACATATACGACCTGACGCCCGCGATGCTGTTCTCGCTCGACGAGGAAAACCGGATCACCGCCGTCAGCGACTATTGGTTGTTTGCGACCGGCTACCTGAGGCGCGACGTCATCGGAAAGCGGTTTATCGATCTGGTCACCGCCGAAACGCGCGACCTCTTCCTAGACCGCAACGCACGTGGCGACAGCGCCACCGCCTCGGGCGTTACCGTCAAGTTCATCTGTGCCGACGATCGCTTGATGGACGTTCTGATCCTGGAATCGAAGGCCGCGACGGGTGGCCACGATCTGCTCTCGCTATCGGTCATGACCGATGTCACCGACCTGAAGGCCTCGGAAGCGCGGAACCATCAGCAGGCCATCAGCGATCACCTCACCGGATTGCTGAACCGCCAGGGCTTCGAAGCGGTGCTCGACAGGAAGATCCGTCAGGCGGACCAGACCAGCAGCGAGCTTGCCTGCCTCTTCGTGGACCTCGATCGCTTCAAGTGGATCAACGACAATCTCGGCCATGCAGAGGGCGACAACGCGCTGCGCGAGTTCGTAGAGCGGCTGAAGATGCATCTGGCGCCTTCGGACGAGGCAGCAAGGCTCGGCGGCGACGAGTTCGCCATCCTGTTGCCCGCAAAGGACGCCGTGCGCCGCGCAACCGCGATGGCCGAGCAGATCGCATCCGTCTTCCACGACCCCTTTGGTTCCGACCTGCACCTCAGCGCCAGCGTCGGCATTGCGATCTACCCGCATCATGCCGTGAATGCCGCCGAACTGCTGCAGAAATCCGACATGGCGATGTACGCAAAGAAGCGCGACGGAAAGAACGGCGCGCAGCTCTTCGACAACAGCATGCTCGATCACGCCCGGGCACGTGCCGAGATCGAGACCTGCATCGAAACCGGCTTGGCAGAAAACTGGTTCGACGCCTACCTGCAGCCGATCGTGAACTTGAACGGTCGTGGCATCGCTGGCTTCGAGGCGCTGATGCGTCTCAACCACCCGCAGAAGGGGCTGATGGCTCCGGCCGAAATCATCGAAGTCGCGGAAGAGACCTCCAGGATCGTGCGCGTCGGCAATGCGATCATGGAAAAGGCGATCTCGCACCTGGCCCGCATATCGCGGCTGCCGGGCATGCAGGACAGCTACCTCGCCATCAATTTCTCGCCCTTGCAGTTCGAAGCGGCCCTCCCCGCGCGCCTCGCCTCACTGCTCGGACGTCACGGCATCCGTCCGGAGCGGATTGTCGTGGAGATCACGGAAGCCGTTCTCATGCACAACAACCCGGAGATCCGAACGATCCTTGGCGAGATGCGCCGGTTTGGTTGCCGCATCGCGCTCGACGACTTCGGCACGGGATATTCGTCACTGAGCTACCTGAACCGTTTCCCGGTCGATATCATCAAGGTCGACCAGTCCTTCACGCGATCGATCAACGATGCGAACGAGGAAGTGCGTCACAAGAGCAGAACGCTGGTCGAGAGCATTACGACGCTCTCCCACAGGATGGGCTGCAGCGTTATTGCCGAGGGCATCGAGACCGAAGAGGAATGCCGTACGCTGCATGACATGGGCCTCGACTTCGGTCAGGGCTATCTCTTCCATCGCCCGCAGAACGCCGATCGGTTGATCGAGATACTCGCTGATGTAACGCCTGTGGCGCGCGCATCCTGACAAACCGGGGAAGGCCAGATGATCAAACGCTTGATGCTCCTCACTCTGCTTTGCCTTCCCTCGCTCGCCGCGGCGCATGCCGCAACAGTCACGCTTCTGACCGAGGAGTACTCGCCCTTCAGCTATCGCGAAGGCAAAGTGTTGAAAGGTGCCTCGATCGAGCAGGTCGAGAAGATCATGACATCAGCCGGCATCGACTATTCGATCGAGATGGTGCCCTGGACACGCGCCTACAGCCAGGCTCAGACCACACCGATGAGCTGCGTTTTCACGACGGCTCACAGCCCGCAGCGCGATCAGATCTTCAAGTGGATCGAACCGCTTCTGGTCGATCGAAATATCCTCGTCGCCAAGGTCGGATCGAGCGTTTCCGCAACAGATCTCGAGGATGCGAAGAAGTATACGATTGGCACGCATCGCGGCGACTACACCGAGACCCTTCTCAAGGAAAAAGGCTTCACCCGGATCGATCTCGCCAGCGACTTCAACGGCACCCTGCGCAAACTGCTCAACGGTCGGGTGGATCTAATGCCGATTTCGGAGCCCTACTTCGAGAAGATCAAGGCGGAGCAGCCGCTGCGGCGTGTGGCGTTGCTGGCATCGCAGTCGATGGGCATTGCCTGCGAAAAGAGCTTTCCGGACGACCTGCGTGCGAAAATGCAAGACGCCTTGAACAAGCTCATTGCCGATGGCACGCAGAAAGAGATTTTCGCGCGGTACGGCCTACATACGGCCGAGTAAGGCTGCCAAGCAGCACGGAATGCTTGACACCGGCGCCGTTTCGCGGTGGTGACAGGCAACCGACCTCGCAAGGAACGAATACCCATGCTGATCATCGCCGGCCTCGGCAACCCCGGCAGCAAGTATGCCGGCAACCGACACAACATCGGCTTCATGGCCGTCGACGCCATCCACCGGCGCCACAGCTTTTCGCCATGGTCGAAGAAGTTCAAGGCCGAGATCTCCGAAGGCGAGCTTGGCGGCGAGAAGGTATTGCTGATCAAGCCACAGACCTACATGAACCTCTCGGGCGAATCCGTTGGCGAGGCGATGCGCTTCTACAAGCTTCAACCCTCCGATATCGTCGCCATCTACGACGAACTCGACCTGCCACCCGGCAAGGCGCGGCTGAAGACCGGTGGCGGCCATGGCGGCCATAACGGCATCAAGTCGCTCGACGCCCATTGCGGCAAGGAATACCGGCGCCTGCGCCTCGGCATCGGCCATCCGGGCGTCAAGGAACTGGTGCAGCATCACGTGCTCGGTGACTTTGCAAAGGCCGACCAGAGCTGGCTTGAGCCCCTGCTCGACACGCTAGCGGACAATGCCGACATGCTCGTCCGCAACGAAGACTCGCAGTTGATGAACAAGCTGGCGCTTGCCCTCGGCGGCACCTCGCAGGACGAGAAGCCGAAAGCCGAGAAGAAACCGGCTGCCAAGTCTCACATCCATCAGGCGCGCAACAACAGCCAGCCGAAGCTGCCGGCAACAGGGCCGATGGCTGAAATGCTGAAGAAGATGTTCGGCAACAAGAGCGATTGACGATGTCCGCCGGGGAACTCGTCATCCGCGCCGCCGAGCCTGGCGACCTGCCGGGCCTGCTTGCCCTTTACCGCGAGCTTAACCCCGCCGACCCTGTCATCGACGGCGCGCAGGCAGAGGAACGCTTCGAAGCAATCCTCTCACAGCCCGGCATGACGGTTTTCATCGGCCATGCCGGCGAATCTGCCGCTTCGTCGGTAACGCTGATCGTCATTCCCAACCTAACCAGAAACGGCGCGTCATATGCGGTGATCGAAAACGTGGTGACCGCTGCGGCCCATAGGCAGCGGGGCTACGGACGAGCCCTGATCGATCATGCCGTCAAGGTCGCCTGGGAAGCGGGCTGCTACAAGGTCATGCTTCTTACAGGCTCGAAGGATCCTGCGACCCTGCGCTTCTACGAGAACTGCGGCTTTACCCAGGACAAGACCGGCTACCAGATCCGGCGCTGACGGCTATTCTTCCGGCTCTGCCGTCAACATCAGCGGGAAGTCGGCCTCCTTGGCATAATCCATCGCCTCCTTGACCTTGGTCTCGGCGATATCCTTCGTGCAAACCACCACCACACTCGATCCGAGCTTGTGCGCGGTCATCATGACGCGATAGCCAGTTTCTTCGCCCATCCGGAAGACCGCCTTCAGGATCATCACCACGAACTCACGCGGCGTGTAGTCGTCGTTGAAGAGGATGACCTTGTAGAGCTTCGGCCGGTCCAGCTTCGGTTTCGACTTGGTCTTCGGTTTCTGAGCAATATCGTTATCACTCATCGCAAACCCACCCGTTGATGACATGGAGAGGCGAGAATGGCTCGCCGATACCTATATCGCGCTGCAAAGGCTGAGGTTCAACCCTGCGAATGCAAGAGACTTGCGTGAAAAGCTTGACCGCAAGGCGCCTTTTACCCCATAGCCAGCACCAACGAATTCAAGAACAGCAGGTTTCAGGCCATGGGCTTCAAATGCGGTATCGTCGGTCTGCCGAACGTCGGCAAGTCGACACTCTTCAACGCGCTGACCAAGACGGCGGCGGCGCAGGCGGCAAACTATCCTTTCTGCACGATCGAGCCGAATACCGGCGAAGTCGCGGTTCCGGATCCGCGCATGCAGAAGCTGGCTGCTATCGCCGGCTCCAAGGAAATCATTCCGACCCGCATCTCTTTCGTCGACATCGCCGGCCTCGTCCGCGGCGCGTCCAAGGGTGAAGGCCTCGGCAACAAGTTCCTCGCCAACATCCGTGAAGTCGATGCCGTCGTGCACGTGCTGCGTTGCTTCGAGGATGATGACATCACCCACGTCGAAGGCCGTATCAACCCGGTCGGCGATGCCGACACGATCGAGACCGAGCTGATGCTCGCCGATCTTGAGAGCCTAGAGCGCCGCGTCGAGCAGACGCGCAAGCGCGCCACCAGCAAGGACAAGGATTCTGTGGCGCAGCTGCCGGTCATGGAAGCCGTCATCAAGCTCCTGAACGAGGGTAAGCCTGCTCGCCTGCTCCTGAAGACGCTGGCGCCTGAAGAGATCGAGATCCTGAAGGGTCTGAACCTCCTGACCTCGCATCCGGTCCTCTACGTCTGCAACGTCGCCGAAGGCGACGCTTCCACCGGCAACGAGCACACCAAGGCCGTCGCCGCCATGGCTGAGAAGCAGGGTGCCGAATGCGTCATCATTTCGGCCGCGATCGAAGCCGAAGTGGCGCAGCTTCCGGAAGAAGAAGCAACGGAGTTCCTCTCCGCGCTCGGCCTGGAAGAAGCCGGTCTCGACCGTCTGATCCGCGCCGGCTACCACCTGCTTGACCTGATCACCTATTTCACCGTCGGCCCCAAGGAAACCCGCGCCTGGACGATCGTACGCGGCACCAAGGCCCCGCAGGCGGCCGGCGTCATCCACACCGATTTCGAGCGCGGCTTCATCCGAGCCTTCACCATCGGCTACGACGACTACATCAACTTCAAGGGTGAGGTCGGTGCCAAGGAAGCCGGCAAGGGCCGCGACGAAGGCAAGGAATACGTCGTTCAGGACGGCGACGTCATCCACTTCCGCTTCAACACCTGATCCAACGACAAAACGGACTGCCGCCTACGCGGGCGGCAGTCTTGCCTGCATACCCTCAGGCAGACGGCGCATGACGAAACGCCGAAGCGGCATCCATCCGGTGCCGATGATAAGCACGATCACGCCGACCGTCAGGAGCGTGATGAAGACGTAGGTATCGATACTTGCGTCCCCACGGCGAAAAATGCCGTAAAGCGCGAAACCCAGCGACAGCAATCCCGACGTCACGAAGGCCCGGCGGTCGATAATCAGGCCGATGAGCATCAGCGCCACGACCGTTGCAACGACGAGCGGCGTCCGCCCCGACATGGTCTGCAGAACGCTGAGCGTGCCGCCGGCAAGCCCCGGGAGCGACAGCACGCTGTAGAGCAAGGCAGGCGCAGCCCCGAGATGCAGCCAGAAAGCGACATCGGAACTGACGGTCCGACGCATCGGATCCTTCAGATCGAAACTCATAGCCAGCGCGAAAAGCCCGACGGCGCAAACGATCGCGATGATCGACAGGACAGCCGGGTGGTTGAGCGCGAAGAAAGCATCGCCGGAGAGCCACGCCAGTGCGTAAAGGATGAGCTGCAACAGGACCACGGCCGCTCCCATGATCGCCAGCGCTAGCGAAAGCGGAACACGATAGACCAGATAGAAAAGCCCCATCACGATGGGAAACGCGAGGGTGAACTGCAGTGTATCGCTGCCGCCAATGTTTATGCTGGTGATACCGCTCCCGACCCAGCTTGCCGACATCACCGCCGTCCAAACGGCAAGCGCGAGGCTGAGGACGACAGCCGGCAAGGCCAGCCTCTGCCGCCGGACAAGGATCTCAGCAAGCACCACGATCGCCGGCAGGACGGCATAGGTAGAAGCCAGCCCCCAGAGCCCCGCGAGCGCTACGACGATGCCGATCGTAATCAATACATCATGGAAGCCGCGCACGAAGCTCGGCGTTTCCGTATCCGAAAACGGCCCCGCGGCAGCGCGCGTAGCAGCCGATTGCATATCAACCTTCACGCCGCGCGCCACGAGGAATGGCAGGAGGCGATCTACTGTTTGCATCGGCATGATGCCTTCACGCGCGGCATCGTCGAGTATCTGCTTCAGTTCGGTCATGGACGAGTTTTCGCTGGAATCGTTGTAACTTACGCCATGCTATTGTAATCGATATGAAACTCCTATGAGGTGCAGACGAATTTGTCCGATCCCAAACTTGCCTTCGAGGACTTTCAGCCCGGCAGGCGCTTCCCGCTGGGGCCGAAAACGGTAACTGCGGCGGAGATCATCGAATTTGCCAAAGAATTCGATCCGCAGCCGATGCATGTCGACGAGACCGCCGGCCGCGCAAGCATCCTCGGCGGCCTCGCCGCCTCCGGCTGGCACACCTCAGCTCTTTTCATGCGGATGATGGCGGAGAGCTTCCTCCTTCGCTCCAACTCACAAGGCGCTCCGGGCGTCGACTTCATGGAATGGCGCAGGCCTGTTCTGGCGGGTGACACCATCTCCGGATATTCGACGGTGCTGGAAGCACGCCCGCTCCGCTCGCGACCGGGTATCGGCATGGTCAAGTTCCGCCACGAGGTCGAAAATCAGAAGGGCGAGCTTGTCTGCCTAGCCGAGAACTCGATCATGTTTGTCCTGCGAGAGCCACAGGAGAAGCCGGCATGATCATGGCGGAGCGCTACGCCGTCGGCGAAAAGGTCGAAATCGGCAGCTATCTCTTCACACCGGAACGGATCGTTCACTTCGCCGAGCGCTTCGACCCGCAGCCGTTCCATCTCGACGTGGAGGCGGCAGAGCAATCGCTCTTTGGCGGTCTTTGTGCATCCGGCTGGCATACCTGCGCGGCCTGGATGCGCACCTTTGTCGCCTATTGGGAGCGGGAATGCGCCCGGCTCTCGTCGGAAGGCATCGAGCCCCCGAAACTCGGCCCCTCACCCGGCTTTCGTACGCTTCAGTGGATACGACCGGTGTTTGCCGGAGAGGAAGTCACCTACACCGTGACGTTCCTGTCCAGCCGCGCCCTTGCGTCACGTCCAGGGCGAAGGCTGAACACTATTCTCTGCGAAGGCACGATCGCGGACGGCACGGTGGTCGTCCGCTTCGAAAGCACCGTCATCGAGTTCGAGTAACGGCCTCAGTGGCCGGAAAACTCGACAAGCGTGCGCACGTCGACGCCAAGTTCCTCGAGCTTCTTGCGACCGCCGAGATCCGGCAGGTCTATCACGAAACATGCTGACACGACCTCTGCCCCAATCTGGCGAAGCAGTTGCGTCGCCCCGACGGCGGTACCCCCGGTAGCGATGAGGTCATCAACGAGAATGACCTTCTCGCCGGGCTGCACCGCATCGCGATGCATCTCCATTTCGTCGACCCCGTATTCGAGGCTGTAGGCAATCCGCACGGTGTCGTGCGGCAGCTTGCCCTTCTTGCGGATCGGCACGAAGCCGGCCGACAGCTGGTGCGCCACGGCGCCGCCGAGAATGAAGCCGCGCGCTTCCATTCCGGCGATCTTGTCGATCTTCATGCCGGCATACGGCTGGACAAGCTCATCGATGGCGCGGCGGAAAGCGCGCGCATTGCCGAGAAGCGTGGTGATGTCGCGAAAGATGATGCCGGGCTTGGGATAGTCCGGAATGGAGCGAATGCTGGCTGCAAGCTCCGAGGTCTTGTCGTTCATGGAAAATCCATATCTGCAGGGGTCGAAAGTTGGCGCACCCTATCAATTGCGACAGATGGAACCAACAAAAAAGGCGGCCACCAGGCCGCCTTTTCCGCAACATGAGAGCAAAACCCTCAGTGTTCCTTGTTCGCGTAAACCGAGCGCTTCGTCAGGTAGATCAGTACAGAGAAGATCAGCAGGAACACCATGACCATGAAGCCGGTGTGCTTGCGCTCGACCAAATGCGGCTCTGCGGCCCACATCAGGAAGGACGAGACGTCCTTGGCATACTGGTCGACGGTTGCCGGCGAGCCATCATCATAGGTCACCTGACCGTCAGACAGCGGCTTCGGCATGGCCAGAACGGCGGCAGCATGGAAGTACGGGTTGTAGTGCTGTCCCTGCGAAACCTGGAAGCCAGCCGGAGGCTCTTCGTAGCCGGTCAGCAGCGAATAGATATAATCCGGTCCGCCTTCCTGGTACTGCGTGAAGATATCGAAGATGAAGCGCGGGAAACCGCGTTCGACTTCGCGCGCCTTGGCGAGCAGCGACATGTCAGGCGGTGCGGCACCGTTGTTGGACGCAGCAGCCGCTTCGGCGTTCGGGAACGGCGACGGGAAGTAGTCGGATGGTACTGCCTTGCGGGTGTACATGTCACCGCTGGCGTTCGGGCCATCCTGTACTTCGTAGTTCGCCGCGAAGGCCTTGACCTGCGCGTCCGAGTAGCCGAGCTCGCCCAGCATGCGGAAGGGCACCAGCTTCATCGAATGACAGGCGGCACAGACTTCCGTGTACACCTTCAGACCGCGCTGCAACTGCCCCTTGTCATAGGTGCCGAACGGGCCTGCGAAGGTCCAGTCGACCTCCTTCGGCTCCTTCAGCGGATAGTGCGGGGTCGCGGCTTCATGGTGCTCAGCAGGCCTTGCAGCCTCCTCAGCGAGAACTGCGGTTCCGAGACCGGCGACAACTGCGAGCGACAGAATGCTTGCAACAAGCTTTTTCATGTTCTTATTCCCTCTCGTCGCCCGCTTATGCCTTGGCCGTTGCGGCCGAGGCAGTCTTGTTGCGCTTTTCAAGCACGGCTTCCGTGATCGAGTTCGGCACACGGCGCGGCGTCTCAACGAGACCAAGCACCGGCATGACGACCAGGAAGAAGGCGAAGTAAAGCAGCGTGCAGATCTGCGAGATCGTGGTGTAGAGGCCTTCCGCCGGCTGCGAACCGAGCCAGCCGAGAAGGATCGCGTTGATCACGAACAGCCAGTAGGCCATCTTGTACCACGGGCGATAGACCGCCGAACGAACCTTCGAGGTGTCGAGCC
>UBTY01000018.1 GCA_900468535.1 Hyphomicrobiales bacterium | reverse complement strand
CGCTCGCGCGCTATGTGCTGGACACACCTGACATCGTCAGAAGCAAGCGGGTTGTCGATTTTGCGACAGGATCCGGTCTCGTGGCGATCGCCGCCAAAATGGCAGGCGCATCCAGCGTCACGGCTGTCGATATCGACCCCTGGGCCAAGACGGCCGTCGCGCTGAATGCGGATCTGAACGCAGTCGATTTGATGTTCAAGTCTACCGATATCGTCGGCAGCGATGTCGACGCGGACGTTCTTCTGGCGGGCGATGTCTTCTATGACAAAGACTTCGCAGCCAAGATAATACCCTGGTTCGAGCGGCTGACTGCTGATGGCGTGGTCGTTCTGGTCGGAGATCCCGGACGAAGCTATCTGCCCCGAGAGCGGCTGTCATTCTGCGCGACCTACGAAGTTCCGGTTACGCGAGCCCTTGAGGACAGCGACGTCAAGAAGACCGTTGTCTGGCGCTTCAAGGGCGAATGACGCAGACGCCTGCCTCGTAGGAGCAGGCATTGCCCTTCGTGACATCGATGACCTTGGCCTTCGGAGCCAAGGCCTGCTTCGCGCTTGCAGCATAAAGGCGATAGCCGCTGCCGGTCACGTAGGTCCCGCCGTCCACGTCATAGGCATAGGAAGAGCCGGCATAGGTTCCAAAGCTTGCCGCATTGCCAGTCGCTTGCACGACGATTGTTACATTGCCACGGCCATATGATTGGTTCGGCCGGTCGAAGCGCTTCAGCAGGCGATTGCGCCATGGACGGTTGTCGAAGCCGTCATGGTGTCGACCGAAGGCGATTTGGCGACCCGAGAAGCCCGGGTGACCGACCGCGAACGGTTCCCGATGAGCGAAGCCACGATGGCGCGGCGCGTGGTAGCCGCCGAAATCGCCGGCCAGTGCAGGCAATGCAACAGTTGCCGCAACGGCGATCACCAAAAGTCTTGAAGTCGCGGACATCGTGTCTATCTCCGGAAATCGAATTCTTAACAAAGCGTTAACACGAAAATGCTCCAAAAGCGTCGCCGTGTCCACTGTGCGGCGAATATTGCTTCCTTGGCCGTGCTGGCGAGCGCACCTGTTGCGGCCCGCTGACGCGAATCGATTAAATTATGACGGGCCAGCAATTATACTTGTCGTTAGGGGCTTACGTGATTAAACGTCGCCTTGATGCAACGCACACTAAGGATTTTGTCATTCGTGTGGTTGCTTTGAATGCCCCGAAATCCGGGAGCGCAGAGAAGACGCCGCGAGGTTCTGATGGCGAATGTGACAAATAACCGGCCCCTGTCGCCGCATTTGCAAGTTTACAAACTAATCCCCACCATGCTCATGTCGATCGTCCACCGCATCACCGGTGGCGCTCTCTATTTCGGCACTTTGCTTGTTGCGTGGTGGCTGATCGCGGCGGCGACTGGTCAGGCGTATTACGACTGGGTCAACTGGATCCTCGGCAGCATCGTCGGCAAGCTCGTTCTCCTCGGCTATACTTGGGCGCTTCTGCATCACATGGTTGGCGGCTTTCGCCACTTCGTCTGGGACCTCGGCTATGGCTTTGACAAGGCCGTCTCGACCAGGATGGCCCAGGCTTCGATCGTCGTATCGCTCTGTCTGACCGTGCTGGTCTGGGTGATCGGCTTCCTCATTCGCTTCTGAAGGTTGTTCTCATGGATATGCGCACCCCTCTGGGTAAGGTTCGCGGCCTTGGCTCGGCCAAGGAAGGAACCGATCATTTCTGGCGCCAGCGCGTCACTGCGGTTGCCAACGTACCGCTCTTCATTTTCTTCATCATCTTCATGATCGTTCACGCCGGCCAACCCTACGCGGAGGTGGTTCACGCCCTGTCGAATCCGTTTGTGGCTGTTGTGATGGGTCTGATGGTCATTTCTGGTATCATTCACATGCGACTCGGCATGCAGGTGATCATCGAGGACTACGTGCACGGCGAGTTTGCCAAGATCGGCCTGCTGATGCTGAACACCTTCTTCTCGATCCTGATGGCAGGGCTCTGTCTCTTCGCCATTCTGAAAATTGCATTCGTAGGATAACCGTATCATGGCACCGACTTCACCCGCTCAGAATGGGAAGGCCTACAAGTACGTCGATCACTCGTATGATGTGATCGTCGTTGGCGCCGGCGGCGCCGGTCTTCGCGCGACGCTCGGCATGGCCGAACAGGGTTTCCGCACGGCCTGCATCACCAAGGTTTTTCCGACGCGCTCGCACACGGTCGCAGCCCAAGGCGGTATCGCCGCGTCGCTGCAGAACATGACGCCTGACAGCTGGCAGTGGCACCTTTACGACACCGTCAAGGGTTCCGACTGGCTCGGCGACGTCGATGCGATGCAGTACCTCGCAATGGAAGCGCCGAAGGCCGTCTACGAGCTCGAGCACTACGGCGTGCCCTTCTCGCGTAACGAGGAAGGCAAGATTTATCAGCGGCCGTTCGGCGGCCACATGCAGAACTTCGGCGAAGGCCCCCCGGTACAGCGCACCTGCGCCGTTGCCGACCGTACCGGCCACGCGATCCTGCACACGCTCTACGGCCAGTCGCTGCGCAACAACGCCGAATTCTTCATCGAATATTTCGCGCTCGACCTGATCATGTCTGATGATGGCAGCCGTTGCACCGGCGTCGTCGCCTGGTGCCTCGATGACGGCACGATCCATCGCTTTGCTGCCAAGATGGTGGTGCTGGCGACCGGCGGTTACGGCCGCGCCTATTTCTCCGCGACCTCGGCCCATACCTGCACCGGCGACGGCGGCGGCATGGTTGCCCGCGCCGGCCTGCCGCTGCAGGACATGGAGTTCGTTCAGTTCCACCCGACCGGCATCTACGGCTCCGGCTGTCTGATCACCGAGGGCGCGCGCGGCGAAGGCGGCTACCTCGTCAACTCCGAGGGCGAGCGCTTCATGGAACGCTATGCGCCTTCGGCCAAGGATCTTGCCTCGCGTGACGTTGTTTCACGCTGCATGACCCTCGAGATCCGCGAAGGCCGTGGCGTCGGCAAAGCCAAGGACCATATCTTCCTGCATCTCGACCATCTCGATCCGGCCGTTCTGCACGAGCGCCTGCCGGGCATCTCCGAGAGCGCCAAGATTTTCGCCGGCGTTGACGTGACGCGCGAGCCGATCCCGGTTCTGCCGACGGTTCACTACAACATGGGCGGCATTCCGACGAATTACTGGGGCGAAGTGCTCAATGCCGACAGCTCGAACCCGGAACGTGTCATCCCGGGCCTGATGGCCGTCGGTGAAGCCGGTTGCGCCTCGGTGCACGGTGCAAACCGCCTAGGCTCCAACTCGCTGATCGACCTTGTGGTCTTCGGCCGTGCCGCTGCTATCCGCGCCGGCGAGGTCATCGATCGCGCTTCACCGGTTCCGCATCTGAATGTCGCCGCCTGCGACAAGATCATGGAGCGCTTCGACAGCATACGCCACGCCAGCGGCGGAACGCCGACGGCGCATCTGCGCGAAAAGATGCAGCGCGCCATGCAGGAAGACGCGGCCGTGTTCCGTACGCAGGAATCGCTGGAATCGGGCTGCAAGCGCATCTCGGCGATCTGGCAGGAAATGCGCGACATCAAGGTCACCGACCGTTCGATGATCTGGAATTCCGACCTCGTCGAGACGTTGGAACTGCAGAACCTGATGGCCAACGCCATCACGACGATCTACGGCGCCGAAGCGCGCAAGGAGAGCCGTGGTTCGCACGCCCGCGAGGACTACACGGAAGGCAAGTTCGCCGGCCGCGACGACGAAAACTGGCGCAAGCATACGCTCGCCTGGGTCAACGATGCGGGTGACGTCAAGCTCGACTATCGCCCCGTTCATACCGATCTCATCGCTGATGGCATCGATCCGCAGAAGATCGCACCGAAGGCTCGCGTGTACTAAGCATGGCAGAAACCGTCTCACAAAATGGTTTTCACGGCGCAGCAAAGGCTGCTGCGTCGCCGACCATTCGTGAGAGGTCGCTTGGCATCTACGCAATCAACCTGGATCGTTCGCCTGATCGTTGGGCCGCAATCGAGGGGCATTTCGGGAAACTGCGCTGGCCGCTGCATCGCGTGAAGGGCATCGACGCGCGGATCGATCGCGACGGCGTTCTTGCCGTGCGTGGCCAGACGCTCGATCTTCCTCCCGATGGCATCGGCTGGAGTGCTTTTCGAAACCGCGTATTCACGCTGGTCGAAGAAGCCTGCCTTTCAGGCCACGTGCTGGCCTGGCAACAGTTTCTCGAATCGGATCACGATCTCGCGCTCATCCTCGAAGATGATGCGGAACCTTACGCCGGGTTCGAAGACACGATGACCGAAATCGTGTCGCGGGCGAGGGCTATCGATATCATCAAGCTCGAAGGCACGCCGCGTCGTGGCGGACGTCTCGTCGTTCCGGCCGAAACACTTGGCCAAAGCCAGCTCGTTCGCTCGTTCCGCCCGCGCTCCGGTGCTGCCGGCTACGTGCTGACCCGATCGGCTGCGAGCCGCCTCGTCGAAGCGGTTGCCCGCATACATATGCCTGTCGACGATTTCCTCTGGAGCCCCGGGCTGCATGGCTGCTCGATTGCTCATGTCTCGCCGTGGGTTATCCGGCAGTCCGGTACGGAAAGCACGATGCAGGGCGATCGTTCGGCAAACAAGCGCAAGCGTCGCAACGCTGCGCCTCTCTGGAATGCATGGCTTGCCGTTCGCCGTTTCGGCCTGCGCCTCTCGGTGTGGTGGCACGCGCTCGAAGGTCGCCCGTGGCGCCTGCTCGGCGCGCGGATTGCGGCTTGGTCTCCTACAGATTTATCATATAACGAAGGGGCGGCTCTGGCCGCCAAGGATTGAGGTCCAGCAATGGTTGAACTCGCTCTTCCCAAGAACTCCCAGATGCGCGAAGGCAAGACATGGCCGAAGCCTGAAGGTGCGAAGAATACTCGCGAATTCCGTGTCTACCGCTGGAGCCCGGATGATGGTCAGAACCCGTCGATCGATACGTTCTACATCGATGTCGACAACTGCGGCCCGATGGTGCTCGACGGTCTTCTCTACATCAAGAACAACATCGACCCGACGCTGACGCTGCGTCGTTCCTGTCGCGAGGGCATCTGCGGTTCCTGCGCGATGAACATCGATGGCACCAACACGCTTGCCTGCACCAAGGGCATGGACGAGATCAACGGTTCGGTGAAGATCTATCCGCTTCCGCACATGCCCGTCGTCAAGGATCTGGTTCCGGACCTTACCAACTTCTATGCGCAGCACCGTTCGATCGAGCCCTGGCTGAAGACGGTTTCGCCGACGCCGGCGAAGGAATGGAAGCAGAGCCATGAGGATCGCCAGAAGCTCGACGGCCTCTATGAGTGCATTCTGTGCGCCTGCTGCTCCACCTCCTGTCCCAGCTACTGGTGGAACGGCGACCGTTATCTCGGTCCGGCCGTTCTCCTGCAGGCTTACCGCTGGCTGATCGATTCTCGCGACGAAGCGACCGGCGAGCGTCTAGACAATCTCGAGGATCCGTTCCGCCTGTATCGCTGCCACACCATCATGAACTGCGCGCAGACCTGCCCGAAGGGACTGAACCCGGCCAAGGCGATCGCCGAGATCAAGAAGATGATGGTCGAGCGCCGCGTCTGATCGTTAGAAGCTAAAGGGCTGCGGATGCGGCCCTTTTCTTTATCCGATCACGAAGCCTTGATCTGCCCGGCATTGCGTCAAATTTGTCTCGCGGATACGGCGTTGCTCTCACATCGACACAAAATCTCCCTGCGCTGGCTTGATTCAATACAGCCTTTCAAGATAATTCCGCCGTGATTGCGCGGCAACTTCGGGACAATACTGGAAAAATCAGGAGTATCATGATGCAGTTCAGACATATGGCGACAGGTGTCGTAGTCATTCTGTCGTTAGCTGGCTGCCAGCGCACCGCGTACAATGATGCAAGCTACAGCGCTGCTCCGGCGCCGTTGACAGCTCAGCCGGTGCCATCCGTTCAGGGCGGGCAGCTTCCGCCGCCGACCGGCTCCTCGCAATTTCCGGCCGCTCCGTCGAACGCCGCACCCGTCGCCGGCGCACAGCCTGGCGCAATGGCGGCGAACGCGATGGATGTCACCAAGGAATCGATGGTCGGCAGCTGGCGGGTCAACGGTTCGTGCGACATGTTCCTGACGCTCACAAACCTCGGAAGCGGATCGCGCGGCGGTACGCGCGGCTGCGCCGGTGAACTGACGGCCATGGGCTCCTGGGAAGTCTCCGGCAAGCAGGTCATCCTGAAGGACCGCAGCGGCAACCAGATCGGCAGCGTCTACAAGACCGCCGACAATGCCTTCAGCGGCCAGACCAACAGCGGACAGCAAATCAGCCTCAGCCGTTAAGTGATACGGCGGCTCGGGCCGCCGATCGTCCATAGGCGGACCCCTTATGCAACCCATGCCGGACTACTCCCTGAGCGTCAGCGAACAATTGAAGTCGCTGACGGCTTCGGGTGCGCTTCAAGTCGATTCAGCCCAGATGCACGTGGCGAAATGCCTGGATCGGGTTCTGTCCGGACTGAAGCAGCGCCGTCCAGCGGCCAAATCCAGTGCCCTCGGTTGGCTGTTCGCCAACAAGAAGAAGCCATCGGAAGCTGTCAAAGGGCTCTACATTCACGGTAGCGTCGGTCGCGGCAAGACGATGCTGATGGACATGTTCTTCGCCCTGGCACCATCGGCGAAGAAGCGCCGCGCGCACTTCCACGAATTCATGGCCGATGCGCATAACCGAATTGCCGCCCATCGTCTGAAGCTGAAGAACGGCGAGACAAAGCAGGCCGATCCGATCCCTGTCGTGGCGGCTGCTCTCTATGATGAGGCGGAACTGCTCTGCTTCGACGAATTCACGGTCACTGACATTGCGGATGCGATGATCCTGTCCCGGCTTTTCTCGGAGCTTTTCCGGCGCGGCTGCGTGCTGGTGGCAACGTCGAATGTCGAGCCTGACAATCTTTACCGGGATGGGTTGAACCGTAGCCTGTTTCTTCCCTTCGTCGATCTCCTGAAGCAGCATGCCGATGTTGTTAGCCTCGACTCTCCAACCGACTACCGGATGGAGAAGCTCGGTAGCCAACCCGTTTATCTGACGCCGTTGGACGAGCGCGCCGATATGGCGATGGACGCATCCTGGATGCAGGCGTTGCACGGGCGGAAGGCGCACCCGACGGAAATCCCGATGAAAGGCCGGTCGATACACGTTCCTCGGGCGGTCGATCGCATTGCGCGGTTCTCCTTCAGCGATCTTTGCGACAAGCCACTCGGCGCATCGGATTTTCTGGCCATCGCAGAACGGTTCGATGCGGTCTTCGTCGACCATGTGCCACTGCTTGGTCCCGAGAAGCGGAATCAGATCAAGCGGTTCATCATTTTGATCGATACGCTTTACGACCATGCAGTGCGGCTCTATGTGTCCGCCGCAGCGATGCCTGAAAACTTGCTGACACAAGCGCGTGGTACCGAGGGGTTCGAGTTCGATCGTACAGTCTCGCGTCTTTTCGAAATGCGGAGTGCGGAATATCTTGCCCTGCATAAGGAGCGGCGGGCCGCGGAGTAACGTTTTGTTGACAAATTATCTTACGTTTACGTAAGAATTTTAATATCTAACCGATTGAAATTCCTCGCTCAAAAATAATCGTTTGCCATTTTTTGGCATTGGGTCTATGCGATTGCCCCATTGGGCGATGCCCCCGCGCGTTGCCTGACGAATTTTGATCGCAAAGGAAACAGCGAAATGGCGCGTAACAAGATCGCACTCATTGGTTCTGGCATGATTGGTGGCACGCTGGCGCATCTCGCCGGCCTGAAGGAGCTGGGCGACATCGTTCTCTTCGATATCGCTGATGGCATTCCTCAGGGTAAGGGCCTCGACATCGCTCAGTCCTCTCCGGTCGAGGGCTTCGATGCCAACCTGACGGGCGCCAGCGACTATTCCGCGATCGAAGGTGCGGATGTCTGCATCGTTACCGCCGGCGTCGCCCGCAAGCCGGGCATGAGCCGCGACGACCTGCTCGGCATCAACCTCAAGGTCATGGAACAGGTCGGCGCCGGCATCAAGAAGTATGCTCCGAACGCCTTCGTGATCTGCATCACCAACCCGCTCGACGCCATGGTCTGGGCGCTGCAGAAGTTCTCTGGCCTGCCGGCCAACAAGGTCGTCGGCATGGCCGGCGTTCTGGATAGCTCGCGCTTCCGCCTGTTCCTCTCGAAGGAATTCAACGTTTCGGTTCAGGACGTCACCGCGTTCGTTCTCGGCGGCCATGGCGACACGATGGTGCCGCTCGCTCGCTACTCGACCGTCGGCGGCATTCCGCTCACGGATCTCGTCACCATGGGTTGGGTTACCAAGGAGCGCCTCGAAGAAATCATTCAGCGCACCCGTGACGGCGGCGCTGAGATCGTCGGCCTGCTGAAGACCGGTTCGGCCTACTACGCACCGGCTGCCTCGGCGATCGAAATGGCTGAATCCTTCCTCAAGGACAAGAAGCGTGTTCTGCCGGCCGCCGCTCATCTCTCGGGTCAGTACGGCGTCAAGGACATGTATGTCGGCGTTCCCACCGTCATCGGTGCGGGCGGCGTCGAGCGCATCATCGAGATCGACCTCAACAAGGCCGAAAAGGAAGCCTTCGACAAGTCGGTCGCTGCTGTCGCCGGCCTGTGCGAAGCCTGCATCAACATCGCGCCTGCGCTCAAGTAATCAATCGGCGCTGACGTAATCCAAACAGGAATAGACCCATGAATATTCATGAATATCAGGCCAAGGCTCTGCTGAAGGGCTATGGCGCGCCGGTCGCGAAGGGCGTTGCTATCCTCAAGGTTGAGGAAGCTGAAGCCGCCGCGAAGTCGCTGCCGGGCCCGCTCTACGTGGTCAAGAGCCAGATCCATGCTGGCGGCCGCGGCAAGGGCAAGTTCAAGGAACTCGGACCCGATGCCAAGGGCGGCGTTCGCCTTGCCAAGTCGATCGACGAAGTCGTCGCTCACGCCAAGGAAATGCTCGGCAATACGCTGGTAACGGCGCAGACGGGCGAAGCCGGCAAGCAGGTCAACCGCCTCTACATCGAAGACGGCGCCGACATCGAACGCGAACTTTATTGCTCGCTGCTGGTCGACCGCTCGGTCGGTCAGGTTGCCTTCGTCGTCTCGACTGAAGGCGGCATGGACATCGAGGCTGTCGCCCACGACACGCCGGAGAAGATCCACACGATCGCCATCAACCCGGAAACCGGCGTGACGGCTGACGACGTCGCCAAGATCGTCAAGGCGCTCGAACTCTCCGGCGCTGCCGCCGAAGACGCCAAGTCGCTGTTCCCGGCGCTTTACAGGGCGTTCGGCGAAAAGGACATGGCGCTCCTCGAAGTCAACCCGCTGATCGTCATGAAGGACGGTCATCTGCGCGTTCTCGACGCCAAGATGTCCTTCGACGGCAACGCGCTGTTCCGCCATGACGATATCAAGGCGCTGCGCGACGAGACCGAAGAAGATGCCAAGGAAATCGAAGCCTCCAAGTGGGACCTCGCTTACGTTGCCCTCGACGGCAACATCGGCTGCATGGTCAACGGCGCTGGTCTCGCCATGGCGACGATGGACATCATCAAGCTCTACGGCAAGGAGCCGGCAAACTTCTGCGACGTCGGCGGTGGCGCCGGCAAGGAGAAGGTCGCGGCTGCCTTCAAGATCATCACGGCTGACCCGAAGGTCGAGGGCATCCTCGTCAACATCTTCGGCGGCATCATGAAGTGCGACGTCATCGCTGAAGGCGTTGTCGCCGCTGTTCAGGAAGTCGGCCTCAAGGTTCCGCTCGTCGTTCGCCTCGAAGGCACCAACGTCGAGCTCGGCAAGAAGATCCTCAACGAATCCGGTCTCGCGATCACGGCAGCTGACGATCTCGACGATGCCGCCAAGAAGATCGTCGCGGCGATCAACGCCTAATTTGAGGACCTGATAGATGTCTATTCTCGTAAACAAGAATACCAAGGTTCTCGTTCAGGGCCTGACCGGCAAGACCGGCACCTTCCACACCGAACAGGCGCTCGCCTACTACGGCACGCAGATGGTCGGCGGTATCCACCCGAAGAAGGGTGGCGAAACCTGGACCGGCTCGAAGGGCGAAACCCTGCCGATCTTCGCTTCGGTTGCCGAAGCCAAGGAACGCACCGGTGCCGACGCTTCGGTCATCTACGTTCCGCCGGCTGGTGCCGCTGATGCAATCATCGAGGCGATTGACGCCGAGATCCCGTTCATCACGTGCATCACCGAGGGTATCCCGGTCATGGACATGGTTCGCGTCAAGGCTCGCCTCGACAAGTCCAAGTCGCGCCTGCTCGGACCGAACTGCCCGGGTATCCTGACGCCGGAAGAATGCAAGATCGGCATCATGCCGGGCTCGATCTTCCGCAAGGGTTCGGTCGGTATCGTCTCGCGCTCCGGCACGCTGACCTACGAAGCCGTGTTCCAGACGTCGAACGAAGGCCTTGGCCAGACGACGGCTGTCGGTATCGGCGGCGACCCGGTCAAGGGCACCGAATTCATCGACGTGCTCGAGATGTTCCTGGCCGACGAAGCCACGACCTCGATCATCATGATCGGCGAAATCGGCGGCTCGGCTGAAGAAGACGCAGCCCAGTTCCTCATCGACGAGGCCAAGAAGGGCCGCAAGAAGCCGATGGCCGGCTTCATCGCGGGCCGTACGGCTCCGAAGGGCCGTACCATGGGCCACGCCGGCGCTGTCGTTTCCGGCGGCAAGGGCGATGCGGAATCGAAGATCGCTGCCATGGAGGCAGCCGGCATCAAGGTTTCGCCTTCTCCGGCACGCCTCGGCAAGACGCTGGTTGAAGTCCTCAAGAGCTAAACCAATCTATATCCCGGGCAGCGGCCGAACCGTTTGCCCGGGTTTTTGACCTAGAATTGAAATGAGCCGCGGACAGGCGGCTAACGATAGATGCGGCAAGCCGGTCGAGTATCCGGCAAAATCACAAGTCAGGAGGCGGGCGAAAGCGTCCGCGTGTAACCATGGCACGGCAAGAAGCCAACGAGCAGTTTCAGATCACCTCGTTTCTGGATGGCGCCAACGCTGCTTACATCGAGCAGCTTTATGCGCGCTACGAAGAAGACCCGAGCTCGGTCAATCAGGAATGGCAGTCCTTCTTCAAGGCGCTCGAAGACAATCCTGACGATGTGAAGAAGGCGGCCAAGGGTGCGTCCTGGCGCAAGAAGAATTGGCCCCTACAGCCGAAGAGCGATCTCGTTTCGGCGCTCGATGGCGATTGGGGTACGGTCGAAAAGATCATCGAAACCAAGGTCAAGGGCAAGGCGGAAGCCGCCGGCAAGCCGACCGATGGTGCCGACATCCTGCAGGCGACGCGCGACTCCGTCCGCGCCATCATGATGATCCGCGCTTATCGCATGCGCGGCCACCTGCACGCCAAGCTCGATCCGCTCGGGATTGCTGCTCCGGTTGAAGACTACAAGGAACTGTCGCCGGAAAACTACGGTTTCACCGCCGCTGACAACGATCGCAAGATCTTCATCGACAACGTGCTCGGTCTCGAATACGCGACCATCCCGCAGATGATCGAGATCCTCGAGCGCACCTACTGCTCGACGCTCGGCGTCGAGTTCATGCACATCTCGAACCCCGAGGAAAAGGCCTGGATCCAGGAACGGATCGAAGGTCCGGACAAGGGTGTTGCTTTCACGCCAGAGGGCAAGAAGGCGATCCTTGCCAAGCTCGTCGAAGCCGAGGGCTACGAGCAGTTCCTCGATGTCAAGTTCAAGGGCACCAAGCGTTTCGGCCTCGACGGCGGTGAATCGCTGATCCCGGCGCTGGAACAGATCCTGAAGCGCGGCGGCAGCCTCGGCCTCAAGGAAGCGGTGTTCGGCATGGCCCACCGCGGCCGCCTGAACGTGCTCTCCCAGGTCATGGGCAAGCCGCACCGCGCCATCTTCCACGAGTTCAAGGGCGGCTCCTACGCGCCTGACGAAGTCGAAGGCTCGGGTGACGTCAAGTACCATCTTGGCGCATCGTCGGACCGCGAGTTCGACGGCAACAAGGTTCACGTGTCGCTGACGGCAAACCCGTCGCACCTTGAAATCGTCGACCCTGTCGTCATGGGCAAGGCCCGCGCCAAGCAGGACATGGGCGCCACCGTCTGGGACGGCGACACCATTCCGCTGTCCGAACGCGCCAAGGTTCTGCCGCTGCTGATCCACGGTGACGCGGCCTTCGCTGGCCAGGGCGTTATCGCCGAAATCCTCGGCCTGTCGGGCCTGCGCGGTCACCGCGT
The DNA here is from genome assembly GCA_900468535.1 of Hyphomicrobiales bacterium. Classification (GTDB taxonomy): domain Bacteria; phylum Pseudomonadota; class Alphaproteobacteria; order Rhizobiales; family Rhizobiaceae; genus Rhizobium. The sequence goes on along the minus strand of UBTY01000018.1, from coordinate 147,436 downwards.
TGCCGGCACGATGCACGTCATCATCAACAACCAGATCGGCTTCACTACGAACCCGGCCTTCTCGCGCTCGTCGCCGTATCCGTCCGACGTCGCCAAGATGATCGAGGCGCCGATCCTGCACGTCAACGGCGACGATCCGGAAGCGGTTGTCTACGCGGCCAAGATCGCCATGGAATTTCGCATGAAGTTCCACAAGCCTGTCGTCCTCGACATGTTCTGCTATCGCCGCTACGGCCACAATGAAGGCGATGAGCCGTCCTTCACGCAGCCGAAGATGTACAAGGTTATCCGCGCTCACAAGACAGTCCTGCAGATCTATGCGGACCGCCTTGTTGCCGAAGGCCTCGTCAGCGACGGCGAAGTCGAAAAGATGAAGGCAGACTGGCGCGCCCATCTCGAGCAGGAATTCGACGCTGGCCAGAGCTACAAGCCGAACAAGGCCGACTGGCTTGATGGCGAGTGGTCGGGCCTGCGCACCGCTGACAATGCCGACGAGCAGCGTCGCGGCAAGACCGCCGTGCCGATGAAGCAGCTCAAGGATATCGGTCGCAAGCTCTCCGAGATTCCGGAAGGCTTCCACGCGCACCGCACGATCCAGCGCTTCATGGAAAACCGCTCCAACATGATCCAGACGGGCGAGAACCTCGACTGGGCAATGGCGGAAGCTCTCGCTTTCGGCTCGCTGGTCACGGAAGGCCACAAGATCCGCCTGTCGGGTCAGGATTGCGAACGCGGCACCTTCTCGCAGCGTCACTCGGTCCTCTACGATCAGGAGACGGAAGAGCGCTACATCCCGTTGGCGAACCTTTCGCCCAATCAGGCTCGCTACGAAGTCATCAACTCGATGCTTTCGGAAGAAGCGGTTCTCGGCTTCGAGTACGGCTACTCGCTCGCCCGTCCGAACGCGCTGACACTCTGGGAAGCCCAGTTCGGCGACTTCGCCAACGGTGCGCAGGTCGTCTTTGACCAGTTCATCTCGTCTGGCGAACGCAAGTGGCTGCGCATGTCGGGCCTCGTCTGCCTGCTGCCGCACGGCTACGAAGGTCAGGGTCCTGAGCACTCTTCGGCCCGCCTCGAGCGCTTCCTGCAGCTTTGCGCTGAAGACAACATGCAGGTCGCTAACGTTACGACGCCGGCGAACTACTTCCACATCCTGCGTCGGCAGCTGAAGCGCGACTTCCGCAAGCCGCTCGTGCTGATGACACCGAAGTCGCTTCTGCGTCACAAGCGGGCTGTTTCGACCCTCGCGGAACTCGCGGGCGAATCCTCCTTCCATCGCCTCCTGTGGGACGATGCGGAGGTCATCAAGGACGGCCCGATCAAGCTCCAGAAGGACGCGAAGATCCGCCGCGTCGTCATGTGCTCCGGCAAGGTCTACTACGACCTTCTGGAGGAGCGCGAAAAGCGCGGCATCGACGATGTCTACCTGCTGCGCGTCGAACAGCTCTATCCGTTCCCGGCCAAGGCGCTCATCAACGAGCTCAGCCGTTTCCGGAACGCCGAGATGGTCTGGTGCCAGGAAGAGCCCAAGAACATGGGCGCATGGTCGTTCATCGACCCGTATCTGGAATGGGTGCTCGCCCATATCGATGCGAAGTACCAGCGCGTCCGCTACACCGGTCGTCCGGCTGCGGCTTCGCCGGCAACGGGTCTGATGTCCAAGCATCTGTCGCAGCTCGCCGCATTCCTCGAGGATGCGTTGGGCGGCTAAGGGATCGGGGCGATGGCATATTTCTTCTTGAGACTTGTGCCGCCTCGCCCCCGTTTCCCGCATGACGCGACCGGGGAGGAAATGGCCGCGATGAGCCGCCATGCCGACTACTGGCACCGCAACGCAGAAGAGAGATCGGCGATCGCCGCCGGTCCCGTCTTCGAAGGTGAGGGAGCCTGGGGCATGGCAGTCGTCTCGGCAGAGGATCAGCAGGCAGCGCAGGCAATGGCCGATGCCGATCCGATCATCCAGTCCGGTTACGGTTTTCGCTTCGACATATTGCCAATGCCCTCGATCATTCTCCGGCCATCTGCTGCCGGAAACGAATAAACGAACACAAGCAAATCAGGATTTGAACAATGGCCACAGAAATCCGCGTTCCAACTCTCGGTGAATCCGTCAGCGAGGCAACCGTCGGTACCTGGTTCAAGAAGGTGGGCGACGCCATCAAGGCCGACGAGCCGATTCTCGAGCTTGAAACCGACAAGGTGACCATCGAAGTACCGGCTCCGGTTTCCGGTACGCTGTCCGAAATCGTCGCTCAGGCTGGCGAAACCGTCGGTCTCGGCGCGCTCCTCGGCCAGATCGCCGAAGGTTCCGGCGCTGCTGCTGCTCCGGCAAAGGCTGCTGAACCGGCTGCCGCTGCTCCTGCACCCGTTGCCGCTGCCGCTGCTCCGGTTGCTGCTGCTTCCGCGATGCCGCCGGCCCCAGCTGCCGCCAAGATGCTCGCCGAGAACAACCTGTCGGCCGATCAGGTCGATGGATCGGGCAAGCGCGGTCAGGTTCTGAAGGGTGACGTGATCGCGGCCGTTGCCAAGGGCATTTCCGCTCCGGCAGCCGCCGCGGCGCCTGCCGCTCCGGTTGCCGCACGCGGTCCGTCGACGGTCGAGGATGCTGGTCGCGAAGAGCGCGTGAAGATGACACGCCTGCGCCAGACGATCGCCAAGCGCCTCAAGGACGCACAGAACACGGCTGCCATGCTGACCACCTACAATGAGGTGGACATGAAGGCGGTCATGGACCTGCGTGCCAAGTACAAGGACGTTTTCGAAAAGAAGCATGGCGTCAAGCTCGGCTTCATGGGCTTCTTCACCAAGGCGGTCACGCACGCGCTGAAGGAACTTCCGGCTGTTAACGCCGAGATCGACGGCACGGACATCATTTACAAGAACTTCTGCCACGTCGGCATGGCAGTCGGTACGGACAAGGGTCTTGTCGTTCCTGTCATTCGCGACGCCGACCAGATGTCGATCGCTGAAGTTGAAAAGGAACTGGCACGTCTGGCAAAGGCTGCTCGTGACGGCTCGCTCTCGATGGCCGACATGCAGGGCGGTACCTTCACCATCACCAACGGTGGCGTCTACGGCTCGCTGATGTCCTCGCCGATCCTGAACGCACCGCAGTCCGGTATCCTCGGCATGCACAAGATCCAGGATCGTCCGGTTGTTGTCGGCGGCCAGATCGTCATCCGTCCGATGATGTACCTCGCTCTCTCCTACGATCACCGTATCGTCGATGGTAAGGAAGCAGTGACCTTCCTCGTTCGCGTCAAGGAAAGCCTGGAAGATCCGGAGCGTCTGGTTCTCGATCTCTAAGCAATCGACTGGGCCGCGTGAGCGGCCCTTTTCACCTCGGCGGGACGCGTGATGTCGCTGGCAATCTCCACAGGGCGTATGATGGTTCCTCTTGCCAATGGCAGGGGCGGGGCTTTGCTGGCGTTTCTGCTGGGTCTGCCTGTCGCGGCTGTCGGCGCTCCCGATTGCAAGCAGGCCAGCGCCGTCTACGCCGACAGGGATGGTGCCTATGAGTTGCGTTTCAAGCCGATCGCTTCGGACGCGGCTTCAGCCAGCAACTTCTTCACGCTGAAAGTATTGAAGACCTCACTGGAACTCGACGGCTATGTCATGCCTTCCGAGGATCCGGCGCGGGCTGCGGGTATTCTGATGTTCCAATGCCCCGACGGCGATGCGACCGGTGCCGACCTGGACGCCTGCACCATATGGCAGGGGGCCGTCTACGGCGCCGACGCCACGGGCAAGATCGACAATCTCCAGTCTGAATCCGCAGCAGCGGCTGATACGATCCTGTTGCCCGGTCTCGGTCCCGCGATCCGGCAGTCGAAGATCTGGGGTAAGGACAAGGCGACCGTCGCGCCGTGGGATTTGCTGACCTTCAAGGAGTGCGCGAAATGACAGGGCGGCCCGTTCTTCTCGTCACCGGCGGCAGTCGGGGCATAGGCGCCGCCGTGTGCCGCCTTGCCGCCAGGCAGGGATGGAATGTTGCGGTGAACTACGCCGCGAACCGTGCGGCCGCCGATGCTGTTGTCGCGGAGGTCCGGGCAGAAGGTGGCGGCGCGATCGCGATCCAGGGCGATGTCGGCAACGCGCAGGATATCGCCGCGATGTTCGAAGCGGTCGATCGGCATTTCGGGCAGCTTGATGGCCTCGTCAACAATGCCGGCATCGTCGACGCGCCGCAGCGTGTCGACGAGATGAGTGTCGAACGTCTCGAGCGGATGATGCGTATCAACGTCACGGGGTCGATCCTCTGTGCTTCCGAGGCGGTGCGCCGCATGTCGTCAAAGCATGGCGGCAAGGGCGGATCGATCGTGAATATCTCGTCGATGGCCGCTGTCCTGGGGTCGGCATCGCAGTATGTCGATTACGCGGCTTCGAAGGCAGCGATCGATACATTCACGATCGGCCTGTCGCGCGAGGTGGCTACAGAGGGCGTGCGGGTGAATGCCATCCGTCCAGGTGTCATCGATACCGATATTCATGCCTCGGGTGGCCTGCCCAACCGCGCGCGCGACATGGCATCCAGCATTCCGATGCAGCGCTCGGGGACGGCAGAGGAAATCGCCGATGCGGTCCTCTACCTGCTCTCGCCGACGGCTTCCTATATAACGGGCGCGATACTCAACGTAAGCGGTGGCCGCTAGGGCACGAGGACCATACACATGCAGTACGTTTTCGAATTTCTGGGCCTGATGGCCGTCTTCTCGATCTTCATAGTCGTGCCAGGCGCCGACTTCGCCGTGATCCTTCGCCAGAGCATCGTTCACGGTCGGCGCGCGGCCGTCATGACCGGCCTTGGCATGGGTTTCTCGCTGCTCTTCCACATCAGCTACACGATCCTGGGCCTCGGCCTCATCGTCTCCAAGTCGCTGATGCTGTTCGCGATGATCAAGTGGGCGGGTGTTGCCTATCTCGTCTATCTTGGCATCAAGTCGTTCCGGGCGCCGGGCTTCAACGTGGCTGAGATCAACGTGACTGAAGAAGACCGCAAGCCGATCTCGGCGTGGAAGTGCCTGAGTATGGGGTTCGTCACCAACGCGCTCAATCCGAAGCCGGTCCTGTTCTTCCTGTCGCTGTTCTCGACGCTGGTGCATCACGACACGCCCGGTCTGATCCAGTTCAGCTACGGTATCGGCATGGCAACCGCGCTCGTCGCCTGGTTTGCCGGCGTCTCCACCTTCTTCACCGTAAAGCCTATTCGAGACCGCTTCATCGCAAGCGGCAAATGGTTCAACCGCATCACCGGTGCCGCTTTGGTCGGCTTCGGTTTCCGCCTCGCACTCGCCCGCGCGGCTGACTAAGCAAATAACGAAAAGGAAAAGAAACAATGTCCTATGATGTGATCGTTATCGGAACCGGCCCTGGCGGCTACGTCGCTGCCATCAAGGCTGCTCAGCTCGGCCTCAAGGTTGCCGTCATCGAAAAGCGCGCGACCTTCGGCGGCACCTGCCTCAACGTCGGCTGCATCCCGTCCAAGGCACTGCTGCACGCCTCCGAAATGTTCCATCAGGCCGGCCACGGCATGGACGCGCTCGGCATCGAGGTCGCTGCACCCAAGCTCAACCTCGACAAGATGATGGCGCACAAGGATGCCACCGTGAAGTCGAACGTCGACGGCGTCGCGTTCTTGTTCAAGAAGAACAAGATCGACAGCTTCATCGGCACCGGCAAGATCATCTCGGCCGGTAAGGTCTCGGTTACATCCGAAGACGGCAAGGTTCAGGAGATCGAAGGAAAGAACATCGTCATCGCTACCGGCTCCGACGTCGCCGGCATTCCTGGTGTGAAGGTCGATATCGATGAGAAGGTGATCGTTTCCTCCACCGGCGCGATCGCGCTCGAGAAGGTACCGGAAACGATGATCGTCGTCGGCGGCGGTGTCATCGGCCTTGAACTCGGTTCGGTCTGGTCTCGCCTCGGCGCCAAGGTCACCGTCATCGAGTATCTCGACAAGATCCTCGGCGCGATGGATGGTGACGTGTCCAAGCAGTTCCAGCGGATGCTGGCCAAGCAGGGCATCGACATCAACCTCAGCTCCAAGGTGACGGGCGTTGAAAAGGGCGGCAAGGGCGCGAAGGTAACCTTCGAGCCGGTTGCCGGCGGCGCTTCCCAGACGGTTGAAGCCGATGTCGTCCTCATCTCCACCGGCCGCATTCCATACACTGCCGGCCTCGGTCTGGAAGAAGCGGGCGTTGCGCTCGACAACCGCGGCCGCGTTGAGATCGATGGTCATTTCCGCACCAACGTTCCCGGCATCTACGCGATCGGCGACGTGGTGAAGGGTCCGATGCTGGCGCACAAGGCTGAAGACGAAGGCGTGGCACTCGCCGAAATCCTCGCCGGCCAGCACGGCCATGTGAACTACGACGTCATCCCGAGCGTCGTCTACACGCAGCCGGAGGTCGCTTCCGTCGGCAAGACCGAAGAAGAACTGAAGGCCGCTGGCGTCGCGTACAAGGTCGGCAAGTTTCCGTTCACCGCCAACGGTCGTGCCCGCGCGATGCTGGCGACCGACGGTTTCGTGAAGATCCTGTCGGACAAGGAAACCGACCGCGTTCTCGGCGGCCATATCGTCGGCTTCGGTGCCGGCGAGATGATCCACGAGATCGCTGTGCTCATGGAATTCGGCGGTTCGGCCGAAGACCTCGGCCGCACTTGCCACGCGCACCCGACCATGTCGGAAGCGGTCAAGGAAGCGGCTCTCGCCGCCTTCTTCAAGCCGATCCACATGTAATATTAAATTTCGGCAATATGCGTTCGGCCGCTTGTCTCATGACAGGCGGCCGTTTTACTTTTGAACGGTTCTAAAATTGTTCAAGGGGCAACCCATGCGGTCCACACCCGTCGATGCATTCAGCCTGCCGCAACGCCTGCTTCATTGGGGCATGGCGCTGCTGATCTTCTTCAATCTTCTTTTTCCTGACGGAATGAACGAATGGCACCGCGCGATGCGTCACGGCAACGCTCCATCCGCAGACCAAGTCGCAGCAGCCAATATTCATGCCTATGTCGGCATCGCGATCCTCGTGCTTGCGATCGTTCGCGTCTGTCTGCGCTTGCTCCAGGGCGCGCCTGCGGAAATTGAGGACGAGCCCTTGTTGTTTCGCGTGGCGGCAAAGGCCGTGCACGTCAGTCTTTACGCGTTCATCTTCGTGATGCCGCTCACGGGGATCGCCGCCTATTATTTTGGGGCGGACGCCGCTGGATCTCTCCATGCCGACGTGCTGAAGGTGATCCTCTGGGTGCTTATCGCTGCCCATGTTGCAGGCGCACTTGTCCACCAGTTCTACTGGAAGACCAACGTGCTGCGGCGGATGACGGTCGGGCGTTAGTTGACGGCGGTGACCGTGAAGCCCTGCTTGCGCAGCAACTCGATTACGCCGCCTTCACCCGGCAGATGCAGGGCACCGACGGCCATGAAGACGTTGCCGTTGGCCAGAATCGGAGCTGCGCGTTCAGCCATCACCTTGTTGCGGTCGAGGATGATGCGCTGCTCGAAGGCAGCGTAATCGCCTTCATCGTCCTTGCCGTCAGGTGAAACGGTCTTCAGCATCGGGATCGTCATGCCGATGTCGCCGGAAAGATAGAGATCGGTCATCGTCTCGACGACGTCGTTCATCTTAGAACCGAGCGCCAGCGTCTCGATCAGCGATTTCAGGTGGAAATCGGTGGGAAGCTCGGCCATGGCCTGCAGCTGTTCGGCCAAGGTTTCAAGGCCCTTGACCTGCTTGCCTGATGCGATGGCGTCCGTCGCGATCTTCTGGTCGAGGAACTGGACGCCCTTCGCCTTGCGTGCCATCTCGCAGCCCGGCAACGCAACGACGCTCGATATCATCCAGGGCTGCATCCGAGAAACAGCGGCGAGCGGAATGCCGCGTTCCTTCAGCCCCTGTTCCAGTCGCGCATAGTCGTCGTGCGACAAAAGCTTCTCGATGGTCGTTCCATCGGTGAACATCATCAGTTCCGGGCGCATGAGAAGGGCCGCGGAAGCTTTCTTCTCGTCGAGGATCTCGTCCGACTCGATGATGATCGTATTGGCGGCATCATGCGCAGCCTGTGCACGCGGCGGCAGGTTGAGCACGCGGGGATCGGTCACATGCATGCTGCCGAGCAACCACGACGGCGCTATCCCCTGCTTTTCGATCTTCCAGAAGATGCCCTTGCCATTCGGAACGGCATCGGCCTCCTTCACGACTTCCGCATAGCGCGCGGGGTCGTTCTGTTTGAGATCCGTGAGGATGTTGCGGCCGGTGCAGGAGACATCATCGGCTGCGGCAGCCGGGGAGACCGACAGCAATACCGCAATGAGAGTTGCCGCGAGCAGCATGTGAAAGGCGGCGATCAGCCAGAGCAGGATATTGCCCGGCGATGCTATGCTCAGACTGCGGTGGCCGATGGAGATCGTCATGATGGTGTTCCGGTCACTATGGATTGCTAAGCTCTACGCCGCGCGTGCGGATATTCCTTTAAGATAAGCCGTTAACAAAAGATTACGCCCGCGGATGGGCACGGTCGTAAACTTCCAGAAGCCGGGATGAATCCACACCCGTGTAGACCTGGGTGGTGGAAAGGCTGGCGTGCCCGAGCAATTCCTGGATCGTGCGGAGGTCGCCGCCGCCGGCCAGCAGGTGGGTCGCGAAGGAATGTCGGAGGGCATGCGGCGTTGCCGTGTCGGGCAAGCCGAAGGCGCTGCGCATCTTCTGCATGGTGCGTTGTATGATCGCCTGCTGCAGCTTGCCGCCGCGCGCGCCGCGGAAGAGGGGTTCCTGGCTTTCGAGATGATAGGGGCACAGCGCCCGGTATTTCTCGACAGCTTCGAAGACGACAGCCAGCAATGGCACGAGACGGGTCTTGTTGCCTTTACCTGTGATACGCAGCGTCGTCGCGCCGCGGCTGAAATCGTCAGGCTTCAGATCGAGCGCTTCCGATATGCGCAGGCCGCAGCCGTAGAGCAGAGCAAACACGGCTGCATCGCGCGCTGCGATCCAGGGCTCCTCATGCAGTTGCGCCTCCTCGCTGACGACGGTGATCGCCTGACGGTCGGACAGGGGCTTCGGCAGTGATTTCGGTTGCTTCGGCGAGCGCACCGCGCTCGCGCCGGCGGCATTTACCAGGCCCTTCTTTTCCAGATAACGCAACAGTGAACGCAGCCCCGCGAGATTGCGGCCGAGCGACCTTGCGCCGGAACCTTCCTTGCGGCGCGCGGCCAGAAAGGCGCGGAAATCCGCGGGCCGCAGCGCATGGATATCTTTCAGCGTTGCGGGGCCGGCCAGATGGCCTGTCAGAAAGGTCAGGAACTGCCGGGTGTCGCACTCATAGGCGTCGAGCGTGTGCTCGGACAGACGCCTTTCGTTGGCGAGGCTTGCGAGCCAGGCGGTTCGCTCCGCCATCAGCTGCGGGTCGGCGATGATCAGAAGTTCGTTCACGTGTCTGGCCCTTGAATTTGCCAATCCGGCTGCCAATTCTGAGGGAGTGACGGTTATGGAATTGCTAATACCGGCCAAGTGGTTGTCATGCTTCCATCATATTAATCACCCTAACTGAGTTTCCCAACGACGTAGGATCTTGAATGCCACGGCGCCACCCCACGACCGCTTTTGGACAGTTCGCGGAAGCGATATCACTCGTCTCTCATGGCAGGCCGGGACATATTGTCGATACACTGATCGCCGAGCGTGGTCAGCGGATCGTGAATCATCCGCTCTGGCCGGTCATGCGCCCTTTTCTCTATACGCTCCTTCGCTACAACAGGGCGATCAGCTTCGCCAATGATGTCGCGAACATGCCGGGTTTCCAGTGCTTCGAGTACATGAGCAACCTGCTGAAGCTCGATATCAATGTCAGTCACGGCGAACGCATTCCCGAACGTGGCGGTTTCATTCTCGTCAGCAACCACCCGACGGGCATCGCCGATGGTGTCGCGGTTTTTGACCTTCTGAAGAGCAGACGGCCCGACATGATGGTGTTTGCAAACCGCGATGCGGTGCGCGTCAATCCGCGCTTTGCCGAAGTCATCATTCCTGTCGAGTGGCGGGAGGAATACAAGAGTAAGCTCAAGACGCGCGAAACGCTTCAGCTGACCAACCATGCCGTCAAGGAAGGCAAGGCGACGGTCCTGTTTCCATCCGGACGCATCGCCTACTGGGCGAACGGGCGGCTGAACGAGCGGCCTTGGAAGACCTCGGCCGTCGGCCTTGCGCGCAAGTACAATCTTCCGATCCTGCCCGTGCACATGACGGCGCGGAATTCCGGCCTGTTCTACTGGTTCGCGAAGTGGTCCACCGAGCTTCGTGACATGACGGTGTTCCATGAACTCCTGAACAAGCGGGGTGATCGCTTCGATTTCGTGGTCGGGAACCTGATCCCGGTGGAACATCTCGAGGGCGATATCAACGAGGTGACCAAGGCGCTTGAAGATCATACCGTGCATGCGCTGCACGCGGATGGCGATGCCCGGTTCCTGCCGCTGGTGCCGCCCGCAGAACCGGAGTTGGTCGCGGCCCATTCAATTTCGTAATCGGATCGGCTAAAGCAAGGCATGCTTCTCCGATCCATGTTTGCCCAGAACTATCGCTCCCTGCGCTCGATCCGCATGGATCTTTCGGGAATCAATCTGTTCATCGGCGAAAACGGGGTCGGGAAATCCAACCTCTATCGTGCGCTGCAGCTTATCCAGGCGGCGACACGCGGCCGGCTTGCCCATGAGATCGCGGCCGAGGGCGGCATGTTTTCGGCGCTCTGGTCCGGCCCGCGCAAGGATTCGGAGGGACCGTTCCGCATTCGCCTGGAAACGGAACTTCTGGACGAGGAGAGGGCGATCACCTTTCGCTATCGCGTCGAAGCGGGGTTGCGGCCACCGGCTGCCGCGGCAGGCTTTCCTTTCGAACCGCAGATCAAGGCGGAGGAGCTTTCGATCGAGACCGGCACGCGGCCGGTCACGATGATGAAGCGCGCCGGCCCGGCCATTTCCGTTCGCGGGCCGAATGGCCGAATGCAGGATTATCCGGAGCAGGCGATGACGTCGGAAACGGCGATCGCGCTGCTCGGCGACGCCGGTCACTACCCTGAGATCGGGACGTTTCGGCGTGCAATCGACAGCTGGCGGTTCTTTCATGGTTTCCGGACAGATCGCCTCTCGCCGCTGCGGGCGCCTTGTCTTGCCGTGACGGCGCCGTTGCTTGATGAGGATGGCAGTAATATCGCGGCCGTCTTCGCGACGCTGGTGCATACGCGGGAAGACACCGTCGATCTCGATCGAGCTGTAGCGGTGGCCCTCGGTGGTGCGCGCCTTGTCGTGCCGCCGCCTGGGGAGACAGCTGAGTTCGGCCTATCCCTTCCGGAGTTTCCCAACCGGGTCTTTCAGCCGCGAGAATTGTCCGACGGCCAAATCCGTTTCCTTGGGCTGGCCGCGGCACTGATGTCCTATCGCCTGCCGCCGTTGATCGCGCTCAACGAGCCGGAAGCGAGCCTTCATCCCGAGATGCTGCCGCCACTGGCCGACATGATCGCGGAGGCGGCGCGCAGCAGCCAGATCTGGATCGTTACGCATTCGGAAGCCCTCGCCGCTGCCGTGCGCGAGAAATGCGGCGCCCGCGCGCGTCGTGTCGTGCGTCAGGATGGCGCGACGTGGATCGACGGTATGCGGCTCACCGGTGTCATCGATGAGGACGAGTAGGGCGGTGCCAGCAGTCTTCCAGGTTTTCTTTTCGCCGCGATGCGGGCATGGTCTCGCCCGATGAGCACAGATTCGTCCGATCTCTTTGGAGCGCTGTTTGAAACGCCGCCGGCAAACCGCACGGTTCCGGTGCTCGTTCCCATGCCTGCGCCCAAGCCTTATTCCTACGCCGTGCCGGATGGCATGGCGGTCGAGCCCGGGTCGGTCGTGCAGGTGCCGCTCGGCCCGCGCCAGGTGATCGGCGTCGTCTGGGACGGTGGCGAGGATGGCGTCGATCCCAAGAAGCTGAGACCGATCAGCCATGTCTTCGATTGCCCGCCGCTCACCAAGGAAATGCGTGACTTCATCGATTGGGTCGCGACCTATACCCTGTCGCCGCCGGGGCTCGTGGCGCGGATGGCGCTTCGCGCGCCGAATGCCTTCGAGCCCGAGCCGATGGTGGAGGGGTTGCGTTTCATCGGCGGCGAGCCAGAGCGGATGACGCCGGCGCGCGGGCGCGTACTCGCTGCCGCGGCGGATGGCCTGTCGTGGACGCGCACCGGGCTTGCTCACGCCGCCGGTGTCTCGACAAGCGTCGTCGACGGTTTGATCAGCCAGGGGATTTTCGAGACCGTTTTCCTGCCGCCTCCGCCTGTCGTTGCCAAGCCCGACCCCGATTTCGTCGCGGCGCGGCTCGAAGGCCCGCAACGAGAAGCGGCGGACGAGATTCTGGACGAAGTGCGAAAGGGCGAATTCGCGGTTTCGCTGATCGATGGGGTCACCGGTTCGGGAAAAACCGAGGTCTATTTCGAGGCAATCGCTGAAACGCTGAGGCGCGGCAAACAGGTCCTGATTCTGCTGCCGGAAATCGCGCTGACCGCGAGCTTTCTGGAGCGCTTTCAGGATCGCTTCGGGGCCAAGCCGGCGGAATGGCACTCCGATCTTCCACCCCGCATGCGCGAAAAGGTCTGGCGTCAAGCGGTGACCGGTGAGGTCCGTGTCGTGGCCGGCGCCCGCTCCGCCCTGTTCCTGCCATTTGAAGATCTCGGGCTGATTATCGTCGACGAAGAGCACGACCCTGCCTACAAGCAGGAAGACCGCGTCTATTACAATGCGCGGGACATGGCTGTTGTTCGCGGACGGATCGGGGACTTCCCCGTGGTTCTCGTTTCCGCGACGCCGTCGGTCGAGAGTCAGGTCAACGGCCAGAGCGGTCGCTACACCACCATTCACATGCCGACTCGCTTCGGCGATGCGGCCTTGCCGGATCTTCACCTCGTCGACATGCGTCGGCATGCACCTGAGCGCGGTGGCTTCCTGTCGCCGGTGCTGATTCGGGCGATCGGCAAGACGGTAGAGAAGCAACAGCAGGCGCTGCTGTTCCTCAACCGACGGGGTTATGCCCCGCTGACGCTATGCCGCGTCTGTGGCCATCGTTTCCAATGCCCGCAATGCTCCAGCTGGCTCGTCGAGCATCGCTTCAAGAGGCAGTTGCAGTGCCATCAATGCGGCCATTCGGAGCGCACGCCTGAAGCCTGCCCGGAATGCGGCACGTTCGATCACCTCGTCGCCTGTGGCCCGGGTGTCGAGCGTATTGCCGAGGAGGTGGAGCGTCATTTTCCGGAGGCCCGAACGATTGTGCTCTCGTCCGACATGATGGGCGGCGTCAAACGGTTGCGGCTCGAACTCGAGGCGATCGCCAAGGGCGAAGCCGATATCGTCATCGGCACGCAGCTTGTGGCCAAGGGGCACAACTTTCCACTGATGACGCTGGTCGGGATCGTCGACGCTGACCTCGGCCTCGCCAACGGCGACCCGCGGGCCGCGGAGCGTACATTCCAGCTCCTGTCGCAGGTTACGGGCCGCGCCGGGCGTACCGGCCTGAAAAGTCATGGCCTGTTGCAGACCTACCAGCCGCAGCATCCGGTCATGCAGGCGATTGTTTCGGGCGATGCGGGCGCATTTTACGAGAGAGAGATTGCCGAGCGCGAGCGCGCGATCCTGCCGCCATTCGGACGTTTGGCGTCGATCATCGTGTCAGCGGAAACACGGCACGATGCGGAAAACCATGCGCGGGCGGTGAGAAGTGCCGCGCCTCACGTCTCCGGTATCGCCGTCCTCGGGCCGGCCGAGGCGCCGCTGGCGCTGGTTCGCGGACGGCACCGTTTCCGTCTTCTCGTGCACGGTCGGAAAAACTCGGACATGCAGGCGTTTCTGAGGGCCATGCTGGCGCAAGCGCCAAAGGAGCGTGGCTCGGTGCATGTCCAGCTCGACATCGACCCGCAAAGCTTCCTGTAGATCGCTCAGCTGCGGTCTTTTGCGCCATGGCGCAATCATGCCATAAGGACGACGAAGCAGGGGATTCGGGGTCGGTCGAATGGACTTTTATTTTCCAACGGAGCTTGGCGAGCAACTCGCTTTCGGCGCGGCCGCCTTCACGGCGCTGGTCGGCTTTGTCGTCATGTTTGCTCCGGGCTATGCGATGCGGCTCTTCGGGCTAATGCCACGTGAAGGCAGGCGCGACGGTTACGCGGAGCAGCGTTCGGTCGGCGGTTTCTATCTCGGCTTCGGTCTTTCCGCCATCATGCTGGCGCAGGACTGGATCTACATGGCGCTCGGCGCATCCTTCGCCATGGCGGCTTTTGCGCGCATCATTTCTCTCCTTTCAGATAAGGGGAGCACGATTCTCAACTATTTACTTCTGGTTGTGCAAATCATCCTGGCAGCGCTTCCGCTCGCCTATGTCTTCGGTTTCTTTTCCGCTTGAGTTGAACGGAGATCTCGGGCGCCTGGCTCATTATTGAGGCGCATTGCGCATTTTTGCGCGAGAAATCGATGGGAAAGGCGTATTCGGGCGTTACGCGTGTTGCGAGTCCCGATATCCTATGTTAGACGGACCCCGAATTTCGGAAGAAGCAAGAGGCTTCTCTTGCGATTTCTGGGGGAAATCATAACGAATTCAAGATCATAGGTCAGGCGCCCGCCGGGGACCGGATTCTTGGGTTGAAATCAGGGAAATTTGGGCCAGTGGCAGACACATCCCAGCTTACTTCTGGTGTTGCAGAGCGCTATGCCTCGTCGCTATTCGAGTTGGCGCTTCAGGAAGGCGCCGTCGACAGCGTGACTGCGGACCTCGACCGCTTTCAGGCGATGCTCGACGAAAGCGACGATCTGAAGCGTTTCGTTTCGAGCCCTGTTTTCTCGGCCGAAGATCAGCTGAAGGCTATCGTTGCCATCAGCGAGAAGGCTGGCATCAGCGGCTTTTTTGCAAACTTCCTGAAGGTCGTGGCGCGTAATCGCCGCCTCTTTGCCCTCCCGGGCATGATCAAGGCCTTCCGCATCATTGCTGCCAACCAGCGTGGTGAAATTGCTGCCGAGGTTACCTCGGCCCATGCGCTCACCGCAGCGCAGGAAACCGAATTGAAGGCGGCGCTCAAGGGCGTCACCGGCAAAGACGTGGCGATCAACGTCACGGTTGATCCGTCAATTCTTGGTGGTCTGATCGTGAAGGTCGGGTCCCGTCAGATTGATACGTCTCTTCGTACAAAACTCTCTACCCTTAAGCTTGCATTGAAAGAGGTCGGCTGATGGATATCCGCGCTGCGGAAATTTCCGCAATTCTCAAAGACCAGATCAAAAACTTCGGTAAAGAGGCAGAAGTCTCGGAAGTCGGTCAGGTTCTCTCCGTCGGTGACGGTATCGCTCGCGTTTACGGTCTGGACAATGTTCAGGCAGGCGAAATGGTTGAATTCCCCGGTGGCATCCGTGGTATGGCGCTGAACCTTGAATCTGACAACGTCGGTGTTGTTATTTTCGGTTCGGACCGCGACATCAAGGAAGGCGACACCGTCAAGCGGACCGGCGCCATCGTTGACGTTCCGGTTGGTCCGGAACTGCTCGGCCGCGTTGTCGACGCTCTCGGCAACCCGATCGACGGCAAGGGCCCGATCAACGCGACCCGCCGTGCGCGCGTCGACGTCAAGGCTCCTGGCATTATTCCGCGTAAGTCGGTTCATGAGCCGATGTCGACCGGCCTCAAGGCTATCGACGCGCTCATCCCGGTCGGCCGTGGCCAGCGCGAGCTCGTCATCGGTGACCGCCAGACCGGCAAGACCGCGATCATTCTCGACACGATCCTGAACCAGAAGGCTATCCACGACAACGGCCCAGACGGCGACAAGCTGTACTGCGTCTACGTCGCTATCGGCCAGAAGCGTTCGACCGTTGCCCAGTTCGTCAAGGTTCTCGAAGAACGCGGCGCAATGAAGTACTCGATCGTTGTTGCCGCTACGGCTTCCGATCCGGCTCCGATGCAGTACCTGGCGCCGTTCGCCGGCTGCACGATGGGCGAATTCTTCCGCGACAACGGTCAGCACGCTCTGATCGGTTACGACGACCTGTCCAAGCAGGCTGTTGCTTACCGTCAGATGTCGCTGCTGCTGCGCCGCCCGCCGGGCCGCGAAGCTTATCCGGGCGACGTTTTCTACCTTCACTCGCGTCTCCTCGAGCGCGCTGCAAAGCTCTCCGACGAAAAGGGCGCTGGCTCTCTGACGGCTCTGCCGGTCATCGAAACCCAGGGCAACGACGTTTCGGCGTTCATTCCGACCAACGTGATCTCGATCACCGACGGACAGATCTTCCTCGAAACCGACCTGTTCTACCAGGGCATTCGTCCGGCCGTTAACGTCGGTCTGTCGGTTTCGCGCGTTGGTTCTGCCGCTCAGATCAAGGCCATGAAGCAGGTTGCCGGCTCGATCAAGGGCGAGCTCGCCCAGTATCGCGAAATGGCCGCCTTCGCTCAGTTCGGCTCGGACCTCGATGCTTCGACGCAGCGCCTGCTGAACCGCGGTGCACGCCTGACCGAACTCCTGAAGCAGCCGCAGTTTTCGCCGCTGAAGACGGAAGAGCAGGTCGCAGTGATCTTCGCTGGCGTCAACGGCTACCTCGACAAGATCCCGGTCGCACAGGTCGGCAAGTTCGAGCAGGGCCTGCTGTCGTACCTTCGTTCGGAAGGCTCGGCTATCCTCGACACGATCCGCACGGACAAGGCAATCAGCGATGATACGAAGGGCAAGCTCACGGCTGCCGTCGATAGCTTCGCGAAGTCCTTCGCCTAATCGGACCCAAAGGACGGATAACGGATGCCTTCACTTAAGGATCTGAAAAACCGGATCGCCTCCGTCAAGGCGACGCAGAAGATCACCAAGGCGATGAAAATGGTCGCCGCGGCGAAGCTGCGTCGTGCGCAGGAGGCGGCCGAGGCTGCCCGTCCGTACTCGCAGCGCATGGGTGCCGTTCTGGCAAACATCGCCGGTGCGATGACGGACGCCGACGGCGCGCCGGCGCTGATGACCGGCACCGGCAAGGACCAGGTTCACTTGCTGGTCGTCTGCACTGCCGAACGCGGCCTGTGCGGCGGCTTCAACTCGCAGATCTCGCGTTTTGCGCGCGATCACGCTCGCAAGCTCATTGCTGAAGGCAAGACCGTCAAGTTCTTCACCGTCGGCAAGAAGGGTTACGACGTTCTGCGTCGTGAATTCGCCTCGCTGATCGTCGAGCGCAAGGAATTGCGCGACGTGAAGAAGGTCGGCTTCGAGAATGCGGATCAGATCGGCAAGCGCATCATCGAGATGTTCGACGCCGACGAGTTCGACGTCTGCACGTTGTTCTACTCCGAATTCAAGTCGGTCATTTCGCAGGTTCCGACGGCACAGCAACTTATCCCCGCATCGGCTCCTACGGCCGTTGTTCAGGATGCGGAGCATGCCGGCGCAGTCTACGAATACGAGCCGGATCCGGCATCGATCCTCGAGGATCTGATTCCGCGCAATATCTCGGTCCAGATTTTCCGCGCGCTCCTTGAGAACGTTGCCGGCGAAATGGGTGCCAAGATGAGCGCCATGGACAATGCAACGCGCAACGCTGGTGAAATGATCAACAAGCTGACGCTGAACTACAACCGTCAGCGCCAGGCTCAGATCACCAAGGAACTCATTGAAATCATTTCGGGCGCGGAAGCGCTCTGAGGTTAGGGAAAGAGGGTAAGAAGATGGCTAAGGCAGCTACCCCCAAGAAGGCCGCGGCAGGCTCCGCCGGCAAGGTTACGCAGGTTATCGGCGCCGTCGTGGACGTTGCTTTCGAAGGCGAACTGCCGGCGATCTTGAACGCGCTCGAAACCACGAACGGTGGCAACCGCCTCGTTCTCGAAGTGGCGCAGCATCTTGGTGAAAACGAAGTCCGCACGATCGCCATGGACTCGACCGAAGGTCTGGTTCGCGGTCAGCCGGTCTCCGACACCGGTGGTCCGATCACCGTTCCGGTTGGTCCTGAGACACTCGGCCGTATCATGAACGTCATCGGCGAGCCGGTTGACGAAGCTGGTCCGCTGGTTACCTCGGGCAAGCGCGCGATCCACCAGGATGCGCCTGCTTACGTCGACCAGTCGACCGAAGCACAGATCCTCGTCACCGGCATCAAGGTCGTCGACCTGCTGGCTCCTTACGCAAAGGGCGGCAAGATCGGCCTGTTCGGCGGCGCTGGCGTCGGCAAGACCGTTCTCATCATGGAACTGATCAACAACGTCGCCAAGGCACACGGTGGTTACTCGGTGTTCGCAGGCGTGGGTGAACGTACCCGCGAAGGCAACGACCTTTACCACGAAATGATCGAATCGGGCGTCAACAAGCATGGCGGCGGCGAAGGCTCGAAGGCAGCCCTGGTTTACGGCCAGATGAACGAACCGCCGGGCGCCCGCGCTCGCGTCGCTCTGACCGGTCTGACGATCGCTGAAGACTTCCGCGACAAGGGCCAGGACGTTCTGTTCTTCGTCGACAACATCTTCCGTTTCACGCAGGCAGGTTCGGAAGTATCGGCTCTGCTCGGTCGTATTCCTTCGGCCGTTGGCTATCAGCCGACGCTCGCAACCGACATGGGCCAGATGCAGGAACGCATCACGACCACGACGACGGGCTCGATCACCTCGGTTCAGGCGATTTACGTCCCCGCCGACGACTTGACCGACCCGGCTCCGGCAACCTCGTTCGCCCACCTGGACGCAACGACCGTTCTGTCGCGCTCGATCGCTGAAAAGGGTATCTACCCGGCCGTTGACCCGCTCGACTCCACGTCGCGCATGCTCGACCCGATCGTTGTCGGCGAAGAGCACTACGAAGTGGCTCGTAAGGTTCAGTCGACCCTGCAGCGCTACAAGGCTCTCCAGGACATCATCGCGATCCTGGGCATGGACGAACTGTCCGAAGAGGACAAGCTCGCTGTTGCCCGCGCCCGCAAGATCGAGCGCTTCCTGTCGCAGCCGTTCTTCGTCGCTGAAGTCTTCACCGGTTCGCCGGGCAAGCTCGTCGCGCTCGAAGACACGATCAAGGGCTTCAAGGGCCTGGTCAACGGCGAATACGACCACCTGCCGGAAGCTGCCTTCTACATGGTCGGCTCGATGGAAGAAGCTATCGAAAAGGCTAAGAAGCTGTCCGCAGCTGCCTGATGCATTCAACAGCGGCGCGCGGGCCGAAGCCACGCGCGCCGTCGTTTGTTTCAAAGACAATCAAGAAGTGAAACGTCATGGCTGACAATTTCAATTTTGAACTCGTATCTCCCGAGCGTCTGCTGCTGTCGGAGATGGTGACCGAAGTTGTCATTCCGGCAACCGAAGGCGAGATGACCGTCATGGCGCACCATGCGCCGACGATGACGACCATCAAGCCCGGCATCGTCAGCGTTCGCTCTGCTAACGGCAAGAAGCAGGACTACGTGGTGTTCGGCGGCTTTGCGGACATTCTGCCGACCGGCTGCACGCTGCTCGCGGAATCCGCTGTGATCGTGCAGGACTTGTCCAAGGACGAGCTGACGCTGCGCATCGACGCGGCGAAGACCGAACTCGACGACGCTCATCACCATGAACAGAAGTCCCGACTTGAGCACTACATCATGGAGCTCACGCATCTGCAGGGTGTGGTCAACAAGGACTGACATCGTCTGGACAAGACAAATGGAAGGCGGCCCTTTGAGGCCGCTTTTTTTGTTTTGGCAACGTACCCGGCGATCTTGCGGCAGCCGGGGATGAGCGGCGCGGTGAGTATTTGCTTTCTCGGGTTGCCGCTATAGTTTTTTGCCGTGGGGATTGATGACGTTCGGCGCAACGACGGCGCCACACGATATCCGGGGGTATGATGTTTCATCCGAAGCTTTTCGAAAATCGCAATGTCGTGGTGACAGGCGCAGGCAGGGGGATTGGACTGGAGGTTACCCGCCAGTTTCTCGACTGCGGTGCCAAGGTGCTTGCTCACATCGGCCGGGAGAGCGAGCGCAGCTTGCCGGACTTTCTCCTGACGGCCGAAGCCGATCGGCGCGCGTTTCTTGTCGCGGCCGATTTCAGCAAGGCAGAGGGAACGCAGGCCTTTGCCAAAAAGGTGCTTTCGACGTTCGACCGTATCGATGTCCTCGTCAACAATGCGGGCACCATGGTCGGTCGGTTTCCCGCCGATCAGTTGACGGACGAGCAGTATGATTCCGTCGTGCAGCTCAACCAGACATCCGTCGTGGAGCTGACGCGCGCGCTCATTCCGGCTTTGCGGGCAACGCAGGGCGCGGCGATCATCAACACCGTTTCCATCTCGGCGCTGACGGGCGGCAGCCCGGGATCGGCTATCTATTCGGCGTCAAAGGCGTTCGTTGCCACTTACTCGAAGGCGCTTGCGAGGGAACTGGCGCCGGCGGGAATCCGGGTGAACTGCGTTTCGCCTGGCACCATCGAGACAGATTTCCATCAGCGCTATTCCTCGCCTGAGAAGCTCGAGGCGACTCGCAAGAGCATCCCGCTGCAGCGACTTGGCACTGCGGAAGACTGCGCACCCGCCTACCTCTTTCTGGCTGCGCCTTCACTTTCCGGTTATGTGACCGGGCAAGTACTTGAAATCAATGGTGGTCAGCTCATCTGCTAACTGCCGGACTTTTTTTGGTATTTTAGAAGATCCAAACGATCGGCATGCGCGTATATGTTATCTTGTGACCTGAGTTTTATAATTCATGCAATCAGAGATATAGAATGCATTTGCCTACACCGAGATCGGGTATGCCCGATCACGAATTCCAGAAATTCTCCGCGCGCGCACGAGAGGCGAGCGATCTTCTGAAAGCGCTCGCTCACCATACGCGGTTGCTCATCCTATGCATTCTTGCCGAGGGGGAGAGAACGGTCGGCGAGATCGAGGACATCCTCGGCATCCAACAAGCGATGGTTTCTCAACAGCTTGCCCGCCTGCGGATGGAGGGGATCGTCAATACGCGCAGGCAGGGACGGTTGATCTACTATCGCGTGGAGAACCCGGGCACTGTCGCTTTCCTGCGGACGCTCTTCGTCATGGTGCCGACCGACGCTTAGCTTGTCGGCTCTTGCCCGCCTCGGTCTTGTCGTGACAATAGCGTGAGCCGAGGTTCGGCACGGAGGCCGGATGATCGACAAGCTGGAATTCTTTATCGCACTCGCCAACGAGAAGCATTTTGGCCGCGCTGCCGAAGAGTGCGGAATTTCACAACCTTCACTTTCAGCCGCGATCCGCCAGCTGGAGGATCAGCTGGGCGTCATCCTCGTGCAGCGTGGTTCACGCTTTCAGGGGTTGACGCCAGAAGGGCAGCGCGTGCTGGAATGGGCCCGGCGCATCGTCGGTGATGCCCGCACCATGCGCGAAGAGATGCGCGCCGCCCGGAAGGGCCTTTCCGGACACATCAAGATCGCGGCAATTCCAACAGCCTTGTCGATGCTGACGAAGATTACGGCGCCGTTTCAGGAGCGGCATCCGGATGTGACCTTTTCGATCGTTTCCAGGAACTCGCTGCAGGTCCTGAGCATGCTTGAAAATCTGGAGATCGATGCCGGGATCACCTATCTCGAGAACGAGCCGCTCGGGCGCGTCACCAGCGTTCCGCTCTATGCGGAGCACTATAATCTAATCACGGCGGCCGGCAGTCCTCTCTCGGATCGCGAGAGTGTGACATGGAAGGAAGTCGGTCTTCTTCGGCTTTGTCTATTGACGGCGGACATGCAGAACCGCCGCATCATCAACCAGCATCTCGCAGAAGCGGGCGCCGTCGCGCATCCGACGCTCGAGTCGAACTCGATGATCGTGCTGTTCTCACACGTCCGGACAGGACGCTGGGCGAGCATCATGCCGCGCAATATTGCGAAATCATTCGGTTTTTCTGCCGAAATCAGGATGATTCCGATTGTCGAACCGCAAGCGCATCATCTCGTCGGTCTGGTGGCGACGCATCGTGAGCCATTCACGCCACTGGTTTCCGCACTATTGCACGAAGCACGAAATCTCGCTGAAGAAGCGGATTTTTGATAGGCTTATCCTATCATTTGACGAAACAGCATTATTGATCGCTTCGTCCAACCCTGAGAAAGTTCTATAATGAATTGACGTTAGCGGTCGCGGGCTGAGGAAGAGAGCCTCGCCGCGACGCGCGATTTGCAGGCCGTGGGAGGGCTGCTGATGAATATCCATGTCGCCAAAGGCGATATCGCAACGCGCACCATCGCGATCATCGACCATCTCAAGCATCTCGAAGGGCCGTTGCTGCCGATCCTGCACGAGATCCAGGATGAGTTCGGCTATGTTCCGCAAGAGGCGTTGCCTGTCATCGCGAAAGAGCTAAACCTTTCTCGCGCCGAGGTGCATGGCGTCGTCACCTTCTATCATGATTATCGCGATCACCCTGCTGGCCGGCATGTGCTGAAGCTCTGTCGTGCCGAGGCCTGCCAGTCGATGGGCGGTGATCTGCTGGCCGAGCGCGTAAAGGCGCTGCTCGGTGTCGACTGGCACGGCACGACGCGTGATGGAGCGATTACGCTGGAACCCGTGTTCTGTCTCGGGCTCTGTTCGTGCTCGCCGTCCGCGATGATGGACGGCGAGGTACATGGCCGAGTAGACGCCGCCGATCTCGAGGCGCTGATTTCGGAGGCACGTCGATGACCGTGCGGATCTATGTTCCGTGTGATGCGGCGGCCCTTGCGCTGGGTGCAGAACGCGTCGCCAAAGCGATCGCCGAGCAGATTACCACTCGTGGCCTCGACGCCAAGATCGTGCGCAATGGCTCGCGCGGCATGCACTGGTTGGAGCCGCTGGTCGAGGTGGAGGTCTCGGGCAAACGCATCGGTTACGGTCCCGTCAAGGTGAAGGATGTCGTTTCGCTATTCGATGCGGGCTTGGCCACGGGCGGGGATCATCCCCTCTGTCTTGGCGAAGTGGCCGAACTGCCGTTCCTCAAGCGCCAGACACGTCTGACCTTTGCCCGCTGCGGCATCACTGATCCGCTCTCGCTTGATGACTACGAGGCTCACGGTGGCCTCGCCGGTTTGCGTCGCGCGGTTTCGATGCTGCCGACTGATGTCGTCAAGGAAGTTACCGATTCCGGCCTGCGTGGCCGCGGCGGCGCGGGCTTCCCGACGGGGATCAAGTGGAAGACGGTGCTCGACGCGACGGGTGAACGAAAATACATCGTCTGCAACGCCGATGAAGGCGACAGCGGCACCTTCGCCGACCGGATGATCATGGAAGGCGATCCCTTCGTGCTGATCGAAGGCATGGCGATTGCCGGCCTTGCGACCGGCGCCACCAAGGGTTTCATCTACACGCGCTTGGAATATCCGCATGCGATCGCGGCAATGAGCCGGGCGATCGATATTGCCCGGAGTGCCGGCATTCTCGGTACGTCGGTTCTGGGCTCGGGCAAGACTTTCGACATGGAAGTCCGCACGGGTGCCGGCGCTTATGTCTGCGGCGAGGAGACGGCGCTTCTGAACAGCCTGGAAGGCAAGCGCGGCATTGTGCACGCCAAGCCGCCGCTGCCGGCCCATAAGGGTCTTTTCGACTGTCCGACCGTCATCAACAATGTCATTTCGCTCGCTTCCGTGCCCGTGATCATGGACAAGGGGGCGGCCTATTATCGCGACTTCGGCCTTGGTCGCTCGCGCGGCACCATTCCGATCCAGATTGCCGGCAATGTGAAACATGGTGGCCTGTTCGAGACCGCATTCGGCATTTCGCTCGGCGAACTGATCGATGATATTGCCGGCGGAACCGCATCCGGGCGGCCGGTGAAGGCAGTTCAGGTCGGCGGTCCGCTTGGCGCGTACTTCCCGCGCGCCCTGTTCGATACGCCATTTGACTACGAGTCTTTCGCGGCGAAGGATGGGTTGATCGGCCACGCCGGGATCGTCGTCTTCGACGAAAGTGCCGACATGCTGAAGCAGGCCCGCTTCGCGATGGAATTCTGCGCCGTCGAAAGCTGCGGCAAATGCACGCCTTGCCGCATCGGCTCGACGCGTGGCGTCGAAACGGCGGACAAGATTGCCCGCGGCATCGAACCGGAAAAGAATCGCGAGCTGCTTGCCGATCTCTGCAACACCATGAAATTCGGGTCGCTCTGCGCGCTCGGGGGCTTCACGCCTTATCCGGTCATGAGCGCCATGACTCACTTCCCCGAAGATTTCGTTCCCACACCTCTCATCGAAGCGGCGGAGTAAGACCATGCCTCTCGTCCACGAAACCGACTACGGCACGCCGGCCTCGACTTCCGAAACGATGGTGACGCTGACCATCGACGGCAACCAGGTGACGGTGCCCGAGGGCACATCGATCATGCGCGCCTCGATGGATGCCGGCATCGAGATCCCGAAGCTCTGCGCCACCGACATGATCGACGCCTTCGGTTCCTGCCGGCTCTGTCTGGTCGAGATCCAAGGGCGCGCGGGTCTGCCCGCGTCGTGCACGACGCCGGTTGCACCTGGCATGGTGGTCTCGACGCAGACGAACCGCCTGAAGGATGTCCGCAAGGGCGTGATGGAGCTCTACATCTCCGACCATCCGCTCGACTGTCTGACCTGTGCTGCCAACGGCGATTGCGAGTTGCAGGATATGGCAGGTGCCGTCGGTCTGCGCGATGTGCGCTACGGCTATGAGGGCGACAACCACGTCAAGGCGCGTAACAACGGCGATCTCAATCTCAAATGGGCGCCGAAGGACGAGTCAAATCCCTATTTCACCTTCGATCCCGCCAAGTGCATCGTCTGCTCGCGCTGCGTGCGCGCCTGCGAGGAAGTGCAGGGTACGTTCGCACTGACTATCGAAGGCCGCGGTTTCGATTCGCGTGTTTCGGCCGGCATGCACGAGGACTTCGTCTCGTCCGAATGCGTTTCCTGTGGCGCCTGTGTGCAGGCCTGTCCGACTGCGACGCTGACGGAAAAGTCGGTAATCGAGATTGGTCAGCCTGAACATTCCGTCGTCACCACCTGCGCCTATTGCGGCGTCGGCTGCTCCTTCAAGGCGGAGATGCGTGGCGAAGAGCTGGTGCGCATGGTGCCCTGGAAGGACGGGCAAGCGAACCGCGGCCATTCCTGCGTCAAGGGTCGCTTTGCCTATGGCTATTCCAGCCACAAGGATCGCATCCTCAACCCGATGATCCGCGAGAAGATCAGCGACCCCTGGCGCGAAGTGAGCTGGGACGAGGCTTTTGCCCATGTCGCTTCCGAGTTCCGCCGCATCCAGTATCAGTACGGCCGCGATTCCGTCGGCGGCATCACGTCGTCTCGCTGCACCAACGAGGAAACCTATCTGGTGCAGAAGCTGGTGCGTGCCGGCTTCCGCAACAATAATGTCGATACCTGCGCCCGCGTCTGCCATTCTCCGACAGGTTACGGGCTCGGTCAGGCTTTCGGTACGTCGGCTGGCACGCAGAACTTCGACAGCGTCGAGCACAGCGATGTCGTCGTCATCATCGGCGCCAACCCGACCGATGGGCATCCGGTTTTCGGCTCGCGCCTGAAGAAGCGGTTGCGCCAAGGCGCCAAGCTGATCGTCATCGATCCGCGCCGCACCGACATCGTCCGCTCACCGCATGTCGAGGCGTCCTATCACCTGCCGCTGAAGCCCGGTACGAACGTCGCGATCCTGACGTCGCTGGCGCATGTCATCGTGACGGAAGGACTGTTCAACGAGGCCTTCATTCGCGAGCGCTGCGATTGGTCGGAGTTCGAGGACTGGGCAAGCTTCGTCGCCGAGCCGCATCACAGCCCGGAAGCGTCCGAGAGGTTTACCGGCGTTCCGGCTGATCTCGTGCGTGGCGCCGCACGTCTCTATGCCAAGGGCGGCAACGGCGCGATCTATTATGGTCTCGGTGTTACCGAACACAGCCAGGGTTCGACCACCGTCATGGCGATTGCCAACCTTGCGATGGTGACCGGCAATATCGGCCGCCCCGGTGTCGGTGTGAACCCGCTGCGTGGACAGAACAATGTGCAGGGCTCGTGCGACATGGGGTCCTTCCCGCACGAATTGCCCGGCTATCGACATGTCTCCGACGATGCGACGCGCGACATCTTCGAGAAGCTTTGGGGTGTTAAGATCAGCAACGAGCCGGGGCTGCGCATTCCGAACATGCTGGATGCGGCGGTCGATGGAACCTTCAAGGCGCTCTACGTCCAGGGCGAGGATATTCTGCAGTCCGATCCCGATACGAAACACGTCGCGGCCGGCCTTGCCGCGATGGAATGTGTCGTCGTTCACGACCTCTTCCTGAACGAGACGGCGAACTATGCGCATGTCTTCCTGCCCGGCTCCAGCTTCCTCGAAAAGGATGGGACCTTCACCAATGCCGAGCGTCGCATCAACCGCGTTCGCAAGGTCATGAGTCCGCGCAACGGCTATGCCGATTGGGAAGTCACGCAGAAGATGGCGCAGGCCATGGGGCTTGGCTGGAATTACACGCATCCCTCCGAGATCATGGATGAGATCGCGGCGACGACGCCGAGCTTTGCCATGGTCTCTTACGATTACCTTGAGAAGATGGGCTCGGTGCAGTGGCCCTGCAACGAAGCGCACCCAGAGGGATCGCCGATCATGCACGTCGACGGGTTCGTGCGCGGCAAGGGCAAGTTTATCCGCACCGAATATGTCGCGACCGACGAGCGGACGGGGCCGCGCTTCCCGCTGCTACTGACGACGGGCCGCATTCTCAGCCAGTACAATGTCGGCGCCCAGACACGGCGTACGGAAAATGTGGTCTGGCATCCGGAGGACCGGCTGGAGATTCACGCGCACGATGCCGAACAGCGCGGCATTCGCGATGGCGACTGGATCAAGCTGATGAGCCGCTCGGGCGATACGACGCTCCGGGCGCTGATTACCGACCGCGTCGCGCCGGGCGTCGTCTACACCACCTTCCATCATCCGGACACGCAGGCGAATGTCATCACCACCGATTTTTCCGACTGGGCGACCAACTGTCCGGAATATAAGGTGACGGCGGTGCAGGTCTCGCCGTCGAACGGCCCGACCGACTGGCAGCGTGATTATGACGAGCAGGCGCGGCAGAGCCGTCGCATCGTCAGCAAACTGGAGCCCGCCGAGTGACGATCGATCGCCCGACCCGCATTGCCGTCAAACGCACCGCCCGCAGCGGCGGTGTCGTTCTGTCCGGCGAGCGGATCGTTCCCGAGGAAGTGCCGATCGCGTTTTCCTATGGCGGCAGCACGCATGCCGTGATGATGGGGACGCCTGCCGATCTTGAGGATTTCGCCATTGGTTTCAGCCTCACGGAAGGGATCATTTCCGACGTCGGCCAGGTCGCCGGCATCGAGATCGTCGAGAGCGAGAGCGGCATCGATGTCCAGATTGCTCTCGTCGATGACGTTGCCACGGTTCTTACGGCGCGCAGACGCAGCATGGCTGGGCCTGTCGGCTGCGGTCTCTGCGGTATCGAGTCGATCGAGCAGGCCGTTCGCAAGGTGCCTGACGTGGCGGCCGTGTCTCTCGAGGTCACCTACCGAGACATCGTAGAAGCCGTTGCGCTATTGAATGGCGCGCAGCCGCTGCATCGCGAGACGCGCGCCGTGCATGGCGCCGGCTTCTATGTGCCGGGCAAGGGGCTGCTTGCGGTGCGCGAGGATGTCGGCCGCCACAATGCGCTCGACAAGCTCTGCGGCGCGGTGATTGCTGAGCAGCGATCCGGGGCGGAAGGCATTGTCGCGGTTACAAGTCGTCTATCGGTCGAGATGGTCCAGAAGGCGGCAATCCTCGGCAGTTCCATTCTGGTCGCCATCTCGGCGCCGACAGCCCTTGCCATTCGCACGGCCGATGAAGCCGGAATGACCCTCGTTGCCCTGGTGCGCGGCGAGGATTTCGAGATTTTCACGCATCCGCACCGCATCCAGCCTGGAAGCATTTCCGATGTCGCATGATACGCATAGCAAGCTGGTCTATATGGCCAACCAGATCGCCACTTTCTTTACCAGCCAGCCGAGTTCCGAGGCGGCTGGGGGCGTTGCGACCCACATCAACAAGTTTTGGGAGCCGCGCATGCGGCGCCAGTTGTTCGAGATCCTGGAGACAGGGGACAACGGGCTGCATCCGCTCGTTCTCGACGCGGCCCGCATGATCAAGAAACCCGAGCCGGTCGCGGCGGCTGAAAAGGCAGAGCCCTGATCTCAGCCCGCCGGCTTCCAGTCGGGCGGGGCCATTTCGAAGCTCGCGAATTCGAAGCCGGGCGCAACCGTGCACCCGACCAGCGTGAAATCGCCGAGCGTTTCAGCGGATTGCCACCAGTTTGCCGGGATGATCGCTTGCGGACGTTCGCCGGCGAGGATGTCTGTCCCGAGCCTCAAGGTTTCGCTTGCTTTCCCATCTTCGGAACGATGAAGCGCTAGCGGCGCACCCGCATAGAAATGCCAGACCTCGGCCGCGTCGTGGACACGGTGCCAATGCGAGCGTTGTCCCGATTTCAGCAGATAGTAGATCGCCGTCGAATGCCCGCGCTTGTCGTCGGGGCTATCGCGAAATGTCTGGACGTACCAGCCGCCTTCCGGGTGCGGCTGCATCGAAAGCGCTTCGATAATCTCGTCCGCCGACATCAGAAATTGTCCTTGCGCTTGCGGATCTCCGCAAACACCTCTTCGTTCGTCTTGCTTTCCATCAGCAGGTTGCGACGGATTGCCGGGTCGCCGGCGCGCAGGAAGGGGTTCGTCTCCTTCTCCAGAGCAAGCGTGGTGGGGATGGTGAACTTGCCCTCGGCCCGCATGGCTTCGATCTCTGCAGCGCGGCTTTTCAGCCGTTCGTTGGTGGGATCGATCGTCAGCGCGAAGCGGGCATTCGACAATGTGTACTCGTGGCCGAAATAGACCGCCGTTTCATCGGGGAGTACCGCGAGCTTCTGCAGGGAGTGCCACATGTCGGCTGCCGGCCGCTCGAAAAGCCGTCCGCAACCGAGCGCGAACAGGGTGTCAGCGGCAAACAGAAGCTTGTCGTCGACGAAGTGGTAGCAGATATGGCCTGCCGTGTGGCCGGGCGTCTCGATGACGCTGATGGTGTGGTCGCCAAACAGAAACGTGTCGCCATCTGCCATCGTCTTGTCGAGGCCGGGTATGGCGACGGCCTCGTTGATCGGGCCGATGATCTCGCAACCATAATGCTCCTTGAGCGCAAGGTTGCCTTCGACATGGTCGGTGTGATGGTGGGTCGTGAAAATGTGGGTGATCGTCCAGCCGCGCCGATCGGCTGCAGCCATGACGGCATTTGCATCGGGGGCGTCGATCGACACCGTCAGATTGGTTTCAGGATCATGCACCAGCACTCCGAAATTGTCGGTGCGGCAAAGAAAAACATCTAAATCCAAAGGTTTCATCGCTCAAAATACCTCTTTATCGCGGACATACCGGGAATGTAGAGGTTCCGACCTTGAAGTCCAATCGGCCATTGATAACATTTGGTGCAATGCACGCCGATATCGTAGACCTGCGCCAGTTTTATCACTCGGACCTTGGCCGTATTGCCGAGCAGTCGATCTCCATGGCGCTGTCGTCTCTATGGGTTCGTCTGCCTCAGGAGCGGCTCGTGGGTCTCGGCTACGCCGTGCCGTTCCTCGACCGTTTCCAGGCTGACACCGAGCGCACTTTCGCGTTCATGCCGGCCGGGCAGGGCGCGGTCAATTGGCCTATGGGCTCGCTGTCGAGCACGGCGTTGATCTTCGACGAGGAACTGCCTCTGCCAGACTCGTCGATCGATCGGGTGCTCATGGTTCATTCCCTCGAATTCGCCGAGAGCCCGCGGGAAACCTTGAAGGAGCTCTGGCGCGTGCTGGCTCCGGGCGGCCGTCTGGTCATTGTGGTGCCGAACCGTCGCGGCGTATGGGCGCGGATGGAACACACGCCGTTTGGCTCCGGGCGTCCCTATTCTCGTGGCCAGCTGACACATTTGCTGCGAGAGACCAATTTTACCCCCGGTGCGACGGCTGAGGCGCTGCTGTTTCCTCCATCCAAGCTCCGCACGATGATGCGCGTTCGCGGTGTCTTCGAGCGTGTCGGACGGGCGTTGTGGCCTGCCTTTTCCGGTGTCATCATCGTCGAAGCCCAGAAGCGGCTCTATCAGGGCCTGCCGGTGGCGGCCCGCGCGTCTCGCCGCGTCTTCGTTCCGGTGCTGGCACCTCACGGTGTTCCGACCACGCGCAGCAGATAGCCGCTCGGCACTCGACAAGATCGTCGTTCCGTTCTATTGCCTCAGGGCAATTTCAGCCGGATTTCCGGTGTTTTTCCAAGGTCGATCCCATGAGCGAAGAGATGAGCAAGCCCGTTCCGCGTCCCGGTATTCTGGATATCGCAGCCTATGTGCCGGGCAAGGAGCACGCGCCGGGCGTTGCGCGCGTCTACAAGCTCTCTTCGAACGAAACGCCGCTGGGTGCCAGCCCGAAGGCGATTGAGGCATTTCGCGCCGCTGCCGCCAATCTGGAGCGCTATCCCGACGGTCAGGCCATCGAATTGCGCGAGGCGATCGCTGCGGTCCATGGTCTTAACCCGGCTAACATTTTATGCGGCAACGGTTCCGACGAGCTGCTCGGGCTTCTTTGCCACGTCTATCTCGGCGCCGGCGACGAGGCCATCATCACCGAGCACGGTTTTCTCGTCTACAAGATCCAGATCATGGGCGCCGGCGCGACGCCGGTTACTGTCAAGGAGAAAGACGCGACCGTTGATGTCGACGCCATCCTTGCTGCGGTGACCCCGAAGACGAAAATGGTGTTCATCGCCAACCCCGGCAACCCGACCGGGACCTATGTTCCGGTCAGCGAGATACGCCGGCTGCAAGCCGCGCTGCCAAAGAACGTCGTTCTGGTTCTCGACGCGGCCTATGCCGAATATGTTCGCCGGAACGACTATGAAGCCGGGATCGAAATCGTTTCGTCCAATGCAAACGTCGTGATGACGCGGACCTTCTCGAAGGTCTACGGCCTTGCCGCGCTGCGCGTCGGCTGGATGTACGCGCCGGCCGAGATCGTCGATGCGCTGAACCGCGTTCGCGGGCCGTTCAACATGAACTCTGCTGCGATTTCCGCCGGCGCGGCAGCGATCCGGGATCAGGCTTTCGTTCAGGAGACGGTCGCCTTCAACCAGATGTGGCTCGATAAGCTCACCTCCGCGTTCGAGGCGCTCGGGCTCAAGGTGACGCCGTCGGTCACAAACTTCGTGCTGATCCACTTCCCTGACGTCGACGGCAAGCGTGCTGCTGACGCCGACGAGTTCCTGACGAGCCGCGGCTATATCCTGCGCGCCGTAAAGGGCTATGGGTTTGCCAATTCGCTGCGCATGAGCATCGGACCAGAGGAAGCGAACCGCGGCGTCATCGAGTCGCTCGGCGAATTTTTGGGACGCAAGGCATGACCGCCCAGTTCGATCGCATCGCGCTGATCGGCATCGGCCTGATCGGCTCCTCGCTCGCGCATGACATCAAGCGGCTCGGGCTGGCGAAAGAGGTCGTTATTGCGACCCGCAGCGCCGAGACGCTCAAGCGCGCCGAAGAGCTAGCGCTTGGCGATCGCTATACGACGTCTTCGGCAGAGGCTGTCGAGGGCGCGGATCTGGTCATCGTGTCGGTGCCGGTGGGCGCCTCGGAAAGCGTCGCGAAGGAGATCGCCGGCAGCCTGAAGCCGGGCGCGATCGTGACTGATGTCGGTTCCACGAAGGCTTCTGTTATCGCACAGATGCAGCCGCATATGCCGCCGCACGTTCACTTCATTCCGGGGCATCCGCTGGCGGGCACCGAGAAGTCGGGCCCGGACGCTGGCTTTCCGGGTCTCTTCGAGGGACGCTGGTGCATCTTTACGCCGGTTGCTGACACCGATCCGGCCGCGTTGAATACGCTTCGTCAGTTCTGGGAGACGCTCGGTTCCAAGGTGGATGAGATGGACCCTGAGCACCACGACAAGGTGCTCGCGATCGTCTCGCATCTGCCGCACATCATAGCCTACAACATCGTCGGCACGGCCGACGATCTGGAGACGGTGACCGAATCCGAAGTTATCAAATATTCGGCCTCCGGTTTTCGCGACTTCACCCGTCTTGCGGCATCCGACCCGACGATGTGGCGAGATGTCTGCCTGCATAACAAGGATGCGATCCTTGAGATGCTGGCACGCTTTTCGGAAGATCTTGCCTACCTGCAGCGTGCAATCCGCTGGGGCGAAGGCGACAAGATATTCGAGCTGTTCACGCGCACGCGTGCGGTCCGCCGCTCGATCATACAGGCAGGGCAGGATGTGGACGCGCCGGATTTCGGGCGCCCACATGCCCTGGACAAGAAGCCTTAACCTCAGATCGGGGGGATCGAGCCGAGCGGGATGAAGCCGCTGACGGTAGCATTGCCCTTGTTGACGACGAGATCGACGGAAACCTTGTCGCCGCCGCCCGCGAGGGCCTTCAAGAGCTTGGCTGCGGTGTCGACGCTCTTCGCGATCTCCGGGAAGGTCGTCTTGATGCTGTCGCGCCAGGGACCGAGGCGCTCGATCTCCAGCTTGAACTGGCCCGATAGATAGCCTTCCTCATCGAAGGAGAAGGGACCGGTGACGGTCATGGTCCTGCCGTCGCCGATATCGGCCACGGCCTTGCGCAGTTCTCCGCTTGCCCCATAGAGGCCCTTCTGGTCGCTGCCGTCGATCATTCCCGCCTTGCCGGCCAGCGTGATGTCGGCGCTCGCGGTGAGCTGCGGGAAGACCTGCGGCCAGTCCTTGATCTTGGTGTTGGAGCCCATCACGGCGACCGCGCCATCAAGATCGGCGCCGTTCTGGCGAAGATGGATTTCAGTGTGGGTGGAATCGAAATTGACCGTCTGACCGGTGGTGGAGGATGTTGCAACAACCTTCAGGCCGTCGATGACGGTGGAGGAACGGTCAATGCCCTTCAGCTTCGTGACGAGGCTGGATTGCAGGTTCGCCCATTCGGCGTTTATCGAAAGACCGTGGGCGGTCCTGATCTCCGCCGGAGAATCGAGCTCCCAGACAATATGGCCCGGGGCATAGACCTGAGCCGCCGAGCGAAGCTCGCCGAAGCTTGCCGAGACGCCGTTGACGTTGTCGTCGACATCGACCTTCGAGCAGAACAGGCCGATACGGAACGGGAAGCCACGGAAATCGATGTCGGCGCATTCGCCGCTCACGCCGGCGCTATCGCGTGGCGCGATGGCTCTCAGCACCGTGGTCTTCAATTGCGAGGCAGCATAGAACCAGCCGCCGGTATAAAGCGCGATGACCAAGATAATGCCGCCGCCAAGCAGCCAGAACTTCCTGCCGCTGCTAGATTGGCTTGACGCTGCCATGATGTTCTCCAATGGTGAATCGCAAAGAGAATTTCGGTCTGGCGTGCGATATGGACGAATTTTGGGTGTTTGGCTACGGATCCCTCATGTGGAATCCGGGCTTCGAGTTTGTTGAGCAGTCTCAGGCGCTTGTTCGTGGGTATCGTCGCTCGCTATGCGTCCGATCCTGGGTACACAGGGGAACGGAGCAGAATCCTGGGCTGGTGCTCGGGCTTGACCGCGGCGGATCGTGCCGGGGAATGGCCTTTCGGGTCGCCTCTGACCTCTGGCACGAGGTGATCGAATACCTGCGGGAGCGCGAGCTCGTCACCAATGTTTATCTGGAACGCAACCTTTCACTGCAGCTTGCCGGCGGGCGCAGCGTCAAAGGCGTGACCTACGTCGTTGATCGGAACCACAAGCAATATGCGGGCGCGCTGGATGCGGTGGCAGCCGCGCAGATCGTGCATGAGGCGCAGGGTAGATCGGGGCCCAACGACGCCTATGTCTTCAATACGCTGGCGCATATGAAGGACATGGGTATCCGGGATCACTGGCTCGAACAGGTGGTCGACGAAGTGGAGCGGCTGCGGGCGGCCTGACGTCAGGCGCGGGCAGCGCTTTCCTTGCGAAGCTCTTCAAGTCGATGGGCAGCGGTCGGAGGCAGCGGCAGCTCCGGATTACGCTCGGCCGCATCGATCAGGAGTTCATCGCTGGCGCGCTCGGTAACGTCGATCAGATGCGCGAAGAAGGCATCGGGATCCATTCCCGGCTGGATGGCCGGCAAGATCCGCACCTTGTAATGGCCGGGATAGCGCATCGTACTACGGCGTGGCCAAAACAAGCCGGGGTGCATGGCGACGGGCACGACGGGCAGCTTAAGGTCACGATACATCCGTGCAATCCCGTACTTGTAGGCAGGTTCTGCGCCCGGCGGCCGGCGCGTTCCTTCGGGATAGATGATCAGCTGGCGGCCCGTCGCCAGCTCTTCCTTCGTGCGGCGCAGGGCCTCGACCATGACCTTGCCGCGTGCGCCGCGATTGATCGGGATCATCCGCTGCTTCTTGGCATACCAGCCGAACAGCGGGATCCACATCAGCTCGCGCTTCAGAATGTAGACCGGGTCGTCCAGCCAGGGCAGGAGCGCGTAGGTGTCCCAGAAAGACTGATGCTTGGGAGCCAGGATGTAGCCACCCGACGGCAGGTTTTCCATTCCTTCTATCTCGAAGGTGGTCCCGACGATCTTTTCCATCAGCCAATGGTTCGAGAGTGCCCAGTTCTTCGGGACCCGGTAAGCGAGCTTGCGGGGCGCCAGAAAGTAAAACGGCGAGAAGACGAGCATCCGGAGGATGAGATTGGCGTAGAAGATCGTGTTGAAAAGGACGGAACGCAGCGCGATCATGAAATTTCCCAAGGCAAGTGTCCGCAACGAGCGGCTGCGTCGTCGTACACGATATTGCGCGCCTAAAAAAGCGCCCGTTCAGCTTTGTCCGTCGGAGGCGGCTGAACGCAAGCCGGGATGGCGGCCAAGACCGGTCAGGTTCCGCGCACCGGCGAACAGCACTTTCAGGTACTCCGCCAGCATGACGCGCATGGCGTTGGGATCGGTGAACCACGCGCTGGTCTTCAGGTCGGTATTGACGACGGGATAGGGAATGAACTGCGTCTCGGGATCGACATAGGCGAGCTCCGAGAGGCTGCGCGGCATGTGGTAGTTGTTGGTGACGACGAGCACGCTCTTGTAGCCCCTGGCGTGAATCCAGTTTGTCGCTTCCTCGGCGTTGCCGATGGTGTCGAGCGCGTCGTAGCCGATATCCACGCAGCAGGCGAAGAGTTCAGGCGTGGCCTGCGTCATCTTGCGGATCTGTGTGCTTGTTGTCGTCGGGTGGACACCCGAGATCAGCAGACGCTTGCCGGCGCCCTTCTGCAGCAGTTCGACAGCCTGGTCGATTCGCTGGTAGCCGCCCGTCAGCACCACGATCGCGTCGGCGCGGGGCTCCAGCGGCGGCTTCAGGGTTGTTACCGAATCGGCGAAATGCAGAAAGCCGCCGAAGATCAGGGCCATCGCCAGCACAAAGGCAAAGCCGCCCCAGCGCAACATCCGCCGCACCGGCCCGCGCCGTGCAGGCTCGGAGCCGGAGCGGCTTAGCTCCGATCTCGAACGACTCGTGTTGCGGGACATATGGCTCATGCTCATGAATCGAAAATTATACGCAGATTACGGCAGCGAACAGACGCTTTGATGGCAAAAAAGGCATGGCAAGATCAATTGGTGAGACCGTCGGCCCTTGTGGGATCCGAGCGCAAGGTGTCGATCTCATAGATCGTCCGCATGACAGTCAAGCGTGCCGTGAAGGTCGTCAGCAGGGCGATGACGATCATGGTGGCGAAGATGCCAGCGTAGCCCAGGGCGCCGACGGAAAACGTGCCGAAAAGCGCGGTTGCCTGGTCGGTCTGAGGCGTCGCGATCGTATGGCTCTGCAGGAAGCCCGCCGTGAGGAAGAAGAGAGCGGCAAGTGCGCTTCCGACGGCAGACCCCTTGAGACTGATCTTCAGGAAATGCTTCTGAAACTCGGTCGCGACGAAGGAGCTTTCAGCGCCGACGAAATGTAGGACTTCGACGATATGCCGATTGCCTGAAAGCGCACCGCGCGTTGCAAACACGACCGTAAGAACCATCGCGGAAAATACCAGCAGCAGGATGCCCGTACCGATCATGACCGTGGTGTGGGCCATGGAGACCAGCCGGTCGACCCAGGTACGGTGATCGTCCAGCGAGGATTGCGGGATACTGTCTTTCAGCATCGCGCGCATGGCGTCGAAATCGGGCGGATTGTGCTCGTCGATGGTGACGATCACGAGGCGTGGAACCGGCAGCTCCTTGATGTCGAGGCCGGCNNGCGGTTGCCGCCTCGTCGACGATCTGCGCGCTCTTCGTGCCGACGAAAGTCATAGCCGTGTCGCGCGCCTGATTGAGCGCCTTTTCCATATCGAGGCCGTCATCTGGCTTGATCTGGATGGTGATCTCACGGGAGATCTGGCTTTCCCAGCTCGCGGCCGTCGAGCGCACCATGCTGACGCCACCCAGCGTCAGGCACGCGAGAAATGCCATGATGGCGATCACCACCATGAGCGCGTTGCCCTGGATATTGGCCGAGGGAAGGATCGGCGCCGTCGGCCTCACCTTCATTTCAGCGCGCTTCGGCGCCTTCTGCGCGGATTTGGGCGATTGCAGCGGAGCGGGCTCAGTCATGGATATCGAGATGCCCTTCCGAAAGAATCATGCGGCGGGCATCGACCTGATCCATCAGCGCCAGATCGTGAGTCGCGATCACGACAGCGGTGCCGAGACGGTTCAACTCCAGAAACAGGTTCAGCAGCCTGCGGGCCATCGGCGGATCGACATTGGCTGTCGGCTCGTCGGCCAGCAGAATCTCCGGCCTGTCGATCAGCGCGCGCGCAATGGCGGCACGCTGCTTCTCACCACCCGAAAGCACGGGAGGAAGCACATTGATGCGCTCGCCGAGGCCTACCCACTTGAGCAATTCAAGCACGTCGGTCTTGTAGCTGCTTTCCTCCTTGCCGCGCACCCGCAACGGCAGCGCCACGTTCTCGTAGGTGGTCAGGTGGTCGAGCAGGCGGAATTCCTGGAAGATGATCCCGACGCGGCGGCGCAGCAGCGGCAGCTCAGGCCGGGGAATATCGGAAATGTCGCGGCCGAACATGCGGATCAAGCCGCGCGTCGGCTGGAGCGACAGGAAAAGCAGCCTGAGCAACGTCGTCTTGCCGGCGCCTGAAGGTCCGGTCAGGAATTGGAATGATTTCTTCGGAATGTCGAAGGTCAGATCCCGGAGAATTTCCGGTCCCATTCCGTAGCGCAAACCGACGTTCTCGAAGTGGATCAACGGGCAGCTCAGTCTCTTGTTGGTTTCACCGCAGGACTTGTTAACCAACTCCGTTAACAAGCGGTAAATTCAGCCGGAAAGACGCCCGTTTGATGGCGATCTTTGCGAAGCATTAACCATTAAAATTTACGACTGAGCAGGATTCGTTTCAATGCCGGATTTCGTTGCCGGCGCGAAACCATGTGGACACCGGAAAGGCCGTCGTCATGACTTCCTCCTCGTTCAAACGCCAGATGCCCGGTCAGGCATACGACTATCTGCCGCCAGAGCCCGTCAAGCGCGAAATTCGTCCCAACCGGACCGACGATATCGCCGATGCCGAGTTCGTCGTTATCGAAAGAAGCCGGCCGGAGACGGTGCGCAGCCGTGCGTTCAACGACAACCGATCGCGGGTGGAGGTTCAGTCGGCTCCGGTCGGTCTGGCGCGCTCCGTTGCTTCGTCCGGCGAGGCGTGGCTGCAGCGCGCATCGACGCGCAGTTTCGCCGCGCTCGTCGTTGCTGTGTGCATACTGGTCTTCGGCCTCTCCGGCGGCTTTTCCGGCTTCTCCGGGCCGGATGTCGTGAGCGACGGCGCGCCGCTGCATTTCAGCCACGTCACAACGACGCCGCGCGATGCCAACGGCATGCGCGTGCTTGTCATCAATGGCATTGTCGACAACGTCAGCCGGGTCACGCAGGTCGTTCGGCCGATACGGGCGGATCTTCTGATCGGCGAGCAGCTGACGGCAAGCGTCATCATCAATCCACCTGCCGACGTGATCTACAGCGGCCAAAGCCGCGGTTTTTCCGCGAAAGTGCAGTACGCCGGTGGAAAAATGCCGGAAGTGCGCCTTTCCTTCGTGCCGTAAGGGGTGCCTCGAACCGTCGTTTGTGGTAACGGCTTGTGCTTCTATTCATGGAGCAAGCCTTAATGCCCGTCGTGCGCGGAAAAAACATCGAGCCTCTGTTCACTGCCGAGCAGATTGCCGAACGCAATCACGCCATCGCAAAGCAGATTGCGGCCGGCCCGACCAAGGATCTCCTGGTGATCGCGATCCTCAAGGGCTCCTTCATTTTTGCAGCCGATCTCATTCGAGCGCTGCATGACAGCGGTCTGGCGCCCGAGGTCGAATTCATCACGCTCTCCAGCTACGGTACCGGCACGGTTTCGCAGGGCGTTCGCATCGTCAAGGACATCGACAGCGATGTGAAGGACCGCGACGTTCTCTTGATCGACGATATTCTGGAATCCGGGCGCACGCTGCGTTTCGCCAAGGAACTGCTGTTTGAGCGCGGCGCCAGAAACGTCACCATAGCGGTGCTGCTCGACAAGAGCGTAAAGCGGCGGGAAGAGCTGGAAGCGGATTATGTCGGCTTCGAATGCCCGGACTACTTTGTCGTCGGCTATGGCATGGACGTTGCCTACGCGTTCCGCGAGCTGCCATTCGTCGGCGTGGTCACCGGCGACGCCTGAGCCAGTTTCAAGACGGGTTGTTAACCATCGCGTCCATCGCTGGCCGCCGTTTACCGATCGCAAAGGAAAATCATGTGATTTCCGATGCAGGGCATGAAACGGAGCGATGCACACCATGGCAAAAATTCTGATTACGGAAGACGAGGATTCCCTGCGTTCTTTCGTAGCCCGCGCTTTGCGTCTTGATGGTCATGAGACCGCGGAGGCCGCTGACGGTGCGGAAGGACTGGAAAAGCTGAAGGACGGGGTCTACGACCTTCTTCTTTCGGATATTCGCATGCCCGTCATGGATGGCATAGAACTGGCCCACCAGGCGAAGTCCGCCTTTCCGGCGCTGAAAATCCTGCTGATGACCGGCTATGCCGAGCAGCGGGAGCGCGCCGACGATCTGGCGGAGAAGATTGTCGACGTCGTTTCGAAGCCTTTTGCGCTGCCGGATATCCGCAAGGCAGTCGCCAGAGCACTTGCTGCCTGATTGACCGGGTGCCCGCAGTCGTGCGGGCAATCCTCCTCCGACCGGCTTGAGCCTAGTTCGGAACGAATTTTCCTTCATAGCGCACGCGAAAATTCCGGCGGTGGAAATCCTGCTGGAAGCATACGAAGATCAGCTCGATATCGGCCGCGCTGTCGCGTTTGCTGAGGAGGCTGAGGGTAACGACCACGACGCCCGCATAACCGCGCGTCAACTTGAAAGCTGCGTTGCGGATTTCGTTCGAGGCGGCGTCCTGCCTGTCGTCGCGCCGCTCGTAGACCACCCAGAAACGGCAGATATCCCAGGTCGCCCGCAGAATTTCGGTGACTTCCGCCTGAAATTGCTCGGCGTGCATGCCGGGCGCCCAGGACAGGGTCTGCTCGCCCTCGTCGGCGATGACGTTCACATATCCGTCGAAATCGCCTGCCGGGTCGGCGAGCGCGCTTTCGATCATTTCGAAAGCGGCATTTTCACCGATTGCTGTCTTGAAGAGAATCGCCATCGAATCGCTGTTATCACCTATCTAGCGATGCGACATTACGAATCTTCGCGCGCCTGGGAATAGTCTCATAGTCGTGAATGAGAGCGCAGGCTGCGAGTTTCTGCGCTCGAAGGGCAAGTTTCACCTACTGAATGTCAAGCAGACGCTCCAGATAGTGCCGTTCCATCTCCTGCGATGGATTGTTTCCGAGTTTTTCGCGGATGGCATCGAGAATTTCGCGGGCGCGCTGGACGTCGATTTCATCAGGAACCTTGACCTGATCGCCGAAGTCAGGACCATCGGCGCGACGCGGGCGCCCGAGCGGGTCACGGCCGTTCTGGTTGCCTTGGCCCACCTGTCCCTGCGGCCCCTGGCCTTGGCCCTGCTGGGCCTGCATCATCTGGTTCATCATATCGCGGGCACCCTGGCGAAGCGCTTCCAGCGCGCGTCCCTGGCCCTGTATCGCAGGCTCGCCGTGCCCCTGGCCGAGCTCGCGACCGGCGCCTTCCATCTCGCGCTGCGCCTGGCCGAAACCGGAGCCAGGCTTGATGCCCATGTCGCCAAGGCCCTTCTGAAGCTCTCCGAGCTGCTTGCCGAGTTGGTCCTGGCGCGACCGAAGCTGCTTCAGCGCCTCGCGCAGCTGGTCGGCGGTCATCTGGTCTGAAGGAGATTGGCCCTGCTGGTTCTGCTGACCTTGCTGATCCTGCTGGCCCTGTTGCTGCTGATCGCCCTGCTGCGGGTCTTGCGGCAGGCCGTCATTGTCCATCGGCATGTCGTCAAGCAGCGGGTCGTTCATGCCCATATTCGGGTCGCCGCGCTGCATGCGGTCCTTCAACTGCTGGTCCAGCTTAAAGGTCTCTTCCATCAGTTTCTGCTGATCGCGCAGGATCTGGCCGAGCTTGTCCATCTGCTGGCGCATCTGGCTGTTGTCCTGGCCCTGCTGTTGCTGGCCGCGCTGCGGGCGGCCTGCCTGCATGTTGTTCATCATGCGCTGCAGTTCGGACAGCATCTGCTGGGCTGCGTCGCGGTTGCCCGAGCGTGCGAGGTTCTCGATCTGATCCATCATTCGCTCGAGATCCTGCTGGCGAATGACGTTCTGCGCATTCTGGTTCGGCTGCGTCGGCGCATTCTGCATCCGCTGCGCCAGTTCCTTCATGTAGTCCTGCATGGCCTTGCGCAGCTCGTCCATGAGCTTCTTGATCTCGGCGTCAGGTGCATTTCGCTGCAGGGCGTCGGCAAGGTTCTGCTGTGCGTTCCTGAGATTGCGTTCCGCCTGCGACAGATTGCCGTCCTCGATGCCGACGGCGATGTCCCAGAGGTAATCCGCCGTGTCCTTCAGCGCTTCCTCGCCCTTGGCGAGCTTCATGCGCGCAAGCGCCGATTCCAGCAGGAGGTAGTTGGTCAGGTTGGGGATCGTTTCTTCCGGGCGGATCGTCAGCGCTTCGTTCAACGCGATGGCTTCCGGCATCTTGCGGGTATCGAGGGCAAAGACCTGCCGTTCCTCGGCGACTGCGCCCGCGAGCGGCTCGTTGAAGGGGCGTGCCGGCAGCGTCATCTCGTGCGGTGGGCTGCGTCCCGTCTGTCCGGCCGCATCCTTCGCGACGAGCGTGATGCGGACGCGTTTGCCGGCCAACGGATGCTCGGTCAGGTTCTTGCTCGCAAGCCCCTTGGCGTCGCGGGCGTTGCGCCTGGGTACGTCGAGCTTGTATTCTGGCAGAGGATAGAGCGGTGTTGCGGTTGGATCGGATTCGACCGGCAGGATCTCCGCATAGGCTTCCTGAACGCCGTAGTCGTCCTTGACCGTGAAGCCGATCTCGAGCGCGCCGTTGACGGTGGATTTCGGCAAGCCGTTGAAAGCAATTTCCGGCGCCTTGTCAGGAATGACGTCGAAAGCCCAGCGGCGACCGTTCACCTCAAGCGTGCCGTTTTCCTCGAGCTTCATGATGTGCGTGCTGGCGGTCACCGCAGCAGCCGGAGTTCCAGGCATTGCTGTGGGCGTTGCGGCGGGTGCCGGTGTCTTCGGGTTCTCCTCAGCAGCGATTTCCATGCGCTTTCCGTCAGCGCGGCTGAAGACGACCTTCTCATCTGTCTTTGCACCGCTGACGCGGACCGTCAGGCTTGACAGTTCCGGAATGCGGATCGGCGCCTGCTCGGTTCCTGCCGCGCTTAGATAGACTGGAGCCCGTCCCGTATAGGAGGGGGGCGTCACCCAAGCATCGATGCGCACGGCCGGATCGCTCGTCTCGGCCGCCGGTCGCGGTTGCAGCGCGTCGACGATCGATCCGCCGCTGCTGGACAGCGAATAGCCAAAGGCGACGACAAGCAGAAGTGCAGGGACAGCGCGCAGAGCCCAACGGTCGTGCGCGGCAATGTCAGGGCGCGGAAAACCGGCGTCGAGGGCGGCAATCTTTTCCGCCATACGGGTTTGGTGCTCGCGCCACAAGGCACGCGCAACCGGCGTATCGAATGCCGGCTCGTCCTCCTGCACCGCTACCGGCTGATGCGGCAGGCCATTGCGTTCTTCGAGCAGCCGGTCGGCGGAGGCGACACTGGGCCAACGCAGCCGACGGAACGGATAGAGGGAGGCGAGCAGCGCCAAGCCAAAGGCGGCAAGAAGTGCTAACCGCAACCAGTCAGGCGCCGTGCGGAAAATACCGAACCAGGATACCGTCAGGTAGAGTGCGGCGACACACAGCAGGGGCAGAAGCAGGGGCAGGATCTGCTCTGAAAGCAGGACGGCACGCGCCAGAAAACGCTTCGCCGCCACCAACCGCGCCAAGGACGGCCTCAGGGCAAATGCACCATGTTTCTCCCTGCTGGAGCTCTTGTTCAATCGGGTCTCCGCGAGCTGACGTTCGAAGGCAGAGTGCACTTACAGCGATTGCCGGGGCAATTCGCGCTCGGTCAAAGATAACATTCTTTGTGGCGAAGGCGAGGGCAAGGGCCCGCCAATGCCGGTTTTTCACGGTTCTTCGCCAAAAAGTGATGCCGCCGCCCGGCGCCCGTCAGTCGAGCCAGGCGGGGACAGAATCCAGACCGATCAGCTCCTCATAGGTGCGGCGCGGGCGAATCACGTGGAAATCGCTCCCCTTGACCAGCACCTCGGGAACGAGAAGGCGGCTGTTGTAGGTGCCGGCCTGCACAGCGCCATAGGCGCCGGCGGAGCTGACAGCGATCAGGTCGCCTGATTTCGGCATGGCCATCTCGCGGTCGAGTGCAAGGTAGTCGCCGGTCTCGCAGACCGGGCCGACGACGTCGGCCTTGATGCGTGGCGCGTTTGCGGCCGAGATCACCACAGGGCGGATCTCGTGATAGGCCTCGTAGAGCGTCGGGCGGATCAGGTCGTTCATGGCGCCGTCGACGATGACGAAGGTCTTCTCACCGCCATCCTTCACGTACAGCACTTCCGTCACCAGGATGCCGGCGTTGCCGACGATCAGGCGGCCGGGCTCCATGACGATCTTGCAGTTCAGCTCACGCAGCTGGTTCTTGACGATCGCGGCGTAAGCGTCGGGCAGCGGCGGCGGGTTGTTGTCGTCCTTGTAGGGAATGCCGAGGCCGCCGCCGATATCGACATGGTGGATGTCGTGGCCATCGGCGCGCAGCGTGCTGACCAGCTCGCGCAGCAGCTTGAAGGCGTCGTCGAAGGGCTGCAGCTCGGTGATCTGGCTGCCGATATGCATATCGATGCCGGTGGCTTCGATACCCTCGAGGGTGGCCGCGCGCGCATAGACGGCGCGGGCGCGTTCCCAGGAGATGCCGAACTTGTTCTCTTTCTTGCCGGTCGAGATCTTGGCGTGCGTGCGCGCGTCGACATCGGGATTGATGCGGAAGGAGACAGGCGCCTTCTTGCCGGCCTTGATGGCGCGCTGGTTGAGGATCTCAAGCTCGGGCTCGGATTCGACGTTGAAGCAGTAAATGCCGGCTTCGAGCGCGAGGTCCATCTCCTGCGGCGTCTTACCGACGCCGGAGAACATGATGCGGTTGGCCGGGATGCCGGCTGCCAGCGCGCGGCGCAGTTCGCCGCCGGAGACGACGTCGATGCCGGCGCCGAGATTGCCGAGCGTCTTCAGGACGGCCTGATTGGAGTTGGCCTTCATGGCGTAGCAGACCATGGAGTCTATATCGCTGAAGGCCCCAGCGAAGACCTTGTAGTGGCGCTCAAGCGTCGCCGTGGAATAGACGTAGAACGGCGTCCCGACCGCCTTGGCAATTTCGGGAACGGGAACGTTTTCGGCGTACAGAATGCCGTCGCGATACTCGAAGTGATTCACGTCAGTAGCCTCTTAGAGAAGCGGATCGAGAAGGAAGGGCCTGTCGACGGTGCCGGGCTGTTTCGTCGGCTTCGACGAGTCGCCACCCTTCGTTGCCTGCGCGCTCGGCGGATCGAGGTCGCCTTTACGCCCGCATCCTGCGACGGCGAGGCCGATCACGGCGAAAACAACCGTCAGGCGGACGATCTGCGGCAAGCTCTTCTGCATGGAATTCCTCTTGGGAAGCGGCACGGGTGGACACCTTCATAGCGAAGTTTATCCACCTTGTGCACCCCGATTGTTGAGG
Organism: Hyphomicrobiales bacterium; assembly: GCA_900468535.1. Classification (GTDB taxonomy): domain Bacteria; phylum Pseudomonadota; class Alphaproteobacteria; order Rhizobiales; family Rhizobiaceae; genus Rhizobium. Next base: position 103,274 of record UBTY01000018.1, on the reverse strand, counting down.
TCAGTTGCGAGCGCGCCAGTAGACAATCTGCTTGCGCACTTCGGAGGGTGCCGTGCCGCCGAAGCTCTTGCGGCTGGCAACCGATGCTTCGACCGTCAGGACGTCGTAGACCTTGTCGGTGATCGCAGCATTGATTGCCTGCAGATCGGCAAGCGGCAGTTCGGCGAGATCGCAACCCTTGCTCTCCGCCAGCGCCACGGCGCGGCCAGTCACGTGGTGGGCGTCGCGGAAAGGCAGACCTGCTTCACGCACCAGCCAGTCGGCGAGGTCCGTCGCCGTCGAATAGCCCGAACCGGCTGCAGCCTTCATGCGGGCGGTGTTGATCGTGAGGTCGCGGACCATCCCGGTCATGGCGGCGATGGCCAGTTCCAGGCTCTCGGCGGCGTCGAAGACCTGTTCCTTATCTTCCTGCATGTCCTTGGAATAGGCGAGCGGCAGGCCCTTCATGATCGTCAGCAGCGCAATCAGCGAGCCGTTGATGCGGCCGGTCTTGGCGCGCACCAGTTCAGCGGCATCCGGGTTCTTCTTCTGCGGCATGATCGAGGAGCCGGTCGAGAAGGCATCCGACAGGCGCACGAAGCCGAACTGCGGCGTCGACCAGATAACGATCTCTTCGGCGAGACGCGACAGGTGCATCGAGCAGATCGCTGCCAGCGCCAGGAATTCGATCGCGAAATCGCGGTCCGAGACCGTATCGATCGAATTGCGGGTCGGCTCGCGGAAACCGAGGGCCTTGGCCGTCATGTGACGGTCGATCGGGTAACCGGTGCCGGCAAGCGCGGCCGAACCGATCGGGCTTTCATCCAGATGCTCGATGGCGTGGCGCACGCGCGAGCGGTCTCGGCCAAACATTTCGACATAGGCCATGCAGTGATGACCGAAGGTGACAGGCTGCGCGGTCTGCAGGTGGGTAAAGCCCGGCATGACGGTCTCGGCATGTTCTTCGGCACGGTCGAGGAATGCGGCGATCAGATCCGTCAGCATCCGCTCCGTCTTCTGCAGCTCTTCCTTGACCCAGAGGCGGAAGTCGAGCGCCACCTGGTCGTTGCGCGAGCGGGCTGTGTGGAGGCGTCCGGCGGCGGGACCGATCAGCGTCGCAAGGCGGGCCTCGACGTTCATGTGAATGTCTTCGAGCTTGCGCGAGAATTCGAAATTGCCGCTCTCGATCTCTGACAGGATCGTGTTTAGCCCTTGAACGATCTTGTCTTTATCCTCGGCCGAAATGATGCCCTGGTGGGCAAGCATGGTGGCATGGGCGATCGAGCCGCGGATGTCCTGGGCAAACAGCTTCTTGTCGAAACCGATCGAGGCATTTATCTCCTCCATGATCGCATCGGGACCGGAGGCGAAACGGCCGCCCCACATCTGGTTGGAGGATTTGGTGTCCGTGCTGTCGGCCATGAAGATGCCTGCCTTGAAGAACGCGTGTCTCGGAGAATGAAATGACGACAAGAACGCCCCTGCGCCTGCCATCCCTGAAGCTGATCGGGATTGCGGCCGTCGCAGGCATTATTGCCGGTGCGGCAGCGGTTTACATCAAGGAAACCGGGTCTGGCAATGGCGAGACGCAAACAGCGTCGGGCGAATGCGCGGCGACGAAGGAGATCGCCACGAAGATTGCTCCGTTGCTCAAGGGACAAGTGGCGGCGATGGTTGCCCCGGACCAACACCGGAAACTCACCACGATTGCCTTCAAGGGCGCCGATGGTCAGCCCATGACGCTCGACAGCTTTGCTGGCAAGACAGTGCTGTTCAATCTCTGGGCGACGTGGTGCGTGCCCTGCCGCGAGGAAATGCCGGCGTTGAACGCACTTGAGAAGGAGATGGGCGGCGACAAGTTCCAGGTCGTGCCCGTCAATATCGACACGGGAGATGACGAGAAGCCGAAGACGTTCCTCAGCGAAACCGGCGTCGATGCACTCAAGCTTTATCGCGACAATACGATCGAGGTTTTCAATAGCCTCAAAAAGGAGGGCCTGGCCTTCGGTCTGCCGGTCACATTGCTGATCGACGGCAAGGGCTGCCTTATCTCCGCGATGAATGGGCCTGCCGCCTGGGACAGCGACGATGCGAAGGCCCTGATCAAGGGTGCTGCAGGGACGTAAGTAAGCTCCCTGTCAACGAGCCATTGCCGGTTTGCGGGCCGGCACTACTTTAGCCGACGAAGACAGACGTTATCGGATAGGCAGCCAGGACCGGCTCGGAAGAACGGTCCTGTAGACGAAGCATATCATTTACCGATGCGACATCGTAGGAGGCGGAGATGGCAATCTCACGTAGGCAGGCAGAGCGTTTGCTGACCGCAGACGAGTGGCAACTGGTTCAAAAGTCTCATCACCCGGCGATACAGTCCCTGTCCGACGCGGACCTCTCGGATCTCGCCAAGCGCATACGGGAGAGGCGCGACCGTGCGCAGAGCGAAGCCCACAGGCAGCGCAGGGAAATCAGGGGAAAGGCCGATCCGAAAGGCGCCAAGGCGGTCAGCAAGGACAGCGGCACCAGAGCCAAGCTTGAAGTTCTGGCGATGGGTGTACGCAGCGTAAACACCGAGCAGTCCCGCCGCAGCCGCATGCGCGACAAAATCCGGATGGTTGAGAGCATGCGCGCTGCGTTGGCACGAAGGAAAGAAGCAAAAGCCGAGCACGACGCTTCGTTCAACGCGCGCCAAGCATACGCAGGCATGCATGCGATTGAAAATTCAAAACCCAAAAATCTGGTCCGGCCGATGGAACGCGGTCGATTGCGAAAGGCCGGGGCCGTGTCACAGGCAAAACGCGACGCTCGCAATCCATGAAGGCTTAATGCGCCAAAGCTTCGGTGGTCCTCCTGACGTAGGCAGGAGTGTTCCTAGCGCGTCGGTACCGGCACTTCGCCACGGTAATCATAGAAGCCGCGGCCGGATTTGCGGCCTAGCCAGCCGGCTTCGACGTATTTCACCAGAAGCGGGCAGGGCCGGTATTTGGAGTCGGCGAGGCCGTCATGCAGCACCTGCATGATGGACAGGCAGGTGTCGAGGCCGATGAAGTCCGCAAGCTGCAGCGGGCCCATCGGGTGGTTGGCGCCGAGCTTCATGGCGGTGTCGATCGCATCGACAGTGCCGACGCCTTCATAGAGCGTGTAGATTGCCTCGTTGATCATCGGCAGCAGAATGCGGTTGACTATGAAGGCCGGGAAGTCCTCGGCGACCGTTACCGTCTTTTCCAAAGAGGCGACGAATTCCTTGGCCGCAGAGAAGGTACCTTCCTCGGTTGCGATCCCGCGCACGAGTTCCACCAGTTTCATCACGGGCACCGGATTCATGAAATGGATGCCCATGAAACGCTCTGGCCGATCCGTCGAGGAGGCGAGGCGGGTGATCGAGAGCGAAGAGGTGTTTGTGGCAAGGATTGCTTCCGGCTTCAGGACCGGACAGACGAGCGAATAGATCTTGCGCTTGACGCTTTCGTCCTCGGTTGCGGCCTCGATCACGAGATCGCAGGCGGCGAGGTCGTTGACATCGGACGAACCGGATATCAGCGCGAGCGTCTCTGCGCGCTGGTCATCCGTCATCTTGCCGCTGGTGACGTGACGGGCAAGGTTGCCGTTGATGGTAGCCAGGCCGTGCTGGACACGTTCATCAGACAGATCGTAGATCTGGACCTTGTAGCCGGCCGATGCCGAAACCTGTGCGATGCCGCAACCCATCTGGCCCGCGCCGATGATACCAATCGTCTTCAACACCGCACTCATCTCCAAGCCCCCGCACGGCAACGCCCCCGCATCGCCGCATTTTTCTAACAAAACTGCCGGGCAAACGATCGCCCGGCAGAAGTAGTAGCCCCTAAAAAGATAATTTTCCAGTCATTCGCAAGTGCGAAAAACCGGCATGTTGGCGATCAAAGCGCCTTTTCCAGTTCCGGCAGGGCTTCGAAGAGATCGGCAACGAGGCCGTAGTCGGCAACCTGGAAGATCGGAGCCTCCTCGTCCTTGTTGATCGCGACGATGACCTTGGAGTCCTTCATGCCGGCGAGGTGCTGGATCGCACCGGAGATGCCGCAAGCGATGTAGAGATCAGGCGCAACGACCTTGCCGGTCTGGCCGACCTGCCAGTCGTTCGGGGCATAGCCGGCATCGACGGCGGCACGGCTTGCGCCAACGGCAGCGCCGAGCTTGTCGGCGACAGGCAGGATAACTTCCTGGAACTTCTCGGACGAGCCGAGCGCGCGGCCACCGGAGATGATGATCTTCGCGGACGTCAATTCCGGACGATCGGAGGCCGACAAGGCATCGCTGACGAAGGTCGAGACATCAGGGTCGGACGCAGCCGAGATCGCCTCGACCGCAGCGGAGCCGCCTTCTGATGTCGCGGCAAAGGAGGCCGTGCGCACCGTGATGACCTTCTTGGCGTCGGTCGCCTGCACCGTCTGGATGGCGTTGCCGGCATAGATCGGGCGCTTGAAGGTGTCTGCAGAGACGACTTCGATGATTTCCGAGATCTGAGCAACGTCGAGCAGGGCTGCAACGCGCGGCAGGACGTTCTTGCCGGTCGAGGTGGCGGCGGCGATGATCGTGTCGTAATTGCCGGAAAGCTGGACGATCAGGGCAGACAGCGGCTCGGCCAGATTGTTGTCGAGGCTTGCATCCTCGGCAACCAGCACCTTGGCAACGCCTGATAACTTGGCTGCCTGTTCGGCGGCAGCCTTGGCGCCCTTGCCTGATACCAGCACATGCACGTCGCCACCGATCTTGGAAGCTGCCGTCAGTGTCTTGGCGGTCTGGTCGGAAAGGTGGTTGTTGTCGTGGTCAGCCAGAAGAAGAATGGCCATGGTCATGTTTCCTTTCGAACCTTAGAGGACGCCGGCTTCGGACTTGAGCTTCTCGACGAGCTCGGCGACCGACGCGACCTTGACGCCCGCCTTGCGGCCTGATGGCTCCTCGGTCTTCAGGACCTTGAGGCGCGGCGTGGTGGAGACGCCGAAGTCAGCTGGGCTCTTCTTGTCGAGCGGCTTCTTCTTCGCCTTCATGATGTTCGGCAGCGAAGCATAGCGCGGCTCGTTGAGGCGCAGGTCGGTGGTAACGACAGCCGGGAGCTTGACTTCGATGGTCTGCAGGCCGCCATCGACTTCGCGCGTCACCTGGGCCTTGCCATCGCCGATCTCGATCTTCGAGGCGAAGGTCGCCTGGGCGGAACCCAGCAGCGCCGCCAGCATCTGGCCGGTCTGGTTCGAGTCGTCATCGATCGCCTGCTTGCCGACGATGATCAGCCCCGGCTGTTCGGCGTCGGCAACACCCTTGAGGATCTTGGCAACGGCGAGCGGCTCGACGGCATCGTCAGTCTCGACGAGGATGGCGCGGTCGGCACCCATGGCGAGCGCTGTGCGCAGCGTCTCCTCGGCCTTCGCAGGACCGATCGACACGACCACCACTTCCTCCGCCTTGCCGGCCTCCTTCAGCCGCAGCGCTTCCTCAACCGAGATTTCGTCGAAGGGGTTCATCGACATCTTCACGTTCGCGAGCTCAACGCCTGTGCCATCGGCCTTCACGCGGATCTTCACGTTGTAATCAACCACCCGCTTTACGGGGACGAGGATTTTCATGGGGGTCCTTCCTTCAACTCTTTCGCCAAGAAAATGCGCGTTTCGGCGCTGCTCCGATTGTCGAATGGCGACATGGATACGCGTTTTTCCTCCAAACACAACGCTCGCATGCCGCAGACAGGCAAATTGATCCCTGATTATCTGACGTTTACGTTCACGTCAATATTCGGACGGTGGCTTGTCCCAGGGAAGGCGCGGACGCGGCTGTTGTCCCGGAATGAAAATCATTGTCGGGTTGGGCTTGTCTCGATCGCGCACGGCCCGAGGCATCACCACTTGCCGGTCGAACAGGGGAACGCCCCGCCGACGCATGACCAGCACGAGAACGGCGCCGGCGACAATGCCGCCGACATGGGCTCCCCACGATACGTTGCCGTCAGGCTCGATCGCCAGCATGACGAACTGCTGGCCGATCCAGATTACGAGGGGAACGAAGGCGGGCAGCGGTATCGGCACTCGCATGAAGACAAGCACCCAGACGCGAACGCGCGGGTGCAGGATGACATAAGCGGCGATAACGCCCGAGATCGCCCCGGATGCGCCGATCAGCGGCGATTCAGACGTCTCGCCAATAAAACCATGAAAAAGTGCGCCGGACACCGCGCAGAGCAGATAGAACAGCAGAAAGCGAACATGCCCCATCGCATCTTCGACGTTGTCCCCGAAGACCCAAAGGAACAGCATGTTTGAGGCAAGATGCCAGAAGCTGGAATGGACGAAGGCATAGGTGATGTAAGTCAGTTCTTCGGGAACAATCACGAGAGCCGGCTCGAGTGTCGCATGGTGAAAGGCGACTGCTGGAATGTAACCGAGGCCGACGAAGGTGGCCTGGGAAACAGACTCGCTAGCTACGACGCCGGTGAAGAGCCAACCGGCAACGTTTGCCGCTATCAGCGTCAAGGTCACCCACTGAAGCTTTATGTATTTAAGCGTATTGGCATCGTGCAGCGGTATGAACAAGACGGCCCCCGGTCTTTGCCCTTGCGAAACGAGCTTAGCGATTCTTGCCGGGAACCCAAAGAACATCTGCATGGCCACGGTCATTGGCATGGCGGGCCGCGACGAACAGGAAATCGGAAAGCCGGTTTACGTACTGAAGTGCTGCGTCGCTGACGACCTCGCCTTCGGTGCGCGCAAGCGAGACCATCAGCCGCTCCGCCCGGCGCGTAATCGTGCGGGCGAGATGCAGATGGGCGGCGGCCGAGTGACCGCCCGGCAGGACGAAGGACTTCAGAGGCTGAAGATCGGCGTTCAACTGATCGATGTCGCGCTCTATCCGGGACACCTGGGTCTCGATGATGCGCAGCGGCTCGTAGGCCGGTGTCTCGCCGGTGTCGGGCGTTGCCAAGTCGGCGCCGAGATCGAAGAGGTCGTTCTGGATCAGGTTCAACATGGTGTCGAGAATGGGCATTCCCTGCATATGCAGGCGCGCGATGCCGATTGCCGAGTTGGCCTCGTCGATCGTGCCGTAGGCTTCCACCCGCAGGTCGCTCTTCAGCCGCCGCGCGCCGGACACCAGCGCGGTCGTGCCGTCATCCCCGGTCTTAGTGTAGATCTTGTTCAGCTTGACCATGCATTCCCCCTTTGCGCGAAAATCAGGTCGGGCGCCCGCCGCCGGTCAGCCAGAGCGTGAGCATGATCAGAAAGATGGCGATCGCCTGCAGCAGGACGCGCAGCTGCATGAGCTTGTTGGACAGATTGGCGTCGCCACCCTTCATCATGTTGAAGAGGCCGCGTATCAGGACAAGAGCGACGATCGCCATGACAATGATGGCGAGAATGTAAGTGACCGTAGACATTTCTTGCTTTCCTGGTCAGTCTACCCAGCGCATCAGGCGGTAGAAAAGGTCTGCCGGCAGCAGCCTCTTCAACACCATGCCCTGCTTTGCCGGCGTGGTTACGGGATAATGTGGCTTGGGCCGGCGTGAGTTCAATGCGTGCTTCAAGACAGCGTAAACCGCATCCGGACCGAGCTTGTGTCGGTTAGGTGCCCCCGATCCGTCAAGACGCGCAAGCTGCCGGCGATAATCTGCCGCATGCACGGAGTTACCGACGTCGATATTCTCGTTGATCTTGGCAAGTGCGTTGGCGGTGAAACGCGAGGTGATCGGCCCCGGCTCGATCAAACTGACGTGAATGCCGCTTCCCTCCAGCTCCATCCGGAGCGTCACGCTCAACCCCTCGACTGCAAACTTGGAAGCGGTGTAGGCGCCGCGATATCTATAGGGAACGATGCCGAGAATCGACGAGCACTGGACGATGCGACCGTGCCCCTGCTTGCGCATCAGCGGAATGATCCGCCGCGTCAGCTCGTGCCATCCGAAAACATTGGTCTCGAACTGTTCCCTGAGGACCTCCGTCCTGATGTCTTCGACGGCTCCAGGTTGCCCGTAGGCGCCGTTGTTGAAGAGTGCATCGATCTTGCCGCCGCTTGCTGCCGTTACTTCGTCCATGAAGTCGGCAATTGACTGGGGATTGGAATAGTCCATACGAAAGGCTTCGATGCCGTCAGCCTGCAGGGAAGCAAGATCGTCGAACTTGCGGACGGTGGCAAAGACGCGCCATCCATCGCTCTTCAGGGCGCGTGCGCAATAGGCACCGATGCCGGACGAGCATCCGGTGACGATGATTGCGCGCTGATCCGCCATGGAATGATTCCTGTACAAATTCGGACTCGTTTCCCATATTCGGACTGGCGAGACAATGAAGAAAGCCGAGAGACGGAATGCTGAGAATATTTCGCATCTTCTACGATGTAGTCTACGATGCGATCTATCATTTTCTTGAGGATGACGGGTTTGCGATGGCGAGTCATGTGGCTCTGTCCAGCCTTCTCGCCGTGTTTCCGTTTCTGATCTTCGGGACGACGCTTGCGAACTTTCTCGGTGCCGACCAGTTCTCGGACCGAGCGATCCATCTGATCTTCGACACATGGCCCGAGGCGATCGCCAAGCCGCTCGTCGATCAGGTGATCCAGGTTCTGACGGTTCCGCGCGGCGGGCTGCTGACGATATCGGTGCTTGCCGCAGCCTACTTCGCCTCGAACGGCGTCGAAGCGCTGAGGATCTCGCTCAACCGCGCCTATCGGGTGCAGGAAACTCGTCCCTGGTACATCACGCGCCTTGCCAGCCTCGGCTACGTGCTGATCGCGGTCGTCATCTTCGCGGCGGTCAGTATTCTGCTCGTGGCGGTACCCCTTGCGCTAGACTATGCGCGCCGCTGGTTTCCGCTGTTTGCGGATACGCTCGACGTCGTCTTCAGCTGGCGCGTCTATGGAACACTGTTCATGCTGACCGTCGGCCTCTTCGTCGTGCATCTGTGGCTGCCTGCCGGTCGCCGGCGCGTCTTCGACGTTCTGCCGGGGGTGCTGATGACCTTGCTGCTCTGGCTGATCGGGGCGCTGATCTTCGCCTATTATCTGGCAACCTTTGCCAACTATACCGCCACCTATGCCGGTCTGGCCTCGGTGATGATCGTGCTCATCTTTCTCTACATGATCGGCGTGATCTTCATCATCGGCGCGGAAATCAACGCGGCACTGCTGAAATTCCGGGTTCGCGCGATCTTCAAGCACAATTTCCTGAGCGGTCAGGGCAAGACGTCAAAGCCCGACAAGTTTGCGGATATCGGCCGCTGAGAAGCCGCGCTCGCGCAGTGCCGATAGCCCGGTATCGCCATGGCTCTTGGAGAGCTTGCGGCCGTCGCTGTCGGTGACCAGCCTGTGATGGTGGTAGATCGGGGCGGGCAGGTCGAGCAGGACCTGCAGGAGCCGGTGCACGGCGGTTGAGTGGAAGAGGTCGAGGCCGCGAACGACATGAGTGGCGCCTTGCAGCGCATCATCCAGCACCACCGATAGATGATAGCTCGAGGGCACGTCGGAGCGGGACAGGATGACATCGCCCCAGGCTCGCGGGTCGGCCGCTACCCTACCTCGGTCGCCGTCGCCGGTTTCGTCCCAGAAGAGCGGTGCGTCCAGGTCCTCCATCGCTTTTCGCATGTCGAGACGCCAGGCGTGCTTGAGTCCGGAGGCAAGCAGTTCGCGCCGATCGGATGCCGTCCGCCGCAGGTCGTCGTCGGGGTAAAGCGGGGAGCCATCAGGATCGCGCGGCCACGGTCGGCCTTCCGCTTCTGCCGCGGCGACGCGCGCACGGATCTCTCCACGGGTCATGAAGGAGGGGTAGACGAGGCCTCTTTCGATCAGAGTGTCGAGCGCGGCCTGGTATTCACCGAGATGCTCCGACTGGCGCCGCACTGGCCACTCCCAGCCTATCCCCAGCCATTCGAGGTCCGCGTAGATGCCGGCTTCGAATTCGGGTGTGCAGCGGGTGAGATCTATGTCCTCTATCCGCAGCAGCAGGCGCCCTGATGACGCTGCAGCCATTTCCTGGTTCAAGAGGGCGGAGAGCGCGTGGCCGAGGTGAAGCGGCCCGTTCGGGCTCGGCGCAAAACGAAAGACGGAGCTTTGACGAGGAATCGCGGACATGCTTTCTTCTGCCACGGATTCGAGGAGATCGCGAGGAAGCATGCAGATCATCCGTAGCGACGCGGATGTGCGGCAGGGATTGGAGCAGCTGCTGTTGCTCGACCCGCGGCTTGTTCCGGTTGCAGAACATGCTGGCCCCATCCCGCTTCGCTTGCGGGAGCGCGGCTTTGAGGGGCTTGCCCATATCATCGTGTCGCAGATGGTGTCGCGGGCGAGCGCCAATGCGATCTGGCGGCGCATGCTGCAGGCAAACGAGCCGCTTACCTCGCAAAGCTATCTTCTGCTGCCTCCCGACGCCTGGCGGGAATTCGGATTGTCGCGCGCCAAGGCGGACACTCTGTCGCGGGTTGCCGAGGCTGCGGCAGCTGGCGAACTCGATCTGGAGGGGTTGTCGGAGATACCGGCGGCAGAGGCACGCGGGGCGCTGACCGCGCTCAAAGGCGTTGGCCCGTGGACGGCGGAGGTCTATCTGATGTTCTGCGAGGGGCATGCCGACATCTTTCCGGCCGGCGACGTGGCGCTTCAGAATGCTGTTGCTGCGGCATTCGGTCTCGCTCAGCGTCCGACGGCGAAAGAATTGGCGGTGTTGGCTGAGGTCTGGTCTCCCTGGCGGTCGGTGGCTTCCCGGCTTTTTTGGGCATATTATGCCGTAAAGCTCGGGCGCGGCGTGCTGCCCGTCGAGTGACCGTGGTCACTTTCTTCAATCCGCCTTATCGACTGAATATATTGGACTTCACAATGCCGTCACAACCGGCCTAATATAAGGATGCAGATGCCGAATCGATCAGGAGAGTCCCTTGACGATTGCAGTCTCCCCACAGGCCCTGCCCGCGCTCGTTCTGAACGCTGACTATAGGCCTTTGAGTTATTATCCCTTGTCGCTCTGGTCCTGGCAGGACGCGATCAAGGCGGTATTTCTTGACCGCGTGAATATCATCGCGGAGTACGAACACTCGGTTTCTTCTCCGAGCTTTTCGATGCGGCTTCCCAGTGTCGTATGCCTCAAGACTTACGTTCAGCCGTCCCGCAACCCCGCCTTTACGCGCTTCAACGTCTTCCTCAGAGACAAGTTCGAATGCCAGTACTGCGGCGAACACGACGACCTGACGTTTGACCACGTTATCCCGCGCGCCCATGGCGGCGAAACCACGTGGGAAAACGTCGTGGCGGCATGCTCTCCCTGCAATCTCAGAAAAGGCAGCAAACTGCCGAAGCAGGCCGGGATGTTCCCGAACCAGAAGCCATATCCGCCGACAGTTCAGGATCTGCACAACAACGGCCGGCTGTTCCCGCCGAACTATCTGCACGATAGCTGGCTCGACTATCTTTACTGGGATAGCGAACTGCAGCCTTAGCAGTCAGTCCGCCCTATCGCCCAAGCCGACGCTCAAGCCGATTTGCGCACGCCGACAAAGGCGATGGCCGCGAGGACGAGGCTTGCCAACACGTTCCAGCCGGCGAAGGAAAGGCCCAGCACGCGCAGCGCCGCGTCCGTGCAGGATGGTCCCTTGATGGTGTTGAGTTCGGTCAGCAGGTCGCCGGCATTCTGCGTCATGCTGCCGGCGCTGGTCGAGCAGGTCGCCGGACCCGGCCAGAAGTGCCATTCCACGCCGGAGTGATAGACGCCCATGCCGGCGCCGACGATCATCAGAAGGCCACCGGCGAGAAGGAAGGTGCGGCCGATCCAGTTCGGCAGGCCGAACGCCGAGGAGAGCGCGCCGAGAAGCACGATCGGAATGCCGTAGTAATATGGCTGGCGTTGCATCAAGCAAAGCGCGCAGGGAATATAGCCGCCTATGTACTGGAAGCCGAGTGCCGAGCCGACGACAACAGCCATGCCGAGCGCCAGCAGGACCGAGTAGAGGAAAGCCGGTCGGGTAAGCGAGAAGGAGGCAGTCATGCAGGGCTCCGAAGCGTTTTAGGGGGCAAGCAGTTTATAGGCCAGTCCTAGCGCGATCACGACGGCTGCGACGACAGCCGCGATTTGGCCGAGCCGCTTTTCGATGAAGTGGCGAATCGGCTCGCCATAGCGGCGCAGCAGCCAGGCAAGCACCAGGAAGCGCGCACCACGGGCGATGATCGCTGAGATCACGAAGAACCAGAGATTCATATGAATGACGCCGGCCAGGATCGTCACGATCTTGATCGGCGGAAGGTGGGCAAAGCCCGATGTCACGAGGAGAAGAAGCAGGATCTCCCATTCGTCGTGAATGTAGAGGCGCAGATGCTCGAAGGCATCCAGCTTGCCGTAGAATTCCAGCACGGGACGGGCAACGGCATCATAGGCATAGTAGCCGAGCGTCCAGCCGGCGATGCCGCCAAGGACCGAAGCGATCGTCGCAACGAGCGCGTAGCGATAGGAGCGCTCGGGCTTTGCAAGCGCCATGGGGAGAAAGAGGACATCGGCCGGCACCAGAAAGACGGAGCTTTCGACGAAGGCGATAACGGCGAGCCAGACTTCCGCCGATTTGCGGGCAGCGAGAGACATGGTCCAGTCGTAAAGTCTGCGAAGCATTCCGGTCCTTTCCGTTTGGTGCATGAGCTTTATGGGTGGCACGGCCGCGTGTAAATGCTTGCTGTGTCGTTCATGCGGCAGCGCCGAGCAAAATTCTTCGTGATTGACGGTGCTTAGGAGGCGACGCTTGAAGGCTCGCGATCATTCTGGCGCATGACGTTTCTTGCCGTCCGCGCACGGGCCATTTCCGTGACGGCCTGGCGCAGCGCCGGATGCTTTGATGTGAACATGTTGAAATCGCGCCGTTCCAGCACGAGAAACTGACAGAAGTCGGTGGCAACGACATCGGCCGTCCGGCGTCCGCCGCTCAAAAGCGCCATCTCGCCGAAGAAAGATCCCGGCTCGAGCTTGATGTCTTCCTCGGCAAGCTGGACCTCGACCGTGCCGAACGACAGGAAATACATGCCATCGCCGCGATCGCCCTTTCGGATCACGCGTTGGCCTGGCAGCGCCGATTTCGGCCTGAAGAGCAGCAGCAATTCTTCCTGCGAATCTTCATCGACCTTGGCGAAAAGCGGGAAGGTTTCGATGAGTTCCTGCATTTCCAGCTGGTGCTCGCGTTCCCGTGCCTCGTTGATCGCGCGGGTGCGCTCCAGTTCCCGGCTCAGGACTTCATATTTGCGATGGCCGAAACGGGCACAAAGCGCTGCCCACCTGTGGTGCACATGTCCGTGCAACGCTTCGGCGCCCACGCAGACGAGCGGATTGAGAATGATCGAGATGATGGCCGCCGCGAGAATGATGGCCTGGCCATCAGCCGGCAGCAGGCCGAGCGAGACGCCGAGTGCGGCCAGAATGAACGAGAACTCGCCGATCTGCGCCAGACCACCCGCCACGGTCAGCCCCATGCCGATCGGGTATCGCAGCAGGACGACCACGGCAAAGGAGATGATCGACTTGCCAACGATGATGAGGGCGAGGGCGGCGGCGACGGCGAGTGGTTCGCGCACGAGGATCGAGGGATCGAACAGCATGCCGACAGACACGAAGAACAGAACCGAAAAGGCGTTCTGAAGCGGCAATGAATCGGCAGCGGCGCGATGGCTGAGATGTGATTCACTCATGACGACGCCGGCGAAGAATGCGCCGAGCGCGAAGGATACGCCAAATATCTGCGCCGATCCAAACGCAATGCCGAGTGCGATCGCCAGCACCGTCAGCGTGAAGAGCTCGCGCGATCCCGTCCGCGCAACCAGCGTCAGCAGCCAGGGGACGACCTTGGGGCCGAGGAAGATTGCCATCATTGCGAAGGCGCCGACCTTGAGCAATGTCAGGACGATGCTGAGCCAGAGGGGCAGCCCCGCACCGTGGGCGGCACTTTCGGCTGCGTGCCCGCCAAGCAATTCGGCAAGCGCCGGCAGAAGAACCAGTGCCAGAACCATGACGAGATCTTCGACGATCAGCCACCCGACGGCGACGCGTCCACTCGCCTGATCAAGAAGATTGTGCTCCTCGAGCGCCTTCAGAAGCACGACCGTGCTCGCCACCGAGAGGCTGAGACCGAAGACGATGCCGGCGCCGAGCCCCCATCCCCACCATTCCGCCAGGCCGATGCCGAAGAGCGTGGCAACCACGATCTGGGCGATGGCGCCGGGGATGGCAATGCCGCGTACGGCGAGCAAGTCGGCGGTCGAGAAGTGCAGGCCGACACCGAACATCAGCAGGATGACACCCATCTCCGCCAATTGGCTCGCAAGGCTGCTATCGGCAATGAAGCCGGGCGTAATCGGCCCCAGCGCGATGCCCGCCATCAGATAACCGACGAGCGGCGGCAGCCGCAGGCGGTCGGCGATGTAGCCGAAGATCGCCGCACAGACAAAGCTGACGGCTACGGTGGCGATAAGCGTTACTTCCTGATGCACGTGCTCGCATTCCCTCGTTCTGCGGGCGACACTTTGACTGAAGTAAGAGTAAAATTAAACAGATGATTTGCGGTAGGTGGTGCCCCATGCCGGGGTCGAACCAGCACTTCTTTCGAAACTCGATTTTGAGTCGAGCGCGTCTACCAATTCCGCCAATGGGGCAACGGATACCGACGAGGCGGGTGTCTAGCATGCGTTCGCCCGCGCGCGCAAGACGGCGGGCGAAAGTTCTCGGCTTGATTTATTGTGGTTTCCGGCGCTCGCAGGCCGGAAACGCCAGGGATCAATGGGCGGCTGCGGCGGCAGGCTGATGGGTGCCCGACTTCTTCAGCGTGATCGCCAGGATCGAGGCCAGCAGGCAGAAGGCACCGGCGATGAAGAAGGCTGGAAGATAGCTCTGCAGTTCTGTCCGCGACCAGCCGGCGCCGTAGGCCGCGGTTGCTGCCCCGAGCTGGTGGCCGGCGAAGACCCAGCCGAATACGAGGCCGGCCTTTTCTCGGCCGAAGCGATCGGCGGCGATCTTGACCGTTGGCGGCACGGTGGCAATCCAGTCGAGACCATAGAAGACCGCGAAGATCGACAGGCCGTAGAAGCTGAAATCGCTGAAGGGCAGGAACAGCAGCGAGAGCCCGCGCAGGCCGTAATACCAGAAGAGAAGCCAGCGGTTGTCGAAACGGTCGGAGAGCCAGCCGGAGCCGATCGTGCCGAAGAAATCGAAGATACCCATGACGGCAAGAACGCTGGCAGCCGCGACGGGGACGATGCCGAAGTCGCCGCAAAGGGTGACGAAGTGCGTCTGGATCAGGCCATTGGTGCTCAGCCCGCAAATGAAGAAGGTGGCAAACAGGATCCAGAAGGTCGAGGTGCTGGAGATTTCCTTGAGAACCGTGATCGGGGTTGCGAGCATCGTCAGGAGGCCGCCCTGCGGCGGGACATGCGGCGTGACCTGTTCGTCACCGAATGCCGGCAGGTTAAGGTCGGAGGGGCGATCGCGCATGAAGGCAAGCACCAGAAGGGCGGCAAGCATGATCATGCCGCAGACGAAGAAGACCGTCGCGCGCCATCCGTAGCTTTCCGTCAACTGCGCCATGAACGGCAGGAAAACCAGCTGGCCGGTGGCGGAACTCGCCGACAGCATGCCGACGACCAGCCCACGATGCTTGGTGAACCAGCGGGCCGAAACCGTTGCCGCGAGAACCATCGCGGTCAGTCCGGTGCCGAAGCCGACGACGATGCCCCAGAGTAATAGCAACTGCCAGAGTTCGGTCATGAACAGGGAACCGACGAAGCCGCTGGCGATCAGGATCATGGCAAAGACGATGACCTTGCGTACGCCGAAGTAGTTCATGAAGGCGGCGGAGAAGGGACCCATGAGGCCGAACAGGATCAGGCGGACAGCAAGTGCCGAGGATATCTGCGAGGTTTCCCAGCCGAATTCATCCTGAAGCGGCTTGATGAGGACTCCAGGCGCGCCCATGGCGCCGGCGGTCACCAGCATGGTGATGAAGGTTGCCGCGACGACCACCCATCCATAGTGGATGTTGCGTCGCGCCAGCGTTGAGGCAAGGGCAGTAGATACCATGTGGCCGTTCCGTCTTGAGGTTGCCGGAGACTATCGAAAGCGTTTAGATGATGGTCATCATAATTGTTGCGTATTGATGATGGACGTCATATAAATTGTCAAGCAGTGAATTGCGGAGAAGCGAATGCGCGTCAGCCGAGAGAAATTTGCCGAGAATCGCGAGAAGATCCTGCAGGTTGCGGGCGTGCTGTTTCGCGAGAAGGGCTTCGACGGTATCGGTGTTGCCGAAATCATGAAGGCCGCCGGCATGACGCATGGCGGGTTCTACGGCCATTTTGAATCAAAGGAAGAGCTGGCGCTCGAGGTCAGCCGCGCACTGATCGAGAAGGTGAAGATCCGCTGGAACGAGATCATCGCGTCAGCGACGGGGCGGCCACTGGATGCGCTGCTCAATCACTATCTGTCGCGATGCAGCGTCGATGATCCTGGCGGGAGCTGCGTCTTTGCTTCGCTTGCCCAGGAGGTCAGCCGCAGTCGCGGTGCGGTGCGCGAGACCTTCAATGACGGGCTTTCGATGCTCGTCGATATCCTCTCCGGCATTGTTCCCGGTGAAACGCCGAAGGAGCGTCGTGAAAAGGGATTCACGACGCTTTCAGCTATGATGGGGGCGGTCATCCTTGCGCGGGCAGTCGAGAGCCGTGAGCTCTCGGACAGTTTTCTCTATACGACGCGCGACGCGCTTTCCCTCGCTAACAAAGCTGGCGCCTAGCTTCTACGGGCGATCAGGCCGCCGATTTCCACGATCTCCGCGAAGATGCCCTCCGGCGAAAGCTTGGCGAGCGTCTCACGCAGGGCGGCCTCGAAGGCCGCGGACTTGTCGCCAAGCGCCTGCGGCGAAGTTACCGAGGTTGAAAAGGCGCGGCCGACGATATCGTCCGGACTGAGCTTGCGTTCCCTGATGACGGAAATCCGTTCGAGGTCGTTGAAGCGTGACTGAAGTAAGATGCCTTCATGCTCGACCCAGTCCGGCCCTTTCCGCCGTTCACGATCGGCATTGCGTTCCGGCGCATAGCTTTCGGCGAGCTTGTTGACTGCCTGCCGCCAGTCTGGCGTTGAAGAAATATGCCGATCGCCGAACAGGACGACGCAACCGCCCGGTACGGTGATCTCATCGAGCGCTTTCAGCGTCGCCGGGCGATCCATCCAGTGGAACGAGCGCCCCATGACTGTCAGCTTCAGCGGTGCGAACCGCGGACCGAGATCATATGACGAGCCTTTGACGAAGGTTACGGTTACACCGACCGCGGCAGCGTCGGAGGCTGCGGCCTCCAGCATCTCCGGCTCGGGATCGAGGCCGGTGACATCGGCGCCGGCCAATCGCGCAAAGGCGATGCCGAGTTGGCCTGGCCCGCAGCCAAGGTCGAGCACACGCTCGCCCGGTGCAAGACCGGTACGTTCGGAAACGCGCGCGATCAGGTCGTCGGGGTAGGGTACGCGATAACGCGTGTAATAGGCGGCCGTGGATTGAAAGCGGCGTGCCTCGAAGGGAATGGTTGTCATCGTGGAAATCCTTGAGAAAAGGCAGTCGCGTCGAAGTGCCGGTGCGGACTCGACGTCCGGCACTGGCTATTCTTCCGACGGTTGTCTTACTTGAAGCCTTCGACCCGGTGCGGCACGTAGGGTTCTTCAAGGGCTGCGACGTCTTCCGGCGTCAGCTTGACGGCAAGGGCCGCCACCGCGTCGGTCAGGTGGTTGGCCTTTGATGCGCCGATGATCGGTGCTGTCACTTCGCTCTTCTGGAGAATCCAGGCTGTCGCGATCTGCGCACGCGAAACGCCGTATTTTTCAGCCAGCTTGCCGACAAGGCTGATAATGGCGCGATCGGCATCTTCGGCCTGCTTGTAAAGCGTTTTGCCGAATTCATCGGTTTCGCTGCGCGCCGTCTTTTCATCCCAGTCGCGCGTCAGGCGACCACGAGCGAGCGGGCTCCATGGGATCACGGCGATCTTCTGATCGTGGCAGAAGGGCAGCATTTCACGCTCCTCCTCCCGATACAGCAGGTTGAGATGGTCCTGCATGCTGACAAAAGGTGTCCAGCCGTTTGCGCGCGATGTGTAGACCATCTTGGCGAACTGCCAGGCATGCATGGAGGAGGCACCGATATAGCGGGCCTTGCCTGCCTTGACGACATCGTGCAGCGCTTCCAGCGTTTCCTCGATGGGTGTCGTCGGGTCGAAGCGATGGATTTGGTAGAGATCGACATAGTCTGTGCCCAGGCGGCGCAGGCTGTTGTCGATCTCGTCGAAGATCGCCTTGCGCGACAGGCCGGCGCCGTTCGGCCCCGGTCGCATGCGGTTGAATACCTTCGTCGCGAGGACGATGTCATCTCGTCTCGAGAAGTCCTTTATGGCGCGTCCGACGATCTCTTCCGACGATCCGTCGGAATAGGTGTTGGCAGTATCGAGGAAGTTGATGCCGAGATCGAGCGCCTGCTTGATCAGCGTGCGGCTTTGTTCCTCGCCAAGGGTCCAGCTATGATTGCCACGGCCTGGATCGCCGAAGGTCATGCAGCCGAGGCAGATTTTCGACACTTCCAGGCCAGTGCCGCCAAATTTGACGTAATCCATGAAATTGCTCCAAACATCGAGTCGCTACCCAGCGCGCCCCTTGATCTAGCGCGGCAAACACGAAAGTGTCTGTCAGCCACACAAAAGTTTTGTGACCGTTCTCAGTGCCTGCTTCTGTCTCGCGCTTGCGTATGCTGAGTTCCGGGTGTTAGCTGCTGCAGCATTTGACTGGATTTCTGCCGATGAGACTGCCGCAGCGCGATCGCTACGAAGACCTTTACCGCGATTTTGCGTGGGACATCCCTGACGATTTCAACATCGGCCGTGCGGTGAGCGACGACTGGGCCGCGCGCGCTCCGGAGCGCGTCTGCCTCGAGCATTTCAGTCCCGACGGCAATCACTTTTCCATGACGTACCGCGAACTGGCGGACCGCTCCTCCTCCTTCGCCAATGCGCTGGTGTCGCTGGGCGCGAAAAAGGGCGATCGCGTTGCGCTGTTGCTGCCGCAATCTTTCGAGACCGTCATTGCGCATGTCGCAATCTACAAGATGGGTGCCATCGCGTTGCCGCTGGCCTTGCTCTTCGGTGTCGAGGCGTTGGAGTACCGGCTGAAGACGGCCGGCGCATCCGTCGTTGTCACCAACGCTTTCGGGCTTGATCGAATCCGCGAGATCCGTGAGCGCCTGCCCGATCTCAGCGAAGTGATCTCTGTCGATGGCGACGGGCACGGCGCGCGATCCTTCGCCGCGCTTGTTGGGGAGCATCCGCAAGTCTTCGAGGTTGCCAAGACCGCGCCTCATGATCCCGCATTGATGATCTTTACATCGGGGACGACGGGCCCACCAAAGGGCGCCTTGCACGGCCATCAGGTGCTCGCCGGGCATATCCCGGGAATGCAGTTTGCCCACGAAGGTTTTCCGCAGCCGGGCGACAAGGTCTGGACGCCCTCGGACTGGGCCTGGGCCGGCGGACTGCTGAATGCGCTGCTGCCGAGCCTGCTGCTCGGCGTTCCGGTCGTGTCGTCACCGGCGCAGAAATTCGACGCGGATATGGCTTACCGCATCATGGCCGAGATGAAGGTGCGCAACGGCTTCATACCGCCGACCGCCCTCCGGTTGCTACGATCGGTGCCCGATCCGCGGAAGAAATACGATCTCGTCCTGCGCACGATCGGCGCGGCAGGCGAATCGCTCGGCGCCGAGACCCACGATTGGGTAAAGCGCACACTTGGAATTACCGTGAACGAGTTCTACGGCCAGACGGAGTGCAATTTCGTCCTGTCATCGAATGCCTCGCTCGGGATCAGCCGACCGGGCGCGATCGGCCGGGCGGTGCCTGGGCATCGTGTGGCGATCGTCAGCGAGAAAGGTGAGGAACTGCCAATCGGAGAGGCCGGGCAGATCGCCATCCGGCGGCCGGATCCTGTGATGTTTCTCGGATACTGGAACGACGCAGAGGCCACGCAGCGCAAGTTTGCCGGTGACTGGCTGCTGACAGGCGATATCGGGCGCCAGGATGCGGAAGGCTACGTGACTTTCTTTGGCCGGGACGATGATGTCATCACCTCGTCCGGATACCGGATCGGCCCCGCTGAAATCGAGGACTGTCTGATCGGACATCCGGCCGTGCAGCTCGCCGCAGCCGTTGGTAAGCCGGATTCGGTTCGCACCGAGATCGTCAAGGCCTATGTGGTGCTGGCGCCCGGCTTTGAGGCTAGCGAGCGCTTGGCGCTTGATATCAGTGAGTGGGTCAAGATGCGCCTCTCGATGCACGAGTATCCACGCGAGGTGGAGTTCGTGTCGGAACTGCCGCTGACGACGACGGGCAAGGTGATCCGTCGTCTGCTGCGCGAGCGATCGGCCAGCGCCGAGCCTATCCACGCCCCGCAAGCGACATGATTTTCTGACGCAGCATTTTCGCGACGCTCCGCGTGCTGCTGTACATGTGAAGCTGAGCCGAGACCTGGCGGACTTCACGGTCGCTGTTCTGTGTCAGCCCGATCACCACGGTTCCCATCTCTTCCCGCTCCTGCCAGAGTCGGCTCATGATCGGATGATCAGGAATTGCGCAGGAATCCGAACGCTGGATGTTGGCGTCGTCGAGATGCCATTCCGTCAGCTCAGCCATCAAAAGCTTACCCGGCGAATAACGCGCATAGCTCTCGTTATATGCGGTTTTCCAGGTATAGGCCTCGCCCCCCATCATCAGCACGACGGTAGAGGCGATCGCCTTGCCATTGAGGTCGATCGTGTGCACGCGAACGGCATCGACTTCCGCGAGGTTGGAGATCGCCTCGCGGGCGAAGGCGGTATGATAGCGGTCGGTCACCAGTGCGCTGCGCTTCTTCCCCTTCCAGCCACCGGCTTCAAGTGCCAGGAACTCCTCGAAACGGGTGTGGATCTCGCGCGGTTGGCGGGCGACGCTGTAGACGACGTTGCCCTGCTCCTCGAGCAGGCGCCACTGCCGCCGCATTTCGCGAAGATGCGACGACGATACCGAACGACGCAGATAGACAGTCGCGTCCTCGTCGCTTTGCAGCATCGGGCGCAGGTAGGGATTGGTCACCGTGATCGGCAGGTTCCGGCCAATCGCGACCGCCTTTGCCAGCCGTGCGAAGATGCCATTCAGTCGGACATCGGGCAACACGAGGATCGAGGGCAGGCGCAAGTCGCGGGCGGCCAGTCCTTCCAGCAGGTTGTCGAGCGTTTCGGCAGCGTCTTCGCCATCCACCAGCGGCGTTCCCAATGGCGCGAAATTATTGGCCCAGATGCGGATGATCGACGGCCCGACGGCGAAGCCGGGTCTCTCCACCGAGAACGGCATCAAAACACGGAGCCGACTGCGGCTTTCGTTTCGGTCCCGTAACAGCGCAAAATTCACCTGCCGATCGTCGAGGCGCGGCATGGCCGGCGCCAGGAAACGGCCGGTGAAGAAGACGTTTGGCTCCATCGCGCGGTTCGAGAGGAAGTCGAGCTCTTCCTGCATCTCGTAGCCAAGCTTGCCGGAATAGAGGCAGAGTTCCCGGCCGGGCCGGCCGACGTCGATGCGGGCTTCGGCCTGCGGGGTATCAAACTCCAGCGAGGCGAGTTCGTGGACCATTCGGTTCTTGGTCGCATCGGTCGTCGGGGTGGCGGGAGGAGTGCGGACCATTCTGTCAGGCTTCCATCTCGTTGTGGGCGACGGTCGGTTTGGCGAAGGCGAAGAGCGCGATGCCAAGCGCGCGGCGAACCGCAAGGTGCAGCAGCACGGCTTCGACGCCCATTGCAGACGCGGTGGCGATTGCCGCGCCTTCGATGCCGAACCGCGGGATAAGGGCGATGTTGAGCACGACGTTTGCAGTGAGTGCGCCTGCGTAGAGCAGCACGCAGATGTTCTGCTTGCCGGCCATCATGAGCAGCGTTTCGGCGGGCCCGACGAGCGCTTTTGCCAGGATGCCGGCGAGCAGGATCGCCATCAGCGCATAGCCCGCCGTAAACGCGCCGCCGAACAGCGAAAGCAGGAGGTGGCCGGCAGCCAGAACGACGAGCCCGACCGCCAGAGCCGGCCAGAACGTCCATCTGGCGGCGTCAATCGCGGCGGCGGCAAGCTGCGGGCGGTTTCCTTCGGCGATCAGGCTCGAGAAGCGCGGTCCCGAGGCGGCCTTGACCGAAAAGTTGATGAAGTGGACGAGGGCCATCGTCTTTGCCGCGGCGAAATAGATCGCGACGTCGTGCGGTTCCAGGAAGATACCGACGACGACGACGTCCGAGTTGGTGAGGAGGAAGCTGACGCCCTCGATCAGGAAGATCGGAAAGGCAACGCCCAGCCACCCTAGAAAATCGACCTTGCTCGGGCCCTCTTTGTAATGACGGCGCAGGCGCACGAGGGTTGCGGCATATTGGCCAAGCGCCGTTACGTAGGTGGCCGCAAGCGCTGCCTGCATTGCCGTAACGGCGGTACGCGGCGCGCCGAAGCCGATTGCCGCCAGCATGAACAGGATGATCAGGATCGGCCTGATGATATAGACCGGGCTCAGGGCCATGACCGGCCAGTGATTGGCACGCGACGTTCCTTCCAGAATGTCGCCGAGCGCGATCATCGGCATCGCCAGCAGGCCAAGCACAATCGGGATGATGTAGTAGCTCTGAACCTTGTCGCTGAAGAGGTGCAGTGCGATCATGCCGATCGCGAGGACGATGGTGCCGGAAATCAGTCCGAAGACGCGCGCCGTGCCGGTAAGCCCGCGGATCTCGGCGTAGGCGCCGGCGGCCCTGTATTGCGGCAGAAAGCGGACGATCGCTGTATGAAAGCCGAGGCAGGAGAGGTCTCCGAAGAGAACGATCAGTACCCAGACGAAGACAAAGATGCCGTATTCGTATTCGCCCATCATCCGGGCGAGCACGATCTGCGACAGGAAGGCGAGGGCAGCGCTCGCAACGCGGATGGAGAATGCGGTCAGCGCCATGCGCTGGGCAGCGGCCTTTTCTCCGCGCTCGGTCAGCATGCCGAGCAAAGCGCGCAGAATACGGCTACCCGCAGGGCGAAGCCCCGCAGGCAAAAGCTTTTCCGCCGTCTCTATGACTGCCATCACGAACACGCAAAACTCTCAGGCAAATCGTTCCTGAAGTCTTGCCAGAACAGCGTTAAGAAACGGTTGTGACTGGATAAATCAGCTTAACTGTCCAGTGTTTGGCGAGGTCAATGACCGCCTATCGTCAGCGCCCTGTCAATCAGGACATCAAGGACCTCGGAGTAGGTGACGCCCGTCGCCGCCATCGCCTTCGCATACATGCTGATATTGGTGAAGCCAGGGATGGTGTTGAGCTCGTTGACGACGAAGGACATGTCCTCCTTCACGAAGAAATCGACGCGGGCCATGCCGTCGCAGCCGAGCGCCTTGAAGGCGAGAGCGGCGGTCTTGCGGAGTTCGGCCTCTATATCCTTGGGCAGTTGGGCGGGCACGCGAATGGCGGCGCCAGCCTCATCTATGTATTTCGCCTCATAGCTGTAGAAGCCGTGGCTTTCGGCCGGTGCAATCTCGCCCGGCAGCGACACGAATATCTCGCCGTTCGCGTGCTCAAGGACGCTGAACTCGATCTCACGACCGGCGATGAATTCCTCGGCGACGAGTTTGCTGTCATGCTTGAAGCCTTCCGCGAGCGCGGCCACGAAATCCTCAGGAGTCCTGATCTTGCTGACGCCGACGGAAGAGCCCTGCCGGGCCGGCTTGACGAAGAGCGGCAGACCGAGTTCACGCGAGACCGTCTCGAAGGAGGGTGGGTCGCCGTCCTCAATGCAGACGCCTTTCGCCACTGGCAATTCCGCGTCGCGCAGCAGGCGCTTGGCGATATCCTTGTCGATCGCGGTGACAGAGCCCGTGAGGCCGCAGCCGGCCAGCGGCACGCGGGCGACAGATGCCAGTCCCTGCACCGAACCATCTTCGCCATGCATGCCGTGCAGCACGGGGAAGAGCACGTCGATGGCGGGGATTTCGTAAGGTTGCGCGCCTGCGGGGATGGCAAGCAGGCGACCACGCCCGCCGGGCAGCAGGCTGAGTTCCACCGCCTCCTCGACCTTCGCGGCCGTCTTCAGCTCGGCGCCCGCAGGCATGAGCAGCCATTGTCCCTGCTTTGTCACGAAGATCGGTATGACGTCGTATCGCACGGGATCAAGTGCGGCGACGACGTTGATAGCGGACAGGATTGACACGTCGTGCTCGGGCGAGCGTCCGCCGAAGAGGATGGCGACGCGCAGGCGGGTGGTCTTTTCGGTCGGTCTTGTCGTCATGATCAATGGTCCCCTCAATGCCGGCAGGCTTAGGGAACAAGATGACGGTTTTGCGGCCGGAGTTCGGGCGGATTATAAAATCTGGAGTTGCGAGCAGGTTTCGCGATTCCGCCGTAACAGCGCATGAAAAAGCCCCCGCGACACTGCTGTTGCGAGGGCTTTGATCTCAGTGCCGGTGGCTGACCTCAGGCCTGCTCGAACGCACCGTGGCAATGCTTGTACTTCTTGCCGGATCCGCACGGGCAAGCCTCGTTGCGGCCGACACGGCCCCAGGTCTGGGGATCAGTCGGATTGCGGTTCTCCGCGGCGACGACGACTTCACTGGCCTGATAGACTGCAAAATCGTCCTCGCCCGTGTCCGGATCGAGGTGATGCGCCTGCATCATCGGCGGTTCCGGTTCGGCCGGAGCCTGCTGTACCAGCTCGACGCGCATCAGCTGAGCCGTCACGGCCTCGCGCAGGTTGTTCAGCAGCGAGGTGAAGAGCTCAAATGCCTCGGACTTGTACTCCTGCAACGGGTCACGCTGGGCATAGCCGCGGAAGCCGATGACGGAGCGCAGGTGGTCGAGGTTGACGATGTGCTCGCGCCACAGGTGGTCTAGCGTCTGCATGACGACAGAGCGCTCGACGTAGCGCATGATGTCGTCGCCGAAGCGCTCGGCCTTTTCCGTGAAGGCTGCATTCGAGGCCTCGGTCAGGCGTTCGCGAATGTTGTCTTCGCCGATACCTTCTTCCTTGACCCAATCCTCGACCGGCAGGTCGAGGTTGAGGAGGGCGTTTGTCCGTTCCTTGAGGCCGACTGCATCCCACTGTTCGGCATAGGCGCGCTCAGGGATATGCTTTTCGACCAGATCCTCGATGACCTCGCGGCGCATGTCGGAAACGGTCTCGGCAATATTGGCCGATTCCATCAGCTCAAGGCGCTGTTCGAAGATCACCTTACGTTGATCGTTCAGAACGTCGTCGTACTTGAGCAGGTTCTTGCGGATGTCGAAGTTGCGGGCTTCGACCTTCTTCTGCGCGCGTTCCAGAGCCTTGTTGATCCAGGGATGGACGATGGCCTCGCCTTCCTTGAGACCGAGCTTGGTCAGCATCGAATCCATGCGGTCGGAGCCGAAGATGCGCATCAGGTCGTCCTGAAGCGACAGATAGAACTTCGAGCGGCCCGGGTCGCCCTGACGGCCGGAACGGCCGCGCAGCTGGTTGTCGATACGGCGGCTTTCGTGGCGTTCCGTCGCGATGACATAGAGGCCGCCGGCGGCCAACGCCTTTTCCTTGAGCTGCTTGATCTCTTCGCGGATCGCTTCGATCTTGGCGTCATATTCGGGACCGGGCTCTACGCCTTCAAGCTCGCGCTCGACACGCATGTCGAGGTTGCCGCCGAGCTGGATGTCGGTACCGCGGCCGGCCATGTTGGTGGCGATCGTAACGGCGCCGGGAACGCCGGCCTGGGCGACGATATAGGCTTCCTGCTCGTGATAGCGGGCGTTGAGGACCTGGAAGTCCTTGAAACCCTGCTTGCGCATCAGGTCGGCGAGCAATTCGGACTTTTCGATCGAGGTCGTGCCGACGAGAACCGGCTGACCGCGCTTCTGCGCGTCGGCGATCTCGGCGATGATCGCCTTGTACTTCTCTTCGAAGGTCCGGTAGACCTCGTCGTCCTCGTCGATACGCTTGATCGGCAGGTTGGTCGGTACTTCGACGACGTCGAGGCCGTAGATGTTGCCGAATTCTTCCGCTTCCGTCTGCGCGGTACCCGTCATGCCGCCGAGCTTGTCGTACATGCGGAAGTAGTTCTGGAAGGTGATCTGCGCCAGCGTCTGGTTTTCAGGCTGGATCTGCACCTTTTCCTTGGCTTCCAGCGCCTGGTGCTGGCCTTCCGAGTAGCGGCGGCCCGGCATCATGCGGCCGGTGAATTCGTCGATGATGACGATTTCGTCGTTGCGGACGATGTAGTCCTTGTCACGCTGGAACAGCTTGTGGGCCTTCAGCGCGTTGTTGACGTGATGGACGATCGCGACGTTCTCGATATCGTAGAGCGACTGCCCCTTGAGCAGGCCGGCCTGGCGCAGCAGATTTTCGAGCTTTTCCGTGCCTTCTTCGGAGAAGTTGGCCGAACGCTGCTTTTCGTCGATCTCGTAGTCGCCTTCGGTCAGCAGCGGGATAAAGGCATCGATCGTGTTGTATAGATCGGAGCGGTCGTCCAGCGGACCGGAGATGATCAGCGGGGTGCGCGCCTCGTCGACGAGGATCGAGTCCACTTCGTCGACGATCGCGAAGTTGTGGCCGCGCTGGACCATCTGGTTCTTCTCGTACTTCATGTTATCGCGGAGATAATCGAAGCCGAGTTCGTTGTTGGTGGCGTAGGTGATGTCGCAGGCGTAAGCGGCAGCGCGCTCTTCGTCCGACAAACCATGAACGATCACGCCTGTGGTCAGGCCGAGGAAGCTGTAGAGCTTGCCCATCGTCGCGGCGTCGCGGCGTGCGAGGTAGTCGTT
The DNA here is from genome assembly GCA_900468535.1 of Hyphomicrobiales bacterium. GTDB lineage: Bacteria > Pseudomonadota > Alphaproteobacteria > Rhizobiales > Rhizobiaceae > Rhizobium. The sequence goes on along the minus strand of UBTY01000018.1, from coordinate 76,485 downwards.
CACGGTGACGACGTGGACGCCCTTGCCCGACAATGCGTTCAGATAGACGGGCAGAGTAGCGACGAGGGTCTTACCTTCGCCGGTCTTCATTTCCGCGATCGCATTCGAGTGCAGGATCATGCCGCCGATCAGCTGTACGTCAAAAGGTCGCATGCCCAAAACGCGACGTGACGCCTCGCGAACGACCGCGAAGGCCGGAACGAGGATGTCATCCAGCGTCTTGCCTTCCGCCAGGAGCTTGCGGAATTCGACCGTCTGAGCGGCCAGCTGTTCGTCACTCAAGGCCTTCGTTTTTTCTTCGATGGCGTTGATGTCTGCGACGTTCGGCTGGAAGGACCGCACACGGCGATCATTGGCAGAGCCAAATATTTTGCGGGCTATACCGCCAAAGCTGACCATACGACTGGTCCTTTCTGAATATTCTTCCCCGGCTTTTCTTAGTCCGTTGCCCAGCCGAATTTCAGGCACACGTCTCGAAACGCCAGGAAACTGTTCTGGACGCGAGGTTGCGTGACAGATAAGAGGGGGGTCGAATGATGTCAACGGATTTGGGCGATATAGAAAGGCCACAATCCGGTGTTGATGGCTGTTTCAGGCTGGATTCACGAAGTTGAAGCCGGTGGTTTAACTGTGAAGGGTTATTTGATGTTGAACTACAACAAGATTGCCGTGCTGGCGTTCGCGACTTTTGTTGCGTTCCAGGCGCCTGTCCGTGCTGAAGACAAGCCGGATGCCGTCGTTGCCAAGGTCGGCGATGTCGAGATCCACCAGTCCGATCTGGACCTGGCGGTTGCCAACCTCGATCCGCAGCTTGCTCAGCTCCCGGAAGACCAGAAGAAGGTCGCAGCCCTTTCGGCCGCCATCGACGTGAAGCTGCTTGCCAAGGATGCAGCCGCCGAGAAGCTCGATGAGACGCCTGAGTTCAAGAAGCGCATGCAGTATCTCGCCGATCGCGAACTGCACAACGCCTACTTCAAGAAGCACGTCGTCGACACGGTTACCGACGACGAGGTGAAGGCGCGCTACGACAAGGAAGTCGCTGCCCTGCCTAAGCAGGAAGAAGTGCACGCCCGCCATATCTTGGTGAAGACCGAGGATGAAGCCAAGGATATCATCAAGCAGCTCGACGCCGGCAAGAACTTCGCTGATCTCGCGAAGGAAAAGTCGACGGATCCGAACAAGGCTGACGGTGGCGATCTCGGCTATTTCACCAAGGGCCGCATGGTCAAGGAATTCGAAGACGCTGCTTTCGCACTCCCGAAGGGTAGCTATTCGAAGACCCCCGTGAAGACCGATTTCGGCTACCACGTCATTCTGGTTGAGGATAAGCGCGACGCTCCTCCGCCGGCTTTCGACCAGGTCAAGGACCAGGTTCGCCAGCTCGTCATGCGCGACAAGTATCTCGCGCTTCTCGCCTCGGCGAAGGAAAAGTCCAAGATCGACATCACGGACGAAGCGCTTCGCAAGGGCTACGAGGATGCGAACAAGCAGCCGCAGCCGGGCGATGCGCCGGCCGCGCAGCCGCAGCAGTAATCTCGAACTCGGGGCCCGGTTCTGCCGGGCCCTTCACTATCGTCTATTGTCGTATTTCCGCAGCGCGAGCCGGCTTATACTTCGCCCCGGAAATCTCTTTCAGTCATCAGGTCGATCGCCATGTCCGGTTCTGTTTCTCCGCTCGCTCCGAAATCCTATGCCTCCATGCCAGCTCTGCGCGGCGTGCGGATGGCGACGGCTTCCGCCGGGATCAAGTACAAGAACCGCACCGACGTGCTGATGATGGTGTTCGACAAGCCGGCGGCTGTCGCCGGCGTTTTCACCCGCTCAAAGTGCCCTTCGGCGCCTGTCGATTTCTGCAGGGCGAACCTGCCGCACGGTTCGGCGCGCGCCGTTGTCGTCAATTCCGGCAACGCCAATGCCTTCACCGGCCTGAAGGGACGCGAGGCAACCGCGTTGACGGCGAAGTCGGCGGCAGCGGCGGTCGGCTGCGGCGAGAACGAGATCTATCTTGCTTCCACCGGCGTGATCGGTGAGCCGCTTGACGCCACGAAGTTCTCCGGCGTTCTCGATCAGATGCACAAGGATGCGACGGGCGACTTCTGGTTCGAAGCCGCCAAGGCAATCATGACGACGGACACCTATCCGAAGGTCGCGACCCGCAGCGCCGAAATCGGCGGCGTAAAGGTGACGATCAACGGGATCGCCAAGGGCGCAGGCATGATTGCGCCCGACATGGCAACGATGCTTTCCTTTGTTGCGACCGATGCGGATATCGCTCCAGCGGCGCTGCAGTCGCTTCTGTCCGCCGGCGTTGATCCGACGTTCAACTCGATGACTGTCGACAGCGATACCTCGACATCCGACACGCTGATGCTGTTTGCGACGGGTGCGGCCGCCGAAGATGGTCAGGTCCGTATCGAGAACGGCGACGACGCGCGCCTTGCCTCGTTCCGTGCCGCGCTCAACGATCTGCTCAAGGATCTGGCTCTGCAGGTGGTTCGTGACGGCGAAGGCGCGACAAAGATGCTCGAAATCACGGTGACCGGCGCTGAAAGCGATGCCGCCGCGAAGACGATTGCTCTTTCGATCGCCAATTCGCCTCTGGTCAAGACCGCAGCCGCCGGCGAGGATGCCAATTGGGGACGTATCGTCATGGCGGTCGGCAAATCAGGCGAAATGGCCGATCGCGATCGGCTGGCCATCTGGTTCGGCGACGTGCGTGTTGCCGTCAACGGCGAACGCGATGCCGGCTATTCGGAAGAGGCGGCCAGCAATGTGATGAAGCAGCAGGACATTCCCGTGAAGGTCGAGATCGGCCTCGGAAATGGTACCGCGACTGTCTGGACGTGCGACCTCACGAAAGAGTATGTCGCAATCAACGGTGACTACCGGAGCTGATCCTTCATTGACCCAGACACTACCCAAGAAGGCAAACCTGCCGCTTGTAAGAAGGCTTGAAGCTGTTGGCTTTCGGGCGTGGCCGGCATCGTCGGTGCAGTATGACGGCAGCTGGCAGGTGCGCCTTACGGCAGGACATCCGTCGAACAGGCTGAATTCGATCGTGCCGCTCGATCCCTCGGATCACCGCGATGTCGAGATCCGGCTTGCCAAGGCCGGCCGCAAGTTCGAAGCCTATGGGCGACCGGCCGTGCTGCGCCAGACGCCGCTTGCGTCTCCTGTTCTGATCGATCTCGTCCAGTCGCTGGAGTGGACGCCGTTCGACGAGACCGTGGTGATGACCTGCGATCTTACCCATGCAGAATTGCCGGATACGCTGGATCACCTGCCTACGCATGACATCGGCCGGTTTGTCGACGCCAATCTCGCGACCGATGGCGTTTCCGGCAAGCTGAAGCCGGCGTTGGCCGAAATCATCAACGCGATCAAGCCGCCGTCGGGGCTGTTCATGATTGAGGATGCGCAGACAGGGCCGCTCGCGACCGTTCTTTGCGTTCAGGATAACGATCTTGCCGGCATCATGTCGCTGTCGGTGGCAAGGGAACGTCGCCGTGAAGGCCTGGGGCTCGAAATCCTGACGTCGGCATTGCGTTGGGCGCGCATGCGCAGCGCCCGCAGCGCCTGGCTGCAGGTCAAGGCGACGAATGATCCGGCAATTGCGCTCTACGAGCGTCTCGGTTTTCAGGAAGTGTACCGCTATTCCTATTGGCGCAAGGACATGGCGCGATGAGCGGCGAAGCGCGCAACATACTGCTCGTGGTGGCCTGCGCATTGATCGATGCTGACGGGCGCATCCTCCTGGCGCAGCGCCCGGAAGGAAAGTCGCTCGCAGGCCTGTGGGAATTTCCCGGCGGCAAGGTCGAGGCCGGTGAAACGCCGGAGGAGACGCTGGTGCGCGAACTGCACGAAGAGCTTGGCATCACGACGAAAATCGCCTGTCTCGCGCCGCTGAGCTTTGCCAGCCATACCTACGAGAAATTCCATCTCCTGATGCCCCTCTACATCTGCCGTCGCTACGAAGGTGTACCGCATGGCAAGGAAGGTCAGGCATTGAAGTGGGTGAAGCCGCAGGCGCTGCGCGACTACCCGATGCCGCCTGCCGATGAGCCGCTGATCCCGGTTCTGCAGGATCTACTTTAGACATTTCTGAATATTAATCCCTTCTGCTCCAATTTGGGTGTGGATATTAAGAGATCGTTTAACACCTTCTGCCAAAGATCGGCCTCAATCAAGCAACTGGCGTGTGTGTAGAAGGCTTGACGCATGGACGACGATTTCTGGAAAGCGGTTCGAGAAAAGGAACAGGCTTCGGCTGCCTCGCGCAAGACCGGAGTGCTGAATATTGCCTTGCTGTTCGGCACTGCAGTTGTCGCGCTGACGCTGATCCTTACGCCGATGCTGGCCGATAAGTCGAAGTCCAGCGTCTTCGCAAGCGCACCGTCGGAATTCGATTCGATCACCACAGGGTCGATCCCGAAAACCGAAAACGGCAAGCGTTATACGATCCGTCGCAGCGTCCTTCAGGAGACACCCGGCTCGGTCTGCGTTGTTCAAGGGTATGGAAGCGGCGCGGGCTGCTGAGGCCGATATTCTACGTTTATATTAGCGGCGCGGCCGAAGGGTGGATCATGCGAATTTTGAAGGCATTTCTCGCAGATATCGGTGGCACTACGGCAATTGAATACGGTTTGCTCGCAGCATTGATCTCGGTCGGTATCATTGCCGGCGTCGAAGCGATTGGTGGCAACATCTCCAACGTCCTTCTCGGCGTCAGCAACAATATCAAAGCGCCAAACTGAGATAGCAGCTTACTGCTTCAGCTTGTGTTCCTGCACCTTGAGGGCGTCGGCAAGCCGCACTTTGGCGGATCCCGGCCGTAGCGGCTTCTGCTGGCTCTCGTGCGGTGCCCATCCCGATACGTAAATGATCGAGAATGTCGCCCGGATACGCCCGTCCGGATCGGCATAGCGTTCCGCGTAGATTTCCGCCGCCTTCATGAAAAATGCCCGCGTCAGCGGTTTGCGGCTGCGTGCAGCCAGCGGATTGGTCATGCCCATCGCCCTGAGGTCGCGCATCAGGGGGAAGATGGAATCATACCGGACCGTATAGGTCTCCGCATCGATAACCGGCAGGGCAAAGCCCGCACGCTGCATCAACCCGCCAACGTCGCGGACGTCAGCAAAGGGAATGACACGCGGGCTTGCACCGCCCGTCATTTCGATCTCCGTTGCTAGCAGCACCTCGCGCAGTTCCTGTAGCGTTCCGGCGCCTGGAATGGCTGCCAGGAAGAGGCCGTCCGGGCGCAGGGCGCGTCGGATCTGGACGAAGACCCCGGGCGTGTCGTTGGTCAGGTGCAGGCTGAGCGGTGCCAGGATCAGATTGGCGGATTGCGGTTCCAGCGGAACAATTTCGATCGGCGCTTCGATAAAGGCATCGGAGGCGTCCAGATGCGCCGGCTCGACCTCGATGCGGGTCAGGCTGCCGATCTTGCCGGTTGCTCTGGCGGCACGGGCGGCGGCGCCGTTGGCGCCATGCAGTTCCACCGTGTGCTCGAACGTGCGCTCGACAACGGCAAGGCGCTCGCCGAGTTCCTCGGCCGCGATATCAAGCAGGAAGGTCGCTTTCGGGTCATCGTTGCGCAGGGCGCGGTGTCGATTGGCGGCGATCCGCGCCGGGTCGAAAATTATCTCCATGGCCGACGTCCTTAGTCCTGCAGCGACTGTACGGCAAGGCGATTTTCGTTGTGCGCGAAAGCGGCTATTGTCGTGAGGATGCTGCAGAAGGGGGGCTTCGTGCGGTTACGTCAGATATTGCTCGGTCCGCTGGCCTTTGTCGCGGATCTCGTGTACCCGCCGAGCTGCGCCGTGTGCGGCGTCGAGACCGGCGGCCATCGAGGCGTCTGCCCGAAATGCTGGTCCGCCATTCGCTTCATCGAGCGTCCCTACTGCGAGATCCTCGGCATTCCGTTCTCGCATGATCTTGGTCCGGGTATCATCAGCGCTGCGGCGATTGCCAATCCGCCTCCTTTCGACAGGCTGCGGTCGGCAGCCTTCCACGATGACGCGGTGCGCCGTCTTGTGCACGCCTTGAAATACCGAGACCGGACGGACCTTGCGCCGATGATGGCCGGCTGGATGCGAAGGGCAGGTGGAGAGGCGATTGCTGAATGCGACGCGATCCTGCCGGTGCCCCTGCACAGAACCCGCATGCTTTCCCGCAAATTCAACCAGGCAGCCGAACTCGCCCGTCATCTGGCTGCGCAATCGGATCGGCCGCTTCTGCCCGGTACCCTGCTTCGTACCCGCCGGACGAGGCAGCAGGTCGGCCTCGGCGAGAAGGCGCGCGAGGATAACGTGCGCGGCGCCTTCTCGCTGATGCGCGGACGCGAAGGTGATGTCTTCGGAAAGAGGCTGGTTCTCGTCGACGACGTCTACACGACGGGCGCGACTGTCGCCGCGGCAGCGAAGGTGTTGCGCAAGGAGGGGGCCGCAGACATCACGGTTTTGACCTTTGCAAGGGCCCTTTCAGAAACTATATGACACCTAGATTACTGGAACTTTCTGGAGTCCCGATGGTACCCGTCACGATTTATACACGTCAGGCCTGTGGCTACTGCGCCCGGGCGAAGTCCCTGCTGACGGAAAAGGGCGTTGCGTTCGTCGAGCATGATGCAACCTTTTCCCCGGACTTGCGGCAGGAGATGATCGGCAAGTCGAACGGTCGTTCGACCTTTCCGCAGATTTTCATCGGCGAAAAGCACGTCGGCGGGTGTGACGATCTCTTCGCGCTCGACCGCGCCGGCGAGCTCGACCCGCTGCTCGCGGCCTGAGGCGACACGATGACCTTCACGGCGGCTGCTATTCAGATGTGTTCCGGCGTCGATCCCGAGAGGAACGCCGCTGCGATGGCGCGGCTCGTGCGGGAGGCCGCCGGCCGGGGTGCGACCTACGTGCAGACCCCGGAAATGACCGGAATGCTGCAGCGTGATCGTGCGGCTGCAAAGCTGCTGCAGCGGGACGAGGCCAACGATATCATCGTTGCAACGGCTGCGTCCCTGGCGAAAGAGCTCGGCATCTTCGTGCATGTGGGCTCGACCGCTATCTTGCTTGCTGACGGAAAGCTCGCAAACCGAGGGTATCTTTTCGGACCGGACGGACGCATCCTCAATCGCTACGACAAGATCCACATGTTCGACGTCGATCTCGACAATGGCGAGAGTTGGCGCGAAAGCGCTGCCTATCAGCCAGGGTCGGAGGCGCGGGTTCTGTCGCTTCCGTTCGGGCAGATGGGCTTTGCCATCTGCTACGACGTCCGCTTCCCCGCTCTCTTCCGCGCTCAGGCGGTTGCCGGCGCCGAGGTGATGACGATTCCGGCCGCCTTCACGAAGCAGACCGGCGAGGCACATTGGGAAATCCTGCTGCGTGCCCGTGCCATCGAGAATGGCATGTTCGTAATAGCCGCAGCGCAGGCAGGCGTTCATGAAGACGGCCGCGAGACCTTCGGGCATTCCATGATCGTCGACCCCTGGGGCAAGGTACTCGCCTCGGCCGGCCCCGCGGGGGAGGCCGTCATCATCGCCGAGATCGATACAACAGCAGTGAAGGCCTCACGCGACAAAATTCCGAACCTTCGGAACGCTCGGGAGTTTTCCATCGAGAAGGTTGCGGGCGCAGCCGGAGACGTTGCAGCTTGATCCGTTATTCGCTTCACTGTGAAAACGCCCACGAGTTCGAAGGCTGGTTTTCCGAAAGTGCCGACTTCGATCGACAGATCGAGTCCGGCTTTCTGAAGTGTCCCGTTTGCGGCTCCGGTTCCATCTCCAAACTATTGATGGCGCCGTCCGTATCGACGGCGCGCAAGAAGGACGAGATCCAGACGCTGGCGATGGATGCCCTCAAGCGCGAGGCGTTCCAGAAGCTGAAAGAAGCCGTCAGCAACATCAAGGCCAATTCCGAGGATGTCGGTACCGGCTTTCCCGAGGAAGCGCGAAAGATCCATTATGGCGAAGCCGACGCGCGCGCCATCATCGGCCAAACGACCCTCGACGAAGCCCAGGCTCTGGTAGACGAGGGTATCGAGATCGCGGCACTTCCAGTCTTGCCCGACGACGTGCACTAGGATGAGTTCTGAAGCGCGCCTTGCGATGTATAACTTCGGTTTGCACGTGGCGCCTTTCGAGAGCGATGCTGTCGAGGGCTTTCGCTTGCGCGAACCTGCCAATTTCGAGGCGGCACGGCGAGCTTGCGGCTTTATCGGCCGTTCCGGCTATGCCGGCGAGCCGGGTGTGCGAAGCTGGGGGCCGCAGGTTTTTCCGCGTTTCATCGAGGGCAGCGGTTTCGACACTGCGCCATCATCCCTATCGCTCTGGGCCGATATCGAAGCGCTGATGGCGTTCAGCTATGATGGAGTGCATGCCGACGCGCTGAAGCACGCGCGCAACTGGAACGTCAAGCCATCATGGCCGCCGCTTGTTCTCTGGTGGGTCGGGCCTCACCATCGGCCCGATTGGGCCGAGGCGGTCGAGCGCTTCGAGCATCTGGCAGATCACGGGCCGAGTCCGCGGGCCTTTACGTTCAAGGCGCCGTTCGGGCCAGATGGGATGGAGATCGAGATTGATCGCAGTCGGGTCAAGGAACTGGCGGCGCGCAACGCCCTGACGCAAGACGATCTCCTCGCCCACGTCAAAACTTTGAAGCCCTAGCCTAATTCTCGGCGGGTGGTCGTCGGCGCCTTCACGCCTCGCGCCGGGCCAGCATCATGTAGTTGACGTCCATATCCTTCGACAGGTTCCACTGGTTCGCCAGCGGGTTGAAGAACACGCCGGTCCGCTCGATGACCGTGAGACCGCTTTCCGTCATCGGCTTTTCAAGCTCTTCCGGACGAACGAGCTTTTCATACTGATGGGTGCCGCGCGGTAGCCAGCGCAGGATATTTTCCGCAGCAAAGATCGCCAACGCAGCGGCCTTCACGGTCCGGTTGATGGTGGCGACGAACATCAGTCCGCCGGGTCGCACCATCTGCGCGCAGGTGGTCATGAACAGGTCGACATCAGCAACGTGCTCGACGACCTCCATGTTCAGGACGATATCGAATGTTTCGCCGGCTTCGGCAAGCTGCTCTGCCGTAACGGCGCGGTAGTCGACGGGAACACCGGATGCCTTGGCATGGGTGGAAGCGATGCCGATGTTCTTCTCGGACGGATCGGCACCGACGACCGAGGCTCCCATGCGGGCGACCGGTTCTGAAAGAAGGCCGCCGCCGCAGCCGATATCGAGAACCCGCAGCCCTTCCAGCGGGCGCGCGCTACGCACGTCGCGGCCGAAATTCTCCGCCGTCTTGTCTCTGATGTAGGCCAGCCGCACCGGGTTGAACTTATGCAGCGGCTTGAACTTGCCCGTCGGGCTCCACCACTCCGCAGCCATGGCCGAGAAGCGGTCCACTTCGCTCTGGTCGATTGTGGTCTTCGCCGCTTCGGTCATCGTTCATGCTCCTTGCTGTGTCGTGACTGAAGTCGGACGAACGACAGCCGAAGTCAAGAGGCGGCCGGATGCCATGACCGCACGGGCTACTCCAAGAGGATAAGGCGACCATCATTATTAACATATGCTAAAATGCAGATACTTGGGGATCTCGAAACATGTTCCGCCCGTATCGCGTTCTGGCCGCCTTCTTCAGCCTCGTCCTGTCCCTCCCGCTTGTCTCGAATGCGGCGGAGGAGGTGGGACAAGCCACGCTCATCCGCACCGAGGTTACCGGCGACGCCGGGCCGATCATCGTCAAGGCGCCGGTTCATCGCGACGAAAAAATCCGGACGTCACCCAGCGGGCTCGGACAGTTTGTGTTTCGCGACGGTACAAAGCTTGCGGTTGGTGCCGGCTCCTCGGTGGTGGTCGACAAGTACGTCTACGACGACGCAAGTTCCGTCAAGAAGCTGACCATCCGCGCGGCGAAGGGAACGTTTCGCTGGATCAGCGGCAATTCGTCTTCATCGGCCTATTCGATCGTTACCCCTGCCGGCACGATCGGGGTGCGCGGGACGGCCTTCGACTTTTACGTCGGCCCGAATGGCCAGACGGCCATGGTTCTTCTGAACGGCGAGGCCGAGTTCTGCGGCGCCGGCGGCTGCAAGAAATTGGAGCAGCCGTGCGACTGCGTCATTGCCACGCGGGGTGGGGGCGTTAGCGATCCGCGCGCCGTTGATCAGCAGACGCTGCAGAGGCTGGGGAACCGGCGTGCGCTTCCGTTCCTGTCCCGCGACCAGCTGCTGTCAGGCGCACTTGGCGGCATCCGCACGAGCTGCGGCCTTGCCAATATTCAGCCCGATCGCCGCGATCGAGACCAGCCCGAGCCTCAGAAGCCACAGCCGCTTCGTCAATCTCCCGTGCAGCCGCCGGATAAGCCCGACAAGCCGGACAAGCACCATCACCACCATGACAAGCACGAGCGCCACGGCGATCGTCACCATCACGACCGCGATCATCACGGTTGGGGTGGAGACCGCGATGGTCGGCATGGCTGGAATGGTCATCATGATCGCGGAGGTGGAGGTTGGGGCCAGCGATCCGACAGCGGTGATCGGCCGGGATGGGGCAATGGAAAGCACGACCGGGGCGCCGGGGCTAGCCGTCGTGAGCACGCAAGCCATCAGGATCGGAGCCACGGGTTCCAAAACCGTCATGAGGCTCGGCATGAGCGGCCCGGTACAAACGGAGAGGCGTCGACAACCTCTGGCGGAAGCGGCGATCAACAAGCGGGTGGTGCACGCTCGGATCGCGGTCGCGGCGGAGATCGCGGTAACCACGGCGGCTGGCATAATCGCGGATCATGGCATGACCGCCAAGGTCAAGCTGTCAATTAGCCGGCTTCCGATATTGGCTTCTCCACCTCGGACGGGATGTCACGAAAATGATCCGCCCGTCGCGCCAGCCGGCGATAAAAATCCGCGAGCGCCGGTGTAAAGGGTGATATCTTCTGGCGGACAGCGGCGAGCCGTTTGCGGCTGTCGGCCGCGTGGTTCTGCAAGGCTTCCACCAAGGCTTCGTGGGCTTGCAGCAACCCGTGAAATGCTTCCGACTTGCCCTCGGTTTCCCCACCCACCACGGCGTACAGCCGCGAACGGCTGCTTTTGCCCTTGAGGCCTAGCGAGCCGGCATCCAGCAGAGCAAAGCCGGGCAGGGCCATGGCCGTCGTCTCCGATGCGAGAATATCGAAGCCGACCTCCTTGCAGCAGCTCTCGATGCGGGCTGCGACGTTGACCGCATCGCCCACCGCCGAGTAGTTGAAGCGTGTTTCGGCGCCCATGTTGCCGACGCAGGCCAGGCCCGTGTGAATGCCGATGCCGATGCCGACCTGATATTCAGGCCCGAAGCCGAATGCATCGGCCTTGTTGAGCTGAGCTAGGGTTTCGCGCATCTGCAGCGCCGCACGCATTGCCTTCCTGGGATGATCGCCAACATCCACCGGCGCATTCCAGAAGGCCATGATCGAGTCGCCGATGAACTTGTCGAGCGTACCTTCGTTCGCCACGACATGACGGCTCAGAGCATCAAGCAGCGTGTTCAGGAAGCGGACGACGTCTGCGGGCTGCAATCTCTCGCTGAGCGACGTGAAACCGCGAACGTCAACGAACATCACCGTCAACTCACGGTCGTCGCCGCCGAGACGCAGCGCGCCCGGGGTATGCTCGATCCGGTAAAGAAGCGAGGGAGACAGATATTGTCCGAATGCACGCCGGACCTCGCGGCGCTCCCGATCGATGACCAGAATGCGGAACGATGTCGCGGCGAAATGAACGATCGATCCACAGACGATCGGCGCGAGGGGATCGAATAGAAGCCCCCATTGTGAAAAGGCAAACCAGGATGCGGCGAGCGCGAGGATCGTCAGCAGCATGCCGCAGAGAAGGGCGAAAGCCGGGCTTACGAAGGTGGTGACGATCACCAGAACGATGCCGAGGACTGCGATGGCGAGGATTTCAAGGCCATCCGCCCAATCAGGCCGTGACAGAAAACGCCCGGAGAGGATCTGCTCGACAGTCTGGGCATGCATGGAGACGCCGGGGACATTCTGCCCGAGCGCGGTGGTGCGGATGTCCTGCAGGCCCGCCGAGGAGGTGCCGACGAAGACAATGCTTCCTTCGATCGCAGCGCTGACATCGGCAGGCGGCCCGTCTGCCGCAAGGATCTTGGCGGCGGAAATGTATCGCTCCGCGACATCCGGGCTGGTGTAGAGCCAAAGCTCACCGTTCGCCGTCACCGGGATGACGAAATCGCCGACCTTCAACGACGTCAGTGTGTTGGGAGCGTCGGGGGCGGCCGCAACTATGTAGGTCGAGGCCCCTTGTGCGACGCGCAGCGCTTCGAGGGCAAGATTGGGATAGAGCTGTTCGCCATCAGTCAGAAGCAACGGTATCCGGCGAACGACTGAGGAATAGGTTCCGGGGTTCAGGCTGATGTGACCAATGCCGGTTGCGGCGATCTGCAACTGCGGTCTCAGGGGCGTTGCAGCGACGAGGCGTGGCGGTGCGTTGAACGGGCTTTCGCCGGTGAAGGCAAAGCCGGCTTTCACCGGCGGGCGGTAGGTGCCGTCGGTCGAGAGGCCGAAGCCGAGGACAACCGGGTGCCCCTCCATAGCCTGGGCAAAAGCCTCGTCATTGTCAGGCAGGCGTCGAAGCAGCGACGGATCCACGCCGGCGACATCGCGCATCACGGAGCGCGGGGACAGTCGATCCGGCTCGGAGAAGAGAATATCGAAGGCGATCGCCGCAGCTCCCATATCCGACAAACGCTGGACAAGGAGGGCTAGCCTGTCACGCGGCCACGGCCACTGGCCGAATTCCCGCAAGGACGCCTCGTCGATATCGATCACCCGCACGGGTGTGTTCTGGAAAGGACGGGGCGTTATCCGCTGGTACTCGTCGAAAGTGATATCCCTGATCTGGCGCAGGAGAGGCGGATCGCTGACCCGCAGCAACGTCAGGGCTGCGACGAGTACAAGCCCGATAAGAACGCCGATTTGCTGCGTGCGCGTCATCATGGATCAGATTCCAGCAGACCTGCGATCGGCAGACCGCCGGTCATTGAGGCTGCCCGTTTCGAGCACGCGATGCAACTGCGCCTTTCGGTCGTCGGGCCGGAGAGCCGCTCCTTCGAGGCGATCCCGGTTGCGGTGCCATCTCGCGTTTCAGGCTTCCTGCTGGGTGACTGGGGAAGCTGCGGATTGAAGTGAAGCTGCGTGCGCTTCCAGAATAGCGGCCGTGATGACGCGCCGCAGTTCATAAACCAGCGACCGCGATCGCTTGCGGTCGAGATCCTGGGCTGCCTTTGCGAGGCTCAGGCCTTCGTTGAGCACGATATTGTGGGCCCTCGTGAGCGCCCAGCTTTCGATGTCAGTATCGATCATTCGCTATCTCCGCCAAATCATTCAGCATCAAGGACAGTCGCGAATCATTTACGCCGCATACTTATGATGAAAGAAGAATCACAATTGGATTCGGTTGAAAATAGTCCTGATCGAGGTTTTTATATTCCGGAATTCCTATTTATTTCGGCGCAAAGCTTCACTGTCGCTCTTCGCACGTGCACACTGACAGAAGAGGACTGCGATTTCTGCTCCGAGAGATCGGTATCCATGTTCTCCGCCATTGGTCGGTGAATCACGGTTTGGTTCATTTCTGCCGTTTTGGTGTGGGTGTCGTTTACCCGCGCTTGGCACCTTGCCACCCCCCCACAAACTCGCTAAGAGACGCGGCAACTTGGGCCTTGGGGCGCAAGGCTTTAGAAGGGTTCCAGAAACTCCCAATTTCCTGGCTCTTCAGCCATGCGGCTCCACAAGGGCTCGTGATGCCGGGTCTGGCTTTGGTCTCTCTCGGCACTAGGTCGTGGTAGAGGCATATGGCACGCATCGTAATGAAATTCGGCGGAACGTCCGTCGCTGATCTGGACCGCATCAAGAACGTTGCCCGCCATGTGAAACGTGAAGTCGATGCGGGTCACGAGGTGGCTGTCGTCGTTTCGGCCATGTCCGGCAAGACCAATGAACTGGTCGGCTGGGTGCAGAACATGCCGAAGGTCGTCGGCGCCAATTCTCCGTTTTACGATGCGCGCGAGTATGATGCCGTCGTCGCTTCGGGCGAGCAGGTCACTGCCGGTCTGCTAGCAATCGCGCTGCAGGCGATGGATATCAATGCCCGCTCGTGGCAGGGCTGGCAGATCGCCATCCGCACGGACAATGCCCATGGCGCTGCCCGTATCCAGGAAATCGACGGTGGTGACATCGTCAAGCGCATGGGCGAAGGCCAAGTTGCCGTCATCGCCGGCTTCCAGGGCATCGGCCCCGACAATCGCATCGCGACGCTCGGGCGTGGTGGTTCCGATACCTCGGCTGTTGCCGTTGCTGCCGCGCTCAAGGCTGATCGCTGCGACATCTATACCGACGTCGATGGCGTCTACACGACGGACCCGCGCATCGTGCCGCAGGCACGCCGCCTCAAGAAGATCGCCTTTGAGGAAATGCTCGAAATGGCATCGCTCGGCGCCAAGGTTCTGCAGGTTCGCTCCGTCGAGCTTGCCATGGTGCACAAGGTCCGTACCTTCGTGCGCTCCTCTTTCGAAGATCCCGATGCTCCGGGCATGGGTGACTTCTTGAATCCGCCCGGAACGCTGATTTGTGACGAGGATGAAATCGTGGAACAGGAAGTAGTCACCGGCATCGCCTATGCCAAGGATGAGGCTCAGATCTCGCTTCGCCGTCTTGCCGACCGGCCGGGCGTTTCCGCCGCGATCTTCGGACCGCTGGCCGAAAGCCACATCAACGTCGACATGATCGTCCAGAACATCTCCGAAGACGGCTCGAAGACCGACATGACTTTCACGGTTCCGTCTGGTGATGTCGACAAGGCGATCAAGGTTCTCGGTGAGAACAAGGAAAAGATCGGCTACGACGTCGTTCAGAACGAATCGGGCCTCGTAAAAGTCTCTGTCATCGGCATCGGCATGCGCAGCCACGCGGGTGTTGCAGCGACTGCTTTCAAGGCGCTGGCCGACAAGGGGATCAACATCAAGGCGATCACCACTTCGGAAATCAAGATTTCCATCCTGATCGACGGTCCTTATGCGGAACTCGCTGTCAGGACTTTGCATTCCTGCTACGGTCTGGATAAGAACTGATTCTAAGCAGGCCTGCCGCGCGTTCAAGTTGTGAAGTCACGCGGCAGTCAGCTGTGTGACTTTGACCTTTATTTTGGAGCTTGAGACGCAATGAGAGACCTTTCCGGCGGTCCGCGCGTGCTGCTCAAGCGGCTGCGCGAGTTGATGGCGGAGCCGCTGGAGCCGCAGGAGCGTCTCGACCGGATCGTTCGCCAGATCGCAGGCAACATGGTGGCGGAAGTCTGTTCCGTCTACGTGCTGCGCGCTGACGGCGTGCTTGAGCTCTATGCAACCGAGGGTCTGAACAAGGAAGCGGTCCACCTTTCCCAGCTCAAGATGGGGCAGGGTCTCGTCGGTACGATCGCCGCATCGGCACAGCCGCTCAATCTTTCCGACGCGCAATCGCATCCCGCCTTCCGCTACCTGCCGGAAACCGGCGAAGAGATCTATCATTCCTTCCTCGGCGTGCCGATCCTGCGTACCGGGCGCTCGCTCGGCGTCCTGGTCGTGCAGAACAAGGCAAGCCGCACCTATCGCGAAGAAGAGCTCGAAGCGCTCGAGACGACCGCGATGGTTCTTGCCGAGATGATCGCCACCGGCGAACTCAAGAAGCTGACGAAGCCTGGCCTCGAACTTGACCTGACGCGGTCGGTGACGATCGACGGCGACACCTACAATGATGGCATTGGCCTCGGTTACGTGGTGCTGCACGAGCCGCGCATCGTCGTTACTAACCTTCTGAACGAAGATTCCGAGAAGGAAATCCGGCGGCTGTCCGAAGCGCTCGGATCGCTGCGCATCTCGATCGATGATCTTCTGTCGCAGCGCGACGTCTCGATGGAAGGCGAACACCGCGAGGTTCTCGAAACCTATCGGATGTTTGCCCACGATCAGGGCTGGGTGCGCAAGCTCGAGGAAGCGATCCGTAACGGTCTGACGGCGGAAGCCGCGGTCGAGAAGGTGCAGAGCGACACCAAGGCGCGCATGATCCGCATGACCGATCCCTACCTGCGGGAACGGATGCACGATTTCGAGGATCTGGCGAACCGCCTGTTGCGGCAGCTGACCGGCTACACCGGCCGTACTGCTGGAGATGGCTTTCCGAACGATGCCATCATTCTCGCGCGCGCCATGGGCGCGGCCGAACTGCTCGACTATCCCCGGGCGAACGTTCGTGGTCTTGTGCTGGAAGAGGGCGCCGTCACGAGCCACGTGGTGATCGTTGCGCGTGCCATGGGCATTCCCGTCATCGGCCAGGCTGCCGGCGTCGTGGCGCTTGCCGAAAATGGCGATGCGGTCATCATCGATGGTGACGGCGGGCATGTGCATCTGCGGCCGCTGCCGGAACATCAGCGCTCCTACGAGGAGAAGGTCCGGTTCCGCGCGCGCAGGCAGGAGCAGTTCCGGGCTTTGCGCTCCGTCGAGCCGCGCACCAAGGATGGGCAGCGCGTTTCGCTGATGATGAATGCCGGCCTGCTGGTGGATCTGCCGCAGCTCGCGGATTCGGGCGCGGAGGGCATCGGCCTTTTCCGTACCGAGCTGCAGTTCATGATTGCCTCTACCATGCCGAAGGCGGAAGAGCAGGAGCTGTTCTATCGCAACGTTCTGAAGCAGGCAGCCGGGCGCGTCGTGACTTTCCGCACGCTCGATATCGGCGGCGACAAGGTCGTTCCTTACTTCCGCGGCCATGAGGAAGAGAACCCGGCTCTCGGCTGGCGCGCGATCCGCCTTTCGCTCGATCGCCCTGGGCTGCTGCGCACGCAGCTGCGCGCCATGCTGAAGGCGGCGGCCGGCCTCGAACTGAAGCTGATGGTGCCGATGGTGACCGAGGTTTCCGAGATCACAGCCGTGCGCGAGCTGTTGCAGAAGGAAGTGCAGCATCTCTCCCGCTTCGGCCATGGCCTGCCGCGCAAGCTGCAGTTCGGCGCGATGCTGGAGGTTCCGGCGCTGCTCTGGCAGCTCGACGAACTGATGTCGGCCGTGGATTTCGTGTCTGTCGGCTCGAACGACCTGTTCCAGTTTTCGATGGCTGTTGATCGCGGCAATGCGCGTGTGTCGGATCGCTTCGATCCGCTCGGAAAGCCGTTCCTCCGGATCCTGCGTGACATCGTTCGCGCGGGCGAGCGCAACAACACGCCGGTGACGCTGTGTGGCGAACTTGCAGGCAAGCCGATCTCTGCGATGGCACTGTTCGGTATCGGTTTCCGCGCGGTATCGATGTCGCCTGCCTCCATCGGGCCGGTAAAAGCGATGCTTCTCGGTCTCGATGCCTCAGCCCTTGCAAAGGTGATGAACGAGCTGCTTGACGATACGAAGTCGACGGCTTCGATGCGCGAAGTGCTTGCCCACTTCGCTGACACTCACAATATTCCTCTATAGCTCAAGACAAGCAGAATCGGAGTGAAGGGTGGCGAAGCTTCCCGTTGAAAAAATGCGCGAGTTGGAACGCCGTTTCGGCGAGATCGAAGCGCGCATGTCGGCTGGCCCTGCGGCCGACGTCTACGTCAAGCTTGCCTCCGAGTATTCCGAGCTGCAGCCCGTCGTGACGAAGATCCGCGCCTACGAGAAGGCGATGGCCGAGCTTTCGGATCTCGAAGCCCTGCTTGAAGACAAGTCGGTCGATCGTGAGATGCGCGAACTCGCCGAGATCGAGCTGCCCGATGTCAAGGAGCGGATCGAGGCGCTGGAACAGGAAATCCAGATCCTGCTCCTGCCCAAGGATGCGGCCGACGAAAAGAGCGCCATCCTCGAAATTCGCGCCGGTACCGGTGGCTCGGAAGCCGCGCTTTTTGCCGGCGATCTGTTCCGCATGTACGAGCGTTTCGCCAGTGCCAACAACTGGAAGGTTGAAGTGCTCTCGTCGAGTGAAGGCGAAGCAGGCGGCTTCAAGGAAATCATCGCGACGATCACCGGCAAGGGCGTGTTCGCCAAGCTGAAGTTCGAGTCCGGTGTCCATCGCGTCCAGCGCGTTCCGGAAACGGAAGCGGGTGGCCGTATCCATACGTCGGCGGCGACCGTCGCTGTTCTGCCGGAGGCAGAAGAGATCGATATCGAGATCCGGCCGGAAGACATCCGCATCGATACGATGCGCTCCTCCGGTGCCGGCGGCCAGCACGTCAACACGACAGACTCCGCCGTTCGCATTACCCACCTGCCGACCGGCATCGTCGTCACCAGCTCCGAAAAGTCGCAGCACCAGAACCGCGCCAAGGCAATGCAGGTGCTGCGCTCGCGTCTCTACGACGCCGAACGCCAGCGCGCCGACAGCGAGCGCTCCGCCGACCGCAAGAGCCAGGTCGGCTCCGGCGACCGCTCCGAGCGCATCCGCACCTACAATTTCCCGCAGGGCCGCGTGACCGATCACCGCATCAACCTGACGCTCTACAAGCTGGACAGGATGATGGTCGGCGAGATCGACGAGGTGGTCGATGCGCTGCTGGCGGACTACCAGGCGAGCCAGCTGGCGCAGCTTGGCGAGCAGCAATGAGTGATCGAGGGAAACAGGCCATGCGTACGGTTTCCCAAATCCTCACCGAGGTGCGCCGCCGCTTCACCGAAGGCGGGATCGAAGATCCTGCAACGGATGCACGCATTCTGACAGCCGGGCTGCTCGGGCTCTCTTCCACCGAGCTGATTACTCGCGGCGGCGACGAGGTGGACGAGGAGAAGGCACGACTTGTTGATGCCGCGATTGCCCGTCGTCTCGCCCATGAGCCGGTCCATCGCATTCTCGGCGAACGCGAATTCTATGGCTTGTCGCTGTCGCTTTCGCCTGAGACGCTTGAACCACGTCCGGATACCGAAATTCTCGTCGATACCGTTGCGCCTTATCTGCATCGTCTTGCAAAGGATGAGGGGCATATCCATATCCTGGACATGGGCATCGGCACCGGCGCGATATGTCTCGCGCTGCTAAGCGAGTGTCCGGAAGCATCAGGCATCGGGAGCGACGTATCCGTGGATGCCCTGAAAACCGCGCAGGCGAATGCCGAGCGGAATGGCTTGCAAAACCGGTTCCAAGCCGTCAGGTCGAATTGGTTCGAGAATATCGCGGGTCTATTTCACGTGATTGTCTCAAATCCGCCCTATATTGCTTCTAGTGTTATTCACAATCTCGCTCCCGAAGTGACGAAATTTGATCCGGTTGCCGCACTGGATGGCGGCCCGGATGGGCTTGACGCCTACAAGGCCATCGCAAAGGATGCGGCCAGGTTCATGCAGCCAAACGGTATTATCGGTCTCGAAATTGGTTACGATCAGCGTGCCAGCGTCACGGCACTTTTCGAGCATGAGGGCTTCAAGCTGCTGGAATCCGTAAAGGATTATGGTCTTAACGACCGCGTGCTGGTGTTCGCACTCGCTCACTGACTGGCAAATCGCAGAATTGGACAGGACATTAATTCTATTGCGAAGAAAAGGCTTGGATTTCCAAGGGAAGCAAGATAGGTTGCCCCCACGCGTTGGACAGGTAGTAACGGCGTCGATTCGTTCGATACTAGCTCGACCTTGGGGGTCCACTCTTTTAAACGAGAGTTTTGAAGGTTGAACACGACCCAATGCGTGAATCAGTCAAACTGACTTGAGAACAAGCGGCAGGTCGGCGCGAAGGCGCAGTATGCTTGCGGCACGAGAGCCTGAGGCGGATTTTTCCACCATGGCGGTTGGTGCCTTCACTCCACACAAACAGAGAATTCAGGTGATCGATCTATGAGGCCAGGACAGCAGAACAAGCGCGGTCGCGGGCGTGGCAACAATAACAACGGCGGCGGCGGCGGTGGAAATAACAACAACAACAATTTCAACCGCAAAGGTGGAAATCCGCTGACGCGGACGTACGACAGCTCCGGCCCCGACGTTAAGATCAGAGGCACCGCCCAGCATATCGCTGAAAAGTATGCGCAGCTCGCTCGCGACGCGCAGAGCTCGGGTGACCGGGTTATCGCAGAAAACTACCTGCAGCACGCTGAACACTACAACCGCATCATTGCTGCCGCACAGGCGCAGATGCAGGAACGTTTCCAGCGTGACGATCGCAACGAATTCGGCGAAGGTGCCGAGCGCGAAGGCGATGACATCGATGCCAACGACGATGATGTCGTCGTTGTCCAGCCGCCGCGCCAGCAGCAGGAACATCAGCAGCAGCGCCGTTCGGACGAGCAGCTGCGTCGTTCGGAAGAACAGCCGCGTCGCAATGATGATCGTCCGCAGCGTCAGCGTCGCCAAGAAGAGCAGCCGGCACCGGTTGCCGCCGCAGAGGCTCCGCAGCCTGAGGTGATCGATGGAACCGGCCCTCAGCCGGAGATCGAAGGCATCCCGGCTGAAGTTTCCATGGACGAAGAGAGCGCTGCAGCGCAGCCGCGCGAGCGTCAACCGCGCCGCCGTAGCGCCACCCCGCGCCCACGTCGCCCGCGTCGCGGTGCCGAAGGTGAAGCTTCCGGCGAAGCCGCCGAAGGCGAAGCGCCTGCCATGGCAGACGCTGCTTCGGAATAGCGTTTCGCTCCACCGGAGTGACAAGGAAGAGGCCGCTTCGTTGAAGCGGCCTTTTCTTTGTGTGGATGATGCCGTTGCGGTGGTTCAGGCGACGACGAAGCCTGTCGAAATCGGCACCAATGGGATCTGCCCCAGCGTGTCGGGTGGCGTCTGGAGCGGCCTGCATTGCCGCTGCCAGCTCGACGAGATCGAACGCCATGCCGGTTTGAAAGCCATGCCTTCCAGGCAGTCTCCAATACCGCCTTGGCGGGTGCCGGAGCCGGCGTTTGCCGCCCGCTGGTTGGTTTTCTGCTATCAGCCGTTTGACTACAGGAAATCAATCGCAACTTTTAGCATATAATGCATATTAAATTAGATATTTCTTTTATACCAAACGTTAACCTTCCCGGGCTTAATCATTGGTTGTGACGTCGTATCAGGATGCGATCTGAAGTACGCGCTGCGACCTTTGAGCTTTTGCCGAATATCCAGGCTCAGAGGCTTCGCTCAACATAGCCCAGAGCCACCCGGAGTGGCTTGGGCTCGGAGGGGATTTGCAATGCTCAGCCTATCTTCTGATTCCAAGTATATCCTCAATGCCATTTCGAAATCGCAAGCCATCATTGAGTTCGACCTGAAGGGCAATGTTCTTCGCGCCAACGAGAATTTTTGCGCGGCGGTCGGTTACAGCCTTTCCGAGATCGTTGGTAAGCATCACAGCATGTTCTGCGATCCTGCTCACGCGGCCACGCACGAGTATCGCGAATTCTGGGCTCGGCTCGGGCGCGGTGAATATGACACCGGTGCCTACAAGCGCCTGGCGAAGGGTGGACGCGAGATCTGGATACAGGCCTCCTACAACCCCGTCTTCAAACACGGCAGACCCTACAAGGTCGTCAAGTTCGCCGCCGATATCACCGACGTGAAGATGAAAGCCGTCGAAGACGCCGGCAAGCTCGATGCGATCTCGCGCTCGCAGGCCGTTATCGAATTCAACCCGAAGGGTGAAATCCTGACCGCGAACGAGAATTTCTGCGGCGCGCTGGGCTACTCGCTCTTCGAGATCGCCGGCAAGCATCACAGCATGTTCTGCGATCCGGCCTATACGCGCACCGAAGAATACGCGAACTTCTGGCGGCGTCTTGCCCAGGGCGAGTTCATCGCCAACGAATTCGTGCGCTACGGCAAAGGTGGCAAGGAGATATGGATCCAGGCTGCTTACAACCCTATCACCGACGCGAACGGCAAGGTCTATAAGGTCATCAAGTTCGCAACCGACGTCACTCAGCGTATGAGCGCGATCACTCAGCTCGGCGGGGCGCTGCGCGCGCTCTCGGAAGGTGATCTTACGAAAACGGTCAATGCCGCCTTCGTCCCGTCGATGGAACAGCTGCGGCATGACTTCAATGCAACCATCGCCAAACTTTCCGAGACGCTGAAGACCGTTGGCGAAAATGCACAGGCAATCGCCGCGGGGTCCCGCGAGATCGGCGCCGCCGCAGATAGCTTCTCCAAGCGCACCGAGCAGCAGGCGGCCTCTATCGAAGAGACGGCAGCAGCGCTGGAGGAGATCACCACAACAGTCAACGACTCCAGCCACCGTGCCGATGAGGCGGGCAAACTGGTGGCAAAGACAAAGCATGGCGCAGAGCAGTCCGGCGAAGTTGTGCGCAATGCGGTCGCCGCCATGGGGCAGATCGAGCAGTCATCGCGTGAAATCACCAACATCATCGGTGTGATCGACGATATTGCCTTCCAGACCAATCTTCTCGCGCTGAATGCGGGGGTCGAGGCGGCGCGTGCCGGCGAGGCCGGCAAGGGTTTTGCCGTCGTGGCGCAGGAGGTTCGCGAGCTGGCACAGCGCTCGGCGAGCGCGGCGAAGGAAATCAAGGCGCTGATTACAACCTCGAGCGAGTTGGTGAAGAACGGCGTGGATCTCGTTGGTCAGACCGGTAAGGCGCTCGAGACGATCGTGACGCAGGTTGGGGAGATCAACTCCAACGTGGCGGCGATCGTCGAGGGGTCGAAGGAGCAGGCGACCGGGATCAAGGAGATCAACCAGGCCGTCAACTCCATGGACCAGGCGACACAGCAGAATGCTGCGATGGTCGAGGAGAGCACTGCGGCAAGCCACAAGCTTGCGTCGGAAGCTGAAGCGCTTCGCATGCTGCTGGCGCAATTCCGTCTCGATGAGGCCTACAGCATCCGGGCTCCTTCGAGACCTGTCAGCTCCCCTGCGCTGCAACTTGTCGCCCGGGTTGCAAAGGCACACGGGGCAGCGCTGCCTGCGGCGGACAATTGGGAAGAGTTCTGAGCAGAAGCGGCAGCATGGCCGGCATCTCGGCCGTGCTGCAATCCAGGGCCGAGTTTATGGCCTGGTTTTTCTGTGCGTCGCACAATATTTCTGATTGCATTAGAGAATTATTATATTTTGTCTTCTGAGTCGCTTAGTCTTCGAAGTAAACGCCAAGAACTTTCGCCACTCCATGTGTGGAGTTCCTGATAAACTAATTTTATTGTTTTTTATCAGTGTTTTGATGTTGATTGCGTGTTGCAAATTCACGCTCGTCTTTCGACAATCTTAGCGTCGGCTTTCATGATCTGTTAGTCTTAGAAGTATCTGAAATAAACCTATGCGAGAAGTAGTGTTGATATTTTAGTCTTCAAGAATATTCTCAGGTCTTATCGGAAGAGACGTGACGCATCCACCTTCGGTTGCTTCGGATCGACCGCATAAGGAAAGCGCGCTTCCTCTTTGTTTTCACAGCCCGAGCATGGTGCTCCGGCGAACGATGATCTGGAGGTTGGAATGTCTTACTACGTAAAGTCGTTGGCACTGATCGCTGCAAGCTGTGCCGTCCTGATGCTGCCATCAGTGGCCGGTGCTCTGGATATCGGCGGCAGCAATGGCGTCAGCGTCCGCGGCGGCAGCGGCGGCTTGAGCGTATCGGTTGGTGGTGCGAGCGGGGTCAATGCCAGCGTCGGTAGCAGCTCCAGCGGTGGGGTCGGTGTCAACGCATCGGTCGGCGGCGCGAGCGGTGTCAACAGCAGTACTTCCGTTGGCGGTAGAAGTAGCGGTGGTCTCGGCGTCGGAACCACTGCGAGCGTCGGCGGATCGAGCGGCGTCAACGCCAATGTCAACGCGACCGTTGGTGGATCGCGGCTTGCGAGCGCATCCGCAGATGTCGGCCTCGGTGGCAGTTCGTTGCTTAGCCTTGGCCTCGGCATCCCTTCGACGGATGATGGCGGCAACCCAGGCACTGGTCCCGGCGGTTCCGGCAATGGCGGCTCCGGCCTTGGCAACAACAGCCGCTTCGTCGCGATGTACAACGATATGTCATCGGCTGAAAAGGCCAGGATGAAAATCCGCTGCAAGGACGTGGTGCGATCCGGCGGCTTCGAACCGGGCCTCGTGAAGCTCTGCAAAATGGTGATGGCGATGCGCTAGGCCGTTGCGCGCTCCGTGTTTGCGGCCTTGCGACGGAACATTTCCTGAGCTGCAAGCACAGCGCCACCGGTCACCAGAATGCAGGCAAGCGCAATGCGCCAGCTTGGCTCTGCGAAGCCGAAGACGGTCAGAATCAAGGTCGAAAGAAGCGGTGCGGCATAGCTTGCCGCACCCAAAATCTGAATATCACCGTTCTTGACGCCGTGGTCCCAGGCGTAGAAGGCCGCTCCGACAGGGAAGAGCCCCAGGCCGACAACGGCGATCCACTGCGAGGCGGTCTCGGGCCATACGGTGGTTTCAAGCAGCAGGTGGCAGACAAGCGACAGGACCGAGGTCGCCAGGCAGAAACCGGTGACGACATCAGTCGAGACGGCATCGAAACGGCGCGTCAGCAGCGAATAGCCGGACCAGGTGAAGGCGCAGAGAAAAGCGGCGCCGTAGCCGACGGCATAGGCACCGTCGAAATTGATGCCATTGCGGCTGACGATCAGGAAGGTGCCGCAGAGACCGGCGACCGCTCCCGCGACATGATACCAGCGCAAACGTTCACCCGGCAGCAGCGCCGAACCGACGACGATCAGCAGCGGCCAGAGATAGGCGATCAGTCCTGCTTCGACGGCCGGTGCGTTTCGAAGCGCGGTGAAGTAGAGGAAATGGTAGCCGAACAGGCCGGCTATGCCTATCATCCAGACCTTGGCTGGCTGCTTCAGCAGCGCGATCCGCGACGGGTTTAGGACGAGGACGACGATGCCGGGAAGGCTGCCGATGGCAAAGCAGATCGCCGACAGCTGGAACGGAGGCATCGTGCCGGATGCAGCCGTGAACAGCGCCAGGAACGACCACATGAGGATGGCCGTAAAGCCGATTAGCGTGGCACGAAGCTTCACCTGTCCCCCTTTGCGGAGACACGCTCCGTCAACTTGCGCCGTATTTGACCGCGGTGATCGTCACCGGTCCATATTGCGTTGGAATACGGACGTAGACTGGAGCATATACATTTGCCGCATCGGCCTTGGCAAACCAGATTTCCATCCGGCTGCTCTTGCTCAGATATTCGATGTCGCTACGGCCTTTCTTGTAGCCTGAACGTGGAACGAACCGAACGCTGCAGACCGTTGCCTTGCCGTTGAAGCCATCCGTCGAGAAGTCGTCGCTTCCCTTCGGTGAGAGAACGAGATCCATGCGCATCTCGCCGTCGTAGATCGGCAGTTTCTGGGCGCAGACATTGGTGCCGGCAGGGAAGATCAGGCCCGAGATCGGGTCGAGCACCGAGCGCATGTCGCTCGGCGACACGTCGACCCAGTTTTTCGGCAGGCGGCGGGGTGGCCGGACGGTCGTCGAGGTGATGTTGCCGTTGTTGTAGCGGACCTCGTAGGTGCGGGCGCGCTTGCCGCTCTTGTAGTAGAGATAGTAACGGGACGCCTGCAGCCGGTCGCCACGCAATACGCCGTCGACGCTGGTCTTGGCCGAGATATTGGTCACGAGATCGGCAAGGCCGGCGGAGCTGATGTCGCCGGAGACCCGGTAGCTCTTGTCGTCCTCGATCCTCGTCAGGAACGCGGCACGCGCGATCGTGAGGATGCCGAGCGATACCTTGTACTCGGTGCGGTGCACGATCTCGCTGGCATTGGCGGGAATGGCCAACAGGGCAGCTGCCGCGGAGAGGAAAATGCGTCTGCTCAGATGAGCCATGAAATGAACCTTGTTCAGGCAGCTGGTAAAGCTGTTCATTCCGGTCTATACGCCGGTCACGCCACGAAGCAAACACGAGCTTTTTGACAGAATTGCGGGAAATGCCAAGGTTTGGCTTGACGCGCACGGCCTGTCTGACTATAGAACCGCAACTTTCCAATCATGGCCCGATGGATTGCTAGCCCGATTTTGCGTGGGCGTGCAGCTGATGGCCGAGAAAACAAGAATAGGTGTTCCATGTCCCGCATGTGCGAATTGACCGGCAAGGCAGTCCTCGTTGGCAACAATGTCAGCCATGCCAACAACAAGACCAAGCGCCGGTTCCTCCCGAACCTGTGCCAGGTTACGCTGATCTCCGACGCGCTCGGCCAGCGTTACCGTCTTCGCGTTTCGGCTGCTGCTCTTCGTTCCGTTGAGCATCGTGGCGGTCTCGACGCTTTCCTGATCAAGGCAAGCGAAAACGAACTGTCGATGCGCGCTCGTCTGCTGCGTCGCCAGATCGTCAAGAAGACTGCCGAAGCCGCTGCTGCGTAAGCTTCGACTGCTTCTTTTTCATACGGCTTCGAAAGGCTTGAACGGATGATATCCGGACAAGCCTTTTGCTTTGCTGGTCTGTCTCTCCAACTGGTGGCATACCCCAGGATAAAAAAATGCTGACGACACGCTCTACGCTTATCTATGTCGCCCTGATGACGCTCGTCGTCGTCGCCTCGAACTTCCTCGTGCAGTTCCCTCTGAATGCCGAGTTCGCCGGCATCAATCTGGCCGACATCCTGACCTGGGGTGCCTTCACATACCCGGTCGCCTTCCTCATCACCGATCTGACCAACCGCCAGTTCGGCCCACGGGCCGCCCGCAAGGTCGTGTTCGCCGGCTTTGTCGTCGGTGTGACGTTGTCGTTCTACACCTCGGTTCCGCGGATCGCGATCGCTTCCGGCTCGGCCTATCTGGCTGGCCAGTTGCTCGACATTTCGGTTTTCAACCGCCTGCGCCGTCAGGCCTGGTGGCGTGCGCCGCTGGTCGGTTCGCTGGTTGGATCGATGCTCGACACGGCAATCTTCTTTTCCTTCGCCTTCGCGGCCTTCTTCGTCTTCTTCGGCGCGAACGATCCCTTCGCGCTTGAATCCGCGCCTGTTCTCGGTGTCTTCACCGCTCAGGCGCCTCGCTGGATTTCCTGGGCGATCGGGGATTTCTCCGTCAAGATGATCGTCGGCCTCGTCATGCTGCTTCCCTATGGCGCACTGATGAACGTGCTGCGCCCAATGCAGGCCGCACGCGCCAACTAAGCCTCAACTTCCATCGACTGCAAACACGGCGGAGTGCCTCTCTCCGCCGTTTTTTTACGCTTATCGTCGACACGTTGCTGCCACGCTGCGGTGCAAAAATTGTCGAACTACGCGTAGCAATGGTTGCTCATGACGTTTTTATGACAAATATTGTCTCAATCGCGTCATATGGAGGGATAGGCCGTGACGGAGAAACGGAAGAAAGTATACGAAGCACTTCTGGATGGCGCGACGGAGGGTCTTTCGGGGAATGCCCTTTTTAACTTCGTGCTCGAGCGCTGCCCGAATGCCACCAGTAAGAAGATCGTACGTGCCTCTCTGCTGGCTCTTACCGACCCTGATGTGACGGATCGGAATATCCTCCACACCATCTACGCGCTCGCAATAAGCCACAGGATGGATGAAGTCGGCATCACCAGCGATCCTGACGATGACGAGAACCCAGCGGAAAAGAGCCCGGTGTTGCGGAAACTCCGGAAAAAGCGCGCGGCCGCGCCAGAGTTGTCGGATACGAGCCAGGTCTGACGCGGGCGGCTTCGCGGGCCACGGCGGTAGCTATTATGTTGCGTATGCACAACATCTTATGCGAACCGTCGGAAGGGGCCTCTTCGCCGCAATGTTGTCACGGAACTGTTAGGTATCACTCATAGATCCTTCCCTAATCTAATGCAGATAGGGACCTCCCATGACTATCCGAACCATTCTCCTCAGTTCCATTGCAACGGTCGTGATGACCGGTGGCGCCCATGCCGCGGACGCGATCGTGGCGGCGGAGCCGGAGCCTGTCGAATATGTACGTGTCTGCGATGCGTACGGAACGGGCTTCTTCTATATTCCGGGAACAGAAACCTGTCTCTCGATCGGTGGCTACATCCGCGTCGAAGAGCGTTTCGGACGTGATCGCTCCGGTACGTCCGACTGGTCGTCGTGGACGCGTGGACAGACGACGCTGACATCGAAGAGCGAAACGGAATACGGCACGCTGACCGGCGTCGTCACGCTCCGCTTCAATGCCGAGAACGCAAGCAACCAGACTGCCCTTCTGCAGGAAGGCTATATCGACATCGCCGGCTTCCGGGCTGGTATGCAGTACTCCTGGTGGGATAACGACCGCAGCATCGGCACCGGCGAAACGGACGTCATCTCGAGCAACCAGACGATCCATAACGCTTTCCGCTACATGTACGAGACGCCGAATTTCAGCGCCGGTGTCATGGTCGACGAGCTCGAGGATGCCTATCGCACGAAGCCGGGCGAAGGACCGAACAATGTCGGTATCGAAGGCCAGTTGTTCGGCAAGGCTGGCGCTGTCAGCGGCTATCTCCTGGCCGGGTACGACACGGACACCGAGGAAGTTGCGCTGCGCGGTATCCTGTTTGCCGACATCGGACCGGGACAGCTCGGCCTCTATGGCCTCTGGGCAAGCGGCGCGAACTACTACTACGAGGAATCTGAATGGGCGCTCGGTGCCCAGTACTACATGAAGTTCACAGACAAGCTCGCGGTCATTCCAGGCTATCAGTATTTCAGCAAGATCTCGCTGGATAGCAACGGCGACTTCACCGGCGGCGACGCTTGGCGGGCCGGCGTGACCGTCGACTACAAGGTCGCGACCAACCTGCTGACCAAGCTCAGCGTCCAGTACTACGATCCCGACAATGCGAAGGATCAGGTTCAGGGCTTCCTGCGCTTCCAGCGTACTTTCTGAGAGAAAACGATGGGCCGCGCGATGTAGCTTGGCCCTTCAACACCTGACTGGACCTAACCCGCTCCGAGTTGTCATCCTCGCGGCAGGTTGGTCCGACGGCGGCCGCTCAATTCTGCAAGCGAGCCGTATCGCCGGCTCGTGGCTCGAGCAATCGGAACTCCAGCATCAGATTGCGCTGCAGGATGGAATGGTTGTCGTCGGACACGATCACCAGATGCGTGGTGCCGTCCTCGGCGGTGAAGGTGTCTAGGCCTTCCATGTTGTCGATTTGATAGCCGAAGTCGCCCTGCAGCAAAATCTCGCCGTCCATTACAGCACCGGGACGAATGTCGGCGGCCTTGATACGGCGGATGCGCATTCCGATGCCCTCCGCCATGTTGAAGCGGCGTTCCAGCAGCAGGAGATCGCCGTCAGGCAGGAAGGCGCCATCAGTGGCGTCGAAGTCGCCGTAGTGGGCGAGCGCCAGCTTTCCTTTCAGGGGGCCATCCAGGATCGCGGCCAGGGCATTTCCTGATGAATCCAGGCTGCGCTCAGCAACGATCAGGGTGCCGCCCTTGAGGGCGCTGTCGAGTGGCGCCACAACTGTCGTTTCGAAGCCTCGATTGGCACGCAGCGATTTCTTCGGAAACGGAATGGGGATGGTATCGATCGCAGGCAACGCCTCGAACCCCGGATCGGGATAGATGTCGACGCGATGATCCTGCTCGAAGGACACCAGGACGCCGTCAGAACGCAGCGCCAGGCCCTCGGCGTCCATGTGGCCTTTGCCCTCAAAGCTGCGCCCGGCTCGGTTTCTCATCGGCGCGATCGCGACGTCGGCAAGGCCGGAGAGCCGGCCCTTGGGATCGCGTTCTATGCGACCGGTCATCCAGTGGCCGGTGTCGAGGACGCCGACGAAATGCGTCTTGTCCGGGCGAAAGCGGATCGATGACAGGGAGCCGAACAGACGCTGCGGCGACACCATCTCGAGCCCGCCGAGGAATTCCAGCGAGCCAAACTTGGTTTCATCGGAGCCGATCTTGAAATTGGAGATGATACGGCTGCGGACTTCGATATCGCCATCTGCAAACGCTGGCGGCATGAGAGCCGCCAGGCCAATGGCAATTGCGATCATGGTGGCGAAGGGCTTCCCGAGCATCCAGAAAGCGTCCTTTCGCGGTTAGCCGGCGCGGCGGAGGCGACCGCCCCGCGGCTGGACGGTCTTGTCTTCGAAGAGCGATGCAAGCTGTTCGGTCATCGCGCCCGCCAACTCGTCGGCATCAACGATCGTGACGGCGCGCCTGTAGTAGCGCGTGACGTCGTGGCCGATGCCGATTGCCAGAAGCTCGACCGGAGAACGCGTCTCGATGCGGTCGATGACGGCACGCAGATGGCGCTCCAGATAGTTGCCCGGATTGACCGACAGCGTCGAATCGTCGACCGGCGCACCGTCGGAGATCATCATCAGGATCTTGCGCTGCTCGCGCCGCGCGATCAGGCGGTTATGCGCCCACATCAGCGCCTCGCCGTCGATGTTTTCCTTGAGCAGGCCTTCGCGCATCATCAGGCCGAGATTGGCCCGGGCGCGACGCCAGGGTGCATCGGCAGACTTGTAGATGATGTGGCGCAGGTCGTTCAGACGGCCGGGCGTTTGCGGCTTGCCGCTGCCGAGCCACTTTTCGCGCGCCTGTCCGCCCTTCCATGCCTTCGTCGTGAAGCCGAGGATCTCGACCTTGACGCCGCAGCGTTCCAGCGTGCGGGCCAGGATATCAGCGCAGGTGGCCGCAACCGTGATCGGCCGGCCGCGCATAGAGCCGGAGTTATCGATCAGAAGCGTCACGACCGTATCGCGGAACTGCGTATCGCGCTCCATCTTGAAGGAGAGCGCCTGCATCGGATCGATGATCATGCGCGTCAGGCGTGCCGGGTCGAGATAGCCTTCCTCGAGATCGAAATCCCAGGAACGGTTCTGCTGCGCCATCAGGCGGCGTTGCAGACGGTTGGCCAACCGGCCGACCGCGCCCTGCAGGTGTGCCAGCTGCTTGTCGAGAAAGGCGCGCAGGCGCTCCAGCTCGGCGGCGTCGCAGAGTTCTTCGGCGGTGATCGTCTCGTCGAATTCCTCGGTGAAGACGTGGTAGTCGACCTTCTCGTTGAAGTCGTCGAAAGGCGTGTTCGGGCGGCGGGTTTCGCCCGGCGTCTCGGAATCTTCCTCGCCTTCTTCCTGCATGTCGTCGTCGGAGATTTCGGCGCCTTCGGTCTCGCCGTCCTCCATCTGCTCGTCGGCGACTTCGCTGTCCTCTACAGGGGCGGCATCCGAACCGGCGTCGTCATCGACTTCGTCCTGCTCCTGCTCGTCGCCGCCGGGCTTGTCTTCCTCGTCCTGCTGGTCGTCGGAATCAGGATCGCTGTCGTCGTCGCCATACTCTTCCGCCATCTCCATGGCCGAAAGCATGTTGCGGATCGCCTTCGAGAAGGCTGGCTGATCGTTGATGACGCCGGAGAGGTTTTCGAGTTCGGGTCCGGCCTTGTCCTCGATGAACGAACGCCAGAGGTCGAGCACCTTGCCGGCCGAGGCTGGCGCCTTCTCGCCTGTCAGCTTCTCGCGCACCAGCATGGCCATCGCTTCGCCGATCGGGGCGTCTTCCTGCCGCTCGATGCCGGAGAAATTCGCCTTGGAGTATTTCTCCTCGGTCATCGACCGGAGGTTTGCGGCAACGCCTTCCATCCGCAGTGCGCCGATGGATTCCACGCGAGCCTGCTCGACGGCGTCGAAGATCGCGCGAGCGTCGGAGCCTTGCGGCGCCATCGTCGCATGCACCTTGTCGTCATGGCAGGCGAGCCGCAATGCCATCGAGTCGCCGAGCCCGCGCGTTACCGAGAGCTCGTGCAGTGTCGGACGCTTGGAAATCTCCGGCAGGCGAATCCGCTCGGCCGTCATTCCAGGGCGTTCATTGGCGAAGGTCACCTCGACGTCGCCGTCGCCGGCGATCGCGCGTACGCTGCCGGTTATCGCCCGGCGCAACGGTTCGACGTCGACAGGCGAGCCGGGCTTTGCTTTCGAATTGTCACCGCGAGCAGCCATGATCGGTCGGCCTTAGGCCTCCAGAACGATGTTGGCGGCGCTTTCCTTCAGCTCGACGCCGAAAGCGCGCTGATAGTGCTCGGCCACCAGCGGACGTTCCAGCTCGTCGCACTTGTTGAGGAAGGTCACGCGGAAGGCAAAGGCGATGTCGCCGAAGATTTCAGCGTTCTCGGCCCATGTAATGACCGTACGCGGGCTCATGACGGTCGACAGGTCGCCATTCATGAACGAAGCGCGCGTGAGGTCGGCAACGCGAACCATCTTGGAGACGGTATCGCGACCTTCCTTGTCCTTGCCGAAGAGTTTCACCTTGGCGGCGACGATGTTCACTTCATGGTCGTGCGGCAGATAGTTCAGCGTCGTCACGATCGACCAACGGTCCATCTGCGCCTGGTTGATCTGCTGCGTGCCGTGATAGAGGCCGGTCGTATCGCCAAGACCGATCGTGTTTGCGGTCGCAAACAGGCGGAAGGCCGGGTGAGGGCGGATGACGCGGCTCTGGTCGAGCAGCGTCAGGCGACCGGAGGATTCCAGAACGCGCTGGATGACGAACATGACGTCAGGGCGACCTGCGTCGTATTCGTCGAAGACGAGCGCGACATTGTGCTGGTAGGCCCACGGCAGGATGCCGTCTTTGAATTCAGTTACCTGCAGGCCGTCCTTGACGACGATCGCGTCCTTGCCGACGAGATCGATACGGCTGACGTGGCTGTCGAGGTTGATACGAACGCAGGGCCAGTTCAGGCGAGCGGCGACCTGTTCGATGTGCGAGGACTTACCGGTGCCGTGATAGCCTGAAATCATCACGCGTCGGTTATGGGCAAAGCCGGCAAGAATGGCGAGCGTGGTTTCGCGGTCGAAGAGATAATCGGGATCGAGATCCGGAACATAGGCGCTGCCCTGGCTGTAAGCCGGCACGCGGATGTCGGAATCGATACCAAAGACCTCCCTGACCGAAACGGTGGTGTCCGGAAGCTCCGAAATATCAAGGTCAATCTTGCTCATCATGTCTCCAAGGCGGGTGCCCGACACCCGGCCATACTGTCTCAGCCCATTTCGCAACCATGACGCCGCAGTTTACCCCCGCGCTCGTTCATGTCGGAACGTCGGCGATGCTTCTCCGGGACTGAAACGAAACCTCGGGGGCGATAAACTATCGCTAGCGAGCATTCTTGAACAAAGTCCCGGACAAGAAACGCCGCGCCCGGAAGTGACCGAGGCGCTTGTGGGACAAACGCAGAAATTTATGCCGCGGTTGCCTGCGGCCTCAGCCGATCTGGACCATACCTGATTGAAGACCAAGAGCAAGGACAGGAACTAACAAAAACCGTTCTGCTTCAATAATTGATAGGCCTGGATGACGGCGCGGAACCGTTCCTCCGAACCACGGTCGCCGCCATTGGCGTCGGGGTGGTGCTTCTTGACCAGTTCCTTGTAGCGGCTCTTGATCTCCGAAGAGGTCGCGCTGGCTTCTAGGCCCATCGTGTCGAAAGCCTTGGCTTCCAGGGTCTTCAGCTTACGCTGCTCCGGAAAACGCGGACCGTTGCTTTTGGTGCCGTTGACGAAGCCGAAGGGATCGCGGACGCGGTAGGAACCGGAGCGCATATCGGACTGCAACGGGCTGTCCTTGGCCGATTTGTTGACGCCGACCGTCCAGGTCGGGCGATGGCCTGTGATCGCTTCCTTCTGATAGCGCGCGATCTCGCCGTCGGAGAGGCCGGAGAAGTAATTATAGCCCTTGTTGTAATCCTTGACGTGCTCGAAGCAGAACAGAAAAAACTGCCCCTCGGCATTGCGTCCGACGGGAGCGCGATGCACGCCTTTCTTGTCGCAGCCGTCCCACTGACAGGAAGGGGGAGCCTGTTCGGGTTCCTGCTCGCGTTTGCGGCGGGTGCGGATACGGTCGAAATATTTGGAATCGAGTCTCATGACGGCTCTAATTTTAGGCCTGCGAAGAGGCGACAACAAGAATTGACAAACCGGAATGTTGCTGGCTTGGTGGGAACCTTTTTCGCAAAGCAACGAGACCATGACCCTGCAGACCCGCATCGAAGAAAAGCTGACCGCCGCGTTCGCGCCCGAGCGCCTCAGCGTCATCAATGAAAGCCATCTTCATGCAGGTCATCAGCCTGATATAACGGGCACCGGCGAGACCCATATGCGGGTTCGCATCGTATCCGCCATGTTTACCGGCATGCCGCGACTGGCAAGGCACCGCGCGATCACGGAGCTTTTGAGGCCAGAGCTGGATGCCGGATTGCATGCACTCGCGGTAGAGCCGGCAGCACCGGGCGAACCGGTGCGCTGGTAGCGGGCGCTGCCTTTATATGGGTGATCCGGCCTCGCTTTCCAATGAAGGCGAGAATCATTGCCTGTCAGCGGATCAGCAGGGCCGTCGCGTAGAGGCCGAAGCCGAAGATCGTGTGTGCGACGAGGCCGAGGAACCGCGATTTGTTCGGGTTCGGTGTCTTTGAAGCGGCCCAGCCGATGCCGAGGCCGGGCTGCAGCAGGAACCAGCCGGCGGCGATCGTCACGATCCCCCAGATCCAGGCAGGCAGAAAAGTCGGCGTCTCGAGCCATTGCGGCCCGGTGATCAGCACCAGAAGAATCCCGTAGAGAATGCCGACGGCATAGTGAAAGATCCAGCCGAGCGCCAGTTCGTGCCTGTAGGGTGCGGCCGTGCCGATGTCGTCGTGGAAAACCTTGCCGTTCTTCAGGTGCCAGACCCAGCGTCCGACCGGTGCCCAGTTCGGCAGTGGCGTGCCGGTGGCCTTTGCATAGACGATCGCCCAGATGTCCATGAGGATGGTTGCCCCGATGCCGACAACAACGGCGCGCCAGAAAATATCAAACATATCAAATCCATAATGGTGATGTCGCTACCGACCCCTCTCGGCCGCGACCATGGTCGGATACTCGCCTCAGGCCGGGCCTGCCTCGTTTTCCTCAGCCGGTCTGATTCGAAGCTTGGTGATGCGGTTCTTATCCCGTTTCATGACGATGAAGCGCTTTTCGTAGAAGGTGAAGGCTTGCCGCTCTTCCGGGATCGTCATCGACTCGTGGATGACGAGGCCGGCGATCGTCGTCGCCTCTTCATCAGGCAGATGCCAGTCGAGCGCGCGGTTGAGATCACGGATCGGGACATTGCCATCGACCACGATCGAGCCATCCGCTTCCTGACGCACGCCCTGCATATCGATATCGTGCTCGTCGGCTATGTCTCCGACGATTTCCTCGAGGATGTCTTCCAGCGTGACGATGCCCTGTACCTCGCCGTATTCGTCGACGACGACGGCAAAATGCTGCTTGCGGCGCAGGAAGGCGTTCAGCTGCGCTTCCAGGTTGGTGCTGTCGGGCACGAACCACGGTTTCTGGGCGATCTTGACGATATCGAGATGTTCAGGCTCGGCATCGCGCTCGGCAAGGGCGCGCAGCAGGTCCTTGGAGTGCACCACGCCGATGATGTTATCGGTGGTGCCGCGCCAGAGCGGCATGCGCGTGAACGGGCTTTCGAGGATGGTGCGCACCACCACCTCGGGCGGATCGTCAGCGTTGATCGCCCGCATCGCCATGCGGTGAACCATGATGTCGGAGAGTTCGAGTTCGCCGAGATCGAGGACGCCGCCCAAGCGGTCTCGGTCGGCCTTCACGACCGATCCTTCGCGATGCAGGAGATCGACGGCGCCGCGCAGTTCTTCATGCGCGGAAAGCATCGAGACCTCTCGCGAGAGATTGATGCCGAAGAGCGCCAGGATCCGACGGACAATAGCGTTGACGAATGACGATAGCGGGCCGACGACGGCGACGAACATCTTGACCGCAGGCGCCGTGGTCAGGGCAAATCGATCCGGCGTCGAAATCGCCCAACTCTTCGGCAATACTTCGGCAAAGATGACCAGGATAACCGTCATCGCGAGGGTCGCGAGCGCAACGCCCGAGTTGCCGAACAGACCAAGGAACAGGCTTGTCGCCAGCGACGAAGAGAGAATGTTGGCAAGGTTGTTGCCGATCAGCAGCGCGCCGATCAGCCGGTCGCGGCGCTCGATCAGCTGGCGCACGATCCCTGCGCGTTCCTCACCATTTGCTTCGAGCGTATGGATACGGCTGCGGGAGACTGCCGTCAGCGCCGTTTCCGAACCGGAAAAGAACGCCGACATC
The DNA here is from genome assembly GCA_900468535.1 of Hyphomicrobiales bacterium. Lineage (GTDB taxonomy): Bacteria > Pseudomonadota > Alphaproteobacteria > Rhizobiales > Rhizobiaceae > Rhizobium. Next base: position 40,562 of record UBTY01000018.1, on the reverse strand, counting down.
AAGACGAGGGCCACGATGGAGACAATTTCCGGCCAGTATGCGGAAAGAAATGCCAGCGTGCCTTCGAGGGTCATTGCGGGTGTTTCTCCTTGAGGAAGCTCAGCACTTCCGAGGCGGGAACGTCATTGGCGACGAAGGACTGTCCGATACCGCGGGTGAGGATAAAGGTCAGCTTGCCGCCCTTCACCTTCTTGTCCTGGGCGATCGCATCCATCAAGATTTCGGCAGGCGGCAGCGCGCCTGGGATTTCCGACATGCGGGTCGGCAGTCCGACGGCCTTCAGGTGGGCTTCAACACGGCGGGCGTCATCGGGGCTCGCAAGGTTCATGCGCGCCGAGAACTCATGCGCCAGAACCATGCCGATCGAGACGCCTTCGCCATGAACCAGGCGGGCGCTGTCGTAGGCGGTTGCAGCTTCCAGCGCATGGCCAAAGGTGTGGCCAAGATTGAGGAGCGCGCGCTGGCCGTTCTCGTGCTCGTCGGCGACGACGACATCCGATTTCGCCTGGCAGCTCGCGGCGATCGCCTCGATCCGTTCGGCGCCGCCCGCGAATACCGATTTCCAGTTGGCTTCCAGCCAGGCGAAGAAATCCGGCTTGTCGATCAGGCCATACTTGGCCACTTCGGCGTAACCCGCCCGGAATTCGCGCGCGCTCAGCGAATTCAGGACATCGGTATCTGCGAGCACGAGGTCCGGCTGGTGGAAAACGCCGATCAGGTTCTTGCCGTGGCGACTGTTGATGCCCGTCTTGCCGCCGACCGAGGAATCGACCTGCGATAGCAGCGAGGTCGGCACCTGCACGAAACGGACGCCGCGCCTGATGATGCCGGCGGCAAAGCCCGAGAGGTCGCCGATAACGCCGCCGCCCAAGGCGATGACATAGTCGTTGCGCTCGATCCGTGCCTCAAGCACCTTGTCGCACATGGTCATCAGGTGTTCGAAGCTCTTGGTCTTTTCACCCGCCGGCAACACGAGGGTTGCGGAGGCGATGCCTGCGGCTTCCAGACTCTGGACCAGCGCGTCGAGGTATAGCGGCGCCACGTTCTGATCGGTGATAATGGCTGCCTTGCGGCCCTTCAGGCGCGCTGCGATCTCGGCGCCGGCGCGGGCGATCAAGCCCGGCCCGATCAGAATGTCGTAGGCGCGCTCGCCGAGCGGGACATGAACCTTGCGTTCGGAGGCGGAGGCAATCGCATTCATCAGGCTGCACTTTCGGTTCGGGAATCGATCACGGCCTTGAGGACCTCTTCGGCCATCAGCTCCTTGCGCACATCGCGCGAAAGCACGGTGAGGTCGGCGAGCTCGTAGATCGGATAACGCGCGTTCATAAGATTTTCGAGGGTCTGCTTGGGGTTCTCGGTCTTCAGCAACGGCCGCGTATCGCGCTTGTTGACCCGCTCCCAGAGAACGTCGAGCTCCGCCTTCAGCCAGATGGAGACGCCGCCCTTCTTGATGTGTTTGCGCGTCCGGTCGTTGATGAAGGCGCCGCCGCCTGTCGAGACGACGCGAGGCCCATTTTTCAGCAGGCGCTTCATGACGCGGGTTTCCAGCGCACGGAACTCCTCTTCGCCATAGGCCGCGAAGAGTTCGGTGATCGACATGCGCGAGACCTTCTCGATCTCGGCGTCGCTATCGACGAAGGGGATGCCCAGCTGCTGGGCGACGATCCGACCGACGGAGGATTTTCCTGCACCCATCAATCCGACCAGGATCAGGTTGCGAGAACCGAGCGCAGCACGAGCTCTGTCTTTCAAGCTTTCGGCAACGATCAGAACTGGGTCGCTCATTGGTCCATTCACACTTTGTTTGCGAACGGTATCGACAAATGCAGGTGTAGCGTCAAGTCGCGGGCAAGGGAAACGTGGTTCAAAAGCGCCTTCTTGCACTTGCAAACATGCTTCTTCATAAAGAAGCAGAGCCATGGAGTTGCTGAATGCCGAGTCTGTTCCGTTTTCTCGCCGTCTTGGCGATCATCGCTGGCGCGATATACGGAGCGATGTGGGCACTCGTTGTTTTCGTCGAACCGCAAGAGCGAGACGTGACGATCCGCATTCCTTCCGAGCGGATCAATCCTCCGGCGACCGGCGCCATCAACCCGTCCAAGAAGTGAGACGATGAAGGATCTCGGCTGGGTTCACGTCGAAGCCTTTCTGGAAATGATGAGCGCGGAGCGGGGTGCGGCGGCCAATACGCTCTCTTCCTACGAGCGCGATCTCGATGATCTGCACAGCTTTTTGAACGGCAGGAGCGTGCGCCTGCTGGAGGCGGTATCGGCGGATCTTTCCGCCTATCTTGCGTCGCTTGCTGCGCAGGGTTTCAAGCCTTCGTCGCAGGCGCGGCGGCTGGCGGCGATGCGCCAATTCTACAAGTTTCTTTATGCCGAAGGGTTGCGGACCGACGACCCGACCGGCGTTCTCGATGCGCCGAAAAAGGGGCGGGCACTGCCGAAGACGATGGGGGTCGACGAGGTCGGCCGATTGCTTGAGCAGGCGGAGACCGAGGCCCAGGATCCGGCGCCCGGCCAATTGCAGCGGCTCCGGATGCTGGCGCTTCTGGAACTCCTCTATGCGACCGGCATGCGCGTCAGCGAACTTGTAACGCTTCCGGTTCGTGTTCTCGACCAGGACGGGCGTTTCCTAATGATCCGCGGCAAGGGCAACAAGGAGCGGCTTGTGCCGCTATCGCAATCTGCAATTGCGACGATGAAACTCTACGGGCGGATGCTCGCGGCCGAAAATGCCGCCGCCAAGGTGCCGCAGGAGAGCCCGTGGCTGTTTCCAGCGGCGTCGAAGGAAGGCTATCTGCCGCGCCAGGTTTTCGCGCGTGACTTGAAAAACCTTGCGATCAGGGCAGGTCTCACCCCATCTATAATCTCGCCGCATGTGATGCGGCATGCATTTGCAAGCCATCTTCTCGCCAACGGCGCGGATCTTCGCGTCGTACAGGAACTGCTCGGACACTCGGACATTTCAACCACGCAAATTTATACGCATGTGTTGGAGGAACGGCTTCAACAACTGGTCCAAACGCACCACCCCCTTGCCAAACAGGCCAAAAAGCAGGAATAGGACCGGCAACAAAGGGTGAGCTTGCAAAAAGCCGCCCCGGCACAAGGAACGGAAACGCACCTCATGCACAACTATCTCGACTTCGAAAAGCCGATCTCCGACCTCGAAGGCAAGATCATCGAACTGAAGAAGCTCGCCACGGAAGACGAGAGCATCGACACGTCCGATGAAATCGGAAGGCTCGAAGTTCGCGTTCGCGAAGCGATGGTCGACATCTATTCGAAGCTCAACGCCTGGCAGAAGACGCAGGTTGCGCGCCATCCGCAGCGCCCGCATTTCGTCGACTATGCCAAGACGCTGTTTCAGGAATTCACGCCGCTCGCCGGCGATCGCAAGTTTTCCGAGGATGCCGCGATCCAGGCAGGACTTGCCCGCTTCCGCGGCCAGCCTGTCGCCGTTCTCGGCCAGGAAAAGGGCAACGACACGAAGAGCCGCTTGAAGCATAACTTCGGCAGCGCCCGTCCGGAAGGCTATCGCAAGGCGATCCGTGTTCTCGAGATGGCTGACCGCTTCGGTCTTCCCGTCATTACGCTGGTCGATACGGCAGGTGCCTATCCGGGTGTCGGCGCCGAAGAGCGCGGGCAGGCCGAAGCCATCGCCCGCTCGACGGAAATGTGCCTCTCGGTGAAGGTGCCGATCATCTCCGTCGTCATCGGCGAAGGTGGCTCGGGCGGCGCGATTGCCATAGCGACCGGCAACCGCGTCTACATGCTGGAGCATGCGATCTACAGCGTCATCTCGCCCGAAGGTGCGGCTTCGATCCTGTGGCGCGATTCCGCCCGCGCCAAGGAAGCGGCCACCAACATGAAGATCACCTCCGACGATCTGAAATCGCTCGGCATCATCGACGGCATCATCAGCGAGCCGCTCGGCGGCGCGCACCGCGATCCGGACAGCGTGATTGCTGCAACCGGCGATGTCATCGCCAATGCTCTCGGCGAACTTTCCAGCCGCTCGGGCGAGCAGCTTCGCAACGATCGGCGCCAGAAATTCCTCAATATGGGACGCAATCTCTAAGCGCTGAGCTTCCCGCCCCCGTGCATTGCGGCCAAACCTTGGCCACAATAATGTTATGAATAACATTCACCCTTGCGGGGGCGTGGGCGAACGTCATAGGCATTAGGAGATTGTAAACTATAACGCGCTTATGATTCGACGCGCACACGCGCGTGCATGTCTGCATACTGTTGATGGGCTGGTTTGAATGCGCATTCGTCATTTTGCATCTATTTCCCTGATGGCTCTGGCACTCGCCGGCTGCAATGACGCATTGGAATCGACCACGCAGGTCGACCTGTCGAAGGTCAAGAACAAGGTCGAAGAGCCGCTGCCGCCGCGTATCGTTTCCGAGATGGCGGCCAAGAACATGGACCGCAATTCGCCGATCATGATCCGCATCTTCAAGGAAGAAGGCGCGCTGGAGATCTGGAAGGCGAAGACGGACAATCGCTTCGACAAGATCGCGGACTACAAGATCTGCGCCTGGTCCGGACGTCTCGGACCGAAGGTAAAGCAGGGCGACCGGCAAGCGCCGGAGGGTTTCTATAACCTGAGCCGCGCCAACCTGAATCCCAATTCCAAATACTACCTGGCAATCAATACCGGTTTCCCGAACCGCTACGACGCGGTGAACGGCCGGACCGGCACGGACCTGATGATCCACGGCGCCTGCTCGTCGTCGGGCTGCTATTCGATGACGGACGAGCAGGTCTTGCAGATCTACGCTTTCGCGCGCGACGCCTTCAAGGGCGGGCAGACGAGCGTTCAGCTTCAGGCATTTCCGTTCCGCATGACTGCGGAAAACATGGTGAAGCATCGCCTGAACCAGAATATCGAATTCTGGAACATGCTGAAGGTCGGTTACGACAACTTCGAAGTCACCAAGCGTCCGCCGGATGTGAATGTCTGCGAGAAGAAATACGTCTTCAATCAGCAGACGGCTGATGGCGGCGGCTTCAATCCGGCCGGCAAGTGCCCGGCGATGTCGACGCCTCCCGCCTTGACGGCTGCGCTCGCATCCTACGGCAAGACCTATGATCTCGCCTATTCGAAGGCGTTGAAGGAATTCGACGGCATGGCTTGGTATGATCCAAGCGAAGCCGAGCGCAAGGCGGTCGTTGCCAAGCAGCGAAAGGGCCATGACCTCGCCTACGCGCCGACCGGCACATCGCTTGAGGCCGGGCGCATGGTCAAGGTTGCCGAGCTTGAAGACATGATGGCCAACAAGACGGCGACGACGCTTGCTGCCAACGCGGCTCCGGCCTCCACGCCGGCGGCATCGGCTGCCGTAGCCGCAACCGCAACCGATGTCGCGCTTGTCAATCCGGCTACGGTTCCCGTACCGACGCCGAACCCGCTGGCACCGCAGAGCCAGCTGGCAACAGCCTTTGCACCGGTCGAGCAACCCGAGTCGATCGAGGTGGCCTCCAAGAAGCCGTTCTGGAAGTTCTGGTCCAAGGACTGATGGCGTCGGCCATTTCTTATGATTTGCGCGGGCTGAAATGCCCGCTGCCGGTTCTCAGAACCAGGCGCAAGCTGTCGTCGCTGCCATCAGGCGCGTTGGTTCGTGTCGAAACCACCGATCCGCTGGCCGGCATCGATATTCCGCATTTCTGCAATGAAGACGGGCATGCGCTGCTCGAAACCGAAAAGACCGAAACCGGTCATCGGTTCCTGATCCAGAAGCGCTAGGGTCAGATCCGCAGGCCGGGAATGGCGAGCGGATTATCGTTGAGGGCTGCCCGGTCCGGGGTATCGATCCGCGGCTTGCCGAGGAACGCATCGAACAGGTTTTTGACGAAGCTCTCCTGAAGATCCTTGGTAATTAGCACCATGCGGGTACGCCGATCGTTCGGGTCCGGCCATGCGGGGAGCCGGGTTGGCGTGTGGAAAATATTCTGCACGCCATGCAGGACCAGCGGCCGCTCCGGTCTGTCCGACATAGCAACAATCGCCTTCATCCGCAGCAGCTTCTCGCCATGCGCCGAGCGCAGCAGGTCGATGAACATGTCTAGCGCCATCGGGTCGATCGGCTTCTCCTCGACGATCGAGAAGGAGCGGATCGAGCCGTCGTGACGGTTGACGTCGTGCGGATCCTGTCCGTCGTGACCGTGATGGTGGCCGTGGCCGTGATGATGGTGGTGATGATGATCGTGCCCGTGATGATGGTGGGCGTCGTGGGCATCCTCGTCCCGTAGCCAACGGCCGACATCAGCGCTCTTCGTCTCGGGGTCATAGAGCCCGTTCACAAGCGTGGCGGCGGTGCCAGTCGCTGGTTCGTCAGCGTCCATCATCTCTGCGCGCGGATTGAGCGCGCGCAACCGCGCCTCCAGTCGGGCGAGACGCTCCGGGTCTGCCATCGTCCGTTTCGAAATCGCCAGCCGGTCGGCGACAGCTGCCTGCTTGACCGCTTCCTCGTGATTGTCGAGCGTCTGCACGCCATTCACGGCATCGACGACGGTGACAATACCGTCGAGTTCGAAACTCTGGGCAATGATGGGATTGCCCATGATCGCCTGCATCACAGGTGCCGGATCGGCAAGGCCTGTCGTTTCGATCACGACCCGGCGAACGGGCTTTACACGGCCGGTCTGAACGGTGTCCATGAGGTTTGCGAGCGTATCCACCAGTTCGCCGCGTACAGTGCAGCACAGGCAGCCATCCGACAGTTCGATGATCGCATCGCCCGAGCTTTCGACGAGCAGGTGGTCGATGCCGACGTCGCCGAACTCGTTGATGATCACGGCGGCGTCCTTCATCGCCGGATCCTTGAGAATGCGATTGAGCAAGGTCGACTTGCCGGCACCGAGGAAGCCAGTGAGGATGGTGACCGGAACCCGGCCGGAAGAAACGCTCATGTCAGTTTGACCTTAGAAGGAGGTCGGGCGCGGCAGTGGCACCGGTATGTTGCCGATCGCGCCACCGGTATCGGCGGTTGCCAGCTTGTCAGGCTGCGGCTCGTTCTGCCCGGGGATGAGGCCGGCAAAGGCAAAGTTCGGCTCGTGGTCCATTTCCTGGATGTAGGGCGAATGGATCTTCATGCGGCCAACTTCGTCGCGCGTCTCGCTACGAACCTTCGCGCCCTTGGCGCTGCAGATGTCGGCAGTGATGTCGGAAACCTGGTCCTGGCCGGGTCCGTAGGGCTTCAGGGAACCCAGGGTGTCGCTGCCTGGAAACTGCGTCGTGAAGCCCTTCTGCAAGAGATCGGCGGAGGCATCCGCGCGTGCCGCCAGGCTATCGGTGCCGAGGACGACCGAAACCAGCGTGCGGCCGCTGCGGGTCGCCGAGCCGATCTGGTTGAAGCCGGATGCGCAGATGAACCCGGTCTTCATGCCATCGGCGCCAGCAAAGCGGCCGATCAGCAGATTGATGCTCGGCACATTCTTGGTGCCTGTCGTAATGCCCTCGAGCGAGAAGTAGCCGGCATATTGCGGAAACTCGCGGCGCAGCGCCACCGACAGGATCGCGAGGTCGCGGGCCGTCGTGTACTGGCCTTTGCCGGGCAGGCCGTTCGGATTGACGAAATGCGAATCCGACATGCCGAGCTTTGCCGCTTCGGCGTTCATCTTGACGACGAAGGCTTCCTGCGTGCCGCCGACCGCTTCGGCAACGGCAACGGCGATGTCATTGGCGGACTTGACCATCAGGATCTTCAGGGCGCTGTCGAGCGTCAGCTTCTGGCCGGGCTTGAAATACATCTTGGCCGGAGGCTGAGCGGCGGCGCGCTTGCTCATCACGACAGGCGTATCGAGGCTGATCTGGCCGGAGCGCACGGCGTCGAATACCGTGTAGACAGTCATCAGCTTGGTCAGCGATGCCGGATACCACTTTCGGAAGGCTTCCTCGTGCTCGAGAACGCGGCCCGACTGGACATCCACCAGGATATGCGGGTTAGCGTAGGCCTGGGAGGCGGCGGAAAAAGCAATGGCGGCTGCTGAAGCTGCGATTGAAAGCGGCCGCAAGGCGGCAAGCAAACGATTCTGGCGCGTCGACACGGTTTGTCCTTAAGATGTCCTGGAGTCTCGAAAGTTTCCCCTATTTAACGTATATGGCCATGACATGGCAAAGGTCATTGACTAACTTATTTCCGCGGCATCGTGTCTCCGATGTCGTCCTCTTCGATTTGCAGCAGGGAAAACACGCATGCCGATTTTGAACAGAGCCGCCGAGCTTCAGGGCGAAGTGACCGAATGGCGCCGGCACATACACGAGCGGCCGGAGCTTCTCTTCGCTGTGGAAAACACCGCCGCCTTCGTTGCCGAGAAGCTGAAGGAATTCGGTGTGGACGAGATCGTCACCGGGATCGGACGCACGGGCGTCGTCGGCCTGATCAAGGGAAAGGGCGAGGGGACGCGCACGATCGGCCTGCGCGCCGATATGGACGCGCTGCCGCTGACCGAGATCACAGGCAAGCCCTGGGCTTCGAAGACGGCGGGCAAGATGCATGCCTGTGGTCATGACGGCCACACGGCCATGCTGCTCGGCGCCGCCAAATATCTGGCGGAAACGCGCAATTTCAACGGCAATGTCGCGGTCATCTTCCAGCCGGCCGAAGAAGGTGGCGGCGGCGGCAACCTGATGGTTCAGGACGGCATGATGGAGCGCTTCGGCATCCAGGAAGTCTATGGCATGCACAACCTGCCGGGTCTTCCGGTCGGCCAGTTCGCCATCCGCAAGGGCGCCATCATGGCGGCGACCGATGAGTTCACCATCACCATCAAGGGGCGCGGAGGCCACGCTGCCCAGCCACACGGCACGATCGACCCGATCGCCATCGGCGCACAGATTGTCGGCAATCTGCAGATGATCGCGTCGCGCAATGTCGATCCTCTGCGCTCAGTTGTCGTTTCGGTTACCAAGTTCAATGCCGGCTTCGCGCATAACGTCATCCCGAACGACGCGACGATCGCCGGCACCGTGCGCACGCTCGACGGCGGGGTTAGAACGCTCGCGGAAACCCGCCTGAAGCAGATCGTCAACAGTCTCGTCGCGGCGCATGGAGCCGAGGCGGAGATCGTTTTCCATCGCAACTATCCGGTGACCTCCAACCATGCGGCCGAAACCGGGCACGCGATCCAGATCGCGACCGACATCGCCGGGGCCGCCAACGTCAATCCTGATATAGATCCGATGATGGGAGGCGAGGATTTCTCCTACATGCTGAACGCCCGCCCGGGCGCCTTCATCTTCATCGGTAACGGCGATACCGCAGGTCTGCATAACCCGGCCTACGATTTCAACGACGAAGCGATCAGCCACGGCATTTCCTACTGGGTTCGCCTGGCGGAGCAGCGCCTCGGCGCCTGATATCGCTTTGCCCCGAGACTGCAAAAAGGCTTGGCTTCCGGCCAAGCCTTTTGTATGGATGACGCGTAAGTGGTCCCGTAGCTCAGCAGGATAGAGCACCAGATTCCTAATCTGGGGGTCACGCGTTCGAATCGCGTCGGGATCACCACAAGTCCCCCAAATATTCCAATCTGTTAGTCTATCATTCTGCTGCCGGCCGTTCCGACGGCGTTCCTATTCGGTTGTTCATCAGCCGCTCTGTGCGCCGCGAGGGGCGACTCGCAACTTCGCAACCGTCTGCGCCTTTTCGAGTGTCTTGCGATTGTAGCGCTGCGTCGTCGCCGTGTTCTTATGGTTGGCGTGGTGACGCAAATGCTCAAGGCCAAGATATAGCTTGCATTCTTTCCTGGACTGCTCGGTAATGAACCGTGGTCGCAAACAGGAGGAATCGATGGCTAAGGGTCAAGTTAAAAGCAACAAAGAGGTCCGCAAACCCAAGAAGGACAAGGCGGCGCCTGTTGCTGCGCCTACTCTTGGGGCTAAGGCCGTTGAGGCTAGTAAGCAGAAGAAGCCATGAACTTCAGCCTTCCCGATATCGCTTCGGGGAGGTCGCCCCAGCAGACGGACACGGGCTACCGCAGCGTTTTTTGTCGCAGCCAGCAGCCATTTCGGGATCGGCACCTAGATACCTCCTTGAAGAACAAAGGAGCTTGAGATGGGTCTGGCAGACATTCGCGAACAGTATCGGACTAGGGTTGCCGAACATGAGGAGACGATCCGCCTCATGGACGAAAACGACGCGCGCCATTTTCGGCAGGAAGGCGGTGGGCCGCTGACCGATATCACCGAGGAGATCAAGGCCGAGTATCACCGGCATATCGCGACCTATGCCGCGCTGATTGCCGAGATCGATGCCATTCTCGGGGCATAGCGGATAGGGGCAGGATCGCGACGCGCGTAACAGGCGCCGCGATACTGTCGTCAGCGGGGAAGCAATCGCTCGCGCCAGGCGGAGACGTCATCGCCGCTGCTCATGTCGGCCTGGACGATGCCGTCGATCATGAAGGTCGGTGAGACGTGAATGCCGTTCTGGCGGGCATAGCGGCTCTGCCACTTGATCTCCCGGTCGAGGTCGGGGATGGCGAAGGCTTCGGCGAGTGCCAGTCCGCTATAGTTTTCGATGCGCCTGATGATGTCGTTCGGCGTGGCGTCGAGGTTGGGGCCGCCGCAGTGGCTGGTGAATTCGAATTCCTCGCGGTGATCTCCGACCGCTGACAGAACGGCCTTTGCCGCTTCCTTGCCGCCTTCGAGTGTCGATGCCGCCAGAACGCAGCGAACGATGACGCCTGAGAACATGTGCCAGGGCTGTGATTGCAGGCGGATCTTGATGGAGATGTTGTCCTCGCCCGCCTCGACCAGCAGCTCGTCGAGCTTGCGGAAGGCCCTGACGGAGTAAGGGCATGTCGGTTCGAGGAAGACCTCGAAGATTTTCGCGCCGGTTCCCCAGACCAAAGGATCCGCACGCCATTCCGGTTTCTGCATCTCGTCCATCCCATCGCTTATCGCTGGCGAGGAGCCGTGCTCCTCACTGGCCAAACTGTTTCGATATGCGTTGGTTGCATGGCGGACTGCTTTTCGTCAACGCTCCGGTCGCCGGTGTGACGCGATGTGCGACTGGCTATTCGTCTTCACGACGGAACGTCCATTTGACGACATAGTCGCCGTTTCGCTTCTGCTTGGTCTTCATCCGGACGTGGACGGGGCCGCCCAAGGTTGCTTCTGCTTCCTCGAATGCACGGCGGGCTTCGGCCATCGCCTTGTGATAGGCGCTGTTGTCCCGCTTGGGCATCTCCGCCAGCGTCTGCACCAGCGATGCCATCGTCTTGTCTTTTGCCATGCCGCAGCGCTCCTTCGACTCAAGCGTCGGGCCTGCTTTAAACAATTGCTGTGCGGAAGACGAGTTCGATCAGAATACCGCCGGGTGTGCGGACAAACAGGCGACGCTCGCCTAGTTCGGGCAGGTCCATCGTCGAATAGGCGATCGAATCGCCATCGAGGCGGGCGCGGAATGCGTCGTAGCCGTCCAGCCGGAAGGCTACGTGGTCGATCGCTTCGGCTGCCCGATCAACCGTGCGTCCACCTCCCGGGATGAGGTGGACGATCGGATCGTCGCCGCGATAGAGCCAATAGCCGGGAAAAGGGAAATCCGGCCGGAAGCCCGGCTGGAGGCCGAGCAGCGTTTCGAGAAAGGCGCGCGTACCTTCGAGGTCCGCGGTCCTCAGCGTGACGTGGTCGATATCCATTTTGTCACCCGATCACTCCGCCGCCGTCGACACGGATTGTCGAGCCGGTTGCAAACGGCGTCGTCATGGCGAAGAGAACGGCGTTGGCGATATCTTCGGGATGTCCGATCGTCTTGGCAGGAAGGCTCGCGCCGACGCGTTCGAACATCGCCTGGCGGGTGCCCGCATCCATCTTCGACCATAGCGGCGTGTCGATCAGGCCGGGCGACACGGCGTTGACGCGCACAGGCGAAAGTTCCAGTGCCAGGCCGCGGCCAAGTGCTTCCAGCGCGGCGTTGATCGCGCCCTGCAGTACCGAGTTTGCCGACGGGCGTTCGCTCAAGAAGCCGGAGATGAAGGTCAGCGAGCCTCGTTCGGTGAAGCGCGCGGCGCGGGCGATCCGATAGGCGCCCCAGAACTTGCTTTCCATCGCGCGCTTGGCGTCTTCGAGCGACAGTTTCCGGACCGGGCCGCTCGGGGTCTGTGCGGCCGAGATCACGATATGATCCCACGGTGCATTGCCTGCGAAGAACGTATCGATCGATGCTTCGTCGCCGGTATCCAACACGGCGGTCTTGACCTTTTCGCCAAGCTCACGGGCTGCTTCGGATAGCTTTTCCTGTGAGCGCGAGGCGATCGTCACCTCCGCTCCAGCCTCGACCGCCTGTGCGGCGACTGCGAAACCGATGCCGGAGCTGCCGCCAACGACGAGAACCTTCTTTCCTGCAATCGATGCCATCTGCTGATCCTTTCCTGCGATGACCGCGTTTCATTGGGTGGAAGATAGCGTATCGCTTCTTCGGCAAGAATAGACATTGTTGGAGACTATCTCTTGCTGTAACAGCAAGAATATGAGCGGCAATCTTCTTGATATGCTGGTGTTCGTTCGTGTGGCCCAAGCCGGCAGCCTGTCGGCGGCGGCCCGCGAGTTGCGGCTTTCGCTTACGGTGGTCAGCCGCAAGCTGACGCGCCTGGAGGCACGGCTCGGAGTCCGGCTCTTCAACAGGACGACGCGCTCGTTGACGCTGACAGAAGAAGGGGCGCGCTTCCTTGCCCGCTGCGTGCGCATTCTTGCGGAAATCGACGATGCCGAGACCGAGGCCACGAGCGGCAAGGACACAGCGCTCGGGATTTTGAGAGTGACGTCGACTTTTGCGTTCGGGTGCCGCTGGCTGGCGCCGCTGCTTCAGGAGTTTCAGGCTCGGCATCCGGGACTGCATGTTCATCTCGATACCGAGGATGGTGTCGCCAACATCGTCGAGCGCGGCTACGATCTCGCGATCCGCTTCGGCGCTCTTGCCGATTCAAGCCTGATCGCGCGGCACCTCGCTCCAAACCGGCGTGTCATCTGCGCGGCTCCCTCCTATCTTGCTCGTCATGGACGGCCGGAAACGCTGGAAGACCTTTCCAGTCATGCAGCGATCACCTTTGGCAATCCGCCAAACGCCCATTGGACCTTTGAAGATGGTCGCAGCGCCAACGTCGGAGGCGTGTTGAGCACCAACAATGGCGAGCTTGCGCATCGATGGGCGCTTGGAGGAGCAGGGCTGATCCTGAAATCGATCTGGGACGTCCGTGACGATATCAGGTCCGGTCAGCTGGAGGTGGTGCTTCCGGAAATCTTGTTGCCGGCCGCACCCATTCATGCGGTGTTTCCGCACAACCGGCTGACGGCCGCGAAGGTTCGCCTGTGCGTGGAGTTTCTGGCGGCGCGGCTGAAGGACATCGCCGGCGATTGACCTGCAGGTCCAAAAGAAAAGGCGGGCCGCAGCCCGCCTTGCTTATTTGCATGTCACAGTCCGTTTTCAGGACGCCTGGCGATCGAGTTGCCGCTTTGGCAGCTTCCAGCCGGGGCGCGCGAAGTGGCAAGTGTAGCCATTCGGGATGCGCTCGAGATAGTCCTGATGCTCGGGCTCGGCTTCCCAGAAATCGCTCACCGGGGTTACTTCGGTTACGACCTTGCCCGGCCACAGGCCTGAGGCGTCGACATCAGCTATAGTATCCTCGGCCACCGTCTTCTGCTCCGGGCTGGTATAGAAGATTGCGGAGCGATAGCTCGCGCCGAGGTCATTGCCCTGGCGGTTGAGCGTGGACGGATCGTGGATCTGGAAGAAGAACTCCAGAAGGTCGCGGAAGCTGGTCTTGGCCGGATCGAAGATGATTTCGATCGCTTCGGCATGGTTTCCGTGGTTGCGATAGGTCGCATTCCGAACCTCGCCGCCGGAATATCCGACGCGGGTCGAAATGACACCGTCGAAGCGGCGAATGAGATCCTGCATGCCCCAGAAGCAGCCGCCTGCGAGTACTGCGCGTTCCGTCGTCATTGAACGTCCTCCACTTGATCCAGATAGGCTCCATACCCTTCCGCTTCCATCTGGTCACGATGGACGAAGCGCAGGGATGCCGAATTGATGCAATAGCGTAGCCCGCCGCGATCGAGCGGGCCGTCGGGAAATACATGGCCCAGATGGCTGTCGCCGTGAAGCGAGCGCACTTCTGTGCGGACCATTCCATGCGATGCGTCGTGCAGTTCCTTCACATTGCGGCCCTCGATCGGCTTCGTAAAGCTCGGCCAGCCGCACCCGGATTCGTACTTGTCCGCCGAGGCGAACAACGGCTCGCCGGAGACGATATCGACGTAAATGCCGGGCTCCTTGTTATGAAGATATTCGCCGGTGCCGGGCCGTTCCGTGCCCGACTGCTGCGTGACGCGGTACTGCTCAGGCGACAGCTTCGAGATTGCTTCGGCACTCTTGCTGTAAGACTGCATAGGGTTTCTCCTGTTTCTGACCTGCCGCGGCGACGACCCGGAGAGCACTGTCCAGACATTCCTGGAAGAGATCAGGCACATGCGTTCGATCGGCGGCAGATCGTTGACGCTTATATAGGAGCAACGACGGCTGATTGTCAGGGGGAGGTTTGCGGTATCGCTTGTTGTGGAACGCTGCCTTCCGCATCATCAAAGCGCGATCCTGTGTCGGAACGGTCCACCTTTTGGCGTAATCGGATACCACTTGTTTCGTCACTTTGATTCGGATCAACGCGCTGGGCTTGGTAAATTATTACAAGGCACTATGTTCCCAGCAGACGACAAGGAGACGACCATGAAAAAGAAAATCGCAACGATCCTTGCTGCAGCATCTGTGGCGCAGACCCTGGCCACGGGCGCTATGGCAGCTGACCTGGTGACGACCTATCGCGAGCCCGATGTCAGCGGCGGCGTGAAGATCGGGATGCTGACCTGCGATATCGGCGGCGGCGTTGGCTATGTTCTCGGATCTTCCAAGACCATCGACTGCGTTTTCACGCCAACCTCGAGCTCTCAGGCACAGGATCGCTACACGGGTGCAATCCGCAAGTTGGGTGTCGACATCGGCTTCACCACGCGCGGACGCCTCGTCTGGGCAGTCTTCGCGCCGACCGCAGGGTATCATCGCGGTTCGCTCGGCGGTCTCTATCAGGGGGCTACGGCCGAGGCGACTCTGGCTGCAGGCATCGGCACCAACATCCTTATCGGCGGCACTTCCGGCTCGATCCACCTGCAGATGATCAGCCTGACTGGCCAGCTCGGCCTCAACGTGGCGGCGACCGGTACGTCGGTAACACTGACACCAGCTGGCTGATCCCCGCCGCTGAGAATTCGATAAGGGAAAAGCCGCGGTTTCGCGGCTTTTCTGCATTTGAGGTCGCCGTTTCTGCCTCGACAGTCCGTCACTGAAGCGATGTTACGGGCCAGGAACTTTCACTCCGTTTTCGCGTTCTCCCGGGAAATAGGAGTGCTCGCCATGCGTACGAAATTGGCTCTTCTGGCCGTCGCTTACATCATTGCAAGCGGCCTGCTGTTGGCAACGGCCTACAATTCCTCCGGCCCGATAACAACGCCCAAAACTGACCGCGTTGCCGGCTCGACCTTTCTCGTCGAGCGCTTTGCCGGCTAGGTGATTGGTGGGTTGTGCGCTTAGCTGTTTTCAGCCGATCGCGATATCGTTGCGCACGGGACGGGTTCCCGAAATCGCTTCAGCGACAGCGGTAGCTCGTGCGATTTCTTCCTGTGTCGCGACCGACCCACTTAGCACAACGCCCGTGCCGTCGACGGTCACGTTGACATCAGCCGCATCTATACCGCCGGCGACGGCAAGCGCGTTGGCGATATCTTCCTCAAGTTTCGCGTGATTCTTGAACTCAACCTCGATTTCCGGCTGCTCTCCGAAAAAGGTTCCCGGCTTGAAAACCATGGCGCTGTCCTCCTTTGGCCAATTGCAGGAACGCGCCGATTAAAGGTTGGTTGCATGCCATGCGCACTTGCTGCACTTTCCAATCCCCTGTAGAGCCTGACGCAAACGGAAACGACTGGCAAATGGCATGATCACGGGCAGACAAGCGCCGAGGCGGCTCAGCATATTTGGCTCGACGGGATCGATCGGCAAGAACACGATCGACGTGGTCGATCACCTGGGCGGACCGGAAAATTTCGAGATCTCCGCCCTTACCGGTAACGAAAACATCGCGCTGCTGGCCGAGCAGGCCCGCGCCTTGAGACCGGCGCTGGTGGTAACAGCGAGCGACAGCCAATATGAAGCGCTGAAGAGTGCGTTGGCAGGCAGCGGCATTGCCGTTGCCGCGGGTCAGACTGGCCTTATGGAAGCCGCGGATCTCGATGCCGAATGGGTGATGGCCGGGATCGTCGGGACGGCGGGTCTTGCGCCGACCCTCGCCGCGGCCCGCAAGGGCGCCGATATCGCGCTCGCCAACAAGGAGTGTCTCGTTTCCGCCGGTGGGCTTTTCGTGGACTCCGTTCGTCGCGGTGGCGGCAAGCTGCTTCCAGTCGATAGTGAGCACAATGCGATCTTCCAGGTTCTGGAAGAGAACCAGCGTCACGCCGTCGAACGCATCATCCTGACGGCATCGGGTGGTCCCTTCCGAAATTCGTCGATTGAAGAGATGGCGAATGTGACTGTTGAAACCGCGCGCGCCCATCCCAACTGGTCGATGGGTCTGAAGATCTCGATCGACAGCGCCTCGATGTTCAACAAGGCGCTCGAGATGATCGAGGCGAAGCATCTGTTCGGTCTTTCGCCGGAGCAGATCGAAGTGATCGTTCATCCGCAGTCGGTCATTCATTCGATGGTCGGCTATACTGACGGTTCGGTTCTGGCCCAGCTCGGAGCGCCCGATATGCGCACGGCGATCGGTTATGCGCTCGCGCACCCGCAGCGTCCCAACCTGCCGATCGAGCGGCTCGACTTTGCCAGGCTGTCGCGTCTCGACTTCGAGGCGCCGGACGAAAAACGCTTCCCGGCGCTGCGGCTTGCCCGCCTTGCAATGGTCCGCGATGGGGTCCAGGGTGCCGTGTTGAACGCTGCGAAGGAAGTGGCGCTCGAGGCCTTCATCGAGGGCCGGCTGTCCTTCCTGTCGATGGCCGAGGTCACCGAAACGGTCATGGATCAGCTTGCCGACCTGCCGGCGGCCTCCACCATGGATGACGTCTTCGCGGTCGACAAAGAAGCCCGGCAGCGGGCTGCCGGGCTCATAAACTAAGCAACGATCTTTCTGTCGAACGTCAGGCGACGTGGCGGGCCAGCGCGCAACGCGACCACAGCGAATGCAGCGCCTCGACGAGATGCTCGATGTCGGCATCCGTGTGCAGCGGCGTCGGCGTGATACGCAGGCGCTCGGTCTTCTTCGGCACGGTCGGATAGTTGATTGGCTGCACGTAGACACCACAGTTGTCGAGCAGCAGATCCGAGATCCATTTGCACTTTGCGGCGTCGCCAACCATGACAGGCACGATATGGCTGGGGTTCGGCATATGCGGAATGCCGCGCTTGTCGAGAAGGGCTCTCAGCGTGCGGACACGGTCCTGATGGCGCGCGCGCTCGAAGGGGCTGACCTTCAGATGCTGGATCGAGGCAACCGCGCCTGCGGCAAGAGCCGGAGGAAGTGCGGTCGTGAAGATGAAGCCGGAGGCGAAGGAACGGATGAAATCACAGAGCGCGGTCGACGCGGCGATGTAGCCGCCCATCACGCCGAATGCCTTGCCAAGCGTGCCTTCGATAACCGTCAGTCGATCCATCAGGCCTTCGCGTTCGGCAATGCCGCCGCCGCGCGGACCGTACATGCCGACGGCATGCACTTCATCGAGATAGGTCATCGCGCCGTACTTGTCGGCGAGATCGCAGATTTCCTTGATCGGAGCGATGTCGCCATCCATCGAGTAGACCGACTCGAATGCGATCAGCTTCGGCGCCTTCGGATCGGCAGCCGCGAGCTTGGCTTCGAGATCCTGCACGTCGTTGTGCTTCCAGATCACCTTCTCGCACTTGGCGTAGCGGATGCCTTCGATCATCGACGCGTGGTTCAGTGCGTCGGAGAAGATGATGAGGCCGGGGATCTTGGCGCCGAGCGTGCCGAGGGCCGCCCAGTTGGAGATGTAACCCGAGGTAAAGATCAGCGCGGATTCCTTGCCGTGCAGATCGGCAAGCTCGCGTTCGAGAAGAACGTGTGAGTGGTTGGTGCCAGAGATATTCCGGGTGCCTCCCGCACCCGCGCCACAGTGATCGATGGCGTTCTTCATCGCCTCAATGACCTTGGCGTTCTGTCCCATGCCGAGATAGTCGTTGGAACACCAGACCGTCACGTCCTTCGGGCCATCCGGGGTATGGCGGGTGGCGCGTGGAAAGGCGCCGCGGTGACGCTCAAGATCGGCAAAAACGCGATAGCGGCCTTCATTATGCAGGCCATCCAGCTCGTCTTTGAAGAATGCTTCGAAATCCATCATATGCTCCAGTATCGTGCGAGCGTTTTTGCGAACCAGCGCGCGCACGTCAACCCTTGCCTCCTGCTTTAGCATCATGTGCGGCAAAAGGCCCATAGTCTTGAATTATTTTAATTTGAAATTGCCTGTTTTCGCCTGTGTTTGATGGTGATCGCGAGCCCTGAGCTCGCGACCACCAATTGATGTCACGCGGCGCTGGTGACTGCCCTCTTCGCCATGACCTTGACCAGGTTTGCACGATATTCGGCGCTGGCGTGAAGATCCGACATCAGCTTCGAGGCATCCACCGTGATGCTCGAAAGCGCGTCCGGCGACCAGCTTCCATTCAACGCAGCTTCGATCGCGCTCTCGCGGAAGACGCCGTTGCTTCCCGCGCCTGTCACTGCGACCCGTACACCGCCGGAGCCCTTGGCGACGAATACGCCCGTCATCGCATAGCGTGATGCCGGATTTGGAAACTTGGCGTAGCCTGCCTTGTCGGGCGCTTCGAAACTGATCGACGTAATCAGTTCGCCCTCTTCCAGGGCTGTCTCGAATAGGCCGGTAAAGAAGTCGTCGGCGCCGATCTCCCGCTTGTTGGTGGCGATGCGAGCATTCAGCGCCAGCATGGCGGAAGGGTAGTCCGCGGCGGGATCGTTGTTTGCCACCGATCCGCCGATGGTTCCCATATGGCGGACATGCGGATCGCCGATCATGCCGGCGAGATCGCAGAGTGCGGGGCAGATTGCCCGCAAGGCTGCCGAAGCAGCCACTTCGGCATGCGGCGTTGCTGCTCCGATCGTAACCCGGCGACCATCGACCTTGATGCCCTTCATTGCCGGGATGTGTCGGAGATCGACGAGATCGCTCGGGGCCGCGAGCCGCTGCTTCATCGTGGCAATGAGCGTCATTCCGCCGGAGACATATTTGCCTTCGGAGGTGCCGGAGATCATCTTGACGGCCTCATCGACGGAGGAGGCGCGGTGATAGTTTGTCTGGTACATCCTCGTTCCTCTTCAGTTAGCCGCGCGGGCCGCCATCCAGACCTTCTGCGGTGTGGCCGGCATTGTCAGCATGTTGTTTCCGATCGCGTCGGTGATGGCGTTGATGAGTGCCGGTGGTGAACCGATCGCGCCGGCTTCGCCGCAGCCCTTGATGCCGAGCGGGTTGCTCGGCGAGGGTGTCGTCTGATGCGAGACGTTAAACGAAGGGAGATCGTCGGCGCGCGGCATGGCGTAATCCATGAAACTCGCGGTCAGAAGCTGGCCGTTCTCGTCATAGTGCACGCCTTCGAGAAGCGCCTGGCCGATGCCCTGCGCAATGCCGCCATGAACCTGCCCTTCGACGATCATCGGGTTGATGATATTGCCGAAGTCATCGGCGGCGACGAACTGGATGATCTCGGTCTTGCCGGTTTCCGGATCGACCTCGACCTCGCAGATGTAGCAACCGGCAGGGAAGGTGAAGTTGGACGGATCGTAGAACGCCGTCTCCTTCAGTCCCGGCTCCATGCCGGCAGGCAGGTTGTGGGCGGTGTAGGAGGCGAGTGCCACCTGGAACCAGGGAAGAGCCTTGTCCGTGCCGGCCACCTTGAGTTCGCCGTTTTCGATGACGATGTCGCTTTCATCCGCTTCCATCAGATGCGCGGCGATCTTCTTTGCCTTCGCTTCCACCTTGTCCAGCGCCTTCACGACCGCGGACATGCCGACGGCGCCGGATCGGGAGCCGTAGGTGCCCATGCCCATCTGGACCTTGTCGGTATCGCCGTGGACGATCGAGACGCTGTCGAGCGGTACACCGAGGCGACCGGAAACGAGCTGTGCGAAGGTCGTCTCATGTCCCTGGCCGTGGCTGTGCGATCCCGTCAGGACCTCGATGGTGCCGACGGCGTTGACCCGCACCTCCGCCGATTCCCACAGGCCGACGCCGGCGCCGAGTGAGCCGACGGCTTGCGAAGGGGCAATGCCGCAGGCCTCGATGTAGCAGCTCATGCCGATGCCACGCTTCATGCCGCGATTGGCCGCTTCCGCCTTGCGGGCTGCAAAGCCGTTCCAGTCGGATGCCTGCATCGCTGCCTCGAGCGAGGCTTCGTAGTCGCCGGCATCGTAGTTCATGATCACAGGCGTCTGATGTGGGAAGGAGCGGATGAAGTTCTTCCGCCGCAGTTCGGCCGGCGAGATGCCGAGTTCGCGTGCGGCCGTCTCCATCGTCCGTTCGAGCAGATAGGTCGCTTCCGGACGACCGGCGCCGCGATAGGCATCGACGGGTGCGGTGTTGGTGTAGACCGTTCGAACATTCGCATGGATCGCCGGGATATCGTACTGGCCGGATAGCAGCGTGGCATAAAGATAGGTCGGCACGGCCGATGAGAAGAGCGACATGTAGGCGCCGAGATTGGCGATCGTGTCGACCTTCAGCCCGATGATGCGATGGTCCTTGTCGAAGGCCATCTTGACCGTCGAGACATGGTCGCGCCCGTGCGCGTCCGTCAGGAAAGCCTCGGTCCGGTCCGAATTCCACTTGACCGGTACGCCGGTTTTCTTGGATGCCCAGAGACAGACGATTTCTTCCGGGTAGATATAGATCTTCGATCCGAAGCCGCCGCCGACGTCGGGCGCGATGACGCGCAGCTTGTTTTCCGGCGCGACATTGTAGAACGCGCTCATTACCAGTCGGGCGACATGCGGGTTCTGGCTCGTCGTGTAGCAGGTGTAGTGATCCTCCGCCGAATCGTAGATGCCGAGCGCGGCGCGGGGCTCCATGGGATTGGGGGACAGCCGGTTGTTGTGAAGCTCGATCTCGGTGACGTGTGCTGCTTCGGAGATCGCCTTGTCTGTCGCATCTGGATCGCCGAGCTGCCAGTCGAAGATCAGATTGCCCGGCGCGTTCGAATGGATCTGCGGCGCACCCGATTTCAGCGCGTCGATGGCCTCCACCACCGCTGGTAGCTCTTCGTAGTCGACAATCACGGCCTCGGCCGCATCGCGCGCCTCTGCAAGCGAGTCCGCCACCACGATCGCAACGGCGTCTCCGACATATCGCACGGTCTCCGTCGCCAGCGGGCGCCAGGCGCCCATGTTCATCGGGGAGCCGTCCTTCGAATGGATCATCCAGCCGCAGATGAGGTTGCCGATGCCGTCGGCGAGCAGCTGCTTGCCATCCAGCACGTCGATGACGCCTGGCATGGCCTTTGCCGATGCCGCATCGATATTGCTGATCTTCGCGTGTGCATGCGGGCTACGGATGAAATAGGCATACTTCATTCCCGGCACGACCATATCGTCGGTATAGCGGCCCTTGCCGGTCAGGAACCGCTTGTCTTCCTTGCGCGCGACGCGTGCACCAATTCCTTCAACACCCATGTTGTCCTCCCAATGGGGTTTCGGGCCTGGCATTCCGCCAAAGAGAATTGTGTTCGGCGGCAGCCAGACAATTCCTGAGAGTTATTCAGCCGCCTGCTTCGCGCTGCCGTGCATCTGTTCATTGGCCGACAGCACCGCCTTGACGATGTTGTGATAGCCGGTGCATCGACAGATATTGCCTTCCAGCTCATGACGGACCGTCTTTTCGTCGAGGTGGCCGCCGTGGCGATTGATCATGTCAACCGCGGTCATCACCATGCCGGGCGTGCAAAAGCCGCACTGAAGTCCATGGTGTTCCTTGAAAGCCGCCTGAACCGGGTGGAGTTCGCCGTTGCCGGCCAGTCCTTCGATTGTGGTGACCGCCGCACCGGAGGCCTGGACAGCGAGGATGGTGCAGCTTTTGACCGACTGTCCATCCATATGCACCACGCATGCGCCGCACTGGCTCGTGTCGCAGCCGACATGCGTACCCGTCAGTCCCAGTTTTTCCCGAATGAAATGGACGAGTAGCGTGCGTTCTTCACAGTCTCCGCTCACCGCCCGGCCGTTCACCGTCAGTTTCACTTTCGCCATGATGTCCTCCTCGTGCCTCCTCCAGGCACAAAAGGTATCATTTGATGTTCCTGCTTTAGAATCAACCGCTACTTTAGCGATGTGCGTTAAATTCGGCGTGTGCGGGTAACGCGCGCCGGCAACGGGATGCTGCCGGCTGTGAAAATAGCCGCTGGTCTGCGATTGTTCCTTTTTGCGCCACAGTTTGCGGGCTAACGTCGCGAAAATATAAGAATCAGGGACGGCCACCGCCATTTCCGGCGACCATCTAGGAGTGATTGATGAAGAAGATTTTTGCTTTGGTCCTTATTGGCCTTTCTATTGCAAGCTGCACACCGACCGAACGCGGTGCGGGCATCGGCGCTGCATCCGGCGCAATCATCGGCGGCGCGGTGACCGGCAACGTCCGGGGTGCTGCGATCGGCGCTGCTGTCGGTGGCGTCTCGGGTGCCGTCATCGGTCGCGTGTCCGAACAGCCGGGCCAGTGCTACTACCGTGACCAATATGGTCGTCGCTACATCGACGATTGCCGCGGCGGCTACTAAGGGCGCTGCCTGAGAGCTTCAAATCCCGGGTTTCAGCCCGGGATTTTTTGTTTTTTCGCGCTATTCGTTCATTCTCCGCGTTAAAACGGTACACGAAAAGGAAATTTGCCGCTAAGGTCTCCGCCGGCTGGGGACGCAGGCTTAATTCCAATGTAACCAAAAAGCGGCGGATGCAGATCAGAGGGAAGGCACCGAAAACGAGTATTGCGTATCGGCGAACAGGCATCGTGCTGGTGATCGCAGCGGCGGCTGCATTTTCGCCCGCACTGGTTGGCAACGCCTATGCCTTCAAGCTCTTCGGTATCAATTTTTTCGGGAAAGACGAGACGGCCACCGATCAGGTGCCGGATCCCGTTCGCTATGATGTCACGTTGACGACCGACGCGGTCGATCCGGACCTCAAGGAAGCGCTCGAAAACAGTTCGCGTCTCGTCAGCGACAAGGAGCAACCCGTTTCGGGTGATCTCGGCGTCGTCGTGAAGGCCCGCGACGATCGCGATCGTCTGATCGCTGCCCTCTACGAAAAGGCACGATACGGCGGCGTCGTTACCATCACCGTGGATGGTAAGAACATCGACAGTCTTCCGCCAAACCCGACATTCGACCGCTCGAAGCCGGTGCCGGTCACCGTCAATGTCGCGGCTGGGCCGGTCTTCCGCGTCGGAGAAGTGCAGTTCGGCGGCGATGCGGCGAACCGAAACCCTGCGGACTACGATCTGGCGCCCGGCGCTCCGGCCGGTTCCCTTGTCGTCATCAAGGCTGGCGACAAGCTGGTCGAGGAGATGAAGGAAGAAGGACGGCCGCTTGCCAAACTGACGAAGCGCGAAGTGATCGCCGACCACAGGACCGATACGGTCGATGTCGTGCTCTCGGTGGAAAGCGGGCCGGTCGCGCCGATCGGCACAGTTGGCGTGACCGGCGCGAAAAGCGTGCGCCCGGATTTCATCCAGAGCTATTCCAGGCTCGACAAGGGCGATCGCTATTCGCCCGAGGCGCTGAAGAAGGCGGGTGATCGCCTGCGCGCGCTCGGCGTCTTTTCGAGCGTGACGATCCATGAAGCCGAAGGTCTTGCCGGCGACGGCAGCCTTCCGATGACGATTGAGGTGTCCGAGGGCAAGCAGCGATACTTCGGTGTCGGCGCGCAGTATTCGACAATCGACGGCTTCGGCGTGAACGGATACTGGGGCCACCGCAATCTGTTCGGCGGCGCCGAGGGCCTGCGCATCGAAGGCGCAGTCGGGCGGCTTGGCGAGGCAAGCGGCGTCAGCGACCTCGATTATTCTGCCGGGATCACCTTCACCAAGCCGGGTATTTTTGTTCCTGAGGCGACCCTGACAGCAAGCATCCTTGCCAAGACAGAGAACCCCGATGCCTACAATGCGAAGCTGGTTACCGCCTCGCTCGGGATCGCGTACGAACTTAACGACCGGGATACGATCACGGGCGCCGGCGAGATCAGCTGGGAAAAGGACGACGACGCCTTCGGCGACAACACCTATCTGACCTATGCGCTGCCATTCCAGTTCGACCGGGATGCGCGCGACAACAAGTTCGACCCGACCGAAGGCTATCGCGCGATGGCGAAGGTCACGCCGAGCTATGAGTCCTATAGCGGTACCTTCTTCTCGGCTTTCGAGGGATCCGTTTCCGGCTATTACGGCCTTGGCGCCGAGGACCGGATCGTGCTTGCTGGCAAGGTCGCGGCGGGGTTCCTTGTCGGTGCCGACAATCTCGAAAATATTCCAGCGACACGCCGCTTCTTTGCGGGTGGTGGCGGATCCGTGCGCGGCTACGGGTACCAGGAGATTTCGCCCTATAACGCCGCCAACGAGGAAACGGGCGGAGCGTCCTATATGACCGCGTCCTTCGAGACGCGCATCAAGATCACCGATACAATAGGGATTGTCCCCTTCATCGATGTCGGAACCGTTTCCGCGGACGTTGCGCCCGACTTTTCCGACTTTCGCGCAGGTGCGGGCATAGGCATTCGCTACGCCACGCCGTTCGGTCCTCTGCGCCTTGATTTCGCTGTCCCGCTCAACAAGTACGAGGGCGGTACGAACTACGGTATCTACGCTGGCATCGGCCAGTCGTTCTAACGGGTTTGGCGCGCGGCGGGGCTGCGCGGTTGAAGAAACGGAATGGTATCCGCGTCCATGCATATCGTGACGAAAATCGCCAAGGGTGTCGCTCGGCTGCTCGGCTATTCCGCCGCCGCCGCAGTCGTTCTGCTCGCCCTTGCGCTCGGCATCTTCGGCTTCACATCTTTTGGCGCCCGCATCGTCACGGACAAGGTCGCATCGATCATCTCCAACCGCGACATGACCATCCGCGTTCTCGAGCCACAGGGACTGTTGACTGGCGGATTGCGCGCGAGCCGCATCGTTCTGTCGGATACGCGCGGGACCTTTGCCGATATCGAGGGGCTTTCGATCAACTGGAACCCGCTCGCTTTGCTGACCGGTCGCTTCCACGCCACGCGTGTCGAGGCGTCCGCTATCCGGGTGTTGCGTAAGCCCGTGCGCACGCTGCCGTCCCGCCCGAGCGCACCGGAAGACGAAAGCGACGGCGGCTTCTCGCTGCCGGTCAAGGTCGATGTCGACGCGATTTCGCTGCCGCGCATCAGCCTTTCAGCACCGTTGATCGGCCGCGCTTTCACTCTTGCGGCTGATGGCAGCATGCGCGCCGACAATGCCGGTGGCGAAGCCGAGATTGCCGTCAGCAGGCATGACGTGCCCGACGCCAGACTAACAGCAAATGTGGCGTTCATGCCGGAGCACAGCCAGTTGCGGGTAAAGGCCAAGCTCAACGAGCCCAAGGGCGGGCTGCTCGCGGGTCTCCTCGCACTGCCTGGCAATCCGGCCGTGGAGATCAGTCTCGACGGCGACGGTCCTGTTTCCGATTGGAAGGGCAAACTGCAGGCCTCGCTCGACGGCCAGCAGCGCGCCGCGCTGGAGACCCATCACACACTGACGACCGACGGGCTTCACCATGTGGAACTGAAGGGCGGCGGCGATTTCAGTTCGCTGCTTCCTGCCGCGTTCAGGCCGCTTTTCGCCGGGCAGACGAATATCGATGTCGCCGCAAACTTCGACAACAAGGGCAAGATCGATATCCAGACCGGCAATCTGGCGACCGGCGCGGTGGTCATTGCCGCCTCCGGCACGCTCGACCCGAAGGGCCGGAACAGCCTCAACGCCAATCTCTTGGGAACCTCGGGGCCGGTCGATTTTCGCTGGCCGCTCGCCGATGGCGAGGCACGGTTCCTGATTTCGGGCGTCAATCTGGCGCTGACAGGCGATGCGAAGGCCTCGAGGCTGAACGCCAGCGTTTCGCTGGATTCGGCTGTGCTGCCGCAGGCGACGATCGGCAACGTGAAGCTGACGGCCAAGAGCGACAGTTTCAATCTCGCGGGTGGATCAGGCGCCGTACAGGTCCGGTTGGTGGCCGGCGAAATGACGTTTGCCAATCCCGACGTCAACCGCGCCGTGCAGGGGCCGGTGACGATCGTACTGCCGCTGCAGTTTTCGCCGCAGGCCGTCGGCTTCAACGGAACGACGATCGAGAGTGCTTCCGCCAATGCGGCGCTGAACGGTTCCTACAAGCTGGCTGACAGCACGCTGACCGGCAATGCCAAGCTGACGGTGGAGCCGCCCGCCATGCCGCCCGCGGTGGCGGCGCGTTTCAACGCGCCTGTTGTCGTCGAGACCCAGGTCACCGGCACTGTGCCCTCGAAAATCAACCTGTCGAACCTCACCATCAAGTCGAATACGGTGGAAGCGGCGGGCGCTGTCGTGATCGACGACAACACGCTCGATGCGACGCTGTCCGGCAAGCTTCCTGACGTCAGCAAGCTGCTCGACAGCGCGCACGGCGAACTGAATTATTCGGTGAAAGCCAAGGGTGACTTTGCGGCACTTGCGGTGTCGGCCGGCATAAAGGCCGAGTCTCTCGACATGGCCGGCCGCCAACTGACCGACCTCGACGTTACGCTCTCTGGGACCGCGGACGCCAAGGCGCCGCAGGCGGAAGTAACGGCGACGGGCAAGATTGACGGACAGGCGATCAACATCAGTACCAATGTTCAATCGGCAGACGGGCGCATCACGTTGCCATCCATCGTCGCGAACGTCGGAAAGAACCGCCTGACCGGCCATATGGAGCTTTCCGAAAGCTTCGCTCCGACAGGCAATCTGTCCTTTGATTTTCCCGATCTGGGGCTGCTGGCCGCTCTTGGCGGGCAAAAGGCAGAAGGAGACATCAAGGGGACGTTCGACGTCGCTGACGATGCGGGAAAGATTGTCCTGAAAATCGATGCTGCCGGAAGCGGCGTCAAACGCGACAACTTCGCGATCGTGAGACCTGACATCAATGTGGTGGTCAGTGACCTGAAGGCGTTTGCGGCCTCGGGAACTGTCAGGGCAAACGAAGTGGCGTCCGGAAGCAACAAGGTCGACGCGCTGGATCTGCGCTTCACGCAGCAGCAGAACCGGACGAATTTCGAGCTCGACGCCGGCTATGACGGCCATCCGCTTCAGGCTGCCGGCGGGGTTGAAAGCAATGCCGGTACGACGCTCGTGCAACTGGACCGTTTTTCCGCCCAGCCACACGACATCCCGGTCACTCTGGACGCGCCGTCGCAATTGTCGATTTCGGGCGGAACCGTGGCGCTGAACGGACTGGCGCTGAAGGCCGGCGCCGGCACTGTGCGCGTCGAAGGGTCCGCAGGTGAAACGCTGGATCTAAAGGCCGACATCAAGGATCTGCCAGCGAGCCTCGCCAACAGCTTCGTGCCCAATCTCGATGCCGACGGCACGATTTCCGGGAAGGTAGCCGTGACCGGTACGCCTGCGGCACCCGTCGCAAACTTTCGGCTGGACTGGAAGAATGCGGCTACCAGCCATACGCGTGGTGCCGGCTTGTCTCCCCTTGCGATCGGCGCCAACGGGACGTTTGCCGATAACAAGCTCGATTTTCATACGGACCTCAGCGGCAAGGGCAATGTGTCGCTGAAGGCGGACGGCAATTTCGTTACGGCGGGCCAGAACGCGCAATCGCTCGCCGTGGATGCCGACATCGTCAACATTCCGGCGGGACTGGCGAATGCTTTCGTTCCGAAGCTTGAAGCTGAGGGTGCTATTACAGGTACCGTGACGGCATCGGGGAAGCTTCCGGCGCCTGCGCTGGATTTCAAACTCAATTGGAAGAATGCGGCGACGCGCCAGACAAGGACGGCGAAGCTCTCCGCGCTCGGGCTGGCGGTCAGCGGCAAGCTGGAAGGCAGCGTTCTCAACTTTCAGGCCAATGCCAACGGCAGCGGAAATCTGCAGCTGAAGGCGCAGGGCAATTATGTCGTTGCCGGAGCGGACGCACAGACACTTGCGGTCAACGGTCAGCTCAGCAACATTCCCGCAGCGCTTGCCAATGACTTCGTTCCCGATCTCGCAGCGGAAGGCATGATCGGTGGCACATTCGATGCGTCGGGCAAGCTGCCGATGCCGAAGGCGAATGTCCACCTGAATTGGACGAACGCGGCGACGCGGCAGACAAAGGCCGCGGGTGTTTCCGGCCTCTCTCTTGCCGCCAACGGTCGCTTCGACGCTGGCAAGCTCGACTTCGACACCGCTCTCTCAGCGAGTGGCGGAGCTGACGTCAAGGCGACGGGTGGTCTCTCGCTTGTCGACAACGAACTGCGCGATATCGCTGTGCAGGCCAACGTCGCGCGACTACCCGCAAGCCTTGGCAACGCTTTCATTCCCGGGCTTGGCGCGAGCGGTACGATCTCGGGCACCGCATCGGCAACGGGCACTTTGCAGCAACCGAACGCGACGTTCGACCTTGCCTGGAGCGATGTTGCGACGACCCAGACCAAGGCGGCACGCCTGCCGGCGATGAAACTTGCCGTGAAGGGTAAGCTTGCCGACGACGCGCTGGATTTTGAAGCCAATGTCGATGGTGATGCGGGAGCCGCCCTGGCTGCCTCCGGCAAGGTGACGCTCGAAGGCATGGCGCCGAAGAGCATCGAGGCAAATGCCACGCTCAACAGTCTTCCCGCGGCGCTGGTCAGCAGCTTCGTTCCCGACCTGCAGGCCGAGGGGACCATCACGGGCAATGCGACGGTATCAGGAGCGTTGCCGCTGCCGGCCGTCGATTTCAAGCTGGACTGGAAGAATGCCGCGACGCGGCAGACGAAGAGCGCGGGCCTTTCCGCCCTCAGCCTCAATGCGACCGGAAAGTTTGCCGACAGCAAGATCGATTTCGATGCCAATCTGACCAGCGCCCAGCGGACCTTGCTGAATGCCAAGGGAACCGCCGAACTGCGCAACGGCGCGATCGGCGGGCTTTCTGTCAATGCCGACATCAGGGATTTGCCGGCGAGTATCGCGAACGGTTTTGTTCCGGGGCTTGGTGCAGAAGGTATCATCTCGGGAACGGCGAAAACCTCGGGCACGCCTGAAAATCCGACGATCGACTTCAATTTCGATATGAAGAACGCGGCCACCAGCCAGACTCGGGCTGCCGGCGTCGGGTCGCTTTCCGCGAACGCCAGCGGCAAGCTTTCAAACAACAAGCTGGACTTCACGACCGATATTTCCGGCGGCATCTCGCTCAAGGCGCGAGGCAACGTCGTTGTCGCGGGGACCAACGCGCAATCGCTCGATGTCAAGGCTGACATAGCGAGCATGCCGGCAGGTATAGCCAATGCCTTCGTGCCGGGGCTGGCCGCAGAGGGCAATATATCCGGTACGGTTTCAGCAACCGGCAAGCTTCCGCTTCCGGCCGTCGACTTCAAGTTTGGATGGAAGAATGCCGCCACCAGCCAGACGAAGGGCGCAGGGCTTGCTCCACTCTCCATCGATGCCGGTGGCAAGCTCGTCGGCGACAGGCTGACGATCGACACCACGGTAGCCGGTGATGCCGGTCTCTCGCTCAAGGGGGGCGGCAGCGTCACCATCACCGGCAACCGCTCGCTCGATATGCGCTTTTCCGGCAATCTGCCGTTCGCCGTGCTCGGCGCGCAGCTTGCCGCGCAGGGATTGGTCGCAGACGGTACCGCGAATTTTGACCTGCGAGTTGCCGGTACGGCGGCGGCGCCGCTCATCAACGGCACGATCACGACTGGTGGTGCCAAGATCGTTGACGTGCGCCGCAACCTGGCGCTCAACAACCTATCTGCCGACATCCGCTTCAACGGGCAGCAGGCGGTCATTTCCCGCCTGACCGGTCAACTCGCAAGCGGCGGCAGCATCAGCATCTCCGGCAATGTCGGCATCCAGCCGGCGGCGAATTTCCCGGCGAGCATCGACATCAAGCTCGACAAGGCCGTCTATGTTGACGGTACGCTTGTCGTCGCGACGGTTGATGGGACGATTACGCTGCGAGGCCCGTTGCTCGCGGGACCGACGCTCGGCGGCAAGCTCTCTCTTGAGAAGGCTTCAATCACGGTGCCGGAGAAGCTACCGACCTCGCTGCGAGAGGTGGAGATCAGGCATCTGCATGCACCAAAGGCGGTGCTGGCCCAACTGCGCGACGAAAATGCTGGAGGCGCGCGTGAGAAATCCAACACCATCAATCTCGAGATTGAGCTCGACGCGCCATCGAAGATCTTCGTACGCGGTCGCGGCATCGATGCGGAACTCGGAGGGAGCGTCTCGATCCGGGGGACGGCTGCAGCTCCCACGGTCTCCGGCGGTTTCACCATGCGGCGCGGTCGCCTGACGATCCTCAACCGCCGGCTTGATTTTACTGACAAGAGCCGCATCACCTTTGCGGGCGACCTGACGCCGGCGCTGCAAATGGAGGCGAGCTCGACATCCGGTACGACGACGCTGACGGTTGACGTTGCCGGCCTCGCGACCGACCCCTCCATAACGTTTTCCTCATCGCCGGCTCTGCCGCAGGACGAGGTATTGGCGCAGCTCATCTTCGGGCAGTCGATGTCGAAACTGTCTGCGGTGCAGATCGCGCAGCTCGCGGATGCCGTCAGCCAGTTGGCCGGCGGTCGCTCGACATCTTTGTTCCAGGGGCTGCGCAATCAGCTTGGCGTCGATGACCTCGACATCAGCACCGATGCGAACGGACAGACGAATGTGGGTGTCGGCCGCTACCTGAACGACCGCACCTATCTCGAACTGCAGCAGAACACCAAGGATGGGGCGAAGGCCATCATCAACCTGGATGTCGGGCGCGGGGTGAAACTGCGTGGCGCGGCCGGGGCGAATGGCGCGGGCGAAGCCGGCATCGTCTACGAACGGGAATATTGATCGCCGCTGGCGGTCATTGCTCCTAGCTAGAAACTGGCCTTGCGGGTTTTCAGCAGGATATTCGTCTCGGTCACGTTGATTCCGTCGATCAGTCGAATGCGTCGCAATGTTTCGTCGAACGATACCAGATCGCGGTCTTCCAGTTCGGCGATGAAGTCCCATTTTCCATTGGTGCTATGCAAGGCTCGCACTTGCGGCAGCCCGCGCAGCTGATCCGCAACCTTGTCGGCGAGTTTGCCGAGGACTTCGATCATGACGATGGCGCGAACGCCGGCCTCGCGGGTCTCGTGGCCGGTGCGGATCGTGAAGGCGGTGATGGTGCCGTTCGCGACTAGGCGCTCGATACGGGCGGCGATCGTTGCCCGCGAAGCGCCTGTGAGGGCGGCGAGCGACGAGACAGGTATGCGTGCATTGTGCCTGAGGGCACTGAGTAGTGTTTGGTCGAGATCGTCCACGGTGTCACTTTGTCATGCCGGAGTGAGCAATATGCGAAATTGATTTCTATTATTGACACTTTTTCATCTTTTTGTCGCCGGGGCGATGTCTGATATTCAACTCGATTGTGAAGGGGACAAGCATGCAGGCACAGACGAAATCGGTGACGCTTATCGGCGCTCCACTGGAAGAGGGTTCGGGCCGTCGCGGTGCGGCCATGGGGCCGGCAGCGCTGCGCATCGCGGGCGTCGATCAGACTTTGATCGATCTCGGATACGAAGTGGCAGATGCCGGTGACGTACAGGTCGTTCCGGCGCGCGATCTTCCCAACCACCCGAAGGCACACAACCTGCGCACCGTCGGCGCTTTCACGCGTGCGCTCGAGGCAAGCGTCTACGAGGTTGCCGCGGCGGGACGTTTTCCGCTTATCCTTGGCGGCGATCACAGCCTGTCGATGGGTAGCGTTTCCGGCATGGCGCGCCATGCTGCCCAGCAGGGCCGGCCGCTGTTCGTTCTCTGGCTCGATGCGCATTCCGATTTCAACACGCCCGCAACCTCCCCTTCGGGAAATATTCACGGGATGCCGGTGGCGTTCTTCTGCGGGCAGGCCGAATTTGCCGAGATACTGCCGCGCGACCGCGCCTTCGTCGATCCGAGCAACGTCTTCCAGGTCGGAATCCGTTCGGTCGATGCACCGGAGCGTGAACTCATCAAGCAGCACGGCGTCAACGTCTTCGACATGCGGTCGATAGATGAGCAGGGTGTCGCCTCGATCATCCGCGACATTCTGAGCAAAGTCGAAGCTGCAAACGGGCTGCTGCATGTCAGCCTCGACGTCGACTTCCTCGATCCGGATATCGCACCGGGCGTCGGGACCACCGTTCCGGGCGGAGCGACGTTCCGCGAAGCGCATCTCATCATGGAGATGCTTTGCGACAGTGGCCTCGTGTCGTCGCTCGATCTTGTCGAGCTCAATCCGTTTCTGGATGACCGGGGCAAGAGCGCCCGGGTTCTCGTCGAGCTGACGGCAAGTCTTTTCGGCCGGCGGATCTTCGACCGCCCGACACGCGCGGCATGATGGAGGGGATGCGGATGAGCAATTCTGAAAGCCTGATCAACACCGAACAGCGCCTTGGCGCTCATAACTACAAGCCTCTTGATGTCGTGCTGACGCGCGGCGAGGGCGTCTATGTATGGGACACCGACGGCAAGCGTTATCTCGATTGCCTTTCGGCCTACTCCGCGGTCAATCAGGGGCATTGCCATCCGAAGATCCTTGCCGCCATGGTCGAGCAGGCAGGAAAGCTGACGCTGACGTCGCGCGCGTTCCGCAACGATCAGCTCGCACATCTCTACGAAGAGCTCGCAGCGCTTACCGGTTCGCACAAGATCCTGCCGATGAATTCCGGTGCGGAAGCCGTGGAAACGGCAATCAAGGCCGTGCGGAAGTGGGGATACGAGGTCAAGGGCGTTCCCGAGAACAAGGCCGAGATCATCGTCTGCTCGGATAATTTTCATGGCCGCACGCTGACGATCATCAGCTTCTCGACGGACCCCGATGCGCGCACCGGCTTCGGGCCTTACACGCCGGGTTTCCGCACCGTTGCCTTTGGCGACGCGGACGCGCTGGCGGCCGCCATCAACGAGAACACGGTGGCTGTGCTGATCGAACCGATCCAGGGTGAGGCCGGCGTTATCATTCCACCGGCCGGCTATTTCAAGCGCGTGCGCGAGCTCTGCACCAACCACAAGATCACGCTGATCCTCGACGAGATCCAGACCGGGCTTGGCCGAACCGGCAAGCTGCTGGCGGAAGAGCATGAGGGGATCGAGGCCGATGTGACGCTGATCGGCAAGGCACTTTCGGGCGGCTTCTATCCCGTATCAGCCGTTCTCTCGAATTCTGAAGTTCTCGGTGTGCTGAAACCCGGTCAGCATGGTTCGACGTTCGGCGGGAACCCGCTTGCATGCGCGGTCGCCCGCAGCGCCCTGAAGGTGCTGACCGAAGAGGGCATGATCGAGAACGCGGCCGTCATGGGCGACTACTTCCTGGAAGGGTTGCGCTCGATCCGCTCCAACATCGTCAAGGATGTGCGCGGCCGCGGCCTGATGATGGCCGTCGAGCTCGTGCCGGAAGCCGGTGGCGCCCGCCAGTTCTGCTACGCGCTCAAGGAGCGTGGACTGCTCGCCAAGGACACGCACGAGAACACCATTCGCCTGGCGCCACCGCTTGTTATCACTAAAGAGCAGGTGGAATGGGCGGTGGACGAGATCCAGAAGACAATCGTCTGAGGCTTGCGATCTCCTCGCGGTGCGGGCAACTGTGCGGACAGTATGCTGTTCACTTACGGAGCCCAAATGCCGGACCTCTGGCGACAGACCATCGGCAGGCCACTCGTCATCGCGCATCGCGGCGGGGCCGCGCTGGCGCGTGAAAACACCTTGGCGGCTCTCAGGGCCGCCGAGGCAGAGGGCGCGGACGCCATCGAAACCGATATACGCCAGACTCGCGGCGGCATTCTCGTCTGCGTCCACGATGCGGATCTCAGCCGTCTGTGTGGCGACCCGCGTTCCGTAGGCGATCTCGACCTGTCGGTGCTGCGGCAACTTCTGCCCGAGGTCATGACGCTGTCCGAAGCACTTGCGGCTTCCGGCCAGCTCGGCGTTTTGTTGGACTTCAAGCTTGGCGATGAAGCCGCCTTGTTGCGGGTCATGGAGGAGATCGAGCGATCGGGCGCGAAGCGGCGTGTGTTGCTGGGCTTGAGGAGCCTCCCGCTGATCCATGCGGCCCGACTGCGGACCGATGACCTCGCCATCCTAGCGTTTCTTGATGCTCCCGATCTTGTGGAACAAGCTGCCGCTGCAGGCGCGACCTGGTATCGGCTTTGGCAGGCCTGGGCGGTAGAGGAGAACGTTGCCGCCGTTCGTCGCGCCAATCTTCAGCTTGCCGTGATGGTCGGGCAGGCTCGATCCGTTGCTCTTGCGGAATATCCGCCTTTTCCAGTGGGCGAGGTGGATCACGCGGGGCTTTCGCGGATCGCCGCGATCGAGCCCGACGCAATCCTGCTGGACGATCCGCGCCTGCTTCAAACAAGTCGATTGCCCGCAGCCAAATAGCCGCTTTACGCCAGGCAAAAAATCCTCCCGGGCGATTTAGATTTGGGAAACACTCTTTCTTTAATGTCCGGTTTTAACCGTGACAGTACTCTCCGTTTCGAGAGAACTGGCGGCTTGAAGGCAAAGTGGATCGGCGCCAATGGTGGCGTGGTTGCTTCTGCCCTGGCTCTATACAGTTGGGACAAATCTAATGGCCACGATCAATTCCACGAGCTTCAGCGGCGATACGCTTGAGATCATTGCCTTCCGCCTGCACGATCAGGAATTCTGCGTGAAGACGACGACGATCCGCGAAATCCGCGGCTGGGCTCCGTCGACGCCGATCCCGCATTCGCCAGCTGACGTCATCGGCGTCATGAACCTGCGCGGCTCGGTCATTCCGATCATCGATCTGGCCTTCAAGCTCGGCATGAAGAGCACCGTCGCCAACGAGCGCAGCGCCATCGTCGTCGCCGAGGTCCACAACATGGTCATCGGCATGCTGGTGGATCGCGTATCCGACATCCTCACGATTTCGTCGAGCCAGGTGCAGCCGGTTCCAGAGGTCACCGCATCCTTCGATCGCGCCTTCTGCGAAGGCATCATTGCCTCGGAGAACGGCATGATCTGCTTCCTGAACCTCGCCAAGATGTTCAAGGAAAACGAGACGGACGATCTCGCCGCCTGAGGTTTTCCCACGTTACTGACAAGTGTTCGCCCTGCCTGCGTATTTTCGTCGGCAGGGCGATTTCGTTTTGGGTGGGGACGCGGCGCCGGGTAGGTCTCATGGCGCGGTTCGCGGACGGCGCGGACCACCATTCACCGCGTGCGTTTTTCGGTTTCGGCCTCTTTAAACTCTTCAAATCCTCCACCATATCCAGCCCAAGTTCCTCGACCACAAATCGCAAGCGTGGTGGAACAATGGGCTTGCCGTTTGAGGGAGCTCAATCTCAGTCATCGGCCTGTGCCTTATGAGGGCAGGGCGATCTAAGGAGGTACAGTATGAATATCGAAAAATACTCCGAGCGGGTGCGCGGTTTTATTCAATCCGCCCAGACCTATGCGCTTGCGCAGGGACACCAGCAATTCACTCCCGAGCATGTCCTGAAAGTTCTTTTGGACGATGACCAGGGCATGGCAGCGTCGCTCATCGAGCGCGCCGGTGGTGATCCCAAGGCTGCGAGTCTTGCCAACGAAGCAGCACTTGCCAAGCTGCCGAAAGTCTCCGGCGGCAATGGACAGATCTATCTTGCCCAGCCGCTTGCCAAGGTTCTTTCGACCGCCGAAGAGGCATCGAAGAAGGCTGGCGACAGCTTCGTCACCGTCGAGCGCCTGTTGCAGGCCTTGGCGATCGAATCTTCGGCCTCGACGTCCACGACGTTGAAGAACGCCGGCGTCACCGCGCTTGCGCTCAATCAGGTGATCAACGAGATCCGCAAGGGTCGCACCGCTGACAGCTCGAACGCCGAACAGGGCTTCGATTCGCTGAAGAAGTACGCTCGCGATCTGACCAGCGAAGCCCGCGAAGGCAAGCTCGATCCTGTCATCGGCCGTGACGACGAGATCCGCCGCACGATCCAGGTTCTGTCGCGCCGCACCAAGAACAATCCGGTACTGATCGGCGAGCCGGGCGTCGGCAAGACCGCCATCGTCGAAGGCCTTGCGCTGCGCATCGTCAACGGTGACGTGCCGGAGTCGCTCAAGGACAAGAAGCTGATGGCGCTCGATATGGGCGCACTGATAGCAGGCGCCAAATATCGCGGCGAGTTCGAGGAGCGTCTGAAGGCAGTTCTGAACGAGGTGCAGGCCGAAAACGGCGAGATCATCCTCTTCATCGACGAAATGCACACGCTTGTCGGTGCCGGCAAGGCGGATGGAGCAATGGACGCTTCCAACCTGCTGAAGCCCGCGCTTGCCCGCGGCGAGTTGCACTGCGTCGGTGCGACCACGCTCGACGAGTACCGCAAGCATGTCGAAAAAGATCCGGCCCTTGCCCGCCGCTTCCAGCCTGTCATGGTCGAGGAGCCGACGGTCGAGGACACGATCTCAATCCTGCGCGGTCTCAAGGAAAAATACGAACAGCACCACAAGGTCCGCATCTCGGATTCGGCTCTCGTTGCGGCTGCGACGCTTTCCAACCGCTACATCACCGACCGCTTCCTGCCGGACAAGGCCATCGACCTGATGGACGAAGCCGCGGCACGGCTGCGCATGCAGGTGGATTCCAAGCCCGAGGAGCTGGACGAACTCGATCGCCGCATCATGCAGCTGAAGATCGAGCGCGAAGCGCTGAAGAAGGAAACCGATACGGCGTCTGCCGACCGCCTGGTGCGGCTTGAAACAGAGCTGACCGGTCTGGAAGAAGAGGCCGATGCCCTGACCGCCCGCTGGCAGGCGGAAAAGCAGAAGCTCGGCCTGGCAGCGGACCTGAAGAAGCAGTTGGACGAAGCACGCAACGATCTGGCGATCGCCCAGCGCAAGGGCGAGTTCCAGCGCGCCGGCGAGCTCACCTACGGTGTCATTCCGGAACTGGAAAAAAAGCTTGGCGAGGCTGAACAGCAGGACAGCGATCGCAGCGCCATGGTGCAGGAGGTCGTGACCCCCGATAACATCGCGCATGTCGTTTCCCGCTGGACCGGTATTCCCGTCGACAAGATGCTGGAAGGCGAGCGCGACAAGCTGCTTCGGATGGAAGACGAGCTGGCGAAATCGGTGATCGGCCAGGGTGACGCGGTTCAGGCCGTGTCGCGTGCCGTGCGCCGTGCGCGTGCCGGCCTGCAGGATCCGAACCGGCCGATCGGCTCGTTCATCTTCCTCGGTCCGACCGGCGTCGGCAAGACGGAACTGACCAAGGCGCTTGCCCGCTTCCTCTTCGACGACGAAACGGCGATGGTGCGCATGGATATGTCGGAATACATGGAGAAGCACTCCGTGGCCCGGCTGATCGGTGCCCCTCCCGGCTATGTCGGCTATGATGAAGGCGGAGCGCTGACGGAGGCCGTGCGCCGCCGGCCCTATCAGGTCGTGCTGTTCGACGAGATCGAGAAGGCGCATCCTGATGTCTTCAACATCCTGCTGCAGGTTCTGGATGACGGTCGTTTGACCGATGGTCAGGGCCGGACAGTCGATTTCCGCAACACGATGATCATCATGACATCGAACCTTGGTGCGGAATACCTGACCCAGCTGAAGGACGGGGACGACAGCGAAGCCGTTCGCGAACAGGTCATGGACGTCGTGCGCGGTCATTTCCGACCGGAATTCCTGAACCGTATCGACGAGATCATCCTGTTCCATCGCCTGAAGCGCGAGGAAATGGGCGCGATCGTCGACATCCAGCTGAAGCGTCTGGTGGCACTGCTTGCCGAGCGCAAGATCACGCTCGAACTCGACGACGATGCCCGCAACTGGCTCGCCAACAAGGGTTACGACCCGGTTTACGGCGCGCGTCCGCTGAAGCGGGTGATCCAGAAGTATGTTCAGGATCCGCTCGCCGAACAGATCCTCTCCGGTCAGGTGCCGGATGGATCGACAGTGAAGATCACCAGCGGCACGGATCGGCTGTTGTTCCGCACGCGGAATTCCACGGTCGACCAGGCGGCCTAAAACGTTCGATATCAAAATGAAAATGGCGGCTTCGGCCGCCATTTTTGTTCGATCTTTATTTGCTCGCCACCTGCGGCGGCGGTTGGTTGCCGAGAAGCGCGTCGATGCGCTGCCGCTCGTCCTCGAACTTGGAAAGCGCGGTGCCGGTCAGGGACTTGCCGCCCGGCAGGCGGACGCGCAACGGATCGACCTTGGTGCCGTTGAC
The DNA here is from genome assembly GCA_900468535.1 of Hyphomicrobiales bacterium. Taxonomy (GTDB): domain Bacteria; phylum Pseudomonadota; class Alphaproteobacteria; order Rhizobiales; family Rhizobiaceae; genus Rhizobium. The sequence continues at coordinate 2,107 of UBTY01000018.1, read as the reverse complement.
GATCATCTCGTAGTGAAGATGCGGTCCGGTGGACTCGCCCGTCGTGCCGACCCAGCCGATGACCTGGCCCTGACGCACCTTGGCACCGGGGACGACGCCCTTGGCGATCGCGCTTTGGTGATTGTAGGAGGATTCGTAGCCATTCGCATGGCGAACGATCGTCTGGTTGCCGTAGCCGCCGGAGTCCCAACCTGCCTTTTCAACCGTGCCGTTGCCGACGGCGATGATCGCCGTGCCGCGCGGCGCGGCCCAGTCGACGCCGGTATGCATGCGGGCAAAACCGAGGATCGGATGCCGGCGCATGCCGAAGCCCGATCTGAAGATGCCGTTCGGAACGGGATTGCGCAGCAGGAATTGCCGGATGCTCTTGCCATCCTGATCGAAGTAGTCGATCGAACCGTCTTCCGGATCCTGGAAGCGGTAGAAGCGCGTCTGTGTGTCGCCGAAGCGCGCATTGACATAGAGAAGCTCGGAATCCGCGGTCGCCTGTCCGCTGGAGTCGGCGACAGAGAAGAAGGCCTCGAGCGTATCGGTCGGACGCAGCTCCGCCTGGAAATCGACGCTGCTCGCCAGCAGCTTGATGACCAGCGCGGTCATGTCCTTGGTCATGCCGTAGGACAGCGCGGCGCGGTAGATACCGTCGTAAACGCGCGGCAGATTCTGGTTGGATGGTACCGAGGACGAGCTGTCGTCGAAGGCTGTCGTCACGGCATCGAGCTGCGGCGGCTCCCGACCGGCGACGAACCGGTCGTGATCGTCGAGCGCGACGGTGACGAGATGGCGAGTGCCGCGATAGACGCTGGCGCGGATGATCTTCGCCTGCTCGCCCTTCTGCAGGATGCCGATGCGCAGAACGTCGCCCTTGCTGAGATCCTCCGATCCAACGAGCGGCGACAGATAGCCAGCCAGTCCTTTTGCCTGCGGCTCAGGATAGCCCGAGTCCATCATCGCCTTGGTGATGGACGACGCCTGGCGAACCGGAATGATGTCGTCGGCGAATTCCTCGGTCTGCGGCGTGATCGATTCCGGCGCCGAAACCGTCATGTTCTGCTCGAGAACACGAGCCGTCAGGCCGGCCGTCAGGTCTACATCATTGTCGTCGTTGGAAAAGCGCCGCGGGTCGACATAATAGAGAGCGGCGATCTGGGCGGTGCCGTCTGTCAGGACCGAGCCGTTGGACCGAACGTTCTCCTCGATCTCGTCGAGCGTCATGCCGGCTGCGACCTGCAGATCTGATTTCGCCGTCGGATAGGCGACCGTTTTCAGGCTGACTTCGGATTCGACGTCGGAGCCGTAGATCTGTCCGGTGCGGGCGACCGGCTGCGCGTCCGGCTCGTCGGCCGAAAAGATCGTCAGCGGGTTGAAGCTCGGATAGTCTTCTGTTGCCACATGGTTCGCGGCAAGCGTCATCTTCACGCGCGCGAATGGCTGGCGGCGGACGACTTCCTTGTCGCCCTCGTGGACGACGGTCGAGACTTCCATGATCTTGCGGTCGGAGGGCTTGGCAGCAATCGCGGGCGAAATCAGGCGGCTGCCGCGCGTCACATCGGTATCGCCGGCGTGCGTATCCGTATTGATATTCGCATAGGCCTCGGCAGGGATTGCCAGCTGCTGGCGGCCGTCGAGTGCCGCAAAGAGCGCAACGCCCATCAATACGCTAGATGTAATACCTGTGAGGAACGTACCCGAAAGCCAACGCAAGGAAACTTCCCTGCGGTCGGGCGCGCGTCTGCCGTCGGCGAGAAGCGGTGGCTCGTTGCCAAACGAGCGGATCATCATCTTCTCCGTCATCATGGCAGGTTTGTCCGCGTCCTTTCAATGGCTTCTTCGGCAGCTCTGGCTGGCGCGAAAAGTGCATAGTTTGGCAATGGAAGTCAAATCGCACGCGTATGCATGCCTGACATCCGCTCTTGAAGACCATCCGATTGTGAAGATGTGAGGGCGAAGGCGATGCTTATTCTGTTTTCCCGCATGATTTCGCCGGAAATAACCCGGCTATTGGACGCTGGACGAGGGCTGAAAAGACGTTTCCGAAAATACGCGTGTTAATTCAATGCGATATGCGAAATCTCTCTTTTTTTGGAAAGCGCTGTTGACTTAGAAAGGT